>NZ_LN851186.1:1506926-1810992 GCF_001243895.1 Bacillus testis | reverse complement strand
AAATTACCGCCGATGTTTATTCTCATATATCCGATAAAATTGAGGAAGAGAGAATTGATAAATTCGAGGAATACACTAAGGGTATTTTGAATTAAAAGTGGGTGTAATGTGGGTGCGAAACATATCACCAGCAAATTTATAAAAAACCCCCAAAAATAAAAAACCCTCAATACCAATGGTATCAAGGGTTCCCTCTATCAATACATGGTCATGTATTGTTCTCTCTCCCAAGGGTGGACCTGCGTGCGGAACATATCCCATTCAATCTCTTTTGCTTCAATGAAATGTTCCAGCAGATGATCGCCAAGTGCTTCGCAGATGACTTCGTCTTGTTTTAAGCTTTCAAGCGCTGCATACAATGTGGATGGCAGGTCAGTGATGCCTGCTTCAACGCGTTCTTCTTTTGACATGACATAGATATTGCGGTCGATTGCTTTAGGCGGTGTAAGGTTATCTTTAATTCCGCTCAAGCCTGCTGCAAGCAATACGGCTACTGCTAAATACGGGTTAGCTGCCGGATCAACACTGCGAACTTCAACACGTGTGCTTAAGCCACGGGAAGCAGGGATACGTACGAGCGGGCTGCGGTTTTTGGCTGACCATGCAACATAACAAGGCGCTTCGTAACCTGGTACTAACCGTTTGTATGAATTGACGGTCGGGTTTGTCACAGCTGTAAAGTGTGGTGCATGTTTAATGACACCGGCGATGAATTGGCGGGCTGTATCGCTTAATTCAAGGCTGCCTTCTTTGTCATAGAATACATTGTCTTTGCCGTTAAACAGGGATACGTTACAGTGCATACCGGATCCATTAACGCCGAACAATGGTTTCGGCATGAATGTCGCATGAAGTCCGTGTTTACGGGCAATCGTTTTAACAACCAACTTAAATGTTTGGATGTAGTCGCAAGCCGTTACAGCATCGGCATATTTAAAATCGATTTCGTGTTGCCCTGGAGCCACTTCATGGTGGGATGCTTCAATTTCAAAGCCCATTTCTTCCAGTTCAAGCACGATATCGCGTCGGCAATTTTCTCCTAGGTCTGTTGGGGCTAGGTCAAAATAGCCGCCTTTATCATTTAATTCAAGTGTTGGTTCGCCTTTTTCGTCCAATTTGAACAAGAAGAATTCAGGTTCAGGGCCAACATTGAAGTTCGTAAAGCCCATTTTTTTCATTTCATTCAGCATTCGTTTCAAGTTATTGCGTGGATCGCCGAGGAATGGTGTGCCATCTGTATTATAGATATCACAAATCAATCGGGCTACTTTACCTTTTTCAGAAGTCCAAGGGAAGATTACCCATGTGTCTAAATCCGGATACAAGTACATGTCTGATTCTTCAATGCGGACAAATCCTTCGATGGAAGAACCGTCGAACATCATTTTATTATCCAATGCTTTTGTTAATTGACTTACTGGTATCTCTACATTTTTAATTGTACCTAGAATATCCGTGAATTGCAGGCGGATATACTTAACATTTTCTTCTTTAGCCAATTTCATAATATCTTCGCGTGAATATTTTGCCATGTTCGTTTCCTCCTGTTTCTTTTCCTCTTCTTAATGAAAGAATCTGGACATATCTCCTTGACGCAGCATCGAGCGATTTTTGCTGTTGTGCAACAAATCTGCCCTTAATAATTGTCTCAGTTCTCTGTCCGTCAATTCTTGTTTCACTGTTTCTTGTTTTATGGATGTTTCTTGTATAGATGCTTCTTCTTTAACTGCAAACACTTTCTTAATGCCTGCCATATTTACGCCTTGCTCCAGCAATTCTTTGATCTCGAGCAATGTATCGATATCATTCAGGGAAAAGATCCGCTTATTCCCTTCTGTTCGGGCAGGGGCGATAAGGCCATGCTCTTCATAATAACGGATTTGGCGGGCTGACAATTCTGTGAGCTGCATAACGATACTGATGGGAAAAAGCGGCATGGATCTTCGGATATTTTTACTATCCAAAACTTTCCCTCCTCACTTATTGTTATTTTCATTCTATTCCACGTAAACAATATTGTCAAACAAATGTAAGGTTTTCTGACATTAAATTCTTTTCTAATCATTCGTTTTTCTTTTCTATCTAAAAAAAGTGCACATCTTCATGTGCACTTCGTTCGTTAATCTATAGCTTTATACTGCTCGCAGTATGGATATTGGCAACCCTCATCTTCCGGAAAACGCCCTTCAGAATCCGGGAGTACCAAGCGCAAAAGAGAACGGTCTCCGCTTCTTACTCTTTTGAATTCCACCACTGTATCTTCGATTACATTATTCCAGAGCCCTTCGCGGTACTTATAGCCATCTTTGATATTAGCGATGACTGTGTCCAGGATCAATTCGGCCATCTCTTTCCCGATTGCAAGGACAATCTGAAGATCTTCGTGGTTCAGGTTTTCCCGCATCCCTCTTGTTGCGATATCTGCTAATGGTTTGTCCACTTCCTTATATTCATAGAACCAGCCCTGCTTATCCAATAGCCTTTGCTGTTCTTCAGTCAACACAATTTTTTCCTCCATGCCTTTCCCTCCTGTTTAGAGCGTAATATGCCCTTTTTCCAATAAAGAATTCAGTGCGATCAAAATGGCTGCTTTTACATGCTCATAAGTCAAGCCGCCCTGTACATATGCAATGTAAGGAGGACGCAGTGGGCCATCCGCCGTTAACTCAATGCTCGCTCCCTGGATGAAAGTGCCTGCAGCCATTATGACATCATCCTCATAGCCAGGCATGTAATTCGGATAAGGAGTGAAATGGGAATTGATCGGCGAGGCGAATTGAATCGCCTGGCAAAAAGTAACCATAAGATCGCGGTCATCAAATTGCACAGCCTGGATCAAATCCGTGCGTTCGGCATCCCAGGCAGGAAATGTCTTCATCCCTACTTCTTCAAGAATAGCAGAAGTGAATTGTGCCCCTTTCAGTGCTTGGCCGACAATATGCGGCGCCATAAAGAAGCCTTGATACATTTCTTGCAGCGAATAGAGGGAAGCACCCGCCTCCGCCCCGATGCCAGGGGATGTCAGCCTATAGGCGCACAATTCCACCAAGTCTTCTCTGCCGACGATATAGCCGCCAGTCTTGGCCAGTCCACCACCTGGATTTTTTATGAGAGAACCGGCCATTAAATCCGCTCCGACATGGCATGGTTCCAATGTTTCCACAAATTCGCCATAGCAATTATCAACGAACACAACGACGTCTCTTTTAATTTCTTTAACAAATTGAATCATTTCTTTGATTTCTGCAATGGTATAAGAAGGGCGCGAAGCATAGCCTTTAGAGCGCTGAATGCCGATCATTTTTGTTTTCGGCGAAATCGCCTTCCGGACTTTCTCGAAATCCACAGTTCCATCTTCCAGTAAATCGATCGATTTATAGCCAATCTGGTATTCCTTTAAAGATCCTTTGCCGCTGCCGCGGATTCCTACGATTTCCTCAAGCGTATCGTAAGGCTTGCCGGTAATATAGATCAATTCATCGCCGGGCCGCAGAACGCCGAAAAGAGACGTGGAGATGGCATGGGTGCCCGAGATGATTTGAGGCCGGACCAACCCAGCTTCCCCACCGAACACTTCGGCATATACTTTTTCAAGCGTATCTCTCCCAAGATCGTCATATCCGTATCCAGTCGTCGGAATAAAATGTGAATCGCTCACTTTATGATTCTGGAAGCTTTTCAAAACACGGTATTGGTTCAATTCTACATTTCGGTCCACTTTTTTATGTAAAGGCGCCAACTTGCCTTCCATTCTTTCACTAATCGCTTGCAATGCTTTTCCATACGTTAAATCTTGATACATTCAAATGACTCCTATCTATTTCCTATTCATAACCTCTCCTATTGTACACTGTAACAGCCAGGAATTCACCTTATGCGAAGGATTTCTTCACCTGGGTGATTTTTGGAAGGCTTTGAAAGCATGGTCGTGTTTTCGATTTAGATATTTAAAAAGAAAAATAATGTGTATTATACTTATTGATAATTTAGAACATAGTTTAGTAAGAACTTATACATTGTCACATTTTAGCATACAAAAAAGAGACAGCTTTTGCTGCCCCGTCTTCCATTCAAATACTTCCTGGCGCTTGACCTCCCACTTTCTCTTCTTTGTCTTTACTTGTGTGTTGAAGTGGGGGTTTTAGCGCCAGTTGGCAAGGAATAATGTCATCCAGTCACTCATCAATCGGCTTAAGTTGAGGAGGTTACGATCTATATAATGGTCAGGCTCAAATAAATCTTCAGCGGCATATCGAACAATCGAGAAGTGGTCTACATTACAAAATAAGCGCCGCTCTCCTTAAAGCTTATTGCTTAAAATTGCAAATCCTGCGACCTGATCGTCTGTAGTTCCTTCTTATCGTACATATCGCTCAAAAGAAGCCTCATCGCTTGGGAGCGAATCGATTTCTCAATGGCGTTTCTTACATAGCGGCCATTCGAAAAACTAATCGGACTCCATACGTTCTTTAATTCCAGCAAATGCTGCTCGAATTGCTTTTCCGCTTCTTTGCTGAACTGGTATTCCTTTTCCTTCAGGAGCAACGACGCAATATCCATCAGTTGGTCTACTGTATAATCCGGAAAATCCACCACGATCGGAAAGCGGGAATGCAACCCTGGATTCAGAGACAGGAATTCTACCATCTCTGCTGAATAGCCGGCAAGGATGAGTATAAATTCATGGTGGCGGTCTTCCATATGCTTTACCAGCGTATCAATGGCTTCTTTCCCGAAATCCTTTTCCCCTCCTCTCCCCAATGAATAAGCTTCATCGATGAACAAAATCCCGCCGATCGCTTTCTTGATGAGATCTCTTGTTTTTTGCGCCGTATGGCCGATATATTCCCCTACAAGATCGGCTCTTTCAGCTTCAATCAGATGGCCTTTGCTTAGGACATTCATTTTGAGGAATAATTTCCCGATTAATCTAGCAACCGTTGTCTTGCCTGTTCCAGGATTCCCCTTAAACATCATATGTAAGGCTTGTTTCTCAGCCTTCAGTCCCTGTTCTTCCCTCTTTTTGTTCACATAGATCCAGGCGTATATTTGTTTGATGATTTTTTTCATTTCCTCCATGCCGATTAATACATCCAGCTCTTTTTCGATTTGCTTCAGTTCTTGGTGGTGGCCAGGTATCTCTTGGGCTAAATGTTCTTGCATCGGCGGTTCCTTGGTGATTTTCTTGCGTTTTTGATTGGAAATTACGATATTGATTTGCGCATTATTTCTTTTATTTTTAGAATCACTCATATTAGACACCCCTCAATCACAACTCCGCAACATGCCGGAAATCTAACTTAGCATTCCATTTCCCAGATGTTGCGCTCGACATAAACCGGCAACATCCAACCCTTCTTGGCGTTTACCTTGATGCAATATGGCGAAAAAATGAACTTGCTTCTAAATAACGGGCAGTTACGACAATGGTTGCATGTACAAACAGGAACTTGTCAGATTTTGCGCTTTCCCAAGAAATAGTTTGCCTATTTATATATATTCCCGCTTGCCCCTGAACAGTCTATTTTTTAGGAAGATTTAGGCACAACAAAAAAACAGACTTTAGATGTCTGTTTTTTGGTGCCTCTTTATTTCTTTATTCCTTATTTTTGTCCTTTGTGATTACGCTTCAAAGTTAATTTGGACATTGCGCTGCGGTGCAAATGTTGAAATGGCATGTTTAAAAACGAGCTGTTGCTTGCCTTCACTTTCAAACAAAACAGTAAAATTATCAAAGCCTTTGATTTGGCCTCTTATTTGAAAACCATTCAACAGAAATACGGTTACATACGTACCTTCTTTTCGTAGCTGATTCAAAAATTGGTCTTGAATATTAACAGATGTTTTCATTGCAACAGATCCTCCTCATTATACTCTATTGTTTATTATTCGCCTCTAATGACAACTTTCCTTCAATATAAGCAAGTATTTCCTGAACTTTTTTTGAATAGTCTTCCTCATCCATCATGAACCACTCAAGATCCATTTTATTGCGGAACCAAGTCAACTGCCGTTTTGCATAACGCCTTGAATTTTGTTTCAATTGTTCAATTGCATCCTCGAATGATACGAAGCCATCAAAATAGGCATACAATTCCTTATATCCGATCGCCTGGATCGATTGGCATTCCCTTAAGCCCTGGTCATAAAGAGCTCTTACTTCGTCCACCAGACCTTGGTCGACCATTTGGTCCACACGTTCATCAATCCGTTTATATAAGGTATCTCTTGCTATATTCAAGCCGATCAATGCGGCGTCATATACATATTCCTTTTTCTGTTTCTTAAGCTGTTCGGTCATTGTACGGCCTGTGCAGTGAAAAATTTCCAAGGCGCGGATTACCCTCCGGACATTATTGGGATGGATGGATTCCGCACTGGCAGGATCGACCTCCCGAAGCATGGAATGGACCTTTTCAACACCTTCCGTTTCTGCCAATGCCTCCAATCGTTCTCTATACAACGGATCGCTTACTGATTCAGAGAATGTATATTGCTGCAGGACAGCCTCTATGTATAATCCAGTCCCCCCGACAATGATTGGCAATTTGCCTCTGCCGCTAATCTCTTTAATCGCTGAACTCACAAGCTCCTGAAACTGAGCCACGTTAAAAGGTTCGTCCGGATTCTTGATGTCAATCATATGATGGGGGATGCCTTCCATCTCAGCCGCTGTGATTTTAGCCGTCCCTATGTCCATCCCCTTATATACCTGCATGGAATCGCCGCTGATGATTTCCCCGGAAAACGCCTTTGCCAAATCAATGCTCAAGCGCGTTTTTCCGACTGCAGTCGGTCCCATGATACATATTAGTTTTTGTTTAGTCACATTATTCAACTGCCTTATTTCTATTTGCTTATATAGTATCACAAGATTGCCAGCAGAAGTGTAGATATCGAGGGTTTTCAATCATGGTTATTTTTAAAAATGGCCATTTCCAATTAAGTTATTCCCATAACCAATCCTTTTAAAACTTGAAAAACACTAATATTTTCCCATTTAGAATTGCATACTAACAATCAGTCATATAAAAAAGCAGGTGAAAAAAATGCAGTTCCCGTTTTTCAAAACGAAAAAGCAAAAACCACAAAAGCCGGAGACAAAAACGACAGCAGAGATGGATAAAGTAGAATTAGCAATCACTGATGATCTGGAACAGAACGTCAAGGAAATAAAAAACGCTGTCAATAATAGCGATGACCTTTTGGTCAGGGACCTGACACTGCAAGACAAACAGGCCAAACTTGTATACTTATACAGCCTTGCCGACAATAACGTTATCCAAACGGTATTGGATGATTTATTAAACAGCCAATACCCCCTTTATGAGTCGCCTAATTTTACCTTAGAAAAGATAGAAGGCGAAAACATCCCATCTGAAGTTATTACACATTTATTAACAGGGTTTGTTTTATTGCTTTTCGAGGGCAATCAAACGCCTTATGCTTTTATGGCACAACGGTCCGATGGCAGGCAAGTTGAAATGCCGTCTTCCGAAAACGTTGTCAGGGGTTCTCATGCAGGCTATATCGAGTCCCTGCAAACGAACCTTTTTATGCTGCGGAAGGGGCTTGTTTCGCCAAACTTGACTGTCAAACAGATCGAAGTCGGAAAGGAAGCTAAAAAAACGGCAGCAATCCTATATTTGAATAATGTTGCTAATGAGGATCTTGTCCAGATGATCGAGGAAAGGATTAAAAGTATCGATGTGGATTCGGTTTTCAGCCTGGCAGTGTTGGAAGCCTTTGTCGAAGATTATAGTCTCACTCCTTTTTCACAAACGATGACAACCGAACGGGTCGACCGGACAATAGGAAGTATTATGGAAGGCCGGATTGCCCTCCTATTGGACGGCGATCCATACGCCTCCATCCTGCCAGCCACTTTCACTTCCTTTTTTCAGTCGCCGGAAGATTATAACGTGAGAGTTATGGTGGCATCTTTCAACCGGTTTATCCGCTTCGCTGCGTTTTTCACCGCCATTTTGCTGCCTGCTTTTTACATTGCCATTATCGGCTTCCATTATGAAGTCATCCCGCAAAGCCTGATTTTCACTGTAAAGGAATCGGTGAACAGCATTCCATACAGGCCTTTAGTCGAAGCAGTCATTGTCGAAATTTTCATTGAGCTGATTCGTGAAGCCACATTGCGGTTGCCGACCAAGATTGGGCCGACAATCGGCATAGTCGGCGGTTTGGTCATTGGAGATGCCATTGTTAAAGCTGGATTGGTTTCCAACTTAATGGTGGTGGTGGTTGCATTGACCGCCATTTCTTCCTTTGTGATTCCGAACCCTGAAATGAGTGCAACTGTACGCATTCTACGTTTTCCGTTCATGTTTCTCTCCTCCATACTCGGCATTTACGGCATTATGATCGGCATTGTCCTGCTACTCGGCCATTTATGCAAACTACGGCCGTTCGGCATTCCTTATTTGACTCCATTTGCGCCTTTAAGATTGAAGGAGCTTAAGGACACAATCATCCGCACACCTATTTTCACAATGAACTCACGTCCTGCGGAGACGTTGACAAAAAATAAAGTTCGCGAACGCTTCTCTAGGTGGTGGAAAAAGAAATGAACGAAAAAAATTTTTTGCCTTCTGACCAGATTTCTCAATCACAGTTCTTTTTCTTCATGATTCATTCTCAGGTAGGGCTTACCATACTTGGGCTGCCTCATCTATTGGGTAAAACCGCCGGCCATGATGGATGGATTTCCGTCATTCTGGCCGGTATTTATGTACAGCTATTAGTTTTGCTTTATTACTTCATCATCAAGAAATATCCGGACTCCACACTATTCGATATTATCGTTGATGTGTTTGGGGCTTTTGCCGGCAAATGCCTGAACATCCTGTTAGTGGTCTACTATATCATGTACAGCATCCATTTCATCTATCAATGTACATCGATCTTAAAATTATGGAATTATTACCGGACACCCTTCTGGTTCATGGCTTTACTGCTGATTTTTGTGGGATATTATATTCTCATGGGCGACCTTCTGACGATTGGACGGTTTTTAACCATTTCGATTGTCATTATTTTAACGATGCTGTATTTCATGTTCTGGGATCTAAATGAATTGAATTACCATCATATACTTCCTGTTGGCGAAGCAGGCATATGGAATATATTAAAAGCATCCAAGGATGGTTTCACCGCATTTGCCGGGTTTGAAATATTCCTGTTTATCCATCCTTTTGTCCAATCGGCAAAAAAGAATAAGGCCCGCTTACTTAAGCTTGCTAATATCAGCATTTGGTTTGTATGTTCATTGTATTTATTAACAACGGTGTTCGTTTATCTGTATTTTCCAAACGCAGCCAAAAATGTCGTAAATGCAGTCATATACTTTATTGTGCCGATGCATTTCAATGTGCTTGAGCGTATCGAAGTGTTCTTTATAGCCGCTTGGTCTCTATTAATGGCCACTTCCTATATCTGTTTCCTTTTTATAGGCTGTCTGGGACTAAGCAAGCTGAACCATAAAAACCACCATAACCATTATTTGCTGCCGGTCTCAATTCTCATCTTTATATGCGCCGTAATCATGAATTTGTTTGCAACCAAAGAATTTTTTACTGTATTCAATCAAATTAAAAGCTACTACTCCTATTTTGTAATAGTCCTGGTTCCCATGCTGACAGCCCTTCTGCTACTGTTTAGAAAAGGAAAACAAAAAGGAATGACAGCTAATGAGACATAAAAAAATATGTTTACTCATCCTGATGGTCTCCCTTGCCTTTACTTCAGGCTGCTGGGATGAAAAATTAATAAAGGATACAAGCTTTGCACTCTCAGTAGGCTATGATAAAAAAGACGGGAAACTGATTGGTACATATGGAACACCGGCATCGCCCGTTTATCCACAATCCGGAATCATCACCACCGTTCATGGACACACCGTCCGGGAGCTATCTTTACTTGCAAATGACAAAGTTGTCGAAATAATGGATACCTCCAAAATTAAAGTAGTCTTATTCGGAGAAAAAACCGCCAAGGAAGATGGCATCTATCCATATCTCGATATTTTTGTCAGGGCACCGTATAATCCGATCAATCCGTATTTAATGGTGGTGGATGGAGAAGCCAAGTCCTATATTACCGCAGACATCCCTAATGAAAAAATACCCGGCAATTATTACGCAAAAGTGATCAAAGCACATGTGAAAAGCGGCGTTTTGCCACATGTCAATCTATTAAAAGGGTCGCGGATTTTCCATAATAAAGGATATGATCTTCTTGTTCCCTATTTCATGAAATCCAAGGATAAAACCCCTGTTCTTGATGGTCTTGCGGTATTTAAGGATGATAAATATACAGGACAGCATTTAAATTCGCCGGAAAGTATGTTGTATAATTTGATGAATAAAAACAACAGTAAATCCCAGCCAAATATCGTTGTGAAAACGGCGGCTGGCAACAAGCCGCATATCAAAAATTATGTAACGGTGACTGTTTTGAAATCAAAGCGGAAAATGGATGTCCATATCAAAAATGGAAAAGTAGCAGGAAAAATAAAATTGCATCTCGATGTTGAAGTGATCGAATCCCCGAAATACAATGTAGCAAAAAAAGAAGAATACCTTAAAAAGAAAATTAGCGAAGACTTAACAAAAAAAGCCAATAAGGTTATAAAGAAACTGCAGAAAGCAGACAGTGACGGACTAGGAATCGGCCAGCAGCTCCATTCGTTCGAATACGACCAATTCAAACGCTTGAAATGGAAGGACGGAGCATACCGCGAAGCCGACATCAAAGCAGTTGTCGATGTTACCATCAAAAAACACGGATTAATCGATTAAAAAAGCGTGAAGGTTTCCTTGCAATGGGGAACCTTCACGCTTTTTCACATTACCCTTTTGAACATTTTCTCGATGTCATAGGTCGAATAATGAATGATAATCGGTCTACCGTGCGGGCAGGTAAATGGGTCGGAACTGTTGCGAAGCTGGTTCAACAGCGAGAAGATTTCGTCATTGCGGAGATGGTGATTGGCCTTTATGCTTGCCTTGCAGCTCATCAAAATTGCCGCTTCTTCACGGAGTTTCTTCACATCGACTTTTTTCATCTGCAATAATTGGTCAATGATGCTTTCAATCATTTCCTGTTCATCACCGCTCGGAAACCATTGCGGGTGCGTACGCACGATGAAAGCATTATGGCCGAAATCTTCCAGATAGATGCCAACCTCCTGCAATAAATGCAGGTTTTCCTGGATTTTAATACATTCGTCCGTGGAATATTGCAGAGTGATCGGTACAAGCAAATCCTGCATATCATTGGTGACTTCGCCGACTTTTTCCCGGAAAAACTCATATTTGATCCGCTCTTGGGCAGCATGCTGGTCAATCATATATAACCCTTTTTCATTTTGGGCCAATATATAGGTACCGTGCAGCTGGCCGATCGGATACAAGGTCGGGATTCTGCTTACCGCTTCCGTCCGTTCTCTCTCCGGTTCTTCTGCAGTCTCCATCTGGTCTGCAACCGGTATATCGGCAGGTTCTTCGTCTGGAATGAAGATTTCCTCCATGACTGAAGCACTCTCTTTGTCCTCGTCAATGTTTTCAGGCTTCCGATCCGTTTGCACAGGCATTTGTACAGGAATAGAGGACGGCATATTCCAAGGCCTTGCATCTTCTGCGGCTGTGCTTTCCATGATTACCGTCGCTTCTTTATTAAATAGAGGAACCCTGCTTTCTTTTGGAGACTCTTCTTCAGGCTCTGTCCGATGCTCCAATGTGAAAGATACCTGTTCTGGTTTTGGTGCCTTGACCCTTTTTTCCTGTTCATTCGACGGAATGAGCACCTTTTTCTTGAACTCCTGAATAATCGTGGCGGTAATCAGTTCCATCAATTCCTGTTCCTTGCTCAAACGTACTTCGAGTTTAGCAGGATGTACATTGACATCGACTAATATCGGATCCATTTTAATATCAAGCAGGACGATCGGATATCTGCCGACCGGCAACAGAGTATGATATCCGTCCATAATCGCTTTCGTCAACAGATAATTTTTGATATAGCGGCCATTGACCATCAGCGAGATATAATTGCGGGAAGCCCGCGTGCTTTCTGGATAGGAGATATACCCCTCTATCGAAAAATCGAGGGATTCCGCTCGAATTGGAATCATTTTCTTGGCTAGATTAAAGCCGTATATAGCTGCCAGAACAGCTCTTACATCGCCGTTCCCATTTGTTTGGAGCAATGTTTTGCCATTATGGCTCAACTTGAACGCGATTTGCGGATGTGCTAATGCTAAGCGATTGACTACATCGGAAATATTGCCAAGCTCGGTATGAATGGTCTTAACGTACTTAAGCCGGGCAGGCGTGTTGAAGAACAAATCGGAAACCGTTATTTCCGTTCCCTTCCTTGCTGGGCTTGAGGCCGAACCAATTTCTTTGCCGCCTTCCAGTTCTACCTTTGTTCCCGGGCCATCCCCTGTTGAACTTTCGATCACCAATCGGGAGACCGAAGCGATGCTCGGCAGGGCTTCTCCCCGGAAACCCAATGTATGGATCCTGAATAGATCCTGTTCATTCTTGATTTTGCTGGTTGCATGCCGATCGAACGCCCGGCGGATATCTTCCGCTTCAATTCCATCGCCATTATCTGTAATAGTGATCCTTTGCAAACCTGCTTCTTCCACTTCGATTTCTATGATCGTACTGTTGGCATCGATGCTGTTCTCCACCAATTCTTTCACCACGGAAGCAGGTCGTTCCACCACTTCACCAGCAGCAATCATATTGGACAGGGCATCACTCAATTGGACAATTTTAGCCATACGGTTTCTCTCCTTTCCGATTATAATGACTAGCCGCTTGCCGGCCCGATGTACAAAGCCCGGCAAGCGAGGCATCTACTTATGAATGATGCTTTATGGGAAAAGATTTAATGCTTTTTGGCCTGTTTCTGCAATTCATATAAGGCGTTCATTGCATCCAAAGGCGTCATTTCCAAAATATTTAACGACTTCAGTTTAGAAATCCATGCAAGATCCTGCTTGGAAGGTTTGTCCACTTTCTTTGGCTCTTCTGGCTGAAAAAAGGATAGCTGCGCTTCTTCTTCACGGATTGGCTGCACCGCTGTTGCTTCAGGCATTTCTTTTCGGCTGCTGCTTGCGGAAGCAACCATTTGGCTTTCGTTGCCCTCAAACTGTTGAAGCAACTCATTCGCCCGGCTGATTAATCCTTTTGGCAATCCCGCTAACTGGGCAACATGGATTCCGTAACTTTTATCAGCGGCGCCTTCTTTAATTTTATGCAGAAAAACGACGGCGCCATTTTGTTCGATGGCTGATACATGGACATTGCTGAGTTGTTTCAGCGTCGCATCAAGCGATGTCAACTCATGATAGTGTGTCGAGAATAGCGTCTTGGCGCCGATTTTCTCATGGATGTGTTCGATAATCGCCTGCGCAAGAGCCATTCCATCGTATGTGGAAGTACCGCGCCCAATTTCGTCGAAAAGAATCAGGCTGTTTTGGGTGGCATGGGCGATTGCATGGTTCGCCTCTAGCATTTCGACCATAAAGGTACTCTGTCCGGAAATCAAGTCATCTGCGGCGCCGATGCGTGTGAATATTTGATCGAACACAGGCAGCTCAGCGCGGTCTGCCGGCACAAAGCAACCTATCTGCGCAAGGACTGCCATAAGTGCAACCTGGCGCATATACGTACTTTTACCGGACATATTCGGGCCGGTGATCAGCAGAATATCGCGCCCTTCGTCCATAAAACAATCGTTCGGCACGTACTGTTGCTTTTGCATCACTTTTTCAACAACAGGATGGCGACCGTTACAGATAGCAATTTTGCGGTCTTTATTGAAGATTGGCCGGCAATAATGCCGGTTTTCACTGACAGTCGCAAAACATTGAAGAACGTCTAGCTCGCTCAGCACTTTCGCCAATGCCTGCAGTCTAGGGATATAGGTTTTCACTTTTTCACGCAGCGTTGCAAAAATGGTATATTCCAAATCGATCATTTTCTCTTCCGCTTCAAGGATCAGTGCTTCTTTTTCCTTTAATTCAGGTGTTATATAGCGCTCAGCGTTCGCTAAAGTCTGCTTGCGATCATAACGGCCTTCCGGCAAAAGATGCACATTGGCTTTTGTCACTTCGATATAATAGCCAAACACGCGGTTGAAGCCAACTTTCAGAGACTTGATGCCTGTTTTTTCACGCTCCTGTTTTTCCAGGGCGGCAATCCAGCTCTTGCCGTTGGTGCTGGCGTCACGGTACTGGTCCAGCATATCATCATATCCATCTCTGATCATATTGCCTTCCTTGGTCGATAACGGCGGATTGTCCACCAGCGCCGTCTCTAAAAGCTCGGCTACTTCCTCGCACGGATCCAATTGGTCGATATATTCCTCGAGGACCGTGTCCTGAATGCTTTGCAGCACCTGCACAATCTGCGGAACCTGCTGCAATGACTTTTTCAATGATATCAAATCGCGGGCATTTACATTGCCGAAGGCCACCCGCCCTGACAACCGCTCCAAGTCATATACTTGTTTCAGCGTTTCCCTTAGCTCCTCGCGCGGGAAATAGTGATCTAGGAGGACTTGCACCAATGCTTGCCTTTTCGTTATTTCCGCTACCGACAGCAACGGACGGTCCACCCACTGCTTCAGCATCCGGGTGCCCATGGCAGTCTTTGTTTCATCCAACAGCCAAAGAAGCGATCCATGCTTGCTCTTAGAACGGATTGTTTCAGTCAATTCAAGATTACGTTTGCTATGATAGTCGATTTTCAAGTAAGCATTCGTTTCATATGTCTCGCATGGCTGGATATGGTCAAGGCTTCGTTTCTGCGTCTTAAACAAATAGCGCAGCAACCGGCTTATCGTTGAAAGAAACTTATCCTGGTTCAGATCAGCTGTTATCGTAGAATAGCTGTCTTCCGGGCTGCAGTCGTCTTCGACCGAAAAGACCAGATTGACCCGTTGGGAAAGCTCAAGCTTCAGTTCTTCCGGAAAATCGCTTGCTACGATTACTTCTTTAATGGATAAAGCCGTCACTTCATTCACTACATCAGTGAATGAATCCGGCAATAAGGTCACTTTGTTCTCACCGGTAGACAGATCAGCAAAGGCGAAGCCGAATGTACCGTCTTCAAAACAGGTAATGGTGCCGACATAGTTGTTTTCTTTCTCATCAATGCCGCGGCCCTGCATAACGGTTCCCGGAGTGATCAACTGGACCACTTCCCGCTTAACCATCCCCTTCACTTCACGCGGGTCTTCTACCTGTTCGCAAACAGCTACTTTATACCCTTTTTCAATGAGTGTATCGATATAATTCGAGGCAGAGTGGAAAGGGACGCCACACATCGGTATGCGCTCTTCGCCGCCTCCCGCTCTGCTCGTTAATGTAATTTCTAGCTCCTGGGATGCTTTAATCGCATCTTCGAAGAACATTTCATAAAAATCGCCTAAACGGAAAAATAAAAAGGCATCTTGGTAATCTGCCTTTATCTGTAGATATTGCATAATCATTGGCGTATATGTAGCCATCTTTCTTCAAAACCTTTCAAGACAAATTAAATAGTTTCTACTTATTATAACATACTCCACCGGCAACCTTCGTTATATAAAGTATGGTAAGAAGCAATTGCCGCCCACCCAGTAAGCGTTCACTGCCCTACCGACTTTCATAAAGGAATGTAAAAACAAAAAACTAGGAAGGACTCTTCCTAGTCTGCTAAGCTTACGATTCATTGCAATCAATGATGAACTCTGTATTAATTTCATCTAATTCATCATCATCTACATCGTTGAACCAATCCTCATCATCACAAGCGCAATCGGAGCTGACGGCTACGCATACTTTTGTTTCTCCGACGACTTCCACGAAGAACTCTCTTTCAACTTCCACTTCAACCTTATGGCCGTCTGTGGATATGCAAGCTTCTATGCAATTCGGCTGTTGAACTACTTTTACAATAATTTCTCGATCATCATTATAATTTGGGTCGCGGTACCGAAGATTGACAACATCCGTATATTGGACTTTTTCCGTTTTCACAGCTGTTTTCGTATTCTTATTATACGAGTACCAGATGCTTACATCGAAGCTGCCATTGATCTGAACCGTTTTCCCAACTTTTTTCGCTGTATAGTGGTGATTGATAATCCAGCAACCGAGAATGCTCGAAGGTTGATGTTCAGGACAAATAGTTTCATTGGACTTGGTGAATTTCCGTCCTTTAGCAACCACTGCCTTTGTTATAATCTCTCTGTAATGTGACATGCAGCGAACCCTCCTCATTCAGTTTCATTCCATCCTATGCGTGTTAAAAGACTAGTGTGAGCATTATTTATTTCAACATATGTTATAGGCATTTTTATAATTTATTGTATGCCCAACAGGCCAGAAAGTGCTTTTCCACCCAATGTCTTTCTCTTATATACGCCCTTTTCTTTATATACGTTTCTTCAATAGAATAGAAATGTGTTTGAATGGACGTAGAAAAGGCCCTGCTAAGCAATGCAGGGCCTTTCCTGTTGATTGTATGTTCTCTTGGCGGTCAGTGCCGACAAGTCTTTTATTATGAACAGCTGGAATGCTGTGTATTGCGTACTTGCGAACCTGTTTCGCCACGCAATACATCGCCGTCGGTCGATGCGATAATCAAGTCAGTCACCTTATTGGAAATAGCGGAAGATACCATTTGCAGCAATTCATTGACATCCCCTTGCGATTCCTTGAACTCTTGGACAACAGGTATGCTGTCGATTTCCGCTTCAATCGCATTGATTTTATCCTTCACATGCTTATAGGCATTTTCCTTGCCGTAATGCTCGAAATTAATGGACTGTTTTTGCAGGCTCTTCAAGCTTGCAATCAGTTCGCGGACCCGTTTGTTTTCGTGGATTTGCGCTTCTGCACGTTTAAAAAAATCCACTTCCTCCGTTTCGGCAATCATCTTCGCCAATTCTTCCGCTTTCTTGATTAAATCATCTTTTGAGTATTGTGCCATCCCTATCTCACCTCTACTGTTTCTTCCACCATTTCTCCGTTTAAAGACCATGTTTTCGTGTCGGTGATTTTCACCTTGACGATTGTCCCGATTGCAGATTTAGGTCCAATGAAGTTAACCAGCTTACTCTTAGTTGTATAACCTGCCAACACATCAGGATTTTTCTTGCTTTCCCCTTCAACTAATACTTCAACTGTCTGACCGAGATACGCTTTCATCTTTTCTGCACTAATTTCGTTCACAAGAGCATTGAGGCGCTGCAGGCGATCCCGCTTCACACTCATCGGTACATTATCTTTCATCTTAGCGGCCGGTGTCCCTTCACGCGGTGAGTAAATATACGTATATGCAGCATCATACCCTACTTCCCGGTATAAAGAAAGTGTTTCTTCGAATTGTTCTTCCGTTTCATTCGGATAACCGACGATAATGTCAGTAGTCAACGATAAATTAGGAATAGCCGCCTTGATTTTTGCGACAAGCTCCAGATATTGCTCACGATTGTATTTACGCGCCATAATCTTCAGGACAGATGAACTGCCTGATTGTACAGGCAAGTGGATATGATCGACGAGGTTTCCGCCTTTTGCGAGCACTTCAATTAAGTGGTCGTCAAAATCACGGGGATGGCTCGTTGTAAAACGTACTCGCGGAATATCGATCTTGCGGATTTCATCCATTAAGTCTCCCAGACGGTAATCCATATCCTTGAAATCTTTTCCGTAGGCATTGACGTTCTGGCCAAGCAGTGTGATTTCCTGGTAACCCTGTGCAGCAAGATGCCGGACTTCGTCAATTATTTCCTTCGGATGGCGGCTTCTTTCTTTTCCGCGCGTATATGGCACGATGCAATAGGTACAGAACTTATCGCAGCCGTACATGATATTCACCCACGCTTTGATCTTCCCTTTGCGCACTTTAGGTAGGTTTTCGATGACATCGCCTTCCTTTGACCATACCTCAATGACCATTTCTTTGGACAGGTATGCCTCATGAAGGATATTCGGCAGGCGGTGGATATTATGTGTGCCAAAAATCATATCGACAAACTGATGCTTCTTCAGAATGCGGTTCACGACTGATTCTTCCTGGGACATGCAACCGCAGACACCGATCAATAAATCAGGCTTTTCGAGTTTCAGAGGCTTTAGATGACCAAGCTCGCCAAACACCTTATTTTCGGCATTTTCACGGATTGCGCAGGTATTCAACAGAATCACATTGGCTTCATTCACGTCAAGGGTGGCTTCATAGCCCAACGCCATGAATATACCGGCCATTACTTCCGTATCATGTTCATTCATCTGGCAACCATATGTACGGATCAGGAATTTGCGCCCTTTGCCCATATTTTTAAACTCTTCTGGAATAGTAAAATCGCTGTGGTACTGGACCGCTTCTTTCCCTCGTTTCTTAGCGTCTTTCAGGGAAGGGGCTTCGTATACTTTTTCAAAGTATTTGCTGTAATCTTTTTCAATCTTTTTGTCTTGGTTTTCAGGTGTCAATAATTGAGATTCTTTACGTTGATTTTCATTCATAACGTTGATCCCCTTTCTATAGTATAAAGCTGCCTTTGCAGCTACATGCGATCTATTTAAATGACTGTAAGCTCAGATTGACAGCTTGCACATTCCTCTAGTATAGCGGTTTTGAGAGTATTTAACAATACCGTGGCTTCTGGGGTTTAGACATCAGAAAAAGCCTCTTGCCATCACGCAAGAGGCCCGCTTTCGGTACAGTTGATCAGATGAGCCCCAGTCCCTTTCCAGCTCGTTCGAAGGCATCAAGGGCTTGCTGCAATTCTTCGCGCGAGTGCTGCGCTGTTACAATCGTACGGATGCGCGCTTTACCTTTCGCCACTGTCGGAAAAGCGATGCTTTGCGCAAAAATCCCTTCCTGTTTCAAAGCATCAGATAGAGCAATAGCCAGGGTTTCGTCGCCGACCATTACAGGGGTGATTGGAGTCTCACTGACGCCTGTATTAAACCCTAGTCCATGCAATCCTTTTTTAAAGAAAGTTGTATTTTCCCATAGCCGGTCAATCAGCTGCGGTTCTTCCTGCAGTATATCGATAGCCTCCATACAAGCTATCGTAACTGCAGGCGGATGCGATGTACTGAACAAGAACGGGCGCCCTTTCTGGATCAAATAATCGCAAAGAGTCTTGGAACTTGCCACATAGCCTCCCAATACACCAATCGCCTTGCTTAAAGTCCCGACCTGGATATGGACGCGGCCATCGAGATTAAAGTGGTTGACTGTGCCTCGGCCATTGCTGCCCAATACGCCTGATGCATGGGCGTCATCCACCATCACCAAAGCATCATACTTCTCTGCCAGACGGACGATTTCAGGCAGTGGAGCGATGTTTCCATCCATAGAAAAGACTCCATCCGTTACGATCAGGCGCTTCCTGAATGACTGAGATTCCTGCAGTGCTTTTTCCAGGTCTACCATGTCTACATGTTTATAGACTTTCCTTGCCGCCTTTGTCAATCTGATGCCGTCGATAATGGAAGCATGATTCAATTCATCTGAAATAACGACATCTTCAGGAGACAGGATGGCAGACAGCACTCCTTGGTTTGTTGTGAAGCCCGATTGAAAGACCAATGCCGCTTCTGTATGCTTGAAGTCGGCCAATTTCTTCTCCAACTCCTCATGCATCGTGAATGTTCCGGCAATCGTGCGGACCGATCCTGTCCCCGCCCCAAACTCTTCGACTGCTTTCAATGCCGCTTTGCGGAGCCGCGGATGGGAGGTCAAGCCCAGATAATTATTGGAGGACAATTGGATGTATTCCTTTCCTTCAATCGTCACCCTAGAACCTTGTTCTGACTGGATTGGCACTAAGCCGCGATATGTCCCGGCCTTCTTCATTTCCTCAAGCTCTGCTTGCAGATATTCAAACCCCTTCATATTCTTTCATCTCCCTCACTTATTTTTAACAACTTTTTCAAGATTATGGATGCAGTACTACCTTTCCGCATTTGCCCGCAATCATCAAATCAAATCCCTTCTCGAACTCTTCCAGCGGAAAATGATGCGTGATAATGCGATTCGCCTGCACTTTGCCGGTAGCCAATAAATCGGACACTTGCTGCCATGTTTTGAAGATTTGGCGGCCGGTGATGCCTTGTACTGTCACTCCTTTGAATACAACATGGTTGGTCAGATCAATGGAAACCGGTTTAGTCGGCAAACTCAGGATGGATACTCTTCCTCCATTTGTCACCATTTCAAAACCTTGATTGATTGCTGAAGGATGGCCGCTCATTTCACAAACTACATCGATGCCATTCCCATCGGTCCACTCATTCACCTTCTCGACAGGATTCTCCTTGCTGCTGTCTACAACAAAGTCAGCGCCATTTTTAGCCGCCAATCCTAAACGGTATTCATTGATGTCAATAGCAATGATTTTAGAAGCACCGGCGGCTTTGGCAATTGCTACAGCCATTATGCCAATTGGGCCGCAGCCGATTATAGCCACACTCTTGCCGAGCACTTCGCCGGATAATACAGTGTGAGCCGCGTTTCCCATAGGCTCCTGTATGGAAGCGGTTTCAAAAGGCATATCAATCGGATTTTTCCAAATATTACTCTCTGGCACTACAATATATTCCGCAAAGCTCCCTGGAAGATCGACACCGATAATTTTTGTATTTTTGCATACATGCTGCTTTCCTTCCAGGCATTGAGGGCATTTTCCACAAACAATATGCGTCTCGGCGGAAACATGTTCTCCGACTTTGACTGAGGTAACTTTTGGCCCGACTTCTGCCACTACGCCTGAAAATTCATGGCCGAAAATATACGGCGGGTTAACACGACTTTGGGCCCAGTCATCCCAGTTATAGATATGGACATCCGTCCCGCAAATAGAGGCGGCAGTCACTTTCACAAGTACGCCATCATCTGGAACAGAAGGGATTTCCCTCATTTCCAAACGGGCCCCGTATTCTCTGGCAGACTTGACCAACGATTTCATTTTTCCATTCATGGTGTACATCTCCCCATTTCTAACTGTATATATTTCTATGAATTGATAACATTTTAACATGATAACTATATATTGGAAATATATTGTCCACACCAGAAAGACAAATGGAAGTGCTCGGAATATTTATTTTTATTTCAGGAAAAAAGTTTTATTGGTTATTTTTCTCGTTTATAGGTACACGCCTTGTCCACTTGTCCCTTTTCGGCATATCTTACAGAGAACTTACTTTAAAGGAGATGTTAATGAATGAGCAACATGAATAATGAATCATTCGGCAGAGAAAATGAAAGAAACAGGGAGGAAAGCTTCACTGAAAGCGGCTGTCGCCGCAATCGCTCTTTTCCGGTTCGTGCCAGACTAAATGAGCGCGACTTCTGCCGGGCCGTGAACCGCTGCGAACGCAGAAGAGAAGAATCCAGCTCTTCCAGCTCTTCCAGTTCTTCTAGCTCTTCTAGTTCTTCCAGCTGTTCTCACAATCGTCGCCGCTGTCGCTGCAGAAGAAGACGTTGCAACAGATGTAACAACTGGGGCTGGGGCTTTTGTGGATGCAACGGATTCGGATTCTGGTAAGGCTAAACGTATAGATTCATTGCATGACTCTTTAGAAAAGAGCCGCGGGCATTTTCCGCGGTTTTTTTCGTTCATTTATTCGGTGGGGGTTACATTTACCCCTACAGCGTTAAGCTGCACTACTACGAGCCCTTGAATATCGCTTCATTTGCCTATTGCGTTTTTCGTTTTCATTCTCTTATCGAATGGAAATCTTAACGCCGATTAAATGGATTATTTGCTTATTTTTCAGCCAAATAGGATTCACGCCTTGTCAACTTGTCCCCTTTCGACATATCTTACATAGAACTTACTTTAAAGGAGTTGTTGGTGAATGAGCTTTAGAAATAATGAATCATTCGGTTGTGAAAATGAAAGAAACAGGGAGGAAAACTTCATTGAAAGCGGCCGCCGCCGCAATCGTTCTTTCCCGGTTCGCACCAGACTAAATCAACGCGACTTCTGCCGGGCCGTACGCCGTTGTGAACGCAGAGAAGAAGAAGAGTCAACCTCTTCATTCGAAAGCAGTTCTTCTTTCACCAGACTTAGATGCCGTTGCCGCTGCAGAAGACTCCGCCGCAACCGCAACCAATAAAGAGAAACTTTGAAAAGTGGGGGCATTTATTCCCCGCTGATTTCAAACGGATTCTTACTGGCATTTGATTTGCAGCTTACACTTCTTTGTCTTTACTCTTGAGTTAAAGTGTGAGTCTTTGCGCGAGTTAGAATGGAATAAGAAGATTCCAGTAAGATCCAATGTTTAAATGAATAGCATAAACCTTTTGAGAAGAGACTGCGGGTACTTTTACCGCAGTTTTTTTCATTGCATCAGGTTAAAATTTTAATCACTCGAATTTTTCACTTATCCCCTGATCATTGATTAAATGAGTCAGACCCATTTTCCAGCCATTTAGCGGCAAACAATATATGGTCGGTTAGGGATCGGAATATGGATGTTAAACCGGGAAGCTGATCAATAAAAGAAAAAGGAATCATCAGAAGTACGTCCAGTAAAGGAGTACCCACTGATCATTCCACAAGTTGATTACATAAATTCAGCCAACAACTGATCAAAGTTCTCCTGGCTGAGTTGCAGGTTGCTTTCGGATAAAGGCGTCTGTGCATAACCAGGCACCAGATCTTGATAGGAAGGCCGATTCGTATCCTGATATACAATGCCGGTCACCAAGCTATTGTGCTTCATCAACGTTTGCATGGCTTCTTCACGATTTGAGGAATCGTAGCCTTCAATATCGGCCAGCTTGGTTAGATTTTCTTTAAACCAGTCATACGTATTAATTTTGTTATAGGTTACGCATGGACTAAAGACATTAATGAATGAAAATCCATTATGGTTGATGCCTGCTTCGATGATGCTGATCAAGTCTTTTAAATCAGTTGAAAAGCTTTGCGCTACAAAGGATGCTCCAGAAGCCAAAGCCATTTCGAGCGGCGAAAGCGCTGGTTCAATCGATCCCTGAGGCGTGGACTTCGTTTTGAAACCTGTTCCTGATCTTGGCGAGGTCTGTCCTTTCGTCAAGCCGTAAATTTGATTATCCATGACAATATAGGTGATGTCGATGTTTCTTCTGATGGCGTGGACCGTATGCCCCATCCCTATAGCAAATCCATCACCGTCCCCTCCCGAAGCAATCACCTTCAGGCCGCGGTTCGCCATTTTGACTCCTTGGGCAATCGGCAGGGAACGGCCATGGATGCCGTGAAAGCCATAGGATTTTATGTATCCGGATATGCGGCCGGAACAGCCAATCCCGGAAATGATGGCAAGGTTTTCGGGTTCTAGGCCCAGATTCGCCGCTGCCCTTTGAATTGCAGCCTGGACGGAAAAATCTCCGCAACCCGGGCACCAATTAGGCTTTACATTATTCCGAAAGTCTTTAAATGTTGCCATAAACAAACAACTCCTTGCATGAAGCATAAATTTCTTTGGGCAAAAACGGGTTTCCATCATACTTTAGGATGCTTTGTATCCGGTCCACATGGCCGACGTTCATTTTTATGATATTTGCCAATTGGCCGGTGGCATTATTTTCGATGACCACCACTTTTTTCGCCGAGGCGATCAATGGCATGATTTCCTGCGTCGGGAAAGGATGGATCAAGCGGATATGGGCATGATTGACTTTCAAGCCATCTTGTTCAAGCCTCTGCATGCTCTCTTCGATAGCCCCCCGTGTTGAAATAAATCCAATCATCAATAAATCCGCTTCCTCGTGCTTGGCATTTTTATATACCGGGACAGAAAATGGCAAATGGCTGATTTTTTTCATCCTTTTTTCCATCTGAAGTTTGCGATTTGCGGCTGTCTCCGATGGTTTTCCCGTCTCATCGTGTTCAACGCCCGTCACATGGTGGATGCCGTTTTTCATGCCCGGTAGGACACGAGGGGAAATCCCATCTTCGCTTAATGCATACCGCTTGAAATACTCCTCGCTATCCGGCAGAGACCCCTTCACCAATTTACCGCGCCGAATTTCGACTTTTTCCAATTCCAGTGGCTGCA
Source organism: Bacillus testis (assembly GCF_001243895.1). Lineage (GTDB taxonomy): Bacteria > Bacillota > Bacilli > Bacillales > DSM-1321 > Bacillus_AD > Bacillus_AD testis. The sequence continues at coordinate 1,786,913 of NZ_LN851186.1, read as the reverse complement.
CGGTCTGTTTACCAAGAGAAAGCTGCAAATCTGACAAGATAATTACCGGCACTTGATATTCTTCCGCTAGATTAAAAGCTTCCGCCGTATCATAAAAAGCTTCTTCCACGGTACTTGGTGCCATTACGATTTTCGGTATTTCACCATGCGTTCCGTAAATCATAGCCATAAGATCCGACTGTTCCTGCTTGGTAGGAAGCCCTGTGGAAGGCCCTCCCCGCTGCGTATCCACGATTACCAGTGGCGTTTCCGTCATCCCCGATAAACCGATGGCTTCCATTTTAAGCGAAAGTCCCGGCCCCGCTGAAGCAGTGATTGTCCGGACGCCTGCATAGTTCGCGCCAATGGCCATGGTCGCCGCAGCAATCTCATCCTCCGTTTGGATGACCGTGCCGCCCACCGCAGGCAGCTTCTTGATGAGGTATTCCATGATTTCGGATGCAGGCGTAATCGGATAGGCAGCCATAAAGCGGCAGCCTCCGGCGAGTGCGCCCAAAGCGATTGCATCATTTCCAATCATAAAAAGCCGTTTGCTGCCATCCCCTTCAGCAAGCTTAAGAGGTGTTCCCTGCTCCTTCAACTTTTCCTGCATATAGGCATGGCCGGCTTGGATTGCATTCAGATTCTTCTGGACGACCTGCTCGCCCTTCCTTTCGAAGATTTCGCGTACCACCTCTTCAAAAACGATCAGATCCAGTCCGAGAATCGCACAGGATGCCCCGACGGCCACCATGTTTTTCATCAGTGATGTCCCTAGTGATGCAGCCAATTCAGTGAACGGAACGCTGAACATAGCAGCCTGGCAATCATCCGGCATGGATGGCTTGCACTTTGAATCGGCAATAATGATGCCTTTTGTATGTAATTCTTTATAGTTCACATCGATTGTTTCTTGGTCGAATGCTACCAATATATCTAAATCGTCTGAAACAGACCTTGTTTGCGATGTGCTCACCCGTATTTTATTATTCGTATGCCCTCCTTTGATGCGGGAGGAGAAATGGCGGTAACCATATAGATAATAGCCTAACCTATTTAAAGCGATAGAAAAAATTTCCCCTGTACTTTCGATTCCTTCACCCTGTTGCCCTCCAACTTTCCAAGAAAGCTGATTGATCATAGACCTTACACCCCTTTAGTAACGCTTTAAATAAAACTGCTGATAGCTTATACGGGCTTTCAAGAGAATATAAACAAAGTTTTTTAAATATTTAGATATTTAAAACGACACGTCTCTATCGGCATAGCTAAGCGATTACAATTCTAGCCAAAAGTGCAAAAAAAAGCAATACTATAAGCCAAATAATTTTATAGAATATATCCCTCTCACTTCAGCAATACTCTTTCATAATTACGGAATGCAAAGCCTTCCACTTGCTCCTCTGAAAAATGGAGCTGCAATTCTTCGATTAACAGCGGATATCGGTCAAAGGAAGTAAGCCCGGTCACATGGTGGTCGATCCCATCAAAATCAGAACCGAACCCTACATTTTTTTCGCCGCCTAATGAGCAAATATGATCAATATGGCGAATAATATCCTGTATCGCTGCAGGCCGCCCAAGATGTAGAAATTGAGGGACAAAGGTGATTCCAATCAAAGAATCCCTTTTGATCAATGCCTGTACCTGGCTGTCATATAAATTTCTCGGTGTTTCACATAATGCCCTACAGTTGGAATGCGAGGCAAATACTCGTCCGCCCAATTCAAGACAATCCCAAAATCCAGCTTCATTCAAATGGGAAAGATCAAGCAGCATCTCTTCTTCTTTGATATACGTGACTAATTTTTTTCCTTGCAAAGACAGTCCTGCATTGCGGGGCTCCTTCGCTCCATCGCCATATACATTGGCATAATTCCAGGTAAGGCCCACAGCCGTGACACCCAGGGATTGCAATGTCCTTAAGTTGCTAAGATTCTCCTGTAGACAATCGCAGCCTTCCAAGGAAAGAATAGCGCCTATTTCACCGTCTTCAAGCATGTCATAGTCTTTTTTGCTGCGGATCAGCTTGATATCACGTTCAGCAAGAATCTGGTCTTGCACCTTAATAACCATGGCTAAAACAGCCTGGAAACGCAAGGTTGGGGGAATATGCTCAGGTACGTAAAGAGCAAAGTACTGTAGTTTCGCTCCTCCTTTCCGAAGCCGCGGGAGTGTTACATCCATATCCGCCTCCCTTGTGAACGATAATGTTTCATCCAAAAGCAGCTTCATGGGAACATCACAATGCATATCTATTATTTTCATCGGCATACCCTCCTTCTTTTCTTGGAACCTGCCAAAAGAAAACTCGTTAAATAGATCTTATCTCCCACTAAGCCCGGAAAGCAATAACATTTTTAAAAATTTCCTCCAAAAGCAAAAAAAGCCTGCATGCCGCTTGCGCACTCAGGCTGATTTGCGATTGTTATCTGGGTTCTACAATTAGCTTTATGGCAGTACGCTCTTCACCATCAATCAAAATGTCTGTAAAAGCAGGAATACAGATTAAGTCTACTCCGCTGGGGGCCACAAATCCTCGAGCAATGGCTACTGCTTTTACAGCTTGGTTTAACGCCCCTGCACCGATTGCCTGAATTTCGGCAGCTCCCCGTTCACGCAGAACCCCGGCAAGTGCGCCTGCAACAGAATTAGGATTAGATTTTGCTGAAACCTTTAATATTTCCATTCCTTGCTCCTCCTTGTTTCATACCTCTTTCACTGCCGCTTCAGTGAAGTGCCATGAGTGATTTTCCTCTCATTTTCTACTATATTCATGCTTTGTCCTACTTATGACGGCCTAAAGTGCAAAAGCTCCCTTGCAATAACCGCTTCCTACATTTTCAGTCCATATAAAGCGAATCTTTAATCGGTGGGGGTTTTGATTCCCCCACCGATTAGCAATTGAACCAATCGGATTCTCACTGGCGCTTGATCTCCTCTCCCCTTATACTTCTTAGTCTTCGAGTTTTAACGCTAGTTGAAATGGGATAAAAAAGAACCCTGATTCATGAACTGCCCCCTAATCGTTAAAGTTTGTTTAACAATTAGGGCAGTCCATTTCTCAGAGTTCCTCTGTAATCAATCAAAAAATGGATGATCCTCATTTATTAATATAGGTTTAATACTTTTGGATTGCCCCGTTTTATCATCAACATCAATCAAAACAGCACTCAATTGCGCACGTCCATCTTTGGGCACGGTAAATCTGGCAGGCAAACTGTCAAAAAATTTCTGGATGATCGGCTCTTTCTGCATACCTAGGATCCCATCATATGGACCTGTCATTCCGACATCCGTCATATAAGCAGTGCCTTTAGGAAGAATACGATAATCAGCCGTTTGTACATGCGTGTGTGTGCCGATCACCGCTGATACTTTACCGTCCAAGAGCCAGCCAAGCGCTTGTTTTTCACTGGTTGCTTCCGCATGCATATCGACAAATATGATAGGCGTTACTTTGCGCGCTTCTTCCACTAACTCTTCCGCCTTTTTAAAAGGACAATCAAGCGGCGGCATAAACGTCCTTCCTTGCAGATTGATGACTGCCACCTGCAAAGCATTCCAACGTACATACGTAATTCCCTTGCCCGGCACCCCTTCAGGAAAATTAGCAGGCCGCACAAGATTATTGGCTTCATCAATAAACGTGAAGATCTCTTTATGATCCCAGGAGTGGTTTCCTAGAGTCACGGCATGCGCCCCCCATTCCAGGAACTGGCGGTAAATTTTCTCCGTTATGCCCCGGCCGGCTGCCGCGTTTTCCCCGTTAATAATAACCACTTGCGGTTTATACGTTTCTTTTAACTTTGGCAAATACTGCTGGACCATATCGCGACCAGGCGAGCCAACAACATCGCCAATAAATAATAATTTCATTTCATTTACCCTTTCTGCTTTCGAAACCTGTTTATTTTACATGAAAAGTATACCATATAAAGCGAAACTTCCAATGGCAGGAACTTCCCCCTATATCTATTTGAAGGTACCTCTCGGCGCTGCATGTTTACAAGAAAGAAGGCAAGCTGCCCATACGCAGCTTGCCTTCTTATAGATTGTACACAATCTTTATTTAGCATATTCAACGGCACGTGTCTCGCGAATAACCGTAACCTTAATATGTCCAGGATAATCAAGCTCTTTTTCAATGCGCTTGCGTATATCACGGGCTAATCGATGCGCCTCAAGATCATCGATTTGTTCAGGTTTTACAATAATACGTACTTCACGGCCAGCTTGGATTGCAAATGATTTTTCTACACCATCATACGACTCTGAAATGTCTTCCAATTTCTCCAGACGGCGTATATAATTTTCAAGTGTTTCACTGCGTGCACCCGGTCTTGCTGCAGAAAGCGCATCCGCTGCGGCAACAAGTACAGCAATAATAGAAGTTGGTTCTGTATCACCATGGTGGGACGCGATTGCATTGATCACAACGGGATGTTCTTTGTATTTTGTAGCAAGTTCCACACCGATTTCAACGTGGCTGCCTTCTACTTCGTGGTCAATCGCTTTACCGATATCATGCAGCAGGCCAGCACGTCTGGCCAGTGATTCGTCTTCGCCAAGTTCCGCTGCCAGCAGGCCGGACAAGAATGCCACTTCCATTGAATGCTTCAAGACATTTTGTCCATAGCTTGTACGGAATTTCAGGCGTCCCAGTATCTTGATCAAATCAGGATGCAATCCATGAACCCCCACTTCAAATGTGGTCTGTTCTCCGATTTCCCTAATTTGCTCGTCCACTTCACGTCTCGCTTTGTCCACCATTTCTTCAATACGCGCCGGATGGATACGGCCGTCCTGCACTAGTTTTTCCAGTGCAAGCCGTGCAGTTTCACGTCTGATCGGATCGAATCCGGACAAAATAACTGCTTCAGGTGTATCATCTATGATTAAGTCGATTCCGGTCAATGTTTCCAATGTCCGGATATTCCGACCTTCCCGTCCGATAATACGTCCCTTCATCTCATCATTTGGAAGGGTTACAACAGACACCGTTGTTTCGGCTACATGATCAGCCGCACAACGCTGGATTGCAAGAGATAAAACCTCTTTTGCTTTTTTATCCGCTTCTTCTTTTGCACGCATTTCATTTTCTTTAATCATAATTGCAATATCATGAGAAAGCTCTTTTTCAACACGATCTAAAATAATCGCCTTAGCTTCTTCCCTATTCAAGCTTGCAATGCGCTCAAGCTCTGTTTGCTGCAAACGAACCATATCGTCCACTTTGCTTTCTTTCTCTTCAATATGCTGTTGTCTTTGGTTAAGAGATTGATCCCTTTTCTCTAGGACGCTTTCACGTTTATCCAGTGTTTCGTCTTTACGATCAAGGTTCTCTTCTTTTTGCAGTAACCGATTTTCTTGTTTTTGCAATTCAGATCTTCGTTCTCGAATTTCACGTTCAGCATCAGTACGAAGCTTATGGATATCATCCTTGGCTTCAATCAGGGCTTCTTTCTTCAGAGCTTCGCTTTCTCTCTTCCCATCCTCAATGATACGTTCAGCTTCATTCTTTGCCCCTGCTATTTTGTTTTCAGAAAAAGACTTCCGCACAAAATATCCAACAACTGCACCGAGGAACAGAGCAAGCAAAATGGAGATGATGATAATAATGAGTTCCATCTTTTCACCTCCTCTTGCTATGGAATTATTTTCGATTTTTTTTGTTATGTCGGCATGTATATTGCGGGAGAGCAACATACAGCACATAGGCTTTTTTACAAATGGTTAAATTTGAAAAAATGTAAAATATACATATTAATTGTATAGGTGCATTTTTTCATTGTCAAGGGTTTGTGCCACCTATAGCCTTGAATTTTCAGTCATTAGAACGGCAGGCCTGCTTAGTGTTTGCGGTCTTGTATTGCTTTTCGCCCGCCTTTTTCATTAAACAGCTACACAAGAAGGCTTAACATATGCTGTTAAGCCTTCAGACTACTGTCTATTATTCTTCGAAGTCCAGTTGTTCCTGTTCTTCGGCCGCTTCGTCAACGACGATGTGTTCTCCATCAAGATTGTAATAGTCACGGATTTTCTGTTTGATTTCCAAACGCAAGCCATCATTTTCCTTAAGGAAAAGCTTGGCATTTTCACGGCCTTGGCCAAGGCGTTCATCATTGTATGAATACCATGCACCGCTTTTCAGAACAATATCAAGCTCAGAAGCCATATCGATGATTTCCCCTTCGCTGGAAATGCCTTCACCGTACATAATATCCACTTCTGCTACACGGAATGGCGGAGCCACCTTATTTTTAACAACCTTAATCTTTGTCTTGTTACCGACAATCTCAGCACCCTGCTTCAATTGTTCAGCACGGCGCACTTCAAGCCGAACGGTGGAATAGAATTTAAGCGCACGGCCACCAGGAGTAGTCTCCGGATTTCCGAACATAACGCCGACTTTTTCACGAATTTGGTTGATGAAAATTGCGATAGTCTTAGATTTATTGATGGCACCTGACAATTTACGAAGGGCTTGGGACATAAGGCGTGCTTGAAGCCCAACGTGAGAATCACCCATTTCTCCTTCGATTTCCGCTTTTGGCACTAATGCCGCTACAGAGTCAATAACAATAATATCAATGGCACCGCTTCGCACAAGCGCTTCGGCAATTTCCAATGCCTGTTCCCCTGTGTCAGGTTGGGAAAGAAGCAACTCATCGATATTCACGCCTAAATTTTGCGCGTATACAGGGTCTAATGCATGCTCTGCATCAATAAAGGCTGCTTGTCCACCGTTTGCTTGAACTTCGGCAATGGCATGCAAAGCAACGGTTGTTTTACCGGAGCTTTCCGGGCCGTACACTTCAATAATGCGGCCTCTTGGATATCCACCTACCCCTAACGCTACATCCAAGGCCAACGAACCACTTGGAATCGTTGAAACTTTACGGTCAGATTGTTCCCCCAGCTTCATGATGGAACCTTTACCAAATTGCTTTTCTATTTGTTTTAAAGCCATTTCCAAGGCTGCTTGACGATCACTACTCACTCAAGTTCCTCCTTCAAATTAAAAACTGTAATATTTATAGTTAAAGCTTGATGCTTACATGTCTCAATCAGCTGAATTACTATCTTTACTATATACTTTTTCACAGTGTTTGACAAGCAAAAAGCGAACGTTTATTCGACTTTTTTATTTGCCTTGGCCATGCTTAAAAACCGGGAAATTCCCTAGCAAATGGGTATTTTCGCAAAATAATCCCACACATTTTATCCTTTTTACTTTATGCAAAGATCTATTTACATACAAAAAGGAACTTCCGGAGAAGTTCCTTTAAACTATTAATCTCTCAATGCAGCCAACAAAAGAGAACAGCCTTTTTTTACACTTCGCAATCTGATCTGTTCACGGCTGCTTTGGCCCAGTTGAAGGGGAAAGGCTTGAGTATCCTTTCCAGGAGCGGCTAAACCGATAAACACCGTCCCGACCGGATGTCCTTCAAGGTCATCAGGCCCTGCAACACCAGTAAATGATACAGCATAATCACTATTGAATAAAGTTTTCGCTCCCTCGGCCATCTCTATGGCGCACCGCTCGCTGACAACGCCCTCGGTGATGATAGTCGATTGGCTGACACCAAGCACTTGTGCTTTTACTTCATTAGAATAGGATACCAAGCCGCCTTTAAACACCTTGCTGGCCCCGGGAACAGAAGTCAGCATTTGCTGGAACATCCCCCCGGTCAGACTTTCAGCACTGGTGACGGTGAAATGGCGGCGTTTCAGCTCCTTGACGGCCTCTTCTATGAGAGAAGTTTCGTCCATCCCATAGTAATACTCCCCAACACGGTTTAGGATTTCGTCCTGCACCGACTGGATCATCTTTGCCCCCTCAGTAGAGGAAAGATGCTTTGCTGTAATTCTCAAAGTAACCTCGCCATCCGAAGCCAAAGGAGCAATGGTCGGATTGCTCTGTTTGACCAGCAGATCTTCGATTTTTGTTTCAAGCAGCGCTTCCCCTATTCCATAGAAACGAAGGACGCGAGATTGGATTTTATCATTGTGTTTCAATATCTTCTGTAAAGCCTGCACCCCATAAACGGCGAACATCGGCTGCATTTCTTTCGGCGGTCCAGGCAACAGCATATAGGCATGCGATTGGCTAGTGTACAGCATACCCGGGGCCATACCGTGGTCATTCGGCAAGATTGTCGATTTTTCAAGTACAAGCGCCTGTTTTTTATTATTTTCAGTCATCTCCCGACCTGTACGCTTAAAGTAGAGCTGTATGCTCTGCAACGCTTCCAGGTCGAAAATAAGATCTGCACGCAAATGGCGCGAGATTGTTTCTTTCGTCAAATCATCCTTGGTCGGGCCAAGCCCTCCCGTGAACAAAATGAGCTCGGCCCGGCCCTCGGCCACTTCGATTGCCTGGGCCAGCCGTTCCGCATTGTCGCCTACGACCGTATGATAGTAGACATTTACCCCTAATTCAGCAAGTTGCTTGGACAAATACTGCGCATTTGTATTGGCTATTTGGCCAAGCAATAATTCTGAACCGACTGCGATGATCTCCGCATCCATTCCCATCGCTCCATTTCTATTTGGAATTCTTGAATACGTCCTTGTTCAGGGCAAAATAATCCCATCCTGACCAAATGGTAAAGAACATAGATACCCATAATGCAACCGTAGCAAAATCAAAATTAATAAATGCAAATGGCCAGTTATGCAGTAACAGTGCAGAGACAGCGATGATCTGCGTCCATGTTTTGATTTTTCCAAGCATGTTGGCAGCAACCACTTCTCCTGTCCCGGCAAGGATCAAACGAAGACCCGTTACGGCAAACTCACGGCTGATAATGATAATGACAATCCAAGAAGCGGCATAATTCAATTCCACCAGGACAATCAAGGCCGCAGACACCAATAATTTATCGGCCAAGGGATCCAAAAACTTCCCTAAATTTGTGACCAGATTATACTTGCGGGCATAATGTCCATCTATCCAATCGGTCACCGAAGCAATAATAAAAATCAACGCACCCACTAAATGAGTAACCGGCATTGTCACATCAGCAAAAGAGACGGTCCCCCAATCAAAGTCCACTAGCATAATAATGACAAAAATGGGTATTAAACAGATTCTCGACACCGTAATTTTATTAGGTATATTCAAAGCTAAAACCTCCAGATGAAACTTCCATTATTTAGTTATTTAGATTAAGTGTTATATATACGTCTATCTTTTCAAGACGGACAAATTTATGTAGAAGAACCCGGCATTAGCCGGGCTCCTTTTAGAGTACGGTTAGATTACTCTGCTTTTTGAAAAGCTATGGAGATATTTTGGTTTACACGCTCCGTAGGAGAAATCGCGTATTCCAGCAATTGACCATTTACATAAATATCAGTGGCAGTTGTGTTGCCGATTATCATATCTGCACCTTGGGCGCTAGATAAATCAATCTCTTCGCTTTCTCCCTCTTTCAGCATTCCCTGGTAATAGGACTTGCCCTCCGAGTCCTTAACGCTAACCCACGTCTCGCCTTTTGAAGTTAATTTCAGCTTAAACTCTTTGGCATTCGCAAGTTGATACGAACTATGCTTACCGGAAAAATCGGTAGATTTCAATTCTTGTTTCACATCATCGTCAGTACCTTTAGAATGATCCTTTTTCTTGTCTTTCTTTGGCTTGGATTGATCTTCATCTTTGGCGGTTGTTTTCTCATCCTGGCCTTTATCTTTGGAGTCAGAAGCATCCTTGTTTTCCACCACTTTGACTTGGTCATTTTGGTTGTCGCCGGATGATTGGTTGGATTCGCTGCCGTCCACCAGCTTTGTGGCAACCCACCAAATCAGAATAGCGGCTCCCAGAATAAAGACAACAACGAGAATCTTCGGCAACGCCTCCAAAAGCTTGGATTGCATCGGCGATAGTGTTTTTTTGGATTGTACCCGGGATAACTGTTCAGGTATTTCTTCATTATGGGAAGCAGGGATTTCATTATTGTACTGTTCAAAAAGCTCTTCCGGGTCCAAGCCGACAGCTTCCGCGTATTGCTTGATGAACGCCCGCACATAAAATTTACCCGGCATCATACTATATTCGCCGTTTTCGATGCCAACCAAGTACCGTTTTTGTATCTTTGTTAATTGCTGCAGATCATCGAGGCTAAGGCCGTTCGCTTCCCTAGCGGCTTTTAACGTATTTCCTAATTCAGTCACAAATACACACCTTCTATACTTTAGAAATCAAAGGAACCAAATTCTGATTCCCCAAATAAATGATTTTGGTTGATCGGTTCATATGTAATTTCTTCCTCAGGATCATTGCGCAATTCGATGATATAATCAAAATCATCCAGCGTGTATTCGGAATTTTGAACAAATGCATCTGGATGTTCAATGACCTTGACCGAATTCATCCTCATGATCTCCCTTACCAGCTGCCAGTGCTTTTCATTCGCTCGTCTTGTAGAGACAATGCCGTCAATGATAAATAAATTATTCTCATTGTACTCATCTTGGATCAGTTGACTTCGGATTGTTTGCTTTAATAATGTAGAAGAGACAAAAAGCCAGCGTTTATTGGCACAGACACTTGCCGCAACGATTGATTCCGTTTTGCCTACACGCGGCATCCCTCTGATTCCGATCATCTTATGCCCTTCTTTCTTAAAGAGCTCAGCCATGAAATCGACCAGTAAGCCCAGCTCATCACGCACGAAACGAAATGTTTTCTTATCGTCTGCATCCCTTTGTATATAACGGCCGTGGCGGACAGCCAAGCGGTCCCTCAGCTTCGGCTCGCGAATCTTGATTACTTTTATCGTATCCATAGTGGAAAGGATTGATTCGAGACGCTCAATGTTTTTGCTATCCTTTGCTTTGAGCAGTAAACCTCTTCGCCCTTCATCTACTCCATTGATGGTTACTATGTTAATGGAAAGCATGCCAAGCAATGAAGATATATCGCCAAGCAGCCCCGGACGGTTCTTTTGAATTTCATACTCAAAGTACCACTCTTTACGATCCATTGAATATCCCCCTGTCCTTTCAGACAACCCCTTTAGAATTACATAACTTCTTTAATAATAAATGATTCTACTGGATTATTAAAGAAAAAACATTAGAAAATTAATTTGCAATGCATTTTTCTCTTTTTGTTCATAATTCGCCCTAAAAAGAAGCCCCTAAATCAATTTTATCCGTAAAGTGGAACCGTTATTTTTTACACGTATTCTCCCCGTCGTAAACCTCATCAGGGCATTTAACTTGAACCATAATGCCTCCTTTTGAAAATTGTCGCTTGTAAAAGTAGGCCTATATCTATTAAGTCCGTCTAATAAACTGGAATATGTTATCGATCGTATTGCGGAAAACAAAATCTTGTTGACTGCCATCGGCAAATACGAAGAAAAATTGAACTACAACTGTCCTTTAAAATAATGAAAAAAACGCTATAATTGAACAGCAGTTTATAATGTGAAAAAGCATACAAAAAGATGTATGCTTTTTCTGCAACATTTTATTTAACATGCGCTAAGATTCTACTTCCCTATGAAAAACAAAATAAAGAAGCCTAATTGGCAAGCAAGCGCAGGTGAGGATCCACTTGGTTTAACTACTGATTAGTGGAGGAAAAATAAAACCTGCACCGATCAAAGACCACTTTATTGGTTATGCCCTTTTTCCACTAATTTGACCATCATATTTGCAATTGCATGGCGTTCCTCATCTGAAGCGACTGACCATAGGTCGGCAAGCACTTTTTCCTGATCGTTTTTCGGCGTTACTTGGTTGGCCAGATAATCGCCGATCTCGAATGCTAAATCAGAGATGACACTTTGGGAAATCCCATCGCCTTCTGCGCTCTGCAGACGGTCTCCAAGGAAGTTTTTCCATTGGTCCCAGTTATCTAGGATAGACATGTTAATCACCCTTTCTTACACATAATGTGTGTAGGAGAGGATGGCTTTATGCACGCTTTTCTTGTATTCCAATTAAATATACCAGCCGCCGTTGACTCTCAGGATATGCCCTGTCAGATAAGACGCTTCTTCCGACAGCAGAAACGAGATACTGTTGGCGATTTCACGAGGATCTGCTAAGCGGCCAAGCGGGATCTCTTCTTCCAATGCTTGCTTTTCTCCTTTTGAAAAGGAAGCGAGCATGGGGGTTTCAACCGCGCCCGGGGATACCGCATTCACTCGAATTCCCATAGGAGCCACTTCTTTGCTCAGTGATTTGACAAACGCATTTTGGGCTCCTTTCAGCATACTATACAATACTTCGCAGGAAGCACCGGTATCTCCCCAAATAGACGTGACAGCCACAATACTGCCGGCATGCCCGCGCATTATTTTTGGCAGCAGTTTCTGTACGAGAATAAACGGGCTTATGACATGCAATTGCGTCATGCTATGCAGTTCTTCCCGGTTGACATCGGTCATCAGGCCATAAAGTGAAGCACCGCTGTTCAGGACCAGATGATGCAAAGATAGAATCTGTTCACTTAAAAGATCCGCCCCGTCCGGCTGGCTCAAATCCGCCTGCACAGGAATCGCTTCTATATTGTAATGTTTCAGTTCCTGCAGCAGTTCAGAGATTGCTTCGCCGTTAGAATTATAATGGAGATATAGAGAATACCCCTGTTCCGCCAACTTCAATGCGGTTGCGCGGCCAATGGCACCGCTGGCCCCCGTTATTAACACATATTGATTTTTCATCTTCGTTTCATCCTTCTCTCCGCTCTTTACAAACAAAGAAGGTTCGCTTTTGCAAACCTTCTTTGTTTTGTCTTATTTATTATTCGGCATAACTTGGCAAACCGTCAATCTTTTTTCATTGATCAGGGTTTTAGCCACTTGCTTCAGGTCTTCCATAGTGATGCTCTCCAATAGCGGGACAATATCAAATAAGCTGCTGCCATGGAATGCATAGCCTGTAAATGAATTGGCGATATTCTCAGGCGAATTCAGGGAACGCAGGAAAGAACCGATCTTCTTCTTTTTCGTCCTGTTTAGCGTATCTTCATCCAAACGGCTGCCATCCTTATGGCTAAGGAGATAAGCCATAACCTTCTCCGCCAAAGTGTCAGGGTCTTGGGTATCGCCACCGATTAAGGCGAATCCAAAGTCTGTTTCCTGTGTATATTCGTAAGAGAATGAGCCGTCAATCAATCCTTCTGAATACAAGTCATCATACATGTCGGAACTTTTGCCGAACAGCATATCCAACAGCACATTAACCGTTAATTCTTTTTTGAGCAATTCCTTGCCGTGTTCTTGATGGACTGTTCCTTTAATGCCAACCAAGCATTTTGGCGTTTGCACATTCATTTTCAATACCTGCTTCTTAGAGGCAACTTCATCTTGTTCCGTTACTTTTTCTCGCAGAATCTCTTCTGGCTCGGCAAACTCTTTTTTAGCCTGGTTTCCACGCACCATCTCCATGATTTTTTCAGGGTCGACAGGGCCTACAATAAATAACAGCATATTGCTTGGATGGTAGAACGTATGATAGCATTCATACAGCAAATCTTTTGTGATATGCGATATGCTTTCAATCGTACCGGCAATATCGATTTTCACCGGATGGTTTTTATACATATTTTCAATGGCCCCGAAATAAAGGCGCCAATCAGGATTATCGTTATACATATTGATTTCCTGCCCGATGATGCCTTTTTCCTTCTCTACCGTTTCCTTTGTAAAATAAGGCTCCTGTACAAAATCAATTAATGTCTCCAGGTTTTTCTCGACTTGCGAAGTGCTTGAGAACAGGTACGCTGTTCTTGTAAAGGATGTAAAGGCATTGGCTGACGCCCCTTGCTTCGAGAACTGCTGGAATACATCGCCGTCTTCTTTTTCAAAAAGCTTATGCTCGAGGAAATGGGCAATGCCGTCAGGAACCGTTTTTACCTCTTGTTGTCCAAGTGGGCGGAATGTGTTGTCGACAGAACCGTATTTAGTCGTAAAAGTCGCATATGTTTTGTTAAAGCCTTTTTTTGGGAGGATATAAACGTCCAGCCCGTTTTTTTGCTTCTCGTAATAAAGCACTTCATCTATTTGATTATATACCAATTGCTCCATCACTTTTGCACCTCCGATCCAGTCAAGAAGTAGATTGTATCCAGCTGGACTTTTTCGCCCACAGCAAGGATCTCTTCTCTTGTAACATTTTTGATTTTTTCCAGCCATTCATCCACGGTAACATGTTTTTTGGAAACCACATTATGATACAGGATTTCGATCAGCCCATAAGCATTATCCACCGTCTCAAGCAGCTGATTTTCTATGACTGCCTTTGTCTGGACAATAATGTCATCGGAAAAATCGCCTTTTTTCATGCTCTCCATTTGTTCGTTTATAATAGTAAGCGTCTTTTCGTAATTTTCATTTTGGATGCCTGAAACCACGATCAACAGCCCTTTATGGCTTTCAAGCCTAGAGGCTGCATAATAGGCCAGGCTATTCTTCTCTCTTACTTCCATGAACAATTTCGAATGGGAGAAACCGCCGAAGATCCCATTAAAGACTTGCAATGCATAGTAATCATCGTCACCATAAGTAATGCCTGTACGGTAGCCGATATTTAATTTCCCTTGCATAATAGCCTGCTTCTCGATGACTTCATTTACTTTGATGTCTTGGCGCACATGCGCTGATGCCTGAACTTTCGGCTCTCTTGGCTGCAGCTTGACCAGTTGGCGGCACAGGGACTGGACATACTTCGGATCTACATCGCCTACAACAAATAAATCGAGTTCATCGTTTTGCATGGCATATTGGTAATACTCATACAAAGAGGCGGGCGTAATCGCATCCACTTCCTTTTCGTCCCCATTTACTTCAAGGCCGTACGGTTCATTTTTGCACATTTCTTCTACTAACCGGTTAGACGAATATTTCATTTTGTCGTCATTCAGCGATTGGATCCTTTGCTTCAGCGTCCGCTTTTCCTGTTCTACCTCTTTATCGTTGAATGCGTTATTTGAAGCATGTGGCTTAAATAAAATGTCCATTAAAAGGCGCAAACCTTTTTCTAATAATGGCGTCGGGTCTGATAGAAACTTTTCATTGGCAATCTCCAACGAAAAGGTCATGATATGGTATTCGCCTTTTTTGCCGACATTTACGAATAATGAAGCCCCGTACAATTCTTCCAGATAGGCGCGCAATAGCGGTGCATTCTTGAATTGCTCGGTACTGCTTTGCAAGACATAAGGCAATAAAGCCCGCTTCGTCACAGTTTCCTTTTCCAAAGGCGCTTTCATCTTCCAGACGATACAGTTCGTCTTGTATTTTTCCGTGGGTACGATATGCAATGTATAGCCATTCTCGGTGCTTATTTCATTGGCATGTGACATAGGTAAAACCCCCTGACATTATGTATAGTAGCAATTAATCTTTATTCTTTCTTTCACTTACTAATTATAAACATCGTTTATGTTTATTGCACTCCACCTTCAGTTATTCGTTGCCGAACATTTTTCTCCTGCAAGAATAAGTGAAACTTTGCTAGCGAGGTTTCATCTGTCTCCAACAATCATTCGTTGAACCAATCGGATTGTTAGTGGGAATTGCTTGTTCGCCAATTCGCTAAAAGAAGAAGCCTTGGCTGCTGACAGCCAAGGCTTCTTCCTTTTCTTATTTAACGGCTACCTTTGATATAAGGCTCCCCTGATGCTTTCGGAGCATCGGCGCGGCCGATGAAACCAGCCAAAGCAATGATGGTTAGTACATACGGCGCAATTAATAAGTATACGGAAGGGATATCCTTGAAGAAAGGAAGCGAAGCCCCTACGATACTTAAACTTTGTGCCAGACCAAAGAACAGTGCAGCCCCTAAAGCGCCAAGCGGATGCCATTTTCCGAAAATCATCGCGGCAAGCGCCATAAAACCTTGGCCATTGATCGTTGCATGGCTGAAGTCGCTTGTAACCGTGATCGCATGGATTGCACCACCGATTCCGGCGAAAGCACCGGAAATCATGACAGATACATAACGGATTTTCGTTACGTTCACGCCCATTGTATCAGCGGCCATCGGATGTTCACCGACTGCACGGATGCGCAGGCCAAATGGTGTTTTAAATAAAACATACCATGCGATGAACGGAATGATGATCGCAATATAAGAAATGTAATACACCTTAGAAAAGAAGATATCCCCGATGAACGGAATATCGCTCAATACAGGAATATCTACTTTATTAAAAGCAGTTTCCTGCGGAATCATGTCAGTTTGGCCCTTGTCATAGAATAATTTCACAAGGAATAAACATAACCCAGTTGCTAAGAAGTTGATGGCCACACCGCTGACAACTTGATTGGCGCGGAATGTGATCGATGCCAAACCATGCAGCAATGAGAAAATCATCCCTACAACCATCGCGACAAGGATTGAAATCCAAGGTGTCAAATGCCCTAATGTGTCCCCGAAGGTTAAATTGAAAACGATGGAAGAGAAAGCCCCGAACACCATTAATCCTTCAAGACCGATGTTAACTACCCCAGACCGTTCTGAGAATACCCCACCAAGTGCAGTGAATATTAAAGGCGCAGCCAAAGCAATCATAGAAGGCACAATAATTTGTAAGATTTCTGTAATACTCACTTATTTATCCCCCTTACGATTCTTGCGCTCTAACAGCACTCGAATAAAATAGCTTGATGCGACAAAGAAAATGATGAATGCAATAACAATGTCGACCAATTCGTTTGGAACACCTGCTGCGAATGGCATATTTAATGCTCCCATTTTCAGAGCCCCAAAAAGAAGAGCCGCAAATCCGACACCAATCGCTACGTTGCCGCCTAGAAGGGCAACCGCGATTCCATCGAAACCGATTCCTGTGAAAGCACTTTTCACTTCCACGAATCCAAATGTTCCCAAACCTTCCATTGCACCGGCAAGACCAGCGAATGCTCCGGAGATCGCCATAGATAGCATAATGCTTTTATTGACGTTCATCCCTGCATAGCGTGATGCTTCCTGGTTATAGCCGACAGAACGCAATTCATAGCCTGTTTTCGTTTTTTCAATAATGAACCACATAATAATAGCAGCAATGATGGCAATGATGATACCCCAGTGCAGGCGGGAGAAATCCGTCAGATTTTCCAGGAATGGAGATTTTAACGAAGCGGAGTCAGCCACCATCTCTGTTTTATCTTTGTTATCAGTCAATACTGTTTTAACAAGTGCGTTTGTTACATGCAATGCGATATAATTCAGCATGATTGTAACAATTACTTCATGGACACGAAGTTTCGCCTTCAGGAACCCGGCAATGAATGCCCAGAATGCACCGGCCAAAGCGGCTGTGATGATGGCCAAAGGCAAATGAATAATTTTAGGAAAATCAAAAGTTGTACCGACCCACACAGCGGCAAACCATCCAACGATTACCTGGCCTTCAACCCCGATATTGAACAATCCGGCTCTAAAAGCAAAGGCGACAGCCAATCCTGCCAAGAGAAGCGGAATGAATTGTCTGAACGTTTCACCCACATAATACATTTCTCCAAAAGCACCATTGACTAGAGCCACATATCCATCAATTGGATTATAGCCTGTAATCAGCATAACAATGGCACCGGCAACAAGGCCCAAAATTACAGCTATAACGGGTACCAATATGTTTATGGCGCGTTTATTAGTCATGACTTGTTTCCCCCGTTTCCATACGTTTGCTACCGGCCATCAATAAGCCCAGTTCTTGCTCTGTTGTTTCTTTTGGTTTCACGATTGCCACAATCTCCCCTTCATACATAACTGCAATCCGGTCGCTGACGTTCATGATTTCATCCAATTCAAAGGAAACAAGAAGAACGGCTTTTCCTTTATCGCGCTGTTCAATCAGACGTTTATGGATGAATTCAATGGCACCTACGTCGAGGCCCCGTGTCGGCTGGGCAGCAATCAATAAATCAGGATTCCGGTCGATTTCACGGCCGATGATCGCTTTTTGCTGGTTACCGCCTGATAATGCCCGTGCAAGCGTATGGATGCTTGGTGTGCGCACATCATATTCTTCAATTAGTGTTTTTGCTTTTTGATTAATAGCTGTATGATTCAATACACCATTCTTCGAAAAAGGCTTTTGGTAGTACGTTTGAAGCACGATGTTTTCACTCATGGAGAAATCCAGCACCAATCCATGCTTATGGCGATCCTGAGGGATATGCCCAACAGCGGATTCCGTTACTTTTCGAGGAGAAAGGTTAGTGATATCCTTGCCATTCAATTTGATACTGCCGGATTCTGCCTTCATCAAACCGGTAATCGCCTCAATCAATTCAGATTGTCCGTTGCCGTCGACACCAGCGATACCAACGATCTCTCCTGCCCGGACAGCAAGGTTCAGGTTGTTAACCGCTTTGACATGACGGCTGTCTTTTACTGTCAGGTTCTCGATTTCAAGCACGGCCTGTTTTGGCTGCGGTTCAGCTTTTTCTGTTTTAAAGACAACTTCACGGCCTACCATCAAGTTTGCAAGCTCATCCGTGTTCGTATCTGCGACATTCACAGTACCGATTCCTTTTCCCTTTCGGATAATCGTCACCCGGTCGCACACTTCCATGATTTCTTTTAGTTTGTGTGTGATCAAAATGATTGATTTGCCTTCAGCAATCAGCTTTTTCATAATGGTGATCAATTCTTTGATTTCTTGCGGAGTCAATACTGCCGTAGGTTCATCAAAGATAAGGATTTCTGCGCCGCGGTATAAAGTTTTGAGGATTTCGACACGCTGTTGCATTCCCACTGAAATATCAGCAATTTTCGCATATGGGTCAACACTTAGGCCATATTGCTCCGAAATTTTTCTTACTTCTTTTGCTGCTTCGTTTAAAGAGATTTTGCCGAATTTTGTCGGCTCTTTACCGAGGATGATATTCTCCGTTACAGTCAACGGATCTACCAGCATAAAATGTTGATGAACCATCCCGATGCCAAGGTCGTTGGCGATGTTTGGATTCGTGATCTTAACCGGCTCTCCATTTACACGGATTTCGCCTTTTTCCGGTTGGTACAAACCAAAAAGGACGTTCATCAACGTTGATTTCCCTGCTCCGTTTTCCCCCAGAAGTGCATGGATTTCGCCTTTTTTCACCTGTAGGGTGATGTTATCATTTGCGATGATCCCCGGGAATTCCTTCGTTATATTGAGCATTTCAATAACATGTTCCACTCGTTCTCTCACTCCCTTATATCTTATAGTAAGCATCCATTTGGCTTACCTTTTGTAATGAAAGGCTTTGATTCGGTATACTAATCTATACAGTTTCTAACCTCTTGCTCTCCCTTTACACTAAAAAGAATGAACCTACTATATTGCTTGATCCTTGCAATACTCGCCTGTTTTCAGGGGAAATTATCTAAAAAAGGCCGAATAAAAAGCTCTGTTGGGAAGAAGGCTGTATTTCGCGATACGTTTGGCATCAACTTACAACGACGATCTTCCATAACAAAGCTGCTTAGGAAAAGGCAAAGGAAAGAATGTAAGAAGTCTTACCTCCTACAACCTTTCATTTGCTTTCTCGTAGAAATTAATAGTTGCGCATAATTGAATATTCATGTATAATTAAATGCTTCGACGGAACTTTTATTGAAGGATAAAGAAATGCCGCCGAACAGCATTCCTTTATCCTTTTTTGAACTTAGAATTTCATTTGTTTTAATTCTTTACGAGTAGTTGGCGCTTTTACATCACCGTTTTTAAGTTTTTCTGTCCACTCTTTGATTGCGTTTTGAGTATCTTCAGAAAGGTTGTCGCCAGTTGTTGCTACAGTGATTGCATTATCTTCAAGGCCGTATTTGATTTCTTCGCCGCCAGGGAACTTGCCGTCTTTCGCTTTTTCAGCTAAGTCTGCAACAGCGATGTCAACGCGTTTAACCATTGAAGTTAGTGTTACAGTCATATCTTTGCCGTTTACATTCAATTTGCCTTCGTCAGCTTGGTCACGGTCAACCCCGATTACCCAAATATTTTTGCTAGGATCTGCTTTTTTGATTTCTTTGGCTGCTGTAAACACGCCGTTACCAGTTCCGCCTGCTGCGTGGTAAATGACATCGATTCCTTGAGAGTACATAGAGTTGGCAATTTGCTTACCAACGTCCGCTTTACCAAAATCTCCGGCATATTGGACTTTTACATCTGCTTTAGGGTTTACAGATTTAACACCAGCGATAAAGCCAACTTCGAATTTGTTGATCAATTCTCCATCAACACCGCCGATAAAGCCGATTTTATTGCTTTTTGAAGCTTTAGCAGCCGCTACTCCAACAAGGAATGATCCATCTTCCTCTTTGAATGTGATGCTTGCCACATTATCGCCTTCTACAACAGAGTCAACAATCGCAAATTTAGTGTCAGGGCGTTGTTTAGCTGCTTGGGAGATCGCATCTTCCAATTTGAACCCGATCCCATAAATCAAATCAAATTTATTGCGAACAAGGGTATTGACGTTTGGTGAGTAGTCAGACTCAGCTTTTGACTGCATGTAGTCATAACCGCCTTTTCCCTCTTTCAATCCATTATCTTTACCGTATTTTTGGATACCTTCCCATGCGGATTGGTTGAATGATTTGTCATCCACACCACCAGTATCGGTTACCATCGCTACTGTGAAATTATCCTTCTTGTTTGAGTCAGAGCTTTTGTCGCTGTCATCTTTGCTTCCGCAAGCTCCAAGCAATGTGCCGGCAGCCAATACAAATGATAGCGCTAAACCAATTTTACGCTTCTTCAAAGGTAAAACCTCCTAAATAGATGTTGTTGATTAGCAGATTTTTTAGATTCTTTTTCTTAACACATGAAAGCTGAACTTGTTTGACTTAAAGTAGTTGACTGAATATAGGATCGGACGGTCATTCTGATCATAATGCATCTGTTTCAGAACCAATAAAGCGGTTTCAGGATCACATTCCAGTAAAGGCGAAATCTTCTCATGGTACCCAAGCGGCTCTATATAGGAAACTGCGTATGTAATATTGATGGCTGAATGGCTTTCTAATACATGGAAGATCGATTCTTCCTGGTATGAGAAATCGTGGGGCACATGTTTTTCCAATATTTTGTCCAAACAATAGACCACTGGCTCATCATTGGCAGTCCTAATCCGTTCGATAACCACTAAAGGATCCTCTTTCTTGCAATGCAAAGCTTTCATCACTTCTTCGGTTGGCTCCTCCGTGGAAGAACTCAAAAAGATCGTGCCTGGTTTCATTCCTGCCTGCTTGATCATGCTCGTCACACTGGTCAACTGCTCAATGCCCGAACTGAATAATGGTTTCGAGTTAACAAACGTCCCTACCCCATGCCTGCGGATAATGACATTGTCTTCCTCCAAAATGCGCAGCGCTTCCCTTAAGGTAGCCCGACTGACACCAAGTTGCCTTGCCAATTCAAATTCAGACGGCAATTTTTCTTTCTCTGTGTATACCTCATCTTCAATATCTTTTTTTATTTTCTCTATGACCTGAAGATAAAGGTGTCGATGATCCTGCTTTATAGACATGAAGAGACCCCCAAAACAACTACACCTAAGACATCAGACCTCAGATGTGTTTTCTTTCTACTAACCGTTAATAGATTATCACTTTTCAAAAGAGAAATAAATAGCGTATTTTTTATTTTTTGGTCTTTTTTTTAAAAAAAAATGTGAATTAAGTCCCTTGTAAGCCTTGCCGGGCTTACAAAAGTATAACTTAACTCACAAATATGTTACTCTCAAATTTTTTTCTACTTAAGAATGTTTGACATCCTGGTCGAAGTCATCTTTGCTGACCAAAACGGTTCTCGGTTTGCTTCCTTCATAAGGGCCGACGATTCCGCGTGCTTCCATCTCGTCGATTAGACGGGCAGCTCTTGAATAACCGATCCGGAATCTTCTTTGCAGCATGGATACTGATGCGGTTCCCATTTCTGTAACAAGCTGTACCGCTGAATCGTACACTTGGTCTTCAACTTCCCCGACCACTTCACTTGGTTCATCAGGAATCATGTCTTCTTGATACTGAGCTTTCTGCTGGGAAATGACATAATTCACGACATCCTCAACTTCCTGGTCAGAAAGAAAAGCGCCTTGCACTCGCACCGGTTTAGATGCCCCGACAGGCAAGAACAGCATATCCCCTCTACCCAGCAGCTTTTCAGCTCCACCCATATCAAGAATGGTACGGGAATCGGTCATCGATGAAACACTGAAAGCGATTCTTGACGGAATATTGGCTTTAATGACGCCCGTAATGACGTCAACCGACGGTCTCTGCGTCGCTATGATCAGGTGTATGCCGGCTGCCCTTGCCATCTGGGCCAATCTGGTGATTGCATCTTCTACATCAGAGGAAGCCACCATCATTAAATCGGCCAATTCATCCACTATCACGACAATAAACGGAAGCAGCGGCTGCTTCTCATCATTTTCATTATTTTGCATTTTGACATAATCATTATACCCTTCTATATTGCGGGTACCGGTATGGGCAAACAGTTCATACCGGCGCTCCATTTCGTTCACTACTTTCTTAAGCGCCTGAGATGCCTTTTTGGCGTCTGTCACTACCGGTGCCAATAGATGTGGAATGCCGTTATACATATTCAGCTCCACCATTTTCGGATCGATCATCATCATTTTGACTTCATGCGGTTTTGCTTTTGTCAGAATGCTAGTGATGATCCCGTTGATACAGACAGATTTTCCGGACCCTGTTGCCCCGGCCACAAGCAAATGGGGCATTTTATTCAATTCGGCCATCACGGCTTCACCTGCCACATCCCGACCGAGCGCAATCAACAGCTTGGAATCATTATTCATTGATTCGCTGGATTCGAGCACTTCCCGTAAAGAAACCATAGCAACCTCTGAATTCGGCACTTCAATGCCGATCGCCGATTTTCCGGGGATTGGCGCTTCGATCCGAATGCCTTTGGCCGCAAGCGCTAACGCGATATCATCCGCCAGTGATACAATTTTACTTACCTTCACACCCACAGCAGGATGCACTTCATATTTGGTTACCGCCGGGCCTAGATGGACTTGAGTGACCTTGGCATTGACGCCGAAGCTCGTAAATGTCTTTTCTAACTTGGCTGCATTTTCATGTATCCGCTTGTATTCTCGCGTCTGATCGGATTTTTTTGCTGCATTTAATAATGATAGCGAAGGCAGTTGATATTCGGCATTTTCCATTTCTGAAAAATCCATCGGTACGTGGACTTCCTGGCCATCATCTTCTAAAGTCTGAGTTTGTTTTTCAACCGCTTTTTCCTGCGGCTTATGTAAACTTTCTGCATGTTGTTCAATGCTTTGGCCGTATGCTTTTTCCGTAAACGTACTGATTAATGTTGGCGTTTCTTCTTCAACCACGTTTTCCTGCGCTTGTTCAGGTTCTCTAGGCAGTGATTTCTTTGAGCGTGTGCCACGCGATTTTCTGTCCTGATCCTTTTGTTTAAACTCTTTCAGATCCTCTTTAAAGCCGCTCCATTGATCAGCTGCAAAAATGCGGATCGCTTGAAATAGTTTGTTGAGCGTATCGCCCAATGTTCTTCCCGTGACAAGGATTGCACCCACAATTATGCATAAAAATGCGGCAATTTTTGCCCCGGCTGCCGCAAAAAGAAAATTGAATGCGGCAAATAATACGGCACCAATCATTCCGCCCCCAAGATCACTTACTGGAAATGAAGGACCTTTATCCGTCACTTCCATCCAGAACAGTTCCCATGTATTCAATATAACACTAGGCTTTTCAAACGGCCCTCCCTCTGCCAACATACCGAACAGCCTGACGTGGCTCAATAATAAAATGCTTCCTATTATTAAATAAATTCCGATCAATTGTCTGCGCAATAGATTCGGAATGCTACGCTTCCAAATAAGGAACACACCTATAACAATCAATCCAACCAATAATAGGATGCTCCATTCCCCCATGAAAAAACGGGCAACCAGCGACAACGCATTTCCAAAAGCGCCCAATTGGGCAATGGCGATGATTGCTAAGCCGGCCATCAGCAGTCCAGTGATTTCATATTTCAATGTTCTCTTAAGCTGTGTTGAACTCTTACTGCTTTTTCTTCTTTTTTTCTTTGCCATGTCCTCACCCGTACTTTCTATTCGCAAAACTGAAAAACTGTTTCAATCCCTCTTGTTCTCTGTACTAAACGGCACCTATTCGAGAGAAAAGCAGCCAAAAAGGCTGCTCGTCTAGTTTTGTCCATATGCTTTGCATATGCAACAGTATAACATATTTATACTCATTATTGAATGAGTTCAACATGCCGAATATCAATTGCCGCTCCCGGCTGGAATTCTTCATTGAGATAATCATTCGGGTCGGTACTATGGAGCTGGACAATCGAAAACTGAAATTCAGCAGTCTTTTCCACAGTCATCCTTACCCCTTTATAATAAACATTCGCCTGCGGAGCCGACGATTCCTGCCTGCCGGCAAAAACCCATTCATTCGGCAAAATGGTGTAAATGGTCATTGCAGCAATTCCCCTCCTGTGCGATCTTCCGTCTGTTTTCGGTCATCGATCAGGCTATTCAATTTCTTCATGGCCTGTCCCACTCCTCCGACCGAGTCAATAAGGCCACAGGATACAGCATCGGCGCCTACTACGTTTGTCCCTATATCTCTGGTCAAGTTCCCTTTGGCAAACATCAATTCCTTAAATTCATCTTCGCTCACCTTACTATGCTTCGTCACAAACTGGATGACGCGGTCCTGCATCTTGTCCAGATATTCAAAGGTTTGCGGTACGCCGATCACCAGCCCTGTCAGCCGGATGGGGTGAATCGTCATAGTGGCAGTCTCGGCAATGAAACTATGGTCACAGGATACAGCGATCGGCACCCCAATGGAATGCCCTCCCCCAAGTACGATGCTGACAGTCGGTTTAGAAAGCGAGGCAAGCATCTCCGCAAGCGCCAATCCCGCCTCCACATCTCCGCCAACTGTATTTAAGATAACCAATAACCCTTCTATTTTCGGATTTTGTTCGATGGCCACTATTTGCGGTATGACGTGTTCATATTTGGTAGTCTTGTTCTGCGGCGGCAGCTGCATATGGCCTTCTATTTGCCCGATAATCGTAAGGCAGTGTATTTTGGAATCGGACATTTGCGGCACATTCGTTTGTCCAAGCTGCTGGATTTTATCCAATAAAGATGGCCCTTTGTCTTCCTGTTTTCCATTTTCCTCTGGTGAGGCCTGCTCATTTGCCATAGAATGAATTCCCCTTTCAACTGTAATATAATTAGTATGAACGGAGTGGAATCAATTCATTCCGTGAGAAAACAGCTTGCCTAAAGTAAAACTCTATTTGTGAGGGAATTTATTTATCCCTACCAATCATTAGTTAACCCAACCTGAGGTCTTGATCTCCTGTTTACACTTCTTCGTCCTCGCTCTCTTGTCGAAGCTGGGATATGAATGCCAATTAGAACAGGATAAACGATGCAGAAGGAGCTTATATTAAAAATTTCATCAATTGACAAAGTCGGTCTTTTTCCTTCCGCCGGATGGGCAACAAAAACATAAAAAACAACCGCCACTCGTAAAGTGGGCGGTTGTTTTTTATCTTAATTAGATTTCCATAATGATCGGCAAAATCATCGGCCGGCGCTTCGTCACTTCATACAGATGCGAATTGAGGGCGTCACGAACATCTTGTTTTAGTGTTGACCAATCGAAGTTGCTGGTGCTCACATTCTTTTCAACAGCTTCCTTCACAAGTGTGACGGACTGGTCGATTAATTTTTCAGATTCTCTTACATATACAAAGCCGCGCGTAATAATCTCAGGACCGGAAACAATCGCCTTTGTGACTTTATCCAATGTAACTACGACAATCAGAATGCCGTCCTGTGACAATAGACGGCGGTCCCTAAGGACAATATTTCCTACATCCCCGATTCCGCTTCCATCTATCAAAATATTTCCGGATGCCACTTTTCCTGTGACTGCAATATGATTTTTAATCACTTCCACTGTCTCGCCATTTTCGGCAATGATAATTGAGTCAGCTGGAATTCCGGATTCCTTGGCCACTTTTTCATGGGCAATCAGCATTCTGTACTCGCCATGAATCGGCATAAAAAATTGCGGCTTAAGTAAATTAATCATTAGCTTAAGTTCATCCTGGCTACCATGGCCTTGAACATAGACAGTTTTATTTTTGCTGACTACATTGACATCGGCGCGATATAGCAAATCGATGGCTTTGGTGAGCATCAGCTCGCCGCCTCGTACCGGTGACGCTGCCACAATCACCGTATCATCCGGTCGCAGTGAAATCTGTTTATGATTCTTTTTCGCCATTCTTTCCATCGCTGAAATAGGTTCGCCTTTTGCACCTGACGTGATGATGGCAATCTGGCGGTCATCATAATCGTTCATCTCAGCCAAAGGAATAACTTGGTCTTCTTCACATACAAGGCTTTCTGTGTGCATGCAGATATCGTATATCTGTTTGATTTCCTGTCCGATAATCACCACTTTGCGGTTGCTTTTGGCAGCGGCATTCAACGTATGCTGAATCGTATTGATATTGGAAGCGAACGTCGTCACGATGACACGGCCCATTGATGCTTGAAAGACATCCGTCATATTCCGTTCCACGATGGCTTCCGATGCCGTATTGCCTGGTTTTTCCGCACCCGTACTGTCAGAAAGAAGCAACAGTACCCCTTCCTCGCCGATTTGCGCAAGCTTGCCTAAATCCGCAGCATAAAGTCCTGTCGCAGCTTGGTCGAATTTAAAATCGCCCGTATAGACGATGCACCCTTTCTCTGTATGGATGCAAATGCCTAATGAGCCCGGGATGCTGTGGTTTGTCCGAAAAAAGGAAACGGACGTGTCTCCAAATAACAGCTTGGCATTATGGTCGATTTCTACGAAGTCTATTTTTTTCTTAAACTTGACTTCTTTCATTTTTAATTTAATCAACTCTATCGTTAATTTTGTTCCATAAATAGGAACATTTATATAATTTAGAATATAAGGAAGAGCACCGATGTGGTCTTCATGCCCATGGGAAATGAAGATTCCCTGTAGCTTCTCTTTGTTCTCCATTAAATAGGTTGTATCCGGAATCACTACATCGATGCCAAGCATTTCCTCTTCCGGAAACATTAAACCGGCGTCGAGAACAAATAGCTGCTCATCGACTTCGATTGCATACATGTTTTTTCCAAGCTCACCTTGTCCGCCTAAGGCAGTGACCTTGATTTTGTTTTTTGCAGTTTGATTATTCACATCTTTTCCTCCTAATGAAAGCATTTCCGCTCGTTCAAATTATGTCTATTATACCTTACTTAATTTTTATATATCAACCTTTTACCATGATTGTTGGTTGGGAGACACCCTAAAACGGCGGTCGCTTTTCTCGTCTAAACGTTGGCAGTACAAGCTTTTTCTTCTTCTGAAAATGGCTTATAGAGCAATTTATGTATGTATTTGTATCCAAGATTGTTTTTGCAAACTATGTTGCTGGTCATGTAAGTATATGTATGTATCAGAAGAAAAGCAGGCCGACCAAACAACCGGATCAGCCTGCTTGCTAATTATCTATTCAAAAGATTAGTAAGTGTGTTTCTCTCTTCTGCTGTAAGGGCCACTAAAGGTAAACGGACTGAACCTACATCCATCCCTTTTATCTGTAGAGCCGTTTTAACAGGAGCTGGGCTTGGCGCCATGAACATTCCGGCCATCAACGGGCATAAAGTACGGTGAAGTTCCGCTGCTTTTTGCAGGTTTCCGCTGTAAAATGCCTCAATCATTTCCTGCATTTCATTCCCGATGATATGGGAAGCCACTGAAATAATCCCTGCCGCTCCGATTGAGAGCATCGGAAGAGTAAGATGATCGTCTCCGCTGTACAGCAGGAAATCATCCGGAGTATTGGCGATAATTTCAGTTGCCGAAGCAAAATCAGCGGTTGCTTCTTTGATGGCCACTATATTAGGGATTTGGGACAAAGCAACCACAGTTTCCGGCGCGATCTTTGCCACTGACCTTCCCGGCACATTATACAGCATGACCGGCAATGAGGTATTTTCAGCGATTGCTTTAAAATGTTCGTACAGGCCTTGCTGGTTAGGCTTGTTATAATACGGAGCCACTAAAAGGACGGCGTCTACGCCGATTTCCTCCGCTTTTTTGGTCAATTCAATTGAAGCATACGTGTTGTTGCTTCCGGTGCCTGCTATTATAGGCACACGACCGTCTACAACTTTCACCACATGTTGGAAAAGCGCAATTTTCTCTTCTGTTGTAAGTGTGGGCGATTCGCCGGTCGTTCCTGCTACGACCAGTGAATCAGTCCCGTTTTCTATAAGATAATTGACGAGTTGAGTCGTCTTTGGAAAATCAATATTTCCTTTATAGTCAAAAGGGGTCACCATTGCTGTTGACACTTTCCCGAAAGAAATCATGCTTTCACTCCTAATTGATTGTTTCATTCATTTTTGTATTTTGGTGCTGTGTAACTCGACATGCAGTTCAAAGGCGTCATGCAACGCATTGACTGCAGCCGTCAAGTGTTCTTCTTTTACAAGTACCCAAATGGTCGTATGGCTGTCCGCCGCCTGCAAAATGTTGATCCCTTGCTCTGATAAGGCGGACACTATTTTGGCCGTTACGCCCGGGACGCCGGTAATGCCTGCACCTACTACAGACACCTTCGCGCAATTGCGGATGACCGTCGGATTATAGCCGATTTCCTCGAGAACCTGTATGGCTTTATCCGTCATTTCTTCATTTACGGTGTATACAACTCCGTTCAAAGAAATATTGATAAAATCCACGGAAATAGAGGCATTGGCCATCGCCTTAAATACTTCTGTCTGTAAATTATATTGATCCTTCTTTGCATTGACCCGTATTTGCGTCACACGCGGCATATGCGCGATACCTGTAACCAGTTGGTCCTGCACATCGCTTCCCCGTCCCTGGCGATGGACAGAAGTCACCAATGTACCTAAGCCGTCACTGTAAGTGGAACGGATTCTGATCGGCACTTTCGCCGCCATGGCAATTTCCACTGCCCGGGGATGGATGACTTTGGCTCCTTGATAAGCCATATTGCACACTTCATTATATGTCACGATTGATAAAGCGCGGGCTTTATCTGTTATGCGCGGATCCGCTGTCATTATTCCTTCGACATCCGTGAATATATCGATCCATTCAGCCTGCAGCGCTGCACCAAGGGCGGCCGCAGAAGTATCGCTTCCTCCGCGCCCGATTGTCGTCACATCGCCGTTTCTTGCAATTCCTTGAAACCCTGCAACCACTACTGCATCATGGGTCTCAAGTTCTTTCAAGAGACGTTCGCATTTCATTTCGACGATTTTGGCGTTTGTGTGCTCATTATTGGTGCGGAACCCTGCTTGGGCGCCGGTAAAGGCCGTTGCTTTAATCTGGTGCTCATTCAGCATATTCGCGAAAACAACCGAAGAGATTGTCTCTCCAACAGAAAGAAGCAAATCTTGCTCTCTTCTATTGATGTGCGTGTGCTGGCCCCCGACAAGGGAAAGCAGCGTATCAGTCGCATATGGATCGCCTTTTCTTCCCATTGCAGAAACAACGACTACCACTTTATATCCTTCATTAATAGCTTTTTCAATATGTTTTCTCGCATGTGTTCTGCTTTCTTCATCCTTTACGGACGTTCCGCCGAACTTTTGGACGATTATTTTCATGTTTACACCTCAAATGAACTCAGCCTTCCAGTGGCTGCAAAGGCTGAGATTTTCTACAGGCAGAATTATTTCACCTTGACTATATCTAATTTTAATAAACTTTCCGCTATTTGAACAGAGTTCCACGCTGCGCCTTTTAAGAGGTTATCAGAAACAATCCACATATGGAACCCGCGGTCGTTATCCAAATCTTTGCGAATCCGTCCGACAAACACTTCGTTTTTGCCCACAGAATCGGCTGGCATTGGATAGACCTGATGCTGCGGATCATCCTGGAGGACAATTCCGGGTGCATTCTTCAGGGCTTCTTTCATTTGTTCTACCGTTACGCCTTCCTTCTCCACTTCAATATAGACCGATTCGGAATGGCCCGTTTCGACTGGGATGCGTACACAAGTGGCTGCTACAGGAAGATCGCTGCGATGCATGATTTTTTTGGTTTCATTAATCATTTTCATTTCTTCGAATGTATATCCGTTATCCTGGAACTTATCTATTTGCGGGATGGCATTGAAAGCAATCTGATAATGTTTCTTATCCCCTTTGACAGGCAGGACTGCTGGCGTTATTTCTTCGCCATCCAACAGAGCCCGCGACTGCTCCTTCATCTCCGCTATGGCAGCTGCACCGGATCCGGAAACAGCCTGGTATGTTGACACAAGTACTTTAGTCAAACCGAACTGCTGGGAGATCGGCTCCAAAGCGACAACCATTTGAATGGTAGAACAATTCGGGTTGGCAATAATCCCTTGTTGTTCCTTAAGGTCTTCCTCATTCACTTCAGGCACCACCAATGGCACATTCTTATCCATACGGTATGCGCTCGTATTATCGACAACGATTGCGCCACGCTTGACAGCCTCGGGAGCCAATTGCAGAGAAATATTCCCTCCGGCGCTGAATAATGCAATATCGACGCCCTCGAAGGATTCCGGTTTAGCCTCTTGCACAGTGATATCCTGCCCTTTGAACTTCACTTGTGTTCCAGCAGAACGTGATGAAGATAAAAGAGTTAATTGGCTGATCGGCAGATCTCTTTTAGACAAAGTTGCGATCATCTGCTGCCCTACCGCTCCTGTTGCTCCCACTACTGCTACATGTAATCCTTGTTTCTCTTCCACCGTCTATACCCCATTCCTATCCAAACATTTTTGCCAACGTGAGGAACTTGGCATAACCACCACAATGGCAGTAGCCCTTATGTAAGGGCCATCTTCTACATTGTACGTTTAAATGCTGCTCACATAAATAGCAAATGCCTATATATTTATTAATTTTATCTTAAAGATTTATTTGATTTTATCATATAACATTCGAAAAGGAAGGGATTAATACTCTAAAGTGTATATAAAATTTCCTGTTATCTGCTTCCCGAGGCTTATCTTAGGTATTTTTCAATGATCACCGGCTGGATTTGTTTGCCCTCGATTGCCGCGAGAATGGTATCCCGTATCAGCGTCATATCCGCGACCATGGATTTCGGTTTATTATGAGGGTCGTCTTGGCCATATGGGATAAAATAGATATCTTTAGCGGCCATCAGCGTCATGAGATTAACGCCATTCAGGCCAAGGGCGTCATTCGTGGAGATTCCGAGGACAACAGGGCGGTAATTCCTTAAAGTCGCTTTGGCCGCCATAAGGACCGGGCTGTCCGTCAAGGCATTGGCGAACTTGCTCATCGAGTTGCCTGTAAGAGGCGCTATGACCATGCAATCAAGCGGCATTTTGGGGCCAAGAGGCTCGGCTTTTACGATGCTGTCAATCACCTTGTGCCCCGTTATGGCTTCAAAACGCTTGACCCAATCCTCGCCTTCTCCGAAACGGGTATTTGTATGTGTGACTGTCGATGTGACAACCGGTATCACTTCTGCACCTTCATTGACCAGACGCTCTATCTCCGGGAATACTGCATCATATGTGCAATGGGAACCCGTCACACCAAACCCTATCCGTTTTCCTTGTAAACTCATTTTGCCTTCCCCTTTCTTTTCTCCAGATCTTCCTGCAGTAATTGCGTTAAGACGCCTGCCATGATCTGGCCTGCCGTCTTCGGGGCGACAATGCCGGGAAGACCGGGCGCCAACAGCGCTTTTATGCCTCGTTTTTCTGCATAGCGAAAATCTGTGCCGCCGGGCTTAGAGGCCAGATCAAGGATCAATGTATGGGCAGGCATGCTGGCGATGACTTTCGCTGTCACTATAGCCACAGGAATTGTGTTGATACAGATATCGATATCCTTTACTTTTCCAACTAGTTCGTCTAAATGGAATGGCTTCATGCCCATTTCTGTAATGCGGGCAATATGCTCTGTCTTTCTGACACCAACCCGTACATCGGCTCCCAATGCCCGGAACGTGCGGGCAACGCTCATCCCGGTTCTCCCTAGGCCCAGTACCATTACTTTACTGCCATGGATCGTAAAATCGGTATGTTGTATAGCCATCATAATGGTGCCTTCCACGGTAGGAATGCTATTGTAAATAGCCACATCATCGCGTTCAAACAACTTTACTAATCTACGGTTTGAATGTTTGGTTATTTCATTCAAATAGGCATTGCTGATCCCGGAATACACTGTGCAATGGGCAGGGGTCGCTGCCAGATGATCATGTGTCAGCATAATATCTTCATTCGAAAAGATTGCCTCTACCTTACCTTCCGTATTCGTTCCCGACACAGGTAAAATAATGCTATCTATTTCTGAAAAATCGATTTCGTCCATTTTCTCTTTAACGGCACCCGAAAAGGCATGGTCAAGCTGACCGAAACCGGCCAAAGACAGCTTTGCATCCTGTTCAGTGAGTTTCTTGATCACTTCCAGTTGGCGAGCATCCCCGCCGATGATCGCTATTTGCATACCAGTAAGCATTAAACATCACCTGCTTCTTTTGGATATAAGGAAACCTTCATTCTGTTTTCCATCCCATCATATGAAACACGCATGAAATAGGTGTTTGTCAATATGTAGCCATCCATCCCCAATAGAAAAAAGCGCCTCCCATAAAGAGAGACGCTTTTTCTATTGGCCCGAGTCTTCATACTGTCCATCGGGTATATCGATGATAATCATATCCGCGCCGATTTTTTTGATATGCCTCCATGGCACCCGGATGTCGCTTCCGTTTTTCTTGAAACCGAACCATTTGACCGATGGAATAATCAATGCCACTATTTGTCCATTTTCATTGATCTCCAAGTCCGTCTGACCAAGCACTCCGAGGCGTTCAGCGCGTTTGACATCTACGATTTCTTTGCCGCTCAGTTCACTCAGCCTCATCCTAATCACCCCTTTTTCTCTTATCTATTACATTCATATAAGAAAAGAAGAGATGTTAGAAGTGAATCTCAAAAAAATGGTTACTTGTTGGACTGCCAATCCTCAACTGGTGAAATATAAGCCATCGCATGGTCGTTTGTGAAAACTTGATCGGTTATGTCAGCTACACTTTCCTGCGTAACGGCATCAATCAGTTCTACCATTTCATCCAATGACCGATGTTTGCCGAGCATCAGCTCGTTTTTGCCGTTGCGGCTCATACGGCTATTCGTGCTTTCAAGGCTTAGCATTAAGTTGCCTTTTAGCTGTTCTTTGCTGTTTTTCAGTTCTTTTTCTGTGATGCCTTCTGCTTTGAAAACATCAATTGTATGCTGAATTGTCTCAAACAGGACATCCATCTGTTGGGCGCCTGTTCCTCCATAAATCGTCACCATTCCACTATTCTCATACCCGGAATGATACGAGTAGACTGAGTAAGCAAGTCCCCGTTGCTCCCGTACCTCTTGGAACAAGCGGCTGCTCATGCTGCCTCCAAGAATGTTATTCATAACAATCAGGCTATAGGCGTTCGGGTCTCCGATCGGCAGCCCATTATAGCCCAAACAAAGATGGGCTTGTTCGGTTTCTTTCTTTTTTTGCAGTGTATTGTAATGGAAGACAGGCGTGTTTGCTTGCACATCAGCCTGCTTAGCGCCTTCATACTGGCCGAAGAGGGCTTCCACTTCTTTAATAAACGATTCGTCTACATTGCCGGCAACAGAAATCACCAGACGGTCGGGTGTATACATCTCGTGGACGTATTGCTTCAATGTATCGCTTGTAAACGTAGAAAGCGTCTTTTCCGTGCCAAGGATTGGATAAGCGAGAGGATGGTTTCCGTAAACCGCTTTGCTCAATAAATCATGGACGATATCATCAGGGGTGTCTTCGTACATTTTAATTTCTTCAAGCACCACATTCTTTTCTTTCTTCAACTCTTCAGCATCGAATTTGGAATGGAAAAACATATCGCTTAGCACATTCAGAGCAAAGCTGGCGTGATTATCTAATACCTTCGCATAATAGCAGGTGTATTCTTTAGAGGTGAAAGCATTCACCTGACCGCCGATGCTATCGAAAGCTTCGGCAATCTCTTTGGCATTTCTCGTTTCAGTCCCCTTGAAGAACATATGCTCAAGGAAGTGGGAAATACCGTTATTGTTCTCATTTTCATTCACAGACCCCGCTTTGATCCAGAGGCCGATTGCCACCGAGCGTACAGTCGGGATGTTCTCTAGTACAATTCGCGCTCCATTGCTGCATGTATATTTCTTTATCAAATTAGTTCCTCCCTATATCTTGCTGTTCATCTTTATTTATTCATCGGATTATTCGTTCCTCTTCCAGGGCATCGCTGACTGTCGTGATTTCCAATTGTCTCTTTTTGATACTGGTTATCAGAATATCCAGCGATTTCGCTGTCGGTTCGGTCGGATGCATGAGGATGAATGCACCGTTATGAAGTTTGCTTAATACACGTTGAGTTAAAATGGAAGGCGAAGGTTTCTGCCAATCAATCGTATCTACACTCCAGAGAATTGTATCCATGCCGAGTTTGTCCGCAATCGCTACCGTTTCTTGGCGGAAAGCCCCGCTTGGAGGTGCAAACAACGTACAGTCTTTTCCAGTAACGGCTTTTATGACCTTATTGGTCTCTTCCAACTCTTTTTGTGACAGATTCGATGACAGTGTTTCCATATTGGGATGTGTATAGGAATGGTTCCCTATCTCATGGCCGGCTTCGGCTATCATTTTAGCCAGTTCCGGATTATTTTTGGTCCAGCGCCCTTCCAGAAAGAATGTTGCTTTCACTTGATGCTTTTTCAAAGTAGTCAGCATGCCAGGAAGATATTCGTTTCCCCATGCGACATTGATGAGCAACGAGATAACCGGCTTATCGGGATGAGCCCTGTAGATCGGCTCTGCTTTTAATTGAGACATATGGACATTGGGAGGGATTTGCTTGAAGATCAGTTTCTTCTCATCAAAAACTCCCTTTTTTTTCATTACATCATATGATGCTTTTACATCCACTTTCAAACCATTGTATCCCGGTACAGTCTTCCATACAGAGTCTATCATAGCATTTTTTGGAGCAACTTCATATTTCTTAGCTTTATCCTTGATCTCTTGCATTAAAAGATCATGCTTGGCTGTGGCCGTCATGGCCTCCTGCTTCATGGCCGTCACATATGTATTTATTTGGGGCGCCTGCACAATCAACAGGGCGCTTCCGCTCAGGGCACCCACAATGAGGCGCTGCTTCCATCGACCTTTCATAAAACGTGCCTCCTCACAAATTGAAACTGCAAAACTGCAGCAGGGATTCCTGGCAACCGGATGCATTCACATAGGGTTATACAAGCAATCCTTATTTGTTATATCCTTTGTCAATTTGCCTAAATCAAAACATCCTTTGTACAGTTTTATGAGGAGAAAAACGCCGATAGAAGTGATGGCCCGTAAAAAAATCTGCGCTAAACAAGCTAACAGCAGAAAATTGGATAGAAAAGAACCGTGGTGCAGGCACCACGGTTTCTTTAAAGAAACAAAATCAGCTCATTTGTTCCGCTTCTTTTTGTTCTTTTAAAACAGCTTTGCGTGATAGGTTAACTCTTCCTTGCTTGTCCACTTCAGTGACTTTAACAAGGATTTCATCTCCCAGGCTTACAACATCCTCTACTTTGCCGACACGCTCTGGCGCAAGTTCGGAAATGTGGACTAAGCCGTCCTTCCCGCTGAAAATTTCAACGAAAGCACCGAATTTTTCAATCCGTTTTACTTTGCCCAAATATGTTTTTCCAACTTCCACTTCACGGACAAGGTCTTCAATAATTTGCTTCGCTTTTTGGTTGTTCTCTTCATTTGTAGAGGAAATGAAGATTGTTCCGTCCTGTTCAATATCAATCTTAACTGATGTTTCTTCAATGATTTTATTGATTTGTTTACCGCTTGGTCCAATAACATCACGGATTTTGTCCGGATTGATGGTCATTGTCAAGATCTTCGGCGCATATTTGGAAAGCTCCGTACGAGGTTTCTCAAGTGTCGCCAGCATGGAATCAAGGATGTGCATTCTTCCTTTTTTCGCCTGCTGCAATGCCTCTTTAAGAATTTCTCTGGATAGCCCGTCGATTTTAATATCCATTTGCAGAGCGGTTACACCTTTAGCTGTTCCCGCCACTTTAAAGTCCATGTCTCCAAGATGGTCTTCCATTCCCTGAATATCCGTAAGAATGGTATAATGCTCATCTTTTTTGACGAGTCCCATTGCGATTCCTGCCACAGGGGCTTTAATCGGCACACCGGCATCCATCATAGCAAGCGTACTTGCACAAATGCTGGCTTGGGATGTAGAACCGTTGGATTCCAGCACTTCCGATACCAAACGGATTGTATAAGGGAAATCTTTTTCCGATGGGACAACCGGTTCAAGGGCTCTCTCACCAAGCGCGCCATGGCCGATTTCACGGCGTCCAGGACCGCGCATGAAACCTGTTTCACCCACTGAGTAAGGCGGGAAGTTGTAATGGTGCATAAAGCGTTTAGACTCTTCCACACCAAGTCCGTCTAGAATTTGTACGTCCCCTAAGGCTCCTAATGTACAGATGGAAAGCGCCTGTGTTTGGCCGCGTGTAAATAAACCTGAACCGTGTGTACGTGCAAGCAAGCCTGTCTCAGAAGACAGCGGACGGATTTCATCTGGCTTACGGCCATCCGGGCGGACTTTTTCTTCCGTGATCAAACGGCGGACTTCATTCTTCACAAGCTTGTTTAAGATTTCCTTCACTTGTTTCAGAACTGTCTCTTCCGCTTCCCGCTCTTCATAATGCATCACTACCCGGTCTTTCACTTCGCTGATTGCTTCTTCACGGGCAATCTTTTCTTGTACTTGTACCGCTTTATTAATGTCGTCTTCGCACATAGCCGTTACTTCAGCGACAAGTTCTGCATCCAGTTCATACAGCTCGATTTCTCTGTTTTCTTTGCCGACTTCAGCGACGATTTCTTCTTGGAAAGCAATTAGGCGCTTGATTTCTTCATGCCCGAACATGATTGCTTCAAGCATCACTTCTTCCGGAACCTCATTCGCACCGGCTTCGACCATGTTGATGGCATCTTTTGTACCTGCAACTGTCAGGTTGATATCGCTCTCCTCCATTTGCTGAACGGTCGGATTGATGATAAATTGTTCATTTATGCGTCCGACTACTACGCCAGCGATAGGGCCTTCGAAAGGAATATCTGAAATGGACAGTGCGAGTGAAGATCCGAACATAGCAGCCATCTCAGATGAGCAATCCTGATCCACGCTCATTACAGTAGAAACAACCTGAACTTCGTTTCGGAAGCCTTCGGCGAATAAAGGACGGATTGGACGGTCGATCAGACGGCTTGCAAGGATAGCCTTCTCGCTTGGACGCCCTTCCCGTTTGATGAATCCTCCCGGAATTTTACCTACTGCATACAGTCTTTCTTCATAGTTGACGGTCAACGGGAAGAAGTCAACCGTTTTTGGGTCTTTAGAAGCAACCGCTGTACTAAGGACAGCTGTATCACCGTATCGGATTAAAGCTGCTCCGCTAGCTTGCTTTGCCAATTGGCCAACTTCGACAGTCAATGTTCGGCCGGCCCAGTCAATCGAAAATGTCTTTTTTGTTTGAACCATTTTTCAAACCCCTCTCTACAATCTATAAACGAGAATAATAATATACGTTAGACGAATCATTTAACTCTTTCATATATGTAAAAGCTCTTGTTTACTTAATCACACTAGTTTTATTATGCACGAAAAAATGTATCATTAACAGTATAAAAACAAATATGTATGAACATTTTTTCGATTTTGACCAACTTTCAGAGTTTCAATTCTTTATTTTGGCTATTTTTTCTTTTATTTACAAGAAAAAAGCGGGAAGAATCCCGCTTTTTGTAAGATGGGGACATCCCCATTGTTTTCAAAGTCTTGCTTTGGCAAGGCTTTGGATTATCGACGTAAGCCAAGTTTGTTGATTAGTTCGCGGTAACGAGCAACATCTTTGTTACGTAGGTAAGTTTGAAGGTTACGACGTTTACCAACCATTTTCAAAAGACCGCGACGTGAGTGGTGATCTTTTTTGTGGATACGTAAGTGCTCGTTAAGAGCGTTGATTTCTGCAGTCAAAACAGCGATTTGAACTTCTGGAGATCCAGTGTCAGTTGGATGCGTTTTGTATTCTGCGATAATTTCGTTTTTGCGTTCTTGAGTAATTGCCATTCTTTTTCACCTCATAAATTTTTTAAAATCCCCTGTTGCTGAGCATAGCGTTGGTGATTCGACTAGCCAAGACATAGGTTCATTCTTTTTTAATACGTTCTTTATCATACTCTTTCTTCCGTCAAAATGCAAGACTGACTTCAATGATTCTTAAAATAATGCTTTGTATTTTCTGTATCGCTTTTAATTTGGTCGATCAAAGCCTCAACGGAAGTGAATTTTATTTCCCCACGCAAGCGCTTATGCCATTCGATCGTTATAGAGCTATCGTAAATAGAATCATTGAAATCAATAATGTACACTTCCACGAAAGGTTTATCCGGATGCGTATCATGGAAAGTAGGCTTATAGCCGACGCTGCAGACTCCCATATACCATTTACCATCAACTGCTACGCGGACAGCATAGATGCCAATAGCCGGAATGATCAACTCATCAGGCAATTCTGTATTGGCCGTCGGAAATCCCAGTTCCCGTCCCCGTTTTTCCCCATGAACAACGGTTCCTGTTGTGGCATAGTGCCGTCCAGTCAGCTGATAGAAGGTTTCCATCTCCCCTTCACTCAAAGCCTGCCGGATCCGCGTAGAACTAATTTTGCTATCATCCATGTCGATTCGGCCGATAACGGTCTGAGAGAATGCTCCGCGTGCGTGTTCAGGCAGCGTTTCCATCGTCCCTTTTCCGAATTTGCCGTAAGAATAATCGAAGCCTGCAGTTACATGTTTGACGTGTAAACCGATCAAGAATTGATCCACAAATTCCTGCGGGCTGAGAGAAGCGAATTCAGGTGTGAAATTGGCAATGAATAAATAGTCCACGCCCAGCTTTTCGATCAACGATATCTTTTCCTCAAGGTCTGTTATATAATGGACCGCCTGGTCTTTCTTTAATACAGCCAGAGGGTGCGGATTAAAAGTCATAACTGCTGACTTCCAGCCGTTTTGCTTAGCCGTTTCAATCGCCGACTTGATCACTTGCTGATGGCCTTTGTGGACACCGTCAAAAAAGCCAAGTGCAATCGATAAGGGCGGAAAATCATCTTGGTGCAACTTATGAGGATGATCCAGTTTAATTACGTTCAATTCCCTCTCCTCTTTCCAAAAGAACACTTCTTTTCATTGTAAAGTTGTACGCAGCACTTTTACTGGCTTGATGCAATTTTCTTTGGATTCATGAACTTTATACACAGCAAGTGCAGCCTCTTTATATAGTATAACAAAAGGTTCACCCGGCTGGGTAATAACTGATTCTGGCTTTTCAAGGACAGCGCCGTTCATGACCTTTGCCGCCTGGCGCTCGTCCACACGATGCTCCGGCAAATGCTTCAGCCCCTCTTCAAGCGGTTTCAATATGCCCTCCGCTTCCCCATTGGCAGCAAGTTCCGCCACCTGCTCCAAAGTATAGCAATCTTCCGCATGAAAGCCGGCTGATTGGGTTCGGGTCAAATAGGACATATGGGCAGGATAACCTAACGCTTCCCCTATATCCACAGCCAATGTGCGGATATAGGTGCCTTTTGAACATGCAGCGGAAAAGCGGAATGAAATGGTTTCCCCGCTGAATTCCTCGCGTTCATCCAATAATATCAGTTCTTGGATGGTCACCGTGCGAGTGGGCCTTTCCACTTCCAGTCCGGCGCGGGCATACTCATACAGTTTTTTGCCGTTCACTTTCACGGCTGAATACATTGGCGGTGTCTGCTGGATTTCTCCTGTGAACTGTTGCAGAACGGAGAGGATTTGTTGGCGTGAAATTGTTTTGATGCCTGGCACTGTCTCCAGCACGTCCCCACCCGCATCTTCTGTCGTTGTGGAAAAGCCGATGGTAACTTCCCCTTCATAGGTTTTTCCGGCATCCGTTACATACTCGGCCACCTTCGTGGCTCTTCCTATACAGATAGGCAACACTCCGGTTACATCTGGATCCAAAGTGCCGGTATGGCCTACTTTTTTGGTATGCAGGATTTTTCGCAGTTTGAATACACAATCATGCGAGGTCATTCCCGCCGGTTTAAATAGAGGCAAAATCCCTTCCACGATGCCTCACCTCATCTTTCTATTGAATATAGCCTTATGCGGCTTGAACGCTTAAAAAAAGCCGGCTTCGCCTAGCATCAGAATACAATGCCCGAGAAGCCGGCCCTTATGTATGGGGACTTGCTCAAAAAGAGGGTCCCCTCGGTTCTACTTTAATAAAACCTTATTCTTCGTTTTGTCGATCGTCTGTTTCTGCATGGATTTGGTGAATTAAATGCTCGATTTTATTCCCATAATCGATGGATGAATCCCATTCGAACGTGATTTCAGGCGTAATGCGCAAACGGATGCGTTTTCCGATTTCCGAGCGGATAAATCCTTTTGCTTTTGCCAACCCGATTAATGTATTTTGCTTTTGCTCCTCGTCTCCTAGGACGGACACATAAACGGTTGCTTGTTGAAGATCGCCTGTAACCCTGACATCCGTAACGGTCACAAAACCGATTCTCGGATCTTTTAACTTACGTCCGATGATATCGGTCAATTCCTTTTTCATCTGTTCACCAACACGATTTGCACGAAGGCTCATATTATCACCTCGCCTATATTATACCCATTGAAACTCAGTAATGGTCCTTTCTATTTCAGGAAAAGAATCTACAAATTTCAATGCCTGCTGCAATTCTTTTTCTGCAGCGATTTTGGATGAAGAAACAGTCACTACCGCAATCCTTGTCCGTTGCCATAAATCCTGGTAATCAACTTCCGCCACCGCTACATTGTATTTCTGTGAAAGCCTCCGAAGAATTCGTTGCAGGACGCCACGCTTGTCTTTCAGCGTATGGGCGTCCATAATAAATGCTTCAAATTCCACCGCGGCTATCATTTGCGTTCAATTTCTTCCATTACATAAGCTTCAATGATGTCGCCTTCCTTCACATCATTGAAGTTTTTGATTGTAATACCGCATTCATATCCTTGGGCAACTTCTTTAGCATCGTCCTTGAATCGTTTCAATGCATCGATTTCACCATCATAGATGACGACTCCATCGCGGATCAAGCGTACGCCGCTGTCACGTGTGATTTTTCCGTCAACCACATATGAACCGGCAATTGTGCCAACCTTGGAAACTTTGAAGGTTGTACGTACTTCCGCCTGTCCGATAATCTTCTCTTCGAATTCAGGATCAAGCATCCCTTTCATCGCAGATTCGATTTCATCGATAACTTTGTAGATGATGCTGTGCAGGCGTACATCCACTTTTTCTGATTCAGCAGCCCGTTTTGCGTTGACGTCAGGACGGACGTTAAAGCCGATCACAATGGCATTAGAAGCAGTTGCAAGCATGATATCATGTTCATTGATTGCTCCTACGCCGCTATGGATGATTTTAACTTTCACGCCTTCAACATCAATTTTTTGCAAGGATGCAGCAAGTGCTTCCGCTGAACCTTGGACATCCGCCTTAACAATAAGGTTGATTTCTTTCATTTCGCCCTGTTTCATTTGCTCGAACAAGTTATCAAGTGTCACGACAGCTTTCTCATTCCGTTGTGATTGCAATTGTTGTTGGGCACGTGCTTCCCCTACGTGGCGGGCTGTTTTTTCGTCTTTGAACACAACGAACAAATCCCCTGCTTGAGGAACTTCATTCAAACCTGTAATTTCGACAGGAGTGGATGGAGCCGCTTCTTTAACACGTCTGCCCAGGTCATTGACCATTGCACGTACACGGCCGAAAGATGTCCCTACTACGATTGGATCGCCAATGCGAAGCGTACCGTTCTGGACAAGCAAGGTAGCTACCGGTCCGCGTCCTTTATCCAATTGCGCTTCGATTACTGTACCAGTCGCCAATTTATTCGGATTAGCTTTGTATTCTTCCACTTCGCTTACAAGCAGGATCATTTCAAGCAGTTCATCGATTCCTTGGCCTTTTTTAGCAGAAATCGGAACAAAGATTGTATCTCCGCCCCAAGCTTCCGGCACCAAGCCGTGCTCAGTCAGTTCCTGCATCACGCGGTCAGGGTTGGCTGTTTCTTTATCCATTTTATTGACTGCGATAATGATTGGCACTTCTGCCGCTTTCGCATGGTTGATCGCTTCAATTGTTTGCGGCATGACGCCATCGTCAGCAGCTACTACAATGATTGTAATATCGGTGACTTTCGCACCACGGGCACGCATAGTTGTAAAGGCTGCGTGGCCTGGTGTGTCCAGGAATGTAATTTTCTTATTGTTCACATCGACTTGGTATGCACCGATATGCTGTGTGATCCCGCCTGCTTCACCTTCCGTTACTTTTGTATGGCGGATGCTGTCAAGCAAAGTCGTTTTACCATGGTCAACGTGGCCCATGATTGTAACAACAGCTGGGCGTTCCACGGTGTTTTCCGCTTCATTTTCTTCGCTTGCTGTATATGCTTCAAGGTCAGTCATGTCGATTTTGATTTCTTCTTCAACTTCAACGCCATAGTCGCTGCAGATCAACTCGATCGCATCTTTTTCAAGGCTTTGGTTGATGGTGGCCATCACGCCTAACATGAATAGTTTCTTGATGATTTCAGAAGGTTCGCGATGAAGCTTCTTAGCCAATTCTCCTACCGTTAAAGACTCAGTGAATGTAATCTTTTTAGGCAGTTCTTTTTCTTTTCTTGGCGTATGCATTTGCGGTGTTTTATTGCCGCTGTTATGCTGCTTTTTGTTGTTGCGTTTTTTGTTCTTATTGAAAGGTGTTTGGTTTCCGCCTGGCTTTTTCGCGTTGTTTCCGCCTGTTTTTACAGGTGTCTTTTTCTTAAGCTTTTGCTTATTCACACTGTTTTCGTCGTGGCGGTCTTCATATTTATTTTCAATGGCAACCTTTTCATCATTGGCTCTAGTGTCAGCCTTAGCTGCATTGTTTGTATTTTTCTTTGCATATTGTTGGTCTAGTTTTTGTACAGCAGGATCTTCCATAGTTGACATATGATTGGTTACCTCAATATTCATTTCTTTTAGCTTTTCAATAATCTCTTTGCTTGAAACATTATGTTTTTTTGCGTATTCATATACACGTATTTTGGTCATACGTTCACCCCCGTATAAATTAATGCAGCAATGTTTTCAACTTGTTGGCGAAACCATCGTCAAGCACGGCGATAACCACGCGATGATCTTTGCCAATTGCGTGACCAAGCTGATCTCTACTTTCCACTTTCAAGAGAGGCACATTGTAGAAATTGCATTTATCGGTTATCTTTTTTTCGGTATTGGAGGAAGCGTCTTCTGATAAAAGGACCAGTTTGGCTTTTCCGGTTCGGATTTCTTTCACTACTAGTTCTTCGCCGGAAATGACTTTTCTGGCTCTATTGGCCAACCCAAGAAGAGAGGCCCACTGTGGTTGATTCATGGCTTTACTGCTTCTCCTTTTCCGCTAAATCGATTAAGTCTGCATACAGGCTCGATTCGATTGGGACTTCCAGATGGCGGGCAAGCGAATCCTTTTTCTGAGCGGCCAGAATAGCCGCTTTGTCCAAGGATACATATGCGCCGCGCCCTGACTTTTTACCGGTCAAGTCAATGGAGACATCGCCTTCTTTGGAACGCACGATGCGGACCATTTCTTTCTTGGGCTTCATTTCACCGGTAACCACGCATTTTCGCATCGGAATTTTTTTGCGAGTCGACATCTTATTCACCTCTATTAATCAAGATCTTCATCATGGTCATGGTTGTATAAGTCATCGTAACTCTCATCAATGCTCGCTTGGCTTAGGAAAGATTCTTCCTCTGCCTCTTCTTCTTGGTGTTCTACAGGATAAATGCCTGCTTCTCTTGCATCAGTTTCACTCTTGATATCAATCTTCCAGTTTGTCAATTTAGCGGCAAGGCGCGCGTTTTGTCCGCGTTTGCCGATTGCCAGTGACAATTGATAGTCCGGCACGATGACTGTTGTCGCTTTTTCTTCTTTATTGACAAGTACTGCAAGCACTTTAGAAGGGCTAAGTGCATTGGCGACAAATTCAACTGGGTCTTCAGACCATTTGACGATATCGATTTTTTCGCCTTTCAGCTCATTTACGATCACTTGGACGCGCTGTCCTTTTTGGCCGACACAAGCTCCAACAGGATCCACGTTTTCTACATCCGTATGGACGGAAATTTTCGAACGGTCACCTGCCTCACGGGCAACTGACTTGATTTCTACAGTGCCGTCGAAGATTTCAGGCACTTCTGTTTCGAAAAGGCGTTTCAACAATCCAGGATGTGTGCGGCTCACGAAGATTTGCGGCCCTTTAGATGTTTTTTCCACCTTAGTGATAAACACTTTGATA
This sequence comes from Bacillus testis, assembly GCF_001243895.1. Classification (GTDB taxonomy): domain Bacteria; phylum Bacillota; class Bacilli; order Bacillales; family DSM-1321; genus Bacillus_AD; species Bacillus_AD testis. The sequence goes on along the minus strand of NZ_LN851186.1, from coordinate 1,742,389 downwards.
CGGTCATGCGGTTTATAGTGCTCATTCGGCATCTGTTCGCTTGCAGGCAGCAAAGCCTCGATTTTGCCAAGGCTCACATAAATATAACGGTTGTCGACGCGTTGGACGATCCCGTTCATGATATCTTCTTCGCGATCGATGAATTCAGAATAAATAATGCCTCTTTCTGCTTCTCTCACGCGCTGTGTCACAACTTGCTTGGCTGTTTGCGCGGCGATGCGGCCGAAGTCTTTTGGAGTCACTTCCATTTCAACTACGTCCTCAACCGCATAATTAGGATTGATTCTTCTTGCATCTTCCAATGAGATTTCAAGGCGTGAATCAAAGACTTGGTCCACAACTTCTTTGCGTGCCAATACGCGCATTGTCCCAGTTCCAAGATTCAGGTCCACCCTCACATTTTGAGCCTGGTTGAAGTTTCTTTTATATGCGGAAACCAACGCCGCTTCAATTGCATCTATAATTACATCTCTGGAAATGCCCTTTTCTTTCTCCAATAGCAGAAGAGCATCCAATAATTCACTGCTCATTTTAAATCCCCCTGACTAAAGATAGTAACTTATGTTATGAAAAAGTGACAGCTAGCCTTGCTTTTGCTACTTTTTCAGTTGGAATTGAAATTTCTTTTGTTCTTGTTTTAATTTTAATGGAAAGCGTTAGTTCTTTTTCGTTATAAGAAAGCAGCGTTCCTTCGAATTCTTTGCTTCCTTCGATCGGTTCATACGTTTTAACGTTGACGTGCTTACCGATTGCGCCCAAGAAATCCTTTTCTTTCTTCAGTGGACGCTCAGCGCCTGGCGAGGACACTTCAAGGAAATAATTCTGTTCGATCGGATCGACCTCATCTAGCTTTTCACTCAATTTTTCACTGACGATGCCGCATTCTTCGATATCAACGCCAGCTTCTTTATCAATGAATACGCGAAGGAACCAGTTTTTTCCTTCTTTTACGAATTCGATGTCCACCAATTCTAATTGCTGCTGTTCAAGGATGTCTTTCAAGAGTTCTTCAACGATTTCTGTTACTTTTCTGCTCATACCATCCCTCCTATTCCAAATACTTTTTCATTGTCAATGTTGTTGGTGATTGCCGCTTGTTAAAGCATGAACGTATTTTTTATTGATGATATAAGGTTGAGCTATGTACTGAAAGAATATTCTAATCTTGTGTGTCATTCAAACTCCTGTTCCGTCATCAACGTCAAAATAAGGCGATACAATACGAAAGAGTGGGTTTCCCCACTCTCCGTTTGTTCCTCGTCATCAATCATTCTTCTTAAAATATACCATAAAGGCACTATTTATGCAAATAGCGAAACAGCGGCTCGGCGTAAGGATGCCCTTTTCCAATCAGAACAGTGAAAGCTGATTTTGATCAGGGAGCGCATCCAGGCACCCTTGCTTTTCGAGGTATTCGAGGATCGTTTTCGATACTTTCCCCCGTTTTTGCAAGTCTTCCTTAGAAAGGAATTCTCCATCCTCGCGAGCATTCACTATATTGATGGCAGCATTCGTGCCCAGCCCCGGAATCGAATCAAATGGAGGGATCAATGAATCTCCTTCAATGATGAATTCTGATGCTTGGGATTTATACAGATCTACCTTCTGGAATGAATAGCCGCGTTCACACATTTCAAGAGCAAGCTCCAGCACTGTCAGAGTGTTCTTTTCTTTCGGTGAAGCATCAAGGCCCTTTGCGTTGATTTCTTCCATTTTGGCCCTTATAGCCAAGGAACCTCTTGTCATTGCTTCTATATCAAAATCCTCCGCTCGGACTGTAAAGTAGGCGGCATAGTATAGCAATGCATGGTGCACTTTGAAATAGGCGATTCTGACAGCCATCAAGACGTAAGCGGCCGCATGGGCTTTCGGGAACATATATTTGATTTTTTTGCACGAATCGATATACCATTCAGGCACTTCGTTCTTGCGCATTTCCTCTTCAAATTCTTCCGATAGCCCCTTCCCTTTACGGACCGACTCCATTATTTTAAAGGCGAGGGACGGATCCAGGCCTTGATAGATCAAATACACCATAATATCGTCACGGCAGCCGATTACTTCACTCAGCGTACAGATTCTATTAGCGATCAATTCTTGGGCATTTGACAACCACACATCGGTACCATGGGACAAACCAGATATCTGCACCAGCTCGGAAAAAGTGGTCGGCTTCGTGTCTTCAAGCATTTGCCGGACAAATCGGGTACCGAATTCCGGAATGCCAAGCGTACCGGTCTTACACATGATTTGGTCCTCGGTGACGCCCAATGATTCTGGGCCGCTGAATATCTTCATGACTTCAGGATCATCGGTTGGGATTGTTTTCGGATCGATACCGCTTAAATCCTGAAGCATCCGGATCACCGTCGGATCATCATGGCCTAGAATATCAAGCTTCAGGATGTTGTCATGGATGGAATGGAAATCGAAATGGGTCGTTCTCCATTCAGAGCTCTGGCTGTCTGCAGGGTACTGGATCGGCGAAAAGTCAAAGATATCCATGTAATCAGGCACAACGATGATACCGCCTGGGTGCTGTCCGGTCGTCCGTTTGACGCCCGTGCAACCTGCCACCAAACGATCCACTTCGGCATTGCGGATGTGGATATTATGGTCGGAGGCATACCCTTTGACATATCCGTAAGCCGTCTTCTCAGCAACAGTGCCTATTGTTCCTGCCCTGTATACAAAATCCTCTCCGAACAATACTTTTGTGTAATCATGGGCGCGTGGCTGATATTCCCCTGAGAAGTTCAAGTCAATATCCGGAACTTTATCCCCTTTAAAGCCAAGGAACGTTTCAAACGGGATATCGTGCCCATCTTTTGTATAGGCAGTGCCGCACTCCGGACAGTCCTTGTCCGGCAAATCAAATCCCGAGCCTACAGAACCGTCGTCAAAGAACTCGGAGTGCTTGCAATTTGGGCACACATAATGAGGCGGCAACGGGTTGACCTCGGTAATTTCGGTCATAGTGGCAACAAGCGAAGAACCTACCGAACCACGGGAACCTACCAAGTATCCATCATTCAATGATTTTTTTACGAGTTTATGGGAAATCAGGTAAATAACCGCGAATCCATGGCCGATGATACTTTTTAATTCTTTTTCCAAACGTGCTGTGACAATTTCCGGAAGGTCTTCCCCGTATATGCTTTTCGCCATGTCATAACTCATTTTCCGGATTTCCTCTTCCGCTCCTTCAATCTTCGGCGTATAGAGATCGTCCTTAATCGGTTTTATTTCCTCAATTGAATCAGCGATAGCATTCGGATTTGTGATGACAATTTCCTTGGCGGTTTCGCTGCCGAGGAATGCAAAGCAATCCAACATTTCATTGGTTGTACGGAAATGGACATCCGGCAGTTTATGGCGGTTGAGCGGATTTGCGCCGCCCTGTGAGCTCACCAATATTTGCCGGTATATTTTATCGTTCGGATTCAGGTAATGGACATTCCCTGTGGCCACCACTGGCTTATTCATTTTTTTGCCCAGCTTGACGATATTGCCGATGATCGCTTCCAGCGACTTTTCATCACGGACATATTCCATTTCGATTAGATGCGCATAAACTTCCTTAGGCATCACTTCAAAGTAATCATAAAACTCGGCAATCTTCTCAACTTCGTCAGGTGACTTTTGCATCATGCCTTCAAAAACTTCTCCCTTATCGCAGGCCGAACCGATCAGTAGGCCTTCACGATATTTGGAAAGAACCGATCTCGGGATGCGGGGAACTCGATAAAAATAATTAATATGCGCGAATGAAATCAACTTAAAGAGATTTTTTAAACCGAGTTCATTTTTCGCCATAATGGTGCAGTGGTAAGGACGGGAACGCTGATAGGCCTTTCCTTCCCCCATATGCTCATTGAAATCATCATGGTACAGGATATTTTTTTCGGCAGCGTCTTTCAACATCTTGATCAAAAGATGGCCGGTGGCTTCAGTATCATAAATCGCCCGGTGATGCTGTGTAAGTTCAATATCAAATTTCTTTGCCAACGTATTCAAACGATGGTTTTTCATCTCCGGATAAAGGAAGCGGCCTAACTCCAAGGTGTCGATGACAGGATTCGTAGCCCGTTCCATTCCGTTCTTCTTATAGCCGACATTCAGGAAGCCCATGTCGAAGCTTGCATTATGCGCTACGAGAATACTGTCTTCGGCCCACTCCTTGAATCTCTTGAGCACCGTGCCGGCTTCGGGTGCATCGCGCAGCATGTCATCCGTAATGCCGGTAAGTTCAATGATTGTGGCCGATAACGGATGATGGGGATTAGCGAATGCCTCAAATGTATCGATTATTTCTCCGCCCTTAATCTTGACGGCGGCAAGCTCGATGATTGTGTCATAGACAGCGGATAATCCGGTAGTCTCTACGTCGAACACAACATACGTACTGTCATCCAAAGAACGGTGGACTGGATTATACGCAATCGGCACACCGTCATCCACTAAGTTTGCTTCTACACCATAAAGGATTTTAATATTATTTTTTTTGCCTGCAGCGTACGCCTCCGGAAACGACTGCGCTCCTGCGTGGTCCGTTATGGCAACTGCTTTGTGGCCCCATTTGCTTGCCTGGGAAACCAAGTCAGATACGGAGCTGACTGCATCCATCTGGCTCATTGGAGTATGAAGATGAAGTTCCACCCTTTTCTCTTCGCTGGTATCCAATCGCTGCGGAGCCTTAATTTCATTAATGTCATTGGCCATCATCACCAGGTCACGGATAAACGTGTCATTCTGGATGCTCCCCTGCGCCCGCAGCCACATCCCTTTCTTGACAGCATTAAGGATCGCTGCATCTTCTTTATCGCGTGAGAAAACCTTAACCATAATGGAACTGGTATAATCGGTCATCTTAAATGTAAGCAGCGTCCGGCCACTGCGGAGTTCCTTTGTTTCAGCAAAGAAGACATAGCCTTCCACGGCGATTCGGCGTTCTTCATCCATAATATCTTCCATGCGTCTGAAATCAGCGTCGTCTTTGATGGTATAACCGATTTTAAGCGGACCTTCCCACTCGGGAACAGCTGCTGCTTCGGTTTCCTTCTTCTGCATTTCAATGACAGCAGCCTGCGCGCGTTCCGCATCTTCTTTTTGTTTCTGCGCCAGGAATTGCGTATATTCTTCATTTTGTTCACGGATTTCAACGTCTAAATGAAAAGCTGGGAAACCATAGTTCTGATAAACAGAAGAGATCAAACCGGAATATTTATTCTTCAGCTGGCCAGCCTCCGCATGGTTGCGTGCGTGAACAATGATCTTATTGCCGTTCACTTTCGGCATTTGTCCATTCAAAAGCGACAATAAAGCCGGGGAAACGCCCTCAAGCTCAGCCAGGCAATTATTCCAATAATCCTGGACGAGTTCAGGTGTAACCCTTTGGTTACGTGCGGTCATCTGGTAGGATACATTAGCTATATGTGAAAATGTCTTCGTCAACTGTGCAGAAAACATACTTTGTACATCGCAAGGCAAAATATCGTTAACCAAAAATTGAAAATGCCATCTTTTCGATGACCGTTCTATACTGAGCTTAGTGATTTCCGCTTGCTCGAAATACATCACTAAACGATCTTCAGTCAATTGCAGTTGCTGGAGTAAGAGTTGAAATCTCTCCCTGCCTTCATGCGAATTTCGATTCAACTAGACTCCCCCTCTTTCTATTCTATCTCTGTGCGGTAATGCATACAGAGGTTATTATAACACAATCCGTTCCCTTTTAATGAATGCGGAAAATATGCAATAGAACAACGACACGCTAGCCAATGTATTCCTTTTCTTCAACCGCTACACTCGGATCCTTACTGGCGCTTGGCCTTCGCACCCAAACTTATTCGTCTTCGCGCATCAGTTGTGGTGGGTGCCATAGCTCCAATTAGAATAAATAAAAAAACTGACATAAAAGCGGACTTTTATGTCAGTAAACATTTAAAACAATCTATTATCCTAGGATATCAGCTACAAGCTGAGGCAATTCATCCACGTGGACTTCAAAAGATTCGCCGGTCTTACGGTTTTTCACTTCAACAATTGATTCCGCAGCCTTTTTACCGACTGTAATGCGGACAGGAAGACCCATCAATTCAGAATCGGTGAATTTAACGCCTGGACGCTCGTTACGGTCATCCAATAATACTTCGTAGCCCGCTTTTTGCATATCCGCATATAAAGCGTCAGCCAATTGTGTCTGGTCGGCATTTTTCACATTGACCGGAATGATATGGACATGGAATGGAGCCAGTTGCTTAGGCCATACCAATCCCTGCTCATCGTTATACTGCTCTGCAGCCGCGGCCAACGTTCTAGAAACGCCGATTCCGTAGCAGCCCATGATCATCGGCTGGCTTCTGCCATTTTCATCAAGGAAGGTCGCCCCCATGGCTTCACTATAACGTGTTCCAAGTTTAAAGACATGGCCCACTTCAATTCCTTTGGCGAATTGAATAGTACCTTTGCCATCCGGAGAAGCGTCCCCTTCCTGGATAAAGCGCAAATCAGCGAATGTATCGACGTTGAAATCACGTCCATGATTTACATTTACATAATGGAAGCCTGCTTCATTTGCACCGCAAACCCCATTAACAATGCTTTCTACTGCATGGTCAGCAATTATTTTTACACCTTCAACGGAAATCGGCCCTAAAGATCCTACTTCACAATTCAGCACTTGTTGTGTTTCTTCAGGAAGCGCAAGTTCAACGACAGATGCTTCCAAAAGATTTTTCACCTTGACATCATTGACCTCATGGTCGCCGCGCACCAATACAAGAACAAATTCTTCATCCACTTTGAACAGCATGGATTTAATGCAAGAAGTAGCTTCCACATTCAAGAAGGAAGAAACGTCTTCAATGCTCTTTTGGTCTGGAGTCGCCACTTTTTCCAGTTCTTTCTCAGCTTCGCTGCTCTTCTCGTAGTTAGCTACTACAGGAGCCATTTCGATATTGGCCGCAAAATCGGATGAATCGCTATATGCGATCGTATCTTCGCCGATTTCGGATAACACCATAAATTCATGTGTATCTTTACCGCCCATCGCACCGCTGTCTGCAATTACCGCCCGGAAATCCAATCCGCAGCGAGAGAAGATATTGCTATACGCCTGGAAGATATCCTCATAGACAGCATCAAGGCTTTCTTGATTGCTGTGGAAGGAATAAGCATCTTTCATGATAAATTCACGTCCACGCAATAACCCGAATCGCGGGCGTTTTTCATCGCGGAATTTTGTTTGGATTTGATAAAGAGTAAGCGGCAATTTTTTATAAGAATTCAACTCATCGCGCACAAGGCTTGTCACCACTTCCTCATGTGTAGGCCCTAATGCGAATTCCCTGTTGTTGCGGTCTTTCATCCGCATCAACTCGGGACCATAGGAATACCAGCGTTTTGATTCCTGCCAAAGTTCTGCCTGCTGTAAAGAAGGCATCAGCATTTCATTTGCGCCTGTATTGTCCATCTCCTCACGCACGATGTTCTCGATTTTTTTCAACACTCTTTGTGCGAGCGGCAAATAACTGTACACGCCACTTGCAGTTTGGCGGATATAGCCGGCTCTCAAAAGCAGTTTATGGCTTTTGACTTCAGCATCCGCAGGAACTTCCCTTAATGTAGGGATAAACATTTTTGATTGTTTCATTTCGCACCTCTTCTACTGGCTTCTATATTATGAAATATAGTGGATCTATTAATTGATAATATGTAAAAAGCAGAAGCGAAGCTTTGGTAAACTTCTGCTTCTGCCTAAACATTTTACCACACAAATTTGTTTTTTAAAGGAAAAATCTTTGGATATCGTTCCAGGTTACGACCAACATCAGCAACATAAGCAATGCAAAGCCGATAAAATGGACCATTCCTTCTTTTTGGCGGTCAAGCGGTTTGCCCCGCAGCGCTTCAACTCCGAAAAATAATAGCCGTCCTCCATCAAGTGCAGGAATAGGCAACAAATTCATAATCCCAAGATTGATACTCAATACACCGGCCCATCTCATTAATGTCAATACACCGGACTTCGCCACTTCTTCTGTCGATACATAGATGCCGACAGGGCCGGACAGCATATCAATCGAAAAGTTGCCGGTAATTAATTTTCCAAGCATTTCAAAAATGCGGACCACCCAATCATACGTCTCCGTAAAACCGAACGTCAGAACGCTCAAGAACGTTTTTTCAGTAGGCTGATAAACGCCGATCACGCCGATTTTTTGGTTGTCACGTTCAATTTCTTTTGGAGTCACCGGGATTTCTAATGTTTTCCCATCGCGGTCCACTACAAATGTAATTTCTTTTCCCGGATGCTTCTGGATTTCCTCTTGGACATCCAACCAAGAAGAAGTTTCCGCTCCATCGATGGATTGGACTTCATCTCCAGTCTTAAGCCCTGCTGAAATGGCCGCTCCATCAGACGTTAATTTGCCAATCTTGGCATCATCGACAACGACGCCTTGAATGGCTGCCAATACAGTGAAGATGACAATCGCAAAGATAAAGTTCATCATCGGCCCGGCAAAGATCGCCATCGTACGCTGACCGAGTTTTTTAGAACCAAATTGACGGTCCCAAGGAGCGATCTGGTTCTCAACGCCATCCTCCACAATCATGGCTTTTGGATCAATTTTGTATGTCTGGATCATTTGGTCATCATCATCTTCAAAGCCTCTGATGAATAATCCGCGCTCCAGATCCACTTCTTCTACTTCAAGCACTTTAATATCCCGGTATTTATCTTTGTTGTTGAGGATGATTTTTTGGACAGTTCCTTCATTGTTCAATTTCAAGCCCACTCGGTAGCCAGGCTTGATCTCAATCATTTCAGCATCCTCACCGGCCATCCGCACAAATCCGCCGATTGGCAGCAGGCGGATCGTATAAACCGTCTCATTTTTCATAAACGATAGAACTTTCGGACCGAACCCGATTGCGAATTCACGGCAAAGGATGCCCGCTCTCTTTGCAAAAATCAAATGTCCGAGTTCATGCACGAATACGAGAGCCCCAAAAATAATGATAAATGATAGAACTGTTTGTATTGTTTGCACGTATCCACCACCTCTATTTCACAATTGATTGAATATATTTCCTTGTTTCCCGATCCACTGATTGGATCGTCAGCAAGTCTGGATGCAGGATATTGTTATGTGCCTCCATCGCTTGATAGATTAAATCCTCGATCTGCAGGAATGAAATCTGGCCCTTAAGGAACAACGGAACCGCTTCTTCATTGGCCGCATTCAGGACGGTAGGCAATGTTCCGCCGGCTCTGCCCGCATCGTAGGCATATTTCAAGCAAGGGAACCGCTCAAAACTCATCTCCTGAAAATGCAATGTTGCGATCTTAGCTAAATCTAGTCTTTCCTTAGAGGCATCTTTTAAACGGTCCGGATACATTAATGCATAAGCGATTGGCACCCGCATGTCCGGCGTACCAAGTTGGCCCATAATGCTGCCGTCATGGAATTCCACCATCGAATGGATGATGCTCTCTTTGTGCATAAGGACAGAAATCTGATCGTAAGGAAGATTGAACAGCCAATGAGCCTCGATTACTTCTAATCCTTTATTCATCATGGAAGCGGAATCGATTGTAATCTTGGCTCCCATCGACCAGTTTGGATGGTTCAGTGCTTGTTCAACAGTGACATCCTTTAACTGTTCGCGTGTATAATCCCTAAAGCTGCCGCCGGAGGCTGTAATGATCAACCGTTCGATATTCTTATGATTCTCTCCTTGCAAAGCCTGGAATATCGCAGAGTGCTCGCTATCGACAGGGAGAATCTTCACATTATGTTTTTTCGCTGCATCCATTACCAAATGGCCTGCAGTCACCAGTGTTTCCTTGTTAGCCAAGCCGATATCTTTTTTCGCCTCGATTGCCTTAAGCGTCGGATATAAGCCAACACTTCCAAGAATAGCAGTCACTACAATATCCGTATCAGGATGGACCGCCACTTCGACCAGACCGTCTTCGCCGTACGAAAAAGCAACATCCGGAAATTCGCCCTTCAGTTCCTCATAATCTTCTTTTTGTATGACAGAAACTAACTCGGGAGAAAATTCTTTGATAATCTTCTTCGTTAATTCTACGTTCTTTCCGGCCGAAAAAGCAGTCAATTGGAATAAATCGCGGTTTTCCCTGATGATTTCCAGTGTTTGCGTGCCAACCGAACCGGTTGCTCCCAGCAAACTGATTTTCTTCATGTGGTGCGCCCCCATTCTTATTACCATTCCTTATCACTCTCTAATTCCTTCATTACCATAGCTGCAGCAGATATAAAATGGGAAATACAAAAAGCCAACTATCAGAGCGATCCAGAATCCCTCCATGGCCTGGCAGCAGGTTCCCCGAATCCTTAACCCCGTAATGCCGCTTAAAGGCTGATTGGACAAGGTCGCCCAATTGGCCGAAGACAGCGATCACCAAACCCAGCACAAGCATTCTTGCCACAGGTATATCGATGTCTGTAAAGAGAGCGAAGACGAGTGCCACAATCAGACCGGCTATTACACCGCCCAACGCCCCCTCAATTGTCTTATTGGGTGAAATCTCAGGCCACAATTTGTTCTTGCCTATTGCCCGTCCGACAAAATAAGCGCCAGAATCGGTGGCCCATAAAGTAAACAATACAAAGAAAATATGGACAAGCCCTATTTCTCTTGTTGCCATTATATAATAAAAACCCATAGACGTATAAAGAACTGCAATAAGCATAAAACCGGCGTCATCAAATGTAAATGCATTCTTCGACAGTACCGTTACCGCTAATAATAGAATAAGCCCAATCAGCACAAACGTCATTTTTGAAATATCGTGATCGGTGAAAAATTCCATCTGCGCCTCCGGGATCAAGGTAAGCCAAAGCAAAATGAATGCCAGGATGCTTTGAGCCGATGCGATCGGCATTTTATGCATTTTCAATAATTCATGCAATCCGACTGTTGCCATTAAGTAGATTAAAATGGTAAATGGCCATCCTCCATATATAACGACCGGAAGGAAAATAGCTGCGGCAATGACAGCCGTAATAATACGTTGCTTCATAATATGTCTGTTCCTCACCTTCTGTTTCGAACATGCTATTTTACTTTTTAAGATTTTATGCGCTTATAGACCGCCATATCTCCGCGATCTTCGCTGATATTCTTTAATTGCCTCTATAAAATCAGCCTCGCTGAAATCGGGCCAAAGAACATCCGTAAACCAAAATTCAGAATATGCAAGCTGCCATAACATAAAGTTGCTCAATCTGATCTCTCCGCTCGTGCGAATCAACAGATCCGGGTCTACCATATCTTTTGTCATCAGATGCGAAGAAAACATTTCTTCTGTCAAAGGCCCTTCCGGCAATCTCCCCTGTTTGTAATCGTCCAGAATGTACTGGGCGGCCTGGACGATTTCAGCCCTGCTACCGTAGTTGAATGCCAGATTGAGGACCAGCCCGGTATTTTCTTTCGTTTCATTCATGGCGCTTTCCACTGCGTTTCTCGTATGTTTAGGAAGCTTTTCCAATTCGCCCATAATATTAACCCTGACATTCTTTTCAATCAGTTCAGGCAGAAATTTATCGAGGAATTCGACTGGAAGTTTCATGAGGTAGTCCACTTCTGTTTCAGGCCTTTTCCAATTTTCTGTAGAAAAAGCATACAGGGTAAGGATATCGATTCCTACTCTGTCAGCAAACCGGGTCATCCTTTGGACTACCTTCATTCCTTCGTAATGGCCGGCCACTCTTGGCAGTGACCGCTTATTGGCCCAGCGACCGTTGCCGTCCATGATAATTGCGACATGGCGCGGTACCCCAGCATCTTTCATTTCCTCGATACTTTCACTGTCTATATAGGCAGAAGCATTTTTGTTGAACCAACGCTTCCAAATAGCTTTCATAATATAAATCCTCCAATAGGTTCCTTCTAAATAAAGTATGTTGAATCCACTTAATAATATCAGAAAATCTTAAAATATCCTATCGGTATTGTAAAATACATATGTAATCATTAAATACAACGTGCAAAGTATGTGAGCAGCCAAACGGTTATTTGAAGGCAAAAAAGCCCCTGTAACAGGGGCTTTTCAAGAAAATGGTTATACGGCCATAATTTCTTTTTCTTTATCTTTTGCCACTTCATCGATTTTCGCGATATGCGCATCTGTTAGTTTTTGAATATCATCTGAATAGCCACGCAGCTCATCTTCAGTGATTTCATTGGCTTTTTCAAGTTTTTTCAAATCATCATTGCCATCGCGGCGAATGTTACGGATGCCTACTTTTGCTTCTTCCGCTTCTTTCTTCACTTGTTTCACTAGTTCCTTACGTCTTTCTTCCGTCAAAGCTGGGATTGCAATCCGGATGATTGAGCCGTCGTTTGCTGGATTCAATCCTAGATCAGACTTAAGAATCGCTTTTTCAATTTCGCCAAGAATTGTCTTGTCGTAAGGCTGGATCACCAGCAATCTTGCTTCAGGGACAGATATGCCGGCCAGTTGGTTAATTGGAGTTGGTGCACCATAATAATCAACAGATACTCTATCAAGAATAGCCGCATTTGCTCTGCCGGCACGAATGGATGTCAATTCTCTTGAAAGAGCTTGTACAGCCTTCTCCATTCTTTCTTTTGTATGAGTTATTACTTGTTTCGCCATCTTATTTCCCCCTCACTATTGTTCCGATTTCTTCTCCTGTAACAACGCGCTTAATATTGCCTTGTTCAGTGATTGAGAAGACAATCAATGGAATGTCGTTATCCATGCATAAGGATGATGCAGTAGAATCCATTACTTCCAAACCGTCCTTCAATACATCTAGGTATGAAAGCTTGTCATATTTAACAGCATTTTCATCTTTGCGAGGATCTGCATTGTATACGCCGTCCACATTGTTTTTCGCCATCAGAATTACATCGGCTTCAATTTCGGCTGCTCTTAATGCGGCAGTTGTATCAGTAGAGAAATATGGATTTCCTGTACCCGCTGCAAAAATGACTACGCGTTTCTTCTCAAGATGTCTGACTGCCCTTCTTCTGATATAAGGTTCAGCCACTTGGCGCATCTCGATAGAAGTCTGTACACGGGTTTCAATACCCAAATGTTCAAGGCTGTCCTGAAGCGCTAATGAATTCATGACAGTTGCGAGCATACCCATATAGTCCGCTGTTGTGCGGTCCATACCCAACTCGCTCCCGATTTTGCCTCGCCAGATGTTTCCTCCGCCAACAACAACAGCGACTTCTACATCCAATTCCGCAATTTCTTTCACTTGTTGCGCGATTGACTTGATAACTGCGGGATTTATTCCGAAACCATCATTGCCCGCTAACGCTTCTCCACTTAGTTTCAATACAACTCGTTTATATTTCGCGCTACTCATTAGAACCTCCAGCTTCATATCATCCGCCTGGCAACGGCAGATGATAGATAATCATTTCATCTTTAAAAAAAGGGAACACTTGTGTGTCCCCCTATTTATTGCTTAATAGAAAATGAGTGAAATTAGTCTTTTTTAACTTGGCTCATAACTTCTTCAGCAAAGTTATCTTGGCGTTTTTCAATGCCTTCCCCTACTTCAAAACGAACAAATTTAGTCAATTTGCCGCCAGTAGACTCAACAAATTGGCCTACTTTCATGTCAGGGTTCTTAACGAATGCTTGGTCAAGCACACAGATTTCTTCGAAGAACTTTCCAAGACGGCCTTCAACCATCTTAGCAACGATTTTTTCTGGTTTGCCTTCGTTAAGCGCTTGTTCAGTCAATACTTTACGCTCTCTTTCGATTTCTTCTTCAGAAACTGCATCATGAGAGATGTAAAGAGGTTTAAGCGCTGCGATATGCATAGCGATATCTTTTGCAGCCGCTTCATCAGTTGATCCTGCAAGAACAGTCAATACACCGATGCGTCCGCCCATGTGAAGGTAAGCACCGAAAGCATCTGCGTCTGTTTTAGTCACTACTTCAAAACGGCGAAGAGTCAATTTCTCACCGATTTTAGCGATTGCAGAGTTGATGTGTTCAGAAACAACTGCACCGTTGTCCATTTTTTGTTCCATAGCTTCTTCAACTGTAGCAGGTTTGTGGGCAAGGATATGCTCAGCCAATTCTTTTACAAGAACTTGGAAACCTTCATTCTTCGCAACGAAGTCAGTTTCAGAGTTCACTTCAAGAATGACAGCCTCGTTTCCTTTAACAAGGATGTTTGTCAAACCTTCAGCAGCGATGCGGTCGCCTTTCTTAGCAGCTTTAGCGATCCCTTTTTCGCGAAGGAAGTCGATTGCTTGCTCCATGTCACCATTAGTTTCAGTAAGTGCTTTTTTGCAGTCCATCATGCCAGCACCAGTTTTTTCACGAAGTTCTTTAACCATTTGAGCAGTAATAGCCATTATGGATTATCCTCCTTTTTAATATGTACATATATATAAACCATTTCGGTTCCGTACAAATCTCTATTCTTTATTTTGCCAAACCAACGCAATTTTCATACGTAGGCTTTTCCTTGAAAAAAGGTGATAAAAGGCCTTATCCTCTTATCACCTTTTCCTTGTGCTTATACTTAAACTTCTTCTGTAGCAGCTGGAGCTTCAGAAAGGTCTTCGCCTTGTTTCACTTCAAGAATTGCATCAGCAATTTTTGCAGTCAACAATTTAACAGCACGGATTGCGTCATCGTTTGCAGGAATTACATAATCGATTTCATCCGGATCACAGTTAGTATCTACGATACCTACTAGAGGGATGTTCAATTTATGAGCTTCAGCAACAGCGATGCGCTCTTTGCGTGGGTCGATAACGAAAATCGCATCAGGAAGACCCTTCATGTCTTTAATTCCGCCTAGGAATTTCTCTAAACGCTCTTGCTCTTTTTTAAGATTGATAACTTCTTTTTTAGGAAGAACTTCGAAAGTGCCGTTCTCTTCCATTTTTTCGATATCTTTAAGACGCGTAATACGTTTTTGGATTGTTTCAAAGTTTGTTAAAGTACCGCCCAACCAGCGTTGGTTTACATAGAATTGACCAGCGCGGATCGCTTCTTCTTTAACTGAATCTTGAGCTTGTTTTTTTGTACCTACGAAAAGGACAGTACCACCGTTAGCAGCAACTTCTTTAACGAAGTTGTAAGCTTCTTCGATTTTTCTTACTGTTTTTTGTAAGTCGATGATGTAGATTCCGTTACGCTCCATGAAGATGTATTTCTTCATTTTTGGGTTCCAACGGCGAGTTTGGTGTCCGAAATGTACACCAGCTTCAAGCAATTGTTTCATTGAAATAACTGACATGTTTTGTTTCCTCCTAGGTTTTGTTTTTCCTCCGCCTGATTCCTTTTCCATTGAAAACTGTCAAAGACAGCACCTGTCAATGGAATCCTCAAGCGTGTGTATTAACACCATGAACTAATATAGCATACACGGGATACATATTCAAGTGTTCATTTGAACTTTTAAAAATCCTCTGCCATGCTTGCGATCCCTAGCAGCAAAAAAAGGCTTTCCGTTCTCCCTTCAAAAGCCTAGTTGCTTATTCATGTATGGAATTTAAGCAGCAAATCGATTTCATTTTTGCCTTTTCCTAGAGTTCTAGCTATTTCTTCAGATGTACTTCCTTGAGCGTGCAACAATAAGGCCTGCTCAATTAATGCCATTTGGGAATGATCCTGCAGTTGTCTGTTCAATTCCTCTTTGAACAGCTGATTGCCGGGTGGGATATGCTCCTTTTTTTGATGGCCGGCGCTTGCAAGGTCGATCTTGTCGGCTACTTCTTCAACTAACCGCTCTATATGATGGGCCGGCCCTTCATCCGTCTTTGAAGGGCTGGTTTTCGGAATGGCTTTTGCCTTTTTGCCTGTTTGAAAGTGGACAGGCCTGTCCCCTTCTTCTTTTGCCTTCTCAAGGGCAAAGCTCATTTCTCTGTTGCTCTCTTCCAATTCCAAGGAAAAAGCTCCGAGGACTTCTTCCAATTCCCGTTTCATCTCTTCGATGTGGCGTTCGGCCTCTTTATACTGGTTTTGCCGGCTGTATAAAATGATAATCGCCAACAAAGTCACACAATGTACAATAAAACTTATGACTAAAACAAATGTAATCATAGTATCCCTCTATCCCGAAAAATCGATCACATTTCCTTTATAAGGATGATGATTATTTTCTTCTTTATGTATAGGCCCGCGTTTCTTCCGGGCATTTGATTGCCAGCTATTGCCGGAGGCCGAATCCGTTTCTTCACCAATGGCCGTGTATTCTGCTTTGCTCATGGAAGTGATGGATTGCTCTTTTTTCTTCTCTTCCTTTTTCAATTCATGGGAGGCAAAATCATGGGCTATTTGGCTTCTCTGCTGCCATTGTTCCTGAATCTTTCCTGCATCTTGGGTTCGCGGAAGGGCAATCTGCATTTCAATCGCTTTTAAACTCATGCTCTTAATCCCCTATCTTCATTTTTCCCCTAATCTAACTGATTTTTATAGAGGAACAGAAACAATCTCGCCCTGGCTGAGAACCATTTTGACCCTTGATGTGTTGGCGTGGATCTTTTTTGAATACTTGCCAAAATGAAGCTCCGTATTCGGATACATCGTTCCCTGGCTTTTAACGAAAGATTCCTCATGGGCGATCTTTAGTTCCTGCAGGCTGACTAGCTCTTCTTCCAATTCTTCAAGCTGCTTCGTGTATGAGCGTACTGTCACTTTTTGTTTTTCCATCATCATTCGGTCCTGGTTCGATATCGATACGGCAAACTGGTTTTTATTCTTCATTTTTTCAGATAGCGAAGCCAGCTTAACAAGAGATTCATTTAAAACAGCTATCTTCTTTTGCAGCGTTGCTTCCTGTTCCATATAGCGTTGTGAATCACCCGCAAAAATATGGGTATGCATATAATGGTGGTTGCCGAAGTCTAACGCCTCCACACTTTTCAAGGCGGAGATTTCGCCGCCTATCACATGCCCTTTTTTGCATATGACACTGCCGCCGCATTCAATTTTACTGTGGAGTATGGATGAATCCACGTAGACCGAATCACCCGCTTTGCAATGGGCCTGATTCAGATAGCTGGCATAAATATAGGAGCCAGCTTCTGTTATTCCTCGGTTTCCCCCTGCAATGCCCCCTTCGATATAAATGGAACCCCCTGCTTTCAAATGAGAGCCTTCAACAAGCCCGCTCACCTTTATGTCGCCGCCCGCTTGAATCTGATAGCCTGCAGGGACGTCGCCTCTGATGACCACATTCCCGATAAAATCAATATTGCCTGTCTTCAAGTCTAGATCACTGTCTACCTCAAAAATTGGAAACACATTAACCGTATTGGAGGTGATCGATACTTGGCCATCCAGCGTGGCATAGACGTTATTCAGATGGAATAATACATTTTTCCCAGCTTTCCATTTTAATGGCCGTCCATCTTTAGCGGAAAGTATTTTCCCCTTTACATCCATTCCAGGAACCCCTAAGCTGGGCGGAACAATTTCAGCCAGCAATTGGCCGTTTTTCACAGAAGGAATCGTCATTACATTCCTAAGATTTAGAACTTTATCCTCATCATTCCGGCTGTCTATTTGATCTTCTGTCACTTTATTGACAAGATACCCATCCATTCCATTCACAGGCGCATTGCCTTTTGCTACTATTACCGGCTGCAGGATGCTCTGTGGATTTTGTGAGATCATCTCGATTACGTCCGGCTGTATTCCATAGCAGACACCGTTTTTTTTAAGGCATTCATTCACTTGATCGGCCGTTAGGACTTCAGGCACTTGCCCGCCTTCGCCCAAAACGATAGATGCCTCAAGCCCGTTCTGGGAAAATAATACTTCCAGAGATTCCATCACACACAATCCTTCCTTTTACAAGAATGCTTACATAATTGAATTCAGTGTGTTTCTTAACTTGAAAATGGCCTTGGAATGGATTTGTGATATTCTGCTGGTGGATAATTCCATTACGTGGCCGATTTCGGTGAGAGTCAGCTCTTCTTTATAAAATAACTGCAGCACTAGCTGTTCGTTCTTATTTAATTGTGAGATTCCCCGCCCCAAATCCTCTAGCACTTCTTCATGGATAACATGTTCATCGGGCAATATAGCTTTTTCATCCTTGATGTGGTAGGACTTGCCATCATGTTCATCATGGTCCATTTGGTCTTCTACGGAAATGATGTTGGCAAAAAAGTTTTCATTCATAGTGGAAATAACTTCTTCCGGACTGATACCCAGGGTTGCGGCAACCTCTTCAGGGGATACATTTCTCATTTGCTCCTGTTCCAGGCGCTCAATCGCATGCTCAATCTTTTTGGTTTTTTCACGCGCACTTCTAGGAAGCCAGTCTTCCTTTCTGAGCCCGTCCAATATAGTGCCCCGGATGCGGAATGAGGCGTATGTATCAAACTTTAGATCGCGGTCCGGTTCGAATCTTTCAAGCGCATTAAACAAACCCATCATCCCTAAGCTGCGTAAATCATCTCTGCTGACACTCTTTGGAAGGCCTACCGAGATGCGTTGGACATGGTAGGAAACGAGCGGCATATATTTACGGGCTAGAAAATCTCCCGCCTCTCTGTCTTTCGATTCTACCCATTTCTTCCATTGGACAGCTTCATCATCTCTTGCTAGTTGAGCCATTGTTCTCCTCCTTACCCTGGTTATTAATGAGGATATAATATAATCATTTTTATTATACCAAACAAGGATATTTATACCATTATAGTAAATAACAACTTATTTTTATTATTCACAGGAATTCTTTTACGGCTGGGTCATTAAAGCTGTTTCACTCCTTGATTGACGGTTCTTACGGACAATACTAAAGTCTTTGGATCAAATTCGATCGTTCTTCCGCTGTTCCCTCCGCAATCCTCAGCGAGCAGTTCGATGCCCAGATGCTCCAAAGCGGTTTTTACCGCTTCGGTGTTCCTCGGGCCAATCCTCATCATATCGCTGCCAGAAGAGAATTGGAACATTTGGGCGCCGCCCGCAATTTTTGCCTTTAAGCGGCTGGAATGCGCTCCTTCCTTAACAAGCCTTGTCGCAAGCGCCGATACACCAGTATCAGCATACTTGGCCACATTTAGTTGTCCTTGCTTGGCAATCGCCGATTCTGGCAACATCACGTGGACCATGCCTGCGATTTCAGACCGGGCATCAAACAGGACAACACCCACGCACGATCCAAGGCCTGCGGTACGAATTGTGCAGGGAGGGCGGACGATATTCATATCAGCGATGCCCACTTTTATGATTTTCACAGGCTCAATCAACGCCTTCCACCCCCAATGCCAGAAAAAGATTCTTAAAGGAAGCGGGATCAGGCAAAAGGAAGAAGTGCCCGTTCACACTATTGGATGAATTCTCCTCCTCCTCATTCAGAGCTGTATCAATGACGATAGCAACGTCGCTTTCCTGTGAGATTTCCAATAAGCCTGCGGAAATAACGGCACCTGCCATCTCAACGGATAATGCAGGAACAGATGGATACAGATTCAACGAAGTGAAATCCGATAGAGAAGATAAATAAGATCCTGATAAGATATTGCCAAGTTCCTGCAGGGCTGACAGGGCTATTTCCGAATAAGGAGGAGACTGGAAACTGAATTGCCGGTCCCCGGTCATTTGCCGGACAAAATATTCAGCCTGCTCCATGCTTAAGATAAAAAACATGCTTCCCGGCGCGTCTCCTTCTATTCTTAAAAATACAGAAACGACGACGCGTTCCGCCCCTCCGGCCAGTTCCATTACTTCGTCAAAGGAGACAACGCGCACTTTTGGGACTTTCATGTCAATTTTCTTCCCGAGCACAGTGGAGAGTGAAGTTGCCGCATGGCCTGCCCCGATATTGCCGATTTCTTTCAGAATATCCAAATGCATGGTCGATATCTTATCAATATAGGACATTATGAGATACCTTCCCCTCGGTTTTCTCTTGCTTCTTCAGGATTCAACACTTTATATAGATCAATTAAGATCAGCAGCCGGCGGTCCATTTTCACCACGCCTGTAATAAATTCGGCTTCTTCCGCACCAACTATATCCGGCTGGGGCTCTATGTCCTTGTCCGGCAAGTCAATGACATCATTCGCTGAATCGACGATCAAGCCGACTTCCATGCCGTCCAGTGACACAATGATAATTCTAGTCTGTTCCGAGTACTCTACTGGTTCAAGGTCGAATCTGGTGCGCAAGTCGATGATCGGCGTCACTACACCCCTTAGGTTTATTACGCCTTTGACAAAAGGTACGGTATTAGGCACCCGTGTAATATGCTCGACTTTTTCTATTGCTTTTACCTGGCTGACAGGTATCGCGTATTCCTTGCTCTTCAATTGGAATATAATCACTTTTGTATAGCTTTCCACCACTTCTGGCATAACACTGCCCCCTTTACTTGATTAAAGCATTGCAATCGACAATTAATGCTACCTGGCCATCGCCCAGGATCGTAGCGCCTGAAATGGCAAAAACAGAAGTCAAATAATCTCCGAGTGATTTTAAGACGATTTCTTGTTGTCCAATGAATGAATCGACAATCAAGCCTGCCATTTTATCCCCTTTGCGTACAATGACCACTGAAACATATTCCTCATCGCGTTTGAACACAGGGACGTCAAAAATATCAGCCAAATCCAGCAATGGTACCACTTTTCCCCGGAAGTCGATTACCCTTTGATTATGGCCATTCAAGATGTCACCCTTTTTGACAATGGCTGTTTCGATAATAGATGATAACGGAACGGCATATTTTTCTTTCTGTATTTCAACGAGCATGACGGAAATGATCGATAATGTCAGCGGCAATTGAATGGAGAAAATGCTTCCCTGTCCTTCTTTTGAATCAATGGATACCGTACCGCCAAGCGACTCAATCGTACTGCGGACTACATCCAAACCGACTCCACGCCCTGAAACATCCGATATAACTTCTGCAGTCGAGAACCCAGAAGCAAAAATCAATTCATACACTTGGCGGTTGGTCATTTGGGAGGCAGCAGCAGGGGTAATAATCCCTTTAGAAATCGCTTTTCTGACGATGTTTTCCCGATTGATCCCAGCTCCGTCATCTTCAATCTCGATAAAAACATGGTTGCCGCTGTGATATGCTCTGAGGATAACCGTTCCTTCCTCTTCTTTACCGTTTGCCACCCGCACCTCAGGCGTTTCAATTCCATGGTCCAAAGCATTTCTAAGCAAATGGACAAGCGGATCCCCTATCTCATCAATTACGGTCCGGTCGAGTTCCGTCTCGGCACCGACAATTTCTAAATTGATTTTCTTGTTGAGGTCTCTGGCAAGCTGGCGGACCATCCTTGGAAAGCGGTTGAATACAGTTTCGACCGGAACCATCCTCATATTCAAAATGATGCTTTGCAAATCGCCGGAAATACGCGACATTCTCTCTACCGTTTCATGAAGGGCCTGATTGTCCAGCTCTTTGGAGATTTGCTCCAGGCGCCCCCTGTCAATGACCAGTTCTTCAAACAGATTCATTAAAATATCCAGACGCTCTATATTGACCCGGATTGTTTTATTTGTGTTCATGCTTTTGCTGTTCTTTTTTTTCTTTTCTGCCGATTGGGCGTCGCCAGTTGCTTCATTCCCGCTTTCAACATCTGGGATTTCTTTTTCTGTATTCGTTTGTTCATTCGCTGTCTGTCCAAGGCTGCCATTCTTTAAATCTTGCAAAGAAAGCGGGACCGATGCGACAGAAATAATTTCGGAGACTTGCAGGATGCGCTTTTCGACTTCCCCAATTTCTTCTTTTGTTACAAATGTCACAGTGAACTCTGAATCGAATTGTTCTTCCTCTAATTGCTCGGCTGTCGGACTGGTTTTAATGACCTCGCCTATTTTTTCGAGCACTTCAAACACCATGAATACCCGGGCCGCTTTCAGCAGGCAATCGTCGCGAAGCGCCACAGTGATTTCATATGAAGAGAACCCTTGCTCTTTCGATTGTTCCAAAATAGTCAATTCAAACTCGTCATATATGCCCCGCAGCGATTTTTCTTCAGCTGCCGGCGCCAACGCTGCAGCCCCCTCCTTCTTTGAAGACTGCACAGACAGTGGTTCGCCTTTTTCTATGAGCAACAATTTATTGACAACGTCCGTCACATCTTTTTTTCCATCGCCGCCAGCGGCTATATTCATCACCATCTCTTCCAGGTGATCAACGGCATCGAATACAACATCCAGCATTTCTTCATGGACAGACAGCTTATTATTGCGGATGGCATCCAGGACGTTTTCCATTTTATGAGTAAGGTTAGCCAGATCTTCATATCCCATCGTTGCGGACATCCCTTTAAGCGTATGCGCCGCCCGAAATATCTCATTTACGATTTTCAGGTCTCTGGGATTTTTTTCAAGTTCTAAAAGCTGCTCATTGCACAGCTGCAGATGTTCTTTGCTTTCTTCAATAAACACCTCTAAATATTGATTCATATCCATAATGTTGCACCCCTTAAAAAGTTCAGCAATATCGTACGATTGCTTTGGCAATATTCTCTACATGTTCAACTGTATCGGCCAGACCCGCATTGATTACCGATTTTGGCATACCGAAAACAATGGCTGTTTGCTCTGATTCGGCAATGCACTGGACTGGAAGCTCTTTTTTAAGCATCCTCAACCCTTTAGTCCCGTCATTCCCCATCCCGGTCATGACAACAGCAACGACTGGTACTGACCGCAGCATGGATATCGACTCAAACATGACATCCACCGACGGACGGTGCCCATTTCTAGCTTCATCTTTCGTCAATGAGATGAATAGCTGATGATTTTGCTCTACGATTTTCATATGATAGCCGCCAGGGGCAATATAGGCTGTTCCATTTTCAAGAACATCATCCTGTTCAGCTTCTTTGACGCCTATTTCCGATAATTGATCCAACCGGGACGCCAGTGATTTCGTAAAACCCGGAGGCATGTGCTGCACTATGACAATCGGTGCGGCAATGTCTTTCGGAAGCGAGCCCAGTACTGTCTGAAGCGCCCTCGGCCCTCCTGTAGACGTGCCGATCGCCACCAGTTTAGCAAGAGGCCGAAGCCTAATACTTTCAGGTACTTTTTTCCTATTTAGTTCTATTTTACTATAAGAATCAATCGAATAATCTGTTGATTTTGATAAACTACTACTTTTCTTCAATAAATTAATATCCATCTTCGATGCTGCTTTGATTTTATCAAGCAATTGTTCTTTGATTTTATGTAAGTCAAGAGAAATGGGGCCCGATGGCTTGGCAATAAAATCAAATGCTCCATTATGCATAGCCTGCAATGTATTGTGGGCACTCTGTTCATTCACGCTAGAGAGCATGATGATCGGCACCGGGCAATCCTTCATGATAATTGCCAAAGCATCAAGGCCGCTCATAACAGGCATTTCGATATCCATCGTCACGACATCAGGCTGCATGCTTTTCATTTTATTGATGGCATCTAGTCCATTCCTTGCAATCCCTATCACTTCAATCAAGGGATCTTCCGAAAGAAAATCAGTAATAAGTTTTCTCATGAATGCCGAATCTTCTACTATTAATACTTTTATTTTCTTCACGGGGACTACCTACCTTCCAATGAAAAAATGTTTGAATTTATCCAGGAATGCCGTTGGCTGCCTGATGGGTTCTTCTGCTGTTCCGGAAACAAATCCTGCGGCCAATTGCTGCATCGCCCTTGTAATATCTGAATAAGGATACAAGATGGTGAAAGGCATTTGCCTGATTACTGCCTTTTTGACGTATTTACTGTCAGGCAGCGAACCCAGGGCAGCCAACTCCTTCCCAAGGAACCGCCTTAACGTGGTCTGTAGCCTTTTAATCGTTTCCCGGCCTTGCCGTTCCGTCTCAGCGCGGTTGCATAACAGCTTAATCGGCAAATGCTCATTCTTCATATGCAGATATTTCACAATGGAATAAGCGTCCATAATGCTTGTCGGCTCAGGGGTTGTAATGGTAATGATTTCATCCACGCATTGCAGGAACTTGGCGGTTTCCGCTGATATTCCGGCTCCAAGATCAAAAAAAATATAATCATATCGATCTTGAATGGCGGCGAATTCGCCCAAGAACAGACCCAACTCTTCATCATTCATAGAAAACAACTGCGCAAGCCCGGATCCGCCGCTTATAAACTGAAGATTCCCAGGGCCGTCCGTAATAATGTCATCAAACGATAGCCCTTTGGCAAAGAAATCAACAATATTGCGTTCAGCTGTATTCCCCAACAAAATATCGATATTGCCCATTCCAATGTCCATATCGAACAACAGCACTTTTTTCCCAAGCAAAGAGAGCTGAATGGAAAAATTCAACGAAAAATTGGATTTTCCCACTCCCCCTTTCCCGCTTATGACAGCAATGGTCTTGCCATTTTTTTGACCGTTGGCTTGCCCAATCCAGCGGCGCAGGCCTTCAGCTTGATCATTCCTCATATCTGTCTCCTAGCAAGACGTCCACGATGACTTCTGGAGTCGCCTTCACAAGGTCATCGGGAACATTTTGCCCGTTGGTTAAAAAAGCGGTATTGATCGAATATTTGGCCATCATATTGAACATAGCGCCATAGGAGGACGTTTCATCCATCTTCGTAAAGATGAAATAGGAAATGGGGATGCTGCTGAACTGGGCGAGTATGTCTTCCATATCCCGCTGCTTGCTCGTTAGCGATAGCACCAGATAGGTCTCCATGTCATCGCCAAACGACAGCATGTCCTGCAAGTCTTCCACATATTGCGCATTTCTGAAATTCCGGCCGGCTGTATCTATAAAGACAGCATCATAGTGCGAAAACCGTTCGATGGCCTTTTTAAAATCTTCAGCGTTATAGGCTACTTCTAAAGGCACGTTTAAAATCTTGCTGTATGTCTTCAATTGGTCAATGGCAGCGATGCGATAGGTATCAGTCGTGATGAAAGCGACTTTTTTTCTATATTTCAAGGCACTTTCAGCCGCTAACTTCGCAAGTGTAGTTGTCTTTCCCACTCCTGTAGGGCCGACAACATTGATGTATTTCTTTTGGAAAAGTGAAATGGGTTCAGGCAACAATTTCCCCATCAGAAATAGCTTAGCCTTTTGCAGCATCTCCGCTTTACTGGCATTCTGGCCCTCCATCAACGATGCCATCAATTGCTCGATGGTTTCATGGTCTATATCCTGCTGTTCTAAATGCCGTTTGAGCTGCGGAAGATCGCCTGGCAATGTCTCTTTGCCCTGGCTAAACTGAATCTGTTGGATCATTTTTTTCAGTTCCCCCATTTCTTTCAGAACGGGAGATTGCCCTACCTGTTTGGGGCTGAAATCGGCCCTTCCTTGACCAGGAAGCGGCTTCTGCTCTGTGCTTAAACTATGTTGAGCTGGTGTTTTGGTTTTCATATTCTTTTTTTTGCCGGCAGGCATCCGGGTTTCCTGGGGATCGATTGCAGCGATTACCTCAATTCCCCGCTTTTTGAAAAAACCAAGAAAACCTCCTGTAAACGTCACTTTAGAATTGAGGATAACGGCATCCTCGCCAAGCTCGCCTTTAATAAGCGACATCGCTTCAGCCATATTGGCAGCCTGATATTTTTTGATTTTCATTAGCTGACATTCACCACCCCGACACTTTGTATTTCAACATCCGCTTCTAATTCGTTGTACGACAGTATAGGAACCTGCGGAAAATATCTTTCTGTTAGTTGGCGCATATACATTCTCACAGCCGGGGAACAAATGACAACCGGCTGCTGGTCAACCAATGCCAATTCCTCGAGCTTGGATGCGAGCGACGTTAATATTTCCTGTGTATCATTTGGATCCATCGACAAATAATTCCCGTGTTCCGTTTGCTGGACGCCATCAGCAATCATTTTTTCAACTTTTCCCGACACAGTGATCACTTTTAAGGAAGAATCATGACTAAGGTATTGCTCCGTAATTTGCCGGGCCAGGTTTTGGCGGGCATACTCCGTGAGCAAATCTGTATCGGTCGTCATTTTGCCGTAATCGGCAAGCGTTTCGAAAATAATAGGCAAATTGCGGATCGAAATTTTCTCTTTCAACAGTTTTGCCAACACCTTCTGCACATCTCCCACCGAAAGTGGATTTGGCGTCACCTCTTCGACAAGGATTGGCGACGTTTCGTTCAAATGGTCGATCAATTGTTTCGTTTCTTGGCGGCCGATTAGGATATCTGCATTATTTTTGATGACTTCCGTTATATGAGTGGAAACGACACTTGGGGGATCTACGACAGTGTATCCCATCATTTCCGCATGTTCCTTCATATCCTCACTGATCCATTTGGCAGGCAGGCCGAATGAAGGTTCAATCGTGTCAATGCCTTCGATGGAATCATCGTCATTCCCCGGGCTCATAGCCAAGTAATGGTCGAGCAGCACCTCTCCCCTTGCCATTTCGCTGCCTTTTATTTTCAGGCGATATTCATTGGGGTTCAATTGGATATTATCCCTGATTCTCACAGCCGGAATGACGAGCCCCATTTCAATCGCAAGCTGCCTTCGAATCATCACCACACGATCAAGAAGATCCCCTCCCTGATTGGCATCAGCCAGCGGGATAAGCCCGTAACCAAATTCAAACTCGATTGGATCAACGCTCAGAAGGTTGACAACACTTTCAGGGCTTTTCAATTCATCGGTATGCATTTCTTCCTCCATAGTCAGCAATTCCTCTTCATCAGGCTCAGGCGCCCTGCTGTTCATATAGCCCGCCAAAATGAGAAGAAGGCCAAGCGGAATGGTGAATAAATCGCTGATCGGCGTAAATAAACCGAGCAGAATAATGGTACCCCCGGTTACATACATCATTTTTGGATAAGCAAACAATTGGCCGGTAATATCGGCTCCTAAATTTCCTGTCGAAGCGGCTCTTGTGACAACAATCCCTGTCGCTGTGGAAATCAGCAAAGCCGGCACTTGGGATACAATTCCATCGCCGACAGTCAAGAGAGCAAAATGGGTCGCTGCCTCACCGAATCCAAGATCCAGCTGAGTAACGCCGATAATGATCCCGAATATCAAGTTAATAAACACAATGATAATGCCTGCAATGGCATCCCCTTTGACAAATTTGCTTGCCCCGTCCATCGAACCGTAAAAATCGGCTTCACGGCCGATTTTTTCTCTGCGCTCCCGTGCCTCTTTCTCGGAAATCAACCCCGCATTCATGTCGGCGTCTATACTCATTTGTTTCCCTGGCATTGCATCCAAGGTGAAACGGGCCGCCACTTCAGACACCCGTTCCGACCCTTTCGTGATGACGATGAACTGTATAATGATCAGGATGAGAAAGACAACCATCCCTACCAGTACATTACCGCCGACAACGAATGTACCGAATGTTTCTACAACACCGCCGGCATCTCCGTGCGTTAGGATCGAACGAGTCGTTGAAACATTCAATCCAAGGCGGAACAGCGTCAATAACAGCAATAAGGACGGGAAAATTGAGAACTCCAATGGTTCTTTCATATTCATTGTCGTCAGTATAACAACCAGTGCAAGTGATATATTGCAAAGAATCAGTATACTTAATAACCATGTCGGCAATGGAATAATAAGCATAGCCACGATCATAATAACGCTGATTAATACCGATAAGTCTCTAGCTGACATCGCATTCTCCCCTAACAACCTGCATAATAACTACTGTCCGGAAAATTTCTTTTTAACGTTACATTCGTCCCTTTGCTTTATAAACAACAGCGAGGATCTCTGCTATCGCTTTAAAGAACTCTTCCGGTATAATCTCCCCTATTTCGGTTTGATCATATAATGCCCGGGCCAACGGGCGGTTTTCAATCATTGAAATATCGTTCTCGGCTGCAATATACTTGATTTTTTGGGCGATGAAATCAACACCCTTCGCCACTACATAGGGAGCATCCATTTTGGTTTCATCATATTTAATAGCAACGGCAAAGTGAGTTGGATTGGTAATGACCACATCTGCGTGAGGGACTTCCTGCATCATCCTTTGCATAGCCATTTCACGCTGCCTTTGCTTAATCTTCGATTTTATTAAAGGATCGCCTTCAATATTTTTATATTCGTCCTTTATATCCTGTTTGGACATGCGTATGCTTTTTTCGTAATCGAACCGCTGGTACAGATAATCAAGTAAGGCAATAAACAATAAGGCCAACGATCCGAATAAACCTACTTTAAGGGTGATATCCCCTAAGGTAGCCAATGCAGCACCTAGTGATTTTTGGGAAAGCTTCAGAATTTCATCCATCCTTGAATAAATGACCATAAACGCGACGATTCCTACAAGGCCGATTTTCAATAAGGACTTTAATAATTCCACGATTGCACGGACTGAAAAAATCCGCTTAAATCCGGAAATCGGATTTATTTTATTTAATTTGACTTGAATGGCTTCGGCCGAAAATAAAACGCCGACCTGCAGATAATTGGCAACTATGCCGCCGATCATGGCCGCAAGCATCAACGGTAATAGCACATATGCTGCTTTTACGGCCATCGTGACAAAGACCGTCTGGACATTCGCCTCCGTTAAAGGCAGCAACATGAATTTTTCAAATGAAATTTTATAAATGCCGATGATGAGGTCTTTCATATAGCCGCCAAGGAAAGACATTACCCCGAAAGAAGCCAGCAAAACGATTGCCGTATTGACATCCTGGCTTTTGGCTACCTGGCCTTTCTTGCGGGCATCCTGCCTTTTCTTAGGTGTGGCTTTCTCTGTTTTTTCACCGGCAAAAAACTGCAAATCGAGCGATAAAGGAACCATTTAGCCACCTCCCATCCATTGCATCAAGCCGCGCATCGTAACCAGTGTATATTTGAATAACTGTGCAACCCCTGACATAAACACGCCCATTACAATGAATAAAACGACAAAGCTGACAATTAATTTAACCGGCATGCCCACCACAAAAATATTCAGCTGCGGCACAGTTCTAGCCAAGATCCCCAATGCAATATCCACAATGAATAAACTGCCGACAACGGGCAAAGCCATCTGGAAAGCGATGATAAATGCCTTATTGAAACTTTTAACCACAAACCAAAACATATGTTCATTGCCAAAGTGAATGAATAATTGGTCAATCGGTATAAACGAATAACTATTAAAAATCCCGTCCAACAGTAAATGATGGCCGTTGGTGGCAAGAAGAAACAATAAGGAAAAAGTATATAGGTATTGGCCTGTCAACGGACTTTGCGCGCCTGTCTGGGGATCGATTACATTCGCAATGGAAAAACCCATCTGAAAGTCGATCAATCCGCCGGCAATCTGGATTGCTGCCAAAATCATATAAGCGATGAAGCCGATCATTAGGCCTACAGTTGCCTCTTTGAGTACGAGCAGGATAAATCTCGAATCTAGCTCTATCTTTGGAATGTCCAATGTATAATACATGATCCAGGCCAAAAAAATACTTAAACCGATCCGTTGCATGGCCGGCACCGTTTTATAGGAAAAGATGGGCATTGTTACAAAAAAACAAGAAACTCGGACAAGGACCAACAGAAAGCCCGGAAAGGCCTGCAGTGACGGAAGTAAAGATTCCATTTCTGCTACCCTACGAATCTATTCAGGTTGGCAAAAATGTCAGTCGCATAGGAAATCATGCGAGTAAGCATCCACGGCCCAAAAAAGATCAGCCCCAGCAAGACGGCGGCAATTTTCGGCACAAAGGCCAGCGTCTGCTCCTGAATCTGCGTGGTCGCCTGGAATATACTGATAATCAATCCGATGACCAAAGCCAGCAGCATAAGTGGGCCGCTGATCATTAAAACGGTATAGACCCCTTTTTCAGCCATATTAATAACAAATTCTTGACTCATTTCATATCACCAACTAAAAGCTTTGTAGTAGAGATTTTACGACCAAATACCAACCATCGACCAATACAAACAGCAGTATTTTGAACGGAAGGGAAATCATGACCGGAGGCAGCATCATCATACCCATGGACATCAGAACACTGGCCACAATCATATCGATCACCAAAAACGGAATAAAGATCATGAATCCAATCTGGAAGGCTGTCTTGATTTCGCTGATAGCAAAAGCAGGGACTAATGCGGTCAATGGAATATCCTGAGTGCTCTTTGGTCTTTCCAATTGAGCATATGATAAAAACAACTCTAAATCTTTCTCTCTAGTCTGAGCACTCATAAACTCTTTGAAGGGACCAGTTGCCTCTTCGTATGCCTGTTCTAGATTAATTTTCTCTTCGAAGAGCGGCGTCAATGCCTTTTCATTCACTTCTTGAAAGGTCGGGGCCATAACGAAAAAAGTCATAAAGAGAGCAATGCCAATCAGGACTTGAGTGGGCGGCATCTGTTGTG
Source organism: Bacillus testis (assembly GCF_001243895.1). Classification (GTDB taxonomy): domain Bacteria; phylum Bacillota; class Bacilli; order Bacillales; family DSM-1321; genus Bacillus_AD; species Bacillus_AD testis. The sequence continues at coordinate 1,712,083 of NZ_LN851186.1, read as the reverse complement.
TGGCAAGCGACGTTCTGACAAAGCCCAGCACAATAATGATCCTCGTAAAGCATGTCATTAAAATCAAAATGCTAGGAGCCAACGATAGCACAGTAAAAACCAAAAGCAATTTAACCGAAGAAGACACGGCGGAAGGATCGCTGTTATTAAAAAAACTCATAAATTCATTCATGCCTTGTCTTCCCCTTCTTCTTCATGTACTCCTCTTTCAGTGCTTTACGGTTGGCAGAGAGCTGGTTAAGCTGCTTTTTGAGCTGGTCCGTAAAGGGATCTGCCGTCGCTCCAGTTTCTTTTTTCCTAAGCCCCCATTTTCCGAACACGTCGGCAGATGCCAATTTGGCTTCGGCTGCCGCATTGAATTCTTTCAACATATCGTTGATTTCATCTTTATTTGTCATTTCGTGGAGCAATTGCACATCGTCGCCAACACCAACCACAAATAACTTATTGCCCACTTTAACTACCTGGATGGATTTTGCGTTTCCCAGGCTTGCCCCCCCAAGATTCTGGACCAACTTTCCGTTTTGGTAGCCTTTGCTTCTCTTGTTGACGAATTTAAGCAATACAAATAAGAGCGCTATGACGAATAAAAAAGCAGCCATTACGCGAAATATATCCGAGAAACCAATGCCGGCTGAACTTTCTGCAGAAGATGGAGATTCTGTTTTTTTCGGCTCTTTCGTTTCCTTGGGCTCCTTGCTATGCGAGTAGGCTTCTTTGACAGAGCCTTCCTGGACCTTATCTTCTTGAGCGTATCCTGAGGCCGCAAACATAAAGAAGAAACAAAAAAACAATATTCCTACTACATATTTTTTAACTCTTACAGACAACGTCTTACACCCTCTAACTGCTGTGATGACAACTTTGCGGCGGCCACTGAATCATGGTTCCCAGATGGACGGCCGCCGATGTGCCCTTACGAAAAACTGTGTATTAGCCTAATGTTTTATTGATTGCTTCAAGTACACGGTCTGCTTGAAACGGCTTTACAATAAAGTCTCTAGCTCCTGCCTGGATGGCGTCAATAACCATTGCTTGCTGCCCCATCGCCGAACACATAATAATTTTCGCTGAAGGGTTCATTTTCTTGATTTCCTTTAAGGCTGTTATGCCGTCCATTTCAGGCATGGTAATATCCATTGTCACCAAATCAGGCTGTGTTTCTTTATATTTTTCGATTGCCTGCAAACCGTCGGCAGCTTCACCGACAATTTCGAATCCATTTTTTGAAAGAATATCTTTTATCATCATTCGCATGAATGCTGCGTCATCCACTATCAGAATTTTATGTGCCATTTATAGTACCCCCAACTGTTAACGTAATTTTTTTAAGCGATCGCTCTGGCTGATAATATCCGTCACACGGACACCGAAATTCTCATCGATCACCACAACCTCTCCCTGTGCAATCAGACGGCTGTTGACCAAAATATCTACCGGTTCGCCAGCGAGTTTGTCCAGCTCCACGATAGATCCATTTGACAAATCCAATATTTCTCTAACCGATTTAGTAGTGCGGCCCAGTTCGACCGTAACCTGCAATGGGATGTCAAGAAGCATATCCAAGTTTTTAATGCCCGTTTCCTGGGTCTCATAAGTTTGGAAAGTCGAAAAACTCGCAGGCTGGACATGCACCGGCTGTTTTGGCTGCACGGGCTGTGAAGCGTATTGTTGCTGGGCATGCTGCTGCGGAGCAGGTTCGTATGGCTGCTGCATTTCCTGCGGCCGATATTCTTCTGTATAAGCAGAAGCAGTTTGGGCCTGGACGCTTTCTATTTCGTTTTGGGCCGCATGAATCTCTTCTTCCGCCGGTATGTGATCCTGCTTGCTCACTGGTGCTGTATCAGCAGGTCCATTCAACAATTCACCCACCAGCTCTTTGGCGAATTTGACCGGCAATAGTTGCATAATACTGGAGTCGATTAAGTTGCCTATTTTTAAGCGGAATGAAATTTTCACCAAAAGGCTGTCCGGCGGGATGCTTTCTTCCCCTTGGCCAGCCTCAATATTTAATAAATCAATGCTTGGCGGAGAAATATCCACTTTTTTATTAAAGATGGTAGACATAGAAGTGGCAGCTGAACCCATCATTTGGTTCATGGCTTCCTGAACGGCGCTCAACTGGATTTCACCCAGCAGGTCTTGCGGGTTTTCGCCGTCGCCTCCAAGCATCAAATCGGCAATAATGCTGGCGTCGCTTTGCTTGATCACCAATAAATTAGACCCTGAGAATCCGACCGTATATTCAACTTGAATCGCGACATAAGGATGAGGAAATTCTTCGTGCAACTTATTCCGGTCGATCAGGGACACGGTCGGGGTGGTAATTTCCACTTTTTGATTCAGCAATGTCGATAAAGCAGTTGCCGAACTGCCGAATGAAATATTGCCGATTTCTCCAAGCGCATCCTTTTCCATCATACTTATATAATCATCAATCAGAGGAGAATCCATAAAGTCATCATCGTCATCATCTGTACCTTTGAGCAATGCATCAATTTCATCTTGCGATAACATATCTTCACTCATCATCTTCTTCCTCTCCCCCCTTCACAATATCTAAAATTTGAATCGCCATCTTATTGCCGACTTTGCCCGGCTGCCCCAAGAATTTTGGTATGCCGCCGACCTTCAGGCTGAACTGGCTATTCAAATGCGTATTCAAATCAATTACATCGCCGATATCCAGCTGAAGAAAATCTTGGACCGTAATGTCTGCGGTGCCTATTTCTGCAACTAAAGATACCTTTGCGTTTTTTACTTCCTTTTCGAGTTTTTCCCGTTCATGCGGCAAACGATCCCTCTGTGAAGTCTGCATCCAATAGTGGACGGAAAGCTTTGGTATGATCGGCTCCAGCACGACATGCGGTATACAGATATTGATCATCCCGCTCGCTTCCCCTATTTGTGTATTCAGCGAAATGACAATGACTGTTTCATTCGGCGAAACCATCTGCAGAAATTGCGGATTCACCTCAAACTCCGACAGGATGGGATCAATATCCGCTAACGTCGCCCATGCTTCCTGCAGGTGCTCAAAACCTCTTTCAAACAAATTAGACATGATTTTTGTTTCAATTTCTGTCAGCGTATCGACTTTATTAACGCTCGTTCCCCTGCCGCCAAGGACCCTGTCCAACATGGCATAGGCAATATTCGGATTGACTTCCATGACGATCCTCCCATCCAATGGCGGAACCTCAAAGACATTGAGGATTGTCATCTTAGGAATTGAACGGATAAATTCCTCGTACGGTATCTGGTCGACACTGGCAACGGAAATCTGCACATACGTCCTTAATTGCGCGGAAAAGAATGTCGTCAATAGTCTGGCGAAATTCTCATGGATCCGGATCAAACTGCGGATCTGGTCTTTAGAGAAGCGCAGGGCTCTCTTAAAATCGTAAACTTTTACTCTGTTTTCAACCTCTTCTTTTTTTAGTTCATCGGCATCCATCTCGCCAGTAGACAGAGCTGATAACAAGGCATCGATTTCATTTTGCGATAAAATCTCACTGGACAAGCTTAATCACCCCCCAAAAGTGTCATTTGCATTGAACTGTATCGCTTCTATTGAATGATGGAGGAGGTAACTAACACTTCTTCTACCTTTCCGTCTTGCATAATGCCGTTGAACTTATCCTTAAGCTTGCTTTCAAGGTTCGGCATCCATTGTTCGCCTTCCATTTGCGAGGACTTCCATTGCGAAAGTTCCTTGATGATAATATTCTTCACCTGGAAATTGCGCTTTTCCAATTCTTTTTTGGCGCTTTTACTGTCTGTTTCAATCATAAAAGATATTTTTATAAATCCATTTTCATCTAAATTCGTCGTGATTTCCGGCACTTCCACTGAAGTCTTAACAATCTGGTCAATAGACGGCCCTTTGCTGTCGTCTTTCTTCGTATTAAGCACCATGACCAAAGCGATGGCGGCGACCAACGTGATGACGACTAAAATGATGATCATGATCGTCAGCGGCTTATTCTTCTTCATCTTGTACCCCCACAATCTCTTGCCGTCCGAAAACGCGTATGGATCTATAAAATGCCGAAATGGCTGCTGTCATATCTGCTTCGGACTCGCGCACCAAATATTTATGTCCATTTGTTAATGTAATAGTCGTATCGGGATTGTAGTCAATCCTTTCTATGTACATCGCATTCAGAGAAAACGGCTTGCCGTTTAAACTAGTTACTTTAATCATTTTATGAGGAGCCCAGGATTCAATTAGCCGGGGCTCCTCCCTCCCTTACTCTTTATCGTTTCAGATTGACAAGCTCCTGCAGGATTTCGTCGGATGTGGTGATGATTTTCGTATTCGCCTGGAATCCGCGTTGGGCGACAATCATTTCCGTGAATTCTTCGGAAAGGTCGACGTTGGACATTTCTAGGGTGCTTGAAGCAACCGTACCAGTGCCGCCTTCGCCTGCTTTAGTAAAAATAGCATCCCCTGAATTACTTGTCGGTGTAAACAAATTACTTGCAGACTTTTGTAAACCGCCGGAATTTGCAAATTTAGCAAAAGAAATCGTTCCAGCAACTGATAGTCCCTCGTTTTGAGTTACATCTCCATCTCCATCTCCAACCTTTTCTTCTCCCCCACCATTCTCACTTGTTTTAGTTGCTGGAATAAAACTTACTTTTCCGTCTGGTCCAATTGAGATATCCTTCGCATCTGTAGGGATTTTTATTAATGATTTAGGTTCTTGATTAGCATTTTGACCAGCATTACCTGTATTAGAATCTTGATCGGCATCAGTTTCTTTACTTTCGTATCCCAAAACATATAATCCTTCACTGTTGATCAAATAACCGTTTTTATCTAAATAAAAATTACCTGCTCTTGTATATTTTTTTTCTAATATAGTAACAGCATCATCGTTATCCCCGGTTCCTGGTTTAACCATGGCTTCTGCCACTACAAAGTAGCCATCCCCACTGATCGATAAATCTAATGTTCTTCCGGTAGTTTGTGTGCTGCCAGAAGTTTGAATCGTATCGATTGCTGCCAACTGTGAACCTAACCCCACTTGTTTTGAGTTGACACCTCCTCGCGTACTAGTAGCCGCACTTGCACCAGACAAGTTTTGGCTCAGCATATCCTGAAAGACAACCCGCCCTTTTTTAAATCCATAGGTATTGACGTTCGCAATATTATTCCCAATCACATCCAGCTTTGTTTGAAAGTTTTTCATCCCGCTTATTCCTGCGTACATTGAGCGTAGCATGTTCTTTTCCCCTTTCTCCGGGCCGCTTCTTTCATTCAGCAGGCCCCAAGGCCCCCTTTTAAAGGTCCAGCCTTAATCGATTAGTATAGTTCCATTTATATTGGTAAAAATCTGTCCGGCCGCTTCATTTCTCCCCATTGCCGTGACAACTACTTTGTTTTTAGTGCTTACGATGAGTGCCGCATTATCCAAGAGAACCAGTGAATCGGTGATGCCTTTTTTCTTGGCTTCATTTGTTTTTTCATTCACTTTGTCCCATGTTTCCTGTGAAATATCGATGCCTCGCTGCTGCAGCCTCATAGTGGCATGTTTGCTGATCGATAATTTTTCGGTTTTTGCAGCCGCTTCCCGCAACTGTTCTGAAAATCCGCCATTTGCAATGAAAGGGCCTTGTTTTTGTTTTGTGCCAATTAAAGCGCTGGCATGTATGGGAGGATGCTGAATTTGCTGAAAAGTAGGTTTCAATGCAATCACTCCCTATGCTGAAATTTTCGTGATTTGGTCAGCCGTGATCGTGGTAGCTGCATTGTCGTTCAATTCATACAGCACTTTATTGTCTTTAATAAAGACAGATTTTACGATAGCATGCTGCTCTGTTTCATCTTTTTTCCAGGTGACATTGCGCCCGATCAGCTCGCTTGCCTGCAGCAATGATCCACCGGTGCCAGCAGCAGATCCTGATTGATTCACTTCTGATATATTGGCTGGTTCCAGTTTCGTTCCGTCTTCAAGTACAAAGAAAACAGAACCGTCTTTATATTGAATGGTTTGAATCGTTCCTGTACCTTCCTGAATGCCCGGGTTCCCATTTGGTTCATCTGATTCCTGGATTTTATGCCATTTGACTTCCTTCCCAACGAATTGGTTATACGTAATCAGCTGGCTTTGCTGCTGCATGTTCGCCAGTTTTTCGAAGTTAGTGGCCATATTGGTCATTTGCTCTAAGGATGAAAACTGTGCCATTTGGGCGATAAAGTCTTTATCCTCCATCGGGTTATTCATATCCTGGTTTTGCAACTGGGTCATTAAAATTTTTAAGAAAGCATCTTTACCAAGCGTATCGCCTGTATTTCGTTTAGCTTGCTGCTCTTTTAGATAGTCTGTATATAAAAGAGATTGATTGACTGAAGCTGTCATTAACCTTCCACCTCGCTTTGGTCCATCGCATTCGCGAATTGGGATAAAAATTCATCGTTCTCTTCTGTTTGTTTTTGATGCTGTTGTTGATTTGGCTGTTGCTGCTGGCCTTGCTCCCTGCCCAGATTCCTTTCTTGGGGCAAACTGCCCAACCCTTGGGAAATTTCTATTTTTTCGACATGGATATTCTGGTTGGCAAGCCCTTGCTTCAGGCTATGCATCTGGCTATCCATAATCTCTTTTGCAGTGTTTGTACTTGTCATAATTTTAGCCATCATGACGCCGTCTTTTTGGATCAATTCCACTTTCAAGGAACCAAGATTCTCCGGGTTCAGCCTAATCAATAATTTTTGCGTTCCGTTATGGCTGGTGAAATGAGCTTTGTTCAGTATATTTTCAAACGCTTTTGTAAACTGCTCGGCATTTATTGTTTGTTTATTGCTGCCCATATTCCATACATATTGTTCAACTTTGGTCGTGGGCAAGAATGGATTGTTGGGCGTTGTTGAATCAATCGTCATATCCTTTTTTAGAATTTGACTATCCATATTTGATGAATCAACTTTTAAAGCAAACATATTTTTAGGGATATTTAAACTCGTTTGTCCAGCAAGTAAACGAGGGCTATCCTTTTTCCCAGCCATGTTAAACTGTAAAGTCCCCTTTAATTTATCGCTGAATTCTTCCAATTTATCCGCTAACTCTAGCACTAGCCCTTTTTGAGGATCACTAGTAATCTTATGGTCTGCAAATTGGGTAATCGCTTTTGATCCTTTTAGCAAGTCCATCAATAGTTGCAGCGGATTTTTAGAAGATTTCCCTTCCCCTTGTATAGCTGTACTGGTATTTAATTGCTTTACTAACTTGGTCAAATCATTTCGGCTATTTATTTTATCTATTAGATGAATTAACTCTCCCAAAACGTTTTTTACGGAAACCTCATCCATCGGCAAATTACGATTTGGCACTGTATCTACCGATTGTGGAGTTATAGTTTGACTTTTATTTAAGTCCTTTAATAAAAGAAACATCGATTCAGTATTGGTTTCCCCATCTGTATAAGCACCGAGCATATTATGCTGTTGTAATCCCTCTTGGCCAATAAGCGCATCAGATCCTGCAGCACTGATTTTCCCCTTCTCTATCAAAGGATTTATTCTGCTCTCTTGATTTGACAATTCATTGTTCCTGGAACTTTTGATATATTCAGGCGGCATTTTCGCCATATCGTTCAAGGCTAACCGTTCAATTAGAGTTGTTAACCCAGCAATCATTCCTGCCATGCTGCTGACATCTAAACCCTCATCCTTCAAATCCTCAAGTATTTCCGTTTCTGAGATTGAATGTTCATCAGCCGTTGTTAATGGCAACAATGCCTCCTGCTCTTCAGAAGGTGGATTTAGGATATCTACCAGTTGTTGCAGCAAGTTCTTAGTCCCGTCAGTCTGCTCTTCCCCATTGGTGTTTGAAGGGCCGATCGCTAATTGGTTTGATAATAAATCGCCAAACTTCCCTGTCTCGTCCGGTCGTTTTGGGCTTAATGATGCTCCGCTTGCCGCCATAGACTGAATGGCCAACATATTCATATTTTCACCTCCCTTCCATTTTGCTCTTTCGCCTAATTACCGGAATCTGTCTTTTCGTTTTGGACTGTCAGCTTCTGTGTCAGGCGTGCCGCGACAGCTGGGTCCATTTTCTCCAATATAGCTGCCAACGTATCCGGCTTTAAGTTTGAAAGAAGCTTAACGGCTTCATCCTCCTTCAAACTGGCTATGATGGGCGCCGATTTTTTGGGAGCCATTGATTCGTATGTTCGGATGATGTCTTTATAGGCTTTCTTATTATCATTCTGGACGGCTTTCAGCTCTGTGATCTGCTGCTCGAGCCGTTCCTTCTCAAGATCGCTTTTGTTGATTTGCTTGTCTTTTGTGTCGAGCATACTTTCCAGTTTGCTGATTTTCACTTCGTTATTTTTTATTTCAGCTTGAAGTGTAACGACCTTTTCCTTGTACCGGTCAATAGCTGCGTCCTGGTCACGGTCCATCATCCCCGAAATCACCGGCACCTTTCCTCCGACATCTTTCAACGACTGAAATACATTGATGCCCGCCACCGATGCAACGATAAGGCCCAATAGCAAGGCAAATACGATCGGTATAACAATCGCAAACAAAAACCATTGAAATTTATTGTATGGTTTTTCTTCGGTTTCCACTTCTATTTGCTTTTCTTTTTTCCCCATACAATCACCTAATTCTCTTTGCTCAAAAATGTTTGGATAGACACGTCATCCATCTCAATCTTTTCGATTGCTTTCACATGGTCCTTGAATTTCTTAAAATCTTTTTCTTTCATTTTTTCGTATTTTTTTACTTCCATATTTTTTTCGATGAGCCTATTCTGCCAAATATTCATGTTTTCCCTTGCTTTCATGACTGTTTGTTGGCTGTAGCTAATCAAATTTTCTAGATTATCGGCGAATAATTGATTGTGGCGGATTTCACTGACCGATAAACCGGAAACCAGCTTTTCCTGCTGCAACGCATGCAAATCTTCCTTCTTTTTCAACAGTCTGTACAATTCCTCTGCCGCTATCTCGAATGCTTTGACCGCTTCCCCGTACCGTGCTTGGGCATCATGCTTCTCGTTTTCTTTCAACCCGAGGATTTTTTCGAATTTATAGCTGTAATTTCCCATGTCAGTGAACACTTCCTATCAATTCATTCAGTCTCTTGATGCTCTCTTCCTTGGAAGCAGCTTCTTTTGTTCCTTGCTTCAAAAAAGCGATGATTTCTGGATATTTGTCGATTGCTTCATCAATTTCTTTTGATGAACCTTTCTTATAGGCTCCAATATTTATTAAATCTTCGTTTTCCATGTATTTTGACAGCATTTCGCGCAATTTCTCTGCATTCCGGACATGCTCATCATCAGCAATATGGTTCATGAGCCTGGAAATGCTTTTCAAAACATTGACTGCCGGGAATTGCCCTTTATTCGCTAGATCGCGGTCCATGACGAAATGTCCGTCTAAAATTCCCCGCACCGTATCGGCAATGGGCTCGTTCATGTCATCCCCGTCGACTAAAACCGTATAAAAAGCGGTTATCGATCCGTGCTCATTCGTCCCTGTCCTTTCCAGCAATCCTGGTAAAAGGCCGAATACAGACGGCGGATATCCTTTAGTCGTGGGCGGCTCCCCAACTGCAAGCCCTATCTCTCTTTGGGCCATGGCTACACGGGTAACTGAATCCATCATCAGCAGGACGTTCAGGCCTTGGTCGCGGAAATATTCGGCAATGGCGGTAGCTGTATAGGCCCCTTTAATCCGCATTAACGCCGGCTGGTCAGAAGTGGCGACTACAACAATCGAACGGGATAAACCTTCAGGGCCCAGATCTCGGTCTATAAACTCCCTCACTTCCCTGCCACGTTCGCCAATCAGCCCTATTACATTGATATCAGCAGTGGTATTCCGGGCGACCATCCCGAGCAATGTACTTTTTCCAACTCCGCTTCCGGCAAATATCCCAACGCGCTGGCCTTTCCCGACAGTCAGCAAACTATCGATCATACGGACGCCGACCTCAATGCTTTCGTTGATGGGCGGCCTTTGCATCGGATTGGGGGGCATCCGGTCTGTCCCGACTGTTCCCAGCCCCTTCGGCAAAGATGAACCATCGAGCGGAAAGCCTAGGGGATCAATTGTTTTCCCAATCAAAGCGGATCCCACTTTTATTTCAAGGGGTTTCATCGTGGCTTCCACAAAGCAGCCTGGAGAAATATCATTAACAGCTGTATAAGGCATTAAAATGATATTCTCATCTTTAAACCCGACGACTTCCGCCCTGATTTTTTTTCTGATGGTTTTATTTCCGGCATGGATGAAGCATACATCCCCTACGGAACATTCAGGGCCCTGCGACTCAATCATAAGGCCAACGACTTTCTTCACACGCCCATACCTTTTATAGGTATCCATTTCTTTGATAAAAGGCAGGAGCTGCTTTGCATCCATGCTTTATTCCCCTTCCAGTAGCTCTTCCAGCTTATTCTTTACTTCGGCCAACTGACTGTCGATCGTTGCATCTATCAATCCTGCCGGGGATTCAATAATGCAGCCTGTTTCATTCAACTCATCATCCGGATATAGCACCAAATTGGTTTCTTTCGGAAATATAGCCAGTAATTCTGCCTTTTGGGAAAGCAAGAAATCATAGTGCACCGGATGGACCCTCAATTGTACTTCGGGATAATCCCGGACTTCTTTAATGGCCTTTTTTACCATCGCTAATATAGACTCCGGATGGCTTGCCAATTCGCTGTTTAATATATGTTCGGCAATCCCTACGGCAAGATGCAAAATGGTATCTTCCGCTGATTCCAGATAACTCTGATAGTCTTCCTTGGCAGATTCAACAACCTGCTTTGCAAGTGCAATTTGCTCTCTCATCTCTTCATGCCCCTGCTCGGCACCGAAGCTGTATCCTTCGCTGTAGCCGGCTTCCCGTGCTGCTTCTTCCAACAATTTGCGCTCATGGTTTTCCCAATGCTCTTTTTGCTGTTGGATACGCTCGTGGATACGATGTGCTTCTTGCTCGGCATCAGCAATCCGTTGATCCGCTTCCCTTTGGGCATCCGCCAGCAAATGCTGCCTCATCTGGCCATTCATTTGTGGTTCGCCCTCTTCTTCACTTACTATGTGCCCATATGCCTTAAAGGGGAGAATGGCAATCTTCTTTGTGTTTTCTTCTTCCTGTACAGTCCATGGAGACTTAATGATCCTAGACAATGATGTCATCTCCTCCGCCTCTGGCCACAATGATTTCACCTGATTCTTCCAGTCTCCGGATTACTGCAACAATGCGCGATTGCGCTTCCTCTACATCCCGAAGCCTTACAGGTCCCATATATTCCATTTCTTCTTTAAATGTGTCCACCATACGTTTCGACATGTTCTTGAAGATTATTTCTTTCACTTCTTCGCTGGACACCTTAAGCGCCAACTTGAGATCTTCATTTTCAGAATCGCGGATGACACGCTGTATCGCCCGTCCGTCAAGAGTGACAATATCCTCAAAGACAAACATGCGCTTCTTGATTTCTTCTGCCAGTTCAGGATCCTGGATTTCCAAAGCATCCAGGATGGTCCGTTCTGTCGAGCGGTCGACGCCATTCAGAACATCAACCACAGCTTCTACCCCGCCCGTTTGTGTATAATCCTGGGTAACAGTCGCAGATAGATTCCTTTCAAGAATCTGTTCCACTTCATTAATAATTTCAGGCGAAGTGCTATCCATGATAGCGATTCTGCGTGCAATATCTGCTTGGACTTCCTGGGGAAGCTCCGACAGAATTTGCCCGGCCTGCGCCGGCTCCAAATAAGATAAAATCAACGCGATTGTCTGAGGATGCTCGCTTTGGATAAAGTTAAGGATTTGGGCCGGGTCTGCTTTGCGCGCAAAGTCGAATGGTTTGACCTGCAGGGATGACGTCAGCCTGTTTATGATGGCCGACGCTTCCTCGGATCCCAAAGCTTTCTCGAGAATCTGTTTCGCATAGCCAATTCCTCCCTGGGTGATGTAATCCTGAGCTAGCGCCAAATGATGGAACTCATCGAGAATACTTTCTTTTTCCAGAGAATCCACTTTGCGGACGGAGGAAATCTCTAATGTCAGTCTCTCGATTTCTTCTTCCGATAAATGTTTATAGACAGAAGCTGAGACATCGGGCCCCAAGGAAATCAGTAGGATGGCAGCCTTTTGTCTGCCTGTCAGGCCGGCTTTTTTTTCTTTCTTGGACAACTGCGTTTCCCCCTAATCCTGTGATAGCCAAGTTCGCAATAACTTTGCAAACTCATCCGGTTTTTCTTTTGCCATTTTTTCTAGCTGCTTCCGTTTCATCGTTCCCTCTGTTTCCTGTTCGGCATTGACATCAGGCACATCGAATTCTTCTTGTTCTTCAATGACCAGTTCTTCCTCTTCGATTCTATTTTTGCGCGAACGAAGAAATAGGATTAACAGAATGATTAATGCAGCCAACAAAACGCCGCCTACTATATACGCCCAAAGCGGAATGGCAGTTGTTTTTTTATCATCGAATGTCACTTTGCCGTTAAACGTCTGTACGGATACAGCAATTTTCTGATCGACATCTTCATCGGACAACGGTTCATTTTGTTCATTTTTGTCAATAGTTGTACGGATGATCGTCCCTAAGATTTTATTGATATCATCGATTCTTTCTTGGGGCAGTGAATTGGGATCCTTGGCATTCGGCGGTTCAACCATTACTTGGATGCCTAAATCTTTTACTTTATAAGGACTTTCCACCACTTCTTTTTTAATGCGATTTACCTCATTATTGATTGTTTCTTCTGTTTTCTCATAATCCCCATTATTATCTGAACCTTCTACATACTGTGAAGATGATCCGATTGCATCGGAAGAATCTTCCCCTTGCGGTACCCCACCGGCACCGGCACCTTTGCCGCTGAATGTTTCAGAAAGTTTTTTGGCGCTTATGGCAATGCCGGCCATATTCTCTTCGTCAACCGGCGTCACTAGATTTTCTTCTCTTTTTTCCTGAGAAAAATCGACATCAGCCGTCACAGATGCAACAACCTTGTCCTGGCCCATGATTGTGCCCAGCATCGTTTGGACCTGTCTTTGAATGTCACGTTCAATTTGTTTCTTGACGGCAAATTGGTCGACAATGGAGGAACCATTGGCCAGTTTACTATCGTTATTTAAATCGTAATATTCGAAATTTTGGTTCATAATAGCTATGTTCTCTTCAGGAAGATTCGGGATGCTTTTTGACACAAGATGATATAAGGCCTTTATTTGATCATCTTGAAATCTATAGCCTGGCTTAACCTCAAGTACGATGGAGGCTGATGCCTGTTCATTGTTTTCTGTCACAAACACGCCTTTTTCAGGCATGGAGATCATTACTTTTGCATTCTGGACGCCGTCGATTTGCTTAATCAAATTTGCCAACTCAGTTTGGGTGGATTCAAGTTTCAAGACATTGAATTCATTATCTGTGAGGCCCATTTTGGCATTCTGGCTAAAAAATGAATAGTCAATACTGCCCGTTTCCGGAAGCCCTTCTGATGCCAACTGAACTTTCAGTGTATCCACCTGTTCTTTCGGAACAAGGATGGTCGTGCCATTATCGGCTATTTCTGTTTTTATTCCCTTAGCATCCACATTTTCCTTAATGCTCCCGGTCTCCGCCGGAGAAAGGTCTGAATACAAAGGAATCATCGTCGGCTTTGTCACAAACCAAGAAGCCACAGCGATAAAGACAATGGCCAACACAACGGATCCGATCAATATCCATTTCTGCTTATTTGTTTTATTTCTCCAAATATCTTTTATTTTTTGTATATAAACGTTCACTTTTTCTTTCATCATGTTCCCCCGACCGCTTTGTCATGTTTCTCTGCCCCTCTGGATTTCTCCATAGTATTCAGTACATAGGAATATGATGGCTTACACTTGCATCCTCATCATTTCTTGATAGGCTTCCACTGCTTTATTTCTTACTTCCAACGTTGTCTGCATCATGATATTTGCTTTTTGGGAGGCAATCATCACTGAATGAAGATCAACTTGCCCGCCGTTCGCCAGTTGATTCGTCAGTGCATCGGATTGGATCTGCGTGGCATTCACTTCGTTCAAAGATTGTTTTAACATAGAGGAAAATGTCTTTTGAGCCTGCGCTGGAGTTGTTCTGCCGGCGGTTGTTTGCTGTATTGTATTTAACAAATTTATACCTGATATAGCCATTCTTTCATTCTCCTATCTACTTGCCTATTTCAAGAGCCTTCATCATCATGCTTTTGGATGCATTGAAGACTGTCACATTCGCTTCGTATGAGCGTGTCGCACTCATTAAATCCACCATTTCCCTCAACGGATCAACATTGGGCATATGCACATACCCATTTTCATCGGCATCTATGTGATCAGGGTCATACACCAGCTTGGAAGGAGATTGATCTTCAATGACCTTTGTTACTTTCACTCCTTGTCCAGCACCCGAACCCATCGCTTTATTCAGATAAGAAGAAAATGAAGCGTTCCCTGGTTGGAAAACAACAGATTTACGCTGGTATGGCTGCCATTTGCCATCTACATACTTGCCTCTGGTCGAATCGACATTGGCCATGTTGCTCGAAATAACGTCCATACGCAGCCTTTGGGCCGTCAATGCAGAGGCTGTACTGTGCATGCTGTCAAACATCCCCATCATTATTTGCCTCCCCTTATGACATTTTCCAACGATTTTAACTTGCCATTCATCCGGTCGATCAAAGCGTTATAGTAAATTTGATTCTCTGCCATATCGCTCATTTCTTTATCAGCATCAACGGAATTGCCGTTATTGTTATAGGATATATTCCCCTTCACATAAACACCGGGCATCGATTGGCCATCGTTGGATAAATCAAAATGCCTGGCATCACTTTTATTGGTAGAGAACGAATCCATTTCTGTATCAAGCATTTTTTTAAAAGAAACGCTTTTTGCTTTAAAATTGGGTGTATCTGCATTTGCCAAATTGTCAGAAATGACTTTTTGCTTAGTGCTTGCATAATTCAATGCATTTTCCAAATGTGCAATAGTGCCCGAAAAAATCGACATACTTTTCACCTTTCTATTCATTTACTAATTGTCATCATCCCACTGTACTTTAATATACATTTTTGTAATATATAACCATATATACAAATTACATAAAAAAAGGGCAATAATAAAGATGCGCTGACAATATTCCTTAATATTGACATAAATATACTTTATTGTTTAAGGGACTTATATAATAGGTCTTGATTGTCTAATTTTGCTGATATATACATAATAATGAAAATAAGCAAAAAAAAACGCCTACTATTTACCTATTTTAGACATATATAGCTTTTTAAGCAAAAGATATGCAATTTATCAAAAAAACTATAATTTATCCTTATATTGGAATTTTTTATTTGGAATCCAGTTAAAACAAGCGATTATTAAGAAAAATCGACTTTTTTCCTTTTTTCCGAGTGAAAAAATTCACCATTTCAATAGTCAATAAGACTTATTTTTTAGGAATTTTTCCTCAAAAAAAACCCTAAAATTCTCAAAAAATTTTAGGGTTTTAGACATATTAATAATTCAGTTGCACGTCCGAGCGTGATATTTCATAAATAAGCCAGCCATATTGTAATGGCTGGCTTATTTAAAATTAATGGTTTTTCAATTTTTCTAATTCGACAAGGAATTTATTGTTCAATACTTTGATGTATGTTCCTTTCATTCCAAGAGAACGGGATTCGATCACGCCAGCGCTCTCCAGCTTACGAAGCGCATTGACAATTACAGAGCGGGTAATGCCGACACGGTCTGCAATTTTAGATGCAACCAACAATCCTTCGTGGCCGTTTAACTCTTCGAAGATATGCTCGATTGCTTCTAGCTCGCTGTAGGACAAAGAAGAAATGGCCATTTGAACCACGGCTTTGCTTCTCGCTTCTCCTTCAATTTCTTCTGCTTTTTCGCGAAGGATTTCCATCCCTACTACGGTTGCGCCATATTCAGCCAAGATTAAATCATCGTCTTGGAATTTTTCTTCAAGTCGGGCCAAGATTAGTGTTCCCAATCTTTCGCCGCCTCCGATAATCGGAACAATCGTTGTAAGCCCGTTCACGAATAAATCTTTGTTTTCTACTGGGAAGGCAGTGTATTCACTGTCTACTCCTAAATTGGAAGAAGTAACTTGCAGATTGAACAAGCTGTTTGTGTATTCTTCCGGGAATTGGCGGTCTTCAAACATTTTCTTCATACGTTCATTTTCAATTTGTTGGTTGATCGCAACGCCAAGCAGCTTTCCTCTTCTGCTTACTACATATACATTGGAATCGATTACTTCACTTAAGCTTTCTGCCATTTCTTTGAAGTTTACCGGCTTTCCAGCTGCATTTTGAAGCATTGCATTAATCTTTCTAGTTTTTTCAAGTAAATTCATGAAAAAGTTCCTCCTAATTGGTGCCATATTAAATTTTATGTGTAATTCTATATTTGCTTGATCTATCACTTGAAAATAACGTTTTGTGAACTATAATCGAAAACTGGTTAGATAAGCTGGCAGGTTGAATCTCTGGACTGCATTAAAGGATAAATTGGCTGAGATCTTTATTCTTCGAAATGGTTCCTAGTTTTCCCTCCACATATTGAGGTGTAATCACGATTTTCTCCATCGTGATATCAGGAGCCTCGAAAGAAAGATCTTCCAACAGTTTTTCCAGAATGGTGTGCAATCTGCGAGCACCTATATTATCTGTATTTTGGTTCACTTCATACGCTACTTCCGCAATCTTACGAATAGCATCGTCAGAAAATTCTATTTGTATACCTTCTGTTTCTAATAAAGCTTCATATTGTTTCAAAAGAGCGTGGTCTGGCTCATGAAGAATACGCTGAAAATCCTCTACTGTCAGCTTTTGCAACTCAACGCGGATTGGGAAGCGCCCCTGCAGCTCAGGGATCAGGTCGGAAGGCTTGGCGATATGGAATGCTCCGGCCGCAATAAACAGCATATGGTCTGTTTTTACCGGTCCATATTTTGTAACTACTGTAGAGCCTTCAACAATCGGCAGAATATCTCTTTGCACACCTTCACGCGATACATCCGCAGATGAACCGCCTGAAGACTTGCTGGCAATCTTATCAATTTCATCAATAAAGATAATGCCCGTTTGTTCCGCCTTGACAACCGCTTCCTGAGTGACTTCGTCCATATCGATCAACTTGGATGCTTCTTCGTTCGTAAGGACTTTCCGCGCTTCTGAAACAGTCAGTTTACGCTTTTTCCGTTTTTTGGGCATCAGGCTACTGAAAGCATCCTGCATATTCATGCCCATCTGTTCCATACCGGAACCTTGCAGCATGTCGAACATGGATGGCGGCTGTTCTTCCACCTCAACAGTCACGTACACTTCTTCAAGCTTTCCAGCATCCAGGTCACGCTTGACGGCTTCACGTTTTTCCTTCTTGCTGGCTTCTTCCGCTGTTGATGTGTCGTCTTTGCTTTCATCTGTTTCAGCAGCTCCGCCGAAGAACATTTCAAGTGGATTTTTGAAAGAAGCCGATTTCTTCGCAGATGGCACCAACAATTCCACCAATCTATTATTGGCATTCTTTTCAGCCAAGTCCTTAACACTCTGCATTTTTTCTTCTTTAACGATCCGAATCGATGTTTCCATCAGGTCTCTAACCATCGATTCCACATCTCTTCCCACGTAACCAACCTCGGTGAACTTGGTCGCTTCTACTTTTACGAAAGGTGCAGCTACCAACTTCGCAATTCTTCTGGCGATTTCGGTTTTACCGACTCCCGTAGGGCCGATCATCAAAATATTTTTTGGAACTACTTCTTCCCGCAGGCTCTCTGGGAGCATGCTTCGTCTATAGCGGTTCCGCAGAGCAATCGCTACAGCGCGTTTGGCATCATTTTGCCCGACAATATATTGGTTCAGTTTATCGACAATCTGTCTTGGCGTTAGATTTTCACGGTTAATCTTCATCATAGTGGCCACCTTTTTTTATAATTCTTCAATTATAATATTGGAGTTCGTAAAAACGCAGATCTCGCCGGCAATCTCTAAAGAAGCATGTGCGATTTCTCTTGCGGATAAATGATCCCCGGAATATCTTTTCAACGCTCTGCCAGCACTTAACGCATAACTTCCGCCTGAACCGATCGCCAGCATGCCATCATCAGGCTCTATGACTTCGCCAGTTCCTGATACTAATAATAAACTGTCCTTATCCATGACGATCAGCATCGCTTCTAGCTGTCTTAACATTTTATCGCCGCGCCATTGCTTGGCAAGCTCGACAGCCGCACGCTGCAGATTACCGTTATACTCTTCAAGTTTCCCTTCGAACATTTCAGAAAGAGTGAATGCATCGGCTACTGAACCCGCAAAGCCCGCAAGAACCTTCCCTCTGAATAATCTTCTGACTTTTCTCGCTGTGTGTTTCATTACAATCTGATTTCCTAGAGTGACTTGGCCGTCACCCGACATGGCACATTGCCCTTTGTGTCTAATGGCAAAAATAGTAGTTGCATGAAAATTTCCCATGGTATTTCTCCTTTCAAAACAGGCATTAAGCCCGCGGATGTGAAGATTGATATACTTTTTGCAGCTGATCTTTCGTAATATGGGTGTAGATCTGTGTGGAAGACAGATTTTCATGCCCCAAAAGCTCTTGGACAGAACGCATGTCTGCTCCATTGTTCAGGAGATGGGTGGCGAAGCTGTGCCGAAGCATATGGGGATAAAGTTTTCCGTCAACACATGCATGCTCGATCGTTTGTTTTAAAATATGCCTGATTCCTCTTGGAGTTATTGGCTCGCCCCGTGAGTTCACGAACACATAGTCATGCTCTGCTTTTTTCATGAGTTCTTTTCGAGCGCCATTCATATATTTATGCAAAGCGTTGGCTGCATATTTCCCAAAAGGGATATAGCGGTCTTTTTTTCCCTTTCCGTGAACAAGGATGGTTTCAAGCGCAAAGTGGATATCCTTTATTTGTAACCCACAGCACTCACTCACCCTCATTCCGGTGGCATATAACAATTCTATTAATGCCAAATTCCTTTGTCCAAGTGTGGTTTCAGGAATGGAAGCAAGCAATTGCACGATTTCTTCTTCGTAAAGGAATTGGGGAAGTTTTTGTTCTTTCTTTGGAAGGGCAACCATGGTAAAAGGATTTTCGTCCACCATCTCTTCCCGCATCATCCATTTATAGAAGCTCCGCAAACAAGACGTCTTCCGCGCAATTGACTTTTTAGCCAAATTCTTGCTATACAGTTTGGTTAAATACAGCCGTGCATCAAAATAAGAAACCATATGTAATCCATTTATAGCTTGCTCAGAAATGAACAAGAGAAACTCGTTAATATCTTGGCGATAATAGTCAATCGTATAATCAGAATAGTTTTTTTCTAACTGTAAATATTGTAAAAATGACAGCATTGCTTCATCGTAGCCTTGCATTTTATCACCTCGCATGGGCTACTAAATAGTAACATAATTCAGTAGCCCACGCAATTAATAACTCAAACTTTTCGCAAAGTTCTGAATTGTTTCTAATGCTCGTTTAGCATGCATTTCATTACGCTCTTTTTTGCCTCTAATCTTTTCAGGCAGTTCAGGGAATAAACCAAAATTGGCATTCATCGGTTGGAAGTTCTTTGGATTCGCTGTCGTGATGTACTTAGCCATACTGCCGATTGCCGTTTCCGCAGGGAACTCCACCGTTTCTTTGCCGAGTATCGTATGGGCAGCATTGATCCCAGCGATCAATCCTGATGCTGCTGATTCCACGTATCCTTCCACACCGGTCATTTGTCCGGCAAAAAATAAATGAGGATTATTTTTTGTTTGATAAGTGGCCTTAAGAACATTCGGCGAGTTGATGAATGTATTTCGGTGCATAACTCCGTAACGGACAATTTCAGCGTTTTCCAGGCCAGGAATCAACCGGATCACTTCTTTTTGGGCGCCCCATTTTAAATGAGTTTGAAAACCTACGATATTATACAATGTTCCTGCAGCGTCATCCTGGCGCAATTGGACAACTGCATACGGCCGTTTGCCCGTGCGCGGATCTTCGAGGCCGACCGGTTTTAAAGGGCCAAAAAGCATTGTTTTTTTACCTCTTGATGCCATTACTTCAACAGGCATACAGCCTTCGAAGAAGATTTCTTTTTCAAATTCTTTTAGAGGAACCGTTTCACCTGAAATCAACGCATCATAAAACACATTGAATTCTTCTTCAGTCATCGGGCAATTGACATATGCGGCTTCCCCTTTGTCATAGCGGGATTTCACATATACCTTGCTGAAGTCAATGCTTTCCTTTTCAATGATTGGGGCAGCCGCATCATAGAAGTACAAATGATCTTCCCCTGTCAATTCAGCAATCTTTGCCGATAAATCCGGGCTTGTAAGCGGACCAGTCGCAACAACAGTGACACCATCCGGCAGTTTGCTTACCTCTTGGTTAAGCACCGTTACATTCTCATGGTTCTTCAGCGCTTCAGTGATATACCCTGCAAATTCATGGCGATCCACCGCCAATGCACCGCCGGCTGGGACGGAGCTCTCATCTGCCGCTTTCAGGATCAATGAGTTTAAATGGCGCATTTCTTCCTTTAAGACACCTACCGCATTTGTCAGCGTGTTGGCTCTTAATGAATTGCTGCAGACCAATTCTGCAAATTTATCCGTGTGGTGCGCCGGCGTCATTTTAACTGGCCGCATTTCGAAAAGGTTTACTTTTATGCCACGATTAGCAATCTGCCAGGCTGCCTCGCTGCCTGCAAGGCCTGCGCCTATTACATTTACTGTCATATCACTCATACTAAAACCTCCAAAAAAGAAATAGTTACGTATCGTACGTATTACACAATTTTTCAAATTCTGTATATTGAACAGAAAAGGCTCTTTCATCTAAAATCGCAATCTATGTTGAGTCATGAAAAATCCTGTAAAGGGTCTATTGGATGCCATTCGATTTTACTATGAGAGACTTAGTTGGTTGGAACAGCCAACAATGTATCTAAAGGTATATCAATATGTTTTACTTCGTATGGTTTTATTAACCAGTATGTGTATTTTCAACATCGAAAGAAAAACAAATACCGTATAATCCCTTTTAATACTATTTCAATAAAATAACTGAACCGAATGCCATTATATCCTTTTTGTTCTTATTTTGTCCATATACATTTCACACAAAATTGACTCTTTGTTGAAAAAGTGCACTTAACAGAGAATCCTTTATTATGTACAGGTTATTTTCTCCAGATCATCGCTTTGTTAAACTGTGCTTTCTTTCATGAAAACAACTGTACGTGAATAACACTATAACAGTTTAACAAATATTCTTTAAATTTGCCTTATAAAATGCTTCACAAAGCCAAACAGCGTTTTCTCAAAAAAAAGCAGGCGATTGAATCGCCTACTTTTGCGGTGCTTCTTTATAGTCACATTCCGTACATTGCACTTGAACGCCTTTTTTAAGCTTTTTCTCCACCAATAAGCTTTCACATTTAGGGCATTTGCGGGCAATCGGTTTATCCCATGAAACAAAATCGCATTCAGGATATCGGTTGCAGCCGTAGAAAACGCGTTTTTTCTTGCTTTTTCTTTCGATGATTTCACCTTTCCCACATTTAGGGCAAGGTACATCAATCGCTTTAACGATCGGTTTTGTATTGCGGCATTCCGGAAAATTACTGCAGGCCATAAATTTGCCGTACCGGCCCATCTTAAAGACCATTGGGCTTCCACACAGCTCGCAATCTTCCCCTGCCGGTTCATCCTTGATTTCTACTTTTTCCATCTCGGCTTCCGCTTTTCTGAGATGGCCTTCGAAATCACGGTAGAAATCATCAATGACTTTTTTCCATTCTATTTCTCCAGCTTCAATATTATCGAATTCTTCTTCCATATTCGCAGTGAATTCCACTTCAAGAATTTCCGGGAAGAATTCCATGATTAGCTGGGATACAATTTCACCTAACTCAGTAGGGATAAAACGCTTATTGTCCAAGGAAACATAGCCGCGTTTTTGGATGGTATCGAGCGTCGGTGCGTAGGTGGAAGGCCGGCCAATGCCCAGCTCTTCAAGTGTCTTGACCAATCGCGCTTCTGTGTACCGTGGCGGCGGCTGTGTGAAATGCTGTACAGGTTCGATGTCTTTTGAAAAGACGATGTCGCCTTCAGCCAGTTCCGGCAGATGGTTGTCTTTTTCTTCTACATTATCATCGGTTCCTTCGACATACACTTTCATGAAGCCCGGAAATTTTATCTTTGACCCGGTTGCTCTGAATAAAACTTCATTATTCTCCAGGTCAACACTCATCGTATCGAGAATAGCAGGTGCCATTTGGCTTGAAACGAACCGTTCCCAAATCAGACGGTAAAGCCGATGTTGGTCTCTTGAAAGGAATTCTTTCACTGAAGCCGGATCTTTCATTGTGCTGGTCGGCCGTACAGCTTCGTGGGCATCCTGCGTTTTGCCTTGTTTCTTTTCTTTTCGTTGCTCTGTCAACACATACTCTTTTCCGTAATGGCTTTCTACATATTGAGCGCATTCGGCCACCGCAACGTCGGATATTCGTGTTGAATCGGTTCTCATATATGTAATCAAACCGACTGTGCCTTCTTTGCCTAAATCGATTCCTTCATACAATTGCTGGGCTAGCATCATCGTTTTCTTCGCCCGGAAATTCAATTTACGTGCAGCTTCCTGTTGCAGGGAAGAGGTCGTAAAAGGAAGCGCTGCATTTCTTTTTCTTTCTTTTTTTGTTACAGAAGAGACCCTGAATTCATTGCCTTTCAGATGCCCTTGGATTTTCTTTACATCCTGTTCGGATTGAAGAGGAATCTTTTTCCCTTGATAGCTGAAAAACGAGCCCTCAAAGCCTGTCGTATCCTTTTGGAAATGTGCTCCGATCGTCCAATACTCTTCTGGTTTGAATTCCAGGATTTCTTTTTCGCGGTCGATAATCAGTTGCACAGCCACTGATTGCACACGGCCTGCACTCAACCCTTTTTTCACTTTCTTCCATAGTAAAGGGCTGATATTGTATCCTACTAATCGGTCTAGGACTCTGCGCGCTTGTTGGGCGTCCACCAAGTCCATATTGATTGGTCGTGGATGTTTGAAGGATTCCTTAATGGCATCCTTGGTGATCTCATTAAATACAACCCGGCATTTTGAATCTTCATCCAGGTTCAACGATTTGGCCAAGTGCCAGGCAATCGCTTCACCTTCTCTGTCGGGGTCAGCCGCGAGATAGATTTTTTTGGCTTTTTTAGCCGCTGTTTTAATGTCTTTTAAAATGGGGCCCTTTCCCCTGATCGTAATATACTTAGGCTCAAAATTATGTTCTATATCAACGCCCATTTGACTTTTGGGCAAATCTATAACATGTCCCATTGATGCTTTTACTTTATACTTTTTCCCAAGGTATTTTTCAATTGTTTTTGCCTTGGCTGGTGATTCCACTATGACAAGATATTCTGACATGCAAAATCCTCCTTAAGAGGTTATTTAAATCTCCACTATTATTAATCATTCAATTTTAATTTGTCAACGTATTGCACACGGGTGCAGTTTAGTTATGGTAATCTGAACATGCTGCCATACGTGGCAAAGTGCAATTTTAATACTTACATACTTATGTGCCTTTTGGCAAATAAAGCGGTTTATTGGATTGAAAACCAGAAAGGCCGGCTTGATGCTCAATTTATAGTAAAACAAAGTATATTTCAAGCTATTTCGAATTCTTTCCAAGCAAATTTCTTACAAATTTCATATTTACACATATTCCACCAACTGTAAACAATAACTTTATATTCCATTGCAAAAAAAATAAAACAAGCAATGGTTTTCCGCTTTCATTGCTTGTTTTATTTTTTTACATACACCTTTTTCTTCATTATATATATTCATTCATGGCATAAGAAACATCTCTTTCCTCCTCCCTTTTACTCAAGGGAAGCTATCGTTGAAATCCTTTAGGTAAATGAGACAAATTCATCTTCAATATCTTTTGCCTGATACACCAACTTTGCTCCTTCCTGTATGAGTTTATGCGTCCCTACCGAATAAACGCCCAAAATCGTTCCAGGCACTGCATATACTTCTCTTCCCTGTTCTAAAGCAAGCTGGGCAGTAATCAGCGAACCGCTTCGTTCCTTAGCTTCCACGACCACTACACCTCCGCTCAAGCCGCTGATAATTCTGTTCCTTAAAGGAAACATATACGGCTGGGCTTTGTGGAAAGGCGGCGTTTCAGAAATCACCAATTGATTGCCCATCATCTCCAAAGCCAATGGGACATTTTCCTTCGGATAAATATGGCATAGGCCGCCTGCAAGCACACCGATGGTTTTCCCTTCATTTTCAATAGCGGATAAGTGGGCAAAACGGTCTACACCAGAGGCCAAGCCGCTCGCGATTACATACCCTTTTCGGATCAGCGGCGGCAACAGGCAGTCAATAGTATCCTTTGCATAGATAGACGGCTTCCTTGGGCCTACAACTCCCAAGATTTTGGGTTCTTGGAGCAGGTCGCTCTTCCCTTTTATATACAAAATCCAAGGCGGCTGGAAAATCTGTTTTAATTGCAGGGGATATTCAGGATCAAAAATAGTGAGGATTTGAATGTTGTGGCGTGCATATTGATGGCTCAGCTGTTCGACATCAATACTGCGAAGATCGGATAAAAAGTGATTAAGTTGAACGGATGTATGGGAATAGAGGATTCTTGACCAATCTGTCGGGGAAGTCTCCTGAAGATGAAGAAGCTGCGGGTCTAAGCGGAGAATAGCTGCTATTCCCTTCCAGCCGATTCCCCGGCAGTGATGGAGCAGCAATAAATTATTTTTGAACGGATCCAGCATATGTTCATGCCTCCTATAGTTAGGTATACAAAAGCACACCCCCCAAATTTGAGGGGCGTTAACTCATTCGGATTCCCAATTAATGTGTTTTACATTGATCGTACAAGCCTTTTTCTTTCAGTACAGAAATAAGTGTTTCACCCATTACAGAAGGTGTTTCAGCCACTTTGATTCCGCATTCGTTCATGACGCGGATTTTTTCATCAGCTGTCCCTTTGCCTCCGGAAATAATGGCGCCTGCATGTCCCATGCGCTTGCCTGCTGGCGCTGTACGGCCTCCAATGAAGCCTACTACAGGTTTTGTCATATTTTCCTTCACCCACTGTGCAGCTTCTTCTTCAGCTGTTCCGCCGATTTCGCCGATCATAATTACAGCGTAAGTCTCCGGATCTTCATTAAACGCTTTCAGAACATCGATAAAGTTAGTGCCGTTAACCGGGTCCCCGCCGATTCCTACCGCTGAGGATTGTCCCAGGCCTGCTTGTGTCAACTGATGGACAGCTTCATATGTCAAAGTGCCTGAACGGGAAACGACGCCGACATGGCCTTTTGTATGAATATATCCAGGCATGATGCCAATTTTACATTCATCAGGTGAAATAACGCCAGGACAGTTTGGTCCGATCAATCTTGTTTTCTTGCCTTCCATATAACGTTTAACTTTTACCATATCCAAGACAGGAATATGCTCTGTGATGCAAATAACCAAATCCAATTCTGCATCGACAGCTTCTAGAATGGCATCAGCTGCGAATGGAGCAGCTACATAAATAACTGAAGCGTTTGCACCAGTTTGTTTGACTGCCTCGCTGACTGTATTGAATACCGGGACGCCTTCCACTTCTTGCCCGCCTTTTCCGGGTGTAACGCCGCCGACGATTTTAGTGCCGTATTCAAGCATTTGTTGTGTGTGGAAACGTGCCGTTGATCCTGTAATCCCTTGTACAATGACCTTTGTGTCTTTATTAATTAAAACGCTCATATTTCTCCCCCCTGCCTATTAACCTACTAATGATACGATTTTTTGTGCGCCGTCAGCCATCGATTCAGCTGCTGTAATATTAATGCCTGAATTTTTAAGAATTTCTTTGCCTTCTTTTACGTTTGTTCCTTCCAAACGCACAACAAGCGGTACTGTTAATCCCAATTGCTTCGCTGCTTCTACTACGCCTTCCGCAATAATATCGCATTTCATAATGCCGCCGAAAATATTAACAAAAATGCCTTTAACATGCTCATCGGACAGGATGATTTTGAAGGCTTCAGTTACTTTTTCTGCAGTCGCGCTGCCGCCTACATCAAGGAAGTTGGCAGGATCCCCGCCGTAATGTTTGATGATATCCATTGTGGACATCGCAAGACCGGCTCCGTTGACCATACAGCCGATGTTTCCATCCAAAGAAATATAGCTTAAATCATATTTGGAAGCTTCAATTTCCTTTGGATCTTCTTCATCCAGGTCACGGTATTCAACGATATCTTTGTTGCGGTAGGTAGCATTATCATCGAAGTTTAATTTTGCATCAAGCGCCATTACCTTGCCATCGCCGGTAACGACCAATGGATTGATTTCAGCAATTGAACAATCTTTTTCGATAAAAGCTGTATATAAACTCAACATGAACTTGGCAGCCTGTCCAATCAGTTCATTCGGAATATTAATATTGAATGCTATTCTTCTAGCCTGGAAGCTAGTCAAGCCCACAATAGGATCGATCTCTTCTTTAAAGATTTTTTCCGGTGTTTTTTCCGCTACTTCTTCAATTTCTGTGCCGCCTTCTTCAGATGCCATCAGCACCACTCGAGAAGTTTGGCGATCCAGTACTAGGCCAACATAGTATTCTTTTTTAATGTCGCATCCTTCTTCAATCAGCAAGCGCTTAACTTCTTTTCCTTCAGGGCCTGTTTGATGAGTTACGAGTGTCTTCCCAAGAATCTCGTCCGCGTATGTACGTACTTCATCAAGATTTTTTGCTACTTTTACTCCGCCTGCTTTACCGCGTCCGCCTGCATGGATTTGAGCTTTAACAACACATACTTGTGTCCCAAGCTCTTTCGCAGCTTCAACCGCTTCTTCCACAGAAAATGCTACCTTGCCATTCGGTACGGCAACCCCGTATTTTCTGAGGACCTCTTTACCTTGATACTCGTGGATATTCATATCCCATCCTCCTATCAGCGTTCGTTCCCAGTATAAAACATGCAATTTCCAATGATTATTTCCAACAAAATGTTACAAAATAAACTAGATTGCGCTTTCATTGTATAAAATGTCAAAATACTTGTCTAGCAATTACTCTCAAAAATAGATAAAATATGTTTTTAGTATAAAAATAGGAAAATAAATTTTTCTAGTAAACAGCTGTACTATAACGCCAAGAAAAAAATGACAGTTCCCTTTTATTTTGCTTTAATAAAGTAAAATAAAAGAGAACTGGTGTTTTTGATTATCCTCCGATTTTTAATTGAACCATTCAGATTCTTACTGTCGTTTGGTCATCACTAATGCGCTGAAACAGAAGGCTTAGTGCCGTTTAGAAGGGACTAAAGAAAAAGAACAACCCGGCCCTATTTTTTCTAACAATCCCAAATCTTCATCAAGAATATGCCCTACTACATTCACCTTTGGGTCAGCCGGCAAATCTTTTTTGGCAAGCTGCAGTTCACCGCTGTATCTGCCATAATGATCATTATCGAGCGTAATGCTCCCCCTCTGTCTTACAACAGTGTTTTCCCTTATTATTTGTTGCCCCGGCATCGCGTACATTCTTGATGTTTCAGACCGGACTACATCCCTTGAAGGGTCCATTCTGCTTTTATGCACTTGCAGAATCATTTTTTTGCTGGCGGCATCCTGTGTCAAAATGCTACAACGCAATGGAATGGAGCCTTCTCTTTTTCCTTTGAACTGCTGCAGGCTGCTTTCGAAGAGTCCTCTGTCGCCGATTACTATTTTATCAACATAGCAATCCATTAAATCAAGATACGCATAAAAAGAAGAGGCATCCCGATGTTCCTCCAGTGTCGGCAGCCGTTTATAAAGCGGTCCCCTTAATACATCTCCGGGAATGAAAGCCATCACCGTCAATCCTGCCGACTTTAGCCATTTATTTTTCTCAATAAAATAATCACGGTCTAACCCAGTCTCAGGGCGCGGATAAAAATTATGCCATGCTTCTATGTGTTCCTTATTCAATCCCATCCACTTTAAGCGTTGTAAAAAAACAGGGTCCAGTGTACTGGCATTTAAAGCAACTTTCATTTTTTTCGAAAGTTCCACAATGATTTCCGATTTAAGTCCATAGTCGATCCTAACCCCTGTCAATCCCCACTCTGCTAGGGATTGTATATCACCCAAATCGATTCCCAGCGCTTTTAAAGATGCAGGGGATAAGTCCGCCATCAGCTCCATGTCCAATTTCCTTGTTTGCACCGCCAGTTCCTTCAAAAGCCCACTATATAAGGAGTGGTCATCTTCCGGGATATGAAGGGAGGTAAAAACGGAAGTGAAGCCTGCTTCTTTCATCTCTTTCAGATACTGCCATTGATCTTCCAGGCTTTGCTGGCCTATATACACAGATATACCTAACACGATTATCCCTTCTTTCTCTATTATTCATTTTCCGGTTAAAATAAAGAACAAGGAGAAAAGAATCCTCCTTGCCGCTTTTTTGATTATTCCATATTTTCCACCATTTCCTCTTTGAAGCCGAACAGATAGGTAAAGACAAATCCTGCTGCATAAGAAATAACAAGGCCGAGGAAATAGTATACATATTTATTTTCAGCAATCAGCGGAATCAGCGATAAGCCTGAAACCCCTATACCGGTTGCTGCCGTATGCATAATTGCCTGGAAAGCGCCTCCAAATGCCGCGCCAAGGCAGGCAGTCAGGAATGGCCTTCCGAGCGGAAGCGTGACACCGTATAAAAGCGGTTCGCCGATTCCAAGGAATCCAACTGGAAGGGCTCCCTTGATGATATTTCGCACTTTTTTATTTTTTGTTTTTGCAAAGACCGCAAGCGCTGCACCCACTTGCCCCGCCCCGGCCATGGCCAGGATCGGCAAAATCGGAGTCACACCGGTTGAGGAGATGAATTCCATATGGATTGGCGTCAAGCCTTGGTGCAAACCGACCATTACTAATGGAAGGAAGGTACCTGCCAAAATAGCCCCGGCAAATGCGCCGCCGACATCCAGAATCCAATTGATCGCCCAAATAATGCCGTCTGATAACCAACCGCCCAAAGGCTGAATGACGATGAGCGTAACAAATCCTACAAACAACACCGAAATTAAAGGAGTAAAAATAATATCAACTGCATTCGGTATTACTTTCCTTACATTTTTTTCAGTAAATGCCATCAGCCAAGCTGCCATAATGACAGCAAACAGACCGCCGCGGCCAACGACTAACGCGTCTCCGAACAGATGGATATTGGCAAGTGCAGGGTTGAAAACAAATATGCCTGCAATCGCTCCCAATGCCGGCGTGCCGCCAAACTCTTTAGCTGTATTCCAGCCAACAAGCACCCCAAGATAGGCGAATATCCCTCCGCCGATGAACAGCAGGATTTGGAGGATCGTTCCTTCTCTATCCGCCCCGGCATTCACGGCAAAATTGGAAATCCCGTTTATAATACCGGATGCCACTAAAGCCGGAATCAGCGGGATGAATATATTCCCGATCTTCCGCAATAGATTTTTGAACGGTGTACTATTTTTCGCCTTAATCTGCGCTTTTGTATCCCGGGCAACCGTATCGCTGTCAGCTGCCACTTCCCCGGCCTTCAAGCCAGTCATCAGGCTCATTTCGCCGGCTACTTTTGTCACAAATCCTGGTCCGACAATAATTTGTAAGGTTTCATCATCAATCACACCCATCACGCCGTCGAGCTTTTTGATTTCCGGCAGATTCGCCTTGCTGCTGTCACGCAATGATAGCCGCAGACGGGTCATACAATGATTGATTTGACGTATATTCTCTTTGCCGCCAACTTGATCCAAAATGTCTCCCGCAAGTTTCTGCTCCCTTTTCATCATGCTTCCCCCTTAAGTATGACTTTTTCTTATTCTATAATGTCTGTCTGATAAAACCCTTTGCACGGTCCAACTTTTCGGCTGCTTCTTCAAGCGTACAATCCGTCAGCAGCATCACGATCGCTGTTTTAACATTCCCCTCGGCGGATTGATAGTATTTTTTTGCTTGCTCGTATGGCACCTCCGTCGCTTCCATGATGATGCGGATGGACCGCTCCACCAATTTGGCATTGGTTGGCTGGACATCAACCATCAGGTTTTTATAAACCTTTCCGATGCCAATCATACTGGCTGTGGAAATCATATTGAGCACCAGCTTCTGTGCGGTTCCTGCCTTAAGGCGCGTCGAACCAGTGAGGATTTCAGAACCTGTTTCAATTTCAACCGCAAATTGGCTGTATGCACTGATTGCCGCATTGGCATTGCAAGCGATACTGCCTGTGGAAGCGCCTATTGTACGGGCATACTTTAGTCCGCCTATTACATAAGGAGTCCGGCCGCTTGCGGCAATTCCAATTACCATGTCTTTTTCAGTCAGCTTCAATTCCTTAAGCTCCTTTACGGCAAGCTCTTCAGAATCCTCCGCTCCCTCTATGGCTGCCAAAAAGGCTTTCTCCCCGCCTGCAATCAACCCCACTACCATTCGAGGGTCCGTGCCGAATGTCGGTGGGCATTCAGCCGCGTCCAAAACACCGAGCCGGCCGCTTGTGCCCGCTCCGAGATAGATCAATCTCCCTCCTTTGTTGAAAGATTCTATTGTAAGCTGGACGATAGCTTCAATATTCCCTAATTGGCTTTCGATGGCTAACGGCACCGAGCGGTCTTCCTCATTCATGATGGCCAGAATTTCACGTATGGTCATTGTATCAAGATCCATGGTGCGTTGATTTCTATTTTCTGTGGTTAATCTTTCTAACATATTATCCCTTCTTTTCTTGGTTGCTTTGATTGCGCTTTCATTATAATCCTCCAGAAATTTAAAATCAATAAATTATTATTATTTATTGAAATTAAATTTCATCAAGCGGAAACAAAAAAACATATTTATAGTACGATATGCTTTCTTTGTTTGTTTTATTTCCGCTGCTCTATGATTTTTTCGCGCGACTGGTTCAATAAATCCACTATTTTCTGGTCCATTAAGCGAAAAATGCTTAAATAAAGGGTATCGATGATATTCAAATGCGTCATTCTTGAAGCGATGGTTCCTATTCTATGTTCTTCCTCGACATGCGGAGTGCATAAGGCTATGTCCGACAATGCCAAAAGTGGCGATTTTTGCAGTGTGGTGATCGCTATTACAGTTACTTTGCGGCTTTTGGCATAATGGGCTAGCTCCACTACTTCTTTTGTCTTCCCCGAAGTGCTAATCAAAACAAGGACATCGGACTCTTTCATCATCGTGACAGCGGCGACCATATAGTGAAAATCCGCCGATGCTTGGGCATGGAATCCTAATTTCATGAGTTTGTACTGTGCATCGACTGCAGGCGCATATGACCCTCCTACGCCAAAAAAAGCAATTGTATTGGCTTTCAACATTTTTGCGACCGCCTCATCCAACTCTTTCCGATCCAGCGTATGTAATGTTTGTTCAATGGCCGATTTATTGAAATAGGTGACTTTATGGAATAGGCTGCTGGACGTATCATTGCTGTGGATCAATGAAAAATCATTGATATTCCCATCCGACTGGTTTTGTTCCTTTGCCAGTTGGACTTTTAATAGCTTGAAACTGCGTATCCCTATGCTCTTGCAAAATCTGATGACGCTTGCCTCGCTGGCATCGGCCTGCTGCGCCAGTTCTTTGGTCGTCATCGTCGGTATATATTCTGGTTGATTAAGGACATAATCCGCCACTTTTTTTTCTGCTTCAGTCAATGAAGACCGTTTGTTTTTGATTTTGGACAATAATGATAAATCGCTCATGAATTCGCCTCCCATGCCTTATTTTAAAGTATGGGAATTCTTTTTGCCAGCCTCCTTGTCCAATCTATAGAGAAAGGCGAATACTTCGGCCACGGCTTCATAGAGCTGGGGAGGAATGGCTTCATTGATATTCAGCTTGCCGAGCAGCTCGGCAAGGCTGGCATCCTCCTGGATCGGTATGTGGTTCTCTTTGGCGCGTTCGAGGATGCTTTCTGCTATTTTTCCCTTCCCTTTTGCGACCAGTCGTGGCGATACATCCTTCTCACGGTCATATTTTAAGGCGATAGCCTCTTTACGCTTTTCTGTCATATTTTTATATCCACCCCGTTATAAGAACTTTTCTTTCCATAGAAAAGGTGGTTGGCCAGGGGCTTTTCTGCCGCCTTCGAGAGTGGTTTTTCAAAGGACAGCCCCGACAATTGGTATCCGACCGCTTCCAGATTCGTTTTAATCCTTTCCATGAACGGAGTCGACAAATCCTTCAACAGTCCTGCCTGCTCATTTTTGATGTCAATTTTTATCACTTTGTTTTGGACTGTCATATCAACGACTATTTCATCCACATGTTCAAGCTGCAGATAAAACAGCACCCGGCAAAAGGAAGCATCAATCTCTCCATTGTCCTTCTGCCTGCCGCTCCACTGCATGCTTAGCTCAGTCGAATAGCCTTGAAACGACAAAGGAATCTGGACAAAGTGGTGCAGAAGAGGGCCAGTTTGATAAGAAAGAAGCTGCTGGGCCGTTATTTTTTGGACTAATAGTTCTGCGTGTTCTTTGACGGCAGGATTTTGGGTTTCGGCCAGTACTTTCATCAACAAGGGCTTTAGCGTGAAAAGATTCTGCTCCTTTAGTGCCTCCCCCTTTGCCGTATGGGCCAGATAATGCTCGAAGTCTAATCCCAGCAGTTTTATTGTTTGCTTTAATTCTTTGGCCAGCATCGTGCCCGCTGGCTGATTCAATTGCTGTTGTTCCTGATACAGCACCTTTTTGACCAATTGGCGATCCCATTGGTTATAAACCGTTTTTTCTTCATGCTCCAAACTTTGCGAGAGAATCTGGATAATTTGCTGTTTTGGAAACAGATAGTCTTTATCCATCCCCCCGCCTTCGGATAAAAGCTGCAGGCTTTGTTTGGTTGAGGCGATGCCTGTAGCTGCCGATTGTATATATTGCAAAAGAAACTTAGCTGTAGAATAGACTGCCTTCAGTAGATTCCCTGCTTCTCTTCCTTTTTTAGAGCTCATATCAGAATGGGAAGCTGCGCTTGCCATTTGGCTTCTCGCCTTGTTCCCTGCCAAGCGTACCCTGGTTCCGCGGTCGGCAGTCAAATCAGATGATGCCCATTCCTGTTGTACGGCTTTCCACAATTTTTGTTCCGCGCTTCCTGGTTGGCTTTCCATCAAACTTCGGGAGATCAATGGTTTCAATTGCTCGATCGCTTCGCCCTGAGTATTGCTTTGATTTGGCTTCATTTGCGCAAGCAGCGTTATCGCTTCCTGGACAGCCGGATTGCGTATGAAAGCAGACTGCTTTCCCATTAACTGCAGGCTATTGTACACCACTTCTTCCTGCGGGAGATTTTCGGGAAAGAAGCCGATGTTTTGCAAAATCCTGAATAAGCGGTCGCTTAATTCGCCTTTCGATGCGAGCCAAGTTGATACAAGCTTTTGCAATCCTTGTTCTGCAACCTTTTCCTCAGGAGACTCCAACATATGCGATAGTAAAGCCTTTAAAGTTGCCTCCGAATCATTCTGAGGCGTCTCCAAAGCCTGAAGCGCAGATTGCAAGGTTTGCTGAAGCGGCTGATTATGATCAATCGATAAAACGGCCTTAAAAATAGATTCTGTAACCGGAAGGCTCATTGTATGCAACGTTTTCAGCACTTGCATTGCCTCTGCGGGCCGATCCGCTTCATTGGTCAATTGGAGTGCCACCATGAATTGCTCTTTCGCTACCGGTATTTGGTTACGGACAACAAATTGTGCAAGCGCGGCGTTTTCCTTTGTGGCAGGCAATGACAGATGCTGCAATAGCTGGGATGCCATATCTTTTATACTTTGCGGACTGCCTTCACTTTGCATGACCTTAAGTGCGGTCATATCCCCTGTTTGCTGAACCTGAAACCAATACTTGCGGCCGACTGCGATCGGTGCATCCAATTGGGCGGTTAACCGCATATTGCCAATCGTTATATCGGCAGTCTGGTTGCTATAGATTTTATTAACCTTTGCATACACCAGCTGCCCATCTTTTAAGGCTGGGACGGAAGAATTTGCCGGATGGTTCATGCCTCCTTGCGCAATGGCGGATGTTTGCATAAAATCACTCCTACTCATTCTGACAATAGCTTTTTAGATTGAGACCTTATTCTTCGGTTGAAAAAAGAGTATGAGCCACCTCTCTTACAGGGGCGAAACTTAAACGATGAAGTGGGGTCACCCCATAATGCCGTAAAGCTTCCAGATGTTCTTTTGTCCCATATCCCATATTCTTTTTGAAACCGTATTGCGGGTATTGCTCATCATATTCTTGCATAAGCCGGTCACGGGTTACTTTAGCAACAATAGATGCAGCCGATATCGATACGCTTTTACTATCGCCCTTTATGATGGATTCCTGCGGCAATTCCACCGGCAGCTTCATGGCATCAATCAAGAGATAATCCGGCGCTGTCTGCAATTGATTGATTGCTTGGAGCATAGCCTGTTTCGATGCTTCATAGATATTGATGGAATCAATCGTTTCACACGGCACGATTCCAATTCCAACAGCTATAGCAGCTTCAAGGATTCTTTCATAATAAATCTCTCTGTTTTTCTCGCTGATTTTTTTGGAATCATCCAATCCAAGCAAAACAAAATCCTCAGGCAAAATAACGGCTGCTGCCACGACAGGCCCTGCGAGCGGGCCGCGGCCAACTTCATCTATACCGGCAATCGCCTTGTACCCTTTGGTCCGTCCTTCTTGTTCATATGTAGTCATTGTCGCCCATTTATTCTGCAAATCTATTTGGTGCTGATACTTTTTCTCCCATTGCTCCACGGCTTTCTGGACCCCTTTGCGCGTGTCTTTCTTGCATTCCAACAAAAAAGGATGGTCCGGTTTGTCGATTTTCTGCAATTCTATTTTTATATGCTGTATACTTACAGGCTTCTCCATGTTTCTCCACTTCCTATTATGTGTTATATCGGCCTGGCCATAAAAAAATAAAGCTCCTTATGAAAAGGAGCTTATTGTTCATGTTCTTCTTCATCTGTAGGGGGCATTTCCAACGTGATCCTGCCCAATCTTACCGCTCTGAGTTCACGGATGATCAATTCCGCCGTTTTATCGTAATCAATCATGCCGCCGCCGGCAAGGACGCCTCGGTTTTTACCGATTACATCGAATAACTCGACAATATCCTCAGGGATTTCCTCCAGATTGAACCGTTCTTCCAATGTGCCCGGATATTCCTTTTCCAGGAAGCGCAATGCATAAATTGCCAAGTCCTGTTGATTCAGAAGAGTATCTTTGATCGCTCCGGTGACCGCCAAACGTTTTCCGATTTCTTGGTCTTCGAATTTAGGCCAGAGAATGCCGGGAGTATCAAGCAGTTCTAATTCTTTGCCGACTTTGATCCATTGTTGGGCTTTGGTCACCCCTGGCATATTTCCCGTCTTAGCGATATTCTTTTTGGCCAACCTATTGATGAATGTCGACTTGCCTACATTGGGAATGCCGACAATCATTGCCCGGATGGCTCTTGGCTTGACACCCTTTGCTTTTAAGCGCTCCAGTTTTTCTTTCAGGATTTCTTTTGACACAGCTGTGATTTGTGATAAACCGTTGCCTGCTTGCGAGTTGATTGCCAATGCTTTAATACCTTTTTCTTCAAAGTAAGCAAGCCAAAGGGCTGTTTTTTGCGGGTCTGCCATATCCGCTTTATTCAATAGAACCAATCGCGGTTTATGCTGGATTATTTCATCGATCATTGGATTTCTGGAGGACAGGGGCAGCCGCGCGTCCACCAATTCATATATAATATCAACCAATTTCAGTTTTTCGGTTACTTCTCTTCTAGCCTTGGCCATATGGCCTGGAAACCATTGAATTGCCACTGGTATCCACCTTTCTATTTAACGATTCTCATGTCTTTAACCGGCCAATAAACAACGCTTGTCTTGCCCACGACATCGTCCATGGAGACAAAGCCGATTTGCCTTGAGTCTTTGGAATTTCTGCGGTTGTCCCCCATCACAAATAGATGGTTCTCCGGCACTTTATCTTGCCCTGTTAATTCTGCAAGCGTAAAAGAGTTAGTCAGCGGGCCACCGACCACCTGCTGTTTATATTCATCCAGATAAGGCTCTTTATACGCTTTTCCATTCACATATAAAACATCATCTTTATACTCAATCGTGTCCCCGGGCAGGCCGATGACCCTCTTGATATAATCTTTCTTTTCAGGGGCATGGAAAACGACAATGTCGAACCGATCCGGGTTGCCGATTTTATAGCCGATTTTGTTTACAATCATTCGGTCTTTATCGTGTAAAGTAGGCGTCATGGAATAGCCGTCGACCACGATAGGAGCCAAAAGGAAAAAACGAATGATTGCCGCCACTGCGACTGCAATCAGCAGGGCCTTAATCCATTCCCAAGTTTCATTCTTCTTCTTTGCCAACCATCTCACCAGCCTGTAAAGAATATTTTCAGGTAGCTCCATGCTACGGAAGCTATCATTAGTATAAAGAGCACAGCGGACTAAAGTCAAACAGACGCCGCATATCCATAAGCTCCATGATATGTACATGCGAATCCCGTTGAAGATCTCATCTGCCATTCAACCGGATTCTTCAGCTATTCTTATTTAGTAAAAAAAGAGCTTGATAAATCAAGCCCTTTTTTCTTCTTGTTCATGTATTTCCATCTATAACAGCTACGCTGCCAGTTTTGGAAAATTAGCGAATTTCTTTAATACGAGCTGCTTTACCGCGAAGGTTACGCAAGTAGTAAAGTTTAGCACGACGTACTTTACCGCGACGTACTACTTCAAGGTTAGCGATTTTTGGTGTGTGTACAGGGAATGTACGCTCAACGCCTACACCGTAAGAAACTTTACGAACTGTGAAAGTTTCGCTAATTCCACCACCGCGACGCTTGATCACTACGCCTTCGAAAATCTGGATACGCTCACGAGTTCCTTCTACTACCTTAACGTGTACACGTACTGTGTCACCAGGGCGGAAAGATGGAAGATCTGTGCGTAGTTGTTCTTTAGTGATTTCGTGAATTAATTGTTGCATCTTTTTCAACTCCTCCTACGGATGCTCTTG
Organism: Bacillus testis; assembly: GCF_001243895.1. GTDB lineage: Bacteria > Bacillota > Bacilli > Bacillales > DSM-1321 > Bacillus_AD > Bacillus_AD testis. Next base: position 1,674,949 of record NZ_LN851186.1, on the reverse strand, counting down.
CAAGCCATTTATCTTACAGCGGAACATCGGTTATCAGTGACAAGGAAATTACCTTTCCAAGCCACGAAATTTATATTATCATACATCTTTCCCTTATGCAAGAGCTCACTGATTCTTTTTCATTTCTTCCAGCCACTTTTTTTCTGCGGGCGTCAGTTCATATGAATCCAACAAATCGGGTCTTCTTGTCAAAGTTCTTCTTAAGCTTTCTTTTTTCCGCCACTCTTCAATTAACTTATGGTTGCCAGACATTAAAGCATCGGGCACCTTCATCCCGCGGAAATCATACGGACGGGTGTAATGGGGGTGCTCCAAAAGCCCTGAGGAATAGGAATCAAGCACCGGGGAGTCCTCATTCCCGAGCACTCCCGGCAGCAGGCGGACGACGCTGTCTATAACGACCATCGCTCCAAGTTCGCCGCCGGTCAACACATAGTCTCCGATGCTGATTTCATCCGTCACCACATGTTCCCGTATCCGTTCGTCATAGCCTTCATAATGGCCGCAGATAAAAATGAGATGGTCTTCCTTGGCAAGCTCTTCTGCTTTTTTCTGGTTGTAGCGTTCTCCCTGAGGGCAAAGCAGGATGACACGGGGCTTGCTTGCCTCGCTTTCAGAACGGATATGGTCCACTGCATCAAAGATTGGCTGTGCTTTCAGAACCATCCCCGCCCCCCCGCCATACGGGTAATCATCGACGGTATTGTGTTTATTGTCGGAAAAGTCCCTGAAGTTGACTACATTATAAGAAGCTGCTTCTTTTTCTTGGGCTTTTTTTAGGATGGACGAGCCAAAGACACCGCTAAACATTTCTGGAAAAAGAGTTAATACATCTATTCTCATGATAATAATCCTTCCATTGGTTCAATGGTGATCACTTTATCGGCGACATTGATGTCCTTTACTACTTCAGCAATATAAGGGATCAGTATTTCTTTTCCTCTTTTGCCTTTAACGACCCAAACATCGTTCGCTCCCGGAGTCAGGATTTCACTGATGGTTCCTATTTCCTCGCCCGCAGTTGTCACAACGCGGCAATCGATGATTTCGTGGAAATAGTATTCATCCTCATCTAATTCACCCAAGTATGATTCCGGCACTTTTAACATGCTCTCCTTGAATTGGACTACATGATCCATATTATAATAGCCCTCAAATGATAGCAGATCGAAATTCTTATGTTTTCGATGTGAGGTGATGATCAATTTCAGCGGTTTCGGCTGGCCTTCCTTAAACAAAAAGAGGGCATTTCCGACTTTATATCGTTCTTCCGCAAAATCAGTTTGAGAGATGACTCTCACTTCACCTTTTAATCCGTGTGTATTTACGATTTTTCCAACATTAAACCATTTTTCCACTTTTTACACCTCTACCTGATTTCTGTCACTTTTCCATCGGTTACGATGATGGCCTTCGCCCTTGTCAGCTCTTCCCAATCACTGCCCACTTCCACTTCGACTAATGCTTCGACTTCCCTTTCTTTCAGCTCGCTGCCGACAGGGAGAATATCCAGTTGCTCTACCTTATATTCAAGCAGTTTTATTTTCTCCATACGGTTGGAAATTTCTTTTTCAAAATGGATCTTCAAACTAACCGGTGGCACCTTTTTTGTCTTTTCGATTTTTTTCATTTCAAATTTGAGCTGATCGATTTCCTTTTGTAACTGTGCGTGCTGATTATGATATTTTTCAAGGAGCTGATTCTTGCTGTTCTCAGTTAGAACCTGATTAACAGTAATGCTTTGTAGAATCTTCATGAATGCCCTCCTGACTCCATTCCGTTTTTCCTTCAGTATGTATAAGATCCTCCATCCCGTCTCTTAGCGGGCTGCAGTGAAAAGAAAAATGTATAAATGCTTCTATTATTTTATCATACCAAAAAAGGAGGGGATTAGCCCTCCTATTCGGAAATCTCAAGATAGATTTTCTTTTGTTGCGCTGATCCTGCTGCATAGATGACAGTACGAATCGCTTTCGCAACACGTCCTTGCTTTCCGATCACTTTGCCCATATCGTCCTTATGGACAGACAATGTATAAGTGACCGAAGCTTCGTCTTCCTGTTCTCTGATCGAGATATCTTCCGGATGATCTACAAGTGACGTTACAATTGTTTTGATGAGTTCATTCACCATAAAAGGTTTCTTATTTGCCTAGTTTAGCATTGTGGAATTTTTCCATGATGCCTTCTTTAGACAAAAGGTTACGGACTGTATCAGATGGTTTAGCACCATTTGAAAGCCATTTAAGTGTAAGTTCTTCATTGATTTTTACTTCAGCAGGTTGAGTTACAGGATTGTAAGTACCAACCACTTCGATGTAGCGACCGTCACGTGGTGAACGAGAATCTGCTACTACGATACGATAGAAAGGAGATTTTTTTGCTCCCATACGTTTTAAACGAATTTTAACTGCCATTTTAAAAAGCACCTCTTCCGAATAGTTTCACACAAGATAATATATTATCAAAGATATTATTAGTTTGTAAAGGTTTTTTTCTTAACAGTGCCAAAAACCTTACATGAAAGGAAGTTTAAATCCTTTTTTCTTGCCTTTTTGCATATTGGTCATCTGTTTCATCATCTTTTTCATCTCATCGAACTGCTTCAACAAGCGGTTTACTTCTTGGATGGTTCGCCCGCTTCCTTTGGCAATCCGTTTACGACGGCTCGCATTGATGATTTCAGGATTTTCTTTCTCCTTAGCGGTCATCGAACGGATGATGGCTTCCACATGCCCAATTTGCTTCTCATCAATGGATACATTATTTAGGCCCTTCATTTTGTTGGCTCCAGGAAGCATTTTCAACAGATCATCAAGAGGCCCCATATTGCGGACCTGACCCAACTGCTCCAGGAAATCATCAAAAGTAAAGGACTGGGTCCGGATTTTCTTCTCCAGTTCTTTGGCTTTTTCTTCATCCACATTGGCCTGCGCTTTCTCGATCAGCGAGAGCATATCGCCCATGCCGAGGATTCGGGAAGCCATTCGCTCTGGATGGAACACTTCCAATGCATCCAGTTTCTCGCCCATACCGACAAATTTTATCGGAGTATTTGTTACAGAGCGGATAGATAAAGCTGCACCGCCTCGAGTATCACCGTCAAGCTTCGTCAAGACAACCCCGGTAAGCCCGAGTTGTTCATTGAAACTTTGTGATACATCAACAGCGCTTTGACCGGTCATACTGTCCACAACAAGGAAAATCTCATCAGGTTGAGCGACTTCCTTTACATCCTTCAGTTCTTTCATTAAGTCTTCATCGATGTGTAGACGGCCTGCCGTATCAATCAGCACATAATCATTATGCTGCTCTTTCGCTTTTTCGATGGCTTGTTTTGCAATTTCCACCGGGCTCACTTGATCGCCAAGCGAGAAGACCGGCATATCCAATTGCTTGCCAAGCGTTTCTAACTGTTTGATGGCTGCAGGACGGTAAATGTCCGCCGCCACCAGCAATGGTGAACGGTTATATTTTTTTCGAAGCAGATTAGCAAGCTTACCTGTAGTGGTTGTTTTACCGGCACCTTGCAGCCCTACCATCAAAATAACGGTTGGCGGCCGTTTGGCGACGGCAATCTTGCTTTGCTCTCCACCCATAAGGAGTGTCAGCTCTTCTTTAACAACCTTTACGACCTGTTGGCCCGGGGTTAAGCTTTTGAGAACTTCTTGTCCAACTGCTCGTTCACTGACGGATTTCACAAAATCTTTGACAACCTTAAAGTTAACATCGGCTTCCAAAAGAGCGAGCTTTACATCGCGCATCATCTCTTTTACATCCGCTTCGCTAACCTTCCCCTTGCCGCGGATTTTTTGCATCGTGCTCTGCAGTCGGTCGGCTAATCCTTCAAATGCCATGCATGCCGCCTCCTAATCCAATTTCTCAAGTTCGGTAATCGTATCAAGCATTTTCTTATGGTCTGACGAAGCAACCGCTTCTTTTAACTGTTGATTAAGAGTACTTCGCTTTTGAAATTTCTCAAATAATAAAAGCTTTGCTTCATAATCCTCAAGCATTGCTTCCGTTCTTTTTATATTATCATAAACTGCTTGCCGACTGACATCATATTCTTCGGCAATTTCACCTAAGGAGTAATCATCTAAGTAATAAAGCGCCATGTAGCTCTGCTGCTTTTCTGTCAATAACGACTGATAGAAATCATACAGATAATTCATCCGCGTCGTCTTCTCAAGCATATGTTGCTGCATACGTCGCTCCTCCTTATGTTAAGTAAAAATCCTTTACGACTTATAGTTTACATCCAAGCAAATAATATGTCAAGAAAATTTCTTTACAAACCAAAAAGCCGGTGCCAGTCCTATTTTTTCGTTAGAAAAAATAGGAGATATGCGGCAGAAATAAGACGGGCTGACCTGCTCCCTGTCAAGAAGACAGCGGAAATAACAAAACTACTTTTCGCTGTGCTCTGCAGTCCAGCAAAAAACAATTCATCGAAAAAAGGCCCTTCTTCAGAGAAGGACCTCTTCTAATTGGCTACTGTTCGTTTTCAACCATATCGGCAAACAGGCCGTATACATATTTTTCTGCATCGAATTCCTGGAGGTCGTCCATTTTTTCACCCAAGCCAACGAACTTAACCGGTATATTAAGTTCATTTTTAATGGCCAACACAATTCCGCCTTTGGCTGTTCCATCCAATTTGGTCAGCACGATGCCTGTCACATCGGTTGCTTCCTTGAACATTTTTGCCTGTACCAAGGCATTTTGCCCGGTAGTGGCGTCAAGAACAAGGATGACTTCATGAGGGGCTCCTGGAATTTCCCGCTCAATGACTTTCTTAACCTTTTCCAGCTCTTTCATGAGATTTACTTTATTTTGCAAGCGGCCGGCTGTGTCGCATAACAGAACATCGACTTTGCGCGAACGCGCTGCTTGGACTGCATCATACATAACCGCGGCCGGGTCGGAACCTTCTGCCTGCTTCACGACAGTAACTCCAGTACGTTCTCCCCATACCTCAAGCTGTTCAATCGCCCCTGCACGGAATGTATCGCCGGCAGCCAGCATAACATTTTTGCCTTGGCTTTTATATTTATGGGCCAATTTACCGATTGTGGTCGTTTTGCCGACGCCGTTTACGCCCACAAAAAGGATGACCGTTAAATCATGGTTCAAGTCGATGCTAGGATCCTGATCTTCGTTATTCCGGTAAATATCCACCAGTTTTTCGGAAATCACTGATTGGACCTCTTTCGGGTCTTGGATATTGCGACGTTTAACTTCCATTTTTAATTCATCGATCAACGTCATTACCGTATTGAAGCCTACATCGGCGGTGATGAGGATTTCTTCCAGTTCTTCGAAGAAATCCTCATCGACTTTCCGATAGCGGGCAAGAAGGCCATTAACCTTCTCCGAGAACGATGTCCGCGTTTTCGCCATGCCGTCCTTAAATTTATCGCTGCTTTGATCAGGAGCAGACGTGAATTTTTCCTTCAGTTTCTTAAAAAAGCTCATTTTTTCACTTCCTATTTTATTTGTTCTGCAAGCTCGGGATCATCCATCCGTACTGAGACGAGCTTCGATACACCCGATTCCTGCATGGTTATGCCATAGAGCACATCGGCTGATTCCATCGTCCCTTTGCGGTGGGTGATGACTATGAATTGTGTCCGTTCGGAGAATTTCCGTAAGAACTGGCTGAATCTGTACACATTCGCTTCATCAAGCGCTGCTTCGACTTCATCGAGAATACAGAAAGGCACAGGACGCACAATCAGGATGGAGAATAACAGAGCAATTGCCGTCAAGGCTCTCTCTCCGCCTGATAACAATCCAAGGTTCTGCAATTTCTTTCCTGGCGGCTGGGCGATGATTTCCACGCCGGTATTCAAAAGATCTTCCGGTTTCGTCAGCTTCAGTTCAGCTTTACCGCCGCCGAATAATTGCCGGAACACAGTGCCGAACTCAGCTTTAATCCCCTCAAATGTCTCTTCAAAACGGCGCTTCATTTCCACGTCCATTTCATCGATGACCTGGAAAAGCGTATCTTTAGCCTCAATCAAATCTTCACGTTGTTCCGTCAAGAAACTGAATCTTTCATAAACCCGCTCATATTCATCAATGGCGCCAAGATTAACGGTGCCCAATTCATCGATGGCCAGGCGGATTAGCTTCACCTTTTTCTTTGTCTCTTCAGGTGAATGGACAAGCGGGTGTAGCTCTTTAGCGGCCTCGAAGGTAAGCGCATATTCTTCCTGCAAGTGATGCAATCGGTTGTCAAGCTCGACATCCAATCGATTGATTTTGACTTCTTCGTCCTTCATCACTTCTGCAAATCCTTTATGTCTGCGTTTCAGTTCTTGCAGCACTGCCTCTTCTTCCTCAAGCAGAACAGTTAAATTCTGCCGTTCCTCGCGGCGCGCAGCAATCAAACGCGATGTTTCTTCTTTGTCATGCAGCTTGCGTTTCGCTTCTGCCTCCAGCTTCTCTTCTCCTGAAGAACTTGATTTCATATGGTCCGACAGTAAGTCGAGGTCTTCCTGGGCTTCTTTTTGTTTTTTCGTCCAGTGGGAAAGATCCTGCATAATCCGACTGTGCTTTTCCCGGATGCTTTGCCATTTTTCATTTCGCGAGGCAAATGTCACTTTAAGCTCATGCAATTCGTTTGTCAGCTCTTCTTTGGATGTTTGCTGCACTTGTTTTTTGGTTGTCAACTGATCGATTGTTTCCTTTTGGAGCTTCAGTTGTTCATCGCAGCGAAGAAGAAACTCGCAAAGCTCTGCTAATCGTTTCTGCTTAGCTTGAATATCACTGTCCAAATCCTCTTTTTCGAGATCATAAAGGGACAAGCGGTCATTCATATTGCGCTCTTCGATTTCCACCTCGCGCAAGTCGCCGTTAATGCTTTGTTCCTGCATGCGCAGGTTTTCATGGGTTTCCCGCATTTTTTCTTGCTCATTAACAGCCGCTGCTATGGATTCCTTCAAGCTTTTCACTTCTTTTTCAAGGGAAAGAGTCTTCTCCTCCATCTGTGGGAGTTTAGCCTGCAACTCTTCTAATTCCGCTTTTCTTGATAGAAGCGAGTAATTCTTTCCTTTTGAGCCTCCACCAGTCATACTTCCACCTGGATTGACTACATCCCCTTCCAGCGTCACCAGCCGGTATCGGTACTGCAATTTCTTGGCTAGTTCATTGGCGCCTTTCAGGTCTCTAGTAATGACTACGGTACCTAAGAGATTGCTGACGATTGAAGCGTATTTATCTTGGTAGGCAAGCAATTGTGAAGCTACCCCTACATAGGAAGGATGATCCATGATAACTTGGAGCTGATGCTGGGGAATGCTTCTTTCCTTAATGACCGAGAGCGGAAGGAAAGTAGCCCTGCCGTAAGAATGCTGCTTTAAGAACTGAATGGCCCGGCGCGCATGCTCCTCTGCACTGACCACTATATGCTGAGTCGCTGATCCAAGCGCCGTTTCGATCGCTAGATTATACTCTTTTGGCACTGTGATCAATTCGGCCACTGCGCCTTCAATTCCATCCAGCTGCTTAGATTTTAATACTTCCTTTACACCTTGGAAAAACCCTGCATATTCATTTTCCATTCCTTGCAGGATGTCAATTCTGGACTGGCATTGCTGGACGTATTGATAAGCTTTGTAAAGCTTCTTTTCCTGTGCCTCATATTTCGTTTGCCATTTTTCCAGTTGATTTTTCGTTTCGAAGGAAACTTGTGCATGCCGGTCCATCTTTTCTTTCAACTCATTCAAACTGTGCGACAATTCAGAGCGCCGCTTGGCAATGGAGGCCCGTTTGGCGATGAATCCTTCATTTTCCTGATCCAGCCTGTTGTTTCGTACCTCCGTTTGCTGAAGCTGCTGTTCGATCATCCGTTTTTCATTCTTAGCGGCCGCCTGTTGATTCAACCACTCAATATAGTCACTTTTCAATGTTTCTATTTCATCTTCAAGGCTTTCGCTGAACTGCGAAAGCCCAGATTCTTTTTTGGACAGCTGCTCCTTAATGGCAGCTACTTCAGAAGCTGAGGCGTCGAGAAGTTTTTGGGCTTCTTCCCGCTCGACTGAGAGCCGGCTCAGTTGCTCCTTTGCTTCTTCGATCGTTTCTTCTAATTGCCGCCTGCTTAAGGAGGCGTTTTTTTTCCGCTCGATCAGGACATTCTTTTTCCCTTCAAGCTTTTCCAGCTCTTCTGTCGCCACCAAGAGCACTTCCTGCAGGTCATGGATGGATTCATCCAAAGCTGCAGCCTGGTCCCGTAGCTTAACGATGTCGCTTTCTTTCTTCTGAAGGTCGGCATTCAATGCCTGCTCCTTGTCCTGATGGATTTGATATTCTTTCGATAACATTTGCCAATTTTCATGAAGCATTTCGATTTCATAAACTGTCAGGGCCACTTCATATTCCCGCAGTTCTTCTTTCTTCTCCAAATAATCCTTGGCTATCGATGCCTGAATCTTTAATGGTTCAACCTGGCTCTCTAGCTCATGCAGAATATCCTGGACACGATTGAGGTTCTCCTGCGTTTCTGTCAGTTTCCCTTCGGCTTTTTTCTTGCGTGTCTTATATTTAAGGACACCTGCAGCTTCTTCAAAGATGATTCTGCGCTCTTCTGCTTTAGAGCTGAGAATCTCTTCCACCTTCCCTTGGGAAATGATCGAAAAAGCTTCGCGGCCGAGGCCGGAATCCATAAAAAGGTCGATTATATCTTTCAAGCGGCATTGTTGTTTATTTATATAAAATTCGCTGTCGCCAGCGCGTGTCACTCTTCTCGTCACGCTCACTTCATGAAAATCAATCGGCAGGAAATGATCCTGATTATCAAGTGTGAGTGTGACTTCAGCAAAATTCAATGATTTGCGGGAATCACTTCCGGCGAAAATGATATCTTCCATCTTCGAGCCGCGGAGCGACTTGGCGGACTGCTCGCCCAGGACCCAGCGGATTGCGTCTGTTACATTGCTTTTCCCGCTGCCATTAGGCCCTACCACTGCTGTCACACCGTTTACAAAGTCAATTGAAATACGTTCCGCGAACGATTTGAAACCTATAACTTCTAATCTCTTGAGGAACATGTATTATTTCCCCTTTCAACACCTATGTTTATTTCTAATTGCTGTTTTTAAGAAGGGCAAGAGCCTGTTGGGCAGCTTTTTGCTCAGCCTCTTTTTTTGACCGGCCAATTCCGGTCCCTTTCATATCCCCGTTCAGGAACACTTTGGATACAAACTCTTTGTTATGCGCCGGTCCCTTTTCCAAATGGATTTTATATTCGATGGTTCCAGCTCCATCACGCTGCACCAATTCCTGCAGCTGACTTTTATAATCCATCACATGAGAAAAAGCACCTTCATCAATTTTAGGAAATACTGTTTTTTTAAGGAATTGCAATGCAACTTCCATGCCTTGGTCCAGATACAGTGCGCCAACAAACGCTTCAAAAACATCTGCCAATAGCGCTGGTCTTTCACGGCCCCCTGTAAGTTCTTCACCCTTGCCCAGCAAGACATAACGGCCAAACTGCAGCGCATGTGCGAATGTGACTAATGAAGGCTCGCAAACGATGGCAGCGCGCAATTTAGTCAATTCTCCTTCGCTCATCAACGGGTATTTCTTGTACAGATACTGGGAAACCGTCAATTCCAATACTGCATCTCCTAAAAATTCAAGCCGCTCATTATCTTCATAAGGCTTGCGACGATGCTCATTCACATAAGATGAATGGGTAAAAGCTTGTTTCAATAGACGTTCATTCGTAAAATGAAATCCTATTTCTTCTTGCAATTGCTGATATTTATTATACTTTCTTACAGATTTTTTTTCTTTATCGCTCTTTTGCATAACATCCTCCGAAACCACAAAAATAACAACAGATTGAAGCGGGACCAATGCATCCCCTCTTCAACGGAACAGTTGTTTTTTCATTCATCCTTTTAGTATGGTTCTTCTGTGCAGCAAAGTATATCCCATAATGCCGCATAAAGAAAATAAACTCTATTTGCGTTTATCTTTCTTAATTCTACATGAGAGATTAAGGATAAGAAAGATAAACTGTTGCAAAAACGGAAAAAAGCCTGTTTCCCCTCTTAAAACGGGCGATTACCATCCACTAAGATAGTAGATTCGCCGCCTTATCAAAAGGATCAACAGGCTTCATCAATAAATGATTGAATTACATATTGCTCTTTATGTAATTAACGGCGTCTCCAACCGTTGCGATTTTTTCTGCATCTTCGTCGGAGATTTCCATCCCGAATTCATCTTCAAGCTCCATAACTAGCTCGACTACATCAAGAGAATCAGCGCCTAAATCTTCTTTGAAAGAAGCTTCCAACGTTACTTCTGATTCTTCGACTTCTAGACGGTCAACGACGATTTTTGTGATACGCTCAAAAACATCTGCCACTCAAATCACCTCCCTTCAAGTCATTATAGAATATTTCACTCTTTAAATAAACACGTTTTTCTTACATTAACATAAATTGCTTCAAAGTTGCATAGTACAGCTTACATTACCATGCCGCCATCGATTGAAAGCGTCTGTCCCGTCATATAGGCGCTATCGTCAGAAGCCAAGAAAGCAACTACTTTTGCGATATCCTCTGGTTCTCCGAAACGTGCCAAAGGAATTTGGCTTAGCATTGCATCTCTGACTTCGGCTGGCAATTGTTCTGTCATATCGGTTGAAATGAAGCCTGGCGCTACGGCATTAACCGTGATTCCACGCGCCGCCAGTTCTTTGGCTGTGCTTTTTGTCAAGCCGATCACTCCAGCCTTGGCAGCTACATAATTAGCCTGGCCTGGATTTCCGCAAATGCCCACAACAGAAGCCACATTGATGATCCGGCCCTGACGCTGTTTCATCATTGTTCGGGTTACACTCTTTGTGCACAGGAAGACACCCTTTAAGTTTGTATTAATAACGGTATCCCATTCTTCTTCTTTCATACGCATCAATAGATTATCACGCGTCACACCGGCATTATTGACTAGAATGTCAATCCGGCCGAATTCCTCGATGACCGTTTTCATCATACTGGCCACTTCATTGGCATCTGCCACATTCGAACGGATAGCAAGCCCTTCTGAACCCAGGGCCTTCACTTCCTTTAACACCTCAAGCGCTTTTTCTTCATTGCCGGCATAGTTGATGACGACTTTGGCGCCCTGGCTTGCCAATTCGATGGCGATTGCCCGCCCAATTCCTCGTGAGGCTCCCGTTACAACTGCTACTTTGCCTGATAGTTTCATTTTGCTTCCTCCTTTAGCGCGTTCACTGTCGATTGGATCTCTTCTTCCGTGCAGGCATTGAATATGCGGACGTTTCGATTTGTCTTTTTAATAAGGCCGCTCAATACCTTGCCGGGACCGATTTCGATAAATGTATCGACGCCAAGGTCTATCAATTTCTCTACGCAATCCTGCCATAATACAGGAGAATACAACTGCTCGATCAATCGTTTTTTCATCTCTTCAGAAGATGTGACAGGCTCAGCAGTTACATTTGAAATGACAGGAACAGAAGAATCATGCCACTGCTTGGCAGCGAAAACTCGTTCAAGATCGGAAGAAGCGGGCTTCATTAGGCTTGAATGGAACGGGCCGCTTACCTCCAGCGGCAGGACGCGTTTCACGCCGATTTCTTTTGCTCTTTCGCCCACTTTTTTGACTCCTTCGGCTGAGCCGGAAACAACGATTTGTCCTGGGCAGTTAATATTGGCCAACTGAACAGGATGGCCTTCTGCTGTAATTGCAGAGGTAAGGCCTTCTAATTTTTCCCGGTCAGCACCCAATACTGCAGCCATGCCGCCGAGGCCCGCCGGAACCGCTTGTTCCATGAATTCCCCGCGTTTACGGACAACAGAAACGGCATCTTCAAAGGAAAGGACGCCTGCAGCAGCCAACGCACTGTATTCGCCTAAACTATGCCCGGCAACATAGTCCGGGTTTACTCCCAGTTCCCTAAATCGGGATAGAACGGCCATAGAGGCAGTCAACAATGCCGGCTGTGCATTTGCAGTCAATGTCAATTCTTCTTTAGGGCCTTCAAAGATCAATTTACTGAGTGGAGCGTCCAATACATCATCCGCCTTGGTGAAGTACTCCTTCACTTCCGGAAACTGTTCATACAATTCTTTTCCCATGCCGACAGTTTGGGATCCCTGGCCAGGAAAAACAAAAGCCAATTTAGCCATCATTTTCTCTCCCTCTACATTTATTATTCTTTCTCTTGATCCATGTAACCCTGTATGGTTTCAGCTACTTCATTTTGAACCATTGTTTTTGTTTGTCTGATTGCGTTGTAGAATGCGTTGCTATCAGAAGAACCATGGGCCTTGATGACAGGCGCTTTCAAGCCGAAGAGCCCTGCTCCGCCGTATTCGGAGTAATCCATCTGTTTTTTGATTTCCATCAATTCAGGCTTTAGCATAGCAGCAGCAAGCTTGCTCTTGAAATTGCTCATCATCGCTCCTTTGATCATTTTGAACAGATTGGAAGCTGTCCCTTCGATCGTCTTCAACACCATATTACCTGTAAAGCCATCCGTAACTACCACATCAGCAACACCGTTCATCAGATCCCTGCTTTCAACGTTTCCGATGAAGTGGATCGGCGCTTCGCTTAACACAGTGAATGCCGCTTTCGTTAGCTCATTCCCTTTCTTTTCTTCCGTGCCGATATTCAGAAGGCCGACTCGCGGTTTTTCGATTCCTCTTACTTTTTGGGCGTAGACTGAACCCATGATAGCGAATTGAAGGAGGTGTTCCGGTCTCGCTTCCGCATTGGCGCCGACATCCAACAAGACAAAACCGTCCCCATTTAGCGTAGGAAGCGTCGGAGCCAAGGCCGGACGTTCAATCCCTTTGATCCGTCCGACCACAAATAATCCTGCAGCCATCAATGCTCCCGTATTCCCTGCGGATATGCAAGCATCTGCCTGCCCCTCGGCAACAGCCTGGGCAGCCAATACCATAGACGCTTGTTTTTTTCTTCTTACAGCGCGCACCGGTTCATCTGTCCCCAAAATCTGTTCATCCGTATGCATGATGGTCACCCGCTCATGCGGCGTTATGTATTCTTTAATTTGATTCTCATCACCGACTAATACAATTTCAATGTCGTCAAATGCCTTGACGGCGGCCATTGCTCCGAGCACTGCTTCCTTCGGGGCATGGTCGCCTCCCATAGCGTCAATTGCGATTTTCATTATAGCTGTCATCCTTTTTATCCGTATTCGATCTATACATTTCAAACGTCCCTTTAAATACAAGTTCATTGCCGACGGTGCTGTTCACTTCAACCAAAGACCGATTGTTATCCGTGTCCAGGTTCATCACTTTAGCTTTTGCCACAACTCTTTCATGAAGCTTGACCGGCGTGGTAAAGATAATATTGGCCTTGGCCGTCAGTGTAAACTCATCGTTTATTATCGCCACTGCCAAAGAATTGGCTTGGGCAAATAGATGATGGCCTCTGGCAATGTTGTTCCTTGTAAATACATGCTCTTTCTTTATATCTAGAATAGATATGCCGCTTTTATCCAACTCTATATCTATGACATCGCCGATCACTTCATCGATCGTCAATGCCCTAATCTCATCACTGTGGTTTTGTTCGGCCACATGCTTTATTCTTTCTCTTAATTCAGGGATTGATAACTCCAAACGATCCAGACGGATGGTTTGGACACTCACTGAAAATTTGTCTGCCAATTCTTCGTCCGTTATGAATGGATTTACCGAGATGGTCTCCTTCAGTAAAGCTTGGCGGTCTTTTTTTTTCCGTTTCATTTCTTTCTCTGTCACCACCCGAAGTATTATGACTAGGTACTAACAGTAGTATATATATATTAAAAAAAGATTGCAAGATATTGTGAGCAATCTTGCAATCTATTTTTTTAAATATCGAGACGGCAGCCATCAATCCAATTTACCTTCCGAAAAGACGCCGGACTCTTCAAGATAACTTCTCAATAGAGCGTAATGCTGGTCATGCCAGAACGCTTCACTGTTGACGAGCTGTGCGGCATCTTCCCTGGCTGTTGCTAGAATGCGATAGTCATGAATAAGATCAGCAACCTTGAATTCAGGCAATCCACTTTGCTTCCGTCCGAAGAAATCTCCCGGACCGCGCAACTCAAGATCCTTTTCAGACAGCACAAAGCCGTCTTGCGTCTCCGTCATGATCCGCATGCGTTCTTTGCCATTTTCAGATTTCGCATCACTTATCAAGATACAATAAGATTGGGCGCTTCCCCGCCCCACTCGGCCGCGCAGTTGATGCAGCTGTGACAGTCCAAAACGATCTGCGTCATAAATGACCATGAAAGACGCGTTAGGGACGTTTACACCAACCTCTACAACCGTTGTCGAAACAAGGATTTGGATTTCATTGGAACTGAATGACTGCATGACTTCATCTTTTTCCGCAGGCAAAAGTTTGCCGTGCATTAAACCGACACTGTATTTGCCGTAAAAATACTGAAGGAGCATATCAAATACTTCAATGGCATTTTGCAGGTCGAGCTTCTCCGATTCGTCGATTAACGGACAAATCACATAAGCTTGCCGCCCTTGCTGCAATTCTTTTGCCATAAAGGCAAGAATGCGATCCAGCATGTCATGCTTCACCCAAAACGTTTCAATTGGCTTTCGCCCGGCCGGCAATTCGTCAATGATGCTGACATCCATTTCCCCGAATGCTGTGATGGCCAAAGTGCGGGGAATAGGTGTCGCCGTCATAAACAGCACATCAGGATTTTCCCCTTTTTCCCGCAGGATTCTTCTTTGGTTCACCCCAAAGCGGTGCTGTTCATCCGTGATCACCAATCCAAGTTTCTTGAAGAAGACCTCATCGCCAATCAATGCGTGGGTTCCAATCAGGATATCAATCTTTCCTTCTTTTAAATCTTCCAACAGTTCCCGCCGCTTTTTGCCTTTGACGGACGAAGTGAACAATGCTACTGTGACATCTGCATGCCGCAACAGTTCCTGCAGTGATTGGGCGTGCTGTTCCGCTAAGATTTCCGTAGGGACCATCAATGCCCCTTGATAGCCAGCAGCAACCGTACACAACAAAGCAATAGAGGCGACAACGGTTTTCCCTGATCCAACATCTCCCTGTAAAAGGCGATTCATTCGATGGGGCGATTCCATATCGGCCACTATTTCATCTACAACACGTTTTTGTGCGTTCGTAAGCGGGAAAGGAAGGCTTTCTATATAAGCTTGTATTCTGCCTTTGTCATATGCATGGGCTATGCCTGGCGACCCTTGCCGTTGAATCCGGCGAAGGGCCTGCATCTTCAATTGAAATAGCAAAAGTTCTTCATATGCCAGCCTTCTTCTCGCTTGCTTTAGATCTTCCGGGGAGTTAGGGAAGTGCATATTTTTCAGCGCGTCCTTCTTTCCCATCAAACGGTATTTCCGCAGGATAGCATCCGGAAGATTGTCAACAATCTCATTTTCAAATTGTGCGAACGCGCCGGTAATGAACTTGCGCAATCCTTTGACTGTTATGCTTCCTTTGGTCGAATAAACCGGTTCAACCGTTTGCTCGCGCCCTTTTTCCCCTGCCAGATACTCTGTTGCATTGATTGTCATCCTATTGCGGTCCCATTTGCCGCTGATCGTTATCCGCTGCTGCAGAGCAAATTTATTCTTTAAATAATGCTGATTGAAAAAAACAACAGTAACAAGGTACCTGTCCACCAGCAATTTAAACGATAATCTAGATTTTCTTTTGCCATAGAAAACAACGGAAGGGGTACTATGGATGATTCCTTCAACCGTCACTTTTTCATCCTGTACCGCTTCTTCCAAGTCTTTAAGACGATAATCTTCATAACGGAACGGCAAATACTCCATGAGATCACCGACTGATAAGATTCCCATTTCTGCAAGCGCATTTGCCGTTTCTCCGCCAATGCCTTTCATTACATTTACAGGGCTTTTAAGTGGTGTCATTTTTCTTTTTTCAGTGACATCCCGAAGATTTTAGCTTCCAGTTCGCGGCCCGTCGGTGTCGCCGCTAAACCGCCCTGTGCCGTTTCACGCAAGGCTACCGGCATAGTTTGGCCGATTCTATACATGGCATCGATCACTTCATCGCAAGGAATCCGGCTCTTGATGCCGGCAAGGGCCATATCGGCTGCCACAACAGCGTTGGCCGCGCCCATTGCATTCCGTTTTACACATGGCACTTCAACAAGGCCGGCTACAGGGTCGCACACAAGCCCAAGCATGTTTTTTAGTGTAATGGCCATTGCCTCCGCACTTTGCGCTGGCGTCCCACCAGCCATCTCCACAATCGCTGCCGCCGCCATTCCTGCCGCAGAGCCAACTTCAGCCTGGCATCCGCCGGCTGCACCTGAAATGCTGGCGTTATTGGCCACCACGTATCCGAAAGCGCCTGAGGTCAATAAAAACTCGATCATTTGCGTACGGGTCGGATTCAATTTAGGCACTAATGCAAACAGCGTCCCAGGGACTACGCCCGCAGATCCTGCTGTCGGCGTTGCACAAATAGTTCCCATGGCAGCATTGACCTCATTTGTGGCAACTGCCTTGCTGACTGCGTCCAATAACAGATGGCCGGAAAGCCCTTTGCCTTCAGCGATATACTGTTGAAGCAGGACCGCATCCCCTCCCGTCAAACCAGAATGAGAGTGCACACCCGCCAATCCTCGTTCGATCGCTTTTTCCATGACTTCAAGATTCCGTTCCATTTTTTCATATATTTCCTCTTTAGAACGGCCTGTAACTTTCATTTCTTGTTCAACCATTATGGCTGATATTTTTTTATTTTGGCTTTCCGCCAATTGTATCAGTTCAGCAACATTTTTGAACATGATGCACCACTCCTTATTTTTGCAAGCGCTCTCAAACCTTGAGCCTTAATCAACTATCTTGGTCACAGCCAGTATATTCGGCAATTTTTCTAATTCGGCCAGAATTTCATCGTCGATATTCTCATCAACTTCAATGATCATCAACGCTTTTTTACCAACTTCCTTCCGCGACACTTCCATATGGCCGATATTCAGTTCGTGTTTGGCCAATAAATTTGCAACATTGGCTATGCAGCCGAATCTGTCTGTATGTTCCACCAATATGGCCGGATGTTCCCCGGATAATTTTAGTTCGAATCCATTCAACTCAATGATTTCGATGGTGCCTCCGCCAATAGAAATACCGACAAGCTCCATTTCGGAACGTTCATCGCCCATGTGGATTCTGACTGTGTTCGGATGATCGGTCACAGCCTCTTCTTCGAAAAATTGTATATTCATGTTTTGTTGTTCGGCGATTTTAATGCTATCAATGATCCGTTCATCATCCGTATCAAAATCCAAAATGCCGCCAATAATGGCAACATCCGTTCCATGGCCTTTATACGTTTTTGCAAATGAACCGAATAAATGTACATTCACCCATGAAGGCTGCCTTCTGAAAAGGCTGCGGGCTACTTTCCCAATTCTAGCTGCACCGGCTGTATGTGAACTGGAGGGACCAATCATGATCGGGCCGATGATATCGAATACACTTTTATATTTCATATAATTCCCTCACACCTTATGATTATTTTTGGCAGTAACTGTCAAGCACATCTATTATAATATAGTTTATCGTTTAACTCATGCATTTCACTTTCTTGCCTCTGAATGGGTGGAATGACTGACATTAAAAAAAGGATTTAACCGTAAAACAGGAATAGAAGCCGATGCTTCTATTCCTGTTTTACATACGATATTATATCCAGTTTTCAACCGTTGTGTGCAAGCGATAGCCAATCCTTGGCAAGCACCGCTTTACTCAACGGCAAAAATGAATGAATACAACGGTTGGCGTCCGTTATGCACTTCCACTTCCACGTCCTCAAACTTCTCTTCACAGTATGAAGTTAGTGTTTCAACTTCCTCTTTAGAAACATCTTCACCATAGATGATTGTAAGGATTTCGGAATCTTCATCGATCATATGGGCAAGCAGCTCTTCAGCGGCTTTAACCTGATCTTTGTTCTTATTCTTGATCTTACCTTCCTGGATACCCATGAAGTCTCCACTTTCGATGTCGAGCCCTTCAATCTTCGTATCTCTGACAGAGAAGGTAACTTGTCCTGTTTTTACATGAGTGAGGGCCGTATTCATAGCTTTTTCGTTTTCTTCCAGTGAAAGAGCTGGATTAAAAGCAAGCAGTGCGCTCATGCCTTGGGGAACAGTCTTTGAAGGGATAACAATGACACGGTCATCAACAAGTTCCACTGATTGTTGTGCAGCCATGATGATATTTTTGTTGTTTGGAAGAATAATGACGTTTTTTGCGTTCACTTCTTGTATGGCCTTAACGATATCTTCCGTGCTTGGGTTCATTGTTTGTCCGCCTTCAATCACCACTTTCGCGCCGATGCTCCGGAATAAATCAGCAACTCCTGATCCCATCGCTACAGTCACGATGCCGAACTCTTCCTTTTTCTTAGGCGCTTCTGCTTTAACATTGACAGGAGACTCTGATTTGCCGACAATGCTTGAATGCTGTTCACGCATATTGTCAACCTTGATCTTGATCAGGCTTCCGAATCTTTGTCCGTAATTCAAGCACTCGCCAGGCTGTTCGGAGTGGATATGGACTTTGACAATTTCATCATCAGAAATAACCAGCAAAGAATCGCCATATTCACTTAGATGATTTCTGAATTCCTTTTCATCGAAAGGATGTTTCTTCAGCTTGTCCTCTTCAAAGCGAACCATGAATTCCGTACAATAACCAAACACGATATCTTCCGTATTGATATGCCCTTGGACGCTCATATGATGCTCTGCGCTCACTAGCTGATCCATTGACGGCTGTTCAGCCATGGAAATTTCTCCGGTCTTTTCGCCTTTCAGTTGGGCAAGAAATCCTTCATAGACGAAAACAAGCCCTTGGCCGCCGCTGTCTACTACGCCAACCTCTTTGAGGACGGGCAGTAATTCAGGTGTACGCTGTAAGGTTGCATTCGCTTCTTTAACGATTGCTTCCATGACCGTTACAATATCGTCTGTCTGTTCTGCTGATTGGACTGCCGCTTTGCTTGCCTCTCTGGCAACCGTCAGAATCGTTCCTTCGACAGGCTTCATGACTGCCTTGTAGGCTGTATCAACGCCGGCAACAAACGCATCAGCGAATTCCTTTGCGTCGATGATTTCTTTGTGTTCGATTTTTTTTGCAAACCCTCGGAACAATTGGGAAAGGATGACACCAGAGTTCCCTCTGGCACCCATCAACAAGCCCTTGGATAAGGCAGACCCCACTTTTCCGATATGCGCTTGAACATTGTTCTGTACTTCTTTTGCTCCCGAAGTCATGGATAAATTCATATTCGTTCCAGTATCCCCATCGGGCACGGGAAAGACGTTCAATGCATCGACCAATGCTGCATTGGCTGACAGCTGACTTGCACCCATGACGATCATTTCTGCAAAACGCTTTCCATCTATACTTGTAATTGACACAAATGTTTCCTCCTTACTAAGGGTTCGTTACACGAACTCCCTGCACAAAAATATTAACGGAATCTACTGACAAACCAACCGTCTTGTCGAGAGTGTACTTGACTTTAGACTGTACGTTATGAGCTATTTCCGAAATTTTCGTGCCGTAGCTGACAATGATGTACATATCGATATGAACAGAATCTTCATCCTGACGCACAATTACACCCTTAGTGAAGTTTTCTTTTCTAAGAATCTCTGCAATTCCGTCTTTTAATTGTTTTTTACTAGCCATGCCGACTATGCCGTAGCAATCAACGGCTGCTCCGCCTGCAATGGTAGCAATAACGTCGATAGATATATCAATTTGCCCGAAATTAGTTTTCAATTCGATGGACATAAGTTATTCCCCCTTTGGAATATACAGCTTGACTACAAACAGTTTACTATAACAATAAAGTTTTTAAAAGTTTTTCTCTGTTTATTATAAAGCAATATGCCAATTAATATGTCAAGGTTTTTTTCTTGAAAGCATCTTCTATCACCTATTGCATTTAGATTTTATGTGTGGTACATTATTTAAGTATTTGAATATTGACTTAAGAACTTTTGATACTTAAGCTCGCTGTAGTTGGGAGGGAATTTATATATGTCACGTAAATGTGTAATCACAGGAAAAGGCCCTAAAGCTGGAAACAAACGTTCACACGCTATGAACGCTAACAAACGTACTTGGGGCGCTAACGTTCAAAAGGTGAGAATCCTTGTTGACGGAAAACCTAAACGCGTATATGTTTCTGCAAGAGCATTGAAATCTGGTAAAGTTGAACGCGTATAATAATGTATAGGCATCCATTCATTTGGATGCCTTTTTACATGTATAAAAAAGAAAACATCACTTAAGCAGGCCCATTGCTGCTTAAGTAATTTTTCAATAAATTAGTTTCAAGTAGAATATAAAACTTTGATTTGTTGGAGGGCATTCATCCCCAACTGAACATTCGCTAAACCTACCTTAATTCTTGCAATCACTTAATGCCCCGCTGACACTCCCTCTCCAGGTTAAAGCAAACCGTTTAGCGCCAGGCGAGTGAGGGCGGAACAAAAGAAAAACTCGGTGGAATGAATTCTGATTTTGCAGAATCCATTCCACCGAGCAATCGGAAGAAAATTACATAGCAACCTTTATGGGGTAAGGTCATAGTCGGATGCTTTTTATGCTTTATCCCTTTTTAAACGCGCCTAACATTGCCCTCACTAATCCCCCTAGAAATCTCGGGAGTTTAATTGTATAGAATTTCATAATGTCCCTCCTCAATGAGTGAACCTTTGCCGGGAGACAAGAATGGCACCCACCGGCATCAGCTGAACCGACTGGAACTCCTTAGGAACAATTAAGCCCTAAAAAATCCTATCTTTTGTTTCGCTATTTATGAAAATGAAAAATGGCAATGATCAAGTATCTTGATCTGTACTGCTTATGACTAATAATATGCCGGTTCTAAATGAAAAATGACCATTTTCAGAAATAAGTTCATTACTGATGCAAAGAGTGGAACCCAGGGCAATATCTTTATCTGCCAAAGGGTATTTAAAGCCCGACAGAGTGAGCCCTTCCACAACTGGGCTCATCGGCAAAAAAGAAATATACTTATAGCGCTGCTGCTTCCTGATTGTATAGCTTCCTGCCGCGCGTGCAGTCATACTATTGGATTGGTCCACAATTCGGACTTCTGTACGCGGGAAAAGGGATAAAACCTTATGGCTGAGCAACAGCTGGATGCCGCCCATCGTGTGGTCCATCCTTCCTCCGGTATTGCCGAAGATAATGATGGTTTCAGGTTCCTTGCTCAATGCCCAGTGAAAAGCTAAGCCTAAATCGGTGTCGTCCTTTTCGGAAGGATACTGAAAAACAACAAAATCCTCTTGCTTGATTATATCCAGATCCGAAGGCTCTACTGAATCAAAATCGCCAAATACAATATTCGGCTTTATGCCTTGTGACAGCATAGATGATATTCCTCTGTCTACGCCAACCCACAGTGATGGTGCAGGCCATGCTTTTAGGTCCGGGAGCTGATCAATGGGACCGCCTGCTACGATATAAATGGTTTTCATTAGCATGCCTCTCCTTTTCCTTATCCTTCAATCCTCCAAAGGAGCCTAGGATTTTTATGTAAAAAAACAACCGGCATGGGATTGCCGATTGCCGGTTGTTTATCCACAAGGGCTTATTCCCCTCTGATCGCTTGTATAGCTTGTTTTCTATCCTCTTGGTTATAAATAGCCGATCCTGCAACCAAAACGTTTGCTCCGGCTTCTATGCACAATTTAGCCGTATCTGCATTAACGCCCCCATCGACTTCAATCTCAAGCCCCGGATTTTTTTCGTCTGCCATTTGTTTCACTTGTTTGATTTTAGTCAGCACTTCCGGAATAAATGATTGGCCCCCAAATCCAGGGTTAACGCTCATCAACAAGACCATATCAATATCCTTAATGACGTGTTGGATTGTCGAAACCGGAGTAGCCGGATTTAGCACAACGCCCGCTTTGACACCACAGGACTTAATTAATGAAAGAGTGCGGTGAAGATGCGTGCATGCTTCCACATGAACGGTGATATAATCAGCGCCAGCAGCCGCAAATGCCTCTATGTAAGCATCCGGATTTTCAATCATCAAATGGACATCCAACGGCAATTTAGTGACCGGACGGATTGCCTCAACAATCAAAGGCCCGATTGTGATATTAGGAACAAAATGCCCGTCCATTACATCTACGTGGATATAATCGGCGCCTCCGCGCTCAACGTCTTTAATTTCCTCTCCTAAACGTGCAAAATTAGCTGATAAGATAGATGGAGCAATTTTGACCATGTTTTTAATACCTCGGCTTTCTGTCTCTAATTTCTGCTAAAAAATCTAAATAATGCTGGTAACGGAATGGCTGGATGGAACCATCGGCGACCCCCTCTTTCACCGCGCATCTCGGCTCCTTATCATGAAGGCATCCGCGGAACTTACAATGGTGGCTCGCCCTTTCTATTTCTGGGAAACAATCGGAAAGTTCAACATCCTCCATTGTAAAGTCGAGGGATGAAAAGCCTGGCGTATCAGCGACCAGACCGCCTTCAACCGGGATGAGTTCAACATGCCTTGTAGTATGTTTACCACGGCCTAAGTGGGAGGAAATATCATTTGTCTTTAAGTTCAAATGCGGCATCAACGCATTCAAAAGAGAAGATTTCCCCACCCCGGACTGGCCGGCAAACACGCTTACTTTGCCTTTTAAATAAGGCAAAAGAATGGCTGTCCCCTCCTCGGTGACAGAAGAAGTGGCAATAACCGGATACCCAATTTCCCGGTATTGCCCGATGGATTCCTGAATGGCGTCCTTCTCCTCCTCAGACAGCAAATCCATTTTGGAAATGACAATAACGGCATCTATTCCGCTATCCTCTATCAATACAAGGAATCTGTCCAGCAATACTGTATTGAAGCTCGGCTCGACTGCGGAAAAGACGAGTATGGCTTGATCCACATTGGAAATCGGCGGACGGACCAGCTCGTTTTTCCGTTCAAGGATTTCAAGAATATACCCTTCGCTTTCCTTGTCGTATTGATAAATAACATTATCGCCTACGAGAGGTGTAATTTTCTTTTTGCGGAATACACCCCTCCCGCGGCATTGAATATACTTTTCCCCGTCACTCACATAATAGAAACCACTTAATGCCTTGACGATTTTTCCTTCATGCATAGCATCACTCCTAATCACAAACGCTCACTAAAAAATAGCATTATTCCGCAGGATATGGAATCTCTTCTTCAAGGATGACTTTTCGATCGCGCATTACCTTGAATCCTGCCTTTCTGTTTGGTTCAACTGTAAATTCAAGCGGAATCTTTTTCGTTTCAGTAATTGATTCCGTCCTGTATGGTTCCGTCATCGTGTGATTCAAATCCTGGATATAGATTTGGACTTCCTGCGGCTGGCCTGGGACAAGCGGCTCATAAGGAATGGTAACTTCCTTTACCACCGGTTTTGGAGGCGGCTCTTCTTTCCCTTTCGAAATGTCCACATGCACCTTGCTGTATTTATCCACCTTGGCAAAAGCACTTGGATATTGGGAAACCACCCTTCCCTCAGGAACCGTATCAGAAGAGACTTCCTTCTGGACAATCTGCAATCCACTTTCGCTTTCATATTGGTCAAGCTCAGCTTGGGTGTAGTTCAATAAATTTTGGACTGTCACCTTTTCTTTCCCTTTACTCACTTTCAATTTCAGGACTGTTTCAGAGGGGATGAGCTTCGTGCCAGAAAGCGGGCTTTGTTCCATAATGGCTCCAGCCTCCGTATTGTCATCATACACTTCTTCAATTTCTATGTCTTTAAATCCGAAACCCTCCAATAGGGTTTTAACGTCTTCATATTGCCTGTCCCTGAAGTCGCTCAATTCAATTTTCTTTTTACCTTTACTGACGAATATATCAATCGAGGAACCTTCTTTCACGGTAGCGCCTATTTTCGGCCTTGTGCCAATGACTTTATTTTCCTCAATCTTGTCATTCTCCATTTTTCGGGTTTTTCCGATTTTAAACCCTTTATTTAGCAGATCCACATAAGCATCGTCAAAATCTTTGCCTTGGACATTCGGTATTTTGACTTCCGCCGGCTCAAGCAGCTTCGGCAACACAGTGATTGCCAATATGCCCAGGACAATTAATGTGATAATAGTCACAATTAAAGTTGTAAACAGCCGTTTTTTAGGTTTTCTTTCTTTTTTCTTAGGCTTGTCTTTCTTTTTTTTAGGCTTTTTTTGTTTCTTTGCGGATTGCTCAGGTCCTTTTTCTTCCGCAAGGTGGTTCTTCATGGTATCACCATGGACAGGCAGCATAATGATCGTATCGTCCATTTCAGGTTCATGCCGGTCCTCGGCAATTACCGGGATCGCCTTTGTTGCATCCATATCTTCCGGGATGGCAAAAGGTTGTTCGTTTTTCCGGTAAGGAAGCAAGGCAGTCTCTAAGTCTTCCTTCATTTCATCCGCATTTTCGTAGCGATGAAAAGGATCCTTTGCCGTTGCTTTCAATATGATGTTTTCAACGCTTTGCGGGATGGACGGATTCCATCTTCTCGGCGATGGCGTGGTCGATTGAAGATGCTTCAAAGCAATGGAAACGGCACTTTCACCTGAGAAAGGCAAGCGTCCTGTCAACAGCTCAAACATAACAATGCCCATCGAATAGATATCTGACTTCTTATTGGCCATCCCACCCCGTGCCTGTTCGGGCGAGAGATAATGGACAGATCCCAGTACGGCATTGGTTTGCGTGATGCTAGTCGCGCTTAAAGCCGTGGCAATTCCGAAATCCGTAATTTTCACGTGCTCATTTTCGTCTATCAAAATATTCTGAGGCTTAATATCACGGTGGATGATGCCATGCTGATGGGCATGGGACATCCCTTCCGTAATCTGCCTCATGATTGAGACGGCTTTCTCGACCGGTATATTGGGATGGGTTTGTATATATTGTTTCAGTGTCATACCACTTACGTATTCCATGACAATGAAATAAATATGATCCTCTTCGCCGACATCATATATGCTCACTACATTTGGGTGGGCAAGACTTGTGGCGGATTGTGCCTCGCGGTTAAACCTTTTGATGAATTCCTCATCATTGGAAAAGTCCATGCGCAAAATCTTGATCGCCACTTCCCTTTCAAGGATCATGTCTTCAGCAAGGTAAACATTTGCCATGCCTCCACCGCCGATCATCTCTATGATACGATAGCGGCCGTAAATTCTTTTACCGATCAACATGGATATCACCCGCTTTCTCTAACATGATTGTACTGTATAAGCAAGAGGGTTATATTGTCTTCTCCACCATTTTCATTTGCTTTTTCAATTAAGGCATCTGCTTTCATTTCTATGGAGCCCGATTGCTCGATCACCTTGCCCAGTTCGGATTCATTTACCTTATTGGAAAGGCCGTCCGAACAAAGCAGCAGGCAGTCTCCTTCTTCGAATACGATTGTACTGATATCCATTTTGACAGTAGCTTCTGTTCCGACTGCCCGCAGGAGGACATTTTTCCGCGGATGATGCTCTGCATCTTCCCGGCTTATTTGGCCGCTCCGCACTAATTCGTTCACTAATGAGTGATCTTCAGTGATTTGCTTAAAGCCGTTTTCATTGTATATGTAACAGCGACTGTCGCCAATATTGGCAATCGTCGAAAATCGTTCGGTACACACGGCCGCAACAACTGTAGTGCCCATGCCCTGGCATTCTGAATGAGTCTCGGCATGTGTGAAGATGCGCTTATTCACTTCGTTGATATGTTCTTCCAACCACCGCTCTGCATCTTCCGGCAAATGGATGCCCTCTGCGTTGCTCCATGCCTCTTTCAAGTAAGAGATGGCCATGGAGCTGGCTACATCACCAGCTCTATGCCCCCCCATACCGTCAGCTACCACTGCAAGAATTCCATCTTTATTCGTGTAGATTCCGCCATTATCTTCATTATGCTGGCGGACTTTACCGCGATCAGTTCTAAAAACAGCTTCCATCCTGGTCACCTCGTCTCTTCTTTTCTCTCCTTCGCACGAAGTTGTCCACAAGCTGCATCGATATCATGTCCTTGTTCTCTGCGGACTGTCACGTTAATTCCTCTGGCCTTCAGCGTTTTCTCGAACAAATCAATTTGTTCCCTCGGTGTTCTGACATAATTGCGCTCAGGCACATAGTTTACCGGAATTAGGTTCACGTGGCATTTTAAGTGCTTGATTAAATTAGCAAGCTCGATTGCATGTTCAACCTGATCGTTTTCGCCGCCGAATAGTCCATATTCAAACGTAATGCGCCGGCCTGTTTTCTCAGTATAATATTTCACCGCTTCCATCAGATCAGGAAGCTTATAGGCTTTATTGATTGGCATCAATTTTGAACGCAACTCTGTGTTCGGCGCATGAAGCGATATCGCAAAGTTGATTTGCAGATTTTCGTCTGCGAACTTATAAATTTTCGGAATAATTCCACTTGTAGATACTGTAATATGCCGTGCACCGATATTCAAGCCTTTTTCATGATTGATGATCTTCAAGAAGCCCATCATATTGTCATAATTGTCGAATGGTTCGCCGATTCCCATGATGACAACGCTTGAAACACGTTCGTTCTTCTCGTCGAGCGCTTGCTGTACACGGATGACCTGGGCGACGATTTCACCTGCATCCAGATGGCGCTTCAAGCCGCCAAGTGTGGAAGCACAGAATGTACAGCCGATCCGGCAGCCAACTTGTGTAGTTACACAAACGGAATTTCCGTAATCATGGCGCATCAAGACAGTCTCGATCGAATAACCATCTTGAAGTTCAAACAAAAACTTCATTGTTCCATCTGAAGACGTTTGGTTAATAATCGTTTTCAAAGTTGTTAATGTAAAATGCTGATCAAGTTTGGCACGCAATTCTTTGGAGAGGTTTGTCATCTCTTCAAAACTTTTTACACGCTCTTTATACAGCCATTGGAAAATCTGGTCGGCACGGAAGGGTTTTTCGCCATTCTCTACCAACCATTGTTTCATCTGTTCCGGCTGAAGTGAATAAATGGAAGGCGTCAGGGTTTCATTAATCTTATGCAAGGGAATTCTTTTTTTATTTTCTACTGTCATTATTATTGATCCTTCTTTCTAAAACAAGCGATGAAAAACCCGTCGCTCCCCAAATCCTGGGGAAATAACTGCAAGCTGTTGTCCGATGCGAAACGGCGAACCTCTTCAGGCAGTCTATTTTTCAAAGTTGTATCTTTACTGAATTGGGGATGTTGCTTCAAAAAGGCTTCTGTAACTTGGTCGTTTTCTTCCTGGTCCACGGTGCATGTACTGTAAACAAGTAATCCTCCGTCTTTCAATAGAGGAGCCACTGCCGCCAGGATATCTTGCTGAATAGCGGCAAGCCGGTGGATATCTTGCTCGTTTTTCGTATATTTCACATCCGGTTTTCTTCTCATTACACCGAGGCCGGAGCATGGCGCGTCAACCAATATGGCATCGAACGTCTGCGGATCGAATAGCTCCCCGGCCTTGCGCGCATCATGAGCGGAAGCTGTCACATTGGCGAGGCCCAGACGTTCTGCCTGTTGCTTGATCAGTTTTACTTTATGTTCATGAAGGTCCAGTGCATATACTGTCCCTTTTTCCATTTTTTCCGCTATGGCAGATGTTTTGCCTCCTGGAGCAGCGCAACAATCAAGGATTGTATTTTTATCTTTTGCATCTACAGCGTAGGCGACTAGCATGGAACTTTCATCCTGGATACTGAGAAAGCCTTCTTTATAGGCATTCGACAAGGCTAGGTTTCCTTTCAGACAAGTGATCCCTTCCGGTAGAAAACGGATCGGCTCAACCGAAAAACCTTCTTCCTTCAGCATTTCAAGGACTTTTTCCCTTGAAGCTTTCGAAATATTCACTCTGGCAGTCTGCTTAGGATGTTTCAAATTGTACTGGCACATATTTCTTGTGCGTTCCTCTCCATATTGTTCCATCCATCTTTTTACGATCCATGCCGGATGGCTGGTTTCAATGGAAATCCTTTCGACAGGGTCGGACAGTTCATCCAGCGAACGGACGCCATTCCGCTGAATATTGCGCAGAATGCCGTTCACTAAGCTGGCAATCCCTTTATGTCCCCTTCTTTTGCTGATTTCTACCGCTTCAAAAATGACGGCATGATCAGGAATTTTATCCAAATAATGCATTTGGTACAACGAAAGCCGAAGCAGAATCCGGACCCATTGATCCATTTTTTTGCTGTTCTTGATATATGGCTCTAGATAATAATCAAGCGTCAATTTATATTGGATCGTTCCATACGTAAGTTCTGTCAGGAGCCCACTGTCAGCAGGAGAAAGATGATTTTTATTGATGACTGTATTCAAAAGCAGGTTGCTGTATGATTGATTCTTTTCTACGGAAAGGATCAGATCCAAGGCAAGCTCCCTTACATTTTTTCCGGCACTCTTTTTACTCATGTTCCACTCCCAGCTTTTCACCCGTCACGATATGGGAACCAGCGCCGCGCAAATAATCACGGCTTGTCATTTTCTTTTTCCCTGACGGCTGCAGTTCTATTATTTTGATCGCTGTTTGGTTTCCGGACTTGATGACCAATCCATCTTCCTCAATCGCTATTATTTCACCCGGCGCTCCGGAAGCCGATGTTTTTGTTTTTTCCGCTTTCCACACCTTCATAACTTTGCCGTCATAGAGTGTGTAAGCAACGGGCCAAGGATTCAAGCCGCGGATTTTATTATAGATAGTCTCTCCATCTTGGGACCAATCAATTTTCTCTTGTTCACGTTTAATATTGGAAGCAAATGTAGCTTTGCTGTCATCCTGTTTAATTCCCTGCAATTCACCGTTCAGCAGCTTGGGCAGCGTCTCAGCCAGAAGGTCGCAGCCTGCTGCGCTCAACTTATCGTGCAGAGTGCCGACATTATCATCCTCAGCAATGGCTACTTCTTTTTGAGTGAGGATGTCGCCGGCGTCCAGTTTTTCAGCCATATACATGATGGTAATGCCCGTTTTTTCTTTGCCTTCCAAAATCGCATAGTGAATAGGCGCTCCGCCTCTAAGTTCCGGCAGAAGCGATGCATGGACATTAATGCAACCATATTTTGGCGCTTCCAACAGTTCTTTCGGGAGGATTTGGCCGAATGCTGCGGTTACCACCAGATCAGGCTTCAAGTCGAGGACCTTGGCCAATTCTTCGGGATCACGGATTTTTTCCGGTTGATAAACAGGAATATTATGTTTCAACGCTTCCACTTTTACAGGGGGAGGCGTCATTACTTTTTTCCGGCCAACCGGACGATCCGGCTGCGTGACAGCTGCAATTACGTCATATCCTTCCGCCAAGATTCGCTGCAGAACCGGAACGGAAAAATCCGGCGTGCCCATAAATACGATTTTTGTCATTCTTCTTCATACCCTTCCAATTCTTCTTCATCAATATAACGGATTACTTTTGAGGTGAAAAGCACACCATCCAAGTGATCCATTTCGTGGAGGATGGCCCGGGCAAAAAAGTCTTTAGCCTCAGCTTCATACCAGTTGCCGTCGCGGTCCTGCGCCTGAATCTTCACATAGTCAGGACGCTCCACCTCTCCGTATAATCCAGGAAAGCTCAGGCAGCCCTCTATATCGACAGCTGCGCCTTTATAATCAATGACCTTAGGATTGATCATCTCAAGTGTTCCTGTCTCTTCATCTATTTCAACAATGGCAATACGACGGCCAACCCCGACTTGAGGAGCTGCAAGGCCGACGCCATCTTCTTTAATCATTGTTTCATACATATCATCCAACAGTTTCGCCAATTTTTTGTCAAAAACATCTACTTTTTCGCATTTCTTCTCCAATAAATCATTGGGAGCAAGAACAATCGGTAATATAGCCAATTCATTTCCTCCTGAGTGTACTGCACCGTATTACATCATAATCTGCGGATTTTGGTCAACCACGATTTTTAATCCTTTATGGGCAGAGTCTTGTTGATAGTGCTCAATAATATTGTGCAATATATGGTTCAAATTCGGTTCACGTTTGTATTTTATCAGACATTGGTACCGATATCTATTATTGATGCGTGAGATTGGCGAAGCGGATGGCCCCAGGATCACCGCTTGGGGAGAAAGTCCCTTTCTGAGGTAGGATGTTATTTTTTCCGTTACAGAAACCACCTTCATTAAATCTTCATCAGATACTGTCACCAGCGTAATATAGAAGAAAGGCGGATACATATTTGTTTTGCGGACCATCATTTCTTGCTGATAAAAATCCTCATAATTTTGCTTCGCCGCCAAAACAATCGAATAGTGTTCCGGCGTGTAGGATTGGACGACTACCTCGCCGGGCAGTTCATGTCTGCCTGCACGGCCGCTCACCTGAGTAAGGAGCTGGAACGTTTTTTCCGATGAACGGAAATCCGGTAAATACAGCATCGTATCGGCTGATAGGACACCGACTAATGTGACGTTTGCGAAATCCAGCCCTTTGGCGATCATTTGCGTACCGAGCAGGATATCTGCTTGCCCTGTGCCGAAAGCTTTCAAGAGCTTTTCATGGCTGCCTTTCCTGCTGGTGGTATCCACGTCCATCCGGATCACCCTCGCTTGCGGCAACAGCTTCGCCAGCTCTTCTTCGACCTTCTGTGTGCCTGTGCCAAAGTAGCGGATGGCTTCACTTCCGCATGCCGGACATGAAGAAGGCATGCCCTCTTCATGTCCGCAATAGTGGCATTTAAGGCTATTTGAATATTTATGGTAAGTCAGCGATATTTCACAATTCGGGCATTGCGACACTTCCCCGCAGCTTCGGCACATGACAAAGGATGAGTGCCCCCTTTTATTGAGCATCAAGATTATTTGTTGTTTCTTTTCAAGCCGGTCAATCATCTTTTCCATTAGTACTTTGGAGAATACAGAGCGGTTTCCGGCCCTCAATTCTTCACGCATGTCCACAATTTCCACTGAGGGCATCGGCCGTTGGTTGACTCTGCCTGCCAATTGCAAATATTTATAGACCCCTTTTTGGGCGCGCGCTGCTGATTCCAATGTTGGTGTAGCACTCCCCAAGACAACGGGGCAACGATGGTAAAGCCCTCTTTCTATCGCCACATCCCGCGTATGGTAGCGCGGTGTTTCTTCTTGCTTATAACTTGCTTCATGCTCTTCATCGATAATGATGATGCCGAGGTTTTGAAATGGAGAGAAAATGGCGGAGCGTGCGCCGACAACTACCTGCACTTCTTTCCGAAAAATCTTCCGCCATTCATCGTATTTTTCGCCGATGGACAGGCCGCTGTGGAAAACAGCCACCCGGTCTCCAAACCGTTCCTTGAATCTCTGGACCATCTGTGGCGTCAAGGATATTTCCGGGACAAGCATAATCGCTTCCTTGCCTTGCTTTAAGGCTACATCAATCGATTGGAGGTATACTTCGGTCTTTCCGCTTCCCGTAACGCCTTCGAGTAAAAACACATCGTTCTTCTCCTCGTCGATGCTGGCCTTGATCGGGGTAAAGGCTGCCGATTGTTCTTCGGTCAATGGCAGATGGCTTTTGTGCTCAAATACACGGTCTTGGAAAGGGTCTCTGTAAACCTCCGTTTGTTTAATGCGTACCAGCCCTTTTTCCTCCAGCCCTTTGACCGCGCTATCTCCACAGTTGACCAACTGCAACAACCGTTTCATGGCGATCGGGTCAGGGTATTCCAGGAAAAAGTCAATCAGCACCCTTTGCTTGCGCGCACTTTTGCTGATTTTTTCCTTTGCTTCCCTTAGCTCCTCTGTCGTTACAGCCAGTTCGACTGTCCGCTCTGTTTTTTTATTGAGCTTGTTTTTCACTTCATATTTGGCTTCGATATGCCCGGCTTTCAGTTCCTTTTGGAAAATGCGGGCACTGGGATGCTCCATAGCCGCTTCAAACTCTACCTTGTTCTGGGACGCAAAATAAGGTTGGATCTCCGGATCGACCAGATGCAACGGGCCTGAAAGCACCAAGTATTTTTTATATTTTGCCTTGAGTGCTGCCGGCAGCATAGCTTGGAAAGCAGCGATTTTAAGGCATAAAGTATTCGTTGTCAACCAATCTGCCAAATGGAGAAGCTCAGGTGTCAATGCCGGCTCCAGATCCTGAATGGAATAGATTGGCTTTAAGCGGCCCGTCTCTTCTCCTTCGCGCACTGACGTTACGAACCCTTGGATTGTCCGGGGACCGAACGGAACGAGCACCCTCATGCCCGGTGTCAGCATGCCGGCCCATTTTTCGGGAATTGTATAGTCAAATTCTTTATCCGTCTGGCGTACTGGTACATCCACAATAACGGATGCTATTTCCATATTGATCAATCCTTCTTCAATAAACTGGCCGCTTTCTGCAAAATTCGGACGGCCACTTCATTTTTTGTCATCGTTGGAATTTCTGTCACTGTACCGTTCCTTTCATAGATAGTGACCGCATTCGTGTCACTGCCGAAACCGGAACCTGCTTCTGCTACATTATTGGCTACAATCATGTCGGCGTTCTTTTTTTCCAGCTTCGCTTTTGCGTATCGTTCAACCTGTTCCGTCTCTGCGGCGAAACCGATCAATACCTGATGTTTTTTCCGCTTACCCACTTCCATCAAGATATCCTTCGTCCGTTCCATTTCGATCGCCATGTCGCCGTCTTGTTTCTTTATTTTTTGGCGATGGGTTACTTTTGGGCGATAATCCGCTACTGCGGCTGTTTTGATGATGACATCCTGGCCATCCATTTCACGCATGACTGCATCAAACATCTCCTGAGCGCTCTCTACCCGCACCAAATTTACTCCGGCAGGCGGATCCAAGTGGACAGGACCGGAGACCAATGTCACTTCAGCGCCCATGGCCACGGCTTCCGCCGCCAATGCATAGCCCATCTTCCCTGATGAATGGTTTGTCAGAAAACGGACGGGATCGATGGCTTCCCTTGTAGGTCCCGCTGTAATAAGTACTTTTTGCTTTTTGAGAAGCTGTTCCTGTTTCTCGCGGTAAAACCGATCCAGCTTGTCTACAATCGCTTCAGGTTCTTCAAGCCTTCCTTTACCGGTATACCCGCAGGCAAGATACCCTTCTCCCGGTTCTAGGAAATGATAGCCGAAACCAGCCAATGTGTTCATGTTCTTTTTCACGGCCGGATGTTCATACATATGTACGTTCATAGCCGGAGCGATGAAGACATCCGAGGTAACAGCAAGCATAATGGTTGAAATCATATCGTCCGCAATGCCATTGGCCAGTTTTCCGATGATATTGGCTGTAGCAGGTGCCACCACCACTGCATCTGCCCAGTCTGCCAGATGGATATGCGCGACCACTTCAGGATTGTTTTCCTGAAAAGTATCCGTATACACTTCATTTCTAGAAAGCGCCTGAAAGGTAATCGGCGTGACGAACTTCGTCGCTGATCCGCTCATTACCACTCTCACATTCGCTCCGTGCTGAGTAAGCTTGCTTGTCAGCGCCGCTGCCTTATACACAGCGATTCCACCCGTCACACACAATAGTATATTTTTATTTTTCAGCATGGTTTGTTCCCCCTGGTTATTACTGATTCTATTATGCAGGATGCCATCCAATAATTCATCTTTTTCAGAGCGACAGCATAGCACAGCGCAGGGCAAAGCCGCTGTTTTTTTAAACTGCCTTCACTCTTCTGCCATTTTTCAAAAAGAGGAACCTTGCCGACATTGACAAGGTTCCTTTTGGTACAATTATGCGTTTGTTTGTTCAGATGATTCTACCTTGTACGTTAGGATTCCTGCATTGATTTCTTCAAGCGCTTTTCCCACGCTCTTATGGGAAACAGTCTTGGCAATGCGTTGGTCATCATTGATTTGCATAACGCGAGCGCGCTTAGCAGCTACTGATACAAGCGAATACTTAGAATCGATCTTGTTCAGCAATGAATCGATAGAAGGATATAACATTTATTCAACCTCCAGCATATTTAAATATCGTTTTGCAACCCGTTCTCTTTTACAATGTTCTGCAGTCACAATCGCTTTTATTTTATCACAAGCGGACTCTATTGTATCATTTTCGACCACATAATCATATAGATCCATCATTTCAATCTCTTCTTTAGCCGTTTGCAATCGTTTGGCAATAACGTCTCCTGATTCAGTCCCGCGGCCCACTATGCGGTTTTCCAATTCAGAAAGGCTTGGCGGCGCAAGAAACAAGAAAAGGCCTTCCGGGAATTTTTCCCGCACTTGGCGGGCTCCCTGCACTTCAATTTCAAGGAACACATCCTTGCCTTCCTCAATTGTTTGGCGGACATAATCAACGGGCGTCCCGTAATAATTGCCGACAAACTCAGCGTATTCAAGCAGTTTTCCTTCTTTTATGAGCGCTTCAAATTCCTCGCGCGATTTAAAGAAATAATCAACGCCGTCGCGTTCGCCGTCGCGCGGTTTTCTCGTTGTCATGCTGATTGAATATTCAAATGTAGTATCAGGCTGATCGAAAAGCTCTTTGCGGACTGTGCCTTTCCCCACCCCTGATGGACCTGATAATACAATGAGTAATCCTTTTTCTTTCATAACTTCACTTATCCTTCCTCTACGCTAACTTCACGGTCATGGAGCCTGGAAGCAACCGTTTCAGGCTGTACAGCCGATAATATAACGTGATCGCTGTCCATGACAATGACTGCCCTCGTCCTTCTTCCATATGTGGCATCTATGAGCAGCCCCTTATCTCTCGCTTCTTGTATGATACGCTTAATCGGAGCCGATTCCGGGCTAACGATTGAAATGATCCGATTGGCAGAAACGATATTCCCAAAGCCGATATTTATTAACTTAATTGACATACTTGTCCCCCAATTATCGTATGACTAGTGTGGCCCTTCCAAAGAAGCTGTAAACGATTTTTATTCGATATTTTGTATTTGCTCTTTCATTTTTTCAAGCAAACTCTTCATTTCGACAACTTCAATCGCAATTCTGGAATCATTGGCTTTCGAACCGATTGTGTTGATTTCCCGGTTCATTTCCTGGACAAGGAAATCCAGTTTCCTTCCGATCGCTTCGGAACTTTCCAATGTTAATCTCACTTGGGATATATGGCTGTTCAGCCTGGTGATTTCTTCATTGATATCCGCTTTATCGGCGAAGATGGCCACTTCATTCAACAATCTCGTTTCGTCGATCATGCCCGCTGTCCATTCAGCCATTTTTTGCTGCAGCCGTTCACGATAAAGCTCGATGACACTCGGAGCAAAAACGGATACCCGCTTGGCTGATTCATCCAATTTTGACAGTTGGGTGAGGATATCTTCTTTCAATGCTTCCCCTTCCGCTTCTCTCATGAGCATCAATTGCATCGTCGCCTGTCTGACCGCCTCGAGAATGGTTGCCTCGATTTCAGGATTAGAAGCTTGCTTTTCCTGGATCGTGAAAACGCCCTCCAGTTGTGGGAGATTAAATGGAGTATGGTCGGTTTTTATTTGGTACAGCTTTTCGATTTCATCCATCTTGTCCATATATTGCTGAAGAAGCGGCCAATCCACTTCCAGTTGCTTATGGATGAGCCCGTCTCCTTCCACATTGACAAATAGCTCAATCCGGCCCCGTTTAATGTGGGCAGCCAGGTGTTTCTTGATTTTATCTTCCAGCACCAGCAGTTGGCGCGGCATACGTATATTATATTCACAGAAACGGTGGTTGACCGTCTTCACCTCGACATGGACCTTCATTTGCTCGTTCTCGCTTGTTCCTCTTCCATAACCTGTCATGCTTACAGCCATTGATTCCACTTCCAATTCTAGTACATATATGTAGGTACGCCCTCCAAAAACATTTTTTGCAAGGCCCTCTTGTTCACATTTTATATGTCAAACTCATACTGCCGATATTTTGAAGGATGATTTCGACGAAGGCCAAAATCACTGGAAACGTGTGTATTTTTTGACAGTAATCAATAATAAAAAGGTAATAGAGAATACTCTACTACCTTTTCAAGTATAGCATAATTCACTTGTTTTTTCGCAGTAAAAATGAACCCGCCAGTAAAAAAGTTGGCAATGAGGATAACCCGATAATCAGCAGCCAGTCCCTCGCAGGTATGCTCACCGTCTTGAAAATGCCCTGCAGTGCAGGTACATATACCACCGCAACCATCATTGCCATAGAAACTAGCACAGCCCAGACCAAATACATATTGCCAAATGGATTGCGGGCAAATATACTCTTCTCGCTTCTGCAGTCAAACACGTGAATCAGCTGTGCCAATACAAGGGTAATGAAAGCGATAGTCTGCGGATAATTTTCCCAATCAGGTTGGTTGTTTCTCGCTGTTATAAATGCCAATAAAGTGACGCCGCCGATCAAAAAGCCCCTTGAAATGATTTTCCAACCCAACCCTCTTGAAAATACGCCTTCCCTTGGATTGCGCGGCCGCCGTTTCATTACGTCTCCCTCCGGCTGGTCCAGACCTAAAGCCATAGCCGGCAATCCATCCGTCACCAGATTGACCCAAAGGATTTGGATCGGGTATAAAGGCAGCGGCAAAGCCAATATCATCGCAAACAGCATCACGAGGATTTCACCAACATTGGAAGCCAGCAAATACCGGATGAATTTGCGGATATTCTCATAAATATTGCGCCCCTCTTTGATAGCTGACTTAATTGTGGCAAAATTATCATCCAGCAAGATAAGTGAAGATGCTTCTTTCGCCACGTCTGTTCCCGTTATGCCCATGGCTATCCCAATATCAGCTGATTTGATGGCAGGGGCATCATTGACGCCGTCGCCGGTCATAGCCACAATATGTCCTTTGTTTTGCAAGGCCTTTACAATCTTCAATTTGTCTTTTGGCGATACCCTTGCAAAGACAGCGACCTCATCCACCATCTCTTCCAGCTCAGACACCGGCATGTCCATCAGCTGCTTGCCTTCAATAACCCGTTTACCCTTTTCCAGGATTCCCAGTTGGGCAGCGATTGCCGAAGCGGTTGTCACGTGGTCGCCAGTGATCATGATTGTTTTGATGCCTGCTTTTTTGCACTCCGCCACCGCTTCCTTCACTTCAGGCCTTGGCGGATCGATCATTCCCTGCAATCCGATGAACGTCAAATCTCTTTCCGCTTCATCCTCTCTCCTTATTTGCCCGGCCGAAGGGATTGCTTTATAGCCAATGGCAATAGTCCGCAGCGCCTGTTGGGCCAATCGGTCAACCGCTCCCTGCACCTGATTGTTGACAGTAGCATCCGTATATTGCACCTTGCCGTCCCAAAGAATGGACTTGCACCTGCCAAGCAAAACATCAGGGGCTCCCTTCGTAACAATAAACTGCTTGTTGTTCCGGTCTTGGATGACCACACTCATCAACTTCCGGCTTGAATCAAACGGAAACTCTTTAATAATGGTGAATTCCTGCAGAAGCGATTGCCGTGAAATACCTGCTTTCAAGGCGGCAACATGTATGGCTCCCTCTGTCGGGCTGCCATCCACGACTAGCTTCCCTTCCTTTTCCGCCACCTCGGAGGTATTGCACAATAAGCCGAATGTGAGTAATTGCCTCAATGATTTATCCTCTTTGCCGACCTCTTTTCCATCCACTAAGAAAGATCCTGTCGGTTCGTCGCCTTTGCCTGTAACGCTGTATAACTTGCCCGATTGCCAGGCTGCTGTCACCGTCATTTTGTTTTGTGTCATCGTTCCTGTTTTGTCCGAGCAAATCACGGAAGCGCAGCCTAAAGTTTCGACTGCCGGGAGTTTGCGGACGATGGCATTTTGTTTGATCATCCTCTGGACACCCAGCGACAGGGCAACGGTGACAATGGCCGGCAGCCCTTCAGGTATGGCTGCAACCGCCAAGGATACGCCGGACAGTACCATCGTGTATAACGCATTGCCTTGCAAGACACCCAAGGCGACCACCAATACAGTGAGAAAAATGGCAGCAACAATGAGAATTTTACCTAGCTGTTCAAGTTTATGTTGGAGCGGGGTAGTCAACGATTCCGCTGTCTGAAGCAAATCAGCGATCTGCCCCATGGCCGTCTTCATCCCAATCGAAGTGACTACGCCAATCCCTTTGCCGCGCGTGACCATCGTTCCCATGAAAGCCATGTTTTCTTCATCGCCGATGCTGTTGATTGTTTTGAAAAGGGGCTGGTCACTTTTGCTGACGGGAAGAGACTCTCCGGTCAGTGCCGATTCCTCCACTTCCAGAGAAACCGCTTCAATGATGCGTACATCCGCGCCTATGCGGTCTCCCGAACTGAATTTAACAATATCTCCAATAGTCAGCTGCTTCGCCGGGATCCGGAGCCATTTCCCCCCTCTCAGTACAGCTGTCTGCGGTGCGGACATTCGTTTTAAGGCATCAAGGGATTTCTCTGCCTTCCGTTCCTGGAAAAAGCCCAGAGCCGCGTTTATAAAGACAATTGCGATGATGGCGATCGCATCGATGTACTCACCCAATAAGCCTGATATCAAAGTAGCGGCCAAGAGAATAATCACCATGAAATCTTTGAACTGGGCAAAAAACAGAAGCAGAGCCGATTGCTTTTCACCTTCATCCAATTCATTGTATCCATTCATTTGGGTACGTTTTGCCGCCTCTTTCTCATCAAGACCTGTTTCACAGTTTGTCCGCAAAGACTTCTCAAGATCACTTACACTCATCTCTCTCAGTATCATTGCTTCATCTCACTTCCATTCGTCACAATAAAGAGTTGTCCTTCTTTAAACCATGCTTATTCAGACTCACGGGAATTAATGCTATACTTATGAAGAAATAGCCCGTTTTGCGGTTATAAAAAGCGAAGGCTGTTCCCGCCATTTATATTGCTTGTTTTCAAGCCCTACTTTCTGCTGCCTGATTTAGAACCAATAGAAAAAGGCAAAGCAGCCGGAATTCAATAGAATGGTTTAGTCCGCTGTTTCCATGTATATGCATGGCGGCAGTGATTATTATCGTAAAGGAAGATTTGCCTATGTCATTTGATGGTTATTTTACAAAAGCAATGTGTGAAGAATTCACTGAACATATCACGGGCGGCCGGATTAATAAGATCCACCAGCCATACCCGAATGAGATCATTATGCTGGTGCGGGCAAACGGCAAAAATCAAAAAGTGCTGCTTTCAGCCCACCCAAGCTACAGCAGGGCGCAACTGACTAATGAATCTTATGAAAATCCACAAGATCCGCCAATGTTCTGCATGCTTCTGAGAAAGCATTTAGAAGGTGCGATTATCGAGCGGATTAGACAAAAAGACCAGGATCGCATCCTCATTTTTGAGTTGAAAGGACGGACTGAAATCGGTGACGTAAGCTATAAATCGCTCATCATCGAAATCATGGGCCGGCATAGCAATATTGTGTTGGTCGATAAGGAAAACAATATGATCCTGGACAGCATCAAGCATATCTCGCATGCGGTGAATACATACCGCACAGTCTTGCCGGGGCAAACGTATACTTTTCCTCCGGAGCAGCATAAGCTGGATGCACTAACAGCGAGCGATGACGATATCAAAAGAGCCCTTCACTTCAATGAAGGCAAGCTGCAGCAGCAAATTGTCAATGCATTTGCAGGCATCTCGCCGCTCCTTGCTAAGGAAATTCTTTTTAAAAGCGGGCTTCCAACAATTGAAAACGTTCTGTCAGGGTTCCACCAGGTTATGGGCTTCTTTAAAGAGAGATCCTACACACCGACCATGGTTGCCACCGATAAGAAAGAATACTTTTATTGCATCCCGCTTGATCATCTGGAAGGAAGCAAACACCAATTCGGCACGTTGAGCGAGCTGTTGGACCGTTTTTATTTTGGCAAAGCCGCGAGGGACCGCATCAAGCAACAGGCACTTGATCTTGACCGCTTCATTGCCAACGAAAAGGAAAAGAATGAAAAGAAAATCGGCAAATTGGAAAAAACGTTGCAAGACAGCGAAAAAGCCGAGCAATATCAATTGTACGGAGAACTTCTGACTGCCAATATGCATCAGTTGAAACAAGGAATGAAGGAAATTGCCGTAACGAATTATTACGATGAACAACAAGGCACCGTGACCATTTCGCTTGATCCGCAAAAGTCGCCTTCTCAAAACGCCCAGAAGTTCTTTACAAAATACCAAAAGGCCAAGAACGCCAAACTGGCTGTAACGGAGCAAATTGCGCTCGCCCAGGAAGAAGTTGATTATTTCAATATCCTTCTGCAGCAGCTGGATTCGGCCCAACCAAAGGATATCGAAGAAATCAGAGAAGAACTTCAGGAAGAAGGCTATCTGAAGCAGCGGCACAAAAAAGGATTCAAAAAACCGAAGAATGATAAGCCCTCATTAGATGAATACCTGTCATCGGACGGCGATCTCATTCTTGTAGGGAAGAATAATAAACAAAATGAATATTTGACCAACAAGGCCAGCCGCCGTGATGATATCTGGTTCCATACAAAAGATATTCCGGGTTCCCACGTGGTTATCCGTAATCCGGAACCAAGCGAACAGACGATTCAGGAAGCTGCCGTCCTGGCTGCCTATTACAGCAAAGCGAAGGCGTCCAGCGGCGTTCCCGTCGATTATACGCAAATACGGCATGTGAAGAAGCCAAAAGGAAGCAAACCGGGATTTGTAACCTACGATCACCAAAACACTATCTATGTAACACCGGACGCCGACCTGGTGCTGAAATTAAAGAAATAAAACAAAACCTCTCCTTATTTCGGGAGAGGTTTTATTTTATACGGTTGAACCTACATACCTATATTCTTGAAATCATTTGAAAATCTGAAAACAACGAGTGCGGATGAGAGGCGTTTTTCAATGCCTGATGAACAAAAAATTGAAAAATATCTTTTTATTTAGACGATCCACCTTTATAATAAGTGAAAAATAAGGAGTGGTGGTCTATATGCGGATAGAAGAAATGTATAGTCAACTGCCCGAATTAGAGACAGAGCGGCTGCTGCTCCGAAAGCT
The DNA here is from genome assembly GCF_001243895.1 of Bacillus testis. GTDB lineage: Bacteria > Bacillota > Bacilli > Bacillales > DSM-1321 > Bacillus_AD > Bacillus_AD testis. Next base: position 1,633,970 of record NZ_LN851186.1, on the reverse strand, counting down.
GACAGCGGCAGACACAAACGATATGTATGAATATACATCTAACGAGAATGTCAGCGCCTATGTAACCTGGGACCGCCACCAGTCGCCCGCTGATACGGATCGTTTTATTCAATTCGTCCTCAATCAATATCGAGGCCAAAAGATCGCTCCTTGGGGGATTGAATATAAACAGGATAAAAAACTCATTGGAACCATCGACTTTGTCAAGTGGAATCCGGCCCATTACACGGCTGAAATTGGCTATGCTATTTCACAACGATATTGGGGCCAAGGGATCACGACAGAGGCAGCCCAGGCGGTTATTGAGTTCGGCTTCACCAATATGAGGCTTCAGCGCATTCAAGCCCGCTGCCTTTCCGAGAATATCGGCTCTGAAAAAGTAATGGTGAAATGCGGCATGCGTTATGAAGGTACTTTGAGAAAATCCATGCATGTAAAAGGGAAACAACGTGACATCAAGGTGTATTCCATCCTTTTTGATGAATACAAAGACAGAAAAGCTGCGCTTAATACCATTATCCATACACCATATCATCCATTTGCATCCCCTTAAAAGAAGGCTCTGTTCGTAGACATTGTTGCTTGTTTTGGAATACACTTTCTTATATCAAAAACAGAGCCGTTCAGTTGAATGAAGACCAAAATTTCTGAATAATATAACACAAAGATAATCCATTATTAAGGGAGTGTTGTACTTGCGGGTATTGGTGACTGGTTCAACAGGTCAACTAGGTTCAGCTTTGCTAAATCAACTAAAAGGTTCCGACTATAAAGTTAAAATAACTTCGAGAAGAAAACCTGAAAGAATTGGACATTTCGAGTGGGTTTATAGCGATTTATTATCTGGCGAGGGTTTAGAAGAAGCCGTAAAAGATGTAGATGTCATTATTCACGCAGCAACAAGTCCAATAAAAAATTCGAAAGATATCGAGGTTACAGGTTTTGAAAACCTTTTAAGTAAGCTGAAATACATAAAACATTTTATTTATCCGTCAATTGTAGGCATAGAGGAAATACCTCTGAAATATTATAAGCTTAAATACAAAGCAGAAGAATTGTTAAAGAATAGTTCTATTCCTTATACAATAGTTCGTGCAACTCAGTTCCACGACTTTGTAGAAAATTTATTTTTATCAAAGCCTCTCTTTAAAAGATATGTTATCCCTGGTAGCATTAAATGCCAAAGCGTCAGTGTTGATGAATTTGCCAAACATTTAATTGATTTAATTAATAAAGGTCCTCAAGGAAGAATTGATGACTTTGGCGGACCGGTTATCATGACGTTAAGAGAGATGGCGGAGCTGAAAATTAAGATAAATAATGAAACAAACAAAATTTTCAGCATTTCTTTACCAGGAAAACTATACAAATCTTTCTGCGATGGGAAAAATACCAATTCCTTTCAAAAAGCAGGGGGGATTACATTTGAAGAACATCTAGGTAATAATAGGGTTTGAGGGATGATGTACATGGACAGATGCTGCGGCAATCCTTTTTTAACAATAGTTTAACAACAAGTACAGCCACTTCCTATCTGGAGGTGGCTTTTTCTATATATTAGATAAAATTAAGCGATAGCAACAATCCTTACGAAAACAGCCTAAAAGAAAGAGGCTTGAAATAATCAGCCTCTTCCAATTTCTTATGCCATCCAATCCGTGGATTGCGGGTTTTGCCGCCATTTTGTCAGTTTATAAACATCTTCGTTGGTAATATAGCCATTCTGCTCAGCAACCCGCACCAATGTGCTGTAATTGCTTAACGATATGTTTTCAATCCGGGCTTCGCTCAACATTTCTTTACCCTTTTCAAGCTCATATGTAAAAATCGACACGACACCAAGCACTTCGCAGCCCGCTTCACGTAATGCATTGACTGCTGTGATCACACTGCCACCAGTGCTTATTAAATCTTCTATTACGATCACTTTTTGTCCAGGTGCAGCAAGTCCTTCGATTTGATTTCCCTTGCCATGCCCTTTCGCCTTGGAACGGATATAGCACATCGGCAATCCAAGCAGATCGCTTACCCAGGCTGCATGAGGAATGCCAGCTGTAGCCGTCCCGGCGATCAACTGGGCTTCTGGATATTTTTCTTTTATGATATCTGCTAAACCGGAAGCAATTTGTTTCCGCAGCTTCGGATAGGATAATGTTAACCGGTTATCGCAGTAAATCGGCGATTTCATGCCTGAAGACCATGTGAAAGGGTCATTAGGCTGTAAAAAAACGGCTTTAATCTCTAATAATTGTTCTGCAATTTGTTCTTTCATGATCATTTCCCCTCCCAGGATGATTTCACCATTTTATAAGCAGTTGAAACACAAGCAGCTTTTGTGATGGAACGGCCGACGACAATAGCATTTGTCCCCCATTTTTTCGCTGCATCCGGTGTTGCGATCCGGATTTGATCATTGCTGTCATCGTCTGCCAACCGGATACCGGGTGTAATAGTGAGGAATTCCTCTCCCAATTTTTCGTGAATCTTTTTCACTTCCCATGGCGAGCAAACAACGCCATCTAAACCCGCTTCTTTTGCCAGCGCTGCATAATGGAGCACGCTCTCCTCTAGGGTAGAGTCGATTCTTTGCTCTCTTCGCATCGCCTCTTCCGATGTGCTGGTCAATTGGGTGACCGCGATCAAGAAGGGCCGTTTTTTGCCTGGTTTTGTTCCTTCTTCCAACCCAGCCAATGCTTCTTCCATCATTTTTCTGCCGCCTGCGGCATGTACATTGACAAGATCGATGTCCAATTTGGCCAGGCCTTTCATTGCCTGCCGGACTGTATGCGGAATATCGTGGAGCTTGAGGTCCAAGAATACTTTATGGCCTCTTTCTTTTAGATCGTTAATGATCGCCGGACCATTCTGGTAAAATAATTCCATGCCCACTTTCACATACAGCTGTTCATCACTGAACTGGTCCAGGAATCGGTTCACTTCCTCCATATTGCTGAAATCAAGCGCCACTATTAATGAGTTGTTCATTTTTCCAGCTCCTTCCCGTACATTCGGAGATATGGGCAATTCCCAGTTCATCTAAAAGTGACGGCAACCGTTCGATAATAGCTGGGCATACAAATGGATCAACGAAATTAGCTGTGCCTATCGCTACTGCACTTGCCCCTGCGTATAAAAACTCGATTACATCCTCCGCTGTCATAATGCCTCCCATGCCGATAATCGGGATATTGACTTGCTGACTTACCTCATGGATCATCCGGATGGCTACAGGCTTGATAGCAGGCCCTGATAGCCCGCCGGTAGAATTGGCGAGGATCGGCTTAGCCGTTTTGAGGTCAAGCCTCATTCCGAGCAATGTATTGATCATAGTGAGTCCGTCGGCGCCGCCTTCTTCGACTGCTGTTGCCATCTTTGTAATATCTGTGACATTTGGTGATAACTTAACATATACAGGCACTTTGGAGACCTCTTTGACCCTTCTTGTCAGGTCCCGGGCGGTTGCCGGATCGGTGCCGAACGCTATGCCCCCTTCTTTTACGTTCGGGCAGGAAATATTCAGTTCCAATGCAGCCACATTGTTCGCCGTACTGATATGCTTGGCGACTTCGACATATTCCTCTACCGTTGAGCCGGCTACATTGGCGATAATCGGCAGGTCATAACGCTCCAGCCACGGTAATTCGTGTTCCATTACATGCTGCAAACCTGGATTCTGCAAGCCGATGGCATTCAGCATCCCTGCATGCGTCTCAGCCACACGCGGTGTGGGATTTCCGAACCTCGGGTGAACAGTAGTCGCTTTGATCATCATGCTGCCCAGTTGATTCAAATCATACAGCTCTGCGAATTCCTTGCCGAACCCAAAGCAGCCTGACGCCGGCATAATGGGATTTTTTAATGATAAACCGGGAAGTTCTACATTCAATCGATTCATAAGACCACCTCTCCAGCACGGAAAACAGGTCCGTCGCTGCATACTTTTTTATAGTTTAGGCCGGGCCGTTCATCTTTTGTCTTGCATACACATGCATAGCAGGCGCCGATGCCGCATCCCATCCTTTCCTCTAGCGACAGGAATACCCGGCTTCCGGGGTATGTATTTTCAATGGCACGCAGCATGGCTGCCGGACCGCAAGCGTACAATACATCATAAGACAGCTTTTCTTTCTTGATTACATCGGTCACAAAACCTCGGTGCCCGTACGTCCCGTCGGCTGTAGCGATATAAACATCCGCAAATTCCCTGAATCTCTTTTCATAAAAGACCGCTTCCTTTGATTGGAATCCAAGCACCGTTACTACTCGCACTCCTTTTTCAGCCAATCGCAAGCCCAGTTCATATAAAGGCGGGACTCCAATGCCGCCTCCGACAAGCAGCGCTGTTTCTCCTGGAGCAGCTTCTTCCAAGTTGAAGCCATTCCCCAACGGCCCGAGCACATTGAGTGTATCGCCCTTGCCGTATTGCGACAGAAGCGATGTCCCTCTTCCTTCCGCACGGTAAACCAAAGTGACGCGCCCGCGTTCCTTGTCGATCGAACAAATGCTGATTGGCCTTCTCAATAATGGCTCAAAACCAGTTCCGATCTTCAACTGGACGAATTGTCCAGGTGTGCCCATCCGGGAGACGAGCTCACCGCTAAGAGTAAGCTCATATATGGACTGGGCGATCTGCTGTTGCGAAATGATCGTCATATCTTCTGTTTTGATCATTGAAGTGCCCCTTCCTTGATTGATTGGTTCATTGGGCTTGCAGAGAAATTCATCGATTCGATGACCCTTAAAAGAGCCTCGGCAGTATCCAAAGATGTCAGGCAGGCTACGCCATTTTCCACTGACTCGCGGCGGATGCGGAAGCCATCTCTTTCTGGCTGTTTGCCTTTCGTTAAGGTATTGATGACAAACTGCGCTTCCCCGTTTTTGATCACGTCAAGCAGCGTCGGTTCTGATCCGCCGATTTTATTAATTTCTTTCACCGGGATTCCTGCCTTTTTCAGGAACGAAGCTGTGCCGCTGGTGGCGATCAGCTGAAAGCCGATTTCATGGTACCGTTTCGCCAGCTGAAGCGCCTCTTGCTTATCCTTATCGGCGATTGTCAACAGCACGGACCCATGGCCCTTTATGGAAATGCCGGAGGCCACGATTCCCTTATACAAGGCTTTTTCCAGAGTGATATCCTTGCCCATAACCTCTCCTGTCGATTTCATTTCCGGCCCAAGGGTAATATCGACCCCGCGCAGCTTAGCGAATGAAAACACCGGCACTTTCACAAAGACACCTTTTTTCTCAGGAACCAGGCCTGTTTGATAGCCTTGGCTCTCCAGGCTTTGCCCCAGTATCACTTTTGTCGCAACATTCGCCATTGGGACATCTGTGATTTTGCTCAAGAACGGCACCGTTCTGCTCGAACGGGGATTCACTTCTATGACGAAAACTTCCCCGTCGCAGACGACATACTGAATGTTCATAAGTCCTTTGATGTTCAGGCCTTTAGCCAGTCTGACCGTATAATCGACAATTTGATTTTTGACCGTTTCCTGCATCTGTTGCGGAGGATAAACAGCGATTGAATCGCCAGAGTGGACGCCAGCCCGTTCAATATGCTCCATAATGCCAGGGATCACTACTCTTTCACCATCTGATATCGCATCTACTTCTATTTCTTTTCCTGTCAGATAGCGGTCGATTAGTACCGGGTGCTCAGGATTGACTTTTACTGCGTTTGTCATATAGACAAGCAATTCCTGTTCTTTATATACGATTTCCATCGCTCTGCCGCCCAGCACATAGGAAGGACGGACAAGGACGGGATAGCCGATTTCTGCGGCGATTTTTACTGCTTCTTCAACTGAAGTAGCAGTTTTGCCTTTCGGTTGGGGAATCTCCAACTCCTGCAGTGCACGCTCAAATTTATTGCGATTTTCAGCCCTGTCCAAGTCTTCCAATGTGGTTCCCAGTATGCGAACTCCTCTTCTTACCAATTCATCGGCAAGATTGATCGCTGTCTGGCCTCCAAACTGGACGATAACACCTTTCGGCTGTTCCAAGTCAATGATATGCATGACATCTTCAACCGTAAGCGGCTCAAAATATAACTTATCTGAAATACTGAAGTCAGTCGAAACGGTTTCCGGGTTATTATTCACGATGATTGCTTCATAACCCGCCTGCTTGATGGCCCACACGGAATGAACGGTCGCATAATCGAATTCCACTCCCTGGCCGATCCGGATTGGGCCCGAGCCCAAAACAATCACACTTTCGCGGTCAGTCACAATGCTTTCGTTTTCATCTTCATATGTTCCATAGAAATACGGGGTTTCCGATTCGAATTCAGCCGCACATGTATCTACCATCTTATAGACAGGCATCATGCTCTGCTGCTTGCGCCATTCATAGACTTCCTGTTCGTCCACATCCCAAAACTCGGCAATCGTTTTGTCCGCAAAGCCCATTTGTTTTGCTCTTTTTGTGATTTCCGCATTGAATGGCGCAGATTTGATTGAATGTTCAAAGTCGACGATTTTGCTTATTTTATTGAGGAAGAAAAGGTCAATCTTACTCCACTCATGTATCGTTTCGATTGTTATGCCTCTCCGGAGTGCTTCTCCTATATAAAATAAACGTTCATCTCCTGCTTTGCGGATTCTTTTTTCAATCAGTTCGTCTGTTATGTTTTCACGGCCATCAATCCCTAGATGGAACATACCCGATTCCAGTGAACGGACAGCTTTCAGCATGGATTCCTCCAGTGTTCTGCCGATTGCCATCACTTCTCCGGTTGCTTTCATTTGTGTTCCCAAGCTTCTGTTTGCACTTTCGAATTTGTCGAAAGGCCATCTTGGAATTTTGGTTACCACATAATCGAGTGCAGGCTCAAAGCTGGCGTACGTCCTTCCAGTGACTGGGTTCAGCATTTCATCAAGCGTCAGGCCTACAGCGATTTTGGCCGCAAGCTTGGCAATCGGATATCCTGTCGCTTTTGATGCCAAAGCGGAGGAACGGCTTACCCGGGGATTCACTTCGATGATATAGTAGTTAAAACTATGAGGATCGAGCGCAAGCTGTACATTGCAGCCGCCCTCGATTTTCAAAGCGCGGATGATTTTCAGCGAACAATTTCTCAAAAGCTGGTATTCACGGTCACTGAGCGTTTGGCTTGGTGCGACTACGATGCTGTCTCCGGTATGGACGCCGACAGGATCGATGTTTTCCATATTGCAGACGACAATCGCATTGTCATTTCCGTCTCTCATCACTTCATATTCAATTTCTTTAAAACCAGCTATGCTTTTTTCGATTAAACATTGGCTGACAGGACTATTTTTAAGGCCGCTCGTTACGATTTCTTTCAATTCTTCGTTGTTCGTACAGATGCCGCCCCCGGTGCCGCCCAGGGTGAAAGCCGGCCGTACGATGATCGGGTATCCTACCCTTTCCACAAAACGTTCGGCTTCTGGAAGCGTATGTATGATATCACTGTCCGGGACTGGTTCTCCCAATTCATTCATTAAATTGCGGAATAGATCACGGTCTTCAGCCTGCTGGATGGCAGATAGTTTTGTCCCTAAAATTTCTACATTACATTCATCCAGGATCCCTGCTTCCGACAGTTCCACCGCCAAGTTCAGGCCGGTTTGGCCGCCTAATGTAGGCAATAACGCATCCGGACGTTCCTTGCGGATGATTTTGCTGACAAACTCCAGTGTTAATGGCTCAATGTAGACAGCATCGGCAATTTCCGTATCCGTCATGATGGTTGCCGGATTGGAATTGACGAGAATGACGCGGTATCCTTCTTCTTTCAAGGCCATGCATGCTTGTGTTCCGGCGTAATCAAATTCTGCCGCCTGGCCGATGACAATCGGGCCTGAACCTATGACTAGTATACTTTTTATATCTGTACGTTTTGGCATTGTATTTCTCCTTCCGCTTTAGAACGTTCGATCATAGCGATGAATTGGTCGAATAAACCATTGGCATCCTCTGGGCCAGGTGAGGCTTCCGGATGGTATTGCACTGTGAATGCCGGGTATTCCTTATGCCGCAGCCCTTCTACCGTCCCGTCATTTAGGGCAATATGTGTGATTTCCAGTTGGGTGCCCTTCAATGAAGCTTCTTCTACGGCATACCCGTGATTTTGTGATGTGATGGCGATTTTGCCTGTAGCCAGATCTTTCACAGGATGGTTGGAACCGCGGTGCCCGAATTTTAATCGGAACGTATTGGCATGATTGGCAAGGGCAAACAGCTGGTGGCCCAGGCATATGCCAAAGATAGGCACTTTCCCTTGTATGCCGCGAATCATATCAATCGCTTGCGGTACATCTTTCGGGTCCCCTGGTCCATTGGAAAGCATAATCCCATCCGGACTGAGATTTAATATGTCTTCAGCTGTTGTATTGTACGGCACCACTACTACATCGCAATCACGTTTATTCAATTCACGGAGGATTCCATGCTTCATGCCGAAATCCACCAGAACGACCCGTCTACCTCTGCCCGGGCTCGGATAAGCGCGTTTAGTAGATACTTTCTTGACCTGGTCAGTGCACAGGACGGTAGCGCGCAGGGATTCTATGACCGTATCAGGATGCTGTTCGATATTGGCCAAAGCCCCCTTCAATGTTCCGTGCTTGCGGATAATCTTTGTCAATTTACGGGTATCGATGCCTGAAATGCCAGGGATGCCCTTCATTTTGAAATAGTCATCCACAGAAAATTCACTCCGCCAATTTGACGGAAAATCCGCCACTTCTTTCACGATAAAACCGGAGATCGCAGGATTGATGGATTCAAAATCATCGCGGTTAATCCCGTAATTGCCGATCAGCGGGTAAGTCAGGGTCACGATTTGCCCGCAATAGGACGGATCGGAAAGGACTTCCTGGTAACCAGTCATTCCTGTATTGAAAACCACTTCTCCCATACGGTCGACATTTGCACCGAAAGCTTCCCCTACAAATACTGTTCCATCTTCCAATATTAATTGTCTCTTCACGCTTTCACTTCCTCCTTTTTCCATGCAATCTTACCGTTCACCATTGTCAGTACCGGCCAGCCTTTGCACACCCAATCGGCAAAAGGCGTATTCTTGCCTTTAGACGCAAATTCCTGCACATCGATGGCTTTCTCCTCATTTAAATCCAGTAAGACGATATCTGCCTTTCCGCCAGCTTCTACTCTTCCTGCCTCCAAATTGAAAGCCTCTGCCGGTTTGATTGTCATCCATTTGAGCAGTTGAGGAAGCGTCAGGATATCCTTTTCAACCAAATGTGTATATAAAAGCGGAAATGCTGTTTCGAGGCCCACAATGCCAAATGGCGCCATCTGCATGCTTTGACTTTTCTCTTCAGCCGAATGAGGGGCGTGGTCTGTGGCGATAAAGTCGATTGTTCCATCCAACAGTCCTGCAATCAATGCTTCCTTGTCTGATTTCCCGCGCAATGGAGGGTTCATCTTGTAATTGGTGTCCAACCCAGGAATATCATCTTCGCAAAGAAGCAGATGGTGCGGAGTTACTTCTGCTGTGACGTGTATGCCAGCCGTTTTGGCATCCCGGACTGTCCGGACAGAAGCAGCCGTAGAGATATGGCATACGTGATAGTGGCAGCCGGCCGCTTCTGCAAGCAGCACATCACGGGCAATCTGCACGGATTCGCACACTGATGGGATTCCGTTCAACCCATTTTCACGAGAAAACGTTCCTTCATGCACACATCCTTTGTTGATCAAGGTGTTCTCTTCACAATGCGCCACAATCGCCATATTTAATGAAGCCGCTTTTTCCATCGCTTTCAGCATCATATCTGCCGATTGGACCCCTACACCGTCATCGGTAAAGGCAAAAGCGCCTGCCTCTTTCAATTGCTCAAAGTCCGTCAATTCTTTTCCTGCTTCGCGAATCGTGATGCTCGCATAAGGCAGAACATTTACCAGTGCGGTTTGTTCAATCCGGTCCACCAATTGTTCCATATGCTCTCTCGTATCAGGGACAGGACGGGTATTCGGCATGGCAGCGACTGTCGTGAATCCTCCCCTGGCAGCTGCTTTCGTTCCAGTTTCGATTGTTTCCTTATGCTCTCCGCCCGGTTCGCGCAGATGGACATGCAAATCAACGAAACCTGGCGAGACCACCAAACCGGTTGCATCGATGACTGTTTTTACTGAAGCATCGATTCGATCTTCTATAGCAATAATCCGGCCGCCTTCTATCAGAATATCTTTCTTTTGTAGATCTCCGGCTCCATCAAATAACTGACCATTCTTTATAAGTGTTTGCATGTACAATGCCTCCTTTTGTGATTTCCATTGCCCTTTTTAATACAGCCATACGGACATATACGCCGTTTTCCATCTGTTTAAAAATTCTGGAACGGCTGCATTCAATCAAATCTTCATCTATCTCTACATTCCGGTTCACTGGAGCGGGATGCATGATAATGCTTGCGGGCTTCATCATTTGTTCGCGCTCTTTTGTCAAACCAAACATATGTAAATAATCTTCCTTGCTCCCTGCCATTTCCGATGCATGCCGTTCATGCTGGATGCGCAGCAGCATGACCACATCTGCTGTTGCAACTGCCTCATCGAGTGCTTCATATTTGCCTGAAGGGATGCTGGCATCAAACCAATCTTTCGGGCCCGAGAACACAACCTGCGCCCCCAGCCTTGCCAATGCATCCGCATTGGAACGTGCTACACGGCTGTGCTTAATGTCTCCTACAATCGCAACCTTCAATCCTTCGAAGCTGCCAAACTCTTGGTAGATGGTTAAGAGATCGAGCAGGCATTGCGTCGGATGATGACCGCAACCGTCACCCCCATTGATGACCGGGATATTCACTTTGCCGACGAGCTGGTTGAAATATTCCTCTTCCGGATGCCTGATCACGACCGCATTTGCACCGATGGACTCCAATGTTTTGACCGTATCATAGAGCGATTCGCCTTTTTGCACAGAGCTCGTCGACACTTCAAAGGGAATGACGTCCATACCCATCCGTCTTTCAGCAACTTCGAAACTGACTTTTGTCCGTGTACTATTTTCAAAGAATAGATTTGCAATGAAGGTTTGTTGAGGCACCGCATAAACCCTTCCGTTTGAAAAATCGGCAGCATCATTCAATATGCTATAAATCTCTGAGACTGATAATTCATTTGTGGTCAATAAATGTTTCATGGAAAGTCCCCCTTAGAATTTTAGTAATTAAAAAGCACCCTCATCTGTCAGATGGAGGGTGCTTCAAAAAAGGGATCAGGATTACAAGATTTGTCCTTGCAGATATGCCATGATCCTAGCTTTTAATGAACACCCTTGTTAGTCTCTCTGGACTGCTTTTAAAAGGTGATTATGCTACTGAATGATCTTTTCTTCCACAAGAGAAGATTGTTTTTCTTTCCCCGGCAACACTTGATTCAGAATAACGCCGATGATAGCTGCGAGGGCCATTCCAGATAGGGAGAATTTACTTCCTATTTGGATGAATGCCCCGCCGATCCCTAAGACAAGGATGACTGATGCAATAATTAGATTGCGGTTCACGCCAAAGTCGACACGGTGGTCGATCAGCATCCTCAAACCGCTTGAAGCGATGATGCCGAAAAGCAGAATGGATACCCCGCCCATGACTGCTTGCGGAATGGATTGGATCAGGGCTGACACTTTACCTACAAAGCCAATCAGGATGGCAACCAATCCTGCTCCGCCGATAATATATACGCTGAAAGCTCTTGTAATCGCCAATACTCCTATATTCTCTCCATAAGAAGTCAGCGGCGGTCCGCCAATCAAAGAGCCAATGATAATGCCGACTCCATCGCCAAGAATCGATTTGTGCAGGCCCGGCTTCTTAATGAAATCCCGGCCGACTACCTTGCTTAACACCAGCTGGTGGCCAATATGTTCCGATAAAGTCACGATAGCTACCGGCACCATGACCAGGCCGATCTGCCAGGAGATGACTGGGTCATAATTGACAAAAGGGATATGGAACTCGGGAACAGCGAACCAGGCAGCTGCTTTTACTCCGCTCAAATCAACGATACCGAAGGCCAGTGCCGACAGATAACCCGCTGCAATCCCAAATATAAGCGGTATTAATTTCAGGAAGCCTCTAAAGAACGTTGAGGCAATAATCGTGACCAGAAGGGTGATCATGGCGACGCTGAGATGAGTCAAACTATAATGCAACGGCTCTGTCGTGGATCCATTGTTGCTGTACATCGCCATATTGACTGCCGTTCCCGCCAATCCAAGGCCTATTACCATAATAACCGGCCCTACGACCACTGGAGGCAGAAGGTTCATCAACCAATTGACACCCACCTTCTTGATGACCAGCGAGACGATGCCGTAAATCAGCCCTGCCAGCAAGCAGCCAAACATGACCGCTTCGGGACCTCCAAGCTGCTTTGCCAATACAATCGGCGCGATAAACGCGAATGATGAACCAAGGTAAGCGGGTATCTGCCCCCTTGTGATCAACAGGTACGACAGCGTCCCTGCGCCGCTCGACACCAATGCCACTGCTGGGTTCATCCCCGTCAGGAAAGGAACTAAAACCGTCGATCCAAACATCGCAAACACATGCTGTATACTCAATGTGATCCATTTCCCCATTTTCGGAACATCTTCGACATCGAGGACAATCCGTTGATTCTCTTGCTCCATTTCAATCCCCCCATTTTTTATGTACAGAAAAACCCTCACCGAGAGCGAGGGTACAAAGGGGCAAGGAATATCCATAAAGCCTAGGCTGCAGCCTATTTGGAATCTTGCTTCCCTTTGTCAGCCTCTCTGGACTGCCGTTAAAAGGGCTCTATTCTTATTTGTCATGAATGCTTACTTTGTCCAAGCCGTCCACTTCAGTCAGGCTGACAGTGATTTTTTCCCCTTGGGAAGTAGGTACATTCTTGCCTACGTAATCTGCACGGATTGGAAGCTCGCGATGACCTCTGTCCACAAGTACGCCCAATTGGATTTGGGATGGTCTGCCGATATCAATCAAGGCATCCAAAGCTGCACGGACAGTCCGGCCGGTGTATAGGACATCGTCTATCACAATCACTTTCTTATTGGTGATGTCAACAGGGATATCCGATCCTTTTACCAAAGGCTCCCCATCATTTTGCTTTGTGCTTAAGTCGTCCCTGTACAATGTAATATCAAGTTCGCCAACAGCAATTTGATTGCCCTCGATCTGTTCGATCCGCTCAGCCAGCCTCTTCGCAATGAAGATGCCGCGCGTCTTAATTCCTACCAGGATGCAATCCTCAATCCCTTTATTTTTTTCAATAATCTCGTGGGCGATCCGTGTTAATGCGCGCCGAATTGCCTGTTCATCTAGGACGATAGCCTTTTCTTTCATATACTTCACCCTTTGCTGTGTCTGTTCATGTTTTTTTGCTGAAATGCCCAGTCGCAAAAAAATCCCCCTGCCCGAAGCAGGAGGATTCGTCTTTGCAAGCCGCAGAGCTAAGTTCCACAGCTTTGTCCGTTTTCCTTCTCAGCCTCTCGGGACTGTATTAAAGGGTCATATTCAACTGTCCCCATCTTACAGGCAAGGTTCTATTTTGTCAACTGTTAATTCTAAGTTTAGCCAACAATTCTGTAAAATAGTCCGGTAGAGGAGCTGTAAATTCAAGATATTCCTTCGTGCGCGGATGCACAAAACCAAGCACCTCCGCATGCAGAGCCTGGCCTCCCAGATCCAGTGTCTTCTTCGGCCCGTATTTCGGATCCCCTGCCAAAGGAAAGCCGATATACTTCATATGGACGCGTATCTGATGCGTTCTTCCGGTTTCCAACCTGCATTGGACCAACGTGAAATCCCGGAAGTTCTCCAGCACTTCAAAATGAGTAACCGCATGCTTCCCATCCGGGTCGACTGTCATGCTCTGGCGGTCTTTTTTATCACGGCCAATCGGTGCATCGATTGTCCCATGCTGATGTTGGATGTTACCATGCACCAATGCTTTATAGCGGCGGGTAACCGTCTTATCGACAAGTTGCTGAACCAATGCTTCATGTGCCATATCATTCTTGGCGACCATCAACAGCCCGGAAGTATCTTTGTCGATCCGATGGACAATCCCCGGTCTCATGACGCCATTGATGCCTGATAGGTCTTTGCAATGGGCCATCAAACCATTCACAAGCGTACCTGTCGTATGCCCCGGAGCTGGGTGGACAACCATTCCTTTCGGCTTATTGACCACAAGTACGTCTTCATCTTCATAATAGATGTCCAGGTCCATAACTTCCGCTTCAATATCCAATTCAACCGGTGCAGGAATCTCCACAGTAACCTGGTCGTTGGTGCGGATTTTGTAATTCGTTTTCACAGGTTGGCCGTTTACCGCCACATGCCCATCCTTGATCAATAATTGGACCTGGGTGCGCGATAAATCTTCGTTGGCTGTTGATACAAACTTGTCCAGTCTTTCGCCATTCTGTTCCTCTTCTATGGTGTATATCATTTTATCCATTCTTCTTCTCCTTCATAAATCGTTCTTCAAATAACATAAAAATCATCAGCAGGATAACGCCAACAGTCAATGCCGAATCCGCCACATTAAAAACCGGGAAATCATATCCAAAGATATTGGTGTCCACAAAATCGACTACTTCCTTATGGAAAACGCGGTCGATGAAATTACCGATCGCACCGCCGAGCATCAAGCCCAAAGAAGTGCCGACCAATATATGCATCCTGCTCATTTTTTGCATATAGTACACCAGTACGGCAACCACGATTACGGTGATCAAATAAAACAGCCACATCTGCCCTTCCAATATCCCCCAGGCTGCCCCGGTGTTTCGATGAGATGTTATATGTAAAAAGTTTCCGATTACTTCTATGCTCTCGCCCAATTCCATATTCTTTACGATCAAGTATTTAGATGCCTGATCCAGCGCAATGACAATAAGCGCGATGAAATAATATCTCACGGTCATCCCCCAGCTTCTATAAAAATTATGTTCTTTTGAATTGTAGCATATAGTTAAAAATAAACACAATGGCGCCTATCCGTTCCAAAAAGAAAAAGCACCCGTGCAAAACAGGCCAAGGATAAAGGGGCCGATCAGCCGGCCCGCCGAACCCTTAAAACCTGGCTGTACGCGGTGCTGCTATTTTAGTCATTTGATTTGATTAATGCGTATATGCTTCCTTCACGACTGACGCACAACGAGGGCACAGTGTCGGATGCTCCTCATCCTGGCCGACTGCTTCGGAAACATTCCAGCATCGCTCGCATGTTTCGCCGTCTGCTTTTGAAACCACAATCGCACAATTTTCGAAAGTAGCTGCTTCTTCCGGAGCGTCTTCCAGCTTGCCGGCAATCTCGAACTGCGAAACGATAAATAGCTGTTCAAAGCTTTCATGAATCTGGTCAAGGAATGTTTTTGTCTCATCATTGACATACATGGAAACCTTGGCATTCAATGATTTACCGATCACTTTCGCGTTACGCGCCTCTTCCAATGCTTTCAGGACATTGTCGCGGATTTGCAGGAATGCATTCCACTTTTCTTCAATCTCTTTTTCATTCGGCAATTTTTCAGCCTTTGGCATATCAGTCAATTGAACGCTTGGCGCTTCCATATCCGGAAGGTATGACCACACTTCATCCGCTGTATGAGGAAGGATTGGCGCCACCAGTTTGGTAAGGGCAACCAGCACATCATACAAGACCGTCTGGATTGCGCGACGCTGTTTGCTGTCCGGCGCTTCGCAATATAGGATATCTTTTGCATAATCCAGATAGAAGGCACTTAAGTCCAATGTACAGAAGTTATTGATATTATGGTAGATCGTCGCAAATTCATATTGCTCATACCCTTTTGTCACATTTTCGATTAAAGCGTTCAGCTTAACCAGCATGAACTGGTCCACTTCCTGCAGCGCTTCATAAGCCAAGCTATCTGTAGCAGGGTTGAAATTATCCAATGTGCCCAGAAGGAAACGGAACGTATTGCGGATCTTCCGGTAAACTTCAGCCACTTGCTTCAGAATAGGATCGGATACGCGTACGTCTGCTTGGTAATCGACAGAAGCCACCCATAGGCGAAGGATATCTGCCCCTAATTGGTTCATGACTTTAGATGGCAGAATGGTATTGCCCAATGATTTACTCATTTTTCTTCCTTCTCCATCCAATGCAAAACCGTGGCTCAGCACGCCTTTATATGGCGCTTTGCCTGTAACGGCAACAGCCGTGGACAAGGATGAATTAAACCAGCCGCGGTATTGGTCGGAACCTTCCAGATATAGATCTGCAGGTCTTGCCAGCTCTTCACGTTCTTCAAGGACTGCCTGGTGGGAAGAACCTGAATCGAACCATACATCCATGATGTCTGTTTCTTTCGTGAAAATGCCATTAGGGCTTGATTCATGCGTAAAGTTTTCAGGCAGCAAGTCTTTCGTTTCCCGTTCGAACCATACATTCGAGCCGTGTTCGCGGAATAGGTTGGAAATATGTTCAATGGTTTCATCAGTGATGATTGGCTCACCGTTTTCACCGTAAAAGACCGGAATCGGAACGCCCCACGCTCTTTGGCGGGAAATACACCAATCGCCTCGGTCACGGACCATATTGTAAAGGCGGGTTTCGCCCCAAGCCGGCATCCATTTGGTTTCTTTGATTGCTTCAAGCAATTCTCCGCGGAAATCTTGGATGCTCGCAAACCATTGCGCAGTTGCACGGAAAATGGTTGGTTTTTTTGTTCTCCAATCGTGCGGATAGGAGTGAGTGATAAAGGATAGCTTCAGTAAAGCGCCTTTTTCCTCAAGCGCTTCAGTGATGGCCTTGTTCGCTTTATCATAGAACAACCCTTCAAATCCAGGCGCTTCGCTTGTCATATGCCCTTTTTCATCCACCGGGCACAGTACGCCCAATTTATATTTTTGGCCGACGATAAAGTCGTCTTCCCCATGTCCTGGAGCAGTATGGACGCAGCCTGTTCCAGCATCGGTTGTGACATGGTCGCCTAGGATAACGAGTGATTCGCGGTCGTATAAAGGATGTTGCGCCACGATATATTCAAGCTCGTTGCCCTTGACCGTCTTAACAATCTTGGCATTTTCCCACTCTAGTTCTTCCTTCACTGTATCAAGCAGCGCTTTTGCAACCACAAACGTATCGCCTGCTACTTCAACAACTACATAATCTAGCTCAGGATGTACTGCGATACCTAGGTTGGCAGGAATCGTCCAAGGAGTTGTTGTCCAGATGATGAATTTTGTGCCTTCCTCCAGTACGCCTTTTCCATCTTTCACTGCAAAAGCTACATAGATGGAAGCAGAGCGTTTATCATGATATTCAATTTCTGCCTCGGCAAGGGCCGATTCACTTGAAGGTGACCAATATACAGGCTTTTTGCCTTTGTAAATATAACCCTTCTTCGCCATTTCGCCGAATACTTTAATCTGCTGGGCCTCATATTCAGGCTGAAGCGTGATATAAGGATGGTCCCAATCGGCTCTTACACCCAAACGTTTGAATTGTTCACGCTGGCTGTCGACTTGTTCATAAGCATATTTTTCACATAGCTTCCGGAATTCAGCGATGCTCATTTCTTTCCGGTTTACCTTGCCATTCTTTGTCAGCGCCGTCTCGATCGGCAATCCATGTGTATCCCATCCCGGTACATAAGGGGCGTTATAGCCGCTCATTGATTTATAGCGGACGATAAAATCCTTCAGCACTTTATTAAGCGCATGGCCCATATGAATGTCTCCATTTGCATATGGAGGGCCATCATGCAGGATGAATTTTGGAAAGTCCTTTGTTCTTTCCTGGACTTTGTTGTAGATGTCCATTTCATTCCATGTTTGCTGCATTTCCGGTTCGCGTTTTGGTAAGTTTCCGCGCATCGGGAATTCCGTTTTCGGCATTAATAAAGTATCTTTATAATCCATTTTTTAAACCTCCTATAATCAACCCCGAGGCTTGTCGGGTTGCTTTCTGTCATGTACGATTCATTGCACGGCAAGGGAACGAAAAAAAGCCTTCTCATCCCTTGAAAGGGACGAGAAGGCTTGCTTCCCGCGGTACCACCCTGGTAAATGCCTATTATTCAAGGCATCCGCTCGACCATCCTTAACGCGGATGAAACGCCAGAACTACTAACCCAGACAGGGGGTTCATTATGGAACTCCAGGGTGATCTTCCGCTTCCATTTCCGCCTCCAGGCTTACACCATCCCCGGATCGCTATCGAAGCCGGCTCATAAGCCGAACATCTTTTGGCGGACATATTTGAAAGCGTACTGTCCCTTTCAACGTTGCGTGCTTTCTAATCTTGTATGAAATTATATACGAAAAAGTGCAGAGAATCAATATGACGATTCATGATCTTTCAATAAATCATCTGTGGCATCATGCTCGAAGTCCATCAGATGATCCCAATCTTCATTCTTAATCAGATCAAGCTGCGCTTCCACGAGCATGGTGAACCGAGTGCGGAAGACTTTTGATTGTTTCTTCAGCTCTTCAATTTCCATTGCAATTTTTCGTGCTTTGGCAAGCGACTCGTTTACGATCCGGTCTGCATTTTTCTCCGCCTCTTTAATAATCAGCTTTGATTCTTTTTGGGCGTTGCGTTTCACTTCTTCTGCTGCTTCCTGGGCAATCAGAATCGACTTGTTCAACGTCTCTTCGATATTATTATAGTGGCCAAGCTTTTCTCCTGCATTTTCAAGTCTTGCTTCCAACGTTTTTTTCTCACGTAGGACAAGTTCGTAATCTTTCATCACTTGTTCCAGAAATTCATTCACTTCGTCTTCATCATACCCACGAAATCCCTTACTGAAGCTCTTATTATGTATATCAAGCGGCGTTAAAGGCATTCTGCACCTCCGTATTGGAATAGATTATGATTCGTATTACTTTTATTCTACGTTTCGACAGGACATTTGTAAATCCTTCATCTCATTTTTGTTGCCCGAAGACAATTTTCCACTTATCTTTCTTCGTTTTTCCTTCTATTTCGACAATCAGGAACCGGCCGTAGCCGCGGCATGAAATTACGTCTCCCTTATGGCAGACATAATCCTTTTCTTCAATGACAAGATGGTTCACTTTCACTTTTCCGCCTTGTATTAAATCTTGCGCTTTTTGGCGCGAAAGCCTCGTCATGGAGGATAATAAAGAATCAATCCTTAAAGAAGAACTGGTCATATGGCTTTCCTGCCATTTAGTATGCACAGCCGTCAGATCGCTTAAACTCGCTAGCTCAAGGGAAACGCCGGCTTGTCCTATTTTAGTGATATTATTGATCACATAAGACGCTATATCACTGTCCACAATCGCCTTGGCGGATTCCTCCTCAATCAGCACATCGCCGAATCTTTCCCGTATAATGCCAAGCGACATAAGCGTCCCCAATATTTGCGGATGAGTCAATTCATGGAATTTTCTGTTATATGAAATGGCTATGGCGCTACATTGGAAATCTTCTTCTGAAGGTTCATAGTAATTCGGGTACAGAAGGGCCCTTTTACGCTCTGCACCGTCATACCCCCCAAAAAAAGCAAGCTTGCAATCTTCATTTTGGCCGATGACGACAGAAACAATATGCTGTTCCCTTGGATCCAGAAAAGGCGTCAACTTCGGGCTATAGAACGTTTCCACGCTTTCTTTCCATTCTAGCACATTATCTATAAACACTTTTTCTTCGCTTCGGAAATGCTGATATATACTCATCCTTAACTCCCTTTTCGTGCATTCGCTTCCCCTTGGCAATCAACAGGGCTGGACCTAGTCTGATTATAAACCAGCATAAAGCCCAGCCCTCTTTATATTACCTAAAAAAGAAAATATAAAACAATTGATATAACCCTCTAGTAGCAAAATTCAAAACGATAAATGCCACAATCGGCGAAAAATCAATCATGCCGATCGGAGGGATGAACCTTCTGAAAAATTCTAGATACGGTTCGCAAATACGACCAAGAAACTGGCCAATCGCTGATTCCCTTGCACCAGGGAACCATGACATGAAAATATACACAATCAATGCATATGAGTATATGTTCACTAGAGTCACAATCAATTTCAATAGTAAAACCATTTACTTACCACCTTAAATCTTCATTGTTATCCTGAAGAAGGCCTGAAATATTGCCAGTCACATCCACATTATCAGGCGTGCACAGGAATATGTTCGTGCCTATCTTTTGAATATCTCCACCAATAGCATACACTGTGCCGCTCAAGAAATCCACAATGCGTTTTGCTTGTTCGTGCGAAATACTTTGCAAATTGACCACCACCGCTTTGCGGTTTTTCAAGTGATCAGCGATTTCCTGTGCATCCGAATAAGCGCGGGGTTCAAACAAAACAACCTTGGATGTTTTATTCACGCTTTGCAGACTAACCACATTTTGCGGAAGGGGGGGCGCTGGATTAGAATTCGAATTGGAAACCTGTCCTTTCGCAACAGGTTTCATAGGGATATCCTTGCGCGGTTCTTCTTCCGCACGTTCTTCTCTATATTCATATTCATCTTCCAGCGCAAAAAATGATTTGAATTTGGATCCAATTGACATTTTATTTTGCCTCCTTTAATCTTCACCAACTAGTGCGGTTCCTATACGGATAAAAGTAGCGCCCTCTTCGATCGCCAAATCATAGTCATTGCTCATTCCCATAGACAGCTCGGTGCATGGCGCTTTTTCGAAATTCATTCCTGCAACGGTAAGCTGCAGGCTTTTGAGTGACCGGAAACAATTCCGCAATGTTTCTTTATCGTCCGTCAGCGGCGCCATCGTCATTAACCCGACTATGCTGATGCGGTTGAAGGCATCACTCTGTAAACTCTCTATAAAGGGAACCACTTCTTCCGGGCGCAGCCCATGCTTGGATTCTTCTCCCGAAACATTGACTTGGACAAAACATTTTATTATTGTGTTGGCTCTTTTTTGGATTTCCTGAGCCAGCGACAGCCTGTCCAACGAATGGATATAATCTACATGATCGATGACTTCTTTTACCTTGCGGGTCTGGAGGGAACCTATGTAATGCCACTCTACTTGGCCTGTAATAGCATGCTGTTTCTCAAGCAGCCCTTCCGGACGGTTTTCCCCAAGGTGCGCAAGGCCGGCGTCAACCGCTTCCTGGGCCCGCTCTGGGCTTACATATTTAGTGACAGCAATGATATGCAGGTCTTCCCTGTTTCTGCCGCTCTTTTGGCAGGCAAGCGCTATACGGTGCTCGATATGGGATCGTTTTTCTTTTACGTTCATTTTCTCGCGGCCTCCTTCCAACCGATGAAACTCATGAGCCTGCCGGTTTTTCCGGCATCTCTGCGGTAAGAAAAGAAGTCTTCCCGTCCGCATGATGTGCATAATTCTGTAACGGCTATATTCTTAAGGCCGGCACTCTCCATTATTTGCTTATTCAATAGCTGTAAATTCAATGAATATTGGCCTTCTTTGATTAAATTATATGGCTTTTTATCCTTGCCTTCCAGCCTTTTATTCACTTCTCCAATGACTTTATCGTCAACAATATAACATTTTTCACAAATGGAAGGGCCAATAGCAACAAAAATATCGGAAGGTTCTACACCCTCATTGATCCATCTCTGGGCCATTTCTCCTGCAATGCCTTTTACAGTTCCTTTCCAGCCGGCATGGACAATTCCTATGTAACGCTGTTTTGGCGCAAAATAGTATATTGGGACACAATCGGCAAAACACAGCGTGAGGAGAATACCCTCTTCGTCCGTGTATAAACCGTCGGTGTTTTTCAGTGCCGTTTCGTAATCGTAGGCTCCTCTTCCTGCCATTTCTTTTGTGACTTTTATAATTTCTTTTCCGTGAGTTTGCTCACATCCGACCCAATGGCCAAGAGGCATGCCGATTTTGTTGCCTACAATTGTCCGATTTTTGACAACATCTTCTTTTTCATCCCCTACATGATACCCTGTATTCAAGGATGAAAACGCCCCTTCACTGATTCCCCCATTTTTTGTGGTGAATCCGGCAACCAGTGACGGGTCCATTTTTTCCCATTCAGGAATATGAAAATAAGTTTGGTCCTTTTTACTGAAGATTTCTTCCATTTTCGTCCGTTCCTTTGTTTTTTTTATCAGTTTACCATACGGACGCTTGCCAATCATAGTGTTATCGAGGCTTTTCCTCATCAGATTTTAATTCGGCATTAGGGTTGGAATAATCGACAAAGATGATGTCTTTTCCGATTTTCTTAATCTTGCGCCAAGGGATAATCACCTCATCATCACGGTGAAAAAGATTCAGCCATTTTCCATTTGTAGCAACAATCAACGCTTCAATCTGGCCGGTTTGAGTATCGATCACCAAATCCTGCAAGGTCCCAAGCCGCTTCCCGTCGAGAAGGTTTATAATATCCTTCAATTGGATTTCAGATATTTTTCCCATTATCCATCCACCCCCTTTGGCTTTTGATTCAATATATGCCATCTTCTCACCGGGGATGTATGGGCCGGTCGCCCAATATAAAAGACCATCTTCGCTTAACGGGCAGCTACGATGGTCTTTGATTATTGTATGATGGCTGTTTTTACTGCTGGATATTTTTATTCATCTGCCTGATGGCCGCTTTTTCAAGCCTCGACACTTGCGCCTGGGATATTCCGATTTCATCCGCCACTTCCATTTGCGTTTTTCCTTGGAAGAACCGCTTGCGGATAATCATCATTTCCCGGTCGTTCAAACGTTTCATGCCTTCTTTAAGCGCTATTTCATCAATCCAGTTTGTATCTTTATTCTTTTCATCGCTTATTTGGTCGACGACGTATATCGGATCGCCGCCATCATTGTAAATCGGTTCAAACAGGCTGACAGGATCCTGGATCGCATCCAGCGCAAATACAATTTCTTCATGGGTAACATCCAATTCCTTGGCAATCTCAACCGCGGTAGGTTCCCTGGATGTTTTGCTCATCAATTTTTCTTTCACCTGAAGCGCTTTATACGCTATGTCCCTAAGCGAACGGGATACCCTGATCGGGTTATTGTCGCGAAGATACCTTCTGATTTCACCGATGATCATCGGTACAGCATAGGTCGAAAACTTCACATTCTGCCCCAAATCAAAGTTATCAATAGATTTCATCAATCCTATACAGCCTACCTGAAATAAGTCATCTACATATTCGCCCCGATTGTTGAAGCGTTGAATGACACTTAACACTAACCGCAAATTACCGTTCACCAGTTTTTCGCGAGCAGAAAGTTCCCCAGATTGAAGCTCTGCAAATAATTTTCTCATTTCTTCATTCTTCAAAACAGGTAATTTCGAAGTATCTACACCACAAATCTCAACTTTATTACGCGACACAAATTCTACCTCCTTACAGGGGTGCTGTACAAAAAACAGTATCTCCCCGGCAGGAAAAAAATATGCAACTGTGCCACGTCAAATAATATATCTAAATAATAATTTTCCTTTCTAAAAATGGCAGAAACAATGGCTGCAGATTATATATATTCCACTCTTTTTTTTATAAAAAACAGCTATTAATATCTGTTTATCCATCAAAAAAGGCGCCGCCGGAGGTAGTTCAAAGACTTCCGACTGCACCTTTTTCAAATCCTCTTGGCGGCTTTCTTTCTCTAATCACACCATCCGATTGAATTCCTTCCTCAGTCTCTTTATAATCCGTTTCTCCAGGCGGGAAATATACGATTGCGAAATGCCGAGCATATCCGCCACATCTTTTTGTGTCTTTTCCTCCCCTCCCATTAAACCGAATCTCAGCTCCATGATCTGTTTTTCCCGATCGTTGAGCTGATGGAGTGCCTTGGTCAGCAGCTTGCGGTCAATCGTTGCTTCCAGATTTTTTGTAATAATATCATCTTCCGTTCCAAGGACATCAGAAAGCAATAATTCATTGCCGTCCCAGTCGATATTGAGCGGCTCATCAAATGATACCTCTGAACGGATTTTATTATTGCGGCGGAGGAACATTAAGATTTCATTTTCGATGCATCGCGAAGCATATGTAGCCAACTTGATTTTCTTTTCGGGATTAAATGTGTTGACGGCTTTGATTAAACCGATTGTACCGATACTGATCAAGTCCTCAATGTTAATGCCGGTATTTTCAAACTTACGGGCAATATAAACGACTAGACGCAAATTCCGTTCTATCAGAATGGTGCGGGCAGTTTGGTCGCCCTTAGGAAGCTTATGGATAAGGACTTCCTCTTCTTCTTTGGACAGCGGCGGCGGCAATGCTTCACTGCCTCCGATATAATAAATCTCATCACTCTTCCAGCCCAACTTCAAACGAATTTTATACCAATAGTACTTCAACCTGAAAATCAACTTATTCAAAGGCGTTTCCTCCTTCTAAATTACTGATCAATGAGTATAGTGTAATTAAGCGGGAATCTCATGAAACTTGCTGAAGCTCAATAAGCATCCGTGGATGGATAATGGAATGGTAACAATCATCATGGGATAATGTCTGCATGGTAAAGGCAACCAGCCCCTTCGTGACTTTTCCTGTAACGGAAGCCGAAGAAAGCTCAATCCAATCAGGCCGGAAAGCGATCAAAAGCTGCTGGTCCTTGCCGACTACTTTGTAAGGGATAATCCTGACTCTTGCACCCCAAGCAGATTGGCTCGCAAGCGATAAATCTCCTGCTTCTCCGGCTTTTTCAATCAGTTCTAGCACATCTTGTGGAAGTTGGCTCCTTAAGGAAATAGCTGATGCTATCATCACTGGTGCATTCGTAATAGGTTCATAAAGCTGATTGCCGGTATCGATCAATCCCCTGCATACCAATAGACGGTCTTTAATGCGGATTTTTACATCCATCATGCTTTCAGCCATCATATTTGTCACCTCTAGGCCAGTAAACACTTTCCTCGAGTATAGCCATCCCGCCGGAAAACCGATCATGACAAACAGCCAACTGACAGGATCTCCATAACTTTTGGGTCCATAAAATACATAACTATCCGGGGCAATGAACTGATAGGAAAATAAATAGTGTGTCCCCAGCAAAATACCTCCCGATAAAAATGTCACAAAATACAGAAGTGACAGGGCTTTCAAAAAAAGGGACCATCTTTTATAGCCAAATACCAGAAGCACCATTAAGAATGAGACACCTATTTTAACAATCACTAGATTGGCCACCTCATAAAAAGGGGAAAAAGCCAAAAGAATCAAGGCTGCACCCGCCAATCCGCCGACGCCTATACGAATATAGGAAACTTTCCTTTTCAATAGTAAAGAAGCCCAATATAGCAACAGACAATCAAAAAACCAATTCAATAGAATAATAAGGTCGACATATGCAACCACCCGGTACCTCCCTACCTGAAAATATTAGGCTTGTTATGAAGTATAGCGCAATCATGCAAGAAAAGTGTGTCAGTTCCTGAGCAATTAAAAACAGTTTTTTTTAAGGATTTTGTCGGTGCTTGTTCACTTTATGCAAAAGATATGGGGAATATTCGTGTTTCTTTTACACACAAAAAAGGGCAGCACCTTAGTGGTGTTGCCCTTTTTTGTGATATTCGCGGTTATCTGCGATTACGGTTGCGAAGGAATGTAGGAATATCAAGAGTATCATCTACTTGAGATGCAGAATGACGTGAAGGTTCCTGCTGTTCCCGTTGTGGCTGCGGTTGTTGCGGCTGTTGTGGCTGCTGCATTCTTCCGTTTTGATTAGAGGCAGGTGCCTGTCTCACCTGTCCAAAGCTAGGCTTGGACGGTTTAGAAGGCTCTTCTGTCTCATTGAAGCCAGTAGCGATCACAGTTACGATAATTTCATCTTTAAGATTCTCATTGATGACTGATCCAAAGATCATATTCACTTCCTGGTCGGAAGCAGAAGCAACAATATCAGCCGCTTCCTGAACTTCAAACAAGCTCAGGTTAGTGCCGCCAGTGATATTCATCAGGACGCCCTGTGCTCCGTCAATTGATTTCTCAAGCAATGGAGAAGAAATAGCTTTCTTTGCTGCTTCAGCGGCACGGTTTTCACCTGATGCAACACCAATCCCCATCAATGCAGAACCTTTGTTGCTCATGATTGTCTTCACATCAGCGAAGTCAAGGTTGATCAAACCAGGAGTGGCGATCAAATCCGAAATACCTTGAACACCTTGGCGAAGAACATTATCCGCTTCACGGAATGCTTCAAGCATTGGTGTGTTTTTGTCCACAATTTCCAACAGGCGGTCATTAGGAATCACAATTAGCGTGTCGACTGATTCCTTCATCGCTGCGATTCCGCCCTGCGCTTGAGTCGCCCGCTTTCTTCCTTCGAAGGTAAATGGGCGAGTGACTACGCCTACTGTCAATGCACCCAGTTCACGTGCGATGCCTGCAATTACTGGAGCGGCACCGGTACCTGTTCCGCCACCCATTCCAGCTGTAACGAATACCATATCAGCTCCGCGAAGCGCTTCTTCAATTTGTTCTCTGCTTTCTTCAGCAGCTTTCTTGCCCACTTCAGGGTTTGCACCCGCTCCCAGGCCTCTTGTAAGCTTGCTGCCGATTTGCATTTTCACTTCTGCTTTTGATAGGTTCAATGCTTGGGCATCTGTATTAACGGCAATGAAGTCCACCCCTTGGACCCCATGTTCAATCATTCTATTTACAGCGTTGTTGCCGCCGCCGCCAACGCCAATTACTTTGATCGACGCCAATGCGTCTAAATTAGATTCAAACTCTAACATGATAATCCTCCTAATTCCGCTAGATTCCTTGGTTTTACTTATTCAAAGAAATAACCCAACAGTTTTTTGAATTTTCCTTTTCCATTTTCCTTTGGGTCTTTCGATTGTTTTTCTCTAACTGGTACCATTTCAGTCTGATTGTTTTGACGCTTTTCTTGTCTTTCAGATTGTGGAACCGCAGAATTTCCGTATGAAACTCCCTGGTATCTTTCTTTTTGGCATGCATATTTGATTAAACCGACTGCTGTCGTGTATTGTGGCTCCCTTGCACCGATATAGTTCGGCTCTGCCGTGCGAACACGGTTTTGCAGGACATATTGGGCAAGCTCCAACACGCCGGGCATCTTAACAACTCCGCCAGTAAGCACAAAGCCACCAGGCATATCTCTGAATCCCTGTTTATTCAATTGGTCATTGACCATCTCGAAAATCTCGGTCAAGCGGGCTTCGATAATCTCGGCTAGCATCAACTGGTTGCATGGCTGTTTTTGATTGCTGCCAATAATAGGCACCTCAAAGATTTCCTCTTCAGACGCATCATCATAAAAAGCATGTCCATGTTTCAATTTTAGCTTTTCTGCATCTTCCATAGTCGTACGGAGTACAATGGATAAGTCTTTCGTGATCATTTCACCGCCAATGGGAATAACGAAAGAAGATACCATATGCCCTTCTTCAAAAATAGCGACAGTGGTAGAACCTCCGCCGATATCAATCAAAGCGACCCCCAATTCTTTTTCATCGCGAGAAAGAACGAGAGAACCGGCTGCAAGTGGCTGTAAAGCAATCTCGACAATCTCAAGGCCGGCTTTTTCGACACAGCGCAGGGTATTATGTAACAGGGTTTTCAATCCGGTAATCAATATTCCTTTCATTTCCAGGCGGACGCCGATCATCCCTCTTGGGTCGTTGATTTCGTCCAGTTCATCCACTTTATACTGAAGCGGTATGATGTCGATCACTTCCCGGTCGGATGGGATGGTCATCACTTCTGCAGCATCTCTGACGCGCAGCACGTCTTCCTGCGTAATTTCCTTATTTTCGCTTGAAACGGCCACCACCCCGTGGCAAGGATGAAGAAGGACATGATTGCCACTGATGCCCACTACCACTTTCCTAATTTCTAATCCTACCATTCTTTCTGCTTCTTCTACAGCTTTGCGGATTGAATGAACTGTTTCGTCTATATCGACAATCGCACCTTTTCTCAATCCAGCTGATTTAACATTGCCTACACCTAGTATGTTAAAGTTGTCATGTACCATTTCGCCAATGATTACTTTTACACTGGATGTACCGATGTCAAGACTAACATAAATTTCGTTGCTGTTCATCCCATGGCACCTCCTTATTGAGAAATTATATAAAAACACTTTTTACAATAAACTTTTTATCATCCTGCAATAGAATTCTTTTAAATCGTTAGCGTAACACGTTATGTATCAATTCGTCACCAGAAGTACATTCCCTCTATTAGGATATCCAAATATCCATATTAGGTAAAATGTACGATATAAGTATACGTCATTATAATCAGTGAATAAGCTAACACCATAAACTTATAAACAACACAGTTTTGATAAAACTCTATCAATCTAAATAAATATGCTGTTAATTACAAGTCTACACTAAGATGTAACACGAGAAAAGCTAATTTTGCGGTGAAAATGCGAATAAAACATAAATTAAATAAAATTATCATTTTAGTAACATTAATTTAATTAGTCGCCCATTTATTCCTTTCCACTTCCACCTAAAATTTATGCCTTTAAACAGGCTTTTTTTATAAAATCATTCAATAGTCTGGATATTAATCCAAATGAATCCCAATTTAACAGTGAATTAGGAAATTGGTCCACTCCCTAATCAGTTCTCGCCATTTCCCTCTGCCGGCGGCTTTCCTTCCTCGCGATCCTTCTCTTCTTGATCATCAGAAAGTTTGCTAGAAGACTTATATTCTTCAAAATAAGAACCCACCTCCAAGTGAATGACACCTTTTATTTTCGGATCTAATTGTGCAACGATGGCAGGATAATGAATGAGCTTGTCCGCTACGCTTTTTGAAGTAGCTGTAACTTCATAACCATCGTTCATGTACATGCGGATATGATATTTGTCACTTTTAACCGGTTCGTAATGGATTTCCGAAATCGCATTGTTTATTTCCTCAGGCAGCTTGGATAATGCATCCACCATTGATTTCAATTCTTTCCCTTTTTTAAAGCCGATCAGCAATGGTGCGTGGATAGGCACCTCTCCTTTATCGAGAGGATCTAGGTAATTCCCACTGGATAGTATCGGATAATATTTAGCATTTTTGACCAAATAACCCAAACGGTTGTATTCTTCCACTTTAATAACTACTTTATTTGGCAGTTTTATGGAAACATCTGCTTTCTTCACTTCCGGCAATGCCTTAATTCTGTCTTCCACTGCACTGGATTTCATCTTCCAAATGCTTGTATCACTGCTCAGGCCGCTGGCTTCTATAATGCCCTCATCGGTAACATATTGATTTCCCTTTACTGAAACCGAGCCAATATTACTTAATGGAGAGAGAAAATACAAGACAAGAATGAGCAATAGGAAGAAAAAAGATAATAGGAAGATCGCTCTTCGATTTGCTTTCTTCTTTCTGCGCTGTTTTAGTTTCGGAATTCGGTCTTCTAAAGAAACGACCTTTCCTTTCTCCATTCTCTTCACCTCTTTATTGGTTACATCCCTTTTCAGCACCCGTCCTAACAGACAGCCGAATGCTTAATGTACGTATATTTTATAACATATTTTGGTATATTTCTATGTGAAATGAATGAGCCCTCTTTTTATTTTAAAGGATATACAGAAAATGACCTGTCACTGTAAAGTGCTCAGGTCATCACAGTCACTTCTTTTTTTAGTCAATCCCATGTTACTTTTTGGCCGTTATTTGTTGCATAAGCTGATATACACGCTCACTCGCATCCGGCATTCCCAGACTTTTAGCAGCTTTTTTCATCCGATCCAATTCATTTGCGGATACTAATAATTCATCCAATGTTGCGATCAATTTGGCGCCTGTCAGCTCTTTTTCCAATATCATTACAGCCGCGCCTTTTTTGACAAGAGTATCGGCATTTTTCTCTTGATGATTGTTGGTCACATATGGGCTCGGCACCAGAATACTCGGAACGCCCAGCGCTGTCAGTTCAGCCAGCGTGGTAGCCCCTGATCTCGCAATCACAAGTTCCACCCCTGCCAACACTTCCGGCATATTGTGGATAAAAGGCTTAACTACTACATTCGCTGGATTTCCAATCAACTTCATTTCTTCCATAACCTTATCGTAGTGGACCTCTCCGGTTACATATACCATTTGGTACGGTTTTTCACCGATTTCTGCCATGGTCTTCAGGACTGCTTCATTGATTGGGCGGGCTCCGCGGCTTCCTCCGACGACTAAAACGGTCGCTTTCTTTTCATCTAGGCCAAGCGCCTTCAATCCCTTCTTGCCTGAAAAAGACAAGACTTCGGATGCGCGGGGATTCCCTGTCAATACCGTTTTCTCTTTCGGGAATAAAGAAATTGCTTCCTCGAAGCAAACCGCCACTTTAGTCGCATAACGGCTAAGAAACTTATTCGTTAATCCCGGTACGCTGTTCTGCTCATGGATGATAGTCGGGATGCCAAGTTTGGCAGCAGCATAAACGACAGGTCCGCAAACATACCCACCTGTGCCGATCACCACGTCAGCTTTAAATTCCTTAAGCATTTTTTTGCTGTCGCTGACTCCCTTTAAGAAGCGCATGACTGTCTTGATATTTTCAAAAGATAATTTACGTTTGAATCCTGTAATATGTATGCTTTTAAAAGGGATGTTCTCTCTCGGAACAAGAGTGCTTTCAAGCCCCTTTTCCGTTCCTATATACAAAAAAGAACAATCGCTATGCTTCTTCTGTATTTCCCTTATCAATGCGAGTGCCGGATATATATGGCCGCCCGTTCCCCCGCCGCTAATGACTATCTTCATTCCTTCACCTCATACTTGTACTTACGCTTCATGCAAAATGCATCACGCAATGTGCTTTACCCTATTTTACTATATTGCAAACCTATTTAGAAGATTGATTCTTCACGTTTCAGGCCGCTCTCATTTGCTTGTGTTACAAGCTAATAGTATAACAACGATCCTGTTTTTTTCAAAGTGAATAATTCTCTATTTTTCCAACAAAATTTTCTAGTGCCCATACAAGAAAGAACCTCCCGAATAACAAAGAGGCCCAAAGTCAGTATCTGGAGTGCTTACTGATATTCAGGAGAACTCCAATCGCCATCAACATCAATGTAAGTGAAGAACCTCCATAGCTTAGAAATGGAAGCGTAATGCCCGTTACCGGGATCAATCCGGTGACTACACCAATATTGATCATCACCTGGATAGCAACCATACTGATAATGCCGACAGCCAGGAAGCTGCCGTATAAATCCGGGGCGCCAATTGCGATTCTGATGCCTCTCCATAACAACAAGGCAAAAAGCAGAATGACAAAACTGCCGCCAATAAATCCGAGTTCTTCCGATAATATGGCAAAGATGAAATCTGTTTGTGGTTCGGGCAAATAGAAAAACTTTTGCCTGCTTTGGCCAAGCCCCAATCCGAACAACCCCCCAGGGCCAATCGCAAGGAGCGATTGAATCATCTGAAAGCCGCTCCCCAGAGGATCCGCCCATGGATCAAGATAAGAAGTAATCCTTTTTATTCTGTATGGAGCAGACGCAATCAGAGCCACAAATCCACCGAGGCCTATGATACCGAGCCACATAAAATGGCTGATCCTCGCCCCTGCTACAAAAATCATCACTACACATGTACCTACCATGACAGTGCCGGTACCAAGGTCGGGCTGGAGCATAATCATGCCGAAAGCCAGGAAAACTAAACCCAGCGAAGGGAAAAGCCCCTTCTTGAGCGTTGTAATGTGTTTCTGCTGCTCAGACAGGAATTTGGACAAATACGCAATCATTGCCAACTTCGTGAACTCGGATGGCTGTATGGAAAATGCCCCGACACCGATCCAGCTCCGCGAACCGTTCCTCTCCATTCCTATACCGGGAATCAGGACAGCCACCAGCAAAACGAAGCATAGGATCAGGAACATTTTTGAGTATTTACGCCAAGTCCAATAATCAATCTGCATGATGAAAAACATGGCGACAACTCCTGCGCCCGCAAATAATAACTGTCGTTTAGCGAAGAAAAAGGAATCATTAAATTTATAGGCAGCCCAGATGGCACTGGCGCTATAGACCATGATCAAACCGATCGAGAGCAGGGTAAGCGTGATAATCAGCAATAGCAGATCAGGATTGTGTTTTTTAGCGCGCAAGTTATACACCTCTGTAAATCATATTAGAGCCTGTACCTTGTACGAAAAAAAGGCTTAGCAACCAATAGCCAGGGCCAGCATACATAAAAACATAGAATGATGCCCATATGTTCATACGCAATGCTCTTGTTGGTTGTTAAGCCTATTCATGAAACAAGTATTATGATCGGCATGGATTACGAAACATGCAAGAAATCCGATTGCTGATCAATCTATAACACTGGACAAGCTCTTATATAAGCTTATGCACAGCATCCACAAAAATGTCTCCGCGGACTTCAAAAGTTTTATATTGGTCCCAACTTGCACAAGCCGGGGAAAGCAATATACAATCGCCCTCTTCTGAAAGCCCAAATGCTACCGGAACAGCCTCTTTTACAGTATCGACACGCTTGATGACGGATATACCCGCTTCCTTGGCGACGCGTTCGATTTTAGGAGCAGTTTGTCCGAACGTGATAATCGCTTTCACATGTTGAAGGCAAGGAATCAATTCGTCGAATTCATTGCCTCTGTCCAAGCCACCGGCAAGAAGGATTGTCGGTTGTGTAAAAGCAGCCAACGCATTCTTCGTGGCAAGGATATTTGTCGCCTTGCTGTCGTTATAGAATTTGCGGCCGTCTACATTAGCTATGAATTGAAGGCGATGGCGCACTCCCTGAAACGTGGTCAGCACTTTGCGGATCGCCCCGTTATCAGCCCCCTGCAACTTACAGATGGCCACAGTCGCCAATATATTTTCGAGGTTATGCTTGCCCGGAAGGACAATATCTCCAATTTGGATAATCTTCTCTCCACGGAACATCACTGCTCCATCCTGAAGATACGCGCCGTCCTCCACCACTTGATGTGTAGAGAAAGGAACCAATGCAGCTGATGATTTCCGGGCGATTTCCTGTACCTTCTCCTGGTCGGCATTATACACAAAATAATCTGAAGCCGTCTGATTTTTAGTGATTTGGCTTTTGGCCTCGCAGTATGACTCAAAATCGCCATGATAGTCAAGATGCGCTTCATACAGATTCGTGATGAGCGCTATCTTCGGCTTGAATGCATCGATGCCCATCAATTGAAATGAAGACAATTCCATGACAATCGTGTTGTCGCTCTTCGCTTCCATTGCCACGCCAGAAGCAACCGTACCGATGTTCCCGGCGATGAGCGGATTCAGCCCTGCTGCCTCCAATACTTCAAATATCAGGGTAGTGGTTGTTGTTTTTCCGTTCGTCCCTGTTATGCCAATGATCGGTGCGTCGCTGATTCGATAGGCCAGCTCCACTTCAGTCCATACTGGGATGCCCTTTTGGACCGCCCCCTCGATAAGCGGATTGCTGTAAGGGATGCCGGGATTCTTAACAATCAGCTCAAAGCCCTCATCAAGCAATTCAAGCGGATGGTCGCCGCAGATTACTTTGATCCCCTGCTCCAGCAACCCTTGCGCTTCCGGATTCTCCGATAAAGGCTTTTTATCGTTGACCGTAACGAATGCGCCTAATTCATGAAGCAACAGCGAAGCGCTGACACCGCTCTTGGCCAGTCCGAGAACTAATACTTTCTTGTGTAAAAATGTATCCGGAGTTTTCATTATAACCACACCTCAATATATATTCCTAAAACCGCCAGCAATAAACCTACCGTCCAAAATGTCACGACCACGCGCCATTCAGACCAACCGGATAGCTCATAGTGATGGTGGAGCGGACTCATTTTGAAAATTCGTTTTCCCCTTGTCTTAAAGCTGGCAACTTGCAGGATTACCGATAATGTCTCAATGACGAAGACACCTCCGATGATGACCAGCAGCAATTCAGTTTTTGTCATTAGCGCCACAGTGGCAAGCGCGCCTCCCAAAGCAAGCGATCCGGTATCTCCCATAAATACTTTTGCAGGATGAGCGTTAAACACCAGGAAGCCTAGCAATGCCCCGACAATTGCAATCGAGAAGATGGCAACATCATATTGTCCGTTATTCCAAGCAAGTACAGCAAGAGCTCCAAATGCGATTGAAGCTGTACCGGAAACCAGACCATCCAATCCATCTGTCAGATTGACGGCATTCGAGAACCCGACCTGCCAGAAAATAATGATAGCTACATAAAGCCAGCCCACATTGAGCGACAGATCTGTTCCCGGGATTCCGATTTCAGGAGTGAAGCCCGCTGTACTTTTATAAATAAAGTAAAAAATGATTGCAATCACAATTTGCCCGATCAGCTTCTGCATAGATGTCAACCCAAGGTTGCGTTTCTTAACAACCTTGATGTAATCATCCAGAAAGCCCAGTAATCCAAAGCCTACCGTTACAAACAGCAATAAAAAGGTATTCGTAGATATGCTATCGTATTTTGCTACCATGAATAATGTAGTAGCTACGATAGACAGCAGAATGACTAGTCCTCCCATTGTCGGCGTACCTGATTTAATTTTATGCGATTGCGGTCCCTCTTCACGAATACTCTGGCCAAACTTCAAGCGTCTTAGAAAAGGAATAAAAACAGGAGATAATAGTACGGTAATGAAAAACCCTGTTAGTATTGTAAAAAATATTCCTTGCTCCATCATTCTTTTTTGACTCCCTTTCCTAGTGCGTCAAACGATTTACATAGTCCTGTACGTTTTGGCGATTGATTGCCTCTTTTTTGATCAAAAAGCTTTATCTCTGTACCTGTTTGTATCATAACCATTCATTCACACTCATTTATATTATCGGCATGTATTCTACATGCTATTATTTTTTCATCCTTGAAAGGATGGCTTCTCTTGCTTCTTCACGGTCATCAAAGTGATGTCTGACCTTGTTCACTTCCTGATAGGTTTCGTGTCCCTTTCCGGCAATAAGGATGACATCATCGCGTTCTGCCTGGCCGACCGCCCAGCCAATCGCCTCTTTCCGGTCAACGATCACCCGGTAGTCTTTCCCTTTGACTCCCTCTTCCATATCCTTCAGTATCTCTTCAGGCACTTCGCTTCTTGGATTATCGGAAGTGAAGACCGGAACGTCAGCCAGCTCACAAGCGATACGCGCCATAATTGGACGTTTCGATTTGTCTCTGTCTCCGCCGCAACCGGCAAGCACATAAGTTTTCCCTTTGGCAAACTCGTTCACGGTCCGAAGAACATTCTCTAAACTGTCAGGTGTATGGGCATAGTCGACGATCACTGTGAAATCCTGTCCGGCATCTACTAACTCAAATCGTCCAGGCACTCCCTTGACTTCTTCAAGAGATGCAATAATTTGCTCCAATTTCATGCCTAGGCAAAGTCCGACAGAAACGGCAGCCAATACGTTATAAACGGAAAACTTGCCGATAAGCTTCAACTCGATTGGCATTTCCTCTGTAGCTGTCGAAAGGATAAACCGGGTGCCTGATGATGTGATAGCTATATCTTTTGCCCGCACATCCGCATCCTGGTCGATTCCATATGTTACTACGTGGGCAGCCGTCGAATGGATGAAATCCGGACTGGCAGGATCATCACCATTAATAACAGCATATTTTTTTCGGCTATCGCTGTATGCATTCCCCAATTGAGAGAATAATAGCGTTTTAGCGTGTTTATAGTTTTCCATGGTTTTATGGAAATCCAAATGGTCTTGCGTTAAGTTAGTGAATACAGCTATATCGTAATCGCAACCGTGGACTCTTCCCAATTCCAAAGCATGCGAAGAAACTTCCATGACTGCACATTCCACTTTATTTTCGACCATAGCATTGAATGTTTTTTGCAGTGTCACACTGTCAGGGGTCGTGTTCTTCGTCTCCAGCACTTGATCGGCTATTTTGGTATACATTGTGCCAATTAAGCCGGTCTTCTTATGGTCATCTTGCAATAACTTTTCAATTAAATGACTGGTTGTCGTTTTTCCATTTGTCCCAGTGATGCCAATTAATTTTAATTTTTGCGTAGGATGTTGATAGAAACGGTCTGCCAATATGGCCATGGCACGGGATGTGTCCCTGACAATAATAACAGGCACTTGAAGGTCCAGTGGTTTTTCTGCAACAACCGCAGCCGCTCCATTCGCTACCGCAGAAGCAGCAAAATCATGACCATCTACTGTATAACCCTTCACACATACGAATAGACTGCCGGTTTTCACAAGCCGGTTGTCGTTTTCTATGGAAGTAATAATTGGATTTTGACTGATATCACCCGTATATGCAGACAACGATGAAAGCAGTGTATGTAGTTTCATTTTTCAACCTCCTCTAGCTTTATTTCAAACATTATTTATCATACCGTAAATCAGAGAAGTTTTCTATGTGTAGAGTGCAATATCTTCGCAAAATTACATATGCCTTCCCCTCAGGGTCCTATTTTTCCTAGATAATGGAACATATATTGAAGAAAGCAGCTGAATCAGAACAGCTGCTTTCGGTTGGCACTTAATTTGTACAAATCAAATGTATAAAAAGTCAATCTCCCAAATAAATGCGGATGGTTGCACCTTCTTTCACCTTCACTCCTGCTTCGGGAGACTGCTTGACGACTTTATCGCCTTTGCCGGATACGTCCAGTTTTACATTCAATAGTTGTGTATCCAATTCTTCCCTGGTCATACCCACAACATTCGGCAATTCGACCAAAACTGGATCATCCCATTTTTTCTTTTTATCCAAGCCGCCTTTTCTTGGCTTCACATCCATCGCCAATAAGGAATCCTTCAGTATGTTGCCGACAATGGGCGCTGCGACCACTCCGCCGAATTGGGTGGTATCTTTTGGATTATCCACCGCTATATATACAACGATTTGGGGATCATCGACTGGCGCAAATCCGATGAACGATACAATATAATTGTTTTTAAGATAATGGCCGTCCTTTACCTTTTGAGCGGTTCCCGTCTTGCCTCCTACCCGGTAGGATTCGATATATGCTCCGCCTCCGGAGCCTTTAGCGACGACAGCTTCTAGAGCCTCCCTAACTTTCTTTGATGTATCGGCCGAAATGACCTGCCGCTTTGCTTTCGGCGTTTTTCTCATGGTCACTTTCCCTGAAACCGGGTCTTCTATTTGCTTGGCAACATACGGTGTATATAGAGTGCCGCCATTAACGGCTGCCGATACGGCTGTCACCTGCTGGATCGGCGTTACCGACACCCCTTGTCCGAATGCCGTTGTAGCCTGTTCCACAGGTCCCACCCGTTTCAAATCAAACAGAATCCCTGTCCCTTCACCTGCCAGGTCGATTCCTGTACGCTGGCCGAATCCAAACTTTTTGATATAAGAAAAGAGCTTATCTTTTCCTAGGCGATTGCCGAGCTCTACGAAACCTGGGTTACAGGAATTCTGGACAACTTCAAGAAACGTCTGCGAACCATGCCCCCCACGCTTCCAGCAATGGAGGTTTGCTCCGGCAACCTTAACGGAACCTGAATCGAAAAAAGTGTCATTGTTTAAATTCACCTTATTTTCCTGCAAAGCCGCCGCTAGTGTGATGATCTTGAAGGTAGACCCCGGCTCATATGTGCTCCAAACCGGCAGATTGCGGTTATAGACTTCAGAAGAGACACTCTGATATTCGGAAGGATTGAATGTCGGCCTGCTTCCCATCCCTAAGATTTCACCGGTGTTCGGATTCATGGCGATGCCGATCATTCCGTCCGGATTATAAGTTGCCTGGGCAATATCCATTTCTCTCTCCATAATGGTCTGGATCCGATTATCAATGGTTAATTGCAAATTTTTTCCGTTGACAGGGGCTTTAAAGTCGTCCGCCATGTTCTCCAGTCTCTTCCCTTTGGCATCCGCATAGAACTGGACATGCCCTTTCTTTCCTTTAAGCTCATTGTCATAGGTTAGTTCCACGCCCATCAGCCCCTGATTGTCGATGCCGGTGAATCCCAAAACATGCGATAGGTATTTCCCGAAAGGATAATAGCGGATGGAATCTTCAGCGATATATACTCCCTTCAGATTGAGCGCCTTAATTTCTTTGGCCTTTTGGTGGGAAATCTTCCGGCCCTTGCTCAATCTGACATTGGATGAATTCTGAGTGATCTCCTTATAAGCATCACTCTGCTTCATATTCAACGCAGCAGCAAGTTTCTCAGCGGTGACCTTCGGATCGGTCACTTGCCGAGGAACCACATAGACAGTGGGCGCACTTAAATTGGTGGCCAAAGCGACTCCGTTCCTGTCCACGATTTCCCCTCGCTTCGGTTCAAAAGGAATATCGCGGCTCCACGAGTCTTTTGCTTTTCCCGTCAATAAATTGCCGAGATAAAACTGGACGTAGCCTAAACGTAAGTCAATTAATATAAAAACACATATGCCTATCAAAAAAAAGATCAGCAATCTCTTGCGGACTGTCACATTTGAAACGCGCACTTCCAACACCTCCGGTACATGCTATCCAAAATATATGCTTGTACAGACGGTCATAGAACATGCCTCGCATTAGTCCTTCTGCCGGTTTGTATGGATAACAAAAAGCATGGGCCTAAAATCGGTCCATGCTTTTTGTTAATAGATGATCGTCAATCATATACTTGATCTTCTGTTGTAGGTTTATCTTGATTGGCTGCTGTTTCCTCAGGCGGACTGAAATGTAAAATGCAATAGTCCCCTTTTTTGATTACTTGGCCAGGTTTGATATTTTGCTTGATCACATAGCCGCTGCCGGTCGTATTCAAATCCATGCCGACCAGATTGGCCACCTTCATAACATCCCTCAAAGACCATCCAGTGACGTCAGGCATGGTCGCATCGCCGTCCGTTTTAAGAATGATGCGTTCTCCTTCAATCAGTGTTGCACCTTCTGCAGGCGCCTGACCGGCCACTTTTGTGCCCTTTCCGAAAACGCTGACTTCATATCCCTTTTTCTTAAGGTCCTCTTGCGCCTCTACAACATTTTGGTCAGTATAGTCGATAATCTTATCAACTTTTTTGCTTTTTTGATCCGCTGGTTTAATGTTCAAATAATGAAGCGCATTTTGCATAACCGGCTTAAAGATGGCAGCCATACCGTCGGTTGCCGTCTTATCAGCCGGCAATTCCGGCTGCTGCATCGCGATATACATAGTCAACTGAGGATTCTCAGCCGGCACAGCCCCTATGAAGGAAAACAGATAGTTATTGCGCCCTGTTAAATATCTTCCGTCGGGTCCCGGAATCTGCGCAGTCCCAGTCTTGCCCGCAACCTTGTAACCGTCCAAAGCATAGGCGGTGCCGGTTGCTTTTTCGTCAGAAACAACCGTTTCCAGGTAGCCCAGGACAGTATTCGCTGTTTTAGCCGAAATCGGTGTTCCTGCAACAGTCGGCTTGGTTTCTTCAACTGTGCTTCCTTCAGCATCTGTAATTTTTTTTATGACGTACGGCTTCATCATTTTCCCCTCATTCGCTATAGCGGAAAAAGCTTGCATTTGCTGGATCGGTGTGATGACCGACCCTTGTCCGAATGCAGTGGTGGCTTGCTCAATTTTTTTATTGAACAAAATTTCACCATCGACTTCATTTGGCAGATCAATTCCTGTCTTTTTGTCAAATCCAAATTTGGTCAAATACTCTCTGAACCGTTCAGTCCCAAGCTGTTCCAGAGCGATCTTGACAAATCCGACATTCGATGACCGTTGTACAGCCTGAAGATATGTCAAAGTAGTGCCAATTGGGATCCCGCTATGATCTTTAGGATGCCCGCCCGGCATATTGTATGGCTTGGAAACAAAGGTGGCATTCGGCGAAAATACGCCTTCCTCCACTGCAGCCGCCAATGTATATACCTTCATCGTTGAACCTGGCTCAATATTCTCCTCTATGGAAAGATTCTGCCATGTTTTGTCTAACCCTTCTTTCGTAGAAGGATTGAATGTTGGCCTTTGGCTCATCGCGTAGATTTCTCCTGTTTTTGGATTAGAAACAATCGCGTACAACTTTTTCGGATTATATTCCTTTTGGACTTTTGTCAGCGAATCTTCCAAGAATGTCTGAATTTTTTTATCCAACGTCAATTCTACATTCTGCCCATCGACAGCAGGAGTAATTTTCTTTTCTTTATCGGGAAGAAGGAAGCCCCAGCGGTCACTTTCAAAATTCAGGTACCCATTTTTCCCTTGCAGCTTACTGTTCAGCATCTTCTCCAACCCTAGCTTGCCGGTTGTTTGCGATTCATTTTCTTCCTCATTCAATTGCTTCTCCGCATAACCGACTACATGGGAAGCAAAGATCCCATTCGGATAAAACCTTTTTGTTTCCCTCTCAAATGTAATGCCCGGCAGCTTAAGCGCTTCTATTTTCTTTTTCACACTCGGTGAAATATCCCGGCCCGCAATACCGAACTCCACCTGAAAAGCCTTTTTATTGCTGAGGATCTTAAGGATAGCGGACTCGTCCAAATCGATATACTTGGCAAGCTTACTCGCCGTTTCCTCAGGGTCTACAACGTGATTCGGTTCCTTGGGATCGATGGTCATCTTTTTGCTCAAGA
This sequence comes from Bacillus testis, assembly GCF_001243895.1. GTDB lineage: Bacteria > Bacillota > Bacilli > Bacillales > DSM-1321 > Bacillus_AD > Bacillus_AD testis. Next base: position 1,593,532 of record NZ_LN851186.1, on the reverse strand, counting down.
TGGCCACCAATTTATAGGTAGAGGTATCTTCCGCTATCACACTGCCATTGCGGTCCAAAATGCTGCCCCGTTTCGCCTCGATCACTTGATGCTTCATAATTTTTTCCTTTGCTTTTGCAGCCAGTACCTCACCGTCCACCTTACCGGTGATTTGAATGTATAAAAACCTGCCCGCTAATAGAAAAAAGAGCAGACCGAAAATGATAAAAAGAATCGCTGCTCCCACATTTATATTCTTGCTTTTCATTACTTCTGCACAACCTTAACATTGTTCTCATCAAGAGTCAGACCCATTTGGGACGCCTTTTCCCAAATCCGTTCATATCGGCTTAATTCACTGACTTGGATCTTAAGATCGGTATTTTGTTTTACATGCTCATCAACGGATTTTTCCGCTTTTTGGATATCTTTATTGATGCTATACAATGAGTATTGATTAGAAATTATTTTAACGGCTGCAACCGCCAGCAGCAAAGCAAAGGCGACTACAAGGACTTTCTCTCCCAACGTTACCTTCGCTTTATGCACAACTACTGTGGTGACCGTTTGAGATTGTTCATGTTGATGATTATCAGCGGCGATCTTTCTTGCTAACATACTCAAATTTTATTCCCCTCCACATATTAGTCTTTTCATTGGCAGCGCGCCAATATTTTTATTGTTTTTCAGCTATCCTTAATTTGGCAGATCGCGCACGGTTGTTGTTTTCCAATTCCTCTTCACTCGGCAATATTGGCTTACGGTTTACTAGTTTAAGAACCGGTTTGAATTCTTCAGGGATAATCGGAAGCCCCGGCGGCAATTCTGGCATATCGCTCTGTTTTTTGAATACGCTTTTGCAGATGCGGTCTTCAAGCGAGTGGAAAGTAATGACTGATATCCGTCCACCCTTTTTAAGCAGACCAATACTCTGCATCAGTGATTCTTCAAACACTTTCAATTCATCATTGACTGCAATTCTGATGGCTTGAAAGATCCTTTTGGCTGGATGTCCCCCTTTTCGCCTTGCTGGTGCGGGAATACCCTCTTTTATTAATTCAACCAGCTCAAAAGTCGTTTCAATCGGTTTAATGTCGCGTGCTGCTTCGATTTTTCTGGCTATTTGCTTTGAGAACTTCTCTTCTCCGTATTGAAAGAAAATCCGGACAAGATCATTATAGGGCCATTTGTTGACAACATCATATGCTGAAAGTTCAGATCTTTGGTCCATCCTCATATCCAATGGCGCATCATGCTGGTAGCTGAAGCCTCTTTCCGGCGTATCCAATTGTGGTGAAGAAACACCCAAGTCATACAGGATGCCATCCACTTCCACTACTCCTCTTGCAGCCAACTCTTCCTCAATATATGTAAAATTACTTTGGATGAATTCTACGCGATCACCATATTCCTTCAGCTTTTCTTTTGCATTTCTTATCGCTGTCTCATCCTGGTCAAACGCATATAGTTTGCCTTTGTCTGAAAGCTGGGAAAGCAAATACGAGCTGTGCCCTGCCCCTCCCAAAGTACAATCAACATAAACGCCATCAGGCTTAATCTGTAGTCCATCGACGGTTTCTTTTAATAATACGGTAACATGTTTGAACAAAAACGTTCACTCCAATCGATCTTGTTAATGCTGCTTCTCTTGTTGGACTTGCAATGGGCTAGAGATCAAATCCCACCATGTTTTCAGCAATCTCCGCAAACGAATCTTCCGATGCTGTAAAATAGTCTTCCCATTGCGGCTTGCTCCAAATCTCAATTCGATTGGAAACTCCTAGTACAACGCATTCTTTTTCCAATTTTGCATACTTCATGAGCGGGGTTGGAATATTGACTCTTCCTTGTTTATCCAATTCACATTCTGTCGCGCCTGAAAAGAAAAAACGCGTAAAAGCGCGAGCATCTTTTTTAGTTAGTGGCAATGTTTTCAACTTCTCTTCTATGAGACGCCATTCGTCCATTGAGTAACCAAATAAACATTGATCTAGTCCGCGGGTGATGACAAAGTTATCTCCAAGCTCTTCCCTGAATTTAGCAGGGATGATCAAACGGCCTTTTATGTCAACGTTGTGATGGTATTCACCCATGAACATTCCCACTACCCCACTTTCTAGTTTTAATGTACCACATCCCCCCACTTTTCTCCACAAATTTTAGTATTCTTTTTCCACTGCCTAATTCCCTTTAAACAATTTTTTTGCAATTCTCCAAAAATCATCAGTAATTCCTAAGAAAACCTGGTACTTTAAGGAATATATTAGGGGTAGTGCACAGATTTGGTCCATATTGCTCACCATTTGTAGACTTTTTCCCAGATAAGAACCTTGCTTTATTCATGAAAAGGCTATCTGCACACAAGACGATCCGCCTATGATATTTCCACTAGAATGCCAACTGAAACCACCCATATAAGGTGGTTGATAAGCGGGGCATTCATCTCCACCTTTTCAATAGGATTCATACTGGCGCTTGGCCTCCCATTTACACTTTTTTCGTCTCTTGTGAATAGGGGACCTAGCGCCAGTTAAAATGGGATAAAAAAACCAGGCTGTCTAATCAGACAGCCTGGTTTCATCTTCAATCTTCGCCGATCACTTTTACTTCTGTTTCCAACAAAACGCCGAAGCGATCTTGAACGGTTTTCTGAACATGTTTGATAAGGGCAATATAATCGCTCGCAGTTCCATTTTCCACATTGACCATAAAACCGGCATGTTTTGTTGAAACTTGGACGCCGCCAATTTGGTAGCCCTGCAGGCCGCTATCTTGGATTAACTTTCCGGCAAAATGATTGGGAGGCCGTTTGAACACACTGCCACAAGATGGGTATTCAAGCGGCTGCTTGCTTTCCCGCAGTTCAGTCAATTCATCCATTTTTGCTTTAATAGCGGCAGGATTGCCTTTTTGGCAGCGGAATGTGCCTTCAAGCACACATAGGTTTTGCTTGGCGAATACGCTTGTGCGGTAGCCAAAATCGAACTCATCCGCTTTCAATGTTCGTATAGATCCATTTTCATCCATCACAACCGCGCTTTCCAGTACATCCTTGACTTCCCCGCCATATGCGCCGGCATTCATATACAAAGCCCCTCCTGCAGTTCCTGGAATACCGCATGCAAATTCCAATCCCGTCAATTGATGCTCCAAAGCAGCTTTCGACACATCAATGATTGCGGCTCCACTCTGTGCTGTAATAAACTCGCCCTTGACAGTAATGGCATTCAGCTTTGTCAAAATAACGACAACGCCACGGATGCCGCCATCCTTGATAATTAGATTAGAGCCGTTGCCCAATATAGTGAAAGGCAGGCTGTATTCTTTGGCAAAAGCGCTTGCCTCCTTAACGTCTTCATAGGATTCTGGAAAAACTAAGAGATCGGCATGCCCGCCCGTTTTGGTAAATGTATAAGGTTGAAGCGATGCATCATATTGAATTCGGTCTGTCGATATTCTCTGTGTCAACTTGTTGTATAAATCGATTGTATTCACGTATCGTTCCTCTTTTTCTTAATTCTCTTTAAACCTTAATCTATTGTAACAACTTCCCCTAGGTATATTCAAATGGAATTGATGCTTTCTTAAAATGTTCAAAAAGAAAGAATAAACTTTCCCACACTTCTTCTATATATATGCACGAGCAGCCTAAAGGGCAATAGTAAAAAAACCGGGAGTGTAACCACTCCCGGCCCTTTATTTTCCTTTCTTAAAGAACAATCACTTTATGGAAAGAATTATTCGTCAGCTCAAGCGCCATGATCTGGTCAATAAAATCTTCCCCATATAAGTTCAAATAATAGAAGATATTCAATAACCGTTCCTGCGGTCCGCCATTTGGCCGTAAAGCATTGGCAATTCTCGTATACTTGCTCAGTATATGGCGGTGATTGAAAGCCACGCTCGCTTGAATACGATCGCGCAAAAATTGCAGCTGATTCATGATGAACGCTTCATTTTTCTCAAGAAGTGGCGCTAATCCTTTATCGATCTGCAAAGCGGCTTCGCTTACCAATGAGTGGTTCTGTTTCAATTGGTATTCCATTTTATGGAAAACGACATCCAACTGTTCATCTTCCACACTTGCCAGAAATCTTTTTTTGGCATGGTCAGTCCCTTTGACCAATGCTTCGTATAAATCCATATCGACTTCCTGAAGATCCTTTTGGATTTTACGCTCTAAAATAGTGATGTTCATCCTTGGCACAACAATCGGCAATTTCATTTCCAGATGTTCAAATGCTTTTTTTAATTCAGCCCAATAAGCAATCTCACCCGGCCCGGAAATAAAGGCCAATACCGGGAACATATGCTCCTGCATCAACGGCCGTGTAACTACATTATTGCTTAACTTCCAAGGTTCTGATTTGGCCAACTCAAGCAGGTCTGCTTCTGTAAAAGAGAGATCTCTGTTTTTGCCAGTGAATACTTTTTGGGTACAATCGTATTCGAGCAATGTCCTTTCACCATTAGAATAAAAGAATAAGTTGGCATTCCTTTCGTCCATTTCAATGGCTGGCTTATATCCACTTCTTTTTATGTACGCCTGTTGTTCTTGAACACGTGCATTTATTGCTCGGTTTTCTTTAATTAATGTTTGGAAGAACGAAGATTCACCTTCCCTGAATGGCGGATATGCAGCATCGATCAGCAATAAGCCGTAGCTTTTGAATAGGTTATTGATTATAGCTGAGAAGAATTGCGTGAAATTAGTATGCTCCGCAGCTATATCTGTAAGCTTTTTATATAAGCCCCTCGTAAATTCTGTTTCCTCAAAAGCAGAAAAAACTTGTTTCAGCCACTTTTCCCCGTCTTTCTTTTCAAAAGGCGTGTCCGATACCATCATTTTTGAAAGCGGCACAGTTGGATATGTTTTTTTTGAAAAAGTGCCCTTCTCCTCTGCATATATATGATTAACCTCATCAAGGTCGTGGTCCTCGCCCGCAATCCAAAAAACAGGAATAATTGGTCTCTTTAAATAGGCTTCTTGTTCATTTGCCAGTTTAATAATAGAAATAACTTTATGGATTGTATAAAGCGGCCCTGTCAACAGCCCCGCTTGCTGGCCGCCAATGACCACAGCTGAGTCTTCCATTTTCAATCTGGCCAGGTTTTTTTTCACTTGAGGAGAAAGTCCGTATCTCTCCATATAGGATTCTATTGTCACAGCTAGTCTTTCTCGATGGAATGACCGCTCCATTAAATCTTGATATCGTTGTTCGTATACCTTAACGTCCTTTACATCATAATGAAAAAAATCTTGTACATGGGACAGATTCTTTACATAGTCTGAAGCAAATTGGTTGATAGATGGCAATACGATTTCCTTTATTTCCATCACAGTACGTCCTTTCCACAGCTTCTTCTAATCATGTTAAAGTATATCATCCCACTATGTAAATACAAAAAAATACGCCCGGGTAATCTACCCCGGGCCTATGGTACGGCTATCCATTAAAATAATGCAACTACGTTCTTGCAGACCCCAAAAATAACCAAAACAACGTACGCACACATGAAAACCAGCGCATTAGTCCTCCAGATTCCCTTGAATACCTTGCTAAAAATGATTTCCTTCCTCACTTTAAGGTGGAGGAAAATGATGCATATGCTGATCAGGATAAAGGCCAATAGGATAATCCAGAATAACGAAATATCCCAAATGGTTTTAACCAGGAAATACACAGACAGGATGAATAAAAACGCCGAACTGTTCATGGCTAAATCCACAGCTGTCCGATGATTTTTCGTAATCTGCTTCGTGCTGATGAATACTAAAAGGTAGCCGATTGCCGGCACCGTAACAAGTGTTGCAATAATCCACGCAAAAACAGTTCCCATTCAGTGCTCCTTTCTTTCATACTCCTTCCCTTTGATCATGGAATACATGCTGGCTATAAGGGGTGCGGGAGTGTGCCGTTCATTTGCTATGCCTAGGATGTATCCTAGAATGGCATCCACTTCGGTAGGCTTCCCTTCCTCTACATCCTTCCGCATGGAAGAGATATTATTTTTTGTGCGCTGGCATACTTCTTCAATATGTTTCCGCATGCCGTTTACGTCTGTAAGCTCCAGGATAGCGGCCAATTCTTGGAACTGCTGCATAAAAACTTGATGATAGTGGGGATTTGCGAGCAGCTCGCCATTCTTTACGCGGAGTACGGCAGTGAGCGGATTAATCATCGCGTTTACACACAATTTTTTTAGCAGCATGGACTCATATTCTTCTTCATAACGGATTGGGAAATTTACTGTTCCAGTCAATCCACTGATTTCTTTCTTACCATGTGTAAAAGGGGCAATTTTTATGGCGCCTTTACCGGTATGTACAACTTGATTCAAATCGGTGCGCAGCGCCCCGTGTTCGACAATCCCGACAAACACATCATGATTATCCGAAAGCTGCCGGCAAAAAGAAAGATGGCCCATCCCATTCTGCAGGAACAATAGATTAGTATGTACAATCGGCAAATTCGGGATTACATCTTGTAAATGATATTGTTTGACAGTGATGATCAGCAAATCCTGCGGATGAAAATCCAGCTGGCCAATCGGTTTTGCACTGCAATTTGCCCGTATCTGACCATTATCTTTTGCTAGGATCACCCCGTCATCATTGATGATGCTTGCTTGTTCGCTGCTTCTTGTAAAAATGGTAACATCATGGTTTTCCGATAAATAAGCACCAATTAACAAGCCGATAGACCCACCGCCTACTACGCCGATTTTCATGGTTGATCCTCCAATAAGATTAGATATATTCCTATTTTATCAAATTACGAAATGAAGGGAAATATGATAAAGTGAAACTTTTATTGGGGGTGTTATTCTTCCCCCGCTAATCATTCATTGAACCAACCGGATTCTTACTGACGCTTCATTTCCCACTTCTCCGTCTTAACGCGTCTTTTGAAGCGGGAGTCTTGGCGCTAGATGGAATCAACCATTGAACAGTGTGTTTACTCCTGTCATCTATCGAGCATTTTGCACCATTGTGGTATATAATCAAAAAGGAAGTACTTCCCTAAAAACAAATAATTCAATATTCTAAACATTTTAAGCGAACAAGAGGAATGAAAGGGAAACCAAAAAACAGGGGGATTGTATATGAATTGCAAAGTGGAGCGTCTATTAGTCAACTATAAAACGTTGGAAGAGTTCAAGAAATTCAAGGAATACGGCATTCAAGAACTCTCCATGTTGGAAGACCTGGAAACGAATATCATTGAAAATGACAGTGAATCGCCCTTCTACGGCATTTACTATGGCGATAAATTGATTGCCAGAATGTCTCTCTATAAAAGAAGTGCGAAATCAGACCAATATTTCACCCCGGCACAAGAGTTTCTCGAATTATGGAAACTCGAGGTCTTGACGGACTATCAACATAGAGGCTATGGCAAAGCGCTTGTAGATTATGCTAAAAGTATCGGCCTGCCAATCAAAACAAACCCGCGAATCCATTCCCTGGAATTTTGGAATAAGATGGGATTTAAACCTGTGACCTATGATATGGAACGCGACTTTGGCGAGAACCCTTTGATCTGGCAGCCGGAGCAAGCATAACAAAGGAGAAGTGCTCATGCGCTTCTCCTTTTAACTTAACTCTTATTGACGCGTTCCAAATTTCCATTCTTATCCATTTGAAAACGCACTTTCTGCTTATTCGCTCGGTCATCGGAAATCACTAATTTTCGCGCCTTATCCATAATTTCAATTAAGGCTCGATAATCATCTTCCACCATTAACAGTTTATCCGATAACTCTTTTACTTCTTCTTTAAGCATCTTATTTTCTTCCTGTAAATAGACGAGTTGTTCGTGCAGTGATTGTAATTGGCCTTCTTCACCACTGCGGGTGGCCGCCCTGCTCTGCAGTGAAATAATATATGAGAGCACATCTTCCAAATGCAGGCCGGCTTCTCCTTCTGCAACATCAGGCAATTCCTCCGCTTTATTAACAGGCTTTGCCGAAACGGGGTTATACTTCGATTCTTTTCTTTGCTTTTTAGCCAGTTCTATACCTGTCTGATACTGCTTTCTGACAACCGAATTCCATCTGAAACCACATGCCGCCGGTGTGCGCGACAATTGTGCCCCAACCTCCTCAAAGGCCGTTAACTGTGTGCTGCCTTCCCTTATATGCCGCAAAACAATTTCTGCAAGAATCAAATCTTCATCCTGAGTCCAAGCATCTTGCCTTGATACAGACATTCCGCTCCCTCCTCGCTTGTTTTACTACATAGTATGCATGTGATAGAAAAGATAGAAATGATTCTGGAAGATTTTATTTTGAACGGCTATTAAAGGCACGTACAGCGTTTAGATGGTCGTCTCCCTCCCACAGAAATGAACAGCTCCTGATTTCTTCCTCGATTCTTTCAGCTAGCCGCGATTGTGCCCATTTCTTCACTAATGCCTCTTTATAAGCCGCCAGTACTGCGCTTTGCTTAGCTGCAATTGGGGCCGCAAACTCTAGGACTTCCTCGATCCCGGCAACCTGCCGTTGGACAAAACCCATGTCAATCGCTTCTGTGGCTCTGTATACCTTACCTGAATAGAGCATTTCGAGCGCTGAAGCCGGCTGTAATTTTTCATATAGCAAAGAAGCGCCGCCCCAGCCGGTGGTAATGGCTTGATTGCCTTGTATGAAACCTACTTTTGCTCCTTCACTGGCCAGCCTGAAATCACACGCAGCCGCAATTTCGCATCCTCCCCCGACAGCAGCGCCATTTAAGTAGGCAATCGTAGGGCGCGGGAATTCAGCAATCCGCAATAATAAACGCCCCATCGACCATAGCATTTTGTATGCGCTTTCTTTTGTGGTCAGCGTATGGAATTCTCCCAAGTCGCCCCCCGAGCAAAAAGCTCTATCACCTGCTCCTCTTAGAATGAGCACTTTGATCGTTTCGTCTTGTTCTGCCCAATCCAGCGCCGACTGCAATTCTTCAATCATGGCAAAATTAATGGCATTCATTTGAGCGGGACGGTTTATTTGTAAAATCACAATTCCATCCTCTTTAACCTCTCTCAATAAAATAGGTTCCATCTTCCCTCTCCTCCCCTAATCGTCCAGGCACAAAAAAAGGCCATAATGAACTAAATTCATTACAGCCATTTTTGAAAAGAATTATTTGCTTACTACTTCTTTTCCTTTGTATGTTCCACATTCTTTGCAAACACGGTGTGAAAGTTTCATTTCACCGCAGTTTGGGCATTCTACCATACCTGGCACCTCAAGTTTAAAATGAGTGCGGCGTTTTCTTTTAGCAGTCTTAGACGTTCTTCTGAAAGGTACAGCCATTATTCCCACCTCCTTAAAAAATGGTTTAAGAAGCAAGGATCGGATCATCCCGAATCTTCTTGTTACTGTCATTATTTTTTGTCGTTGTCAAAGAATTTTGCTAAATCAGCTAAGCGAGGATCAATTTTTTTCTCCTGCTGGTCCGATGTGACAACAGCCCAATCTTTACCTGATTGAGGAGCAGCCCCCTCTGGGCTTGCGTCTTCACAAAAGACTTGCATCGGTACTTCCAACAATAAATTCTCTCTTATAATCGGCATTAAGTCAATTACATCGCCTTTCACAATCGTTGAAAACTCATGTTCCTGGCTTTCATAATTGTCATCTAACAAAAAGACCTCTGTTGTACTAATGTCGATTGGATATTCAACATCTACGAACGTTCTTGCACAAGGCAAGACCATTACGCCTGACAAATGGATATGGAACGTGATATTCGTCGCGTTGACATCCGCTTTGCCAGTTACATGTATAAGAGAAACATCGCGTATTTGCGCATCTGTTTCTTTTATTTCCGAAACATCCACTTTCTCATCAAGAACAAGTCCTTTTCCCCGATACTTCTGAAGTTGAGTTATTGTCCATTTCATTCATATCACCTCAAGGCAACAAAGGTAATTATATCTGTCATTTTATACATTGTCAATATAATTTCTTTACAGCTATCTTCCTTTGTTTGCATATTTATCACTTTCCGATTGTTTATTTGTGTATTGTAGCATTTTAAAGCACGGCATTGCAAAGAAAGTCCATTGTTTGGCCCGCTTATATCTTCTATAATAGGCTATAAAGGACGTAGAGAAAAAAGAGAACAATTTACCGTTCCTCTCTTCCCTTATAAAGGAGGTTTTCCATGAAGGCTGTAGGAGTAGTAGTTGAATATAATCCTTTTCATAATGGCCATCATTATCATGTGCAAAAGAGCAAGCAAATTACTGAGAGCGACATTGTGATAGCAGTAATGAGCGGCTCTTTTCTGCAAAGGGGCGAACCGGCGCTGATTAATAAATGGGCCCGTACCAGGATGGCACTACAAAACGGCGTCGATCTCGTCATCGAACTGCCGTATATTTACAGCACCCAACATGCAAAGATATTTGCCGAAGGCGCCGTCTCCTTACTTGAGGCCCTCCGCTGCGACTATTTCTGTTTTGGAAGCGAAAATGGCACCATCCAGCAGTTCCGGCAGGCTTATAGAATCATGCAAGAGAAAAAAGAAGCACTGGATGACGCTATCCGTAGCTTCAGCAAACAAGGCTTTAATTATCCAACCGCAGTCAGTAAAGCGTGGGGACAAATAGCCCCAAGCGAAGAGAATTCCATCGATTTGTCAAAACCGAATAATATCCTCGGCTATCAATATATAGCGGCTGCGTTAAATAATCATTATCGCATAACGCCGGCTCTCATCAATAGAATCGGTGCACAATATCACGACGAAAAACTGCCTGAGGGACAGATCGCCAGCGCAACCAGCATCCGTAAAAGCATCATGGACAGCAACGGCGACAATTCGCAGACCAAAGCTTTTATGCCAGAGGCCTCATTTGAAGAATTGACTTCCCATATACATACTTTCCATGAATTGCATCACTGGGAGCTCTATTGGCCTCTTCTCCAATACATGCTGCTTGTTAGTTCCCCAGAACACTTAAGAACGATTTACGAAGTCGAAGAAGGCATTGAATACCGATTGAAGGAAGCTGCACAAACATCCGGATCTTTCGCATCCTTTATTTCCTTCGTTAAGACAAAACGATATACATTGACCAGATTGCAACGCATATGTGTCCATATCTTGACGCAGACTAAAAAAGACGAAATGAACCGGCTGATGCATTCACCCGCCTACCTGCGCATCCTGGGATTCAACCAAAAAGGCCGAATGTATATGAACGAAAAGAAAAAACAATTCGAGCTGCCTCTCATCTCCAAAATCGGCTCGGCTGCTTACGAGGCACTGGCCCTTGATGTCAAAGCGGCTAAAGTCCACAGTCTTCCCCTTCCGCCTGCTGGCCAGCAACAACTGTTCAAGCGGGAATACCAGCAGCCCGTCATCATGTGACAAAGCTATTCAGAAAGATTTAGCGCAGGGTTTTTTCCCTCAATAAGAAACAAAAACACGACATAAAAAAGGTCGTGTTTTTTGCCTTTATTTTTTCATTTTTTCTAAATAGTCCAGGGCATCCTGCAAAGTGTCGACCGGTACGATTTTCATATCGGTGTTTATATCTTCCGCTGTTTTCTTGGCCACCGAATAATTTGATCCGGCCTCGCCTTTTTCATTAGGGGCAAAGAACACTTCAGCCCCGCTTTTATCGGCAGCAACAACCTTTTGGTGTATGCCCCCGATTGGCCCCACGTTGCCGTTTTCATCCATCGTCCCAGTGCCGGCAATGTCCTTCCCTTTGGTGATATCCTCTTTGACCAGCTGGTTATAGATTTCAAGTGTAAACATTAATCCGGCGGAAGGTCCGCCAATCTTGGCTGTATCAATGGTTACTTTCGGCTCCGTTTTGACTGCTACATCATCCACCAAAACAATGCCCATTCCGACTTTTCCGGTTTTCGGCAGCTTCGCCAATTGAACTTCTTTCTGCAAAGCCTGTTTATCCCGGATGATTTCCAATTTGAGCGTTTTCCCTGCTCTTTTGCCTGAGACATAATGAATGAACTGTTTGGAGGATGTGAAACGTTGGCCATCTACTTCGGTGATCCGGTCCCCTACCTCAAGCACTTTTTCGGCCGGCAGTCCGGCTACAATCCCATACACATATACGCCGCGATAGATGGGCGTGTACGATTTGCCCGCTTCACGGTAAGCCGAGATAATGGCCTTCACCTTGGAACCTTCCATTTCCTGCAGCTGTCTCATCTCATATTGTTTATCAGTTTCTTCTTCCCCGCGTATCTCATCTTCACGATAAATATCCCAATACTTCATCAGTTTTGCCAAACCATATGTAAATACATTCGCTTCCCCCATGGAAATCGTCGTAAGTTTGAAATCTCCGCTTTCCTTATAGCCATCTTCCACCTTGATGATGGGAGCCAGCTCCTTGGCCATCCCCGGTTTCGTGACATAGTAAGGAAGCGGAATGAAATAGGAGACCACCACGGCAACGAAAATAACCATCGCCAAGGCTCTCCCTAAATGTCTACGCTTCATCTCTCTGTTTCCCCTTCCACTGTTCGATTTCTATTTTAATTTTGTCTATTTGCTTTCTTGTTTCACTTTCTCCAATGGAGATAATCTCCTCTATATTAGTGAATGCCCGGGAATTAAATTGCTCGACGCGTGGCTTTAACATAATATCAGAGGCAATTTCCCGATGGTCTACTAGCTCCATTTGCAATATGTCCAGGGACTGCATGATAACGTCATAGATGGAATGGATTTCACTGTCCTCTTTTATATGGGACACATCCACCGCTATAACAAAGTCCGCTCCCATCTCTCTGGCAACCGATACAGGCACGCGATCCACTACACCGCCGTCAACCAGCAGCTGCCCGTCTATGATCGGCGGAGTGAATATTCCTGGGATAGAGATGCTCGCTCTCACAGCATCGGCAATCAACCCTTCTGTAAATACAACCTTTTTGCCTGAATGGAGATTAGCGGCAACAACAGCGAGCGGAATGTCCAGTTCTTCGATGTTTTTCCAATGCGTAAAGATTCCTATAAAATCGCGAATCCGGTTTCCTTTGATCAGGCCCATTTTTGGAACTGTAAAATCAAGATAATATTTCCTTTTAAAGCGGGAAACAATCTTCTGCCATTGTTCCAGATCGGTCCCTGCCGCAAAGAGACAACCGATCAGCGCGCCCATTGAACTGCCGGCTATATAGGAAACAGGTATGTTCTCTTCAATCAATACCTTGATCACACCGAGATGCGCAAACCCTCTGGCTCCCCCCGAACCCAGGGCAAGCCCGATCTTAGGCAACTGTTCCACCTATAAAATCTCCTTTCATCTTATCATGAATATGAGTGCCAGATGTTCTAAAAACATCCTTGAAGCGTATATTTGTGTAAGAGGACAAGGCTCTTACACCGTTTATACATATATATGTAAATCAGTGTACCATTGCTCGGGAAACCTGCAAAGATTCCACTTTTCATAGGAGGCCTGTTAGGTGAATAAATCTTATATTAAAACCATTGCGCTGGCTCTAAGTACCGTCACGCTTGCAGGGGCTCTCATAAAGTTCCCGCAGCCATCGCTCGAAGCAAGTATACGCGGTTTAAATATGTGGTGGGAAATCGTCTTCCCTTCCCTCTTGCCATTTTATATCATCTCAGAAATACTTATTTCTTTCGGTGTTGTAGCCTTCATTGGTGTCCTGCTCGAACCGTTAATGAGGCCGTTATTCAAAGTGCCGGGAGTCGGTGGGTTTGTGTGGGCGATGGGCATGGCTTCAGGCTATCCGTCCGGGGCTAAATTGACTGCAAGGCTACGCAATGAAAATCAAATCACTAAGATAGAGGCGGAAAGGCTTGTCTCCTTCACAAACTCTTCAAATCCCCTGTTTATTTTCGGAGCAGTCTCAATCGGTTTTTTCCAAAATCCTAAAATAGGGATCGTGCTGGCCATCGCCCATTATGCCGGTAACTTTATAGTCGGCTTGATTATGCGTTTTTATGGCAAGGAAAAGAAACGCGATGAGAGAAAAAAGACTCCTTCCATTAAACAGGCCCTAGGCGAAATGCACCGTACCCGCATTAAGGAAAAACGGCCGTTCGGCAGAATTTTGGGGGATGCCGTTTCCTCGTCTATTGAAACATTGCTTCTAATAGGCGGATTTATTATTTTATTTTCAGTCATTAACAAGCTTTTATACATCATGAATATTACAGACATATTGGCGTCATGCTTCAGCTTTATTTTGGGGCTCTTCCATTTGCCGGCTGATTTCAGCATACCTCTTGTAGCAGGATTATTCGAAATGACGCTTGGTTCCCAAATGACAAGCGGAATACACGGAGTCTCATTGCTTCATCAAGCGATCATTACTTCTTTCATTCTAGCGTTCAGCGGTCTAAGTGTACAGGCACAGGCGGCAAGCATACTGGCCCAGACAGATATCCGTTTTGCCCCCTTTTTTTTCGCGAGGATCATTCACGGCTTCATCGCCAGCTTGATTACATTGCTGATCTGGAAGCCAGTCTATGAGGGGCTTACTCTACAGGGAAGGCCATCAAACGCAATGCCGGTCGTCGGTACCCCCAGCCACGATTGGTATCAGGCGATTAGTTCAGCCGGCCCGGTTTTGACCATCTTCTTCCTTGCTCTATATGTATATATTCTCTACCGCAAAAAGGTTCGTATGTAATCGCCCGGTAAAACCAAAAAGCTGCCGGTCCCCAGAAGGGACAGACAGCTTTTTGTCATTGCTCATCATTGTGGAATTTTGCCTTCAGCGCACGCTCAACCGCTGGCGGCACCAGGGAGCTGACATCCCCTTTATATTTAGCCACTTCTTTGACAATGCTAGAGCTCAGAAACGAATATTGATTATTGGTCATCACAAAAAAGGTCTCGATATAATCATTCAGCACCCTGTTCATGGAAGTAATCTGCATCTCATATTCAAAGTCAGACACTGCACGCAATCCTCTAATAATGGCATCCGCATTAATACTTTTGCAATAATCCATCAGCAAACCTGTCGAAGTATCAACAGTCACATTCGGTATATGTTTTGTAACTTCCCTGATTAATTCCACTCTTTCTTCACTTGAAAAAAGCGGTTGTTTGGCGGAATTGACCATAACTGCGATATGTACTTCACCGAAGACTTTTGCCGCTCTTTGAATAATATCGATATGCCCATTGGTAATCGGATCAAAACTTCCGGGGCAAACCGCGATTTTTGACATACTTCTTCCCCCTTACCTTTACTCAACGGCGGCAGTATAAATGGATATGACAATCATGCCATACGTCTCCTGCCTCCACAAAGACAATCTGCCAACTTGGTCAGGCAGCTCTACATCATTGCTGTGCTCGCAAACAACGACCCCATCTTCTTCAAGCAATCCGTTTTCATCAATGACGGACATAATGCTGATTAACTTTTGTTGTTTATAGGGCGGATCTAAAAGAACAAGATCAAACTTTTTGTTTCTTTTCATCAGAGCCTTAAGCGCTCTTTCACTGTCATTTTTATATACTTCAGCCCGCTCCGTAAAACGGCATGCTTCCAGGTTGCTTCGTATAGTTGTGATGGCTTTAAATTCTCTATCTATAAAGATTGCTTCGTCCATCCCCCTGCTTAAAGCCTCAATGCCTAAGCCTCCGCTTCCTGCGAATAGATCCAACACTCGGCCGCCTTCAAAATAAGGGCCAATAATATTAAAAAGAGACTCTTTCACCTTATCGGTAGTTGGTCTAGTTGTGGAACCGGGTACAGCCTTCAAAGGTCTCCCCTTACAGCTTCCTGAAACTACTCTCATTGTATATCACCACTATTCACCTACAGATTCATATCTTCCTTATCCTAACATAATCAATTTACCTAAGCCAATATGAAATGAATTCGATAATGAATGAATAAGGCCCCCGATTTGGGTCATACTATAAGTAACAGCACCTTATATCAAGGATGTTGTTGCCAACCGCGGAGAAGACTTACGTTTCCCCATAAGTTCTTCCTCCGGTTTCTCCTCTCCCTTTCCCTTCTAATCCTTGGCAAAAGGAAATAGAAGGACCCTGCAGTAGATCTGCAGGGTTTTTTTTGCCTATTTTCACATAGACAAAGTAATCTTATCTTTTCCCTCGTTGATGAGGGCACCAAAAATTGTTTTCAAATACTCTTTTCTGATATAAGTTACTCCGTTCACTTTTATGATTGGTATTCCAGATATGGCATAATCTTTACCGTTCAACACAAAAATATTTTTATCCGCATACAGCCGTAAACTGTCCATTTTTTTGATAACAAAGATGGTTTTGGCATTCATTTCTATCGTTTGATATCCCGCCGCTTCCATGACAGCTGCCAAAGGATATAGCTCCTCGGACCGGCATACAATCATCCTATTCCCCAATTCGGCTCCATTCACTTCCAGTAATCTTTCATCGCTGTGGTAAAGCGGTTCTAAAGGCAGCTGCCCGTTTCTGTTGCTTCGGAAAAATATAGTGTCATCACCTGTCAGGCTGGATAATAATTGGTCCAATTGATCAGCGCTTAACGGTTTACTTGCTGCCCTGACAAGGCGAAGAAATAAGGAAATGTCATCCTCAGATAACGCTTCCCTTAAATTGGCTGCCATCTTTATGCTCTTTAAGGAAGACGGACTGTCATCGCCTTTTGCTAATGCCTCCAGAACGCCTTGCTGCCATGACTCATTGGATGCTTTGAAAGGATAGAGAAGATCCAAATTGGCTTGATTGATTTTTTTCTGAAGGGAGGCACTGTTATTGATGTTCTTCAAGAAAAAAATAGAGTCAGAAAAGTACTCGGGATGCATCGATGTGACAACGATCCCTTTATCCTTCAAATCAGGAAAACGTGTGAAAATCGAGCTAACCAAATCCCAATCTGCTTCTATCCCTTTCTCATAATAGAGATAAAGCCCATTAGCCAACTTTTTGACACTCAAATCGCCTTGTTGGTAATAAAGGGGAAAGGTACCGCCCTTTTTCTCAAATACAAAATAATCTATATATTCCTTTTCAGCTCTGCCTGTTTGGGCGGCGCCGGCTGCCCAAACACCCTTGAAAGGAGAATGCGAAGTGATTTCGACAGTGGTACTCTTGACGTCCAAACCTTCCATCTTGATTGCCCAGTTGATCAGCAATTTCTCTTTAATTGCCGAATCAAACGGCAAACTGTATGAAAAAGTGACGGTTTGGTCATCCTTTTGAATATACAAGGATGGATCGGCTAGCTGTTGGCCATTCATGTACAGATCTACATTCTGAGGATTTGTGATGCGGTATTCTCCTTTATTTACATGCGTAATAGTATGTCGGATTGTCAAACCGCGGCCGCCCTGATTGATCTGCAATCGCTGCCTAACATCCTGCGTAGCCTTTTCAGCCAAGGCTTTCTTATCCTGGGAATACACATTCCATTGCAAAAAAATGATGACACAACTGGATATAAGGAGTATTAAAAAGCACGTATATAATAGCCGTTTCATAATCAATTTCCCCTTATAGTATTCAATCTATTACTAATTTACCAGATTCATCCGGGCAGAGGCACCATGAATGTTTACAAATTATAGAATTCTTCATTTTTTTGGGCTTTCATGTTACAGTAAAGCTATCTTGAATGCATTTTGAAAGGGGATCATATTTTGATACAGCGCTTTATAGAACTTGGGGAAGGATATTCCGATCTTTACGAATTGCTGGAGCTTGGCAGAGCTTCAAAAGACCGCGTCCGTTTTCTTTTGTCGCTCAAATGCGAGAAAAAAGGAAAAAAAGCAACCTCTCTTGCTATAGTCATGAACGCAGCCGCGGAAGGGAATTTCCAACCTATTTACATATGCCGGGAAGGATTGCCAGATCCCGTTGAAACACCGAATAAACGCTATCAACTATTTGAACAGCTGGCTGCAGATCTTAATAAGGAAATTATCACTTTGGACGTAAAGCCTTCTACTCTGTTCGCAGAAAAAGAACTTTATTTCCAATACCTCATCGGCATCTTGCGGATGAACCGCTACCTGCCGCCTTTATCATAAAACAAACAAGGAGGCCGGCTTCGATGTTTGGCAGCAGAAAGTGAAACTTTGGCGGGAGATTCCTCATTCCCCACTGGCCGTTTATTAAACTTCCGATCAAATTCTTATTTGCCGACTCCTACTTCGCGCATTATTTGAAGCGGGAATCGGCATTATAATGGAAAAAACGGCATAAAAAAAGGAATACAAGGGAGCGGATTCGCCTATCACTTGCTTTCCCGCTCTCTATATTCCCATCTTGTAATCATATTCCTTCGCTTTATCCGGTTTAGAGTTTTCATAATCTGTTTTAATAAACGGTTTCTGCGACACATCGACTTTCTTAATAAAAGAATAGGATTTCAATTTTTCAACCGTTGAATCAATGTCGGCCATATTCGTATAAAGCACCACATATTTCAACTTCTTTGAAACATAATGGATATTGCCGAATCGTCTGAGCATCTTGACCTGCTTCAACGTATGTAAATATACAATTATTCCTTGTCTTGCACCAATCATATTGTAATCTCCTATACTCTATTTACAAACAGTGTAGCATAATTTTCTAATAAGTTTCAACCGCATTTGCTTTAGTGAGGAGCAGCTTCTGGGATCTTGGCTGTATTTCGGATGGATATTCGCGAAAAAAAAGACCCGGTTTCACTCCGGGCCTAAGAACATCCGCAACTGCCCCCACTGCTACAGCCGCCGCTTGAACAACCGCTCTCAAAGAAAGGATTCCCGCCAGGAGTTTTAATATGAAGGGAAACCGACTGAGCGATAATGACCGAAACCTGGTCCAGGACCTCCTGAAGCGCATTTTCGGCTTGTTTAAATGCAATGACAGACGGATGCATGTCCATCTCTCTCTTTTTTGTTCTTGTTTCCAAATTAATGGTTTTATAGTCTGGATGATATCTGCCGAATCGTTGCACTTCCTCGAACCGTTCCTTCATCTTAGTGAAACTCTTTATTTTTTCTTGAGCTTCCCTATCTTGACGCAATGTATATAATGAAGCCAGATAATTCTCTCCGACTTCAGAATTGATGATCATTTGTGCCAGTTCTTCACCTTGCTGCAAAATTTCTACTCTTTCCATAGTAGCAAGCATAGAAAAACTCACCTCCTGCCTTTATAGTACCATGGAAAAGCAAAGAATTGAAACAGCCTTGCCTGCAATCAGTCCTATTTATCATCATTTTGCGTTCATGGATTGCAATAGATTCAGCATCATGGATGCAGCCTGGACGCCATTCGTCAGTTTATTGACACGGTGCGGGATTGATTTTTCAAAGTGAAAAACCGCCTCCGTGCCGAATTTTTCATAATCCTGGGGATTTCTTGTCAACTTTCGGTACCATAACGGCTTTAGCCGTAAATACTTTAATTGGTCATCATTCTCTTTGATCCACGCATAAATATCCTGCCGCAATCCGAGCCCCTCCTCTTCAATCCTTTTTCATCGAAAAAGGCTTCTGTTTTTTCGAAGGCGATTGCTGGTCCGGCTCAGGTGCCTTTTGGAATGAAGAAATGACCCCGGAAATAGCGCCAAGGGCCTGGCTTAGATTTGCCACATGCTTTTGCATCGATTGAACATCCACATTTTTTAGAGATTCAAAGATTGCGGCCATCGTATCCTTTTCACCACTTGGTGCGGATTCCTGTTGCGGATTCTCTGTCCCCTTGTCATCTATTGCTACTGTGCCTTCGCCCTCATATCCTTGCCATACTTCATGCTGTTCCCCCAGCAAAAACCAATCTTCATATATTTCCTGCCATGTATAAACGCCTCTTCTTACTTCTTTCACTAATAAGGGATGATTCCTTACAAACAATTTAAATTGTGATAATGAGGATGGATTTGCCATATACTTTCACCCCGGCCTTCATTTATGTTTTAGAGCTATGAGTACCTTTCGCCTATAAACACCGTATGCAAGATTCCCCCAAAAAGTGCATGGTCTTTTTATCCCGTTCTGACCTCCCACTTTACAATAGCAGCGTAGCCAAAAAAGTGTTGAGGGAAGGCCAAGCAATAAAAAACAAGGTTGATTCAATTAAATACTGTATAGAATGGATGGAATGGAGGATAACCCCCCCATCAAAGTTTCACCTTGATGCTAAAAAGCAAAGAGGGCTGTAACATATGACAGCCCTCTTTGCTTATTTTTCAATGAAATTCTGTGTATAGTATTTTTGATGGACACCCACTCCCAAATAAGTGAATTCCTTATTCAATAAAGCTTCCCGGTGTCCTTTGCTATTGAGCCAGCCTTCAAAAGCTGCAACCCCGTCCACATATTTGGCGGCGATATTTTCACCCGCCAACCGGTATTTAACATTGCCTGTCTGCAATCGTTTAGCCAAATCGCCATATACGGGCGAGTCATGTGAAAAGTAGTCTTCCTTATACATATCCAGGCTATGAAGATAAGCTACTTTGCTAGTGGCTTCATCCCATTTTACCGGATGGAGCCCAAACCGCTCCCGAATAACATTGGTTATGTCGAAGATTTGCTGTTCATCTCCCGCTTGAATCTTCTTCCAATCCTCTTCCGACAGCTCTTCATCTTTAGGAAGGTTTCCTCGATAGATCAGTTCATATGGCCGCTGTTTAACAAGCGTTTCTACATCCAAAAATCTGACACTTGATATTTTTCCGGTAAACTTATCGATATAGACTTGGGCATATACATCTCCGACCTTTACCAATGGCCGCATGCCAAGATCCTCTTCTGATAATTCAAATCGATAAGAATTGCCTTCCCATTCAAGATCGATAGTGGTTTCCAGATTGAAGGAACGGAAGAGCTCGTCCACTTTTTGTCCGATTGTAATGGGAGACACATTTGCCCTTTTCCCTAAAGCATAAATGGTAACAACTTTGTTATTCTTAACGCCTACCTGCATATATCCTTCCGGGGAAGCATTATATATCCACCAGTCATAGCCATAAGAGGAAGGATCTTTTCGGGCAGGTTGGCCAAAGGTATCTATAATAGCTGCACTGCTGCCCCCCACATAAAGAGCTAGCCCGCTGCTAGGTTTTCGACCTACTTCATTCATATTTTTGTTCAGGCCGGTTGTGTTCTGAACTTGGTTAGCAGAACGTTCATCGTTCAAAGCCGGGTCTTTATCGTTATTATCAAAATAAAGACTGCCTATAAACACAATAACTGCTAAAATAATAATCTTTCCAATGATTTTCAGAGATTTTCTCCCCTCTCAAATACGGATGATGTAAGGGTATTAGATCATTTAGGTTAATAGATCGAATATATGTTCATTTACACGGACTACCTGAATAATTAACCTTTTAATCTTTATGACTTTTTTGTTATTTTACTACAGGCAGCACCCTTAATCAATATAGCGCTTTTCACCCGGGATCATGTCACTTTGGTGAATTTCTTCCATTCTCGCCAACTGTACGTTGCAACTTCCTTCCTTTCATACTATTATAAAAATAAGGAAATATTGGCATAGTATATAATTTTTTACATATTTCCTTATATTTTTACATGGGCGCAATATAAGGAGGGTTTTAAATGAGATTTGAAGATACTGGATTGGAGCAACTTCAAGCGGAGATTAATCGTTTGGATGAGGTTATGCAAGAACATGGATTAATACGTGCAGAGCAATGGGATTATGAGCGCGTAAACTATGACCGCAAATTTGAAATCAATAATGATGTATATTATCTTCGTGTCCAAGGATATGCTGTAGAAGGCGATGTAGGAGCCCACCGCGCCATCATCCAATTGATTGTACCGCTATTGGGCAAACATTATTATCCTCATGGTTTGGAATATGGAGAAGGAGAATACTTTCCCCCTGATTTGGTCAGAAAATGCGAGGAGATTTTAACCTCGGTTACAAAAGAAGTCGAAGCATTTGCTTTACATAGGTAGCTGCATGTGAAAGATGCCCTGTTATCCAGGCATCTTTTTCTTTACTCCATATTGATCCCAACTGGCGCTAAAACGCCCAGGCCAAGAAGTGCAGTGAAGAGATCAACCGCCAGTAAAAATCCGATTGGTTCAACTAATAATCGGTGGAGATGAATGCCCCCCCCAAGTTTCACTTTATAAGTAAAACATGGGAATAATATGAGCCTCCTTGTTTTCTCCTGTCGATACCTTTTATAATAAGTAAACAAAGATAATAGGCCTTATAGCCTAGTCAGAGAGGAGAAAACATTGAAACGGATTTTTACAAAACAACGGATCATCACCTTAGCAGTTCTCGCCCTAATAGCGATCCTATGCTATTATATCCTGCCGGTTTCAATTCCATTAATAGCCGCACTGGCCACCTCCCTTTTGCTTGCACCGTTAGTGACACTGCTGCAAATCAAATTCTCCTTCAATCAAAAACTATCCGTCATGCTGG
Organism: Bacillus testis; assembly: GCF_001243895.1. Taxonomy (GTDB): domain Bacteria; phylum Bacillota; class Bacilli; order Bacillales; family DSM-1321; genus Bacillus_AD; species Bacillus_AD testis. Next base: position 1,571,171 of record NZ_LN851186.1, on the reverse strand, counting down.
TTTTCTTGCTGTTCATCTCATGTATAGGAATTTCCGGTTTTATTGTCACTACCAAGGTGATCACAGAAGCCGCGCAAATTATTGAGAAAGCGCCCCAGTACGTACAGGAAATCAACCGTGAATGGAAAATCATAGAGCAGGACATCATTGACGCATCGGAAAATCTTCCGAAAGCGATAAAGGAAGCTGTGAGTAATCAGGTTCAGACATCTTTTGATTATATCACGAATGAATTGGGAAGTTTGCTGACCATTGAAAAGGCCACCAACTTTGTAAAAGCTATCCCATCCTATATGGTTAGCTTTGTTGTTTATCTGATCGCTCTATTCTTATTCTTGATTGACTTGCCAAAACTGAAGGCAGGCATGTACAGTTTGTTGAAAGATCAAACAGCAGATAAAGTCCGCTACATGAATAAGCGGTTGTCAAACGTGGTATTCGGCTTCTTAAAAGCCCAATTCCTAGTCAGCATTATTATTTTTATTGCCGCCTTGATAGGGCTGATATTCATCAAGCCTGAAATAGCATTGGTGATGGCATTAGTCATTTGGATTATTGATTTGATTCCCATCATCGGCTCCATCGTGGTCCTTGCTCCCTGGTCTGTGTTCGATATGATCACCGGAAACACTGAATCCGGTACCCAGCTAGCCATTTTAGCACTAATTCTTCTCGTCATCAGGCGTACGGTCGAACCAAAAGTGATGGGAAACCATATTGGATTGTCACCTCTGGCAACGCTAATCGCTATGTACATCGGGCTAAAACTATTCGGCCTCCTCGGCTTTATTATCGGCCCGCTCATCTTGATTGCGTTCACAGCTGCCAAAGAAGCAGGATTGATTCAATGGAATGTAAAAATATAAGAAAAGGACTGGCCAATGGGTCATTTCTAAAACACAAAAGGCAGGAATGTTATCCATTCAACATTCCTGCCTTTTTGCTTTTTATAGGATGAAGCCGGAAAAGTTGAGATGGCCCTTTTTCATTTGTCTTCTTTTTTGATTACCTTATAAGACCATAATAAATAGGGATGGTCATTTTTCTTTAAGGTAAACCCAAACTTTTTTAGCAACTCCATTTTGAAATGATCCGTATACTGGACTTCAAGGGCTACTTGATCGTACCGCCCTTTAAATTGTGGCATGACATACTCCAGAAATAAACGCAAACTTTCCTTAAAATAGAGCCTTTCTTCCTTGAAAGAAAGATAATGTACTTCGAGATAGGCAACGCCTTTTTGCCGCATGGAGGGGTACATCAGGAAATCGCCAACCATCATTTTATTGATCAAATCAGCCAATATCCATAAGTGAAAAGGAGAATCTTGTTCCTTCTCCATATCTTCAATCAAAAAAGGAAGGAAGGAGCGAAATCGGTAAGATGGCCATTGGCCAGGAATCGTTATAGGCGATCGATCAGTGAGCTCTTTTCTGAACAATACAATTGACTTAGCAAGATCTAAAGAACAATTCATAATCATTATATTTTCAGTTTTATAATCTTTCATGTTTCTCCCTTCCGTTCACATGTCATCAAAGGAAATTTTAATCGACGGGGCATCCATCCCAGCCGATCGTCGGTTGAACCAATTTCCTGTATCTCCTGTTTTCCCCCTTCTTCTTCAATCTCATTTTACTGTGTACGTTTTGGTTCCTAGAAAAGATTGAAAGACATTCCGAACATATAAAAAAGGATATTGCTTTATTATATTAAGCAATATCCTCTATTCATTCCTTTTTTTAGAAACCAAGTATAGCTTTTATGACCGAAGTGGTTTCCCCGCCTTTATAAAATACATATAGCAATAAATAGACTGTAACACCCATGATGGCTGTTATGAACCATACAATGCTGGTAACGGGTCCGATTTTTCTATGAAAAGCAAGATTTTTCTTGAAGCCTGCCCATAATGTCATTATCCCGAGGACAGCTCCGATCGTAGCTAGCGTGATATGTATAATTAAGAAAATCGTGTAGTAAATCTTAACGGAATCTGGGCCTCCAAACGCCGTATTGCCAATAAACACAGTTCTGCTGACATAAATTAAGAAAAATAAAACTGCAAATACAGCTGCCGTAATCATCGCTTTTTGATGGGCAGCAACCTTTCTTTGCTTAATCAATATCCAGCCAATGGCAACTGTAATAGCACTCAAGACTATGAAACTAGTGCTGATTGTTGGTAAGATCGGTAACATAAATTTTTAGACGCCCTCTCGTGTATAATTCCTCTTTATTCTAATAGACTTGCCAGTTTTTTTCAATAATTGTAACAACACTGACAAATTTTTGATTGCCAAGCAAAAGGATCCTTATTTGGTCGAACTGCCCATCATGTCTGTTTTGCCTACAGGATTTAAATCCAATTCCGATTTTCGTTCTTCTCTAGCCCAGGAGAAGAAGATTTGTGCCAAAACGATACCAAAAACGATTTCTTGGATAATCTTCATAATCACGCCCCCGGTCCTTTGATCCTCCAGTAATGGCATGGTATTAAACAGTTCCGGCCCTGTAATGGAAGCATTGGCCAATGCATCCGGCGGCACGCACAGTTTCATCGCTGACATCCAATGGACAGGATTCGAGTAGGTTTCATACATAGGATGGCCGGCAAAGATGATTAACCCGCAAGCAGGCGTTAACAGCATTCCATTGGCGAAGATATAGCCGATTCTTTTAATTCCATAAAACTGCTGATATTCTTCCAGCTTGTTCATGATCGGCCACCACATACAAATGGAAGTGATGAAAAGCAGTACCGTATACCCGGCATGAAGGACCATGTTCATCTTAATGCTGTCAAAAATGGCCGGTATATGATAAAACGAAAACGTTGCATTAAATACGAATAAAGCAATCAACGGCTTGGTTAAAAAGTGAAACACGCCTTTGATCGGCTTCCAATTGATCATGCTTCGCCATAACCAAGCGGGAATAGCCACAATCAGCATAGGCGGTATAACTAAAAATAAGACAGCCATTTGTGTCATATGGACGCTGAACATGATATGCCCCAATAGATCAATCGGCGATCCTTTCAACGCATAAAGCAGAATAAGCACCGTAATGAATAGAAAAGCCTGCTTAGCAGTCAATGCCTCGCTGTCCCTCTTAAAACTAGACCGAAGCTTTCCTGTAACTAAGAAATAAAGAATGCCTATAATGATCAACGAACAGCCAAAATATGGGCTCCATAAAGCCCTGAATCCAAAAATATCGAGTGTCAACATGTCCACCCCTTCTCTTCAAACTCTTTCATATGCATTTTCACCCTCTGCTAAAAAAACACAAGACCAGTTCCAACCTCACAACAGCTCTCTCACCTAAAAAGGCTGATAGAGAAGGAAGCGGCCCCTATAAGGCCTCCTATCACCATCAGCCAAAACGCTTAAATCCAGATAATGGTCATGAAAGCCAAAATCGTGATGGCTCCCACTGTCAGACCGGAATACAAAAAGATGCTTATGATGCCATGGCCTTTATGGCTCATGTGCATAAAATAATACAATTGAAAGATCACTTGGACAACTGCTAACAATAAAATCGTCGGCAAAATGAACCATCTTGAAAAGCCATCATATCCTACGGCAATAAATGAAACCAACGTCAGAAAAATCATCAGTGAAAAAGAAATCACTTGATATTTCATTTCCTCCGCATTTTTCTTACGGCGATACTTCAAATCGGCATCCTGGCGAGCAAAATGAGTTTGATTTTGATCCATACTTTATCCCACCATCCCCATTAAGTATACAACTGTAAAGATAAATACCCATACAACATCAATAAAGTGCCAGTAAAGGCTAGCCACATAGAATTTTGGCGCATTATACAGGCTAAGGCCGCGTTTCGCATTCCGTACCATTAGGGTAGTGATCCAGCAAAGACCGAAAGCGACGTGGCCTCCATGGAACCCTACAAGGGTATAAAAAGCCGAGCCGAATGCTGAACCAGCAAATGTGAAATGGAACTCATGCACATAATGGTTGAACTCGTAGATTTCAACGCCCAGGAATGCCGCTCCTAGCAAGACGGTTACCAATAGCCAAGCCTGCATTCCCTTAAAGTTATAATTTTTCATATGATACATAGCGTAGACGCTGGTCAATGAACTGGTCAAAAGCAAAAGAGTAGCAACGATGACAAGGTCCATCTGGAATAAGTCTTTCGCATGCGGCATCGATTCATTCGGCACCTTATCCTTCAGTGCCAAATAGGTGGCGAACAGAGTAGCGAACAGCACTGTTTCGCCGCCTAGGAATAACCAGAAGCCGACAAATTTATTTTTGCCTTCCAATGTTGCCCTTTCAGGAGAGGAAGGCCATGTTGCTTCAGTGAATTTTTCATCTGCGTGCATTATGCAATCCCTCCTTTTTCCTCTTCATCCATTAACTCTTCCTTATGGATATGGTGGCCCAGATCGTCTTTTACCGACCGGACAAACATGCTTATAAAGGTCACAAGCATACCGCCGATTAGTACAGGCAGTGCCCAAGGCGTCCCGCTCTTGACATACATGGCGCCAAATGCGGCGATAAACAAGCCAAGAGAAATCATAAATGGGATGAAAGAAGGGTTAGGCATATGGATGTCACCGATTGGTTCAGCTGGCGTCATGCCTTTTTTGCCTTCCATCTTCTCAAGCCAATAAGCGTCAAGACCCCTTACCAACGGAAGTTGTTTGAAATTGTAATGAGGCGGCGGAGAAGGAATAGCCCATTCAAGTGTACGCCCGTCTCCCCACGGATCATTTCCGACCTTTTCATTTTTAACCGAGGTGATGACAATATTGACCAATAAGACAACGACAGCAATGGCCATTAGTCCAGCGCCAACCGAGCTGATCATATTGCCAGTATCAAGGCCTTGGTTCGGCAAATATGTGAACACGCGGCGCGGCATCCCCATCAAACCTAAGAAATGTTGGATGAAGAATGTCAAATGGAAGCCGATCAAGAACAGCCAGAACGAGACTTTCCCCATCGCTTCATTCAGCATTGTTCCGAACATTTTTGGCCAGTAAAAATGAGCCCCAGCTAGCAAGCCCAACACGACTCCCCCTACAATAACGTAGTGGAAATGGGCAACAACGAAATACGTATCGTGATACTGATAATCCGCCGGCGCTGCCGCATTCATGATCCCTGTTACTCCACCCATGACGAATGATGGAATAAAGGCTACGGCATACAACATAGGGACCGTAAACTTGATGCTTCCTCCCCACATCGTCAAAAGCCAGTTAAAGATTTTAATGCCGGTAGGCACGGCAATCGCCATTGTTGCCACCGCAAAAATAGCATTGGCAATCGGGCCTAATCCTACAGTGAACATATGGTGGGCCCAAACCATGAAGCCAAGAAAGCCAATCAATACAGTGGCAAACACCATTGATGAATAACCGAATAATCTCTTTCTTGAAAATGTTGCAAATATTTCCGAGAAAATTCCGAATGCCGGAAGGATTAGAATGTATACCTCAGGATGTCCGAAGATCCAGAATAAATGTTCCCATATAATTGTATTTCCTCCCATTGCTACATGGAAGAAGTTAGCGCCGAACATGCGGTCGAATATCATTAAAAACAATCCGACAGTCAACGGCGGGAATGCAAATAAGATAAGAGCAGAAACAACAAATGTGGACCAAGTGAACAGCGGCATTCTCATATAGGTCATGCCAGGTGCACGCATATTGATGATTGTCACCAAGAAGTTGATTCCCCCGATTAAAGTCCCAGCCCCGGATATCTGCAAGCCAAGCGCATAAAAATCAATGCCGTGGCCTTCGGAAGCCAACGATAATGAAGCGTAAGAGGTCCATCCTGCATCCGGAGCGCCATCAAAGAACCATGATAGATTTAGGAAAAGGCCTCCAAATAAAAACAACCAAAATCCCAGTGAATTCAAAAATGGAAAAGCTACGTCCCGGGCACCTATCTGCAATGGAACCACTGCATTCATAAATGCGAATACTAACGGCATGGCAGCCAGGAAAATCATCGTTGTACCGTGCATCGTCATGATTTCATTAAATAAACCGCCACTGATAAAATTGTTATTTGGAACAGCCAATTGGATTCTCATGAACATGGCTTCTAATCCGCCGATCACAAAGAACAGTCCGCCAGCCACTAAATATAAGTGGGCAATCTTTTTGTGGTCCACGGTTGTTAAGTAGTCCCATATAAAACTGCCGAACCCCTTTTTTTGAGCGTACGTACTCACGTTTTTACCTCCCTTTGGTTCAATTAATCCCTGGTCATTTTTCTACCTTCAACTGCATGAGATAAGCCGCAAGAGCGTCCAACTCTTGTTCGCTTAATTTGTCATAGGCCGGCATTGTATTGCCCGGCTTCAAATCCTGTGATTCAGTTAGCCATTTTTTGATATTTTCTTCATTATGGTCAAGGATGCCCGCAACCCGTTCTCGTTCACCGAATGTTGCCAAGTTAGGCGCTTTTCTTGCTGCCATTGGCCTCTTGTCGTTCGGCGTAACAGCATGGCAGCCGATACATCCTTGGTCCGTGAAGAGTTTTTCCCCTTCCTGCGCAAGTGTTCCTTCTGCTTTTGGCGCTTCGGTTGCCCCTTGCATATCGCTTACCCACGTTTTGAAGTCATCCTTTGAGACCGTTTTCACTTTGAAATCCATCAACGCATGTGAAGGACCACAAAGCTCAGCGCATTTTCCATAAAAAATATTGCCTGCCTCATCCGCTTTTTTACTATCGAATTCTAGGTAAAACTGGTTAATGCCATCCACATTCGTATCCATCTTCCCACCTGCTGCCGGCAGCCAGAATGAATGCTTGACATCGGATGATTGCAGATTAAAGTAAACCTTTTCATTTGTTGGAACCACTAGGTCCTGCGATGTAATAACCCCTAAATCAGGATATTCGAATTCCCACCAATAAAGATTGGAACGGACATTTACGACCAGTGCATCCTTTGTTTTTCCGTCTTTATCTTTTTTGTTCATGGCTGAAACATCCGCTAAATTAAATGTATCGGCAACCACCGGTACAGCAAGTATAAGCAGTAGGATGATCGGGATAATGGTCCAGATCATTTCCAGCTTATGATTGCCTTCAATTTGTTTAGGGATTTTCCTGTCATCATTTTTACGTCTGAATTTAAAAATTACATACAAAAAGATCAAAGTGACGACCACGATTACCAACACCATAATAGAAGTGCTTAGCACCATAAGCCCATATTGCTTTTCTGCCACTTCGCCCGCCGGCTGTAAAGCCGATAAACTGCGTTTGCCGCATCCAGACAATACAAGAGCCAGAAGCGATAACAAGCCAAATAAACGCCATTTTTTCAGCCGTTTCTCCATAATTATGAAACCCCTCTTTCTTTAAATTTTTCTCACAATCCCTCTGAAACAACAATCTACTGAAAATTCCCTCTATTTAAACCTCTATAATCCCTTAGAGGAAACTTCCGGCTAATGGCAATGCAGCTTCCGGCGGCAAACCGTTTCCGCTATCAATATGTAAGCAATCAGTCCTGTGTATGTACGTTGTCCGTGTTTACCGCCCTTGGCACCATTGCAGACTGCATGAACGCTGATGGCGGCAGGAAGCCCCACCGCCCATCTTCATCGCGTTCTATATCAAGGTTACAATAACCATTGAAACAAATAGAATCGTCAAGTAATTCAACGAATAGATAAACATGCTTTTTGCCCATTTAATATCATCTTTCATCTTAAAACCATATAAACCTAAAGCCAGCCAGCCAATATTCAAGACGGCTGTCAAAATAACCAAAGGCATGCCGAGATCTGTCAAGAAAAATGGAATCGGCATCAGGAATAGCACCCATAAATTGGTGGAGATTTTTGTGCGTTTAAAGCCTTTTACTACAGGCAGCATAGGAACACCGGCTTTACGGTATTCTTCCGAGCGGCGCATAGCAAGCGCGTAAAAATGCGGAGGCTGCCAAAGAAACATAATCAGGAAAAGTGTCCAGGCGACTGTGCCTAAATGAGGCTCAACAGCAGCCCAGCCGATCAGCGGCGGAATGGCTCCGGAAAAGCTGCCGATTATCGTATTTGAAACTAGTTTTCTCTTAGAATAAGTATATACAATACTATACGCAAATACGCCTATTAGTCCCAATACAGCAGCTGTAAACGTGGTTAAGGCCAATAGAATTGTCCCCACCGTCACTAGCGATATCCCAACGAACAGAACTTTTGAGGCATTATACTTGCCTGTGACGGTTGGTCTTGCCTTGGTCCGCTCCATTAATTGATCAATATCGCGATCGATATAATTATTTATAGTCCCTGCTCCGCCTATAATGAGCGCAGTCCCCATCAAGGTATAAAAAACCGTATCCAGATTGTTTAAAAAACCAAGCTTGGCGAAATGGAGAGCCAGCCACATACCTGTAAAAGTCGTTATAAGATTAGACTTTATAATACCGATCTTGATAAGAGCCAGAAAATCGTCCCAGGCGCTTGCTTTTGTTATTTCTTTTTGAAGGCTTTGATCATCAGCCGCAGCCTTTGCGTTCGACATATTTCTTCCCCCTCTATCTAATATAGACAAACATATTAAGCAATATTATCTATAATCTCATTATTCCATACATTCCTATATTTGTATTGGTTCGAGCTCAGCCAATGTATGGCAGAAGCTTCAAAAATATGCCGAACTTTAACCATATTATACTAAAATTAGATTAAAATAACAAATTTTTCTATTCTTTGTTTATTAAAGCATATTTTCAGAAGTTTATGTGAATGTTTTTCGTATATTTTTTGACTTATTTGTGACCTCTTTTTGAATATATGAAACAAGGGAATTTCATTTCTGGTTGTATCTAGCAGTGAAAACGATCTTTTTTTTTATTGTTTAGAACCATACCCAGAATGGCGAATGAAAAATCCATCTTAAAATGGAATACCAGGGATAAATATCCTTTTATATTTCTATCAAAAATGAAGTTTACTTTCAACCCCTATTTTCCAAATTTTATAAATTGAAAATATTTTTCCATATTATTCAGACCATTGATCCTATATTTGATTCCAATGTTCTTTTCTTATTTCCACATTTTACATAAAATATAAATTTATGTTTGAATAACTCGTTTTTTTTCTTTATTATGATATTAAGAGCTGGGGAAAACTATTTTAAAATGATAGTCACTCTTCCCATCCAGAACGTTTTCCTGGGATTGGCCGATGTTTATTTATATCGCCGGCGGTCATGCAAGAAAGCGCATCCACTATTGAATTTCCTCACGGATGCAGCCTCTCGCGCTCTTTACTTGTCATCATAAACAAAGAAGGTGGAATCCAGTGCATCGGGCTTTAAAAAGATTTGCCGTTTTGACAACGATCGGAATGCTGCTCATCCTTCTTGGGGGAGCGCTTGTTACAAAAACAGATTCAGGTATGGGATGCGGCCGCTCATGGCCGTTATGCGATGGGCAGATTATTCCAGCCGATATAACGAAGGAAATGGTGATTGAATGGTCCCACCGGTCCGTTTCAGGGGCTGTAGGCCTTATGGTTTTGATTCTTTCCTTTTGGAGCTGGAAAAAAATCGGGCATGTGCGGGAAACAAAATTTCTGGCCATATTGTCCATCTCTTTTTTGATCCTTCAAGGATTAATTGGAGCAGCGGCGGTTTTATGGGGACAATCTGATTTTATACTCGCCCTTCATTTCGGCATTTCTCTCATTTCATTCGCAGCTGTTTTTCTTCTTACCTTATTGATCTTTGAAGTGGATAAAAAATTCGATACAGACAAACTGAGCATGGACCGCCGAATGACGTTTCATACGACAGGGATTTTGCTGTATATTTATTTTGTTGTATATACAGGGGCATTGGTGAGGCACAGCAAATCCAGTTTATCCTGCGCTGATTGGCCATTATGCAGAAACGACGGCTCATTTATGCCTGAAAATACATTTGAGTGGATACAAATGGGGCACCGTATGCTGGCTGGCCTTGCCTTTATTTGGGTAGCCTATGCAACTTTGCTCGCCATCAAGAACTACCGGCACCAGAAAGCCATACTATACGGATGGATTGCTTCATTTGTCTTGATTTGCCTGCAAGTGATTGCGGGAGCTTTCATTATCTTTACTCGCTTGAATTTATTTGTTGCGCTTTCGCATGCTTTCTTTATTTCCTGCCTGTTCGGTGTTTTAAGCTATATGCTTCTATTGGCAAGCAGAAGCAAACGGAACAAAGCTGTTGCCAGCGAACATTCCATTTCTGCAAACAAGTTGGCTCCAAACGAAAATATATCATAAATACTCTTTTCTTTTAGCAAAAGCCAAACCAAATGCATGGTTTGGCTTTCTTTTTTTGCCGTTCTAAACGGGACAGCACATCCATGCCAATAAAAAAGGCTGCCCATTTCTAAATGGGCAGACCTTTTATCACTTTATTTTTTTTCGATTTCCAGCAGCAGATCCCCGGTTGCAATCGGATCGCCATTGGCAACATGAATGGCTTTAACAATGCCATTGAAAGGAGCTTGCACAGTCGTTTCCATTTTCATGGCTTCTGTAATAATTAAATGTTCCCCTTTTTTGACTTCAGCTCCGGGTTCAACCACTACCTTAATGATGGTTCCCGGCATTGTCGCACCGATGTGGGACGAATTCGAAGGATCAGCTTTCACTTTCACCGCCACTGTCGATTGAATGCTTTCATCCTTGATGGAGATTTCTCGTTGCTGGCCATTTAAATCGAAATACAGTGTCCGCGTACCATCAGGATGCGCTTGGGAAATGCTTACCAGTTTAACGATCAGTGTTTTGCCTTTTTCGATTTCCACTTCTATTTCCTCGCCAATATCCATTCCATAAAAGAATGTCGGCGTATCTAAGCGGGAAATATTGCCGAAACGCTCCACTGTTTTGGCATATTCGATAAATACTTTAGGATACAGAGCGTAAGCTATGATATCAAAGCCAGAAACAGGGCGTTTGATTTCTTTGAATAGCTCTTCTTTCAGTTGATTGAAGTCGATATCTTCCAGCAGTTCTCCCGGCCGGACAGTAATGGCTTCCCTGCCCTTAAGGATTACTTTCTGCAAGTCTGCCGGGAAGCCTCCTTCAGGTTGTCCAAGCATCCCTTCAAACAATTCAATGACGGAATCAGGAAAATCAATATTGTTTCCTTTAGCGAGGACAGATTCTTCATCCAGATTATTTTGGACCATGAACAAAGCCATGTCTCCGACTACTTTTGATGAAGGTGTAACCTTGACAATATCGCCAAACATCAAATTGACCCTTCTGTACATATCTTTTACTTCTTCCCAGCGATCACCAAGGCCTACGCCTTTAGCCTGCTGCTGCAAGTTACTGTACTGTCCTCCCGGCATTTCATGTTTATATACATCCGTATGAGGAGCAATCAAGCCACTTTCGAATTCACTATAATATTTACGTACATCTTCCCAATAATTGCTTAGCTTTTCTGTCGAAGCAATATCAATTTTCGGCTGTCTCTCAGATCCTTCAAGCGCGTAACATAAAGTGTTCATGCTTGGCTGCGATGTCATCCCGGCGACTGATGAGATAGCTGTATCCACGATATCGACTCCGGCATCAATTGCTCTGCTCAATGTCAAGATTCCGTTGCCGCTCGTATCATGCGTGTGGAGATGGATAGGGATATCAATTGAATCCTTCAATTCTGAAATAAGCCTGTAGGCTGCCGCTGGTTTAAGCAAGCCGGCCATATCCTTAATGGCGAGTATATGGGCTCCCTGGTTCTGCAGTTCTTTTGCCAAGTTCTTATAATACTCTGTGGTGAACTTAGTACGTGTCGGATCATTAATATCCCCAGTGTAACAAATAGCTGCTTCGGCGACCTTGCCATTTTGTCTTACTGCATCAATTGCCGTCTCCATTCCTTTCACCCAATTCAGGCTATCAAAAATCCGGAAGACGTCAATTCCTCCCTGTGCTGACAATTCAATAAATGTTCGGATTACATTATCCGGATAGTTCTTATACCCTACTGCATTTGCCCCACGCAAAAGCATTTGGAACAAGATGTTCGGCATTTTTTCACGCAATAAAAGCAAGCGGTCCCACGGATCTTCTTTCAAGAACCGGTAGGCAACATCGAATGTAGCCCCTCCCCACATCTCCGTCGAGAAAAGATTTGGAAGAAGCTTAGCTGTCGGCTCTGCTATATGAAGGAGATCGTTGGTCCGGACACGTGTCGCCAATAAAGATTGGTGGGCGTCGCGGAATGTCGTATCGGTGATCAACACTTCATTTTGTTTTTTAATCCAATCAACTAATCCTTCCGCGCCCCTCTCTTCCAGGATTTGCTTAGTTCCAGGCTGGTATGCTTGCCCATGCGGCAGCAAGATACCACGCGGCGCTTCAAATGCTGGCTTTTCCTTTTTCTCAATGCCAGGGAATCCATTGACCGTTACATTTCCGATATAAGAAAGCATTTTGGTTCCTCGGTCCTTGCGCACTGGGAAAACGAATAATTCAGGAGTTTGGTCAATAAAAGACGTATCGATTTTACCTTCCTTGAACTTTTCATGCTTTATGACGTTTTCAAGGAATGGAATATTGGTTTTGATCCCGCGGATTCGGAATTCTTTCAAATTACGGATCATCTTATTAGAGGCTTGTTCGAATGTCAAAGCCCATGTGGAAACCTTTACAAGCAGAGAATCATAATACGGGGTAATGACAGCACCCTGGTAGGCATTTCCGGCATCCAACCGGACGCCAAATCCGCTTGCTGAACGATAAGCCATAATTTTGCCAGTATCCGGCATGAAATTATTTAATGGATCTTCCGTTGTGATTCTTGATTGGATTGCGTAACCAAATAACGGGATGTCAGCTTGTTGCGGAATATTCACTTTCTTGCTATGTAAACTATATCCCTCAGCAATCAGGATTTGCGATTGGACGATATCGATGCCTGTGATCATTTCAGTAACTGTATGCTCAACCTGAACACGCGGATTAACTTCGATGAAATAAAATTGATCATCGGCCACCAGGAATTCTACAGTACCGGCGTTGACGTATTTGACATTGTCCATTAATTTGACTGCCGCGTTACAGATGCTATGGCGCAGTTCCTCCGAAAGCGACACGGAAGGGGCAAGCTCGACGACTTTTTGATGGCGTCTTTGGACGGAACAGTCTCTTTCGTACAAATGCACAATATTCCCTTCGGAATCGCCTAGGATCTGAACTTCGATATGTTTAGGATTTTGGACATATTTTTCCACGTAGACTTCATCATTTCCAAAAGCTGCTTTTGCCTCTGACTTGGCGCGGTCATATGCTTCATTCACTTCCTCGAGGCTGTGGACAATTCGCATGCCTCTCCCGCCGCCTCCAAGAGATGCCTTGATGATAATCGGGAATCCATGCTCTTGCCCAAACGCAATGACGTCTTCCAACGATCCAACAGGGCCGTCGCTTCCTGGAATGACCGGGATATCGGCAAGGACTGCCTGTGTACGGGCTTTCACCTTATCTCCGAACATATCTAAATGTTTTGTTTCCGGACCGATAAAAATGATGCCTTCTTCTTCACAGCGTTTTGCGAATTCAATATTCTCCGATAGGAATCCATAGCCTGGATGGATGGCATCGACCTCAGCATCTTTGGCAATATCGATAATGCCTTCAATATCCAGATAAGCATCAATCGGTTTCTTGCCCTCACCGACCAAATAAGCTTCATCCGCTTTGAAGCGATGATAGGATTCGGAATCTTCCTTTGAATAAATCGCTACTGTCCGGATATTCAATTCCGTACAAGCTCTGAATACTCGGATGGCAATTTCACCGCGGTTGGCGGCAAGTACCTTTTTAATACGTCTTTCCAATCTCAACACCCACTTTAAGTATTTTAGAGAAATATGTGATCAAATTATCCAATAGGGTAATTTGTTGATACCTATTTAACTGAGAACCGTTTACTGCCTGGCAGCTCTTCACCAGTCGGAGTAACAGTCTCTTGTATACGATATTTATAGTTGTTTTCATATTTGGTAAACATGCTGACATTTACCAATACACCCATGGAGATTGCCAGCAAAAAGATGGATGATCCGCCATACGAAACAAACGGCAAAGGAACCCCAGTGATTGGGATTAACCCTGTCAGCCCTCCCAGGTTGATGAATGACTGAATGCCGATCATACTGGTGATGCCGATCGCTAACAGGCTTCCAAATGGGTCGTGGCATTTCCCAGCTATCCGATAGCCTTTCATCACGATAAATCCAAGGGAGAGCAGGACAAAACCTACACCAAAAATACCGAGCTCTTCCGATATGATAGCCATGATAAAATCGGTATGCGGCTCAGGCAAATACCCGTATTTCTGGATACTGTCACCCAGCCCTTTTCCCGTTACTCCTCCTGAACCTATGGCGATATAAGAGTTGACCAGCTGGTAGCCTTCCCCTTTTTCATATTCGAACGGGTTCAGGAAGCTATTGATCCGCCCCATTCGGTTATCTGTAAAAATCGAATCTTTCTTAATGAGCACAAGCGGGGAGATCAATAAACCAAGCGCCAATAAAATACCAACAAGTTTCATGATATTTTTCATGCCCATCCCGCATGAAAGGATGACTGTTGTTGCAATCAGGAAGATGATCAGTGCAGTACCGAAATCTGGCTGCATGACAATCAAAGAACAAACAGCGCCAAGAAAAATGATTGGCGGCATAACTGCTAGATTGAAGTTATTAATATAACTTTGCTTCTTTGCATAAACAGCCGATAGGTAGATAATCATGCCCAATTTGATAAACTCTGACGGCTGTATAACCATCCCTCCGATTTTCAGCCAGCTTTGAGCGTTATTAGAAGTATGGCCTATAACAAAAAGAAGCGCCAACACAGCTACAGAGCCAAAAAAGATCGTTTGCAACACTTTCTTTGTCTGGTACAACTTATATGGAAGAAAGGCAAAGAAAGCAAATAGGATAAACCCGAGTATCAAATGGATTCTTTGTTTTTGAAAAAAATAATCGCTTTCGACGCCATATCTTTCCGGGCCGATCACAGAGCTGGCACTATAAATCATCACAAGACCAAATAAACTTAAAAGAATGATCGATCCTATCAAACTGTAATCGTAAGACCTTGCTATTTTTTTAAACATCATAATCGACCTCTTTTTATAATGCAACGCTAAATGGGAGGTAATATAAGTATAACATATTTATTTAATGTGTTATACTCAATTTCCTCTAAACAACATTACATTATTGTATTGATTTTACCATTTCTCACAGGGAAATAACAAATTATTTTTAGAATATATAGAATATTTAAAATTATATACCGAAGAAGTGGATTTTATCACTTGTTAAATTATGTAAATATAACTTAACTTGTCATTGAGCCTTTTCAAAGCTATTATACATGAAAAACGATTCAAAAAAACTCAAACAACGAAAAAGCATTGTTTGAGTTTTACAGAGACCTGTTATTTTTTCAAGGAAGCTTCATGTAAAGCTGATAACTCTCTCTCAAGTTGCTCTAGAAGTGATTTACCCTCGTCTTCCTCCACTAAACCTAAGCGGACTGCAAAATCTATTTCTTTAGAAAGGCCGTACATCTGAGTATCTAACACTTCTTCATACAGCGGACACTGAGGCATTGTGAGGTTATCCATTTGAACCTTAATCAACTTCAATATTTTATCGGCATCTGCCTTAAGAATGGCAAATGCTTTTTCTCGATGATTGATCAGCATTTCTGATGTCATACTAAATCCCCCGTTTCAGAGCGACTATTTAACTAATCTACCTCTAAATTTTAACCTTTATATAGTGAAAACACAAGAATATCACTGAGTTATGAATAAATAAACGTTATCTGCTATTTTACCCTTTGTCCCCATAAAAGTAAATTGGTACAAAATAAATAGTATTAAAATTTTCCATCTTCTTTCGTTTTACCGCTAAGACTCCCCCTACAATCACAAAAGAGCAGCCAAAAAAGGAATCGGTCGAGAATATTTGAAAACTCCCTACAAGTCATTCCATTTTCCAACCGTTTAAATCTTCTATATACTTAAACAGAAACAAACTTATAACAAACTTATATAGAAATTGAGGGGTTTAACATATGGAAAGCATAGTGCCTATTAAAGGAAAAGTGCGCTTCGCCATCACACTGGATCCAAGTGTATGGATTTTCGACGACCGCAAGAAAAAAATGGATGATTTTTTCAAAGAAGATGCCAAAGCCGACGATGAGATGGAAACATACACAAAAGAAGTATCCAAGCATTGGGACAAGGAAATGACGGAAGGTGCACAGCTTCCAGAAACTCAAAAAAAACCTAAAAGAAAATACAATAAACAGGAAATGCGAACCGAATCATACGGCATCTACTTCCATGATTTCCTAAAAAACAGCGAACCGGAAAGCGATGCGGTTGAAGTGATCGTGGAATGTGAAAACAGCGAACATCGTTTTTCAATGGAGCAGGCGGAAAAGTTGATCCTTTGTTTTTCGGATAAAGGGAAAGCGCTTAAAGAAGATGGCCCTGTCCACATTTATTATGGTTCCACTCCTGAAGAAAAAATTACCCATGTGCGGGCATTCAGAGTCCAATAAGTAGATGCCTACGCGAAAACGGCTGCGATAATCACAGCCGTTTTTGTCTATGTCTTTAAAGGATATTGGCCGCCAACTGTGCCAAACTTGATCTCTCTCCTTTTATCAATTTAATATGCCCGCTGATACCCTGGTCTTTAAATTTTTCAATAGCATATGTCAATCCATTATTATGTTCATCCAGATAAGGATGATCAATCTGTTCCGGATCGCCCATCAGGATAATCTTGCTTCTTTCCCCCACTCGTGTAAGGATGGTCTTCACTTCATGCTTGGTAAGATTTTGCGCCTCATCAATAATCATGAACTGCTCCGGGATACTGCGGCCACGGATATAAGTCAATGCTTCGACTTCAATTGAATTGATGCCTGCCAATATGCCGTCCAATTCCCCAGGTTTCTTTGTATTGAATAAGAATTCCAGATTATCATAAATCGGCTGCATCCAAGGCCTTAATTTCTCTGCTTTTTCTCCCGGCAGATACCCTAGATCTTTTCCCATTGGAACAATAGGACGGGCAACCAATAGTTTCTGGTATTTGCCCAAATCCTCCGTCTGCATCAATGCAGCCGCTAAAGCCAACAAGGTTTTTCCGGTACCCGCCTTGCCGATCATGGTCACAAAAGGCAAATCCTCGCGCAAGAGAAGCTCGATCGCCATCATCTGTTGGGCGTTTCTAGCCTTGATTCCCCAGACCCTCTCCTGGTCGAATATCAACTTTCTGACTTTTCTCGCTTCATTATCCACCATTCCGATTGCTGAACTCTTTCCTCCAAGAGAGTCCTTCATCAAAAGGAACTGATTGGGGTAAAAAGGGTGGTTAGCGAGATCCGCCAACAGTAGATCCCCTTTTTCATAAAAGAGGTCCAAAGCCTCCTTAGGAATATATAGTTCATTGAACCCGCTATAAATATGGTCGAGTTCCACAACTCTGTCATTCAGAAAATCTTCAGCATTTAAGCCTAAGGCATCAGCTTTCACCCGGACAAGGGTATCTTTGGAAACGAGAATGACTTCTTTCCCGTTTTCCTTTGCTTCTTCCTCTAGGGATAAATTTTTGGCGACCGCTAAAATCCGGTTATCATTTGTTTTTTCCACGAAAATTTCCTGCAATTGAAGGAAATATTTATGGTTCAGCTCAATCCTGATCGAGCCGCCATTATGCAACTGAATCGTTTCATGAAGCTTTCCCGACTTTCTTAGATTATCGATCAGTTTGGATACAAGCCTTGCATTCCTTCCCACCTCGTCGAGATTCCGTTTCTTGGAATCGACTTCCTCCAGTACAACGGCCGGTATGACCACTTCATTTTGTTCGAATGAAAAAATGGAATAAGGATCCTGCAATAGGACGTTCGTATCTAACACATATATCTTATTCAATATAATGCCTCCTGCCGGAAATATTTCAATCAGTGATTCTGATGAATGGCACTAACTATGTATGACCAGTATATGATGCACTCTATGGTATTGCTAAAAATATATGTCCCAGAGCATAAACTTAGAATGTCGATGGCAAAATAAGCATGAGCCGCACATTTATTGTTAGGGAGGTACACCATATGCCAAAGTTCAGGCTTGCTTTTCTTGCTTTGCTGTTAGTGGCGGGCGGTTGCCAAATGCAGAAAGACAACACCCAAGAGCAACACAACAACGCTTCTTCCCCTTCCGCCAAAGACAATGCCCGCAATGATCATGATGCTGCATGGAATAAAGAAGAAATCCAAAAGGCAGCCGATGCATTGAAGCAGTCAGCGGGAAAGGTGCCGCAGGTCCAGCATGTCGAAGCGGTGGTCCTTGGGCCCTATTCATTTATTGCCGTTGACGTAGATGCAAACCTTGACCGGGCCAAAGTTGCCGAAGTTAAGCAGCATGTGGCAGATGCCGTTAAAAACGAAAAGTATGGAAGCAACGCACTCATCGTTGCTGATCCGGATATGATCGCCTCTCTTAAAAAAGTTGGCAATGACATAGCTGCCGGAGAGCCAGTGGAAGGCATCCTGCAAGAATTAAGCGATATTGCCAATCGTATTGTTCCTGAAACCTCCGCGGAGACCAACACGGAACAAACCGGTTCCCACAAATAAGAATGCTGAAGACACAGAGTGCTGCTTCCGATTCGAAAATATTCTTAACACTTCAAACGTGATATAATAAAGCTAGATTATATACTAGAGGTGTAAGATGAAAGTAAAATGTGTAATTTGCGATAAAATCGAAAGCATTGACCATAATTCTCCCATTGCAAAAAAACTTCGTAACCGCCCGATCCACACATATATGTGCCAATCATGCCATGACCGCATCTCTGAACGTACCAACGAACGGATCCAATCAGGGCAATTCCATTTTCGAAAACCAGAGAACAAAGAAAAAGATTGGTGATGCATTAAAAAAGGCAGCGAGATCATATCTCGCTGCCCTTTTTTAATGATAATTTTTAAACCGTTCAGGGTTCTCCAAAATGCTGTTGAGCATGCATTCAATGAGATCAGCAGGAAAGGAGGAAGTAAGCTCTTCCCCATCTTTCCTGTACGTTACCGAATACATATCGTCTTTCTTGCTGACTTTCAACCTTGAAAGGCCATGCTCCTTTTCAAGCAAATGCTGAAAAGAATGAAATGTTTCTTCAGCCGCGCTGTCATCAGGACGTGCTTCGTGCACCACCTTGATACTTAACCAATTGTACAATGAATCTTGGAGTGACATTATAGGATCTTCTCCTTTCACTTACCAAACATGGTTTCAATAGGCATGTTGCGTATCTTTGGTGAAATTCAAGCGATTTTCTTGTTCTGGCTCTTCCGGTGAAGATGAAGACGGAAACGGTAGATGCCCAGGAACAATGCTGTAAAAAACAAACCTTCCGCCATTGGCAGGAATGCGGCAAAAAAAGTAAGGATTGTACAACCAAAGGCTAGACATGCATAAATAATGATGTTCTGCAACAATGATAATTTCTTGGCAAAGCCAAGATTATATACGATGATTGTCAAAACTAATACAGTTAAATATAAATACCACATACCTGCATCCGGATTCTTATCCACTTCAAATAGAGCTGCAAAAAACGATAAGCGTTCAGAAACGTCCATCCCATTTCCCCCCTATGAAATCCGCCTTAGTTTGTTTCTGCGAATTTTTTCTTTTTGGCTACGCGTTCACGCTCGCCTTTATCAAGAATCTTTTTACGAAGACGGATACTTTCTGGTGTCACTTCAAGGTACTCGTCATCGTTCAAGTATTCCAGCGCTTCTTCAAGAGACATGATGCGCGGTTTTTTCATAGTTGTTGTTTGGTCTTTGTTCGCACTCCGCATATTCGTCATTTGTTTTGCTTTAACGATATTGACAGTCAAGTCATTTTCACGGTTATGTTCTCCGACAATCATACCTTCATAGATTTCAGTGCCCGGTTCTACAAAGATTACACCGCGGTCTTCAACACCCATGATTCCGTATTGAGTCGCTTTTCCTGTTTCCATGGATACAAGCACACCTTGACGGCGTCCGCCCACTTGGCCGGTTGCCATTGGCTGATAGCTGTCAAATGTATGGTTAAGGATTCCAAAGCCGCGTGTTAAAGTCAGGAATTCAGTTGAATATCCGATCAATCCGCGTGCAGGAACCAAGAATTGAAGTCTTACTTGTCCGTTTCCGTTATTGACCATATCCTGCATTTCGCCTTTTCGTGCTCCAAGAGATTCCATGATGGCACCAGTGTGCTCTTCAGGGATATCGATTTGAACGCGTTCGACCGGCTCGCAACGTACGCCATCAATGACGCGGACAATAACTTCCGGTTTTGAAACTTGAAGTTCAAAACCTTCACGTCTCATGTTTTCGATAAGGATCGATAAGTGAAGCTCGCCACGTCCTGAGACAATCCATGCATCCGGTGAGTCGGTAGGATCGACACGAAGGCTGACATCTGTTTGCAGTTGCAATTGTAGGCGCTCTTCAATCTTTCTTGCTGTCACCCATTTACCTTCTCGGCCTGCGAATGGCGAGTTGTTCACAAGGAATGTCATTTGCAATGTCGGCTCATCAATGCGAAGAATAGGCAATGCCTCTTGGTGGTCGTCAGGACATACCGTTTCGCCGACGTTGATATCTTCCATTCCGGATACAGCTACTAAATCGCCGGCGTATGCTTCATTGATTTCTACCCGTTTTAAGCCCGAGAAACCGAAGATTTTAGTTACGCGGAATTGTTTGACGGTACCGTCTAGTTTCATAAGCGCAACTTGTTGGCCAACTTTCATTGTACCGCGGAACACCCGGCCGATACCGATACGGCCTACATAGTCATTGTAATCAAGCAATGCGATTTGGAATTGCAATGGCTCATCGCGATTGTCTACTGGTGCAGGAATGTTATTCACGATTGACTCGAACAAAGCTTCCATATTTTCCTCTTGATCGGCAGGATCTGGGCTGAGTGAAGCTGTTCCGTTGATTCCTGAAGCATAGACAACCGGGAAGTCCAATTGGTCTTCGCTTGCATCTAGTTCAATGAATAGGTCGATTACTTCATCGACTACTTCTTCAGGTCTTGCAGCATCGCGGTCAATTTTATTGACAACGACGATTGGTGTAATTTTTTGCTCCAATGCTTTTTTAAGAACGAAACGAGTTTGAGGCATGCATCCTTCATACGCATCAACCACGAGGACAACCCCATCGACCATTTTCATGATCCGTTCTACTTCTCCACCGAAATCGGCATGGCCAGGAGTATCCAGGATATTGATTTTAGTATCATGATATCGAACCGCTGTATTTTTGGCTAGGATCGTGATACCGCGTTCTCTCTCGATATCATTTGAATCCATTGCTCTTTCTTCCACATGTTCGTTCGCCCGGAACGTCCCAGACTGTTTTAATAATTGGTCGACCAATGTCGTTTTACCATGGTCAACGTGTGCTATAATTGCTATATTGCGTATATCTTTACGAAGATTCAACCATTTCCACTCCTAATAATTCAGATTAACTAATATATTATATCATACCCACGCACTAGATAAAAGCAATTAAATTATGTAAAATAGAGACCATAAGGGGTGATTTATATGAATCCAAAGGTTTTATTTCTAGGATTAGCGTTCTTGGCTGCTTTTTGTATGGCTGGAACCGCAATCAGCATCAGCTATCGCAGTATAATAGGCATATTATTGACTTTAATCGCTTTATGCGCAGTAATGGGGACTGGTTTTTCACTTAAGAAGAAATTTCGTGAAGCAGGTAAATTGTAAGTATAGAATGAACTATGATTGAAGGGTATTTTTCCTACTATCGAACCAATTTTAGTCCAAACTAGCGCTTCCCCTTCCCATAGCCATTTTCACTTTTGGTTAGAGGAGGAGCCATAAGCGCCAGTTAGAATAAAAGAAGCTCCTGCCATATTGGCAAGGGCTTCTTTTGTCGGGAAGAACATCAATCTCCGAAGAGAGCCGTTACAATTTCCTCATGCAAGCCAGGCTTGGCCACCAGGAAAGTGCCCCCCTTTAAAAAATCGACCTGATTCCCTTTAATATCCGAAATAACGCCTCCCACCTCTTCTATTAAAACGGCACCGGCTGCAAAATCCCAAGGAGCAAGCCTCATGGACATATAAGCATCAATCCGTCCAGCAGCTGCACTTGCCAATTCAATTGCAGCTGAACCAAATGAACGGGTGGCCCGCGCACCTCGGACCAGCCGGATGACAGCATTCATGCTGATTGTTTTTTTCGGCAATAGCCAGGAGGCATTCAAAGCAATCATGCTGTTTTCAAGTGTGGCAGGTTCAAGCGGCAATAGGCGAGTATCATTCATATAAGCTCCTGCCCCGCGCCGTGCATGGTACATTTCATCATGGACCACATCATAGATAAGGCCTATGATGCCGACTCCGTCATCATAAATACCGATCGATATGGCAAAATTGCGTTGTTGATGAATAAAATTGGACGTTCCGTCAATCGGGTCGATGAACCAGACAATCCCGTCCAAATTTTCCACTTGCTCCCCCATCCCTTCCTCTGCAACGATTTTATGGTTAGGGAAGGCAGCAGTCACTTTATCGCGAAGAAACACTTCGATCTCTTTATCAATGTCGGTCACTAAATCGGTGCGGTCGCTTTTTGTTTCAATATGCAAAACTTGGCCGAAGGATTGTTTGATTTGTTGTCCCGCTTCTTTCATCCATGCCATTGCATATGATTTAAGTTTTTCCCAGTATTTTTCGTCCATCCAACACACCTCAAAATTCGCATTAATATATTTATTATATGAAATCATCCCGGAAATACATACCCTGAACGCTTGTATTCGTTAAAATTGCCTCGCCAAACCGTATTATGGCTATTAAAAGCCCCTGATCCCATTTTTTAACTAGCGCTAAGACCCCGCTTAAAAGATACGCGAATGGAAATAAATGTAGGCGGAAAATCAAGCCGCCGCTAAGAATCCGATTGTTAGCGGGGATGAATGCCCCGCTAAGTTTCACTTTATAAAAATATATAAAAACGAGCCCTCGCTATGCAGAGCCCGTTTACTATAGTCATATACAATTCAATGAACCCCCTATTCACAAGGCTTGTAGCTTTATTAATTCCCTACGGATTTTTTCGAGCTTTGCTTTGCTTTCTTTTTGCTGTTCTTTATTCTTTTCGGTGATTGCCTCATATAAAGTAGCTAATTCATAGTCCAATTCCATGCGTAATACTGTTGCACGCTTTTTTTCATATTCTTTCGCTTTTGTAGTTGAATTCATAACCTGTTTCATGTCGTACACCCCTTTTTTTATAGATTGAATCATTTGGCTTTTCACTAAATCCCCAGTTGAACACTGCTGAATGCCTATTTCTTCACGTAATTGTATAGAGAGCCCCATGTACCATTCAAACAAGCTAAATTCTAGAAAAGCTATATACGAGAAAAAAGCGGACTTGCTTCACACCTCTTCTGAAGAGTGTTATTCATTCTATGAGGATCTCCCGAAATTAGCACATTTTTTTAAGATATTATTCTTGTCTGTGTTACACTAAAAGTATCATGATTACAAGGAGGCTCTCCATGCAATTCAATGGATTTAACGCTGCAGATTTCAATGTATTCAAAATAAATGGCCTGGAACCAAGAATGGAGGCCCTTCAGAGCCGGATACGCCCAAAACTTGAATATTTAGGAGCTTATTTTGCACCAGAGCTGTCTGTTTTGACCGGACAGGAACAATTTGCCCATGTGGCGAAGCATGCACGCCGGTCTGTCAATCCCCCGAATGATACTTGGGTTGCTTTTGCCCCCAATAAACGAGGCTATAAAATGCTTCCCCATTTCCAAATTGGTTTATGGGAAACCCATGTATTCATCTGGTTTGCTGTCATCTACGAAGCTCCCATGAAAGCTGAAATCGGTTTACAAATGCTACAGCAAAAAAATCGGATCATAGAAGAAATACCAAGTGATTTTGTATGGTCCGTCGACCATACAAAACCTGACGCCAAGAAACACGGCGAACTTTCCGATGCTGATTTTGAAGAGATGTTCCAACGCCTTCAAACGGTTAAAAAAGCTGAAATCCTTTGCGGCTGCCAAATATCGAGAGAAGATGCCCTTCAAATGAATGGTAAAGCTTTTATTGATAAATGTTCTGAAGTATTTGTAAATTTATTACCCCTGTATAAATTGTATTAAACACCCGCGGCCCAAAAACGTCGGGCAGGAACCAAAAAGAACTGCCAGCACTTGTTTTGCTGGCAGTTCTCATTTTTAGTCAAAGCTTTATTTTTGTCCCTTCCTGTGCAGCTTTTGCAGCCTTAACGGCGCGATAGGAAGAATAGCCGCTCACTTCTTCAAATTCTCCGCAAATTTTTTTCTCCCCTGCTATACTTGGCACTATTTCTTTAAAACGACGGTATCTTCTCATGAATTCCTCGCGCATGATGCCTGTTTCGTACGCCATTTCTACTGCTTCAAAGAAAGCGATGCTATCGACAATCTCTTCTGTGCTCCAATCAAGCTCCATCGGATATTGGTATTCCATTTTTATTCCTCTTTTCTGTCATTTCTATTGTTGCCACTTCTTTCGGATTTGGTCTGCTTCACCGATCATTTTATCAAATAATTCGCTGACCGTGGGTATATCCTGTATCAAACCTGCCACTTGCCCTGCCCATGCATAGCCTTCATCTTTGTTGCCTTCATGTATGTATTTTTTATTAGAATAACCACTAATATAGTCTTTCAACCCTTCATAGCCCATCTGCTGTTTTTCCATCTCAAGAATTTTATCAGTCCAATGATTCGAGAGGGCGCGGGCAGGCGCTCCCAGCGAACGCTTAATGACTACGGTATCACGCTCGGTCGCATCGATTAAAGATTGTTTATAGACATCGTTAGCACCTACGCATTCCTTCACCGCAATAAACCGTGTTCCCATTTCAACACCTTCGGCACCGAGGCTCAAGGCGGCCATCAGCCCTCTTCCGTCGCCGATTCCTCCAGACGCCACGACCGGAATATTGACTGCATCAACTACTCGAGGAACCAGAACCATCGTGCCGAGATCATCTCTCCCCAAATGGCCTCCTCCTTCTTGTCCGACTACGATAACTGCGTCCGCTCCCAGTTCTTCCGCTTTTTGCGCTTGCCTTACAGCAGCCACCAGCACAATGATCTTTACACCTGTTCCTTCCAATGCATCAAATACAGGTTTAGGGTTTCCTCCCGTAATCGTAGCAATGGACATCCCTTCTTCCAGTGCCGCCTCAACATAAGGAATAAATGGGCGATCATGCGAACCGATGGCAAAATTAACAGCAAACGGATGTTTAGTCATTGCTTTCGTTTTTCTTAACTCCTCCTTAAGAAGCTCCGGGTTTTTAAGGCTCATCGCCGTCACTTGGCCAAGGCCCCCGGCATTTGAAACTGCAGCTGCCAAATCCGCATAAGCCAAATGGGCAAGCCCACCTTGTATAATCGGATAGCGGATATCCAGAAGTTTTGTAATCTTTGTTTCCCAATTCATATGAAACCAGCCTCCTCATTTTTAGCTGTAGAACTGCCTTTTCCTTTGCCAGGATGGCTTATGGAAGAACACCTGCATACCATTTGCCCATCTAGTCCGGTATAAACATTCAAATCGGATGCTAAAATCGGCATTCCCCCTATGATAATTTTTGATAATGGTTAATGGAATAAGCCATCATTCGATATCTCCCTTTTCTACTTACTGATTGCCAGAATTATACCCAAGAACCTACATATGTTATATTATACCAACTTTATATACAGAATTGGGCAATACTTGAAATGAATCAGAATAAGCATGGAAACAAAAAAGAAGCCTGCGCCAACCAGGCAGACTCCTTTGTTTGTTTTTTCTTATATGAATGGTTTATTCATTCTCCGAATGGCCGTTGCAATGTTCACAATTCGAGTAAAGTACACTTACTTTTTCGTCTTCAAAAGAATCAATCGTACTGTTGCATGTTTGACAAATTAAAGTTCCCATTATTCAAGCCCCTTTATTCGTATAATGTAAACGCTTTATTTTCCATATTTATATAATAATATAACACAATTGAAAAATCAAGGGTTAATTGTATGTTATATTAAATATATTAAGAGATAAATAGGCTGATTTTTTGCTGGTAAAGGCTCATAATAATGATCAATCATTAATGAACCATTCATTCACCAATAACGAAAGAAGGTTTGAGAAAATGATCAAATTGACCGAACAATCCTTTATTAAACTCGTACCACAGGCAAAGCTGCAACAGATTGCTCCAGCTGAAATAAGGGAACTGCTGCATTCCTACAAAGAATGCACTGAAAAGACAGGTACTCAAGTTAAATGGCATTACAGCCACTACGCTTTTCCGTATGTAATAAAAGAATGCCAGGACCAAAGTCAATGGCTTTGCCTGCAATCCGACCAATATCCATACAACCTGATTATTCTTTTCATAGGCAACGAATTTATTAAGACGGGCGGCGAGGAAAGGCTGCAGAATTATATAGGCATTGGACTTACATCCTCTTCCACCGCAGGAGATCAAACAAAAGCCAATGAAATAGGGAGGTTCCTGTCCAAAAAACTTCAAGGCGAATGGCATATGTTCAACCGGCGGGTCAAATATGACTATGCCCGAAAGTAGCGGTTCCGCCCAGCCTTGGGTTATCAGGCAGACATCATCCAAAACTCCCGAAAAATAAACTGAATGGAAACGTAACAAACTAAACTCAAAAGAGTAAGCACATATGTTTTCGTTTTCGGCTCAATGAATCGATTGGCAATATAGAGAGCCATATGAAAAAAAACAATAAACAGGATCACTTTATAAATCATCCGATCATGCTTGGACATCCATTCTACTAATGTATATCCGCTCCAGATTACCCATTGCATCAAAAACACCGCATAACTTCTCATCGCGCTTTCAGCTCCATCACTCGTTTCATGATCGTTATGTAAAAATCTATTATATGTACAATCTAATTTATGTCCCGCCTTTTTCTTTTATGATGATTGCCCTTTCTGCCATCATTCGGTTATATGCAGACTATCTTCTTCTCTTTTGGCCATCAAAAAAGCGGCCCCTTGAACGAGGCCGCTTTTTTCGGTTAGCTTATGATTATTTTACGATATGGATTGGAGCGCCTAAAGCGACTTCTGCCGCTTCCATTGTAATTTCGCCCAATGTAGGGTGAGCATGGATTGTCATAGCGATATCTTCGGCTGTCATACCAGCTTCAATAGCTAATCCAAGTTCAGCAATCATATCGGATGCACCAGCACCGGCAATTTGTGCACCGATTACCAAGCCATCTTCTTTGCGTGTAACCAATTTCATAAAGCCATCTGTTTCGTTCAAGGATAGAGCCCGTCCATTAGCTGCAAATGGGAATTTACCAGCAACGATATCGAGGCCTTCCTCTTTTGCTTGTTGTTCTGTGTATCCAACGGAAGCAAGCTCAGGCTCAGAGAATACAACAGCAGGAATCGCTAAGTAATCGATTTCTGAAGAATGTCCTGCAATCGCTTCAGCAGCAATTTTGCCTTCATATGAAGCTTTGTGCGCTAAAGGAGGTCCTGCAACAATATCACCGATTGCATAGATATTCTTGATGTTCGTGCGGCATTGTTTATCAATTTCAATCAAACCGCGTTCCGAAATCTTAATGCCCACTTGTTCCAAACCGATTTCTTGTGTATTCGGTCTACGCCCAACTGTTACAAGGACATAATCAGCTTCAACTGTTTTTTCTTCACCTTTAACTTCATATTTGACAACCACTTTATCGGCCGTTTCTTCAACGCCTTTTGCCATTGCTTTCGTTTCAACTGTAACGCCTTTTTTCTTCAGGTTACGTTTAACCAAAGTAGACATTTGTTTTTCAAAACCGTTAAGGATTTCATCTGTTCCTTCAAGGATTGTTACCTTGGTACCGAAGTTAGCGTATGCACCGCTAAGCTCTGTTCCGATATAGCCTCCGCCGATTACAACCATTGATTTAGGAAGCTCTTGCAAATTCAAAGCACCAGTTGAATCAATGACACGTTTTGAATATTTGAATGCTGGAATCTCGATTGGAGTTGAACCTGTTGCCAAAATAGCATTATTAAATGTATAAGTTTGGGCAGAGGTTTCATCCATTACACGAATTGTATGCTCA
Organism: Bacillus testis; assembly: GCF_001243895.1. Classification (GTDB taxonomy): domain Bacteria; phylum Bacillota; class Bacilli; order Bacillales; family DSM-1321; genus Bacillus_AD; species Bacillus_AD testis. Next base: position 1,542,874 of record NZ_LN851186.1, on the reverse strand, counting down.
TCAACGAAATACGCTTCGCCGTACACAACATTAATTTTGTTTCCCTTTAATAGGCTTGCGACACCGCCAGTCAATTTCTTGACTACGCCTTCTTTGAATGATTGCACTTTTGAAAAATCAAGAGTGACATTTTCAGCAGTGATTCCCATATCCGCTGAATGCATTGCATGCTCATAACGATGCCCTGCTGAAATCAATGCTTTTGAAGGAATACAACCAACGTTTAAGCATACGCCTCCAAGAGTCGCTTTTTCAACAACCGTTACTTTTTGTCCAAGCTGAGCGGCACGGATAGCAGCTACATAACCGCCAGGGCCTCCACCAATTACGAGAGTATCTGTTTCAATCGGGAAATCTCCAACAACCATCTTTTTACGCCTCCATTAATAGTAGTTCTGGATCGTTCAACAAACGTTTGATATGATTTAAAGCATTTTGAGCTGTAGCTCCATCAATGATGCGATGATCAAAGCTCAATGAAAGTGCCAATACTGGTGCTGCGACAATTTCACCATCGCGAACGATTGCTTTTTCGGCGATTCGGCCAATACCTAAGATAGCTACTTCTGGATGATTGATGACTGGAGTGAACCATTGTCCGCCAGCACTTCCGATGTTAGTAATTGTGCAAGATGCGCCCTTCATTTCAGTAGGAGCCAACTTGCCTTCACGCGCTTTTCCTGCAAGTTCATTAATTTCATTAGAAATACTGAATACAGACTTGCGATCGGCGTTTTTCACGACAGGAACCAATAGCCCTTTTTCTGTATCGGCAGCAATTCCGATATTGTAATAGTGCTTTTGAACAATTTCACTGTTTTCATCATCAATGGATGTGTTCAGAACAGGGAATTCGCGCAAAGCGCTAGTCAATGCCTTCACGACATAAGGCAAGAAAGTAAGCTTGATTCCTTTTTCCGCAGCAACCTCTTTGAACTTTTTGCGGTGTGCGACAAGTTTTGTCACATCCACGTCGTCCATTAGAGTCACGTGAGGCGCAGTATGTTTAGAGTTTACCATAGCTTTGGCAATTGCTTTACGGATGCCGCTCATTTTTTCGCGAGTTTCAGGGAATTCGCCTTCCGGTACCACTGATGCTGCAGCAGTTGTTGATGCAGTTTTTTCTTGTACAGAAGCTTCTTCAGCTTGGTCAGCAGAAGTTTGTCCTCCATTCAAGAAGGCATCAATATCGCCTTTCAATACACGTCCATGGTCTCCGCTTCCTGTTACTTGAGCGATTGTAACACCTTTTTCACGAGCGTATTTGCGCACGGAAGGCATAGCGATTACACGCTTGTTTGAATCTTTTGTTTCCGCTTGGGCCCCAGCGCCGGTTTCTTCTTTTGCAGCCGGTTGATCCGCTTGTTCTTTTTCAATCTTTTGTCCAGCTTCAGCAGTCGACTGAACTTGTGCTTCTGTTTTGCTTTCTTCTTCTTCGTGCTCGCCTTTAAATGAAAGATTCTCATATCCAGGCGCATCGAATGTGACAAGGACGTCGCCAACTATTGCGACTGTTCCTTCCGATACATGGACTTCTTCTACTGTTCCTTCTACCGGTGATGGAATTTCAACAACTGCTTTATCATTTTGTACTTCACAAAGCACATCATCCTCTTGAACTTTGTCGCCAGGCTTGATGAACCATTTTACGATTTCGCCTTCGTGGATACCTTCACCGATATCTGGTAATTTAAATTTAAATGACACGTAATCCGACCTCCTATGAATTCAGCTTCTTTTCTACTACTCTTGCGAATAGATCAGGATGTTCAGGAGATCGCCTAAGTTCATAGGCGATCTGCCTTATCTGTAATGGTAATTAGAAATGTAATACTTTATTAGCTGTTTCAATAATATCCTTAAAGTTTGGCAACCAAACTTGTTCTGCTTGAGAGAACGGGAAGACTGTATCTGCAGCTGTGACACGCAATACTGGAGCTTCCAGGCTCAAGATTGCTCTATCATTGATTTCAGCTACCACGTTTGCAGCAATACCTGCTTGTTTTTGAGCTTCTTGCACTACCATTGCTCTACCTGTTTTTTCAACAGATGCGATGATTGTATCGATATCCAACGGGCTGACTGTGCGTAAATCGATGACTTCTGCAGATACGCCGTCTTTTTCCAATTCTTCCGCTGCTTTAAGCGCCTCATGCACCATAGCACCGTAAGCAATGATTGAGATATCAGTTCCTTCACGTTTCACATCAGCTTTGCCTAATGGAATTGTATATTCACCTTCAGGAACTTCTTGACGGAATGATCGGTATAATTTCATATGTTCTACGAAAATAACAGGGTCATTGTCTCTGATTGAAGAAATCAATAATCCTTTTGCATCGTATGGTGTTGAAGGAATGACAACTTTAAGTCCCGGTTGTTGAGCCATTAAACCTTCCAAGCTGTCTGCGTGCATTTCAGGCGTATGCACACCGCCTCCAAATGGCGTACGGATTGTTATTGGCGAATTATATCTTCCGCCTGAACGGTAACGCATACGTGCCATTTGCCCAGAAACACTATCCATTATTTCATATATGAATCCAAAGAATTGAAGCTCAGGAACTGGACGGAATCCTTGCAATCCAAGACCGATTGCCAAGCCGCCGATCCCTGATTCAGCAAGCGGCGTATCAAATACACGATCTTCGCCGAATTCTTTTTGTAATCCTTCAGTAGCACGGAATACTCCGCCGTTTTTACCTACGTCTTCACCAAAAACGAGGACTTTTTCGTCATTGCGCATTTCAGTGCGCAAAGCATCTGTGATTGCTTGAATCATTGTTAATTGAGCCATTGCTTACTTCGACTCCTTTTCTTTATAGATTTCATACTGTTCTTTCACGTTGACAGGCATTTCTTCGTACATGATGTTCAATAGGTCTGTCACTTTTTGTTTTGGAGTAGCATCTGCCTTTTTGATTGCTTCTTTAATTTCTTCTTTAGCTCTTTCAATAACAGCTGCTTCCATTTCTTCATTCCAGATGCCTTTGTTTTCCAAATACTTACGGAAACGAACCAAAGGATCTTTTAATTCCCACTCATTATCGATATCTGAAGTACGGTAACGAGTTGGGTCATCTCCGGCCATTGTATGTGGACCGTATCTATATGTTAATGTTTCTATCAATGTAGGGCCTTCTCCGTTAATGGCACGTTCACGGGCATCCTTAACAGCTGCATAAACAGCAAGAACATCCATGCCGTCAACTTGAATGCCAGGAATCCCTGCAGCAACTGCTTTCTGTGCAATTGTTTTTGCAGCAGATTGTTTTTCAACAGGAGTAGAGATTGCGTATCTATTATTTTGAACGATGAAGATAGCAGGTGCTTTAAACGCACCAGCGAAGTTGATTCCTTCATAGAAATCCCCTTGTGATGTACCGCCGTCACCTGTGTAAGTGATCGCTACGGATTTAGCATTTTTTTTCTTCATTCCCAATGCAACACCGGCACATTGTACATATTGAGCGCCAATGATGATTTGCGGAGAAATAACATTGACTCCCTCAGGAATATTATTTCCTTCGTAATGTCCTCTTGAGAATAAGAAAGCTTGGTACAATGGTAAACCGTGCCATACAATTTGCGGTACATCACGGTAACCAGGAAGGATAAAGTCTTCTTTTTCCAACGCGAATTGAGAACCAAGCTGTGATGCTTCCTGTCCTGCTGTTGGAGCGTAGAAACCTAAACGCCCTTGACGGTTCAATGAGATAGAACGTTGATCCAGCACACGAGTGTAGACCATTCTTGTCATCAATTCTTTTAATTGTTCATCAGATAAATCAGGCATTGCATCTTTATTAACAACTTCTCCCTCTTCGTTCAGAATTTGAAGGGTTTGAAATTGGTCTTTAATTGCCTCCATTTGCTTATTCACATCAAACAGGGCTTTAGCTTTTTTAGCAGCCATTCTTTTCACCTCATCCTTTCCTATATTAAAAGGTACATAATTTAATGAATAAACCCCTTGTCCATAATCACTCAAGAAATCAAGTCATAGTTGACAAATATAGCTGTCAATGTCCTTTTCCATTTTGCAGAGGAACAGAAACATCTTGGCGGTTTAAGTTTGCTAACATTTTATACTGTACCAATAAAAAGCACAATATAAATATAACAATTAATCATCCATATTATAGTCTACATTACCCCGGCTGAACCCGTCAAACGAAACGCACTATTACTATGCCAATACTCCTTTGTTTAAGAATTCATTTTCTCTCTGAAGCGCTAACCTCTGTTATATAATAAAAATCAAAACTGTATCAGTAAAAATAAACTTTTTGTGAAAAAATATTTTTCTTTAGTGTAAACCCTTACAATCAGACTCTAAAATATGGGAGTGCCTATTTTATACTCCCTAACCAGACTTATGTAAGCGTTTTTTAGTTATATTGATATAATAATAGTCGCTTTTCCTAGTAGTTAAGCAACATTCTGCTGGTTCATTCAAAATAACGGTTCTCCGTTATATGGGACCAAAATCAAAAAACATCCATACAATAGATGGATGCCCCTTTCATATCTTTATTTTTCTGTTTCCATCTCGAGAAGATATTCATTCTTTTCTTTTACGTACAAACCAGTGGCTCTGTTATACTCTTCATTATATTGAATAACCTTTTTATAACACCCGTTTACACTCTCGATTGCATTTTGCAAATCAGTGATTGAAGCATTTTTCTTTGAAAATAGCCGATATAATTTTCGATCGGCCTTTATGCTTTTTTTGTACGAATCCATCAGGAGGCCATGGGCCTGGAATCGCTTGAGGCCGACTGCCCACAATCGGCGCGCCTTCTCTTCTTCTTCCTGATTCGCAGCATGAAAATCACGGCCTTTTTCCCATGCTTTGCGTGCTTTTTTTACCATATTTTCTTCTATCTTCATCATTTCTTCCCGAGACTTCAAGGAATCCTCCAACTTAGCTACTGCCGTGCCAATCTCCTCCGCTCGCCTTTTATCCAATGAAATCAACTCACTATAATATTCATTTTCTTCCTTTTCAATTGCTGCCAGGCTCGACTGGGGAACTTCTGCTTCTACAAATAGCCGATCGGTGTTTTTTATCAATTGTTGTATCTCATTGGAATTTTCTGGTTCTCGACAGCCTGCTAATATGAATAAAGATATAAATAAAAGAATCCAAATTTTGTTGCCCATTTTAAAGCCTCCTTATCTTGATCAATATGGTATGTGCATTTCTAAGCTACCTTCCGCTCTCTTTTCTCTATGAATATGCAAATAGAGGCAACAATAGAATGGCAGCATTTAAACCTTCCACCAAAAGGAACTAGACTACACGCATCCTCTAAACCGATACGTTTACATTAAAGACAAGATAAGGTAGTATTTTAATGTTAGGCAACTCTAAAAGGAACACATAATAGCCTTTACTGAGGAACTTCCCCCTGCAGTTGCCATTTAATCGTTAAACCAAGGGCAAAAAGGCCCTGTTAGAAAAATAGAGGTGGATACACATGATTACGATGAAAGATATTGTGATGGAGGATCAACCGGTTCTTCGCCAGGTCGCACAGGAGGTAACCCTTCCTGCTTCCGAAGAGGATAAAGCAATCGCAAACAGCCTATTGGAATATGTCATCAATAGCCAAAATAAAGAAATAGCCGCCAAATACGGTCTGCGTCCAGGCGTAGGATTGGCTGCACCGCAAATCAATGTCAGCAAGCGCATTATTGCCGTCCATATCAGGGACGAAAAAGGAAATTTATATAGCTACGCCCTTTTCAATCCAAAAATCATCAGCCACTCGGTGGAAAATTCTTATTTGGCCGGCGGAGAAGGATGCCTATCCGTGGATAGACCTGTTCCCGGCCTCGTGCCAAGACATGCCCGGGTGACTGTAAAAGCAACCACTATTGAGGGTGAAGAGATAAAATTGCGCCTTAAAGGCATGCCCGCTATCGTTTTTCAACATGAAATCGATCATCTGAACGGTATTATGTTCTATGACCATATCAGCGCTAAGGATCCTTTTGCGCCGATCCCGAATGCTACAGTAGTTGAATAAGGAAAACAAAGGGAAAGCACGAACAAGCTTTCCCTTTGTTTTTTCAAATAAGGCCGATTTTCTTTAGGCCATTCCAAATCCCATCGTTCTCTACGTCTGTTGTTACTATATCCGCATGTTGGAGCAATGCCTGTTCCGCATTTCCCATAGCAATTCCCGTTCCGACGGTTTGCAACATCTCTATATCATTCAGCCCATCGCCGAACGCATATACGTCCTGGATGCAAAATCCAGCTTTTTTAATAAAAAGCTCGATGCCCGCTGCTTTCGAACCTCCTTCAGGCAAAACATCCACGCAGACTGGATGCCAGCGCACATAGCGAAGTTCATGGGAAATCCCTTCATATCCTTCCATCTCTTGCTCCGGTACATAGAGAAGTGTTTGATAAATATCGTTCTCTCTAAAAAAGTATTCATCTTTTTCCGGATGGCCCAATGAAAAGGTGCCCAGCGTTTCAGCAATATGATCCGAATAAGGCACAGAGCTTCTCATAGTAGCCTCATTCATGAAAATCAGCGGAACGCCGTTACCGTCGGCTCTCTCTAGCAAAAGGTTCAACGCCTCAGTCTTCAGAGGATTTCGATAGATTACTTCATCTTCAAATACGACATACTGGCCATTAAAGCTTACATAAGAATGTATGTCCAGTTCCTCTCTTATGCCTTCAAACATAAACGGAGCGCGTCCGGTTGCAATCGCCACATAAATACCTTTTTCCTTCAGCAGCCGAATAGCTTCTTTTGTGGATGCCGGCAGTTTTTTGTGATGGTCAAGCAATGTACCATCTATGTCAAAAAAAACAATTTTTTTCAAAGTAGCTTCCCTTCATTTCCCAGATATTAAATACCTATTCATTTAAAATGGTAACGGCGACAAAGTCAAGAAAGCGTTCCTCTTATTCATTTCCATCCTTATATGGCAATATCCAATGCCATCCATCATATACTAATAGAGGACAAGCAGACAAAAAGACTTATTTACTTTCTGGGCCATTGGTTTACAATATAAATAAGGGAAGTGATCTGCAATGCTGAAAAAGCTGCGGAAAAAACTGCTTAAACAATGGAAAGACATGTTGCGCAAGAAGACAATTGCATAATTTTTTCTAATATAGCCCTTCAAAACTTGCGAAGGGCTTGTTCTTTCATGTAAAGTTTTCTAAAATACTACATAATGGAGATACTATAAAACAAACCTCCAAATTAAGTATCAGTCCCCATCCTGCCGCAATAAATTCTCTTCTGGCGGAGGATCATAATCGATTAAAATTAGCATCATGTTGTAATACATGAAAATAATGCTGTTTTTATATATAATGGAATAAGCAATTAAATGGAATGAAGGAGCGAATTTAAATGATCTACAAAGTATACTACCAGGAATCACTTTCAGAGGTGCCTGTGCGCGAAAAAACAAAAACAATGTTTGTGAAATCTGATTCTGTGTTAAATGTAAGAAGAAGCCTAAAAGACAGAAACTTGAACATTGAGTATATCGGAACTGTCGAAGGCGCATATATGGATTACGAAAAAGAAAATGAAGACTTTAAAGTATTGGAGCTATAATTTATGAAATTTGTTAAGAATGACCAGACCGCTGTTTTCGCATTGGGCGGACTTGGCGAAATCGGTAAAAATACGTATGCAGTCCAATTCCAGGACGAAATCATCTTAATCGATGCCGGTATCAAGTTCCCCGAAGACGAACTGCTCGGCATAGATTATGTAATCCCGGATTACTCATACCTTGTAAAAAATGCAGATAAAATCAAAGGCCTGTTTGTCACTCACGGTCACGAAGACCATATTGGAGGCATACCTTACCTGCTTAAACAGATAAACATCCCGGTATACGGCGGCAAGCTCGCTCTTGGATTAATCAGAAACAAACTAGAGGAACACGGTCTATTAAGATCCTCTACACTGATCGAAATCAAAGAGGATGATATCATCAAATTCCGGAAAACGTCCGTTACGTTCTTCCGCACAACACACAGCATACCGGATTCTTACGGTATTGTTGTTAAGACGCCCCCAGGACAAATAGTCCATACTGGCGATTTCAAATTTGACTTTACTCCAGTGGGCGAACCGGCCAACCTGACTAAAATTGCCGAAATCGGCAAAGAAGGCGTCCTATGCCTCCTATCAGACAGCACAAACAGTGAAGTGCCTGATTTCACTATGAGTGAAAGAAAAGTTGGAGAAACCATTCAGGATATTTTCAGAAAGGTAGAAGGACGCGTTATTTTCGCTACCTTTGCTTCAAATATCCACCGTTTGCAACAAGTAGTAGAAGCTGCTGTTGAGAACGGTCGAAAAATCGCTGTGTTCGGGCGGAGTATGGAAGCAGCAATCGAAATCGGCCAGGAACTTGGCTATATCCGCTGCCCGGAAGGCACTTTTGTAGAATCTCAGCAAATCAATCGCCTGCCGGCCAACAAGGTGACAATCCTATGTACAGGCAGCCAAGGTGAACCGATGGCAGCCCTTTCCCGCATAGCGAATGGCACTCACCGCCAGATTCAAATTATCCCTGGGGATACGGTTGTATTCTCTTCTTCACCAATTCCTGGGAATACCATTTCAGTTTCCCGGACAATCAATATGCTCTTTAGAGCAGGCGCAGATGTCATCCATGGCAAGCTGAGCAATATCCATACTTCCGGCCACGGCGGCATGGAAGAGCAAAAGCTGATGCTGCGCTTAATAAAGCCGAAATTCTTCATGCCGATCCACGGTGAATACCGCATGCAAAAAATGCACGCACAACATGCGATGGAATGCGACGTGCCTGAAGAAAATTGCTTCATCATGGATAATGGCGAAGTATTAGCTCTAAGCAGCAACACAGCCCAAGTAGCAGGCAAAATCCAATCCGGTTCTGTTTATATCGATGGAAACGGCATTGGCGATATCGGCAATATTGTACTCCGCGACCGCCGCATCCTATCAGAAGAAGGATTGGTTGTTGTAGTAGTAAGCATCAATATGAAAGAATTCAAAATTTCGGCAGGCCCGGATATTATTTCACGCGGATTTGTCTATATGCGTGAATCAGGCGACCTGATCAACGATGCCCAAAACTTGCTTAAAAAGCATTTGAATAAAGTGATGGAACGAAAGACAAGCCAATGGTCTGAAATCAAAAATGAAATTACAGATACATTGTCACCATTCCTATACGAAAAAACGAAACGCCGTCCAATGATTCTTCCGATTATCATGGAAGTGGACAAGTAATTCTTTTTGGTATCAAAAAGCCCACTCAACATAGAGTGGGCTTTTTCAATCCATCACTTTTTTCTGGAATCGGTTAATATCCGTATCCGCACCGATGACAATCAACACATCGCCGGCATTAATGATTTCATTCGCCTGCGGGGACACAATGATTTCCTTCCCCCTCTTGAAGGCAACGATATTGATTCCGTATCTTGCACGAATATCCAGATCAAGCAAGGTCTTACCATCCAATTTTTTGTTGGCTGCAATTTCGACAATTGAATGTTCATCCGACAGCTCCAAATAGTCCAAGACGCTGTTCGAAGCAATTTTATGGGCTATTCTTCGGCCCATATCCCTTTCTGGATGCACAACATGGTCAGCGCCGATTTTGATCAATACTTTTTCGTGGTAATCATTGGTTGCTTTGACGGTAATATCCTTTACACCTAATTCTTTCAGGATCAGTGTCGTTAATATACTTGCCTGAATATTATCCCCGATTGCTACAATCACATGGTCAAAATTCCGGATACCCAGACTCTTGAGGACGGATTCATCCGTAGTATCGCCTATGACTGCATGCGAAGCGATGGAAGCAAACTCATTCACTCTATCTTCATCATGATCGATCGCCAGGACTTCCATTCCCTCTTCAATCAATTCACGGCAGATGCTGCCTCCGAACCGACCAAGCCCTATAACTGCGAATTCTTTCTTCACGTTCATTCCTCCACCATCTAAATGCTAATTGAACCTTCCCATATTCTATCACATCTGACCACGGGCAACCAATCCGCTATGATGAAAATCACGCCACCAAAAAAGGCTGCACGGATAATTCCATGCAGCCTCTTTTCATTATAAGGATTGGTCATCCACCGAACGGAGATACTTCGTTATCTCATCCACAACCGACTTCACACCATTTTCTTCAAAAGGCGAAGTTAAATGGGCGACCTCCACTAACTCGAGAAACGTCTTGCTGCCGCCCTCACGGCAAAGCTTTAGATAATCTGTCCACGCTTCACTATACTTGTCCCGTGAGCGTTTCCAAAATTGAAAGGCGCAAATTTGTGCCAGTGTATAATCTATATAATAGAATGGTGTTGTATAGATATGGCTTTGAAGCTGCCATATCGCGCCGCTTTCAAGATATTCATTCCCCTCGTAATCGCGGTGCGGAAGATACTTTTTCTCTATGATTTTCCATGCCTGGTTTCTTTCTTCAGGAGTCGCTTTAGGATTGCTATATACATAATGCTGAAATTCATCGACGGCAACCCCGTACGGTAAAAACAACAACGCACTGCTTAGATGCGCAAACTTATACTTTTCTTCATTTTCGCCAAAAAACTTGCCCATCCATGGCCAAGTAAAGAACTCCATCGACATAGAATGGATTTCGCATGCCTCCATTGTTGGCCAAATATACTCAGGCAATTTGAAATGGCGGCTTTCGTATACTTGGAACGCATGGCCGGCTTCATGGGTCAGTACATCAATATCATCACTGGTGCCATTGAAGTTCGAAAAGATAAACGGCGCTTTATAATCGAAGAAATATGTGCAATAGCCACCGCCTGCTTTTCCTTTCTTTGCAACTAAATCCATCAGCCCATTATCCATCATATAAGTATAGAATTCACCCGTTTCATGTGACAGCTCTTTATACATATCCATCCCTTGTTGAATGATCCAATGGGCGTCTCCTTTCGGCTCAGCATTCCCACTTTGAAAGTCCAGGGATTCATCATAAAACTTCAATGAATCGACGCCAATTCGTTTTTCCTGCCTCTTGCGCAATTCTGTAGCCAACGGAACGATGTATTCTTGTACTTGCTTGCGAAAGACCGCCACCATATCCGCATTATAATCGAGGCGGTTCATGCGATAATAACCTAATTCCACGAAACTCTCAAATCCTAGCTTTACAGCCATGCGAGTGCGAATTTTGACAAGCTGGTCGTAGATGGAATCCAATTCAGAGCGATGGTCACTCATAAATGAAAAGATAGCTTCTACCGCATTCTTTCTGACAGCCCGGTCAGTTGACTGTTTGTACGGAGCTAACTGGGCGATTGTAAGCTCTTCCCCATTCCAGGGAATTTTGGCAGAAGCAATCAATTGGGTATACTCAGAGATCAGTTTATTTTCAACTTGCAAATCTTGAATAATCTCCGGAGATAAGGTTTTTATTTTGGTTTCCGCAAGTAAAAAGAGTGTCTTTCCCCATTTTTCTTCAAGCTCTTTCCGATATGGGGATGCAATCAATGCTTGATAGAAAGCAGCATCCAACTCCTCAAATTCCGGCGAGACTTCATCCAGATATGCTTGCTCCTCTTTATAAAAGTCATCATTGGTATCGATTGTATGGCGGACATACACCAAATTCTTCATCGTGTCAAAGGTATTCCTTAAATCATTCAAAGCCTTCATAGCCGTTTCTTGTACATCAATCGACGGCGCATCCTTGAATTGTTTCAAAAGTTCCTCGAACGCTGTCTTGTAGTGCCCAAATTGCGGCCGTTCGTATACGAAGTGATTAAATGCCATTTTACTTGTCTCCTTTTGTGTTAATTGCCGATCTTATGCGCCTTGCAGCTGGTATTGAGCCTGAATCAAGTGATAGTAATGCCCTTCCTGCGCCATTAATTGCTCATGATTGCCTTGTTCTTTAATAGTCCCCTGTTCCATTACATAAATCATATCGCAATCACGGATTGTTGATAGCCGATGGGCGATGATGATGGATGTCCGATTCTTCAATAACTGCTTCAGTGCTGTCTGGATCTTCACCTCTGTCTCAGTGTCAATGCTTGCTGTAGCCTCATCTAGTATGATAATTTTCGGATCGGCAAGGAGAGCCCGTGAAAAGGATAAAAGCTGTCTTTCCCCTACTGAAAGGATATTTCCCCTTTCTTCCACCTCAGTTTGGTACCCTTTAGGGAGTCGCATAATAAAATCTTCGGCCCCGACTGCCTTGGCCGCAGCCATTACCTCTTCGTCAGTCGCCGATGGGTTGCCAAAACGGATATTCTCAAGAATCGTGCCCGAAAAGATAAAAGTATCCTGTAAAACGATTGATATATTGCGGCGCAAAGAATAGAGCGAGAGATCACGTATGTCATATCCATCAATCAGAACTTTTCCAGCTGTGCAATCATAGAATCGGCTGATCAGATTGGCAATCGTCGTTTTCCCTGAGCCAGTGTGCCCTACCAATGCCACTCTTTGCCCAGCTTCCATCTTTAGGGAGATGCCTTTAAGCGCTTTTCTTTTCTGGTCATAAGAAAACTCCACATCTTCAAAAACAATCTTTCCTTTTGCTTCCGGCAAATCGATGGCATCTTGTTTTTCACTGATATTCGGTTTTTCATCAAGGAATTCAAAGATCCGTTCAGAAGATGCCATCCCGATCAACAGTTGATTATATAGCTGTCCCAGCCGGGAAATTGGCTCCCAAAACATGCCCAAGTAAAATGCAAACGAAACAAAGACACCGATATCCATTTGGTTTGCGCTGATTAAATGGGCTCCATACCAAAGCAATACAGCCGTGCCAAGAGCGTTTGTGATATCGACAAACGGGCGGAATAAAGCGTTTTTCTGTGAAGCTTTTCGCCAATTCTCAAATAGTTCGTAATTGACCCCATCAAAAAAACGCATATTCTCCTTTTCTTGGGAAAAAGATTGAGTCACACGAATTCCTTGGATACTTTCATTCAAGTGGGAATTCAGTTTGGATTGGACAAGCCTTACCTCCTGCCAGCTTCTTCGGATTTTTTTCCGCAGGCTGGTGGAAATGAAAAACATAATCGGCATGATAATCAAAACAGCCAACGTCAACTGTGGGCTCAAGGTAAATAGGATGATGATAATGCCGATCAACGTAATACTGTCCATTAAGAGATTGATCACTCCATTTGTAAAAAGATCCTGAAGTGAATTGATATCATTCATAATACGGACAAGGATTGATCCCGCCGAGCGCTGATCAAAAAATCGGTTCGATAAGCTCTGTACATGGGTAAATAGATGTTTCCTTAAGTCAAAAATGATTTTTTGGCCTAGTTGGTTCATCCATTTAAAACGGAATACGTTGACCACATACGAGACAATATACAGTATCGCAATTAAAGCTACCATTTTGACCAGTAGAGGGCCATCCTTATTGATGATTGCTCTATCGAGTGTATAGACCCCTATCAGAATAGGGATTGCCAGACGGATCAATGTGGTGATGATGACCGATACAATCGATAATGGCAAAAGGCCTTTCCTGTAAGGTTTCATATAAGCAAGCAACCGAAGCATCTGCTTCCAGTTGAATGGTTTATCGATGGCTTGATCGGTTGAATAATTGAATCGTTTCATGACTTGGGGATTCATCGTGCGTGATTTCATAAAGCACCTCTTTTCCTTTTAAACATGCGCCATTTTTTCATGGTCGCTGTATTGGATATCATAAATAGCCCGGTACAATCCTTTATGGGAAATCAGCTCTCGGTGTGTACCGCGTTCTGCAATCCGTCCTTGCTGCAGGACCAAAATCTCGTCACAATGCTTAACAGAAGAGATTCTATGGGCAATGACGATGGTTGAACGGTCTTTCATGACTTCTTTTAATGCATGCTGTATGCTTTGCTCAGTCTGCATGTCGACAGCGCTGGTCGCATCATCAAGAATCAAGATGCCAGGATTCAGGCATATGGCCCGCGCAATGGCAATCCGCTGCTTTTGCCCTCCGGATAATCCAAGTCCCCGCTCGCCCAGCATGGTATCATATCCATCTGGCAGCTGTTGGATAAATTCATGTGCCTGCGCTCTTTTTGCTGCTTCCATGATCTCCTCAATTGTCGCCTCTGGTTTGCCATAAGAAATATTGTCACGGATGGTAGACGAGAACAAAAACGATTCCTGCAGTACAAATCCTATATTCCTCCGCAAAGTTTCAAGTGAAAAAGTCTCAAGCGGATGGTTGTCGATCAAAACTCTCCCTGCTGTCGGCTCATAGAATCGGGTAATCAACTGCGTCAAGGACGTTTTACCGCTGCCTGTTGCACCGATCAGACCAAGAGTTTTGCCGGCAGGAAGACGAAAAGAAATATCCTTCAGCGCATGATTGTCGCTCTCGGGATAAAGAAGCGAGACATTCTCAAATTGGACATCCCCCTCAATTTTGGCCACTGCGAGCGGCTCTTCGCATTCCTCAATATGCCGATCCTCTTCCAATACTTCCAGCAACCTTTCTCCCGATGCCTTTGATTGGGAAAACAGATTGATAATATAGCCAATATTGGTGATAGGCCAGACTATATACCATACTAAACTATAAAAAGCAACAAGCTCTCCTGGTTTCAGGGCACCATCCATTACTAATTTTCCGCCGTAAATAAACAGCAGGACAATGGAAAACTGGCCGCATAATTCCATCAACGGAAAAAACTTGGACATAATATTACTCGTGTATATGTACTGGTCGCGATATTGACCATTGGAAGAATTGAATTTATCAATCTCGAACTCTTCCCTCGACAACGACTTAACAGTCTGTATGCCGCTTATGTTTTCCTGTACATTGGTATTCAGTTTACCGAATGATTGGCGAATGCCCTTAAAAGCCGGTGAAACCTTTTTCTCGAAGCGATAGACAACAACAGCAAGAAACGGCAGTGTAATCATTGTCACCAAAGTGAGTGGCACTGAATAGTAAAACATTACACCAAAGCTGATGACAATTAGAGTAACAACCCGGATCGCTTCAGCAATCCCGAAAGAAAGAAAGAACCGGAACCCTTCGACATCTGCTGTCAGCCTTGACATTAAATCGCCCGTCTTCGCTTTATCATAATAGCCAAAACTCAAAAACTGCAGTTTTTCATACAAAGCGTTGCGCAAATGGTAGACAGCCTTGATCCCAAAAATGTCTCCCTGATACTGGTTCAGATAGGAAGCATAGCCTTTTACCATCATTAATATAACGAAGCCAATGGCCAAATAAGGAATCCAAATGTACTTTCCTTCCCCGATCACCCGATCAATCGTTATCTGGAGTATGACCGGATAAACAACTGTAATCAAGGTCATCAATAATAAAAATGCCAATGAAACAAACAAATGGGACCGATACGGCCAATAGTAACGCTTTAATTTCTTAAATGTCTCCATACTAACCCCCTCTTATTTCTGTTTATGAATGGGTAAAAAAAACCATTATTACAGAAAACTGTATTACCTAATATATCGGTTTTCGAAATAAAATGCTACAGTTTTTTTCTAAATTTTACTTATTTTTGTATAATTATGAATTATGTGATTAAGACACCTCTTCTATTTTGCTACACACAAAAAAAGCATTGTTTCATACGGTATAAACCGTAAAAAACAATGCTTGGCTATTATTGAATTTATTCAGCTTGTTCACTTTCACTTAAAACACGGTTAACCCGTTTTTCAAGCATTTTCATGCCGCTGCCGCCTGCTTGGAAATGACGGAGTACACCTGTCTTGTCGAACACATAATAAGCTGGTACATACTGGTTTTCAAAAGCATCATTCAGCTTCAATTCACTGTCGACGAAAATCGGTTGAGTGATATTGTGTTCAGCTGCTACTTTTTTAATGTCTTCTATATCCAAATCGTTTTCAGAGCGGGGCATATGAACAGCCACTACGTTCAATTGGTCTTTGTATTTATCGCGGAACTCGTTCACTTGAGGCATTGCTTCCTTGCATAAATGGCAAGAAATAGACCAAAAATGAATTAAGGTCGGCTTATCGCCCACAAGATCCTCCTTAGTCACTTGGCCATTCAGCCACTCGGTAGCTCCAGTCAATTCAGGCATTTCAGTACGTAATTTCATCGCACATGCACCTCCATACATATTTAAGAAAAAAAGAGGCCTAACAGGATATGTTTAGGCCTTCTCCATTAGTCTTTATCCCAAGAGAAGCGGGATGAGATATTCCCGCCTATCAAAGTTTCACTTTATTATAGCGT
The DNA here is from genome assembly GCF_001243895.1 of Bacillus testis. Lineage (GTDB taxonomy): Bacteria > Bacillota > Bacilli > Bacillales > DSM-1321 > Bacillus_AD > Bacillus_AD testis. The sequence continues at coordinate 1,526,608 of NZ_LN851186.1, read as the reverse complement.
TTTTTGGCCTGGTCTCCAGTTTGCAGGGCAAAGGCCGCCTGTTTGCAACGCTTGTAAAACACGAAGAGTTTCATCAACGTCACGTCCGATATTGTTGTGGTTCACCACTTGATATTGCAATTCACCTTCTGGATTAATAATGAACAATCCGCGAAGGGCAACACCCTCTTCTTCGATCAGCACGCCGTATTCTCGGGAAATGCTATGGTTTGTGTCTGCTGCAAGCGGATATTTCAAATCTCCCAAGCCGTTTTCCTTACGGTCTGTATTGATCCAAGCCAAGTGAGTATGGATTGTGTCAGTTGAAGCACCGACCACAACAGCGTCAAGGTCTTCGAACTCATCATAACGGTCAGAGATTGCTGTGATTTCTGTTGGACATACAAATGTGAAGTCCATTGGATAGAAGAATAATACAGTCCACTTGTCATTTTTCATATTTTCTTCCAAGCTTACCTTACCAAATTCTTTGTTTGGCAATACTGCTTCCATTTCAAAGCGGGGAGCTTGTTTTCCTACCATGCGTTCTGCCATGAAAAATCCCTCCAAATATAATTATAAGATTATATTAATTGAGAATAACAATAAAAATTCTCAATTATCAATTTGTTCGACAATACCCATTATATCATTGTGCGAAAGGATGTCAAACTTTTAATTACAATAAGTATCATCTGATAAATATTTTAAAATACAATAAAACTCCATAGCCTCTTCTACTATTATTTATAGTACCATTCTTTCATTTTCAATTAAAATGATAAGCACAGACAATTCGCCCAATTGTTACAAATTTTGTACAAGATATTAATCATCATCATCAAAAAAACGGACAGATTCGATTTCTGTCCGTCTAAAAATATACTTTTAACCGCGATTTCCCTTATAACGCATATAAGATGCCAAAAAGTCGATTGCTTTAGGAATGGCCTCTTCCTGGGGATTAAGCTTTGCATGGTGCAGGCCATAAGGAGATTCAACGCCCAGCCAAAACATGAAGCCAGGAATTTCTTTCAGCATATAACCGAAATCTTCGCCTGTCATACCGGTTTTGGCTAGCTGAAAGTCAATGCCGGGTTCTTGTTCTGCAAAAGCGATGAATTCGTCAGTCAATGTTTCTTCATTATTTACCTGATAGTACATACAACCGTAGTCAATAGCGGTCTCACAGGCAAATCCTACTTCGATCCCTCTTACTAGCTCCTCGATGCGCTGCTTTACTTTAGCCATGCTTTCTGGCGAGAGCGTCCGTATGGTGCCTTCAATACGGGAATGTTCCGCAATGATATTCTGGACCGTTCCCCCGGTTATTTTTCCGATGGTAATCACGGCTGAATCCAGTGGGTCGACATTTCTGGAAATGATGCTCTGCAGCTGTCCGACAAGCTGGCAGACCGCAATGATGGTATCGTTGGTTTGATGCGGATAAGCCGCATGGCCGCCTTTTCCTTTGATATCTATGTACAATTCAGATGTATTGGCGAATAAAAGGCCTTTTTTTGTCGCAATGGTGCCGACAGGATACTCAGGCGCAATATGGAGGCCAATCATCATATCCGGACGCCATTCCGCCATAATATCGCTCTTCAGCATCGGTTCCGCTCCTCCCGGTCCTTCTTCGGCCGGCTGAAAGATGAACAGTGCATCGTCATCGATTGGCTCGTGGACCAGACGGGTCAACACACCTAACGCGATGGCCATATGAACATCATGGCCGCATGCATGCATCCGGCCGGAATGCTGCGATTGGAAAGGCAGCCCTGTTTGTTCCGTTATGGGCAATCCATCAATATCCGTACGATATCCAATCGTTCTTACCGGTGATCGTCCAAATACCTTTACGAATAGGCCTGTCTTCCATTTGCAGATCGAAAGGCGGCCAGCAGGAAGGCTTTCCAGGTAATTCAAAAGAAAAGCTTGTGTCTTATATTCTTCGAACCCTAACTCAGGGATGGCGTGCAATTCCCGGCGCACGCCAATGAACTCATTCGAATCCTTCACTTCAGCTTCCTCCATTTACATAGTGTTTTTGTTTGTTTCTTCGCATCCTATCGATGCTTTTTTCATTTCGTTTTTGTAAAAAAGACTGCCGCAACATAAGGATTACCTTCTGTGCGGCAGCCATTCTTTTAATCATTATAACTGGCGAAGCTCTTGCATAATTTCTGTTTTTGATTTTGTTTGATCGTCTATTTCTTTAATGACTTTAGCAGGGATGCCCGCTGCCACAGAGTATGGCGGGATATCCTGAGTAACAACTGCTCCGGCAGCGACCACTGACCCTTTGCCAACAGTTACACCTTCAAGGACTACAGCGTTAGCGCCGATCAGTACGTCATCCTCAATCACAACAGGTTTTGCTGAAGGCGGCTCGATGACACCAGCCAGAACAGCACCGGCGCCGATATGGCAGTTATTGCCGACTGTCGCTCTTCCGCCCATTACTACATTCATGTCGATCATTGTGCCGGAACCGATAACAGCTCCGATATTGATGGAGGCTCCCATCATAATGACTGCATTTTCGCCGATTTCTACTTGATCGCGAATAATAGCGCCCGGTTCTATTCTTGCTTTGATCCCTTTTAGGTCCAGCATAGGGATTGCAGAATTTCTGCGGTCATTCTCCACCACATAATCCTCGATTTGATCACTGTACTCGTTTAACGCTTCACTAATATCAGACCATTCGCCGAAAAGAATGCCGGTGTTTCCCGTGATAAACGTTTTTGTTTGCTCACCAAACGCCAACCCTTCCAAGTCTCCTTTTATGTATACCTTTACAGGTGTTGATTTCTTTGCATTTGCTATGTACGAAATGATTTCGCGAGCATCTACCATTTTCATTTATGTTTCCTCCTCCTTCAAATGCAGAAAATTTCTATTGATTACTTTACCAAACCAAAAAGAGATTAACAAGTAAAACAGGCAAAAATATTAGGCAATCAAGCCCCTTTAAGCTAACCGGCTCAACAGAAATAAGGAATGGCCCTCTATTTGAGTTTGCTTTCTTCAATGTATTCCTGAACCACTTCGACAAACGCCTGCACTTGCTGCAGCTCGAATGATTTTTCATAGCCGAGCAGCCAGGTGTCTCTCTCCAAATGATCGTGATGGTCATCATACAAGGGAATTTTATAGATATTGCTGTCATGGTTCTCAATCGTGATGGCAGGCAAAATCGCATAGCCAATCCCATTAAGCGCCATTTGCTTGCACGTTTCTATCTGGTCGACCACTATTGTCCGTTTGGGCACACTCTTAAAATGGCGAATCCACCAATCTTGTATTTCTTGGTAATAATTCGAATCACTCTTGAATTGGATGAACGGTCGGTTCGTTTCTAAAATTTGCTCCAGCTCCTGCATTTCAGTATCGACCAAATATAATTTATCTTTAAATAAATGATGGCGGACCCCTTTCCAATCAGGCGTTCCTCTGATGATCCCTACATGGACAGTATCGTCATATAGCGATTTTAATATCTCCGAACTCCATCCGGTCACTAAAGAGATTTTAGCATGCGGATATCTGTTAACATATTTTTTCAACACTTTTGGCAGCCAATTTTGGCCCACAATCGTAGCGCAAGCGATTTTTAAAGTACCATAAACCTTATTGTCCATCGCCTGGATTTCTTCCTGTACTTTCTCTTCCTGTTCAAGTACGCGGTTGGCTAAGTCGATGATCGCCTCCCCGGCCGGCGTTAAGGTTAGGCCTTTCTGGGAGCGGACAAAGATTTTAGTCTGCCACTCTTTTTCAATGCTCTGCAACCGCTGTGACAACGCCGGCTGCGAAACAAATAAACGTTCAGCCGCCTTGCGCATATTCATCTCTTGGGCCAGAACCGATAATAGCTGATATTCTGAATTGCTCATTTCCATCCCTCTCTATTGGTTTCTAGCGGTCAGCCCGGCATTTCGCCATTCATTCAACTGCCGAAAAAAGGTTCTTTTTCAAGTGTTGGGGTAGAGAACATTTCTCTGCCCCTTTATCCTAATGAATTGCCTATTGATTTATAGTGGTGATGCAGGAGGATTCGTGCCCTAAAACGAGCGAAGTTCCTGAACCCAAAGGCATTCCGTTTCATGACCTTTGTCAAGTTGTTCAACCCTTCCACAAACCCATTGGAGTACCCAAATTCAAAACGGTTAAGGATTTCCGTTTCCCAATTTCGATAGGTCTGGACGGTTTTCACGAACTCAGGAATCCTGCTTTCTTCCACCTTTTCATAAAACGCATGCAGCGCTTCTTTTGTCTTCTCGATATGGCCTGGCCCCCGCCGTTTGGCTTCGTTAAACCACTCATAAAAGGCCTCTTTCAACCCATACGCTATTTTTAATTCAGGGGACAGCGCAAAGTATCTTTCCAGATACCATTTATCTGTTTTTGTAAGCTTGTGGGAAGCTTTATGAAAGACGTAACGGACCTTCTTACACTTTTTACGGTCGTATGCATGCCACTCGTTTTGTTCCCTCACACGGATCTTGTCGAGCGCCCAATTCATATACCGGACGAAATGAAACCCATCCGCCACGATCACAGGACCGTCCAAGGCCTGTTTGACAGCTGCCTTGAAGGCGTGGCTCATATCCATGACAACCACTTCCACCTTGGCCCCATGTTTCCGCAAGTACTCTTTAATTGTGTCTTTCCGTCTGTTTGGCAGGATGTCGATCGGTTCGCGGGTCACGGCATTGGCAATGATCAATTGATATTTTTCCTTTCCGGAATCCCCTTTGAATTCGTCGATGGCAATCGCTTTGGGCAAGGCCTTCTCTCCCTTGATTGATTGGGGGATAATCCGGTCAAAACGCCGTATGATCGTACTGACGGATGTATGGTATTGGGCCGCAATTTCGGTGAATGTCTTGGCTTTGACGGTACGAATCTGGACCTGTTGATTCCATTCCTTCGAATGGTGTTGATACCTCTCCACAAAAGGATTTTCCTCATAGAAACGTTTCCCGCACAAGCAGGCATATCTCCTTTTCCGATAGATAATCATGGTGGGGCGTTCCGCCATTTTCAGATGCTTAATCTTTTGGATACGGTAGTCATGGACACGCTTGGTCTCCTTCGAACAGGAAGGGCAGGCATGGTCCTTAATCGGCATTTCAATATATATTTGGTAGATTCCTTCATTGATGTCGGTTTTGATGATGGTTGCCCCTTCAAGTCCGGGCAGAATCATGTTAAAATGCAAGAGCACACATCTCCTTTTCTATCTTGTTTCTCGTCAATTCAAGTATAAGAAATTAGGAGCTTGTGTGCTCTTTTTTTGCCCATTTTTAAGTGGACACCCCAACATTTAGTATAGAACCCGAAAAAAAGCCTTGTAAAAAAGAGCCTGCGTAACGCAAGACTCTTCCTTTTCAAATGGATTCAATTGGCAAATAGCTGCTTCTGAAACTCTTTCAGCAACGCTCTTCTTGTCAAGATCCCTTCAAAAATGCCATTTTCGTCTTCCACACATACAAATGGATGGTCAATCATCATTTCCAATCCAACCTTGACAGTATCCGTCATGCGCAGCCGAGGAATATCAGCATTCATGACATCACTCACTTTCAACTCTTCCAGTTTCTCGAACTCGATCCGTTCAAGGCCAAGGATCTTATCAAGAATCATAGGCGAACTGATTAGACCATATAATTTGAAATGCGGATCCAGCACAGGGATCGCTGTATATCCACTTTTCGTAAGAACTAACAAACCGTGTTCAAGATTATTGGCAATCTGGACATGCGCAACTTTTTCTGCTGAAATCACGTATCGCTCAATCGATGTGGAAAGTAATTCATTGTTATTACATGTAAGCATATGATTACCCCTACTCTGGTTCTAAGTATTTTCTTCTTTTACTTATTTTAACAATTACTTCTGCTGCCTGCATCCTAAATGCTTAGTTTTTATTTTCCTGTTTCTCCAGAAGCTTGCGTACGGCAATCAATTCCTTTTTCATGGATGTCACCTCAGCAAGCCCCAACAATATAATAAACAACATGACAACCAATAGAAGCATCAGCATAACCGATCCACCTTCATCGTTTATTATTCAACAACTGGGCCATCTCTTGCTGCATCTACTCTCTGTTAAAATACATCCTAAGTATACATAGCCTTAGCTTTTACGGCAAGCAGACAGTCTAACTTAGAGGAAAAGCGAGATATGCTTCAGATGCAAGCAGTCTCACCTGACAACCCGCGAAAAGAGATTCCTGTCCGCTGCTTATCAAGCAAAACATTCATTGGTCGGGTTTTTCATTTCCCGCCTATCCTTAGTTGAACTAAACCGAATCCTTACTGGTACTTCTATCTTCCACTTGCCTCTTCCTATTCACGCATCTTTTGAAGCGGGAGCCTTAGCCGGATAAAAAGCAAAAAAACCAAAAAAAAAGAGCCCACTGGGACTCTTATGCGTGTAATAAATCAAAAATTTCAATAGTGATCATATCAATATTGTCGAATTGATATTTAGAAGTTTTACCTTTTTCATCGTAAACTTCCAATTCAAACATAGCAGTTTTGTTAAAGTAGGTAACCTGACATTTTTTAACGCCATCTATTTCAAAAAAACGTTGTGCAGTTTCTGTTTCCTTCGCTTGTTCCTGAAGGTTTAGTAGTCTTGTTATGATGCCTTGTAATTGAGTCATAATAGCATCTCCTTTCAATATGTAACGGTATAATTACCAGTATGATTCACTATATCACAATTTATTATGCCTGTGCCATGCCTAAGTGTATTCAGAATGTTTCCACAATCATTTACTTTACCACTAATGCCCCTTAGAATAAAGAAGTAAGATTGCTGACAGGAGGTATATCAATGAAATTTGCGCAACAAATTAATAGTACTATGTATTGCATTGATTGTCACGATTTAGGGAGAAAAAATAGAACAGGCTGTTATGTCTTAAAAGGGCAATCCCAAGCACAGTTGATCGAAACCTCAGCCAGCCCTTCCATCTCTTATATTCTTCAAGGACTGGAAGAACTGAACATCCCATTGGAAACCATCACCCACATCATTGTAACCCACATACATCTTGACCATGCAGGCGGTGCCGGCCTGCTGCTTCAAAAGTGCCCGAATGCAAAACTTCTCGTCCATCCCAAGGGGGAACGCCATTTGATTGATCCAGCCCGGTTGATCGCCGGAGCAAAAGCTGTTTACGGTAAAGACTTCGAAGCACTTTTCGAGCCAATTCTCCCTATTCCGGCCCATAGGATTGAGACTGTCGGGAATGGGCAGCAATTGATTCTTGACGGCCGCACTTTAACCTTCTACCACACACCCGGCCATGCCAATCACCATATATCCATCCATGATTCTGTATCCAATGGCGTTTTTACCGGCGATACATGCGGCATCTACTACCAGGAGGGACAAAAAGGCACCCTTGTTTTGCCTACGACTTCCCCTAACCAATTCAACCCGGTTGATATGCTTAATAGTATCTCTCTGTATGAAAGATTAAAGCCGGACGCCTTGTTCTTTGGCCATTTCGGCGTATGCAGCGAACCAACCGAGGCGTTTTCCCAAATGAGGCATTATATCCCGCTCTTTGTAGCATGCGGAACAGAAGCCCGAAAGCAAATGCCCGGCGATGCAGAGGCGCAGCTGGCATTAATCGAGAAACTGCTTTGGGATCTTGTTTCCCCCAGACTTTCTCAACTAGAGGTTTCAGGCTCACATTCACTGCAATCGATCCTGAAGCTTGATTTTAGCGTATCTTCATTAGGAATACTCGATATGCTTGCAAAAAGAGAAAGCAAAGCATAAATTATACATATGTCGTTTGACATCATTCCCATTTAGATCCTTCTGCATAGAAGCTGTTTCATTGGAGGTACGCATGAATAAAGTTGTCGTTTACACACAGCCGTCTTGTCCCCCTTGCGAATTCACTAAATTGTTCCTGAAAGAGCATGGGGTTCCCTTTGAAGAAAAAAATATAGCTAGGGACCAAAAGGCAAAGAAGAAGATGATGAACCAATATAATGCTTTTTCCACTCCTGTCATCGTAATCGATGAAGAAGCCATAATCGGCTTCGACCAGGAAAAGATCGAACGATTGCTTCATTTATAGTCACAAAGAAGAGCCGCTTTTTGAATTAGCGGCTCTTCTTTAATCTAGTAGGCTGGTTAAAAAATATTATGCTCATAAAGGTATTCATAAGAAATATCAATAAAGAGATACTCATTATCTCTTAAAGGCAGCGAAAAGGTTCTGATGGTTTGTGCAGTCTCGATATCACTGTATGAATCAGAAAGAAAGCCTTCTTGATCATTTCTCATTTTAATAATGGTTTTCAGGAAATAGGGACGCCAGCTCCAATTCTTGTCGATATAATGTTCCTGAATGGACCAACCTTGGTTCGTCTTCAGGAAATTCGGCGACTTTTGAAACCCATCTTCATCGCAAACGTACAAACGGAAAGCGTAGGATTCCAACATTTTGGCTAGCTCCAGCAACGGCTGCCGTTCCCCGCTTGCAGCCCTGCTCTTCCTCACACAGCGCTCCAATTCCAACTGCAACTTTTTTTTCTCATCATATTTTTTTTCAAGGCTCATTTTCTCTGAATCTATAAAACTATGGCATTCACGTTTGAAGCGCTCTTTTAAAGATTCACGGCCAATGGCTGCTGGGCTCGGTTGCGCCAAATAAAACCCTTGATAGTAACGGCCGCCATGCCTCCAGGCAAATTGCAGCTGATATACGGTTTCGATATTTTCGAATAAGAGGGTAGCACCCATTTTGCGGGACAATTCTCCCCATAGAGAGATGGTGTCGGCAAACGTATCCCATCGCTGCATCTTTAAATGGTCAAGGCTGATTTTCAGGATTTGAGGGGAAATCGCCGATATGCGGTCCAAGTGGCTATCCACCCCTAAATGATCGATTGCAATCTTGATTCCATAGGTCTTATAGTAAGTTAACAAATGCAACAGACTTTCCATATTGCCGGAGAATGATTTCTCGGATAACTCTAATACTATGCGATGCATTTTCTGTTCAGGGAAATAACGCTTGATGATTTCAAGAAATCCTTCCCCATGGTCATACATCAATAAGTGGGGATCCCGGTTAATAAAAATGAAACATTCGTCTTCCTGATCCGCCAACTTGGCTAATGCCTGTTCCAAAATGATATTGTCCACGTCGATCCGATACTCTTCAGGGACAGAATGATCACTGAAGAATGGCCCCAAGCTTTCATAGCCTTTGTCTGTCTTATAACGCCCCAATATTTCGTAACCTATCACAATATGTTCATCCGCACTGAAAATTGGCTGCAAAAAAGCCTCAAGCTGACTAAAGTTTGTCAGCACTTCCATTGGATCCATGTTGACCACCCCGAACATTTGGTATTTAGAAAGATTATACCACTGTATGTCAAATGGCGTTCAAAGATATCCGATTTTTCATATTCATTTACACATTATTCAAAAAGGTCTTTGATTCAACCAGCTGCCTCCATCCAAAGTAATACATTCTCCATTCAAATATAGCGCCTGGTCAGACAGCATGAAAGCCGCCAATTGGGCAATTTCTTCAGGTGTCCCCAATCTTCCCAAAGGCACGGCTTCAAGCGTCAATCGGGCAGCAGCATCGCTTTCCCACAGTTTTGCCGCTCCGCCAGTCCGCTCGATTGGCCCAGGTGCTATGGCATTCACACGGATCCCGTATTTACGGCCCCATTCTACCGCCAATGTCCGCGTCATGGCCAGGACGCCTGCTTTGGCACTTGCCGAATGGATAACCCCTGGACCTGCATCCCAGGCATATGTAGCGACCATATTCAGTATGGATCCCTTAATTCCATTTTTGATCATGTATTTTCCTACTTCACTGCTGCAATAAAAGGAACCGTTCAGTACAATATCAATTACGGATTTCCAGCCATTTGGCGACAGATCTTCAGCCGGGCAAATAAAATTCCCAGCGGCATTATTCACCAGGATATCGATGGTGCCGAATTCTTCATGTGTTTTTTCAACCAGCGCTTTCACATGTTCTATTTCACGGACATCCATTTGGAATGAAATCGCCTTTCCATTCGGATGTTCAATTTCTTTTATCGCCTCTTGCAAGCGTTCCGGGTTGCGTCCTGTGATGACGACATTTGCTCCTTGCGAAACAAAATGCTTCGCCATGTATTTTCCCATGCCGCTTGAACCGCCAGTAATAATAGCCACTTTATCTTTCATCTTAATCCCCCCAACCTCATAATGAACAACCATTCATTTATTTTACCATTATTAGTATGAATTTTCTAATTTTAACTATTTCTTCACTCCTTTATCACATGCTCTTTTTGCTCGCATATTGGCCAGCACACGAAGAAACAATCTTGTCAATGGGCGAAAAGAACAATTACAAAACCATACTAAGCTGACTTTTGCCTTTGCAGAAAAATGGGATAAAATCTGTTATTTCAGTTTTTACCTAGACGCCATTTAAGCCTAACCATGAAAAAAAGCATGCCGGCAAGCAGCATGCTTTGAATCAGGCAATTATACAAATGGAAAAAGAAGCGGTATGGCAATCAACACCAGTATGCCGACGAAGATTTGCAATGGCAAACCTAAACGGATAAAATCCGCCATTTTATATCCTCCTGCTGTCATCACAAGAATATTGGTGGGTGAAGCAAATGTTGACAGACTCATGCTTGCCGCTACAGCAATCCCTATTAAAACCGGCTCGGGATTTATGCCGAGTCCTAGAGCAGCTGTGAGCGCAACCGGGGCCATAAGGATTGTGACAGCCATAGAATTGATGAACTGGGACAACACGGAGACCACCAGATAACAGCAGATCAATAACCCATAACCGCCATAAGCGCCGACAATTGACAGCATGCTATTGCTCAGGAACTGTGTGCCTCCTGTTTTCTCCATGGCAGATGCAATCGGGATAAGCGTCGCAATAACTACTATGATTTCCAAGTTCACTCTTTGATAAGCTGCCTCGATCGACTGGATGCATCCTGAAATCACCATCAGAAAAGCTGACAACAGGATGCTCGTCAGTGGCGAAAGAATATCAAAAGTTAACAGAACCAACATCAATAACATAATCAATGCCGCAACCGGGGCCTTGCCGGAAGCACCGGGGCCTTTTTTCCCTTCATTATTGGATCCTAGCACAACAAAATCCTGTTGGTTGCTGGATAGCAAACCGATATTCTTCCATTTTCCATAAACAAGCAAGGCGTCCCCAATCTTTAATTTTTGTCTTCCTAAGTCAGATTGAATATATTCGCCTTTGCGATTGATAGCAAGAACATTACACATATATGTCTCGCGAATATGAAGATCGGCAATCGTCATATCCTCCAAACTGGAATGCGGAGCCAAAAGGATTTCCGTCATCCCATATGATTTCCGCAGAAAATGCGACTTAATCTCTTCAATCGCAAAAGGCTGTTTCTCCAGCTCGTACGCTTGGATAAATCGGTCAACCTCCGCATCTCCGCCGAAGACCAGCAAAAGGTCGCCTGGATAGATAACCTCATTCGCCTTGGCAGCAATAGAGCTTTTCGGATGCATCAAGCTTATGCGGTCTTTTGATTTTCTTTCGATCTCAATGACCGTGATTTCAAAACGCGCAGGCAATTTAAGATCGGCCAAACGCTCCCCAATAATGTCCGATGCATCCGGTATATGAACAAAATGAAGTTGGTCATATACTTTATAAAGACCGGCCAGTTCGCTTGCTGAAATTGTTTTGCCGGGTTCCGACGGCATATCCCCGCTTGAAGGCCGGATTTTCCGCCCGGCTGTCAGGATAAAGATCAGCCCTGCGACCATCGCAATCAACCCTATGCCTGAAATTTCAAGGAAATCCAACCCCTTCAGGCCTTCCTTGGCCAATATATCAGATATAATTAGATTTGTCGGGGCGCCTATCAGTGTCAGCAGGCCTCCGATACTGGCCGCAAATGTCAAAGGCAGCAAAAAGCGTGCAGGATTTACTTTCGACTCAAAAGCAATGCTCATGATGACCGGCAGTAAAATAGCCACAGTTCCAGCTGAACTTAAAACAGCACTGAATAAGCCAACCGTTATGAACATGATCACCAGAAGCTTCGTTTCACTGTTGCCGCTCATTCTGAACAAAGCGCTCCCTACCGATTTTGCCAATCCAGAATCAAATATGCCAGCACCCACAATAAATAGGCCGGCAGTCATAATGACGACCGGGTTCGAAAACCCCGCTATGGCTTCCTCGGGAGAAATGATATGCAGAACGGTCAGGGCCAGTAAGGCGCCGAAACCGATAAGGTCTGACCGGATTTTACCTTGTGTCAATAAAAAAAACATTAATGCTAATATGATAAAAGTAATAATCATAGGCTGATTTGTCATTTGAACCTCCTACTTTTAAACACTATACAATCAAACAGCTTATGTATGAATACGGCCCAAAAAAGCCATAAATCATATTAAAAGTGCTTATTTGCACACATTTTCTTCATATATATCTACTATATCAATCATAATACATTTCCAAGTCAAAAAGGTAACATTTATTCTTAAAACAGCTTATTAGACTATAACACGGCCAAAAGAGTATGAATATAGCCACATAATCATAGAACCTTATTATCTAGTCTAAAAAAGTTTACAGCTACATTGGATAGAAAAGGGGGAAGATAAGATGGGCCAGGAACTGGACAGGCGAGTTTTTTTAAAGAAAAGCATTCAAACAGGGATTGCCGCTTTTAGTATAGGGGTGAGCGGCCGTTTTTACTGCAAACATGTGGAACCATTTTGGGTGGAAACCAAAGCATATAAAATCAACATTCCCTCCATCCCCCCTGCTTTTCACAAGCTCAGAATCGTTCAGTTTAGCGATACACATTTAGGGTTTCATTTTAATCTGCTGCAGCTTACAAAAATGATAGATAAAATCAATAAACTTCAGCCTGATCTGATCCTTTTCACAGGCGATTTATTGGATAAGCCTGCCCAGTACAAGAATAAAGAGGCGTTGGCAATTGTCGAAGTCCTATCAAAGATCAAAGCAGCCCATGGGAAGTTTTGCTGTTACGGCAACCATGACCACGGCCATAACGGAAGCTCATTATACAAAGAAGTAATGGAAGCATCCGATTTTATTGTTTTGCGCAACAGCAACCGGATGCTGCGTGCAGCCAACGGGCAGAGCATTTATATTGCTGGGATTGACGAGCCGATGATCGGCCGTCCGCTATGGGATAAAACCTTGGAGAATATACCAGACAACCAGTTTGTCCTATTGCTTTCACATGCTCCTGATTTAGCCCATCAGGCCAAAAATTTGAGGGTAGACATGCAGCTAAGCGGCCATAGCCATGGCGGGCAAATCCAATTGCCGTTTATTGGGCCGATTTTTACTCCTCCCTTCGCCAAAGATTTTTCCGATGGCCTCTATAATGCCGGCAGAATGATTGTATATGTAAATAAAGGATTGGGGACCACCCGGATACCCTATCGTTTCCTGGCAAGGCCCGAGCTGACCTTATTTGTGTTGGAATCCGGGCAGCTTGGCGATCAGAAGGTACAAAACAATAAATGAAACTTTGATGAGTGGGGATTTTCATTCATCCTATCGAGAATCAAAAGGAGCCGCTTGGTCTTTTTGGCCTTCATTTTCATATTGAAGGAGGAGTCTTAATGAAAGTTAGAACGGAATACACCTTTTTAATAGAGAGTAAATCATTTTGGACAGGGCTTCCGATACACAATCGTCCAGGTTTGTATTGTACATGCTCCAAGCAAGATAAAGACCATATACTATATAGAAAAACCAGATCGGAGGTATTCACACATGTATTACATGCCCTATCTTCCCTACAGCATGAATGACCCCTACCGAAATCAATACGGTTCCTCTTTTGAACCTGTTTATATACATGGCCATCCAGCCCAGAGCAGTTATGGAAGCGATGATGAACGCTTCTTTCCTTTTGTCCTTCCATTCATTGCCGGTCTCGCCATAGGACCCTTATTATTCAATCGTCCATGTTGCCCGCCTTACTTTCCACCCTATCCGCCGCCTTATCCGCCACTCGCCATGCCTATTTACCAACAACCACCATACGGCGGTATAGCCGGCCCCTTTAATCAGATTCAACAAGGAAATACACCTGTATACGGAGGAATTACAGAAAACGTGAATATTTATACTAAATAGAGGAAAAGTTGATCAGTAGGGGTTTTTATTCTATACGTTAAACCTATCGGAGCCGCTTGAACTTCCACTTTCCCTTCTTCATCTTCGGCATCTTTTGAAGTAGGAGCCTTAGGGCTAATTAGAATGGAATTAGAGCCAGCCTACAGGCAATAAGTCAAGAAGCTGTTAATTAAAACAGCTTTTTTACTGTTTACAATTATTTAAATTAGGATAAATAGGAATGTATCCTTCTATAATAGGAAAGGAATGATAGACAAGCTTATTCCCCATATCAATTTCACACTATGAGCAAATTATGAAAGAAATATTAAACAGTAGAGAATATTTAGATGTTTCTATTACTTTAACGCACCAAAATGCTATAATGACGTTAGCTAAACCAAGAGAGAAAGGAGTTGAGGATATGAACCAGCGACCTAAACAACAGCATCCGGTGAAGGATGAAGAGCTTCCCCAAGCCATTTTTATTATCAATAAACACGCCAAGGCAGCTCCTCAACCGAAAACGCTGTATCAAATGAAGCAAATGGCCATCCAAAAAATGTTAAAAGAAGGCAAAGCAAAAAAATTAGGCTTACACTTCTCCAATAATCCAAAAAATGCCCGGCAACAATCGGATGTCATTATCCAATGCGGCAATTATATCTTCCATTTACCTCCGTCCAAGGAAGATATCAAGAAACTTCCTCATTTAGGAAAACGTGCCGATGATAAGCGCAATCCTAAAACCTATATGTCCTTATCCAAAGCAAAAGCCATTATATATAATTATATCGGTCCTGTGGAGAAGCCAAAGGAACGTAAAGGCTATGGTCTGAACTCCCAAAACAGGCATAAAACCAAACCGAAGAGCACATCGACGATTTTCACTTCTTCATTCCTGGGAAGGGATTTCTATTAAAAACCGGATTCAAAGAAGCTGGGACATAACTAGCTTTAGATAATGAAAAAGTGAAATTGGGGGCGCTCAATTTCACTTTTTTCTATTTTTCTCTATCATCCTTAATACCAAGCCTATTTCGTTTTCACCCTTTCTTCTGTAGTTTTACTTCTAAATCTAAAGGCAAAATTAAATGATTCATATTATAATCTTTACACATAAGGACACTTCTTTCTGTTTGGTTTTGTGTGGTAACTTTAAAAATCAAAGCCGGTGAATTTTTACTCGTTGTAAAATGTCACCGGCTTTTTCATTTCAGAGAAGGGTTTTGTCCCAGCCTCTTTTCGTATTGAAAAACAATTTTGTGAATGAACAAAATAGAAAAACTGATTCATACCTCCTTTTGAAAAAGTATGAAAAAAGAGCTAATGGGCAAGTGAAGATTGATCTCCGCTCTAGGTGTAAACCGATAATAAAGTTGTTTAATTCTTATTGAACTAAAGCCCCCGTTCGTATTATAAGGTTAGCCAATGTTATTGGTTGACCTTTTTATTTAGGTTCTAGAATACTAATGGTAGCTGGGGTAGAACGACCGCCCCCGTGGGATTTTAATCCCGATAACTAAACCGTTCGCCCCCTACTTATAGAAACATGATTGAAGCTGGTTGGGACTTAGATCTCGTATAACAAGCGAAGCTATGACACTATAAGGAGCCATTTAGGGGTTACCAGCTAATTCATTGATGAGGAGGAGATATCATGAATCCAGTCATTGGTCTGGATGTCGCAAAAGGAGAAAGTCAGGTTCAAGCATTCTTGGAGAAAAAGAAACCATACAAAAAGAGCTTTAAAGTCGCACATACACTGGATGGATTACAGGAATTACACGCCTTTATCAAAGAAGTGGAAGAACAATCAGGTTCACAGCCACCCATTGTTTTGGAATCTACGGGACATTATCACCTGCCTGTCGTTCAGTATTTTGAAAAAAGAGGATACCTGTTAATCGTTGTGAATCCACTCATTTCTTACAAAGCGAAAAGTTCGAGTTTACGCAAAGTCAAAACAGACATAATTGATGCTCACCATCTCTGCGAGCTGTATTACAAAGAGGATTTAGAGCCCTATAAAAAGCGTGGCATTCAGCTTTTGAACTTGCGTAATCTGACGAGACAGCACGAGAATTTGACGGGTATGTTTGTCCAAGCTAAGCTACAATTTCAATCTGTGCTGGATCAAGTATTTCCTGAGTATGTAGGTGTGTTCGGAGAATTGTACTCGGATGTCTCTTTACGTACTTTATCAACCTTTCCAACCTCTAAAAAAGTGTTGGAAGCTGGTGAAGAGACCCTTACCGTGAAGATTCATGAACTGTGCAAGAGCCGATCTCAGAAATGGGCCAGTAATCAAGCGAATAAGCTCATACAAGCAGCTAATCGAAATCCGTTTCAGCAGACCCTGTATCATAGCCATCTGATTAGTTTAGAGATGCTTATTAACATTCTTCTTGAATATAAAAAGCATCTATCCGTACTTGAAGAAGAGATAGATGCCTTAGCAAAAAATATAGAAGAATATAAGATTATCCAATCCATTCCTGGTATCGGNTCGTATTATAAGGTTAGCCAATGTTATTGGTTGACCTTTTTATTTAGGTTCTAGAATACTAATGGTAGCTGGGGTAGAACGACCGCCCCCGTGGGATTTTAATCCCGATAACTAAACCGTTCGCCCCCTACTTATAGAAACATGATTGAAGCTGGTTGGGACTTAGATCTCGTATAACAAGCGAAGCTATGACACTATAAGGAGCCATTTAGGGGTTACCAGCTAATTCATTGATGAGGAGGAGATATCATGAATCCAGTCATTGGTCTGGATGTCGCAAAAGGAGAAAGTCAGGTTCAAGCATTCTTGGAGAAAAAGAAACCATACAAAAAGAGCTTTAAAGTCGCACATACACTGGATGGATTACAGGAATTACACGCCTTTATCAAAGAAGTGGAAGAACAATCAGGTTCACAGCCACCCATTGTTTTGGAATCTACGGGACATTATCACCTGCCTGTCGTTCAGTATTTTGAAAAAAGAGGATACCTGTTAATCGTTGTGAATCCACTCATTTCTTACAAAGCGAAAAGTTCGAGTTTACGCAAAGTCAAAACAGACATAATTGATGCTCACCATCTCTGCGAGCTGTATTACAAAGAGGATTTAGAGCCCTATAAAAAGCGTGGCATTCAGCTTTTGAACTTGCGTAATCTGACGAGACAGCACGAGAATTTGACGGGTATGTTTGTCCAAGCTAAGCTACAATTTCAATCTGTGCTGGATCAAGTATTTCCTGAGTATGTAGGTGTGTTCGGAGAATTGTACTCGGATGTCTCTTTACGTACTTTATCAACCTTTCCAACCTCTAAAAAAGTGTTGGAAGCTGGTGAAGAGACCCTTACCGTGAAGATTCATGAACTGTGCAAGAGCCGATCTCAGAAATGGGCCAGTAATCAAGCGAATAAGCTCATACAAGCAGCTAATCGAAATCCGTTTCAGCAGACCCTGTATCATAGCCATCTGATTAGTTTAGAGATGCTTATTAACATTCTTCTTGAATATAAAAAGCATCTATCCGTACTTGAAGAAGAGATAGATGCCTTAGCAAAAAATATAGAAGAATATAAGATTATCCAATCCATTCCTGGTATCGGCGAAAAAATCGCGGCCACGATTATTTCCGAGATTGGAGAAATAGATCGGTTTAATCACCCTAAAAAGTTAGTAGCCTTTGCGGGAATTGACCCCAGTGTATTCGAGTCTGGTACCTTCAAGGGTACCAAGAATCACATCACGAAAAGGGGTTCCAGCAGGCTACGGCATGCCTTATTCACAGCTGTCCGTTGCGCCATTCGAGATGCCCGTAAAACTAGAACGACCAAAGAACTCATCCCTCGAAATAAGAGATTACGTGAGTTTTACGACAAAAAGCGAGACGAGGGAAAACCTTATCGAGTAGCCATTATTGCCTGTGCTAATAAGCTTTTACATTGGATTTACGCTCTTTTGAAAACCAAAACAACCTTCCAAGATGTTGCTTAAAATAAATTTTCACATATCTTCAAGGAACTTCCATCTTGTTGGAGGAAGTTTATTTGTCATGCCTTATTTTCAGTATAGCATGCTTACATTATATTTTTGAGTGAAATGATTGACAAACTATTAGCTGGTTTTGTTTAAGTACAATACTTCACAATACTTAGGTTTTCATTTGCGAGAACTAAATATTAATATGCCTAAAGATAGTCCTATTGCAATAGAAAAAGAAGTTAATACTTCAAAATTAGATTTAAGGAGCTTATTACTAACTAAACCAATAAGAAAAAAGATTAAAAAATTCTTTAAAAACTGATTAATGTATTTTTTCACACAATAAAACCCCTTTTTTTGTCCTTTGTAACTCTCTCTATATTTATCGATACTAACAATAATGAAAATGAAACAATAAATATATAAATAGTAATTTTCACCAAGAATTTCTCCATTTCTATCCCTTGTATTATTTTACCACGAAAGTTAGAAGCTTTCTTTCACTAAACTGCCACGTTAGCCGCATAAGAAAAAACTATCTAAATGACAGCTCTGATTTTCTGCTATGTAACTTTAGGTTAATTGAAAAAGACTGCTTATTAGCAGTCAGTTATGTTTACATTTAAAAAGACCACATCTCATCTTCTGAAATCCATTTTTTATTAATTAAGTCATATGATTTATATTCATCGTGAAAAGAGAAATAGGATGGTAATCCAGATTCTTGACCGTTGTTTGCTGTTATCCAACAATCCTCAAACCAGTCTTTTATTACTTCCTGTTCTTTAGGAACAATCGTTTCTGCATTTTCCTCATAAAATGTAGAAAAAAGATTCATTTGATTATCTGATATCTGATAATATTTAATATTATCAATTATATTCATACTACCAGAAAATAAATTAGAATCATTACCTTCATAAAAAACTTCATTAGCTTCTTTATCCATCGAGAACATAACGATTGATAAGGTATAGTGTGTCGGATCAACAAAAGTTGAAAAATCTAACAGTTCTACTTCAGAATAAAAAGTTAGGTTATCTATTTCCTTTAATTTATCAATTAGATTTTTAGAATTCAATTCAAGGACATCCTCTATATCTTGTAGATAGGCATCAATCGTAAACATATTTTTCTCCTTATAATCGTCTGTTTTAGTTTCTTCTAAACTTTCTTCTTTAATGTTACTATTTGATTCTTGACAACCACTCAACAATAGTAAAAAAAGAAAAAGGTATAGCATCTTTCTCATTCATCCAACCCCATACTCTAAGTATTTTTACCTTTTAACTCAATAGTATCAATTTAAAAGTGTGCCATTTAAGTTAATTGTATTTATTTTCTAATTATTATATCACTAACTCTTCAACTGTTCATCTTCCACTAACCTGCCACGTTAGTTGAGTAAGACAAGATAAAACAACAATCGTTACGAACCAGTATCATAACAAAAAAGACCGAACATATTTTATATGTATAATATGTTCGGTCTTTTTATTTACATAGGTTTGAGAGTTGTCACCCTTAGATAA
>NZ_LN851186.1:1256229-1506320 GCF_001243895.1 Bacillus testis | reverse complement strand
TTTAATCAGGTATATCCATAGTTCCCTTTCTATGTATCTTTTTCCTTCCGATTATTGAATTAACCTGCCACTAGCTGCATAACAAAAAAGAGCTGATCACAGCCCTTTATATTGGAGTAATGCCCCAGTTTCTTTAAGTACCTCATTTCACAAATATAGTTAGTTTTACATAATTAATCGGTTCATTCAATATAGGAATGCTGCTCCGTTTGTTGCATAAGAAATAAACAATTTTATTATAAATTAAATAACTTTATTGTCTTCGTTAGAAAAAGAGAGACAGTATGCTGTCTCTCCAAATAGTTACTCATCCAAAATTAATTCCTTACCGTTTTTATCATACGCCATAAAAGATATCGTTACAGGGCTTTTAATAGTAGTCGGTAGCAAATTTACCACCGTAAAGTAATCACCTTTAGGCACATCTACACGATAACTGTAATCTGCTGTTTGTAAATCTACTTCTATCATTGATATCTTCTCATTCAGATTTACGCCATAAAGCACTACATAAACCCCATCATCCGTCGCAACATCTTCATATTGTACCATACTCGTTCCAGAACCCGATGACACAATCTTTAGTCGATTGTTTATACCTTTCTCTAACACCGCCATAGCTGGGGATTCATCCAGCTTATAAGAAGCAAGATATGTACCTGTTTCCCCTAACTGTTTAAATGATTTAACCTCTATCGTATACGGTGTATCAAACCTGTTTTCCCAATCCTCTAAATGCTTTTTAATATCCACCGCGTCCGTCTTTATCGGGTACTGTGCGTACAAACTAATGACCCCTATACCAATAATAATTACAGTAAATACAACGCTATACAGCAACTTCTTCTTGTTTGCTATATAAATCTTCCCTTTGATAGTTGTCTCTCTTGAAAATTAGATTTTGTAAATTTTCCGCTTTAATTATACCATTTTGCCCCTTTTGCGTTTCATAAAAATGGAAGCATTTATTGAGCTAACCTGCCCGTTTGTAGTATAACAAAATAAGAGCTGAGTACCACCCTTGAAATTGGAGTAAAGCCTCGTTATTTTTCGTGTATTCAGTGCCAGGCACGTGAACAAAAGTTGAATCCGGACCCCCCATTACACCGAGGCGGAATGGATTGTTAACCATTATATTGCTTTAATACTTCCTGAAGTGGTATGCGATTAATTTTACGTCTGCTTACCCATGTACTTACGAGGAAAACAATGGACAAGATCACAAAGGTATAAACCATAAATGTCCAATGATATTCTAAGGGCAGTACAAGATTATATTCATTCGCAAAAAGGTTAACAACAGCGCGTATAGTAATTAAAGAAACCGGAATGCTAATCGCGTAACAAATCAGTGCATAGACATAATAGCTGTTTAAAATCATCGCGTTGACCTCACGTTTTGTATAGCCCATAACTTTTAACAATGAAATAGCATAGTAGTTTTTTTCGACAGTAAAGGACGTTAAAACAAATAAAATACTAGCTGCGATGATTGCTGCAGCACCAATTAAAACATTCGTCATTAAAAGCATATATTTACTCATCGAAGCCGATAAATCTAGCATATGTTTCTTTGAACTGACTGATAAATAGTATTCATCTGAAATAGGCTTCTTCGAGTAAATGCCGCTATATAGCTTGTCCGACTGTCCGTTCGATAAAAATAAACTTAGCTCCTTAATATCCATTATTATTTGATTTCCTGTGTAATCTTCCACAATACCGACAATAGGCTTCTCAATCTGCTGATTATTGACAGTTATCTTAATAGTGTCTCCAACTGAAAGCTTTTCAGTTATACTAAGCGGCTGCGTAATGATAACCCCCTTAGAAAGCAGTGCTGTTATATTTCGATCATCTGCATCGTAAAGCTGATAAAACCTATTGTTCTCCTGCAATCCCTGTAATGTAATAATTTTATTATTCACCTTTGCATACGGATAAGTTAAAAATGGCTCTTCACCACTTTGTAATGCAGGAGCAGCCTTGGAAACATCTACATAAGCAATGTATTGGAAATCTACCTTTTCTAAATAACCGACTGTCATCCGGTCGACCAGTCCATCTAACATAAAGGATAGAGTGATCAAAATAGTAGCAAACATTATACCTAAAAAGAAAATTATGAAGCTACCGGTACTTCTGATTGCCTGCAGGTATTTAAACTTTGTTGAACCCTTTGCGCGCGCAAGCAGCCTGCTCACCAAACGGCTTAGACGATTAATGGACTGCGACTGCTGAGGTGTCAATAATTGTAACGCACTTTCTCTTAAAATTTTCCATAAAATGAAGCCGAAAACGAGCGCAAAAAACGTAAGGGGCACTAAAATTGCTGTAACAAATACAGACAGCAACTGATGAATAGGCATTTCAGGAACCAAATAAAAATCGAGATATAAATTTTTCAATGGCTCTGCAAGATTAACGCCGACACCATAGCCAAGCAGCATCATAAAGAATGCATACGTTAAAATCAATAATAGATAAGGGGCAACGATTTTCACACGGCTGTACCCTAGCGCTTTTAAAATCCCAATTTGACCGCGTTCATTTTGTAAAATATTGAAGATCATAATCGCAATCATAATAACTGCTATGCCTGTTATAAAAATACTTAAGCCCACAACTGTTGTTTTGCTTTGCGTTAATTCATCGTATATAGCACCGCTACGCATATTGCCAGCTGTATCAATAATTTGCGTGACAAATGGCAGTTGCTGTTCATCAAATGCCGTGTTCACATCAGCGGTAGATAATTGAATGCCGGCTAAACGAAACTGCTCTCGTTCATTAATCGTTTCATAGGCATCGTCTGTCATTAAAATAACTGTTTGCTTGGCCGTATCCATATTTAAGCTATTATCAAATACTAGTAATGTGTAGTCTGGAAATAGCACAAACCCAGAAATAGTATAAGTCTTATGTTGGATGGTCAATGTGTCGCCTATCCGAAGGTCATTCTTTTGTGCATACGTCTTATCAATGGCTATTTCATTCGGTTGTTCGGGTTTATTCCCCTGCTCTATGTAAGATAGGTTAATCCTGTTAGCGTCTTTTAATAATAAGGCTGAGTGGTTTTGATTATCTAATTTGTATTGGATTTTCTTTGATTCACGCAGCTCAACTGCGACATCAGAGAAGGCAGCAGTAAATTGTTCTTGGCGTTTTTCGATAAGCTCATTAAATAACTGAGGATCTACCCGTTTTATTTCTGAAAGTGTAAAAATACCTTGTTCTATAAGTGAACGATATTGAGCATTTTGCAGCTCATTATTCGTCAGCACATTCAGCATTTCTACAGAAAAATCCTCCTGTTGATAATCCTTTAAGTATTTCTCTGTCGGCTCTTCAATGCCGCTTAAAGCGTAGTACGTCATTGTATAGGTAGCCGAGCTTAATATAATAATCAGTCCGATTGCAAGCAACTGCATCCATTTTTTCGTTATTGTTTTGAAGACATTTTTTAAGAGCATATGATCTCCCCCCCTAGCCCCAGTTTATTTGCCAAGCATCTTTTGTTGTCTCGTTAGAAACAATTTCGGTAATTTCACCAGAGTTCATTTTTATGACTCGATGTGCCATTTCTGCAATCCCTATATTATGCGTAATGATGACGATGGTTTTATGACTGTTACGATTTAAATCCTGAAGCAAGGCAAGCACCTTTTTTGAATTTTCTTCATCCAGAGAACCAGTTGGCTCATCACAAAAAATAATATTAGGGTTCTTAGCAATGCTACGGGCAATCGAGACACGCTGCTGCTCACCGCCGGAAAGCTGAGAGGGATACTTATTGCGCAGCTGTTCTAGTCCGATTTTAGGAAGTAACTCGTCAATGTTTAGCGGCTGTTTGCCAATATCAGAGCCGATTTGAATATTTTCATAGACCGTTAAATTTTGAAGCAGATTGAACTGTTGAAAAATAAAGCCTAAATACTCTCGTCTAAATTTTGTCATACCTGCATCTGATAGCTTAGTAAGCTCGTTGTCTTGAAATAGAATACTGCCGGACGAGACCTGATCAAGTCCACTAATGACATTCAACAATGTACTCTTGCCGCTTCCGCTTGGTCCAAGAATAACGACCAGCTCACCGTCATTGATTGTTAAATTGATATTTTTTAAGGCGTGTGTTTCCACTTCTCCATTTTTGTATACCTTTGAAACATCAATCATTTTGATCATACGAATTCTCCTTTTTGGCTTTTCTATATCTACTATTTAAAAGACCGCCAATTAGACAGTCTGATCTTCTGTACTTGCCTCAGTTTATTGAACAAGCACTATATTAACTCACAGTACATTTCATATTCCCCTAAAAATTCCTGTATTCTTTCTTTTATTATGGTTTGCATATCTCATTTACATACGTTTGAAGCTTGTCATCCTGAGATAAGATATCCAAGCTTCTTTTTTAATAGTTTATTTTTGATTGCTAATGTCTACTCACCCACCATACCATCACCGTCGTTATCTCTCATATATTGATACAACCAATGATCACTTGTGATCGGCATACTATAACCTGCATCTTTGGCTTCCTGAATCGTAACTTCTCCATTGCCGTTCGCATCCACACTGGAAAGGTCACCGCCTTTGTTTGAACCAGTACTTGAACCGGTGCTTGAGCCAGCGTTTGAACCAGTTGAGCTAGAAGGCTTGCTCTCTGTTAATCCAAGCGATTTATTCACTTCGTCAGGGTTTACATTATCAAAGGAATCCACAACCTTGTTTCCGTTAATCGTGTAGGTATACTGATAATGTGATGGAGTCTGTGTCTTTGTATTTGGATATGTGATAATCGCTTCAAAATTAGTTGCTCCACCTGCATCGCGAATTACTCTTTCCATATATGCTTGGTCACCGTGTCGATTGAGCGTACTATTTTGCGGAGTAATATTGTAGGCATTTGATACCCCTCCAAGAGAATCAGCGATAATATGTCCTTCATCTAGTGAGTCACTTTCAACACCTGGAACTTTCGCTTCATCAGAATAGTATCTACCAGACGAATTTACGGGTTCGCTGCTGTCATCTTGCAGAATGATTTTGTCAGCAATGACCCGCACCAACTGGCCGTACTCATTTGTGAATGCCCAGTATTCACGATCCCCAAAGCCAATATCTACGACAACCTTAGCTTGGCGATATCCAGACGTATCTCCACCATCCACTTTAATCAGTGTGTAACCGGCGAACTGTGATTCCGTTTTTTTCTTAGCTTCCGCTTCAGCTTTCTTTTTTGCTTCTATCTTTGCCTTTTCCTCAGCTTCAGCTTTGGCCTTAGCTTCTTCCTCTGCCTTTTTCTTAGCTGCTGCTTCTTTAGACTTGGCTTCCGCTTCAGCTTGGGCTTTAGCTTTAGCCTCTTCTTTGGCTTTGCGCTCGGCTTCAGCTTTGGCCTTAGCTTCTGCTTCTTCCTGTTTATCTGCTTCAATTTGCTCTGCTTGTTCGCTTCTTTGAGCAGTCTCTTCAACCGGAGGTGCCGTTGCTATACCTATAACGACAGACAAAACGGCAATTGTTCCAAAAACTTTCAATACCCTAGCTCTAGTTTTTTTGGGTTCAGGAGATTTTCTGAATATAAAGGCTGGGTTAATTAAACCTATTAAGAGTGCCAAAAAAGAGATTGAGAATAGAATAAAAGCCATATTCTCTATGGTGGACGGTGATAGCGCACCAATCAATGAAACTATCGCTACACCTCCATAAATTAGAATCATAAACACCTTATTTCTTTTGTTTTCTGGAAGCCAAAACAACACGAGACTTGTTTTTTTCCATCCCACGAATAGAGCTGCAAGACATAAGGTAAAAAGCACCAAAAACAGTCCTAGCATTTTGTATCCTCCTTTAATTTCTTATCTTAATCATATCAATTACGTATGAAATTTAGAGTGAACTTGATATGTGTTTTCTTTGAACTTTCCTGCTTTTTAATATTTCTTATGTACTAACAGACGGCCGCCTGGCAAATGTTCTAAGATTTCATCCAGACAAATCAAAATGGATTTACAGCCATTAGCTTCTGAGAAATCAACTCTTAACTGCATTACAAAAAAGAATATATTTGCGGCCCCTTAAATTCCACGTTTGTTGAATAAGAAAAAGCAACACCCTAAGGATGCTGCTCCACTACTCACAAATACTTCTTATGAATCCCTTTGCTATTATACGAATATAGGATCGGCTTCTCCTCAATCATCGTCTCCATATGCACCCTTCTTCCCTACAGAGGTAGACGTACGGAAGCACCTTCTCCAAATACTTCACATCAAGCTCAATTCCTTCGTACCAATGCTTCAGATACAGTTCCCCGTTCCGTAAATAATCTCCGTCATTGATCGTGATGTTCGGAAACCCGCCATTGACCCACATATTGACGAGCTGATCACGGACCGCTTTCCATTCCTTATCAACAGCCTTATAATCCTTGCCCTGCTTCTGAAACAGATACATATCCCCGCGCATGACCAGATCCTTCGTCAGGTAATTGCAGAGGAAGGAGATATCGAACTCCACTTCCCGTACCTCGAACATCTGCGCTCGGTCGGGCCCCGGTTCGACTCCCCGCCACTTCCTCTCTTCCGTCGGGTTATCAAAACACTCTTCGATATCTTCAAACATCTTCAAGCCTAAGTAATACGGGTTGATGCCTGTTCGCGACGACTGCACAACGCCTGCATTCAGCTTCGCAAATTCAACCGACTCCCCTGGCGTCAGGTCCATTTCTCGCAGAATTCGCTGATGCCAGTAGCTCGCCCAGCCCTCCTTCGTCTAGGGATCTTCCGTTTTTCGTTCTCTTCCCTTAGACGCCAATTTAACTTTCTTCTTAAACGAATGCACCCATGAGTTTAAGTAAATTGCTTCAACAATTTTAGTATAAATTGACGTTACTTGAATGCGCTATTGGATAAGTTAGCAAATGATTTTTTAAGCAAGATTACTTCATAATAGTCCTTTATAGATCAATTGTACTGTTTTCGAACGAACCTTTTTAAATAAACATTCAATCAATTTTTATAAGATTGTATAACCATTATTCATTAAATTTATTTGCATACCTAAGCACTTTTAATCACTTGCTTTAATCATTTTGATATGATAAATCTTAATTATTCAATAGTAAACTTTTATTTCATTACATTCTATCTTCAGTTAGTAGGCGGTTGTTTATGAGAACTAGTGAAATTGCTGAATTATCTCAGGTTCATCCCAATACAGTACGACTGTATGAAGACTGGCATTATATTTCGCCTGTACCAAGAAAACCAAATGGTTACAGAGAATATTCAGATCTGCATCTGAAGCAAATGAAAATTGCCAGACTTGCCTTTAAGCAAGAATTTATTCAGAATAACCTTCGCAAAGAGGCCACAAAAATCGTCAAGCTTAGCGGCCGTGAAAAATTTAAGGAAGGCTTACAGGCAGCAGAATCCTATTTAGCGTATTTGCAAACAGAATATGAGTATGCTTTAGAGGCCATTGAGACGGTGAAACAGATTTTACAAAATAAATCGATTACAGGTGAAACCTACTCCCACAAGACTGTTGCCGCTATGCTTCAGTTAACGGAAGAAACATTACGGAATTGGGAACGCAATCATTTATATTGTGTTGAAAGAAATACGCAAAATCGAAGAATCTATACGCAGCGCGATTTGCAAAAATTACTCGTCATCCGGACGTTGCGCAGCGCGCATTATTCGATCACCAGTATCGCCCATTTATTTCATGAGCTGGAACAATCAAAGGGAAAGACAGATATTCGGCAAATGTTACAAACACCTGCCTTTTCCACGGAATTTTTTCATGTCACAGATGATTTAGTCAATCAATTAGAAATAGCAATGAATGATGTGGAATCAATCATTGCTATTTTGACGGAATTACAATAATGGAGAAGGTGCTTCTTGATCAACGAGTACTGTTAATTCATGCATCGCTCTAGTTGAGACAATATACAATAGTCCACGGTCAAATTCAGTTCGATAATTGGTCTCGTTCACAAAAGGTACGATCACCGCATCGAATTCAAGACCTTTCGCATACTGAATCGTTGTTAAAAGGAGGCCTGTTTCAAACTTTTCTGTTTGGCCGTCTAGTAGTGTAAAAGGTATGTTTAAATGTTCCTGCAAAAACTGTAAGTCTTTCTCCGTTTTACAGATAATTGCCGTAGTTCGATAATCATTCATCGCATTTTCATGGACTTGTTTCAGCATTTGTTCAAGTGTCGAATAAATCCATTCTTTCGGTTCTTTCCCGTGCCTTGCAATTGGATGAATTTCCCCATTACGCATGAATTTTTTTGAATACATCGCAATTTCATACGATGACCGATAGGTGGTTGTTAATTCTACGTATTCCAGATTATGAAACATAGCTTCAAATGCCTCTTTGGATATCGTTTCGTATGGCAAAAGAGCCTGACTGAAATCGCCAATGATTGTTCGCTTACACGTAAACACTTTAGATAATACAGCATATTGGATCGGTGAATAATCCTGCATTTCATCTAGTACAAAGTGCTGGACGAGCTCATACTGCTTAATTCCTTTAAAATAAAGCTGTACAAATAGATAGGGGTATACATCATTAAATTCGAAACGTTTTTTCGAAAACTTAAATGAGTTTTCACCCAGTGTTTCAGTAAAGGCACGATAAATCGCCAACGGTGAAGAAAACAAGAGACGTTTTTTTAGCCGCTTTATGACTTCGTTTTTGCTCGGGAGTTTCCCTTCCCTATCCCACTTGGATTTAAGCACTTGAATAATATCATCGGCCATAAGCTCTAAACGGGTAACAACCGGCTCTTTTCGATATTGAAGGAAGCGCCCTTGTAAGTAATCAGCTTGCAGCACTATCCCAACAATGGAGATGTTTTCATATTCAAGAAGCTTTAAGTCTAAGTCAGCTAAAAAGGATTGCAGCTTTTGAACAAATGGATAATTCCCCTTCATTTTTGCACGCGAAGCCAGCGCCCCATCTGGATTCGATAAAATTTCTTTTGTTTCTTCCTCAAATGATCTAAATGTTACAGCAGCTGGTAATAAATTTGCCGTAAGCTCGTCCAATGTAAACGAACGAATTGGCTCTTCACCAAGCTCTGGTAAGACGGTAGAAATATAATCGCTGAATACTTTATTTGGAGACAAAATAAAAATACGTTCTGCTCGTAACGTATCACGGAATTTATATAAATAATAAGCGATGCGGTGCAAGGCAACAGCCGTTTTCCCAGAACCAGCAACGCCTTGAATGATGACATTATACGCTGATTCATTCCGTACAATATTATTTTGTTCTCGTTGAATGGAAGTAACGATTGTTTTCATCTTATCATTTGCATGCTGGGTTAATGTTTGTTGTAGAACCTCGTCTTGTATCGTTAATGAGCTATCAAGCACATATTGAAGCTTAGAATTTTCAATTTTAATTTGACGTTTCTTAATAAGTTCACCGCTAAATCGCTGATCCATCGCAATATAATAGGCTTCACCAATTTCAAATTCATAGTACATATTACAAATAGGTGCACGCCAATCATAAATTAATTGTGTACCTTCTTCATCAGCAAAACCGAAGCGCCCGATATAGATTGTCTCTGCCTCACTCGGATGGTCACCATGATATAAAAAGTCAAATCGTCCGAAGTATGGGGATTCTATAAGCTTTCTTACTTGCTCACGTTCCATCACTTGTGCGAAACCCCTCTTGTCTATCATACTTAAGGTTTGCTGGTAATCATACACCTCGAATTTATCTAGTTCACTTTTATATTCAACCATATATTTTTGTAAACTTTTAAAATTGTAGTCTTGATCAGTAATGTTTGATGAAAGCTTTTTATATGCCTTTGTTAATTGACTTAAAGTTTTTTCAAGATAAGCAATTTCGTTTGTGTCCGTCACGAAATCCCCTCCTTTTCAAATGTATCATCAAGCATAACAAAAAGATTTTCGCTGGTGTTTAAATGGAGGGTTGTTTTTTTCTTTCGATTAATGTCAATTCTTGTTCAACTAACCTGCCACTTTGTTTAATTGATAATATTCACTAATTAGCGAAGTGAAAAAGTTTATATAGTACAATATTTGTAGACTTATCTTAATGAATACTTTTGAACGAAGGAGTCAAGAAAAGTGAATATGGAAATTGGTTATTTTCCCAAAAGCTACTATGACTCAAAGCCTGATGCTGGAGGTTTTTTCCCGTTTGCATTAGAAGGCACAACACCATATGTTTTATCGATGTAACAAAAAAGAGCTTCACAACCCTTTATAATGAAGTAAAGCTCCAGTTACTTTAAGTACATTTATTCACAAAGTAATCTTTTTTACAGGTCATTTAGTGGTAGCCCCAGGAAAATGCGAATGTACAACTTTAAGCAAATTCAAACATAAAAAAAGTCGAATTCCCTGTCCTTTAAGGAAACGACTTTTTTATACGACTTCTTCAAGTAAATCCCCATTAACCTTTTTTGGGGACTATTTGTAATCTCTGCGCAGTGAAATTATACCTGTGCTAGCCCGCCATCTACGAACAATTCAACACCAGTCAAGTAGCTGCTTTCGTCTGAAGCAAGGAAAGATACAACGTTTGCTACTTCTTCAGGTGTCCCAACTCTTCCAGCTGGAACAGTATCTCTGCTATTTTCTATTACTCCTTCAAGTGCATCACCAAAAAGCTCATCGTATGCAGGTGTAAGAATACCTCCCGGACTAACCACATTTACACGGATTTCAGTTCCTTTTAGGTCAAGAATCCAGTCACGAACTAGTGCTCTTAATGCTGCTTTAGAAGCTCCATATACACTAAACGCTGGGTTGCCAATTGATCCAGCAGTAGAGCCCGTTACAATAATAGAACCTACTTTGTCCGGGAATAGTGATAACGCTTTTTGAACAGTAAAGATGGTTCCTTTAACGTTAATGTCGAACGTTCTATCAACCTGCTCTTCAGTAATTTCACCTAATGGAAGGAAGCTGCCGACACCTGCATTAGCAAAAAGAATGTCCAACTTACCTTTTTCCTGCTTTATAATGTCATATAGTTTGTCTAAGTCTTCAAGCTTAGAAATATCACCTTGAACACCGGTTACGTTCTTGCCAATTTGGTTAACAGCTTTATCAAGTTCGTTTTGTCTACGTCCCGTGATATAAACATATGCACCTTCGTTTACAAATTTTTGTGCTGTAGCAAGACCAATCCCACTTGTTCCACCCGTTACAAGCGCTATTTTACCTTCAAATTTACCCATACTTAACACTCCTTTAGAATTAATTTTATTTTATGTCTAGTACCTTTAAGTACTTGAAGAACAACTTATAAGATATAGTATCCTTCAGTAAGCACATTATCGGAAGTACCCACTTTTTTGTGATATAGTAACTAAAAAGTAATAAATGTGGAATGGAGAGCTTTAGACATGAAAAAATTTAGTTGTGGGTTTGAAGTGACAAAGGAAGTTATTGGCGGAAAATGGAAAGGCCTTGTATTATACTTTTTAATGAATGGACCAAAGAGAACGAGTGAATTAAAGCGCATTATCCCAAATATAACTCAGAAAATGCTGATTCAAACACTTAGAGAGCTTGAAGCCAGTGGACTTGTGAGCAGAAAGATGTATAATCAAGTACCGCCGAAGGTTGAATATTCATCCACTGAACTTGGAGAATCTCTTAAACCTATCTTGCAGGAGCTCTGTCAATGGGGAGGCCATTATGCGGAGCAAGAGTATGCAGAAGGTGAATATGAAATTGTACAACCAGAACAAGTTTCATATTAAAGATAATATAATTTCATAGAGATCTAAAGGTATTAATCATCTTAATCAATACCTTCAGAATAAGGTTTAGGAATACTTGAACGCACTATCAAGATATAATATACATAATGTAATACAGCATTACCTAAAACACGGAGGGCTACTTTAGATTAGATGATTCTTATTATTTTAACTTACTTAATTCCTATAGTATTTGTAGTTTGGTATCTGATATATTTTCTAAAGAGAAAAACAATATATTAAAAACTATTTTAGATGATAATGTTAAAAATTAGTCGAGATAAACTCTAGCACCCGTTTGTTTAAGTGTAAACCTACACAATCTAATCTTTCTTTTATCTTAAATTATTGATTAAAAAAGAAAAAATTTTAGGAACTCTTTCTCTAAAAAAAGAGTAGTTATGTTCAGCATCAATAATAATTGCAAACTCTGTACTTGTTACTTTCTTTTTTAAAATATCATAAATGGTTTTATTTGAAGCTAAAAACTCCTTATTTATGATTTCTTCATTTCCTGATTCCTTATCTCCGCAGTCTAAGTAAATCCTTTTAATTAAAGACAAATCAGAATCCTTTATTAGTTTTTCAATTTCCTCTTGGTTACGGTAAAAAGCAGAAGATAATACGGCTATATTTTTGAATACTTGAGGATAACGACACATAGCGTATGTAGTAATAAGTCTCCCTAAAGAGATACCTGCCATTGCGGTATTGTCCTTTAACGTACGGTATTTATTGTCTATAAATGGCTTTAGTTCATTCACGATAAAGTCAACATACTCTATCCCTTTTCCGCCAGATGTACTAACGTGCCCCAATATTTTTTTACTATACTCTCCATTTATCCAAGGACAATATTCGTTTATTCGGTCTTTGGTATTTTGGTCTATTCCAACAACAATAACTTCTAATCCATTTTTATCTAAGTAGTTTTCAAGTTCTAAAGATGTGCCTCCAATTGCATCGTCATCATTAAAAATATTTTGTCCATCGTGCATATATAAGACGGGGTATTTTTTCCTTCCTTCGTTGTAATTCTTAGGTAGATATACTCTAATTAGCCTATCTTGTTTGAAGGAAGTCATATATACAGGAAATATTTCTAACAAGATAATTCCTCCTTTGCTATCACTTCTGCATTTTTAATTTACCATAAATTTCATTTATCACAATTCTTCCTTGTTCAACTAACCTACCCGTTTCTCCAATAAGGGCTTCTTCAATAGAAAAAGGCATTAATCCTTCTTGGATCAATGCCCCAAATTAAAGGTTTCGATGTTTATCGGACACCGTTTTATTTCAACCACGTGCAAAAGGATAGCACAAAGCTATCCTTTTGCACGTGCCTCAGTCAAGGCCCTTATAAAATATAATGATCAATATAAGAGATCAGCTCGGCGATTTCAGGCTTGCTGACCTGTGCATCTGCCCCGACCACTTGGCCCTTATGACGTAAATCATCGGTAATTAAAGAAGAGAAAATGATGACTGGCAACACCGCAAGATCTTTATGTTCTTTGATTCTTCTGGTCAGATGGTGCCCGTCCATCTGCGGCATCTCAATATCCGTTACGATGATTTGCACTTTTTCTTCGATTTTCTCGCCTTTACTTACAATACGTTCAAGATAATCCATTGCGTCCTGTCCGTTTTCAAAAAAGTCCACATTCTCAAAGCCCGCTTCTAATAAGGTATCGTGAAGCAGCTTTCTTAATAGCGGCGAATCTTCAGCCACGACTACTTTTTTCATCGAACGGTTTCGTTGCCCCAATTTTTTGACTTGCTGGACAGAAATGCCCGATTCTGGATTGATTTCCACGACAATCTTTTCAAAATCCAAAAGGAGGATCATTTCGCCATTCATCTTTATAACTCCAATGATTTGGCTCTCCAGTCCTTGATACATATCGGACGGCTTTTCTATTTGTTTCCATGAAATCCGGTGTATTTGCGTCACATTATGGACATGGAATACAATTTTTTGTTTATTGAATTCGGCAACAATAAATTTATCCTGTTCAGGTGTCAGGGAAGGAGAATAACCCATCGCTTTTGCCACGTCTACAACTGGCAGAACTTCTTCCCGCAATTCAATGATGCCCTCTACATAATGATGGGCCTGTGGTACAAACGTTACAGGCACGGGATTGATAATTTCCTTTACTTTGATAACATTGATGCCAAATTTATTTTTCCCTAATCCAAATTCTACAATCTCCAACTCATTCGTTCCGGATTCAAGCAGGATTCCTTTATTTTCTTCCATAGCGCCTCGCCCTTCCCTACGTTTCTTCATTTCTTCCGCCTATTCAATCTCTTTTCAACAATGACCATGCATGAAAAAGGCCTTCTAAGGCAAAACATCATTACGCCTTTTATATCGGCCGAAAAATCAGGATTATTTAGAGAATGTTTTTGTTTACCTGTGAATCAGGAAGGACTGGCTTTAGCCGGTCACACATCTTACGCGGATTAAACTGATATTTGGAAAATAAAGCGACAGTATGAACTTAAATAGGTTCAATTAATAACCGGTGGCACGCCCCTGCCAATCAAAGTTCCAGTTGATCCTATTCATGCAAAAAAAACTCCGAAGCGCGCTTCAGAGTTTTTGATGATTATGGCTTGGTTTTTACAACGACTGTCTTGGCGATCAAATCATGCAATGTTTGCTTCTTTTTTGTGAAGAAATACATGACATATCCAATCATCATTATACTGGATAAAAAAATCATCGACAAATGGCGGATAACGGCTGTAAAGAAGGAAATTCTTTCACCATTCAAATTGGTGACCTTATTATTCATTAGCTTCTTGCCGACTGTTGCCTGCCATTTTGAAGATTGGAGAATAGCATAGTAAAGCGTGCTAATAATCAGCGTAATTACCATATAACCAGAATTATTTGCCATCGAATTATTTGGATCTGATAATGTGGAAGGATCAAATGAAATGCCTATTAAGGAAAAAACACCGAGTGACCCCAACACTGAAATGATCGCGCTTATAATTAAGCCATCGATCAGATAGGACGCTAATCGGCTCCAAAATGGTGAATAGTTCATATTTTGCGTTAGTGCTTGTTCTGACAAGTGAAGACTCCTCCTATATAATTATGCGTTTTCTTGCAGCTTCATCTCTGAATGTATGCCGTCGTGCAATTCCTGGATTCTTTGTTTCTATATTCTTAGGCAAACAAACAAGGATTTGACGACTATCACATTCTTTTTTATTATATCAACATAATTTAATACGTTTAATATATCTATTTATTTTAATATTCAGTATGAATCTCTCCTCTTTGACCACAGCTTCCCACCCCAATTCGTTTTTTATACAAAAACAGCTTCCTTTCACACGTTATAGGAAGCCCCCTTAAAAAGTGGTACACTATAATAAACTTTGTGCAGCAGCTTTGGCTTCCCTGCACGGGCATTGCTAAGCCTCGATCCAAAAGATAAGTACATAAGGGCAGGCATGAACGCAAATGAAGGAGGAAACACCGAATGTACCATGTGAATGATCGTGTAAAAAACATAGAAATATCCGGCATCCGGAAATTTTTTAATATGGTTGCGCCTTATAATGATGTCATCTCCCTGACAATCGGCCAGCCTGATTTCCCAACACCGGAGCATATTAAAATAGCAGCGAAACAAGCAATCGATGATAATTTTACCACCTATACACATAACGCCGGATATCTTGAATTGCGTCAGGCAGCCTCGGCTTATATGGACGAAAAATATAGCGTTTCTTATGAGCCTGAATCCGAAATTATTGTCACGACCGGCGCAAGTGAAGCGATCGATATCTCTCTGCGCACCTTGCTGAGTGAAGGTGATGAGGTGATTTTGCCCGGCCCCGTGTATCCTGGATATGAACCGATTGTCACACTATGCGGAGCCCGCCCTGTCCATGTGGATGTCACCGGGAATGGGTTTAAATTGACGGCCGATCTATTGGCTCAACATCTCACGGAGAAAACCAGGGTGATCATTCTTCCTTATCCATCCAATCCGACAGGTGTTTCACTCACGGAAGAAGAGCTTCAGCAAATCGCTGAGCTTGTCCGGGGAAAGAATCTTATTGTGTTAGCTGATGAAATATACAGTGAACTGGTTTTTGACCGGAAGCACGTCAGCATCGCTTCCATGCTGAAAGAACAGACAATCATCATCAATGGCTTATCAAAGTCCCATAGTATGACGGGCTGGAGAATTGGCTTCGTTTACGGCCCATCTGAGCTTTGCAGCCAGATATTGAAAGTGCACCAGTATAATGTTTCTTGCGCTTCTTCCATTTCACAAAAGGCGGCCATAGCGGCGTTGACAGCCGGCAAAAATGACAGCAATGAAATGAAGGCGGAATATAAAAAGCGCCGCGATTACGTCTATAGCCGGTTATTGGAGATGCAGTTAGATGTCGTGAAGCCGGACGGCGCTTTTTACTTTTTTGTCAAAATTCCTGCAGGACAAAAAAATTCCTTTGATTTCGCCCTTGATCTTGTCAAAGAAGGGAAAGTGGCAGTAGTTCCCGGCAGTGCATTCTCCAAGGATGGGGAAGGCTATTTCCGCTTAAGTTACGCCTATTCGATGGATACGCTGCGGGAAGGGCTGGACCGATTGCAGGCCTTCTTGTCAAAACGGTAATGATTCATGATAATTTGCGGAGAAACTTGATATCACGATAGCCTTCCTCCTTATTAGTGGTTGATAATTGCACTTCCAGCAAGGAACCAATCAGTTTATTTAGCAGAATTTCGAGTTCTTTAGCGTCTTTTGGTTTATCGTAGCCGAGTTCTTTTAATTCTCTCATTAATATATGAAAGCCGGCATTATTTTCAATATGGCTGAATTTCAAAGGCAGCTGGGATGGATCATCACTCATCAATCTTAGCTGCCATTTGATTGGCCTGGCTCCGTGAATGGTTTTTTCCCGGCTGTATCCCTCCACCTTCACCACATATCTGCCGTCCGGCAATTCCCTGAATTTTTCTTCGATATCATCAAACAGGCTCATTTAGATCTCCCCCTTCTTGTATTCTTGCTGAAATATATGAATTCCCCCTGGCATATATGAACCCGGGCAGCGCAAAAAAGCCGGAGAGACGCTCTCCAGCTTGTTGCGGTTAGGAATGAGATTGGATACGATACATCGGGACGACCGTATCATGGATGATTTCTTTTCCATTCACTCGTTTAAAATCTAATTTATAAAAGACATTGAACCGTTGGCTTATTTCCGTCTTAACAAGTTCCGGGGGTGTCACAACAATCAATTGGAACCTTAGTTTTTCCGCCACTGTAAAGATTGGGTCAAGGACATGGGTAGAGGCCGCCTGGCCGAATGGATTATCGCATAATAACGTGACCCAATGGTGGTCTGTCTCATTTTTGACAGACAGAAGCATCATCATCATGACCATTCGCGCTGACAGTTTTTGCCCGCCGCTGCCGTCCGACTTCGTTTTGGAACCTTGATTGATCGTTCTCCAAGTGGAATAATGCTCTTTGCTCGGCACTTTATACATAAAGGCGTTGTCTGTTCTCATATTGTATACCAATAATTCCGGATAGCGATTGCGGAGCGACACAAACAGAATCTTTTCATCCGATACATGCTTCTTAATGTCCATCATAAGCTCTTTATTCTGCCCATCGATATTGTCGAATTTAGTAATAATCTGATCGATGGAATGGACAAAATGCTGCTTAAGCAGCTCTTCAACGTCCTCTGCCTTCTTGGGAAGGATGTCTTCCTTGAATTTCACCAGCGGGAATTGATGGCCTGATTCATTCTTGAATTTCATCTTGCCCACCATCATACGGATGGAACCAGCTATTTTCATTACTTTCATCGAAGCGCGGACAGCCCATATTTCTTGGGCCTTCATCGCTCTTTCTTTATCCTTTTCCAACTGTTCCAAACCATTCATGGAGAAGCGCTTCATTCCGATAATGACCACATGTATATTCTTATGCTGTCTAAGATTCATCAAGTTTAAGGAGGAAAGCCACTCTTTCTTTAAACGAGGCTCCCAATTCTTATCCTCAATCGCCTTCTTCAGGTCTTTATGGGCTCTATCTACCGCCAGCTGGCCGGCTTCCACCGTCTCATTGACCTTTTTTTGTTCCTGAATCCAGTCATCCACGCATTTTTTTGCATCTTGGTGGACGGCTTCTTGATCTTCCGGCATACAGAGGGAAGGAGGCTCCTCTAGAATAGCGGATAAGGTGTTCTTATTGCTTTCATATCCCCTTATTTTTTCTTGGGTCTCTTCCAGGAGTTTTTGTGCCGCCGACAATTCGGACTGCGTTTCATTGCTTTCCTGCGATAGCTGGATTTCCTTGAGCTCGAGATTGAGATCCTCCCACTCTTCCGGCTGCTTCCCGTGTTTTTGCACCTTTTTCGACGATTTTTCCAGCTGCGGGACAATCGCACCCAATGTTCCTATAGTTGTTTTGATACCGTCGCTTTGTTCGCGCTCCTCTGTTTCACAGGCCGCCACCTCTTTTTTGAGGGATTCCAACTGCCTTTCCAGCACTAATACCGGTTCAGTCGGTACAGCAGTTGCTTTCCATTCACTCGTACGGTCCGCCATTTTCTGCTCATGTTTTGTTTTAGTTTGTTGAAAATGCTCAAGCTGTGCCTGGACAACCTTCAATTCCTGGACACGCTCTTCCTTGGACTTTTCAAGCTGCTCCATTTCCTGGATCATCACCAACAGCTCATCCAGAATATGCAACGACAACTGCGGCTCGGCTTCCGATTCTTCAGCATCAGCTTCAAAGTTAGGATAGTCTTGGCCCGGGAGGAATTTCATGACCTTTTTCAATTGATGTTCCAATTCCACTTTCCAGCTGACATATGTACTGTGCCAACTATCTTTGGCAAGGAAGGTATCCTGTTGTTTCCCTTCGATTATTTTCAGATCACTAACCAATTGGTTTTGCCGGTCCTGTTTACTTTTCACGGCCAATTGCCATTCTTCATATTTTGCCTGCTGTTGTTCATATTCTTCAAGAGTGGCCACTTGCTTTTGCAAAAGCGCGATGGAGCTGGCCAAAGACCGGACGGATTGGGAAAATTTCAACTGTCTTTCGATTTCTGCCTGTTGGTCTTTCATCTTCTTCTGCAGCACATTCTGCTGTTCCGTCACGCTCTTTTTTTCAGTCTCCAATTCCAGACTGATTTCATCACTGAGCTTTTGGTCTTTCAATTTATCAAGCTTTCTCCAAAAATCGCCCAAAGCCTTTCTGCTTTTATCAAGCTCGGCAATAGTGGCCACTTGGGAATCGACCGTCTGGGCTATTCCGTTTTTCCATTTGTCCAAGCTGGCATCTTCCAGAACAATTTCCTGCTCGCCTGACCGGACAATCCAATACGGCATCTCAGCCGTCCCTTTCATTTCATCACGCCCGAATAAAGGCACCGGGCTTCTCAGAAGAAGGTCCTTCCATTCTTTCGTTTCTAATTCTTTGCGCTCTTCTGTTTTCATCACAAGTCCAAAAGGCAAGAGCGGATATGATTCCAGCAATTCGCTTCTTTCCACGTCCGGCAATGATTGCAGGAACTGTGTGCCATAAAAAACATCTATGTCTGTATGGTCGTCAATCCATTCCTTGACGATCCTGATATCCTTGTTGGGTATCCAAAAAGACTCGGCATTCAGCGATTGATCCAATTGGGCTTCCCACAGCGTGCGCTTATGATGTTCCAGCTGCTGTGCCAAATCAAGCAGTTTGCCATCCAATTCATCCATGTGTACGGACAGTCCGCTTCTATTAAGGGTGCCGACTTCCCTCTTGAAAATGGCATAAAGACCTTGGGCAAGTTCTTCTTCTTTTTCTATTTGCCGGCCAAGTTCTTCTTGTTTATTATTGATCGCCAGTTCCATGCCTTCGATCATCTGCTGCAGCTTCCCAATATTAGTAGCCAGCTTACTCTGCTTTTTCTGGGACTCTTTTTCCTTTAATTCCAACTGCTCTTTTTCTTCCTGGGCGGCAATTACTTTCTTTCGATATTCTTCAAGCACCTCTGGAAATGCGTAGGCCGCCTTATCCCCGAATTCGTGATAGATGCGGTCCCTGAACGCTTCGAAGTCTGCCATATCATTCTGCAATTGGTTTATTTGCAGCTTCGTTGTTTCCAGCTCTGCCACCTTGTGCTGATAGGCTTGTTTATAATCTGTTTCCAATCTGTACAGATGTTTCTTAAATCCTTCATATTGCTTGATATCTTCCTGGATTTTCGAGAGTGTTGCCTGCCATTGTTCAATTGACAAGGATTTTAATGTGTCCATTCGTTCATTTACTTCCACTAATTGATCGCTTTGCTCCAAGGACTCTTTCTGTTTCAAAAGGTTTTGCACGGTATTCTCTATCTCTTCCCATTCCTTTAAAGAAATGAGCAATACCTGCTCTTCTTTCTGGCGCCGCAATTCCGCTAGCTTCTCAAGCAATGCTTGGTGCTTCTCCTTGCTGGTTTCGATAGACTTCTCTAACTCTTCTTTTTGGCGATGGATTTTGGCATATTCAAGATTATCTTTCTGAAAACGCAATTCTGCTAACACCGATTCTAATCTGGCAACCTCTTTCTCTACTTCTTTTAAACTTGTTTCATCGGATTGGATGGCATATTCCAGCGCAGCCAGCACTTGCCGTCCTTTTTGCACATGGGCCTCCATTTTTTCTTCGTTTTCCAGCGCTTTTTCCACACTTTGCTCGAATGGGATCACTAGATTCAAAAACTCCGTATGGGCCTGTTCCCTTTTAAGAAGGATCGGCAAGTCTTTAGCGATGCTTGCTTGGTTCTTGAATATTTCCACCAAATCATCTTCCGGCGAATCATGTTTTTTGATTACCTGGCTGACGGTCGGGATGATGCGTTTCTGGAACAGTGCATGGTCGTCTTCAGCACCTTCAAAATATTTGCCGACGCCTCCTTCGGTCAGATTGATATCCTTAATGATGTCCCAATCTTTCCGGTTGATGCCGTATGAGGACAGCAGTTTATAATGCTCGGCAGGTTTTTTGTAAATATAGTATCCCTGCCATTGAAGGAAATCGCCGATGACTTCTTCAGCGGAAAGCGCCTGGCCATCTTTGTAAAGCGGGATTTCCGCAAGGTCAACGCCTTCTCCAACCGCAAATTCTTTGGCATAAAAATGAAAAATCGGTGTAATGCTTTCTTCTTTTAAATCCTCTTCCGCCTCGTCCCCGTCTCTCATTTTCACGGTTTTAGCTGCACTGAAAATGCCGCCTGAAATCAAGTGCCGCTTATCTGAACCATCCAGTTCCCATTCAATCGCCACGTGGAAGGTATAAGGGACGAATTGCTCTTGTTTATTATAAAAAAATTGCTGGTAATGCCGATTGTTTTCTTCCCCCCAAGTGGTTCCCGGCTTCAGCACCTGAAAAATCGTCTGAAGCAGCACCCCTTTGCCCCCGCCGTTCATTAAGGCGATCAGCCCATTAGTAGCTCCTTCATCGTTATGAAAGTCAAAAATCGTGTTTGCATACTGTTTCTGCATACCATCATATTTCAACCCGGCGATACGAATTCGGTGTATTTTAGGCATCCTGCTGCACCTCCGTTTGCATGAGTAATTTCATTTCTTCATAGCGGGCATCATCATGATACAGATATTCGATCCGCTCGAATAACTCGCTTTTAGGCATGGCTTTCGGAAGATCATGGCGGTCAAGGATGATCACTAGCCCCTCTCCCTCCAAAAGGCTCATCGCATTTTTAATTAAACCAAGCCGTGAACGCCTATTTCCTTTTTTGTAATCGAATTGCTGGTAATCCGCTACCTCCATATTCATCCACGTGTCATACGCTTCCTTCATGTCCACCCTCTTTTCCAAACCATAATCAGGGTGATCCTTCAACAGCACTCCCCATTTCTGCATCAGATCATGGACGCCTCTTTCAAGAGCATAAAAAGAGATTCCTTCACGTTCTGTACCAATTCTTGTCGCCCTATTCCGGTCGACTATGGAAAGAAAAGCCATAATAATGATGGATACCAAATGAAAGTATTTCTTGTTCTCGATATTTTTATGTTTA
This sequence comes from Bacillus testis, assembly GCF_001243895.1. Lineage (GTDB taxonomy): Bacteria > Bacillota > Bacilli > Bacillales > DSM-1321 > Bacillus_AD > Bacillus_AD testis. Next base: position 1,484,464 of record NZ_LN851186.1, on the reverse strand, counting down.
TCCTTCAAGTGCGTAAAATTGGTTGCAAAAAGAGAGCCGGTGGAGGATGTGACCAAATGCAGCCTTTTAGTCGTTTCAATAATTTGCGTACCCGATTCGTCTGCCATCACTCCGACCAGCTGCCGGGTCGTAGGCTCAAAATAATGTTCATACATCTCATCCGTATCTTCGATCACCTTATTTTTCAACAAGGCGAAATAGATGGATGACGCTCGTTTTACTGCTTCCATTTCCATTATTGGTCATTCTCCTTTATGCATAGCTTGAATGGTGAAATTTTGGTATGGTACCATGTGATCGCCGATTTGTCTTCCTCTACTTTTGTGTAAATCTGTTTCCCCTCAAAATAACTGAATTCCGGATTTGCTGCCATCAATTTGGAAATAAGCACTTCCCGTTCATCATGCAATAATTCTTCTTCTTTTCCATAGACAGCAATAACTAGCGGCTTGCGGTCAAACATCATCCACATGTCCAATGTCTCACTTTCTTCGAACCATTGATCCTGTGCCTCGTAGGGGAGATCTGCAAGCGAAGAAAGGGAAAACTCGCCAAATTCCTTCAAATGGTCGAATACATATGTCCATGCGCCGACAACCGATTGCCAATCCGTTACCTTTAATCGATACTCTTCTTCTTCCTCGATTTCTTCATCGCCAAAGTCTGCCTGTTCTGCCAACGCCTCATATTCCTGCTCTCCCCACACCCAATCGAGGGGCAAGATAAATTCATTCCTTGGTGAAAACAATGGTCCCAGAATCTTCTCGACCAATGAGAAATCTTCCACTCCCTGTTTCATAAACCAGCCTTCGTAATAATGTTCCTTGAAAGAAATGAAGGAACTTTCCCAGAAGAGGGACGGCCTTTCCACTTTCAACCTAAGCTCAATTGAAATATTTTCAATGACAAGTTTGGCAAAATGGTCGTGAAGCTGGCGTGCATGCTCAAAGCGATCTTGCAGGAAAAAAAGCTCAGCCTTCACTTTGCTATAATCTTCCTTGTTTTTTGCCCGTTCCAATAAAGTCATAATCGTTCGGAAATGTTTCTTTTCTTCCTCAAACTGAGATTCGATGGCATCTTTATGGTCTTCTCTCTGCCGTTCCTGTTCCAGGACAAGGATTTTCGGATTTTCTTTCATTTCCTTCTGGAAAGCTTGTTCTCCTTTAATGAGGCGCTTAACGCGGGATATCAAAAGGTCCAGATTATCTGTCGCTTTCTTGAAATTGCCGTTTTTAATCAACTGCATGCTGTATAACTGTTCGATAGAAATGGAAAACTCTTCTGCCATTTCGCGGCTCATAAAAATCATTTCCTGAGCCACATCCGTTAATTTATAAACGGTTCTTTGGCCTTTTTCCAAATCCGTATGTAGATCATCCATGGTGACATAACGAAAAGTCTGCGTATCCCATGTTTGCGTCATTTCATTGTAGTATTCCGCTTCAAAAGGCTTCATTTCCTCTTCCTTGCCTCTATACAGCAATCCGCTGACCATTCGGTCAATCGTTTTGGAATCTGCCGACAGCCCCATCATGTCGACCACTTCCTGGATGATCAAGCGGATATCTGTTTTTTGCCGCTGGTCATCATCATTCAATTCACGATAAAAGATTTCCAATAATACCTGCATGAGGATCGACTGAATTTTCGGCTTCAGATTCCCTACTTCCATTCCTTTCCCTAAATGAAAAAGAGGATTGAGCCTTTTCATCCTCTGCGAAAATCCGTCTAATGTTGCTTTCATGACAATCCTCTCTTCCATGTTTCTATTGTCAATACTTCCTGTGGTATTCGCTTTCCCTTAAGTAACAGTTGCCGCATTGCCTGCTTTAGTTCCCAGCTGAATTCTTCCAGGAACAACTCTGTATGCGTCCCATTGTTGATTTGGCCGATTGCATCATTCGCCAAGGATGAATGCTGCAACATCCTTTCATAGATGGACACTGCCAGGGCAAAGCGAAATTCAGGGAATTTTTCCACTAGGCGTATGTAAATGCTGATTCCCTCCGGGTCAAGATCTCCGGCGTACCAAAATAATGGCCGGTTCTTCGGGAATTGTCTACAAAAAAAAGACAAGCTCCGTTCGATCTTCTTTCCTTCCCCATATATGAGGAGTTCCGGATTATAATCCAAATTGCCTTCCTCCAATAAGGAAACGGCCGTATGGAAGAAAGATAAATTCTCCACAATTAATACATTTCGGATCTCTTGGGAGTTATTACCCAACTTTGTCCAGTAGATAAAAGGCTCGCTTTTACTTACTGCATGGATATCCCCAGCTGAAAGGCCAAGCCGGGCCAGAAAATGGGGGCCGGCTGGAAATAATTTCGGATCCGTCAGGTATTTTTCATGCCCAAACAGTTCCAGGCTTCTTTCTTCAATTGACACTTCCCGATGGGGACGCTTCTCCTTCAAAAAAAGAATAAACGGAAACGATTTTGTCCCATTGTTCATCCGTTTGGAACTGCGGGTACTTTTCATAATACGTAAATGAAAGAAGATCATTCATTTTCATCATTTCGATTGTACTCCAGCTCCCCTTTGCTTTATACGGCATGAGCCAAAAAGCTTGCGGCAAAGCTGGCGTTCTAGCATTCATTTTTTTATTGGTTATAGCCTTTAACAAGCCTTTAGCCATCGCTGTTTGGACGGCTTCAAAAAAGTCGTTATATCCCTGAAACGGGTTGATCTGCAGGAGACTTTCCAATTCAGCCGTATATACCTTTTTCTTTTTGCTTGTATACCTCATAGAAGTCAATAACTCTTCAAGTCTATCACCGTTTTCATTCATATAGGATTTCTCCCTTCCCTGTCGCATTCCGATTATATCAAAGCAGCCACTATAAGAAAATAGCATTTGCCCCGCTCCTAGACTTATTGACACACACAAAAAAAAGAGCACGATATGTGCTCTTTCAACAGCGTAAGAACAAATAACAGCTCAATCCCAGAATTTGCGGAGCGCCTGTGTGCCGCTGTCTCCCTCCCCTTTCTTGGCGATGGTTTCATACATAGATTTGCTTAATGTTAGTCCCGGCACTTTCATATCCATTTCAGCTGCTTCCTCCAAGGCAATCTGCATATCTTTAATAAAATGTTTAACAAAAAATCCAGGCGAATAATCTTCATTCAAGATTCGCGGCGCCAAATTTGAAAGGCTCCAGCTTGCTGCAGCCCCTGTCGAAATACTGTCCAGAACCTTCTGCGGATTCAAGCCGGCTTTCTCGGCATAAACAATTGCCTCACATACTCCGACCATATTAGAGGCGATCACTATTTGATTGCACATTTTAGTATGCTGGCCGGCTCCGGCTTCTCCTTGATAGACAATATTTGTGCCCATGGCCTGGAGGATCGGCAAAGCCTTCTCATAAACTTCTTTCTCTCCTCCCACCATAATAGCAAGAGTCCCCTTCTCGGCTCCAATATCTCCCCCTGACACCGGGGCATCCAAAACCGATATACCTTTCTTTTTGCCTTCCGCATATAACTTTTTGGCCAATGATGGTTTGGATGTGGTCATATCAATCACAATTGTGCCTTTACGCGCAGATTGGAACGCTCCTTCTTCTCCAAGGTAAATTTCTTCTACATCTTTAGGATAGCCGACGATGCTAATGATCACATCTGCCGATTGGGCAAGCAGTCTTGGAGATTCAGACCATTCAGCACCCTTATCAAGCAACTCTTCTGCCTTTTCCTTTGTCCGAGTGTACACAATCAAGTCATAGCCTTTATCCATAAGATTGGAAGCCATGCTGCTTCCCATTACGCCTATTCCAATAAATCCGATTACCGGTTTTTTTTCCACGCTGCCCATTCTTGCATCCTCTCCTTATTTAACTAATTATTCAGATAAGTATGTATATCATTAATCAGCAATATTATAACATACAGCCCATTTATGTACCCTCGCTATTCCCAACTTCCGCAAAAAAAAGAAGCCGGCATATGCCGGCTTAAAATGGGGGAAATGAGAATGTTAGCTGCACTACGAGTCTAACAATTATGCTCCTTCTACTTTTACCCATAAGCTCCATAAGTAAACACCTTAAACAATCTTTTTTTATATTTATCAAATTTTATATACAGAAAAGGCCATCCCTTCTTAGCAGGATGGCCTTTTTCTGTATTATTTTTGTTCTACCGCTGCTTTAACAGCTTCAAGAACTTCATCATTTGTTTTCATATTCAATGCTTTAGCAGCAAGCCCTTCCATCTCTTCTTTAGAAAGACGAGAGATTAGGGAACGCGCTTTCAGAATAGACGTAGCACTCATAGAGAACTCATCCAATCCAAGTCCCAATAGAAGTGGGATCGCGATTTCGTCTCCTGCCATTTCACCGCACATGCCTGCCCACTTGCCTTCTTTATGCGCTGCATCCACAACGTTTTTAACAAGGCGAAGGATTGCCGGATTATACGGTTGGTAAAGGTAAGAAATGCGTTCATTCATACGGTCCGCAGCCATTGTGTATTGAATAAGGTCATTTGTTCCGATTGAGAAGAAGTCAACTTCTGTAGCAAAAAGATCTGCCATAACAGCTGTCGATGGAATCTCAACCATGATACCCACTTCAATATCGTCGCTGACTTTTACGCCCGCTTCCACAAGTTTTGCTTTTTCTTCTAGTAGAATTCCTTTTGCTTCACGGAATTCTCCAAGTGTCGCAATCATCGGGAACATGATTTTTAGGTTTCCGTAGGCGCTTGCACGCAATAGCGCACGAAGTTGTGTACGGAACATATCTTGCTCTTCCAAGCATAGGCGGATTGCTCTGAAACCTAAGAAAGGATTCATTTCATGAGGAAGGCTCAAGTAAGGAAGTTCTTTGTCTCCGCCGATGTCCAATGTACGGACAACAACCGGTTTGCCCTCTAGGCCTTCTAACACTGCTTTGTAAGATTCGAATTGTTCTTCTTCAGTCGGGAAAGAATCGCGGCCCATGTACAAGAATTCAGTACGGTATAAGCCAACGCCTTCTCCACCGTTGTCAATGACACCTTTAACATCTTTCGGTGTACCGATATTAGCAACAAGCTCTACATGGTGGCCGTCTTTAGAAACGGTTTTTTCGTTGATTAGCTTCGCCCATTCTGCTTTTTGTTGCTCGTAAGCAGCCGCTTTTTCTTTGTATTCAGCAATCAATTCAGGAGTTGGATTGATGTGGACTTGACCATCCAAACCGTCTACGATGATGATATCGCCATTTTGAATTGAAGCAGTCGCTTCTTTGGTTCCCACAACAGCAGGGATTTCCATTGAGCGTGCCATGATTGCAGAGTGAGATGTTCTTCCGCCGATATCAGTTGTGAAAGCAAGCACATATTGGCGGTTTAATTGAGCGGTATCTGAAGGAGTTAAATCTTCAGCAACGACAATTACTTCTTCCGTTACCATGCTTGGATTTGGGATTTGTACGCCAAGTAGGTGGGCAAGAACACGTTTAGTTACGTCGCGGATATCCGCAGCACGTTCTTTCATGTACTCGTTGTCCATGCTTTCGAACATCGTAACGAACATATCAGCTACTTCTTTAAGTGCAGCTTCTGCGTTCACTTTTTCACTTTTAATTTTATCTTCAATAGGACCTAATAATTCTGGATCGCTTAGGACTAATAGATGGGCTTCAAAGATAGCAGCTTTGTCAGCTCCCAATTCTTCATTTGCCTTATCTCTGATCGCTTGTAGTTCAGTCTTTGATGTTTCAACCGCTTTCTGGAATCGGCTTACTTCTTCTTCGACGTTAGAGATATCGCTTTTTGAAAAGGATAAATCAGGTTCTATAAGACGATATGCCTTTGCAATCGCAATACCGTTAGATGCTGCAATTCCATTTAACATAGTTGTCATTATTCTGCTAAACCTTCTTTTTTAAGAGTCTCAGCCAATGTGTTGATCGCATCTTGCTCGTCGCTGCCTTCAGCTGTGATAGTGATTTCAGCTCCTTGGCCAATTCCAAGGCTCATAACGCCCATGATTGATTTAAGGTTCACTTTTTTATCTTTGTACTCAAGGTTGATTTCTGAATCGAATTTACCTGCAGCTTGAACCAACAATGTTGCTGGACGAGCATGAATACCTGTATCTGCGATAACTTTAAAAGACTTTTGTTCCATAATAAAATCAAACTCCTTTATAAATAATACTTTTTAGTGAGATCTTGCGTCTTTTTTATATATAACTTCTATTACATAATACCCCAATTCAATATTTGTAATGTATACATCCAATAGAAACACATAAAAAATATCATTTGGCCAGCATATAGGCAGCCAAAGTCTGACTACAGACCTCTTATCCCCAAAATAATAGCATTACAATGGAAACGACACAATGACTTTTTTTCATTTTACCGATAAAAAAAGCACAATTCTCAAAAGGTAAATCCTCCCACACTAATCATGCCCTTTCAAGGTAAAAAATGGGCAGAATCCATGTTGAAAGCTATTATTTTTATTACTATACCATTTTCGTTTTCGACTATTCCGTTTCTACGCTTGTGATAGCGATTACAATTACATTTATAGGCAGTAAGGCGCAGGATAATGTATTTTTATTCCATTATATTCGATAAGTTGTGTAGGATTTGTTAAATAAGTTTGCTAATTCGATTGCAAAAAAATTCTTAATAGAGGAAAATACAGATAAAACGTTAACTATTGGAGGAGTTGTTCATGTATAAAAGGCATGAACCCTTTCGTTACCAGTTCGACAGTCCAATTGAGGGGTCCCTTAGCGTCATTCATACAGAGGATGGAAGTGAACGCAGCAATAAAGGAGCAATCCTTGTTTATAATCTCAGCCCTAAAGGATGTTGTTTTACATCAGATCTCATATTGCCCATTAAGCAGGAACTGAAATTCTTCATTCAAATTTCCTTGAATGGGGATTGCTTGGATATGCCAGGCTATACAGTATGGAAAAAACCGACCGGAAAAACATATATGTATGGTTTTTCTCTCGATGAAAATAATGTCTCTGCCGATCAAATTACCAATGCGATCAAACGGTATGTTGGTTCCATTAAAAGCAACTGACAACTGATCCTGTGCCATAAAAGAATCAGGAAAAAAGGTATATCCTCACCTTTTTTCCTGGTTCTTTTTTTGCCTTTCCCATTGACCATATGCCTTCATCATATGTTCATAAGCTGAAGGTTGGCAATTGGTATTCAAACGTTCAGCATTTTTGAAAAAAACTTTAACCTTTTCAAAGACTTTTATCTTTTCGATATGCTTGGGGAAAATCCACATGCAGCCTTCTTCATGCGCTTCTTTTGTAGGGAATGCAACCACTTCTTCCCCCTTGTTGGAAACAGCCACATATAAGCAGTCTTGATAAACAAGATAGGATCCTCCCTCATAAAACCTTTCCAGCAACTCTGAAATGCTCTGGATGGTTAAGAAGGTGCCCTCAGAATCGAAGATGATACTGCGGTAATAGGGATGCTTAGCCGGGACCAATGCCATCGTTCCTTTTGATAGATGATAATCCAATTGTTCTTTCATGCATCCTTTCCCTCCTTTTCATCTAGTACAGACATTCTGCCTTTCCCCCATGATAATCGTCCTTTTTGGAAGCACTTTAAAAAAAGGGGCCTTTTCACTGGCGATATGGCCAAAAACAGATGATTTGCCGCCAGAACCGCTTTGGACTGAAATGACTACATCCGCTTATAGTGGGATTTACCCGGGAATACAAGAATCATCGCGATGACTGACTCGAGGAAACAATGGAATCCTTTGAAAACCTAGCGGCAAGCCATTCCAATTTAATCCATTCAATTATTCATAAACTCCGTATCTACAAAGACCATGACCATTACTACAGTGTTGGTCTTGTAGCCTTGTGGGAAGCAGCAGACAAATATGAAGAAAATAAAGCGTCCTTTATTACTTATGCCTATTCTATGATACAAGGCCGTATCTTGACCGAATTGCGCAAGCAAAACAATTGGGAAGAAAGGCATTGCCTTATTATGGATTCCGACCACACTGCCTATGAACCTAGCGAATGCGACATCTATTTTGAACATCAAGATCTCCTGGATCTTTGCAGGGGCTTAACCGCAAATCAGGCAAATTGGCTTATACACACCTACGTATACAATATGAGCCTGGAAGAAACAGCTTCCCGCTTCAACAAAAATGTATGCGCCGTAAAGTCATGGAGGCGGGGAGCACTAGCCAGATTGCGCACTTCATGGAATGTAGACTAAAAGAAAAAGGGAAACATTTGCTCAATGGGATTTCTATTCCGCCCCTACGGCCATCATTGGCCCAATCGGACTCTTGCTGGCGCTTGATTCCATTTACACTTTTTCTTCTTTACGCATATATTGGAGCGAGAGCCTTAGCGCCAGTTAAAACGGGATAATAGGAGGCCATTGCGCCTCCTCCCGCTTAACTCCGGGCTTCATCGCAATACACGTAGGATGTTATGCCCCCATGCTTGGCAATTCCTTTAAAATGCTTAAAATCTGCACGCTTGGTCAATTCTGCCCTGAACGTTAAGAAATCCTCTTTCGACACAGTTATTTCATCCAATTCTTTCTGTTTTAACTTTTCCAACAATTCCTTAGCGGTATCACTATTCAATATAAACACCTCATTTTCAGAATATCAGTACAGTCAGTATACATTATTTCGACTGCTTTTGGATGGAAAGAACAGTATGTGTTTCTTTGAAAAAAAACAAAACACAGACATTTACAGTTATTTCTAATTTTTTTATAAAAAAACCTTTACGTATTCGATAAAATAGTGCAAACTGTAAAGTATATTTTCGAACAATTACATTTGTTTGAATTTTCCATTCCTTATTTTCACAACATTCATACGGGCAGATTGTTCTGACGCGGAGAAGTACAATAGAATGCTAAAGGTGTGATATTAATGAAGATTGCTCAAATCGGGAACTTAATTGAGTTTAAGGGTGGCCTGAGAGGGATTGTTGAAAAAGTGAACGAGAACTCGGTCATTGTGGATGTTACCTGCATGGACAATTACCGTGATCTTGAATTGGAGCAAAAAACCGTAGTGAACCATAAGAATTATAAGATTATCGAGCTTACGAACCAATAACCTTTTGTAAGCGCATTCCTCACGGCGGCCTAAGCCTATGTTTATTTAAAAAGAAGAGAACCTCCAAATCGGTGGTTCTCTTCTTTTGCATGTAAAATGGTTCCAACGATTTGTAAAATCTTACTTTATACATATCCTGTTGTAATGAGACCCTAAAATAAAATACAATAACAACTGTTATATTCAACTATTGCATCTGAGGAGGTAAATTTCACGCATGAAAGCATGTGCGACGGATTTCCGTTTTGTGCTGTCCTTGGTCAGCGCCCAAATTCTTTTATATCTTACCTATCAATATCCATCTGTGTTTTGGTATTTGTATACAGCCTCTATTCTTTTCTTGGTTTGTTTCACTTTATCAAGCAACTCTCAAAATTCCCGTAGCAGCATCACTGGAAAAAACATGTTATACGGCATTCTATCGGCCATTCTGCTCTATGCTGTTTTTGCTTTGGGAAACGAGCTTTTCTCGCTGCTGCATTTCAAAAGCCTTGCGAAGGATGTCTCGCAATTATATAAGCTCTATAGCCCATCTGCTTTATGGCAATTCGCCGTCCTATTTCTTATTCTGATTCCGGGAGAAGAATTGTTTTGGCGGGGCTTTATCCAAAAGAAGCTCAGCGCTGCTTTTACGCCATTATGGACAATCCTTACTTCTGCCATTTTGTATAGCATACCTATGCTATACGCACAAAATAACGCATTATTGCTGGCCGGCCTTGCAGGCGGACTCATGTGGGGCTTCCTCTACCAATGGAAGAAATCTCTATTTACAGTGATCCTCTCCCATATGGTTTTTGATTTTATACTTCTTTATTTACTGCCTTTGCACTAAGTGGCTAATGGGGTTCCCGCTGAAAAAAGGGGCCCCATTTTTATATAATGTAACTTTTTCTCTCGTAATTCGTCTAAATTTATGAAATACTCTATGTAAATGGCAAAAATAGCACTAAATTGGAGGAATAAACAAATGAAGAAATTACTTATGGCACTTTCTCTAGCAGGTCTGGTAGCATTAGCGGGATGCGGCAGCAATGAAGCGAGTGATTCTCCAGACAAAAAAACGGAGCCAACCGCCAAAAAAGAAGAACCTTCCAAGGAGACCGCAACAGAAACTGAGACAAACGAAAACAATGCTACTAATGGGCAATCTGCCGATACAACAAATACGAATAATGAGGATAAAACGCAAGATCAGGAAGGAACCACATCAGAAAGCAATAACGCTGATCAAAATACAAACGACCAGCCTTCTTCTGATACAAACAGCAGCGAAGGAAATGCAGTAGACAGCAATTCTAAAGAATTAACCTATCAAGTAAACGGCCAATCTAAGAAGGAAAAAGGAAAACTGACCAAAAGCGACAATCAGGGATATACCATCTATACACTTCCCCAATATGCTTTAACAGGGGAAGAACCGGGCAAGGACGTTCTTTATATGAAGGGTGCCGATCAAGTCAATATGCGAATCGAACTTTTGCAAAATCCTGATTGGGCCCAAATCGAAGAAAATATTCCTGTTGAATTAGAAGACACCAACAAAACGATTACACATCCGGCAGACAGCAGCCTGCAGCTTCCAAATGCAACAATCTATGAAGCAAGCAATGGCGAAGATGTAGTCACTGTTTATTTGGTCAAAGACAGCAAAAATCCAATGAAGCTAACCTTATTCACAACCGCTAAAAATGACCAACGTTCGGCACTGGCTGCAATGGCCAAAACGATTACAAAACAATAAAGTGAAATTTAAATCGTTGTAGATAAATTGATACAGAGGGCAGAATATACTTCTGCCCTCTATTTTTATTCGCCCTCAAATGCTTGGCTGCTCCGGAATAATAAAACTAAGAATACAGTGCTTACATAACCGAATAACGGATACAGGAAGGATAGCAATGCCCCATATTCGAACTGGCCGATTAGATATGCGACCGCTAGGAGAGAAACATAGATTAATAGACTCTTAGCCTTTACAATCGTCCGTAACTGCCTCTCTAAACCGAAAGTATTTCCGACTAAAGAAGTGAATATTTCCCCGTATACCACCAATAAAAAAATATAATAAAGCACCGAAGACCCCTGCTTCATTAATTCAGCGCTTGGAATGCTATACCCAAGAACATCGGGGAGAGTGCTTAGTGCCAAATGGCCTGACACCAAAATGGCAGTTAAAGCGATCCCACCCGCGATTCCTCCGCCTTTTATAACATTGACGTCCTTAATTTCTGCTGCAGTCGGCACAAGAACAGCCGCTGCCAATGCTAAATTGAAGGCGCTATATAATATGGGGGAAAAGGTGCTTCCCCAACTGATACCGGTTGCAGGCATCCTCAATGCATCCTCCAGAAAATGCGGCTGTTTTATGCCGTTCCATAACAGAAGAAAACTGAAGAAGATCATCAGAGGAACAACGACAATATTTATAGCGATCAAACCTTTCATCCCCTGCATAAGAATCAATAATGCCAATAGCGATGTCAGGATGACTCCCCACACTTTCGGTATATGTAAGTGTTCTTCAAAAACCGCGCCCGCTCCAGACAGCATAACTGCACTCACCCCGAGAAGCATTATAAAGAACAAACCATTTACAAGAATACCCCATCTCTTTCCGAATAAATGCCTATTCAATTCCTGGTAGGAGGCTGCCTTGATTTTTAACGCGATTAACATTATTTTTGTGCCCATCCAAACAAACACCAGTCCCGCCAGTACAATTCCAAACAGACCAAAGAGCCCATACTGCGTAAAAAATTCCGCAATTTCCCTGCCTGTTGCGAAACCAGCACCCACTACTGTCCCCACATACACTGCAGCAATTTGAAAAATGCCTGTTATTTTGGCATGCATAGCAGTCCCCTCCTCGAGAAAGTATATGCGTGGCTCACAGTATTAAGACAAGCAATTAGTATTCCATATTTATACTTTTATCGATCATTAACTCAACGGGAGGAGAAGTAATTGATAAAAATTATGGCATAAATGTTATTTATACATAAATATATGGTAAAATATTCATGAATTTAGAGAAAGGTATCTATTATGGATGATTTAAAAGCAATTCAAAAACACAATCATATTTTAACTAATCTAATCTGGATTGTTGTCGCGGTGCAGATATTTGTCAATGCTATCACCCAAGATTCCATGTGGACCAAAGAGATCATTCTGACCATCTTGATGAATGGCATCATGACTNCAATAAAAAAATATAATAAAGCACCGAAGACCCCTGCTTCATTAATTCAGCGCTTGGAATGCTATACCCAAGAACATCGGGGAGAGTGCTTAGTGCCAAATGGCCTGACACCAAAATGGCAGTTAAAGCGATCCCACCCGCGATTCCTCCGCCTTTTATAACATTGACGTCCTTAATTTCTGCTGCAGTCGGCACAAGAACAGCCGCTGCCAATGCTAAATTGAAGGCGCTATATAATATGGGGGAAAAGGTGCTTCCCCAACTGATACCGGTTGCAGGCATCCTCAATGCATCCTCCAGAAAATGCGGCTGTTTTATGCCGTTCCATAACAGAAGAAAACTGAAGAAGATCATCAGAGGAACAACGACAATATTTATAGCGATCAAACCTTTCATCCCCTGCATAAGAATCAATAATGCCAATAGCGATGTCAGGATGACTCCCCACACTTTCGGTATATGTAAGTGTTCTTCAAAAACCGCGCCCGCTCCAGACAGCATAACTGCACTCACCCCGAGAAGCATTATAAAGAACAAACCATTTACAAGAATACCCCATCTCTTTCCGAATAAATGCCTATTCAATTCCTGGTAGGAGGCTGCCTTGATTTTTAACGCGATTAACATTATTTTTGTGCCCATCCAAACAAACACCAGTCCCGCCAGTACAATTCCAAACAGACCAAAGAGCCCATACTGCGTAAAAAATTCCGCAATTTCCCTGCCTGTTGCGAAACCAGCACCCACTACTGTCCCCACATACACTGCAGCAATTTGAAAAATGCCTGTTATTTTGGCATGCATAGCAGTCCCCTCCTCGAGAAAGTATATGCGTGGCTCACAGTATTAAGACAAGCAATTAGTATTCCATATTTATACTTTTATCGATCATTAACTCAACGGGAGGAGAAGTAATTGATAAAAATTATGGCATAAATGTTATTTATACATAAATATATGGTAAAATATTCATGAATTTAGAGAAAGGTATCTATTATGGATGATTTAAAAGCAATTCAAAAACACAATCATATTTTAACTAATCTAATCTGGATTGTTGTCGCGGTGCAGATATTTGTCAATGCTATCACCCAAGATTCCATGTGGACCAAAGAGATCATTCTGACCATCTTGATGAATGGCATCATGACTGCATTGAATAGATACTGGAAAAAACCATATATCGTGATGTGCATCCTTATTGCAACGTCAGTTGTTCTTACTTTTTATGTCGCTTACACTTTGCCTTACATAAGCAATTATTTTTTTATGATGATTACCATTATAATCGCCGCTTACTATCAGAATAAAAAAGTCTTGATTGCATCTACATTGGTTTCGCTTGTTTTACAAGGATTTCTTTGGTTCCAAAAAGGCGAAGAAATTTTGCATAATATGCTGCCAATCAATTTTATGCACATTTTTGTCTTTATTGGTCTATGTTTTTTTATTCTATTAAATATGGTCCACCAAACGGATATATTAAAGCGCAGAAACAAAAAAATGGAATCCAAAGCGAAAGAAGATTTGCATTCCACCAAATCTCTCTATGAATCTTTGTTCTCTTATTCAAAGGATGCAATCGCTATTTTGGATCCAACCGGAAAAATCATCGAATTCAACCAGGCATTTCTTGAGCTGTATGATATACCTGATTTTTCAACCAAAATCCCGCATCTGCAAACATTTTTCCCTGAATCCATCGCCGCTGTTGAAAACGCCTTGGAGCAAGCAAGAAAAGGGGAAAGCATCACTGGGCTGGAACTGAAAAGCAATAAGCACAGCCAGGAATGCCTTATTGTCGAAATGACGATATCGCCCATCTTCAATGTACACAGCCAAATGGATTTTGTTTCATGCATGATCCGCGATGTAACGGAAAAAAGAATGATGGAAGAGTATCTCAGCAATTCAGAAAAACTGAAAGTGACGGGAGAAATAGCTGCCGGAGTGGCACATGAAATCAGAAACCCATTGACTGTCATTTCTGGATTTATCCAAATGTTGAATGAAGAAAACAGCCCGCATAAACAATACCTGGATATCATAACTTCAGAGATTAAGAGGATGAATAGCATCATCTCGGAATTCCTTGTGTTATCGAAACCGCACGTAACGAATATTAAATTGCATAATCTACATGATTTGCTGATGGAAGTCATTTTATTGTTCCAATCAGAGGCGCATTACAAAGGTGTAGCTATTTCGACACAATGCAGCGGATCCCCATTTTGGGTGCTCTGTGAAGGAAACCAGCTCAAACAGGTATTCATCAATCTCATCAAAAATTCATTTGAAGCCATGCCTAACGGTGGCCATATCACCATAACATGCAAAGAACAAAACAAAAAAAATGTACTGTTAACGATAGAAGATGATGGCATTGGCATTCCCGCCAATGTACTTGAACATATCGGGAAACCCTTTTTTACAACAAAAGAAACGGGCACCGGGCTCGGTTTCATGATCACTGAACGGATCATCCAGCAGCATAATGGGACAATCAGCATCAACTCTGTTGCCGGATCGGGAACTACCATAAAAATTTTGCTGCCTTTTGAAAAGCCCCATCACATGCAATTTATTTAAAATCATACTTCCTATAAAGTGAAACTTTGATCGGTGGCGGTTTTTATCCATTCCCGCCACTCCCCAATCAAATTGGGATAAATCGTAAGCCCGGCGAAACAAATATCCTTGCCGGGCCTTTCTTATTGCTTCTTTTTACTCTTTGTGGTTCCTTGCATGGTTCACATTTTGGAATCCAAAAATCCGAAAACAAAGAATAATCATTTGATTTTACACTTTTTTGATATACTATGATAATTATGCGTTCCTTCGCCTACTGAAAAAAATGCTTGAAGAATAAAAGAGAGAGAGCTTCGATGAATAATATCAAAAAGAATTTATTAGTATATATATTTATTATCATAATACCGACAATCCTGGCAGGCCTGTTGTTTCAGCATTACCTTCAAGTACAGGCGGATAAAAACCTGGCAAAAGAAAATATCCATTTTGGCAGAATGTACCAGCATTATATTGAATCATTCATTAAAGAAACCATCAAGAGTCTGGATGTATTGGCGATTGTCTCTGCTGAGATGGATGAGAAGCCTGGGGAGATCACCAATTTACTGACCAAAACAAAAGAAGCGGATAAGCGTTATGGCAATTTATATTATGTGGATGAAAGAGGAATCATTAAAGCAGGGACAAACGCTAACTATCATCATAAAGAGGTGAAACGCTACTTTATCAATAGCTGCTCCAGATTGAAGAAATCATACGTATCCAGCAGCAAAAGGGTCGATCCGTCAACCAATAACAGTTACTTTTATATTTGCAAACCGATATTAAATGCGGATCATACGATTTCCGGGTTTATTTTAGCGCAATTAAGTTTGGATTATGTCAAAGGGATCTTTGAAAAGTTGACGCCGCAGATTGCCCTGAAGATTACCAATTTTGATAATAAAGAAATCTTGTCATTGAACAATAACCACAAAGAAGGCGATTATCAGCAAAAGATTGCTTTTGATACAGTTCCTTGGGTACTGAACCTCAATTATGCCCCCAGAAAAATCGGACTGAACTCAAATGCTCTACTAAAATTCATTGTCTTTTTCCTTTTCATCACCCATATTCTCTTTCTCTCTTATCAGCATATTCAATACAAACGTGAAGAGACTAGAAGAAAAAAAGAGTACAACGACCAAAAATTAAGCATCATTGGCACCTTGGCGGCTTCCACTGCCCATGAAATCAAAAACCCGCTTACAGGAATAAAAGGGCTCGTACAGCTGCTCAGTGAAAAATACCAGAATTCCATCGATCAAATGTATTTTTCGGTAATCCAAAAGGAAATCCACCGCATCAACGAAATAGTCAATGAATTCCTGGTATTAGGAAAGCCAAGCATCCACCCAGTCGACCAGATCGATTTAAACCACATCTTAGAAGAAATGCTGCCCATGCTCGAGCGGGAAGCGGAAGCCTATTCTACTTCTCTCCAGACTTATCTTTGCGCTGATCCTGTATATGTCAAGTGTTCCAAAGACCAAATCAAACAAGTGATCTTAAACATCGTCAAGAATGGCTTTGAATCATGCATGCCCGGTGGCGCCATTGAAATCGCCCTTTCCATCCGCAAACAACAGGCAATACTCATTGTCCGTGACAACGGGAAAGGGATGGATGAAGAGACGGTAGAACATATTTTCGAACCCTTTTTTACCACCAAAGAATTTGGAACCGGATTGGGGCTTTATATTTGCCGACGGATTTTGAACACTAATAACGGCAAGATTGTTGTCGAAAGTGAGGCGGGTAAAGGAACTGAATGTACACTTTCCTTCCCGCTGATGCCGTCCGCCAGTCAGGATGGTTAATCAAAAAAACAAACAGAGTTGATGGGGGGGATCTCTATATGAGCCAATTGACAGAAACAATCAGGCAACCAAACACTGCTCGGCAAACGACGTATAAAATTCTATTGCTGATCGCCTTGTGCCATCTATTGAACGATACCTTCCAAGCCGTTGTGCCAGCTATGTTTCCTGTTCTGAAACAGGAAATGACCCTTACATATACACAATTAGGGATGATCGCCTTTACGCTGAATATTGTCGCATCCATTATGCAGCCAGTTGTTGGCTGGTATACAGACAAGAAGCCGATGCCCTATGCATTGCCTCTCGGATTATTCTCCACTATGCTGGGCATGGCGCTATTAGGCATTGCATCCGCATATACTTTTTTAATCGTTGCAGTCATACTTGTTGGAATCGGTTCAGCTGTCTTTCATCCTGAAGGATCCCGTGTCGTCCATATGGCAGCCGGCGATAAAAAAGGCTTATCCCAATCCATTTATCAGGTGGGAGGGAACGCAGGACAATCCCTGGCCCCTTTAATCTCAGCATGGGTCATCCTGCCACTTGGCCAAATCGGCAGTTTATACTTTGCCCCGGCAGCCCTGGTTGCCTGTGTGCTGCTATTGGTGATCGCCAAGTGGTACAAGGCACAATTGATTGCCGTACCGTCCGCCCCTAAAAAGGAAAGTACAACTATAGGCATTTCACGGAGAGTATGGAGCGCCTTGTTTCTGATCCTCCTGCTGATCTTCGCCAGATCTTGGTATATCTCAGCGATGACAAACTTTTTTGCATTCTATGCGATTGATCATTATGGTTTTTCCACCACTATCGCACAAATGTATGTGTTCACATTCCTTGCAGCCGGCGCTTTAGGCACTTTTTTCGGCGGCCCTCTGTCTGATGCTTTCGGAAAAAGAACCATCCTGCTTCTTTCCATGCTTCTGGCTGTGCCGTTTACAATCATACTGCCCTATGTAAATCCTTATCTGGCATTCTTCCTATTGTTTTTGATCGGGTTCGTTCTTATGTCGAGTTTCTCAGTCGCAGTGGTATACGCACAGGATTTAGTTCCCGGGAAAATTGGGACCATGTCCGGCCTGACAGTCGGCTTAGCATTCGGGATGGGGGCAATCGGGTCGGTTGCAATCGGAAATTTGGCGGACTCATTCGGTTTGATTCCGACAATCCGGCTGATGGGATTTCTTCCTCTGCTCGGTTTATTCAGTTTTTTCCTCCCCACTGACAAAGAACTGGCACAAACCAGCCAATCTTAATCGAATGAGTCAAGCGCCAGTAAGAATCCAATTGGTTCAACGAATAATCGGCGGGAGATACATGTCTCCCGCCGATTAAAGTTTCACTTTATCGAGTTTGTTTGCCGTTAAAGCATGAAATCTATTTTTTCATCCTTCCTATCCAAATACCATCCACACTATCCTTTGAAAAATAACCTCTTTCCAGAAGTCTTCCTATCTCCATCTATCATCATGGATATCGAAAGTCATAACACCCGGGTTCACATAATCGTTCGGGTCAGAGATGAACAAAAGGTCCGGCCGTTTTTCCACTGGAATTCGCCGCATTTCCCTTTGGAGATAACTCTTGTAATATTTTCCGGACGTTGTGATAGGTGATGCCCAATTGTCGTGGTGCGTCGGGATGAACAACCGTGGTTTCAATGCCTCCATGTACATACGAGGGTCACGAAGACCATTGAAATACTGATTAAAGCCCATGATGGCACCTACCTGGACATCCGTCTGCGGAAGGGATGACATTATACTGAGAAGCTCAGGTGCCTCTTCCTTGACTGGCCCCGCCGTATCATTCCATGTCAATACAAAGTCCCCCACCTGAAATTGGTACATGAGCATACCGCCGCCATCTTTGCCAATGGCACCAAGCAGCTTCTTGAGGTCTACCTTTGGCGCATTACTTTGTAGGTCCTTTTTAAGGAAGATGCCATGCGATCTATCTGTCAAATCAGGCAGCTTAGCGGCTGAATGGATATGAGTCAGCGCCGTGACCGAAACACCATCCAGAAAATCCAGCTTGTTCATGTCCCCTGGCTTGGCCCCCTGTCCTNATTGCATCCGCATATACTTTTTTAATCGTTGCAGTCATACTTGTTGGAATCGGTTCAGCTGTCTTTCATCCTGAAGGATCCCGTGTCGTCCATATGGCAGCCGGCGATAAAAAAGGCTTATCCCAATCCATTTATCAGGTGGGAGGGAACGCAGGACAATCCCTGGCCCCTTTAATCTCAGCATGGGTCATCCTGCCACTTGGCCAAATCGGCAGTTTATACTTTGCCCCGGCAGCCCTGGTTGCCTGTGTGCTGCTATTGGTGATCGCCAAGTGGTACAAGGCACAATTGATTGCCGTACCGTCCGCCCCTAAAAAGGAAAGTACAACTATAGGCATTTCACGGAGAGTATGGAGCGCCTTGTTTCTGATCCTCCTGCTGATCTTCGCCAGATCTTGGTATATCTCAGCGATGACAAACTTTTTTGCATTCTATGCGATTGATCATTATGGTTTTTCCACCACTATCGCACAAATGTATGTGTTCACATTCCTTGCAGCCGGCGCTTTAGGCACTTTTTTCGGCGGCCCTCTGTCTGATGCTTTCGGAAAAAGAACCATCCTGCTTCTTTCCATGCTTCTGGCTGTGCCGTTTACAATCATACTGCCCTATGTAAATCCTTATCTGGCATTCTTCCTATTGTTTTTGATCGGGTTCGTTCTTATGTCGAGTTTCTCAGTCGCAGTGGTATACGCACAGGATTTAGTTCCCGGGAAAATTGGGACCATGTCCGGCCTGACAGTCGGCTTAGCATTCGGGATGGGGGCAATCGGGTCGGTTGCAATCGGAAATTTGGCGGACTCATTCGGTTTGATTCCGACAATCCGGCTGATGGGATTTCTTCCTCTGCTCGGTTTATTCAGTTTTTTCCTCCCCACTGACAAAGAACTGGCACAAACCAGCCAATCTTAATCGAATGAGTCAAGCGCCAGTAAGAATCCAATTGGTTCAACGAATAATCGGCGGGAGATACATGTCTCCCGCCGATTAAAGTTTCACTTTATCGAGTTTGTTTGCCGTTAAAGCATGAAATCTATTTTTTCATCCTTCCTATCCAAATACCATCCACACTATCCTTTGAAAAATAACCTCTTTCCAGAAGTCTTCCTATCTCCATCTATCATCATGGATATCGAAAGTCATAACACCCGGGTTCACATAATCGTTCGGGTCAGAGATGAACAAAAGGTCCGGCCGTTTTTCCACTGGAATTCGCCGCATTTCCCTTTGGAGATAACTCTTGTAATATTTTCCGGACGTTGTGATAGGTGATGCCCAATTGTCGTGGTGCGTCGGGATGAACAACCGTGGTTTCAATGCCTCCATGTACATACGAGGGTCACGAAGACCATTGAAATACTGATTAAAGCCCATGATGGCACCTACCTGGACATCCGTCTGCGGAAGGGATGACATTATACTGAGAAGCTCAGGTGCCTCTTCCTTGACTGCCCCCGCCGTATCATTCCATGTCAATACAAAGTCCCCCACCTGAAATTGGTACATGAGCATACCGCCGCCATCTTTGCCAATGGCACCAAGCAGCTTCTTGAGGTCTACCTTTGGCGCATTACTTTGTAGGTCCTTTTTAAGGAAGATGCCATGCGATCTATCTGTCAAATCAGGCAGCTTAGCGGCTGAATGGATATGAGTCAGCGCCGTGACCGAAACACCATCCAGAAAATCCAGCTTGTTCATGTCCCCTGGCTTGGCCCCCTGTCCTACTGCAGGGATGCATGAAATTTTCTCTGGATTTTTTGCTTCTTTCTTCACTAATTCGCAATGCTCCGGGGTTCCTACCAATACAGCATCCGTTTGTTCAAGGATCGTCGCTGCATGATCCGAATGGTCAAAATGCGCATGGCCAATAAAAAGTGCTTCCGGTTTCAAGTCGATAAGCTCCTTAACGGTCGCCGGTACATAATTCGATTTATCGCCGCCAGGAATCCAGCTGTCAAGCAGAACAACATGCCCGTTGATTGCAGCTGCAAAATTCGATACACCAATCCATGAAAGAATCACTTTATCCTTATTGATGCCGCCAGTAACTGGATTCACATTTTCTTTCCCAAAGAATTTCTGGCGCGTTTCAATCATCGATGATTCTTCGGCCTCTGCTTTATCCGGATTCATCACTGCGATTGCAAGTGCCAACATAAATGCCGCAGTGCTAAAAAGCAAAAAAATGACTTGCTTTTTCATTAGAGAATACCCCCTGTAAAAGTCTATGTTTTATTTTTACAATCCCCTTTCCTTTTGTAAACCAAACCTTTCACATCTATCGTTCAACTAAAATACAAAGCTATTATAAATGTCCGATTGGTTCAACAAATGATCCGTAGGGTGAATTCCTCCCTCCTTATCAAAGTTTCACTTTATTTCAGCAAAACAGATTTCTAAAAAAGTTGGCATCTTTACTTAAAGAGAGTTGAAAATGGCTATACTCCTCTTGATTAGAAGGATGCTTTATAGGGTTTAAGCCAAATCCAGCCAATTCACACTCTCATTAACTAGCCATTGCTACATCCACCAGAAGAGTTATAGACTTTTACCATTAAAGATTGCGGCCATACCGGGCACAAACAAAGAAGCCACCCTCAAAGGTTGAGGGTGGCTTCTTTGTTTGCCCTGCATGTCTCTTTTCCATTCATAATTTTTGTTTTCCGCCATACATTATCAATAGAATATAGGTACAAGTTGGCTGATCGCTGACAGAAATGGAGCTTATTATGCCCGATTTGCTTTTAGGAAGCTTCTGTTCCGCCATGTCTACAGGCTTGGGGGCTTTTATTATTCTATTTGTGACAAAATCCTTCACCCACCGCTTCCGTGATATCCTTCTTGCCTTTACAGCGGGCATCATGATGTCCGCTTGTATGATGGGACTCATTCCGGAAGCGATGGAACTTGGAGGGTTTGTACCGCTTGTTATCGGTATTTATTTTGGAGTAGCGACACTTACTTTTATGGAAAAAAATATTCCTCATATCGATGTGAATCATTCGAACATTCCTTTTGCATATGAACAAAAAGCGATGCTCATCATTATGGCCATTACTCTGCATAACATTCCCGAAGGCCTGTCGGTAGGTGTTTCCTATGCATCGCCCGACACGGAAACCGGCAATCTTATTGCTATGGCGATTGGTCTCCAGAATGCCCCAGAAGGGTTCCTAGTCGCCCTATTCCTCCTCAACCTCAATATTTCCAAGTGGAAAGCGTTCATCATCGCCGCCGGGACCGGGACAATCGAAATTGCCGCTTCCCTTGTGGGATATACTATGACTACCTATATCCAGAATTTGATTCCGATTGGACTTGCTTTTGCAGCCGGAGCCATGCTATTCATTATCTATAAAGAGTTGATTCCCNCAAGCAGAACAACATGCCCGTTGATTGCAGCTGCAAAATTCGATACACCAATCCATGAAAGAATCACTTTATCCTTATTGATGCCGCCAGTAACTGGATTCACATTTTCTTTCCCAAAGAATTTCTGGCGCGTTTCAATCATCGATGATTCTTCGGCCTCTGCTTTATCCGGATTCATCACTGCGATTGCAAGTGCCAACATAAATGCCGCAGTGCTAAAAAGCAAAAAAATGACTTGCTTTTTCATTAGAGAATACCCCCTGTAAAAGTCTATGTTTTATTTTTACAATCCCCTTTCCTTTTGTAAACCAAACCTTTCACATCTATCGTTCAACTAAAATACAAAGCTATTATAAATGTCCGATTGGTTCAACAAATGATCCGTAGGGTGAATTCCTCCCTCCTTATCAAAGTTTCACTTTATTTCAGCAAAACAGATTTCTAAAAAAGTTGGCATCTTTACTTAAAGAGAGTTGAAAATGGCTATACTCCTCTTGATTAGAAGGATGCTTTATAGGGTTTAAGCCAAATCCAGCCAATTCACACTCTCATTAACTAGCCATTGCTACATCCACCAGAAGAGTTATAGACTTTTACCATTAAAGATTGCGGCCATACCGGGCACAAACAAAGAAGCCACCCTCAAAGGTTGAGGGTGGCTTCTTTGTTTGCCCTGCATGTCTCTTTTCCATTCATAATTTTTGTTTTCCGCCATACATTATCAATAGAATATAGGTACAAGTTGGCTGATCGCTGACAGAAATGGAGCTTATTATGCCCGATTTGCTTTTAGGAAGCTTCTGTTCCGCCATGTCTACAGGCTTGGGGGCTTTTATTATTCTATTTGTGACAAAATCCTTCACCCACCGCTTCCGTGATATCCTTCTTGCCTTTACAGCGGGCATCATGATGTCCGCTTGTATGATGGGACTCATTCCGGAAGCGATGGAACTTGGAGGGTTTGTACCGCTTGTTATCGGTATTTATTTTGGAGTAGCGACACTTACTTTTATGGAAAAAAATATTCCTCATATCGATGTGAATCATTCGAACATTCCTTTTGCATATGAACAAAAAGCGATGCTCATCATTATGGCCATTACTCTGCATAACATTCCCGAAGGCCTGTCGGTAGGTGTTTCCTATGCATCGCCCGACACGGAAACCGGCAATCTTATTGCTATGGCGATTGGTCTCCAGAATGCCCCAGAAGGGTTCCTAGTCGCCCTATTCCTCCTCAACCTCAATATTTCCAAGTGGAAAGCGTTCATCATCGCCGCCGGGACCGGGACAATCGAAATTGCCGCTTCCCTTGTGGGATATACTATGACTACCTATATCCAGAATTTGATTCCGATTGGACTTGCTTTTGCAGCCGGAGCCATGCTATTCATTATCTATAAAGAGTTGATTCCCGAAAGCCATGGGGACGGCAATGAACGGGCAGCTACCTTTTCTTTTATTGCCGGTCTGCTGGTTATGGTCATGCTAATGACCTCATCCTGATTATTTGCCTATCCAGGGCATTATGAAATGGCCAATTGAAAATTCTTCTTCCAGAATGAGTTTATTTCCTTTTGCTTTTCAGCATGGATTTGTGAACTAATCTGATATTCATATATCACTTGATCTAAATCTTCACTTTTTTGAATTGTAATAGAATGATTCAGACCATATAGAGACGCAAATTGAATTAATTCCATTCTCTTCACTTGAATATCCGAAGAAATCTCCGATAAAGCACGTTCTATCATTTTTTCTATATCTCCCTTTTTACCCCGAATATGAATCATGTTAAATTATTACAAACTTTCCCATACTTGTAAATAGATTCGCAAATATAGACAAAAACCGCATTGGGCCTTTTTTTTTATTCGACAACCCCTTCCTCTTAGGGCGATCAAGTGAAACTTGAATCGGGTGGTTTTATTTCATTTCTTCGTTTGAGGCGGGAGTCTTAGCGCCAGTTCGAATGGGCTAAAGATATGCCTTTATGTTTTATTGTAAGGGAAGTTAGGTATAACATATATATACTGCTCATTAGTGAGAGGGGGTAGGCATGATGAAAGAAAGCTTATTCAATAAAGTAGCGTATAACCGCTATAAATCAAAAGCAGAGAAGTATACGAAAGATAAACGGAAAGCCTCTGCCTTGATCAACAAGGCGAGCGCAAAATCCAAAAAAAACAAAGCGTCACTTAAAGGAATATGGGATTCACTGGTTACGATGACGCAAATGTTGAAGGCCTGGGTTACAGGAGAATATAAACAAATTCCATACCGCACGCTGGTCCTCTTATTTGTCGGAATCCTTTATTTCGTCACCCCAATCGATATAATCCCTGATTTTATTATAGGGGTTGGCATGCTGGATGACGTAGCCGTAATCGGATTTATCATCAAAGGGATCCAAAAAGACCTTGACCGCTATACGTTCTGGAAAAAGGAAAAAGAAAATACAGTGTATACGATTGATTATAGCAACATCCAGCAATAAGAACAAAACAGCTTAACAACCAGCAACAAAAGAGCAGTCTTTATCACTGCTCTTTTGTTGCTGGTTGCGTTATTTATATAAAAAAGTAAAGTGAACCGCTGATTAACGGGGGTCATTTATCCCCCATTTACCCTTTTCCCCTTCTCTCCCATTATCTAAAAAAGGTTACTCTTTTTTCTCAGGATTGCAAGGAATGTAAACATCTACGATCGTTCCTTTTCCCACCTTGCTTTTGACTTCTATCCACCCTTGATGTTCTTTGATTATTTTATAACTGACCATCAACCCCATGCCTGTCCCCCGGTCTTTTGTAGTATAAAAAGGTTCGCCCAGCCTTTTTTGTTTTGAAGCAGGAATTCCTATTCCTTCGTCCATAATGGATATTTTCAAGAACTTTTCATTATAACCGCTCGTCTTTACTGTAATAATGCCCCCCTCGGACATGGATTCAATACTATTTTCTATTATATTGATAAAAACTTGCTTTAATTGATCCCTTTCACATATAAGAGAGTAATGTTTTTGGCTGAATAAAATGGAGAATGAGGTCTGTTGTTTCATTGCCTCCTTGCTTAGTGCATCTATTGAATCTTGAAGAATTTGGCGGATGTCATTCATTTTATACTGGATTGCTTGCGGTCTGGCTAAAACCAGAAACTCAGTGATGATCGTATCAATCTTTTTCAATTCGGAAGAAATAATATTAAAATAGCTTGAAAAATCAGCATCGATATTATATTGCAGCAATTGAATAAATCCCTTCAAAGAAGTCATCGGATTACGGATTTCATGGGCAATACCGGCTGCCAATTCACCGATCACATGTAAGGTATCGGATTTCTTGATTTGTTCCTGCAATTCTAATCTCTCGGTTACATTTTTGATGATTGTAAGGTGAAGGCCTGAAACAAGTTCTTTCTTCGTACTAAATTCCAGGTGTTTGTATTTGCCCTCTCTTAAAGGAAATGAGATGGTTTCTTCTACTTTCGTGTTGTTCCTGATCCTTTCCATCATTTGTTCAATATCCCAGCGGCTTTTTGGCACAGCATCTAAAATCCTGTCGATTGGCATATTGATGAGAGTATTTTTGGGCTGCTCAATAATGCGGGCGCCCGCATCATTAATGTCGACGATCCCCTCCTCTTTCCACAGAATCAAGCCATCCTGCATGCCGTCGAAAATCGATTTGAACTTTTTCTCGCTTTTGCGCAGTTCCACCTCCATTTTATGCCTTTCGCTTATATTTCGGAAAATCGTAATATTGAATGAAGCATCGCACATCGTCTTAATGGTGAAATCAAGCAGTTTCTTTTGCCCATTTCCCATAATGAAGAACATCTCTTCCCTTACGGCTCCTTCGTTCCTCAATGTTTCCATCATACTTAGGTATTTTTTATCCTTTTTGCTGATAAAACTGCTGACTTTCTTCCCTAGCAGTTCATTTCTTTCTAATTCAAACATGCGGCAGCCTATTTCATTAATGTCCGTAATAACCCCCGTAGCATCCGTCAAGACAATGGCATCATTCACCTGTTCGAACATATATGAAGAAATCTCATTACTTCTCAACAATTGATTTTCAATCGACTTTTTTCCTTGCATATCTTTCATAATACCAACAAAAAGAGAGCGAAAAGAACGGTTATATCGTTTGTATTCAAAATGGTATGCGTGACCATTCATGCTCACCGGTGTTGATCCTTGAGCTTCTTCTGCCAGTATCCTTTCGAAGGTCTGGCAATCCATTCCCTCGGCAAAGAGAGAATAGACCGATTTCGACATCGCCGTATCTTTTTGTAGCCCTGCTATTTCAAGAAATGTTTGGTTCATGTCGTACACTTGGCCGTTGCGGCCAAATATGACAACGCCGAGCGGCACTTGGGAGAGAATGTCCCTGAAAATGTCTAGCGAAAGGATGTATTCCTGTTCCATCCTTTTAAATCCTGATTGGTCCCTCAATGTAAATAGGTATGATTCCGATGCAAATACAGCATGATAAGCGATATGAATATTTTTCCCTTCGGCATTGGACCACTTCCACTCGCCGGCACACACCTTTTCAGAACGGATCAGATCTTCATCAAAAAAGCTTTGCCCCTCGGATACAAGGGAAAGAATACGCCCTAATGGCTGATCGATATATTTACTATGTGTAAGCCCCAATAAAGTGGCTGCAGAGTCATTGATCTGGATAATCTCAAATTGTTCGTTTGTCATAATCATGGCATCCAAGGACAATTGAAAAAAAGATGAAGGAAATAAGAAATCTTGTCCTTTTGTCAAGTTCTTATCATCCTTCTCATGTAAGAGTGGCTGGTTTTGTCTCAATTCACTTCCCACCTTCGCTAAATCTTCGCATAAGGATATAGTATTCGACATATACCTGTGAAATCCTATTTACTTTTGTTGTTTTTATTCTTCAACTATCGACACAAACAGGCAAAAAAAAGAAGCCTAAGAAAGGCTTCCTTTTCACAGATATGGGGTTTCATGCTTTACAAGCAATGTTTGCCATCTCTTTTGGACTTCATTTTTAAAGTCATCGAGCAACGGTTTGTTTTCAGGCTTCAATAAATGTTTTGATTTGCCCATATAAGACAACCAATCTTCTACAGGAATTCTTTTTTTACGGGTTTCCGGATTGTAGGTGATGGCCGTTTCCCCTTGCTCAACCTCATATAGCGGGAAGAAACAAGAATTCACTGCAGCTTCCATAATCTTATTGCCGAGACGGTCCTCTGAGCGCCAGTTGAGAGGGCATGTAATTAGCAATTTCCCATAGACAGTGCCGACATTCTTGGCATACCATTGGGCTTTTGCAGCTTTTTTAATTAAATCCTGCGGAAAAGCCTCGCTGCCCGTAAAGACATAAGGAATGTTGGCAGCAGCCATAATCTGTGGAGTATCTTTATGATGGAATGACTTGCCATATTGTGTCTTGCCGACGTTGGTCGTGCTCGTCATATGGCCGAGCGGCGTAGAGTAGGACATTTGGGAACCTGTATTCATATATCCCTCATTATCATACTCCAGCATAATAAGCTTGTGGCCCCTTAAGGCAGTGCCTATAGCCGAACCCATGCCGATATCCATGCCCCCGTCTCCTGTCACCATGATAAATGTTACGTCATCATCCACTTGGATTTCTCCCCGTTTTTTCTTTTCCATAAATGCTTCCAATGTTCCTGAAAGAGTAGCAGGACCGTTTTGGAAAAGGTTATGGATCATTGTTTGTTTATGGGAGGAATAAGGATATGACGTGGTAACCACGTAGGCGCAGCCCGTTTGGAATAGGACTACAATATCGCCTTCTATCCCTTTGAAGAATAATTCGAGCCCGGTAAAGATGCCGCAGCCAGGACACGCTCCGTGCCCTGAAGCTATGCGCTTAGGCTTGGCCGTTAAAGCGCGAAGAGGCGGGATTCTAACTTTTAGTTTTCCAGACTCTTCTTGTTCCACTTTAATTAAACCAGTTTTAAATGCATCGCCATGGAGCGGTTCCATGACAGGCTCCAGGACATTTTCCACCGTTCCTGGTGTCTGGCCGTAATAGTCAAAGGATGGCACATCTTCCTTTTCAAATACAGCCAATGCCAATTTGAATAGGTTCAAGGCATCGTCCGTATAGAAATCCTTTCCGCCCAGTCCGAAGACCCTGCTTAAGACATGGGTTTGGTTCATCGGGTCCGATTGGATTGCCGATTTGATTTCATGTGTCAGGTTAGGGCCATTCGCACCGTAGGAATCCGCCCTTTCACCAACCAACAACACTTTAACACCTTTCAATGCCTGACGGATGGCATGTGCCGGGAATGGCCTGATGATCCCAGGACTGATCACCCCTGCTTTAATTCCCTGCTTTCTTAGCTGGTCTACTGCATCCTTTGCAGTTTCTGCAGCGGAATTGACCAAGAATAAAGCCACATCGGCATCATCCATGCAATAAGTATTCAAAGGACCATACTGGCGTCCAGATATGGCGGCGAATTCATCCGCTACTTCCTGAAACACATTCATAGCAGCATACATGGCATTTGACTGTTGGTAATGGTTATTCAACAAATCGTCGCCATTCATATGCGCCCCAATCGTAACCGGTTTTTTTGGATTATCGGCAAATGCATAATCAGAAGGGCATTCCCCTATAAACTGCTGGACAATTGCACGGTCTTTGAAAAAGTTCACTTTCCGCTTTTGATGTGAGGTAAAAAAACCATCATAGGCTACAATGACAGGCAATCTGACATCTTTATGCTCTGCAATTTTTAGAGCCATTATATTCAGATCATATACCGCCTGAGGTGTGCCGGCCGTCAGAATCACCCAGCCTGTGTTCAAAGCGAAGTATAAATCCGAATGGTCCCCACGGATATCTAAAGGGCCGCTTACTGATCGTGTCACAAGGTTCATTACCATCGGAAAGCGTGTTCCCGCTTGCACAGGCAGCTGCTCAAGCATATACATCAATCCATTTGCGGAGGTGGCATTGAACACCCTTGCTCCCGTCACGGCCGCACCGTAGCAGATTCCTGCTGAGCCATGTTCCCCATCTGCTGCGATCAACTTAATATCATGCTGTCCCTGTGCTTTCATCAAATCCAGCAATTGCGCAATTTCCGTTGACGGAGTAATCGGATAATAACCCATCAGATGATAATTAATTTGCGCTGCGGCAAGCGCAGCCATTTCATTTCCGGATTCGAATGCCGTTTCCTGCAGGCATTCCGTTCTTCTTTCTTCCACTACACTCATGTGACCAGCCCTCCTTTATAGCTGTCGATTCGTTTCTTGACGCTTTTTTCCGTCGCCACATTCCCAATTTCCCTTAAATCGGTCAAAGAACCTGTTGGACATGCTTCTACACATTTAAGGCAGCCCTTGCAGAATTGATAATCGATCCCTTGGAGGAACATATTTTTTCTGCCGCGTTTGTCCTCTCCCTCTATCCATACAAAACAATCATCCGGGCAGACATTGTCGCAGGCTGCACAATTAATGCATGTTTCCTGGTCAAATGACGGGATAAAGCCCTGTCTGGATCCGCTCATATCTTTGAGGATGGTATTTCCGTACGCGGTAATAATCCCGCCGATGGGCTGGGTTTGGTAGCCCAATTGAGGATGGCCGGCAGCAGTCTTTATGTTCAATACTTCACTTGTTTCTTTATGATAATGTTTAAAAACTACTTCATTATAACCGCGGTCGAACGTTCTGATATTCGGTTCCACTAAGTGGGGGTATTTTTTTTCAAACGTTTGGCGGATGACTTTCCGCATATCTTCCGGGTTCAAGAAACTACATGTTCTAAAGAGCGCTCCAAGCATTGCCGTATTTACTTTTGTCTTTTCTTCCAAAGCAATGCTCAATGCGTCGATGACTGCGATCGTGCACCCTGAAATCTGCAGCTCTTGCTGGATTTGAGCTGGTTGTTTAACAGAGTTGATGAGCAGTATGCCTTCATCTTGAAGCCCTTTTGCTACATCGACCATTTTATACAGGCCATCATGAAAGACACCGATTACATGCGGATGCTCAATCGGGCTATGGTCTCTTATTTCCACGTCCGGATCGCAGAATCGGATGAAGCTCTTCACAGGCGATCCTTTCTTTTCAGAACCGTAGGAAGAGAAGTTGCACCCATTCAGCCCTAAACCAAGTACGCCGGCTTCAGCCAACATTTTCCCTGCCAGATTAGCCCCTAATCCGCCGATGGACTCCAGACGGATTTCATAGAATCCCAATGTATTTTTTTTAGGCAATACAGACATGATGATCACTCCGCTTCTAGTTAAACAATTTTATATATAACGAATGGAATCAGTACTTCCATTAATAGTTAATCGCCACACAAACATTCCCTAAAGGACAATTTGTTCGTTAAGGTTTTCAATCATCCCTTCCAAGCATCCTTTATGCAATCGTATGCCTCCCACTTCTGAGTCTCCTTGCTTTATATTAGCGGGAGTCATAACACCAGTCGGAATGGGATGGCATTTCCTGCATGCTTTCTTATAGCAGCACACACTTTTAAATCAAATTCTATTGTATGTTTAAAAGGGCTCTAAAGAAATGAAAATTTTTGGGTATCGCGGTATTTTTACTGGAACGGATAGAAAATTTATCAATATCTTTCATATATATTACAGGCTTTTGCAGTCTATTTGGCATTTCGGTTTGTCATTTAAATGTTAAGGAAATGTAACCGCCTGTCCTGTTAATCAGCGTTAAGATTGGGGTATTACATTATAAAAAGACATTTCGCCCTAGTATGGGCGCTTTATTCCCTGTTGCTAGTGAAGGCTCGGTGACGATGAATCAATTCCACTTGCCATCCGGCTGGCTCGGCATTGTTTTGTATGCCTGCAACAGAAGAGTCAATTACAAATCATGGAGGATATTATGAATACTAGAAGCTTTTTCTTCGATAATGCTAAATTTATCCTTATTTTTTTCGTGGTGTTTGGCCACTTACTTCGAACATACATACACGACGCAGACAGCATTTATGCCCTGTATAAAACGATCTATACCTTTCATATGCCGGCCTTCATCCTAGTTTCCGGATTCTTTGCCAAAGGCATTTACCGAAAAGGCTATATAGTGAAACTATTCAAGAAGCTGATCGTCCCTTATTTAATCTTTCAAGGTATATACTCTGTCTATTTTTACTATTTGGACAAGGCGCCCACTATTAAGCTGGATCCGTTTGAACCCCATTGGTCCCTCTGGTTCCTGATTTCACTATTCTTTTGGAATATGATGCTGCTGCTATTCTCACGGATGAAGCCTCTATACGGACTTACCCTGACAATTCTGATTGGTCTGCTCGTAGGGTATGTAGACGAAATATCCAACTACTTGAGCCTTTCCCGGACATTCGTTTTCTTTCCAATGTTTTTGGCCGGCTACTATCTGAAAAAAGAACATATCCAAAAACTTTTTACTGTGAAGATCCGCGTTGCATCCATCCTGATTTTCATTATTGTAATTGTCGGATTCTATCTTTATCCAGATATTGATTATAAGTGGCTGTTGGGCTCTAAACCTTATTCGGAATTGAATGCCACCTTTGGGATGCTGACCAGATTAAGCTGCTATGGGTTAAGCTTTCTTATGATTGCCTGCTTCCTTTCCCTAGTGCCAAGAGGCCGTTATTTTTTCACCCTATTTGGCGAAAGAACATTGTATGTATACTTGTTGCACGGCTTTTTCATCCAATTTTTCCGCGAAAGCAATCTGCATCAATATGTTTCTTCTTCCAATGTTTACTGGATCCTAGTTGCGCTCGCTATGACACTGACCCTCTTGCTTTCAAGCAGATTTGTGTTCTCCATGGCCCAGCCCGTTATCGAATTGAACGCAACAAGATTCAAACCCCATGCTTACAGAATGATGAACCAAATGAAGAGGTATATTCGCCTGAATTGACAAAAAGCCCGCGGACAGTTGTCCACGGGTTTTTTGGCCTATTAGATTGAATGTGAGCCTTTTGCATCTGGGGCTACTTCCCTTGCTTATTCAGTTTACTGTTTTTTCGTGAATAAAAAAAATAAATGACCATTCCTATAGCCAGCCATATCAAGAAGCGAATCCACGTTGCACCGCTCAACTGAACCATAAGGAACAGACAGAACAAAATGGCTAGTGCCGGGACAACCGGCACCCCCGGACATGTAAATGCCCTCTTTAAATCAGGCCGTGTTTTCCGCAAAACCAGTACAGCCACCGAAATCAACGTAAACGCGGATAATGTGCCGATATTGACCAATGAAGCCAGTTCATCCAACGGGACAAATCCTCCAAGTCCAGCCGCAATAAGGCCAAAAATCCAAGTAGCTCCATATGGCGTTTTGTATTTTTTATGAATTTTGGAAAGAAATGGCGGCATAAGCCCGTCCCTCGCCATCGCATACATAATCCGTGTCTGGCCGTATAACATGACCAGCATGACAGTCGTCATGCCAAACACGGCTCCAACTGAAATAACGCCGGCCACCCAATTCTGGCCTGCCATCTGCAGGACAAGTGCCACTGGCCGGTCAAGCGCCTGGCTGAAAGCAGGATACGGAACAACACCGGTCATAATCAATGAAACTGCCACATATAAAACAGCACATATTGCTAAAGAAGTTATAATGCCTTTTGGCAGGTCCTTTGCTGGGTTTTTTGTTTCTTCGGCTGCCGACGCTACGGCATCAAAGCCCACAAAAGCGAAAAATAATAAAGCGGCTGTAGAGAAAACGCCTTTGAAGCCGAAGGGCATGAAAGGAACCCAGTTGGCAGGCTTTACATAAAAAATAGCTACGATTATGAACAATAGCACAACCGCTATTTTAAAAAGCACCATCATGTTATTTAGCCTTTTTGATTCTTTTATTCCAATTGAAAGTACAAAAGTAATGGCAATCACAATGAGGATTGCCGGCAGGTTCATATAGGTCGTTGCTCCCTTTACAGCTCCCGGCGCTGCAGTCAGCGCTTTCGGCAAATCAAGGCCTATTCCGCTCAGGAACGATTGGAAGTATCCGG
Source organism: Bacillus testis (assembly GCF_001243895.1). Lineage (GTDB taxonomy): Bacteria > Bacillota > Bacilli > Bacillales > DSM-1321 > Bacillus_AD > Bacillus_AD testis. The sequence continues at coordinate 1,451,312 of NZ_LN851186.1, read as the reverse complement.
ACCATCCCACTGACACTGCACTGACTGCCAGAAGGTATTCAAGGATGAGATCCCAGCCGATTATCCAGGCAAAAAATTCACCAAGTGTAGCATAAGTATATGTATAAACAGAACCCGATATTGGCACAGTAGAAGCGAATTCCGCATATGCCAGAGCTGCAAAAAGGCAAGCCAATGCCGCAATTACAAAAGATATGGCTAACGCTGGGCCTGCCTGCACAGCTCCCGTTCCCGTCAAGACGAAAATGCCCGTACCGATTACTGCCCCGACTCCAAGCATCGTTAAATCGAATGCCCCCAATTCCCTTTTCAAACCCTGGTTTTCTGTCGAAGCAACCAGACTCTCTATCGATTTCTTCCTCATCAAACCATTTTTCATAACAAACATCCCCCAAGTTGTTTAACCCGTCCAAGAAAAATAAAATTGTCATTTGATTGTTTATTTCCCGTATAAAGTATTATTTTTAAAAAATTTAGATAATTCGATTATATGGATATGGATGTTGTTCGTCAATGTTTTCTTTTCTAGTAAAATAATGCCTGGCTGACAGTCAAAAAAGGTGCCGGCCATTCATCTTGGGCCGGCATCTTTTTTATTTTTCTATATCCTGGAACTTTGGTTTTTCAATAATACAATAGATACTTCGGGCTTCTTCACGGACAATACTGACTCCGCTATACTTGATTGGATGCTTTTCTTCATTTAAACATCCTTCTACTTGGCTTTGCAGCTCTTTGGCACTTTCTATTTTTCTTTTAAGATGTAATAAAGAGATTCCTACTTCTAGTTCGTGCCCATTTTTAAATTGGACAATCGTCTTCCTTCGTCCCGCACATCTTTCAACATTTGCGATTTGGTGCATGGCAATAAAGACACAGCCGTCATTCGTGTATTTCTCTGTAGCAATCCAATACAATTTATGATAACCGCTTATTTGTAAAGGCGGTGTTTGTTTGATCTCTAATAACATCCTTGCTGCTTTCATCGCTCCATTGAACTCCTGCCCAAACTTAAGCATTGATTTTTTGATAATCTCAAGGGGCGGCTGATCAACATAAATGGTCCTGCCGAATTCAATGACAGTTGAATAAACTTCCCCATTGGGCCCAAACCTTTTAATCATACAAATGGTTTTTCCATTAATTGTGTAGAATGCATACCTCTTCTTTTCCAATTCTCTCACCTTTTTCTTTAATTAATCATTTCCATTTCTTCAGGAAAAAGGTATACTTGCTATTGTCAGCAGGTATATCCTCTGATTGCCCATAAGCAGCTGTCCCCACGACTTCTTTGCTTATGGGCGTTTTGCATATGCTCATGCTTCACATATGCCACGCCTCCTTTTAAATGAGATACCTTCTATTTCGCATTAACTCTTGGTTCCTATTCCCTCTAAAAATAACTCCTCTACCTATTGTGTACGTTTTCGCTAGATTTGCTCTTTCATTTCAATAGCAAAAGCAAAAGATGATTGGAATTTTTGTGATTGATGTCTTTTTTTGTTGTAAGCTGTTCATTTATGAGGAAAATTGAAAAATGAACCTTTAGGACTATTATCGATTGAAAAAGGTTCTGTGTAAACCAATATTTTCCTTATTTTTGCATTTTTCAGTTAATGTTTCATCCCATTCATTCTTCCAATAATTCAGCCGTTGAATTATCGCTAAAATTCTTTATAATTAAATACTTCCGTTTACTCTCCTGCCATTCGGCCTGTCCTCCCCTTTCAGACTAGCTAAGTGCATTTCTCTGCAGAAATTCCTGTATTCACGCCTTTTTAAGCGAATTAGATTCTCTCTAATTCTTTCTTGTATGTAACGATACTAACGTACAATTGAATTAGCAGAAGATACGAGAGTCCAAATTAACATCCCAATTTCCTCTTTCACAAAAAATACAAAATTGCATTTTCAGCTATAAAAAACGCCCGTTTCCACCTTGAAAAAGGATATTTCCCAGTAGAATTCCAGGCATATTTTGCCGTTTTACAAAATGACATTTTTTGTTCACAATTACCATTTGCTCACAATTCTACAAATTTCATATAGTATTCACCATTGCCACATTATTAATATATCAATAATTCGAGAGAAAATGTAATATACCAGTATAATGTAAATTTAATCAAAAATAAGATTATTTTACCTTTTATGTTGAATTTTCGCTCATTTCAAACCATTTTTTACCTTCACATAATTATCATAAATCTTTATCGTTTGAAATTTCGGGTATGAATTAATATAGTATATTTAAAGGTATGTGAATGCATAAACACTATACCTCAATAGTTACAACATCTGGAGAATCACAGATTTCAAAATCTTAATGATTTTCCGATTTGTTACGCCTTTCTCTTTAATCACACAAAGGGAAGCAGCAGCACACTCATCACTTAAGAAAGGGGAACATTATGAAAAAGAAGTGGGCAGTATTAATTGGATCTTTTTTAACGATGCTGGCTTTGGCTGGTTGTGATTATCAAAGACCGCTTGTATTCAGACCAAATGGTCCGGTTGCTCAAACTCAGGCAAATACAATTAACTTTTCTGTATTCTTCATGATTTTTATTTTGGTTGTCGTGGTAGTGCTATACATATTCATGCTAACCAAATACAGAGCATCAAAAGCGCCTAAAGATTATGAGCCGCCTCATGATAAAGGTAATAAGTATTTAGAATTTACTTGGACCATCATTCCAATCATTATCGTAACAATCTTAGCTGTAGTCACAGTAAAAACAACAAATGAGGTTGAAAAAACGCCTAAAGGGTATGAGGACCAAAAACCTTTAGTGATTTATGCAGCTTCTTCCAACTGGAAATGGCATTTCAGCTATCCGGAAGAAGGAATTGAAACAGTCAATTATGTAAACATGCCAACAAAACGTCCGGTGGAATTCCGCATTTATTCTTATGGACCGATTACAAGCCTTTGGATCCCTCAACTAGGCGGACAAAAATACGGTATGAGCGATATGATTACAAAATTGCATTTTGTTGCAGATAATCCTAAATCCATGATGGGACGCAACTCTAACTTCAGCGGACAGGGTACCGCCAAAATGGAATTCGAAGCTTTATCAATGACTCCTGCTGATTTTGACCAATGGGTTAAAGATGTTAAGGCAAATGAAAAGAAATTGACAGAAAAAGAGTTTAATAAATTATTAGACACACCATATGTTGGCAGAAAATCATATTCTTCCACTCACTTGAAGTTCAGCCCTCCTCCAGAAGAACATGAGGATATGCAGAACATGAAGAACATGGATGATATGGATATGAAAAAAACAACTCCAACAGACGGCAGCGGTTCTGATGATAACCAGTTCGACAAGAAAAACACAGAAGGCAATGACAAGAGCGAACATAATGATCACAGCGAACATAGTAATCATTGATGTGTTAGCAGAACTAAATACAGCAAATAAGAAAGGAGTTACAAACTGTGAATTGGGATCAATTTAAAGTAGAAATGAGTCCGTTGATCTATGGTGCATATGTCAGCATTATCGTTGCTACACTTGCCATCTTAGTGGGCTTAACATATTTCAAGAAGTGGCGCTACTTAAAAGATGAGTGGTTGACTACTGTTGACCACAAACGGATCGGTGTCATGTACATCATCTGTGCGCTACTTATGCTTTTCCGCGGCGGCGTAGATGCGTTGCTGATGAGAACACAGCTTGCAGCGCCAGATATGAAATTATTGAACGCGCAACATTATAATGAAATCTTTACAACACATGGTGTCATCATGATTCTTTTCATGGCAATGCCATTTATTTTAGGACTTATGAACGTTGTCGTTCCACTTCAAATTGGAGCGCGCGATGTGGCTTTCCCTTACTTGAATGCCATTAGTTTCTGGCTATTCTTTGCAGGAGCAATGCTATTCAATATTTCATTTGTTATCGGAGGTTCACCAGACGCAGGCTGGTCTGCTTACTTCCCATTGGCAAGTAATGAATTCAGCCCGACAGTAGGTAATAACTATTACAGTCTGGCCATCCAAATATCGGGTATTGGTACACTGATGACAGGTATTAACTTCATTGTTACCATCCTTAAAATGAGAGCACCAGGCATGAAATTGATGAAAATGCCGATGTTCACTTGGTCTGCATTGATCACTTGCGGCATCATCGCATTTGCATTCCCTGTCCTGACTGTTGCACTAGCTCTTATGATGTTCGACCGTCTATTCGGTACACAGTTCTTCTCAATGACCAACGGCGGTAACGATATGTTATGGGCCAACTTGTTCTGGGTATGGGGCCACCCTGAGGTATATATTGTTGTTCTACCGGCATTCGGTATTTTCAGTGAGATTATCTCAACATTTTCACGAAAGAATCTGTACGGCTACAAATCGATGGTTGTGTCTATGCTTGCCATCTCCTTGCTATCTTTCGTTGTATGGGTTCACCACTTCTATACAATGGGACAAGGCGCAATGGTCAACGGCTTCTTCTCAATCACTACTATGATGATTGCCGTTCCGACTGGCGTTAAAATATTCAACTGGCTATTCACGATGCACAAAGGGAAAATTGTCTTCCCGACTCCGATGCTTTGGGCATTAGGGTTCATTCCGATCTTTACTTTCGGTGGGATTACCGGTGTTATGCTTGCCATGGCAAGTGCCGATTACCAATACCACAATACGATGTTCCTAGTGGCGCATTTCCACTATGTATTGATTCCTGGTACTGTATTCGGGGTAATTGCCGGCATGTATTTCTGGTTCCCTAAAATCTTCGGTTTCAGATTGAATGAAAAATGGGGTAAAATCTCTTTCTGGATCATCGCCATTTCATTCAACGTTACATTCTTGCCTCTATTCTTCTTAGGATTAGATGGTATGGCTCGACGCCAATATACGTATTCTGAGGCATCCGGCTTTGGCCCATTAAACTTGACGGCTTCAATCGGTGCACTCGGCCTAATGATCGGTTTCGCATTGTTAGTCTATAACATTTACTACAGTATCCGTTATGAACCAAGAGACGTTACTGGCGATCCATGGGATGGAAGAACATTGGAATGGTCTACTCCAAGTCCAATCCCTGCATACAACTTTGCGGTTACTCCTGTTCTTCCTGAAGAAGTGGACCACGCAGATGCATATTGGGATCATAAAAAGGGTTATGTAAATATCTTCCCGAATGGCTACCAGGAAATTCATATGCCTAACGGCAGCTTTAAGCCATTCATATTGTTTATTGCTTTCTTTGCTCTTGGATTCTTCATGGTATTCAGCATGTGGATTCCTGCAATCATCTCCGGCCTAGCAATAGCAGCCTTACTGATTGCACGTTCGTTCCAAATCGACCCTGGCTTCCATATTTCTGCTAAGGAATTGGAAGAAACAGAAAGAAAATTGAGAGGTGAGACAGTATGAAGCTAAATACCTCCTTACCACTTGAATATAGTACAGAACAAAACCGATTGCGTATCACTGGTTTCTGGGTCTTCTTGGCGGCAGAAGTTGTATTGTTCGCCACCTTGTTTACCGTTTATGCAATCTTGCATACAGGGACTGGTTCAGGTCCTACCGGAAAAGACATCTTTGAAATTTCAGGTGTCATTTGGGAAACGTTCATCCTATTAACAAGTAGTTTTACCATTGGATTAGCAGTCAATGCCATGCGCATTGGCAATAAGAAAGCAATGCTTGCTTTCCTTGCCATTACGCTGGTCCTTGGATTAGGATTCTTAGGAATTGAAATCACTGAGTTCTTCAATTACGTGGATGAAGGCGCCAAAATTTCTACCAGTGCCTTCCTATCAAGCTTATACGTAACACTTGGCACGCACGGTGCCCACGTAACATTTGGTTTCTTCTGGGGATTGATGATTTTCATCCAAATCGCTAAACGCGGTTTCAACCCGGATACTGCCAATAAAGCGTTTATCTTCTCTTTATATTGGCACTTCTTGGACGTTGTCTGGATCTTCATCTTAAGCTTTATTTACTTGAAAGGACTGATGTAACATGTCAAAGCTATTCCCTGTAGCACATATTATGGGCTTCTTAGCATCGATTGTGCTTACATTAGTTGCCATGTGCGTTTATTGGTTTGATCTTTCATTCGGTGCAAGTATGTCCATCTTATTCACGACAGCTATACTTCAAGCCGGTGTCCAAGTATTCCTATTTATGCACATTGGTGAATCCGAAGATAAGTCTTCCATCTTTCTCAACCTGGCATTCGGTATTTTCGTAGCAGTTGCAACGATTGCTGGATCATTGTTCACTCTGGTTTGGGGCTGGTAATCACCTTATCCTTCCAGAAGAGAAAGAATTATATAACACAAAAAGCCTGCAGCATTTCGCTGCAGGCTTTTTGTTATTCCTTTAAAACATCTCATTAAATTAGGCAGACATTAATTTACCTGCCACATTTCCTTATCCAATAATAACCCTTTCTTCAGGATAGCGGTAGCCCAATCTCTTCTCCTTACCGCCCATCGTAAAGAGAAAGCTAATAATACCGATTCTCCCGATAAACATCAAGAGAATCAAGATAACTTTTCCGAATATAGACAGATGTGCGGTGATTCCCATGCTCATTCCTGTCGTTCCGAAAGCCGAACATACCTCGAAAATAATTTCAGTGAGGTTAAATGGTTCAGTGATCGTCAATAGTATGATTGAAGTGGAGCACATCATAAAGGCCATTAACGTAACGACCATCGACTTTCGGACATCCACAGGAGATATCTCGCGCTTGAATGCCGTTATTTGACGATTCCCCTTAGCGAAATTGTAAAGAAACAACATATTAATCGCAAAGGTAGTCGTCCGGATTCCGCCGCCTACGGAACTCGGAGAAGCCCCTATAAACATCAGCCCGCTCAGAATCAAAAGCGTAGGCTCCTGAAGCTGTGCCACATCCATCGTCTGCAGCCCGCCGCTCCGGGTAGAAACCGACTGGAACAATGCATAAAAAAAGCTTTCATGCCAACTCTTTCCGTGTAAGAAATTTTGGGACTCTAACAGTAGGAGAATGATTGTCCCAAAGACAATTAAGATTAAAAACGTTATGGATGTTAATTTAGTAAATAATGAGAACCTGAATTTTCGATCTGCCGATTTCCTGGATAAGAAATTTTTGACTTCAATCAAGACAGGAAAGCCGATCGCGCCCAAAATAATAAGCACGATATTGATAAATTGAACAAAATAGTCTTGGGCATATGGAACCAATGAGTTTCCTGTAATATTAAAGCCTCCGTTAGTGGTTGCACTTACAGACATGAAAAGCCCGTGCAGAAAGGCTTCCGGGATATTGTCGTAATATTTTAGGAAGTAAACGCCGAGGATAAGCGCTCCGGCCGCTTCTATCGTCATAATGATGAAAAGCACCTGCCGCAGGAGAGCCACCAGTCCAGATAGCGAATATTGGTTCTGATCCATCATAATTAATCTACGCTCTTTAAAGCCAATCTTTTTTCGGAATAGCAGCCACATGAACGTTCCTAAAGTCATGATGCCAATCCCTCCGAACTGCAGGACGAACATCAGGATAAAAATCCCCGGAATACTGAAAGTCGAAGGAATATCAACCGGTGTCAAACCCGTGACGCTTACTGCGCTTGCAGCAACAAACAGGGCATCGATAAAAGGCAAATCCACATCCGGTTTCTTCGCAATCGGAAGCATCAGTAATAATGTGGATACCGTTACAGCAATCAGATAAAAGATGACAATAAGCTGTGCTGGCGTTAACTGATTTGTGTATTTTTTTTCAGTAATTTTCATATGTATACCCTCTATCTTACCAATGACTTAACAAACTTCTTCTATTGTAGATGGAATAGCGAGGGTTTGTCCATTTTTCAACCGATATTCTTCTATTTACCACCTCGTCTTCGGTGGTAGCCTTAGTACAAGTTAGAACGGGGCAATAGGAAAAGAGGCATACAAACCTCTCCCTTTCTTTGCTGCCCAACCTTTTACATAATCCTTTCAAGCATCGGACGTTCCTTTAAATAGATATACGAATTATCGTTCTTTCCTTTAAGAATCAGATCTCTGATAATCTGTGAGAGGATCACGCTATATACTGTGCCATTCCCTCCATATCCGCGCAAAAAGTAGCTGTTAGGATAGTCTTCATACGTGCCGATTGTCGGCAATCCGTCATGTGTTTCTCCGAAAAAAGCTCCCCAATAATACTCTGCCATCGTTTTCCCTTTTAATTCAGGGAACATATCGTAAATCGTCTGCATGAGTAAATCCCGTTTATGGATCAGCTTTGTATCTCTCTTATCCACTTTGGTTGTAGCTTCATCGAGACCGCCGAATACAATACGGCCATCCGCTGTTCTTCTCGCGTATATATAAGGCCTTGCCGTCTCCCAAAGCATCATATCATCGTACCAGCCATCTATATTTCCCACCGGATTAGTTGCTAAAGCATACGAACTAATGATTGAACCATTCGGATCGCGCACTTCTTCCTGCGCTTCATAACCTGTCGCATAGATGATATATTTTGCTTTTATAGAATGCCCTTTATCGGTGTAAAGAATGTCACCTTCCTTGGTATGCTTCCGGCCGTTTATTTTTGTATGCTCATAAATCTTAACTCCCTTTTGCTCCGCATAGTGGATTAACAAATGGGCATGCTTATAAGGATTAACTTCAGCATCATTTCCTGTTACAATAGCCCCTTCCTTACTGAATGAAAAATATTTTTCAATCTGCGACTTTGTGAAATAGTCAGCAGGGAAACCATATTTCTTTAGCGTTTTGAACTCTTCTTGGAGTGAAGCGACATCCTCTTTAGAACTAGCGAAATAAAGGCTTTTCCTGATTTTAAAATCAGAATTCTCGGCAAGGGATGGAACTACTTCCTCATTTAACGTCTGGATTGCTTCCAATCCCAATTGATAATGCCTTACCGCCGCCTTTTCCCCAAAACTTCGGATCATTGCGCTCAGCATTTTGTCATTGCTGTATTGCAGCAACCCCGTGTTGGCAACTGTACTTCCAGACGCAATTGTCCGTTTATCGACCAGGGTGACCGATACGCCTTGATCGGCAAGGAAATAGGCACAGTGAGCCCCCGAAGATCCGCTGCCTACAATTAATACGTCGCATTCCACATCGTTCTCCAATACTGGATAGGTAAATCCTTTGTATGTATGATCCCAATACGTTTTTCCACTAGATAAGTCCATCAATCATTCTCCTCTTCCTGATCTATATTTCTCTATTTCCGTTTTTACGTAAATGACAAACCTTTTTTAAGCTGCAATATTTTTTCCACCGCTTTCATTTAAAGGGACTTTTCCCACTAAACTGCCTTCATATAAACCCATTGGACATCCATACTAGAAATACAGAGGAAACTCTGTAAAACCTACAAAGGAGGACAAACAGCATGTCATCGAGAAATCAACTTTTAGTGCCAGGCGTTGAACAGATGCTTAACCAATATAAATACGAAATCGCCCAGGAGTTCGGCGTTTCTTTGGGTTCCGATACTACTTCACGGGCGAACGGCTCTGTTGGCGGGGAAATAACCAAACGGCTAGTGCAACAAGCCCAATCCCAGCTTTCTAATAAATCCTAATTTCATACACTGGCTAAAAAAAGGCACCACACTGGGTGCCTTTTTTATGCTCATCTTCACTCCCCTCAATTAGACCAATCGGATTCTTCTAGCGCGTAATCTCCCTCTTATACTTTCCTCGCTTTTGCTCCTGATTAAGAAGGTCTTAGCACCAGTCGGAACGGGATAAAAAGAGAAGGATATCTTGTGTCTTTGGCGAAATATAGGTATAAACAATACAATGGGGGAATCAGCTGTGAATCCAGTGTTAACCAACACACGCATCCGCTCAATACAAGAAGTGGAAATACAGGCAACTATCGATAAAATGGAAAGTATCCAACGACGCCCTAAAAACCCCATGGGTATCAGCATCCAGTCTTTTAGAAAAGCGACCGGATTGGCCGCCAAGAACATGCCGGGGCCTGCATTCAATACGGTAAAAGGATTTACCGATGATGATTTGCCTTTCCTCTCAGAAATAATCGCCTACTATAAAAGCTTGACCATCCCCCTGCGTTTTGAATTATGCCCTGGTAATGTGTCATTCGAAACCTTCGACGAGCTCACACGTTTAGGCCTGAAGCAAACAAACATCCACACAACCATGTATCTGCCTGGCCTATCCCTGCAAAATGGCAGGTCCGACGATGAAGCGGTCACGGCAAAGAAAATAAGCAACGAAGAAATGGATGTATTCACCTCATTGTATACAGAGTGCTTTCACATGCCATCCTTTCTCGCTCCTGGACTTGCCGATAACAATCGCAGCCTGGACAGTACCCGGTGGGCTTTCTACATTGCCAGCTATCAAGGGGCTCCGGCCGGCGTTGCCATTCTCTATATGCAGGGCAACCAAGCTTATTTGTCTGCAGCCGGCGTATTGCCCGCCTATCGCCAAAAAGGCATACATAGCTTTCTGCTGCGCGAAAGACTATCAATGGCCCTTCATATAGGCTGTACAACCATTACCTCCCAAGCCGCCTATGGCAGCTCCTCAATGCGCAATATGCAAAGAGCCGGTATGCAAATCGCCTATAATCAATTGATTTGGGAAAAGTAAAGTGAAACTAGGAAATATGGGGTCTTCATTCCTTCCACGCCCGCCGAACAGTAGATAAAACAATTAGATGCTTACTGCAGGATTTCCCACACCTCTTTGTTTTCTCATATCCGATAATTTACACACAAAAAAACGGGTACCCTCTGGGAACCCGTTTCTTATGCTTAAACTTATACTTCTTCTTGAACCTTATTTTTATCTTTCGAGAACAGGAAACCAGCTGCCACGATGCCGAGCAGTACCCCCCAGAAAATCAGCTTCCATAACGTCGATTCAGGGAATTCATGAGGAATAACCCCAATGGATGGATGTGCTAACGTGAAGACAGCGAGCTTCACACCTACCCAACCGACAATAAAGAATGCTGCGGTTTCCAGACTTGGGCGCTTTTGCAATAAATCAACGAACATATGCGCAGCAAACCGCATAATGACTACACCAATAAATCCTCCCAGGAACATGACAATGAATTGGGCTCCATCGATGTCTCCTACCGAAAACCAGCCAGTGGTAGGCAATGTCTTTGCCAGCACAACGGCAGCCAGCATGGAATCCACCGCAAAAGCGATATCTGCAACCTCCACCTTAACAACAGTCATCCAAAAGCCGGAGCCTTTGGCAGCCGGCATATGGGCTTCAGGCAACTGATCTTTGCTTGTATATTTTTTATAAAGATGGTGCATGGCGATAAAGATCAAGTAAACGGCGCCAATCGCCTGTACTTGCCAAACATTGACCAAATAAGAAATGAGGAACAAACTTCCAATCCGAAAGATAAAGGCACCCAACAATCCATAAAAAAGGGCTTTTTTCCTGTCCTCAACCGGTAAATGCTTTACCATGACGGCCAGCACAACTGCATTATCGGCCGCAAGGATTCCTTCAAGACCGATCAACACCAGCAATACCCAGCCATATTCCAGTAACACTGTTGCTTCCATTTATTCAACCTCCATTACTAGTGTTCTACTTTCACACCAATTGTAATGAGTTAAATTATGGATTAGAGGCAATAGAAAAAGACCCCTGCCATTACTCACTACAATGGCAAAGGTCTCGCTGAGCAAATATAGATTGCTTAACAAAGCCGGTGAATATGTATACACCCACGAACTGACGACTTTGTTTTAGGGCCAACACCCTAATGCTACTCCCCTTTGAAAAGGAACACCGTATTAATTTATGAGTTTATTATATGGTGTATTGATTAGATTGGCAACCCCTTTATTTACTTTTCTTCAATAAGGTCAAGTAATGCCTTAAGAAAGAGCCCCATTTCTTCCGGTCGCCAAAATAGGATTGCAGCAATCCAACGAAATTCGTATATTTGCCTCCATAAGGGTACCATTGAATCTCGCTGTCTTTCTTGCCGCGATCGGACATCACCGATTTTTCATGGCAGAACATGCGCCAGCCATTTTCACCATGATAGCGGCCGACTCCACTGTTTTTAACGCCTCCGAAGGGAAGGTGATGGTTTGCCACGGAAATAATTACATCATTGATTATGACTGCTCCTGATACAAGCTGCGAAGCCAAGGCTTCTGCACGTGTTATGTCCGCCGACCACACACTGGCATTCAGGCCATACATACTGTCATTGGCCATCGCTACAGCATCTGTTTCATCGTTGAACGGGATAATCGGCAAAACGGGACCGAACGTTTCTTCATTCATGATTTTCATGCTGGCGTTTACGGAAGTCAACACCATCGGTTCAAGGAACATACTGTTTTCCTCCCACTCGTCAGGATGCTTGCCCGTTTGCAGGATTGCCCCTTTCGAGAGCGCGTCAAGGACATGTTCCCTGACGATTTCGATTTGATGGGGATAAGTCATCGACCCGATGTCATCTTCCTTCGTGGCCCCCTGTGTAATAGCATTCACTTCCCTGCAGACCGCCTCCACGAATGATGTATGGACTTTCTGATCCACATACAGTCTCTCCACACTCATGCATACTTGTCCGCTGTTGGTGAAAGCGCCCCAGACCGCCCCCTTGGCGGCCCTGGCTAAATTGGCATCATGGCAGACAATCATCGGATCCTTCCCGCCAAGTTCCAAGGTAACAGGAATCAAGTCGCCGGCAGCCTGAGCAGCAATTTTCCTCCCAGCTGCCACCGAACCAGTAAAAAATATGTAATCAGGCTTAGAGGAAACCAAGCTTTGGCCAAGCTCTTTTCCCCCATGTGCAAATTGGACAACTCCTTCAGGAAAACCGGCCTTGCTGAAGAGCTCTTCCATATATTTGCCAACATAAGGAGTCACTTCAGACGGCTTGGCAATAACGCTGTTTCCTGCAATCAACGCGCTTAAAATGGGCACCATGCTCAATTGGAACGGATAATTCCAGGGTGAAATGACAAGGACCACACCTCTTGGCATATACTCGATGTAGGATTTTTTCCCTAGAAATAGTATAGGTGTTTTCACCTTTTGTCTGGCCAGATTTTTTACGGCATCTTTCTCGATTGTTCTAATAAAATCGAGGACTGGCATAATATCGGCCACAAGAGCATCCAATGGCACTTTTCCGGCATCTCCGGAAATGACATCAACGGTTTGGCCCATCTCCTTAAGCAGAATATTCCGTAATGAAGAGAAATACGGCAGACGTTCTTCCACTGTGAAGGAACTCCACCTTGTAAATGCCGATCTAGCAACCTGTACCATCTCTTCCACTTGACTGTTATCCGTGCCATGCATCGCATATATCTGTTCCCCCGTGGCAGGAGAATATACTTTCCAAGGTTCCTTGAGTGATTTCACGTAAATCCCTCCCCTAAATTCGTCAGCCCAATCCGATGATTAAGCTTTTTAAACATACCTAAAACAGCTTTTGAAAAGCTGCTTCTACCTTCTTCCTGTAAACCGTCCATAACTATTGTATTCCATAATTACACTATACTCGACGCCATACCCGTTTACAATTCAAGACTACCAAAATCGGAAGAAAGAAGCCTGGCGAAACATAGACACCTCGCTCTCATGGACAAACATATAAAAAATGCGTTCCACCATCAGGAACGCATTCTGTTTAGTTTTTTTCCGTTTTGGCAAGCCCGATCTTTGTGATAGCTGAGAAGAACGTCAGAACCGGCCCCATCAAACAAAAGAAAGCGAAAGGCAAGTAGTCAAGAGTTGAAACGCCAAGGACACCGGAAACAAATACACCAGAGACTCCCCATGGAATCAAGGGATTGATCACTGTCCCCGTATCTTCCAAAACACGTGCCAGCGTCTTGCGGGCATAGCCCAGCTTATCGTACTGGCCCTCATATGTTTTTCCCGTCAACAAGATGGATAAGTATTGCTCCCCAATGAAGAAATTGATGCCAATCGCTGTCAATGCTGTTGCTGTAATTAAGGAAAAGACATTCTTCAAAGAAGCTTCAATAGCATTCAGCAATGAGGGAATGATACCCAACCGGAATAGCAATCCGCCCATTCCCAAAGCCAACAAGACAAGGGAAACAGAAAACATCATGCTCTCTATGCCTCCACGGGAAAGAACATCATTCAGCTGGGGCAGGTCGCTCTCCATGACAAACCCGGAAAACAAGATATCTGCCATCTGTTGGACAGTGACTGCTGAATCCTGCAAGAAAGCGATGATAATCGCCGACAGAATACCGAAGCTTAGCGTGGGGATAGCAGAGACTCTTAAAATTGCCATTAAGGCCACCACAACAAAAGGCAGCAATGCTAGAGGGGAAATAAAACTATTCTCTTGTAATGCATGCAGGAACGCTGCAATATCGCCTGTTTTCTCTCCAGCTGCCGGCGATAAAACGAAAAAGATTGCCGCCGAAATAACGAAACCTGGCACAGTCGTCCATAGCATATTCTTGATATGCTCAAACAAGGGCACGCCTACTGTTTCGGATGCAAGGTTCGTCGTATCGGATAAAGGGGACATTTTATCTCCTAGAAAAGCCCCCGATACGATTGCGCCGGCAGTGACAGCCAATGATGCATCAACCGCAGATGCCATGCCGAGGAAAGCCACCCCGATTGTCGCTGAGGTTGTAAACGCACTTCCGATGCAGATGCCTACAATCGATGTAACAATAAAAGCAGAAAAATATAGCGGCATCTCTGAAAACAATTGAAAACCATAATACATCAGTGTCGGAATCGTGCCGCTAATCATCCAGCTGCTGATCAGCATTCCGATGAAGAAAAAGATGTAAATGGCTCCAAGGCCTGACGAAGCTCCTTCTAAAAGACCTCGTTCCATTTCCTTGATCGGCACTTTCTTGATAAATCCAAATGCCAACAGCAACATGATGCTGAAAATCATCGGCAGATGGGGTGAGACGGAAAAATAGATGATTCCTGTACTCAATAAAGCAATGATCAAAAATAAAATAAGGGCTGCTTCCCACACAGGGAGCTTTAATTTTGATGAATGTAGCATTTTTCCTCCTCCTTGGCGTTCACACTCAGCAAGACTTAAGAAAACATTTTATGAAAACACAAAAAGCCTTTCTTCTTATAGGGACGAAATCACTTCGCGGTACCACCCTATTTGACAAGAAAAGCTTGCCCACTTCATTGTCATTTGCTGTTCTTACATGCAGGTGTAATTCATGTTTCTTCCCGCCAGGATTTTCAGCTCCCATCCTGTCTCTGTCTGCTGCCTGAAAGAACACTACTAAAACTGCCCAACAAATTTCCTTTTTTACTTAAACGCTTTTAAGTGCTAAAGCTAATGTATACTCTAATGCTTCGCACCAAAGAAGTCAATAACTAATATTTATATCATAAAATTCAGTTTTTGCGAAAAATGAAAAACAGCATACCTTCACATGAAAGATATGCTGTTCTTTACATACTTAATTTGATAAGCAAAGTCCATTTCATTTCCGGATGCTCGTTTTTCCTCTGTACTAAACAGGAATCCTTGCATCTTCCGTTCAAACCGGACTAAAGCTTAAAGAGCCTTATTCTTTGCCGTCCATTGGATTATATAGCACCAAATCCGGATGCTTATCTTGGAACCATCGCAATGCAAATTCGTTTTCGAATAAGAAAGCATACTTCTCATAACGGTCTTTAACCAAGATGCTTCTGCCGCTTGATAAATGTTCATCGACAACGTCGCTATCTACCCAACGCGCAATTTTATGGCCCATGAATTCCATAATAACGTCGGTATTATATTCATTTTTCATCCGGTGTTCAAATACCTCGAATTGCAATTGCCCGACAGCGCCGAGTACATATTCTTCCATGGTAGCCGTCTTGAACAATTGGATTGCCCCTTCCTGGACAAGCTGATTAATCCCTTTATGGAAGTGTTTCTGCTTCAAGACATTCTTAGCGGATACCTTCATGAACAATTCAGGCGTAAATTGAGGCAATCTCTCAAATTGGTACATTTCCCGGCTCGTTGTCAGTGTATCGCCGATCTGGTAATTCCCTGTATCATACAAACCGATGATATCTCCGCTGACTGCTTCGTTTACCGTATTGCGGTCATCTGCCATAAATTGCGTAGAGGATGACAAATTGATGGACTTGCCTGTTCTGCTCAAGTTCACGTTCATCCCTCTTTCGAATTTGCCGGAGCAAATACGCAGGAATGCTATACGGTCTCGGTGTTTCGGATTCATGTTTGCTTGGATTTTAAAGATAAACCCTGAAAATTCATCGCTTAATGGGTCGATGCTGCCAGCGCTTGACATTCTTGGCTGAGGAGAAGGTGCAAACTGAAGGAATGCATCCAAGAAGGTTTGCACACCAAATGTTGTCAACGCAGAGCCAAAGAAAACAGGGGTAAGCTGCCCTTGGGCAATCTTTTCCAAACTGTATTCATTGCCTGCCTCATTCAGAAGCATGATTTCTTCTAATGTCTGTTCATAAAGAGGAGATGACTTCAACGGATGGTCGATCTCCAATTCACCCTCTTCATTCAATGGAAGAAAACGTTCATTTTCCTCGCTTTTGAACTGCTCAATCCGATTGTTGAAACGATCATAAATCCCTTCAAAATCTTTGCCCATTCCGATCGGCCAGTTCATTGGGTAGGATTCAATCCCTAATACCTCTTCAAGCTCTGCCAATAATTCAAGAGGTTCCTTCCCTTGACGGTCCATCTTGTTGATGAACGTAAAAATAGGAATGCCCCGCATACGGCAGACCTTGAACAACTTGATTGTTTGATCCTCGATCCCTTTTGCGCTGTCCACGATCATCACAGCACTGTCAACGGCTGTCAGTGTACGGTATGTGTCTTCACTGAAGTCTTGGTGCCCCGGTGTATCCAAAATATTAATTTTACAGCCGCTGTACTCGAATTGCATGACGGAAGAAGTAACAGAAATCCCTCTCTGTTTCTCTATTTCCATCCAGTCGGACGTGGCGTACTTTCCGGTTTTACGCGCTTTGACTGTCCCTGCGTCGCGAATGGCGCCTCCAAATAACAACAGCTTTTCAGTCATGGTTGTTTTACCAGCATCCGGGTGGGAAATGATGGCAAATGTC
The DNA here is from genome assembly GCF_001243895.1 of Bacillus testis. Lineage (GTDB taxonomy): Bacteria > Bacillota > Bacilli > Bacillales > DSM-1321 > Bacillus_AD > Bacillus_AD testis. The sequence goes on along the minus strand of NZ_LN851186.1, from coordinate 1,434,194 downwards.
TTTCTTGATTGTACTTCCTTTTGAAGTGATGTGTTCATTGTTCTACATCCTTATCTATAAAAATCTAGCCGTTCATAGCCTTAACTTAACGAATATATCATAATCACCAGGGGGTTGGCTATCTTTTTAAAATATGGATTGTTCCCGGATTTATGACCATCATTCCACTTTTCAACTCAGCGTTTCGCCATTTTTTTATCATGCATTTTATTGCTGATATACTCTTTAGCTCCCTTTAGAATAATTGGCAAAAGGGCTACTGCTACACGTTTTATTATTTTTTTCATCATTTTTACCTCCAATATATTCTTTATTGTTCCTTTACCCCAACTTTTATCATAAAAACGTTTCTCAGGAATAATATCCCGCTTCATAAATCACACTAGGAAAGACAGTCTATTACATGAACGGGCGTCTTCTATCTCTAGCGCCCTTTTTAACAGAGGTGAATTGTATTGAACTATTTATGGGGATTGATTGGCATTGCGACGGTTCTTGGCATTGCGCTCCTGCTATCAAATAACCGGCGGAAAATCAATTTGCGCACTGTGGGAGTCGGATTGGCCATCCAAGTAGGCTTTGCTTTTATCGTCCTTAAATGGCCGCTCGGACGGTCCGCCTTGCAAAAACTAACCGATGCAGTGAATGCCATTATCACATTTGCGAATGAAGGCATCTCTTTCCTGTTTGGCGGGATTTATACGCCTGAATCAGGCATTTCTTATGTATTTGCATTTAATGTTCTCTGCATCATCATTTTCTTCTCTTCCCTTATATCTGTGCTTTATTACTTGGGCGTCATGCAATTCATTATTAAATATATCGGCGGGGCGTTGGCAAAATTGCTGGGCACAAGGCGTGCGGAATCCTTTTCGGCAACAGCCAATATTTTCGTGGGGTTGACTGAAGCGCCTTTGGTGATCAAACCGTATATCGCAAAATTGACGCAATCAGAATTATTCTCTGTCATGGTATGCGGATTGGCATCTGTTTCCGGCAGTGTTCTGGCTGGCTATGCACTGATTGGTGTTCCGCTTGAGTATTTGCTGGCCGCCAGCCTTATGTCTGCTCCCGCCGGGCTGCTGCTTTCAAAAATGATCTTGCCGGAAACGGAAAAAAGTATGGATGACGGACAAAGAAAAATCGAAATGGCTGAAGATGAGCATTCGGCAAATGTGATTGACGCAGCCGCCAATGGAGCTTCTACAGGGCTGCAACTGGCATTGAATGTCGGTGCCATGTTACTCGCATTCATAGCGTTGATTGCTTTAATCAACGGTCTCCTTGGATTGATTGGAGGCTGGTTTGGTTTAGGAAATCTGTCACTTGAATTGATTCTGGGCTATGTATTCTCCCCTCTCGCCTTTTTAATTGGCGTTCCTTGGGAAGAAGCGCTACAAGCAGGAAATTTCATTGGCCAGAAATTAATTATTAACGAATTTGTCGCCTATTCCGCTTTCGCGCCAGAAATCCCTTCATTGTCCGACAAGACCGTAGCAATCGTCTCTTTCTCCCTGTGTGGGTTCGCCAATCTTTCCTCGTTGGGAATTCTATTGGGAGGATTGGGTAAGCTTGCCCCGGAAAGAAGGCCCGATATCGCCAGAATGGGCATGAAAGCCATTATTGCAGGCGCGCTCGCTTCCTGTTTAAGCGCAGCGATTGCCGGTATGATCTTAGGGTGAGAAGCGACTATATTCCACCACAGATGAACGTTTTACTCTATAGGTAAACGGAAATATCCACTTGTCTTTTTGACAGACAATCGGTTACCCAAATTTGTTATTTGAGGTGTTTTTATGAATTACATATGGGGATTCATCGGCATTGCGTGCATTCTTGGAATCGCCTTTATCCTTTCAAACAATAAGAAAAAAATAAATATTCGAACCGTTGCAGTAGGCTTGGGAATCCAGCTGTTGTTTGCTTTCCTGGTCCTGAAATGGCCTTGGGGAAAATGGGCGTTGCAGAAATTGACGGATGGCGTCAATGCTATCATTACCTATGCAAATGAGGGAATCAATTTTCTATTTGGCGGAATTTATACGCCTGAGTCAGGCATCACTTATGTATTTGCCTTTAATGTTTTGGGGATTGTTATCTTTTTCTCAGCGTTGATCTCTGTCCTTTATTATCTTGGAGTCATGCAATTTATCATCAAATATATTGGTGGAGGGCTTGCGAAGCTTCTAGGCACAAGAAAAGCGGAGACATTTTCTGCGACGGCGAATATTTTTGTAAGCCAAACGGAAGCTCCATTGGTCATTCGTTACTACATCCCTAAAATGTCCAAATCCGAGTTATTCGCTGTAATGGTCTGTGGGCTTGCATCAGTAGCAGGCAGTGTATTAGTAGGTTACTCCCTCCTTGGCGTGCCGCTGGAATACCTGTTGGCAGCAAGCTTTATGTCGGCTCCAGCAGGATTAGTTATGGCCAAAATCATCTTTCCGGAAACTGAGCCTGAATCGGTTGAGGAAGACTACACCCAACTTGAAAGTGACGGCCAGTCTACGAATATCATCGACGCAGCGGCGAATGGCGCTGCAGACGGCCTCAAGCTCGCACTCAGCATTGGAGCGATGCTCTTGGCATTCATAGCTCTGATTGCATTAATCAACGGGCTGCTCGGTCTTATTGGGGGATGGTTCGGGGCAGGAAACATTTCATTGGAACTGATTCTAGGGTATATTTTTTCCCCTCTGTCTTTTGTGATCGGCGTCCCTTGGGATGAAGCACTTATTGCCGGAAACTTCATTGGACAAAAGCTGATTTTGAATGAATTTGTCGCCTACACTGCATTTGCACCGGAAATACCGAACCTTTCTCCAAAGACAGTGGCGATCATCTCTTTTGCGCTATGTGGATTTGCCAACATCTCTTCTTTAGGGATTTTACTGGGCGGGCTTGGAAACTTGGCTCCCGCAAGACGGCCTGAAATTGCCAAAATGGGTGTAAAAGCCGTCATTGCAGGAGCGCTTGCTTCCTGTTTAAGCGCAGCGATAGCCGGAATGTTAATTGGTTGACAGGAAAAACCGTCCCTTACATGAGGAGACGGTTTTTCCTATTTCATCGGCAAATGAGCCTTGTGGAAGAAGCAAATTTTATCTACAATTAGTAAGAAATACAACTAAGTGGAGGGAACCGATTGATTACGTTTGAACCATTGACAGAACAAACACTCTTCATCGCTAAAGAAATCGTTCATTCCAATGCTGACTATAATCTGCTTGAACACGGAAAAGCTGAACGAAGCGAAGCAGAAATCGCCAAAGAATTCCTTGAAGGCAGAGATAGCCATGCATTCATTAAAGCTGATGATACGTATATAGGGCTGATCAGCTTTCTCGACATCAATCCCAAAGACAGCTGCCCTTGGATTGGCTTATTTATGATCCATAAGGACTACCAAGGTTACGGGTACGGGACACAGGCATATTTCCAGTTTGAAGAGGAATGGAGACAGCAAGGGAAGGAAAAAATCAGATTAGGCGTCCTCGTAAATAATACGGCCGGAAAAAGATTCTGGGAAGGACTTGGATACCTCCGCTACCAGACAGCCAGTGTTAATGGCAAAAGTGTCGATTGCTACGAGAAGGCACTTTAACAGACAGCGTTTACAAACCTTTATCGACAACCTATGTAAAGGTTTGTAAACTCTTTGCAAGTTTCAGATTTTTTTATCAAGCATCTTGTTATTTAAAAAATCATCATGTATAATTACAGTATAATTATTAAAAGACATTCACTTATTACCAAGGACCAAAAGTACCTTTTTGATGTTTGATAATGTGTGAATTTTATTCTTTCATCTGGGAAGTAATAAACTAGCATATTAATTTTTGTTTAACATTTAGGAGGATTTATAGTATGACAGTTACAGGTAAAGTAAAATGGTTTAATGGCGAAAAAGGTTTTGGCTTCATCGAAGTACCAGGCGGAAATGATGTATTCGTACACTTCTCAGCTATCCAAGGCGAAGGATACAAAACTCTTGACGAAGGCCAAGAAGTTGAATTCGAAATCGAAGATGGCAGCCGCGGACCACAAGCTAAAAACGTGGTAAAACTTTAATTTTTAAATTTCACTTACGTGATGGGACGTTACTACAATGTAGTAACGTCTTTTTATGTCCATCGCCGCTATAAGAACCGATCTGTCATCGCTTCTCTAAAACGTGCAGGCAGGTTTTGCATGGTGTCATTCAGTGTATTCAATTTATTCTCAATCCGATAAAGCAAATACAGAGTGACCACAATCGGAAAACCCACATCACTGATTAAAGAAATCCATTCATCCATTGGTTCTTCTCCTCTCTAACAAGATCCTTCCTTTTTAAGAAGCAGCCATACCGGAAAAGTGTTTACTTATCCGGCATGGCTGCTGTTTGTTTTTACAGGCTGTAATCGTTTACGGTTCTTTCAATCAAGCGTACATCCTTCTTGGCAACTAACTTCCCGCTTTTTGATGTCAACGCTCCCTGTTGAATAATGGTATCCATGGCTGCTTTCACTCGTTCGACATCAATAGGTTCCTTTGGCTGCTCTATGCTGATCGTCGCTGTTTTATTCAGCTCTGTCACAAAGGATAACTCCAATGTTTTGACTTTACTGCCCATCTACGTTCACCTCTCCCTTTCATTTTTTATCAGTTTTCCAAGTTCTGAATTTCTTGCTGTTCGATGGACAACAACGGCAATGTCTGCAGTTCCGCAATCGCTTGAGCTGTGGCAACAAGTTGGGCAACCGTGGCATTTCCTTCGATATTCGAGAAAGATTTTCTTTTCACCACCGGATTGCCTTGGGTATCAATCCCCGACTGTAGGCATAAACGCAATTGCTTAGATAATAGTGTTTCAGTAGCCATTTCTTTCACCTCCCTTTCACACTTCTTATACAAAAAGAAGCATAAAAAGTAGCGCTTGTGGTAAAGTTTTTTAGAAAGGGGGCTAAAATATGCCACAATTATTGCTTGGAATCGGAGTTATATGCGTGCTTGGCATCTATGCCCTGTATCACCGCAGACTAAAAACAATAGAATTTGCTTCCAACAAAGAAAAACCGTTGATTATCGCCCACCGCGGTTCTTCAGGTGTATACCCTGAAAATACGAAAGCAGCCTTTGATGCTGCAGTGAATGCTGGCGCAGACTATTTGGAACTTGATATACAGTTATCAAAAGATAATTGTTTTATGGTCATACATGATGCCACAATCGACAGAACTTCCAATGATTCAGGAGAAGTAAACGGCTTTTCTGAACAGGAATTGAAACAACTGGACATGGGCACCTGGAAAAATGCCGCCTACAAAGGGGAAGTCATGATGACGCTGCCTGAAGTGCTCAGCGCCTATCTGCCTAAAATATCATTGCTTATCGAAGTGAAACATATCAAGGACATAAAAAAAACAGCTGCCTTATTGGCTGAAGAATTGCATAAGCATTCCCTACCAGACGGCGATCGCATCATTATCCAAAGCTTTGACCGTTCTTTTATAGAATATTTCCATACACTTATGCCTGATATTGCAGTGGGGGTTCTTGTCCGGAAGGTTAATTCCAGTCTGGTAAACTCACTGCGGCCATTCGCTGCCTATATCAACCCCAAAATCACAGTGGCAACCCCTGCAAACATCGAATTGATTCAGAAAGCCGGCTGCAAATGTGTCGTATGGACCGTCCATACCGAACAAGACCGCGCACGGCTTGCCTATAAAAAAATGGACGGAATTGCAACCGATTATCCGGAATGGTATACGTAAAAAGCATGCTGGGATCAGCATGCTTTTTACACAGTGTTGAAAAACAATCTTTCCAATGAATAGAAAAACGGCTTCAATATCTCCTTTTGAAAAAGGTTAAAAAGAAGAGCCAAGGTGCAAGCGACGATTGATATCCGCTCCAGGATGCTCGCTTCTATCAATCAACCTTATGATCAATCACTCACCTTATTTAAAAACAACCACCTTTTAGAAAATAGACTGATGATATAGGGACCTGTTTTAATGTTCTTTATACGTTCCGTTCAATTTATTAATAAAATCGGTCATATTATGCCTTGGAGCCACTCCCTGCCGTTTCAGCTGCAAGAAGTCGTCCCCCAGTCTAACATTGCCTGTTTCCGTTGTAACAGCCATATGGATGCCTGCAGCTTTAGCAGCGCGAATGGACGTCTCATTCCGCTGGCCAAATGGATAGGCTAGGTATTTGATCCGTTCAGGATGGTTGTCGAACTGTCCGATATACATTTTTCCTTCAATCAGATCTTTTTTAATTTCTTCAAAAGACTTTACAGTCATCAGCGGATTCATAGGTTTTTTAGCCTCACGTAAATGCAATCCTAAGGTATGGTGCTGGTAATCAAAAATATCTGTCGTTTCGGCCATTTCCCGAAAACCGACATATTGGAATTGCGTTTCGTCCCACTCAGGTGCGAATCCGCGCGTTTTCCCCCCTATGATGAACTGGGTCGCTTTCTGGCCGTTCATTTTCATAATCGGGTAAGCGTACTTCAGCGAAGAAGTTAATCCATCGTCAAAGGTCAATACGGCCACTTTTCCAGTCAGGTTTTTCTTGCGAAGCATATATTGTTCAAGCTCCTCCATCGAAATGGTTCTCCATCCTTGAGTCTTTAAATACTTCATTTGTTCCTCAAAGGCAGAAACCTTAATGACCATCGAATTGCCTTTTGCCGCTTCAATATTTTCGGGATCTTCCAACATATGATGGTACATGAGGATTGGGATACCCGCATCCTCAACCGTCTTATTTGAAGCTATGTAGCCGATCCGATTCCCCACATCGACTTTATACCAATCTTTCTCCTTCGAAATAATAGGATAACGGATATTGGTGTTAACAACCGCTACTGTTTTTCCCTTAACTGTAGGCATGTCCACAATGGCGGCAGTTGACTTTGTGATCACTGCTGTATTTGTATTCTGCAAACGTGTATTCATATTTTTATAAGTTGCTTTTGGGACCTTCTTCCCCATTGACTTAGAAAAAAAGCCCATATAATTTCCAAATTTAACGAAATAATGAGTCGAATCTTCTCCCCGCAATGAATAGCTTTGACCAGCAGATAATGTGCCTATCTGCACTTGCTTGCCATCAATCATATCAAAAATGGGCGTATTTTTGGCAATGGACACAAAACTGAGTTCCGCCCCTGATGCTTTCTCTCCAATCCCTAAAAATAAACATGCTGCTAGTGCTGCTAATAGCTTACCCCTTCTTTTCATTTCCTCTGTTTACCCCTTATCTTTTTATTTATTCCGCATCCATCCGACCATCCTCGCCAGCCTTCTCATATTCCTACTTACCTATCATTCTTCCAAACGGATATATCAGCATAGGAATAAACACTTAAATAAATGTATTTTTTTCTCATAAAATCTATATTACACTATTTCGTACTCTTATTGTAGGAAAATTGTAATTCATTCCATTTTTCTTTTTTAGGCCTTGCCGGAATATTTTTTCTACATAAGATGACAATAAAGTGGAACTTTAATCGCAGGGATTTTCGTCCATTCCCCAATTATTAATTGAACCAACCTGAATTCTTACTGGCGCCGCTTCATTCTTTTGCCGGAGTGGCGGGAGTCTTATAGAGCAGGAAAAACATGAGGTGAATACAGAATGGAAAACCAAGATGTAAAAGAATTAAATGATTTATTAAGAGGCTTATACATGGGGGTTTACGCCTATGAACATTACATACATAATTGTGGCGATCCCAGCGTCAAAAAGACGCTGCAAAAAATACAGCAGGAACATAAATTCAACACCATCCGGGTAGCTGAGCGTATTCAAAATCTGGGAGGGGTCCCCATTCACGATGAAGGAATCACACGTGCAATCACAGATTTCTTCAGTAAAATGACAAGCCCTACCCTCACCGAAGACATTCTTGAAGATGCCCTTCGGTCCGAGGAAAAGTATAGGGCCCAAATGGCCGCGAATCAAAGTAACGGCCAACTTAGCGAAAAGAACATACAACTGATTGATGACATTGTGGAGCGGAATGCATGCCATGTCGCTACATTGAGAGAAACACTGGATTCATTGTGAAAGGTGATTCATGTATATGAAAAAAAGGGCAACCATGTAAAGTGGTTGCCCCGCTGTCTAATCTGCTATCATGCCAATCGCCTTTTTATATGCTTCAAGGATAGGCTTGTCGTGCGGGCTGATTCTTTTAGGCAGATTGTTCAAATGAAAAAAACGTGAATCCTTCACTTCCTCCGCTTGCCCGAGCTTGGTACCCTCATAGGTATCGCAGATATAGGCTGCAATCACATTGTATACTTCGTCTCCGTGCGGATATTTATAATAAAAATCCTTTCCGGAAAACACTGATAACAACTTTAAATGAACAGCGGACAAGCCTGTCTCTTCTTTCAACTCCCGTTTTGCCGTATGTTCCAACTCTTCCCCTGGCTCCATGGATCCGCAAGGCAAGCCCTAACATTCATTATCTGTCCGCAGCTGCAAAAGAATAAATGGCCCCCTAACCAGAATAACCGCAGCCCCAACCATGATAAGCGGCATGTTTCCCACTTTTTTACGCAGCTCCGTAATGTACCCCATCGCGTTCACTTCTTTCAGCTTTAGGTTGTATTCTCTCTTTCTTCAATCATGCCGGCCAATCTGGCTTCCGAAAAATCACAACCGCCTTTCCAATCATCCATCGAAAATATGAACGTGTCCTCCGCTTGGGCCAGGGCGGTCATAAAGCATGATGTCTCCCTGTCATAAGCAATCGTATGCAAAGTCCCGAATAGTTCAGTATATTCCTGGAAAAAGAGCGGTTTTTGTAGATCAGCAAAAAGCCGAAAACATTCTTCAGTTGACATTCCACTATTCTTGAAGGTCTCGACAAATTCTTTCCGGCATTGACTGCTGTCATTCCCGGCTTTATTTCGGTGTTTCATTTCGGCTGATTCAAACATATTGAAACAACCAAGTTCCCTGCTTTCTTGTCTAATTACTATTTGTTCCGGGCATGTTTCAGCTACAGCAGCACCCTTCTGATCGCTTAATGAAAAATTGTAGCAGGCAGCATGCGGTAGTTCCTGCAAAAGTAGGATTGCTTCTTCAACTGATTTGCAGCATTCCAAAAGAATCCGTACCGTATTCCAAGCAGAAAGTCCTTTTTTATATCCATTAAAGCTGACAAAATGAAGACCCACAGCCAATCCACACTCATTCACTCCATCCAAGCGCCCAATCCCTTGTTGATTATAACCTGCTGAAGCAAACCCTTTATTATGTTGGATGACACTGAACAGACTGTCATATAAGGCAGGTGAGAAATCATAATTTCTGACATAGCTTTTTGCCGTCATAAAAGCTGTACAGCCCATAATAGGAAGTTTCTTCAATCCGTATCCGCCGAATAATTTCAGCGACTTTTCCACTGAAAAACCCGTCCCTTCCGCCAGCCCTTCCAATTCTTCAAGAAGGTGAGGGGCAAAAGCTTTATAAACATGTTTTATTTCTTCTGCGTCCAGACTGTCTTCGAGAAGTTGACTGTATGCATCCAGGACCGCTTTTCCTTTCAACAGGCTTCCTGTTCGTATGCCGATTTCATAAAGGGAAGCCCTCATTTGCACAATATCCACTGTTAATGGTTCCATTTCCATGATCCTTTCCATAGGGATTTCTTTGTGCTGCCAACGGAGTATATCCAAAGTTGCAAAAAAGCCATTCATTAATCTACCTCCAAATAAAGAGAGCATCTTAGCACCAGTTAGTACGGAATAAACAATTATTTTAAAAAGCTTGCTTTATTCAGTTTTTCCACTTCTTCTTCAATGGCGCTTACATCAATGCGCGTAAATAATGACTCCCTTCTTTTGATTTAAACATAAAAAACCCCGCCATTATCCTATCAAGATAAAGGCGAGGTTTATTCGCGGTTCCACTTTACTTCGCTGCCAGTTCACACGGGCAGCCTCTGCAAGTACACACAATCCATGTGTATACTGTGGTTTTATAACAAGTACCAACTCTTGTCTTGCCCTTCCGGCGTTCAGGCAGCTGCTCTGAGACCATTTTCAATTGTGGATTTTTGCTTCTTTTCAGCAACCGAAGCTCTCTGTAAAAAATACCGGCAATTTACTTTTTCTCTTCATCGCATTCTTCTATTTTTCAATAAATATAACACCAAAGTAAAAAAATGTAAATCACCATTCGGATATTGAGAGCTTTCAGGCATCCTGCTTGTTGCTAAACGCATATTCAAGCATCCGCTTGCAGCCTGAATGGACATTCTGCCAATCCTGTTGATGATCGCTATTCCCCTGGATGCTGATGAACACTTGAAGAACGTCCTTTTCTGAAGTTCCATCCAAACGCACCATATCAACAGACAGTGAGTTTGCCAGATTCATCATGCCGGCTTCATCCATAAAAGCGGAAACGAAGACACCCAACTGATAGCCCTCAGGCCGCTGGGCAAAGAGTAAAAAAGCATCTGTCCCGGAAAGTGGGCATTCATCCATACTTGTTAGTCGGCATTGGCCTGTTGCCGCATCGTAACAGACCGCCACAAACAAATCCGCCGCCAGTTGCATATATTCAGGGAATCGGCTGTCTTCGGTCTCTCTATCTATAAACCGCCAGCGATCTTCCCAAGTAAATCCCTTGCCCCATTTTCCGATGGACAGAGTGCGCAATGGCTGTGCAGAGAAAAGACTGAACGAACCGCTGTCCTTTTCGGCATGCAGTCCGGCCAGCAAGGAACTCTCTTTTCCTTTTAAGTATGCCGGTTCAAAAAAAACCGCTTTTTTGGCTACGGCCGGATGGGCCCGGAATAGCATATCCACTCCATATATATCGCTAAAGGCTGCCTCGCTTTTAGCGGACAGGCCCTCATACACGCCGGCGAGAGTACCCTTATCCATCACTCCGATTCTGTCGCTGTAGAGTGAAGCCAGATTCAAGTCATGGAGGATGGCAACAATCGTCAGCTCCTGGCTGGATTGCAGGCCTTTCAGTAAATCGAGCAACTCCATGCTATGTCGAATATCGAGATGGTTAGTAGGCTCATCAAGAAGCAGGATATCAGGTTCCTGTGCCAAAGCTTTCGCGAGCAGAACGCGCTGTTTTTGCCCTCCGCTCAATGTCCCGTATGAAGAGTGGCGGAATTGCCAGGTATTCGTCTGAAGCATCGCTTTTTTTATGATAGCCTCATCATCAGAATGGTGTTCCCTGAATAATAAACCTTTTTGATAAGGATATCTCCCAAGGCCGACGATTTCCCCCACGGTAAAATCCATGCCGACCTCGTTTTCCTGGGTCATTACCGCCACCTTGGCGGCCAATTCCTTTGGTGTGTATCGGTCAATGCCCCGGCCTTCTACCTGGATGGTTCCTTCATGGATAGATAGGGCACCCATGATTAAACGGATGAGTGTCGTTTTCCCGCTCCCGTTCGGCCCAATCAGAGAAAAGAATTCCCCTTTTGCTATGCTGATGGTCAAGTCCCTGACAACCGGGACAGACCGGCTGTACCCCCCGCTTACATTCGTTAGCGAAATCATGCCTCTTCCCTCCCTTTATATTCTGGTTGATGCCTTCATTCGTTGTCTAACCAATAAAAAAGCAAATACCGGCGCACCGATCAATGCCGTAATGACGCCTATCGGCAATTCCCGCGGGGCAATGATCATCCTGGCCAGCAAATCAGCTGCCACCAGATAAGCACCACCGATCACTAATGAAAAAGGCAGGACATACTTGTGGTTTGCCCCGATAAGCAAACGGACAATATGGGGGATCACCAAGCCGACAAAACCGATGGCGCCAGATACGGCGACCGCACCTCCTGTCAGGATGGATGCTCCAATTAAGATCACTTTCTTCTTCTTTCTTACGTCCATCCCGGAAAACTGCGCCGACTGCTCTCCAAGGGCCAGTACATTCAGTTCGCGCGCATGTAAAAGGATCAGCACCGATCCAACGACGAAGAAAGGCGCCATCATTTGGACATGGCTCCAGCCCCTCATGGCAACGCTCCCCATTGTCCAATTCAAGATATTCACCATATCATCCCTCGGCGATAATGAGATGAGCAAGGAAATGAAGGCACTCATGAAGGAAGACAGAATCACCCCTGCCAGAATAATCGTTTCATTCGCCAATCTCCCTAGGGAAAAATGGGAGATGAATAAAACAAGCAAAAGGGTCCCTAAACCGCAGATAATGGCTGCGGCAGGCTGAAGATAACCGCCCAGAAAAGTGGCGGGCAGCTGCAAAAACAAGACTAGCACTGCCCCAAACGATGCACCTGATGATACGCCGATTGTGTAGGGATCCGCCAGCGGGTTGCGCAGCAGCCCCTGAAAAGCGGCGCCGGCAAGCGATAACGATGCACCGACAAGGAATGCTAGTACAACACGAGAAAAACGGATATTCCATATAATCGCTTCCATGTTTTTCTCACCGTCAAACCAAATATGCCCTGTCATTTTCCCCAAAAGAATTTTAAGGATATCCGGAACGGTTACGTGGACGCTGCCATAGAAGACGCCGGCAATGATACTGGCAACCACGGCCAAGGCAGCAATGCCAGAAACGGCAGCCAGCCGTTTATTGGTAGACATCAGGATATACAGCCTTCGCTAAAGCTTCCAGTCCATCAGCAAGCCGAGGGCCCGGCCTTGACACAAGGTCGCTATTCACATCATAGACTTGCTTGTCCTTGACTGCCTGCACTTCCTGCCAGCCCTGTCTGCTCAAAACCTGTTTCTTGGCATCGGGCACATAGTAGCCATAAGTAGTAATAATGACATCTGGATTCAATTTCACTACTTCCTCTTCATTCATCTTCACCCAGCCATCTTGAGAGGCCGCCAGATTTTCGGCTCCAATGATCGTGAGCATTTCATCGACAAAGGTATGCTTTCCGGCCGTATAGATATCCGGCTGAGGAGAGGTTTCGGTCCAGACCAATTTCTTTTCCTTCACTTCTTTTGCTTTTTCCTTTATTGCCTCAACTTTATTTTTCATCTGATCGATAATGGCAGCCGCTTGTTTTTCAGTCCCAGTTGCCTTGGCGATCATCTCAATGCTTTTGTATGTATCTGAAAATGAGTTCTGAGAGGTTTTATTGACGACGATGGCAATCCCGGCATCCTGCATTTGTTTGACCATATCGGCATGGCTCTTTGCATGGTATTCTGAAATGAAAGCCACGTCAGGAGCAAGCGAGAGGACAGCTTCCAAATTGATATCCTGGGAACCGACTTTTTGTTTCTCGGCAGCCTGTTTTGGATAATTATCAAAATCGGATACACCGGTAATTTCCTTATCCAATCCAAGGGCGAATAAGGTTTCCGTGGTACTTGGCAATACAGAAACAATTTTTTGGGGCTTTTCCTTGATGGTCACTTTTTGGCCGGATTCATCCTTGAACGTAATAGGAAACTGATCCTTTACTGTTTCAACTGTGCCAGAAGCACCGCCTTTTTCCTCTTTCGGTTCTTCCGTACTGCATCCCGCTAAGCCTAAGAGGGCGAGTGCCAGAGCTACAAGAACCATACGAAGAGATTTCATCCATTTTTTCTTCATATTCAATCCCACTCTTTCTGAATGATTGGCATTTTCGATGCCTAGTTTTAAATACACGGATTATCACGATTTGCTTCAGAAAGCGCTGAAAAAGCCTTGACCGGTAAAAGTCAAGGCTCTTATTAAATGTAAGTCACATCAAATAACCTGCTTGACTCACTTTTCCCTCCGAAAAACAAGCAACTATTCTTAGAGCAGGTCTCCTGGCTTCGCATCAACCGGCCCAAGCCTTCCCGGATTTCTCCAGTGGCAATTTGGGCCGTCCAAATAATGCTTACAGTAGCGGGGGCTGCACCGGACTTTCACCGGTTTCCCTATTATCCTCTTCATAAGGCACTCTAAAAAATATGGAATTGTCCATGCACACACCAATATTTTACTTCATTTCTATAAAATTGTCAGCATTATTCAGATAGCCTCAGAATGCCCAGTTTCCACTCCGGAAAATAGGCTCCGCTTTGCCGTCTTCGGTAATGCCATCGATATCCATTTGGTCAGAGCCGATCATGAAATCCACATGGGTAATGCTTTCATTCGCTCCGTTTTCATTCAACTCTTCACGGGACATTGTTTTGCCGCCATCCAGGTTGAATGCGTAGGCACTTCCGATTGCCAGGTGGTTGGAGGCATTTTCATCGAATAGAGTATTGTAATATAGAATGTTAGATTCAGAAATCGGTGAATGATGCGGAACCAATGCCACCTCGCCCAAGTAATGAGAACCTTCATCCGTTTCAATTAGGCCTTTCAAGACTTCTTCTCCTACTTCCGCTTTTACGTCAACAATCCGTCCATCCTTGAATGTAAGGGAGAAACGATCGATGATATTCCCTCCGTAGCTCAATGGCTTAGTGCTTGCCACTGTCCCGTTTACACCCGTTTTCAAAGGGATAGAGAACACTTCTTCAGTCGGCATATTGGCCATGAATTCTACGCCTGCTTCAGATATGCTGCCGGCTCCGCACCAAATATGCTTCTCGGGAAGTTCGATTGTCAAATCTGTGCCCGGCGCTTTATAATGCAATTTTTTATAATGCTTGGCATTCAAGTAGTCCACTTTGGTATGTAGGTTTTCATCATGTTTCTTCCAGGCTTCCACAGGATCGTCCGTATCAATGCGAGTCGCTTTGAAGATTGCTTCCCACAGCATATCTATACGTTGGTCCTCTGGTGCATCCGGGAAGACCATATCTGCCCATGATTGTGAAGGAACAGCTACAATAGACCAGCAAACCTTATCCGCCTGCATGATTTGCCGGAATTTGTTCAATGCCTGCCCTGATGCTTTCTGGCTATTTGCCAAGCGGTCCAGTTCAATTCCTTTTAATAAATCCGGTGAAGATGAAATAACAGATAAGAAGGAAGCGCCTTTCTCTGCCAATTCATTTGTTTCATTTGCCTGATGCTCCGGATACGTTTTAAAGACTTCGTCTCCGGCATGCTCGTAACGAAGGCGGGTAACGGTATCATCGCTCCATTGGACAATAACGTTATGGGCCCCTGCTTCATATGCCTTCTTCGTGATGATGCGGACAAGTTCTGCGCCCTCCAGTGTAGTCCGGATGACCAAGGTTTGTCCTGGTTGAACATTAACGCCCACTTTAACAGCTAGCTCTGCATATTTTTCTAAACTTTTTTGAAAGTCCTTCATAACTCCACTCCTCTGACTGAATATTCATTTTAATTGTAAACATTATACTCCTATACGTCCATGGATTTCTTTTGTCCCCTTCTAACCGACGCTTTGTTTGGTTCAACAAATGAATGCCCACACCGATCAAAGTTTCACTTTCTAGGAAGAGACCTACAACCTTTCTTTCGGCTAAAAAAGATAGTGCTTTCCTTAATTGTTGCATAAAGGCAACAAATGAGTCACATTACTCCCTGTCCCTACATAAAATTTATAACACGAAATAGATTGACGTCCACATATTGCCACAGAAAAAAGGAGCCAACTTCATTTGCCAGCTGCTGTCCAACATGCTGGCACGTAAATTGTCTATAAAAAATCAAAAATTACTGTTTGTTTTTTAACAGTCTTACTATATAATTTGAATAAAAGTTGCGCTAAGGAAACTTTTATTCAGAAGTGAAAAATTAAAGGAGAGGACCAAATTGAACAAAATAGTCCCACTTTCTTCTATAGAACCAGGCGACAAACTGATTATCGCCTCCCTGCAAATGGAACCGGTCATGCGGAGAAGATTGCTTGATTTAGGATTTGTCCCTGGATTTGCCGTGGAAATGATACAAAAGAGCCCTTTGGGGGATCCGGTTGCCTTCCGGGTCAGCGGAACGACCATTGCCCTCAGAAAAGAAGAATGCGACCAAATATTCGGAGAAAGGGTGATTGTGCGTGAACACTCATAATTTCAGAATTGCTTTAGCAGGAAATCCTAACACAGGAAAAAGCACTCTGTTTAATGCGCTGACAGGCATGAACCAGCATACGGGCAACTGGCCCGGTAAAACAGTTGAACAGGCAAGCGGTTACTTTTCGTATGAACGGGATACGTATGAGATCATCGACTTGCCCGGCACGTACTCGCTGTATTCCAATTCGGCGGATGAAGAAGTCGCACGCGATTATATCATTTTTGAAAAGCCGGATGTTACCCTTGTCGTAGTGGATGCGACCAGCCTGGAACGGAATATGAATCTGGCGCTCCAGGTGCTAGAGATGACCTCTTCCGTCATTGTCTGCCTGAATTTGATCGATGAAGCCACCAAAAAAGGCATCAAGGTGGACAGCGGACTGCTTGCAAAAAAATTAGGCGTCCCGGTCATCAAAATGTCGGCGCGCAATAAAGTCGGATTGGACCAATTACTAAAAAAAATCCAGGCAATGGTGCATGGAAATGTATCAGTCCATCCATACCGGGTTACTTACCCCCCTCTTATTGAAAAACAAATAGCAGAATTGGAAGCTGATATCAAAGCAACTGTGGGCAATAGCTATCCTTCCCGCTGGATCGCCCTGCGCCTTTTGGATGGCGATGAAGCACTCTTGCATTCTTTAAAAGAAAGGCTGGCGAAGAAAGAGAGCGTGATGGTATGAATACAGCTGACGCTTTGGAAAGGATTGCACGCAAAGCAGCTGAAATGGCCCCCGGCAGCATTCGCGAAGACGTAGTCGGAAGCATTTATAGCCAAACCCGTCTGCTTACGCAGGCAGTGGTTTCGACAAAAAGCGAAAGAGATTATAGAAGTGAAAAAATCGACAAGATTCTGACCAGCAAACTATGGGGCTTCCCAATCATGTTTCTTATGCTCGGCATCGTCCTTTGGCTGACGATTGCCGGAGCCAATGTCCCTTCTTCGCTTCTTGCTGACATGTTTAATTACCTGGAAGCCAAGCTAACGGCTTTATTCGCCTACATGCATGCTCCTGAATGGCTGCATGGCATGCTGGTTCTCGGGCTCTTCCGTGGCACGGGATGGGTCGTTTCCGTCATGCTTCCTCCGATGGCGATTTTCTTCCCGATGTTTGCTCTCCTGGAGAATTACGGATATTTGCCGCGCGTAGCCTTCAATATGGACCGCTTGTTCAAATCCGCTGGTGCCCATGGCAAGCAGTCGTTGACGATGGCAATGGGTTTTGGCTGTAATGCTGCGGCCATTATGAGCACACGTATCATCGAATCGCCGCGTGAACGGATGCTGGCCATCCTGACGAATAATTTCATCCCGTGCAACGGACGCTGGCCGACATTGATCCTGCTTGCTTCCATGTTCATGGCCGCAAGCTTTACCGGATTATCAGCCACTTTCATGACCGCGGCAATACTGATCGGTTTTGTCTTGATCGGCGTCTTTGTCACACTGACAGTATCCTGGATTTTATCAAAGACGGCGCTGAAAGGGATCCCGACACATTATACACTCGAATTGCCTCCCTACCGCCGGCCAAAATTTCTGGATACGATCATCCGCTCCAGTGTGGATAAAACTTGGCTCGTCCTGAACCGCGCCGTTAAGGTTGCAGCACCGGCAGCCCTGCTGACATGGGTACTCGCCAATATTGACATTGGCGATACAAGTATTTTGATGCATTTTGTCCAATTTCTAGATCCATTCGGCAAGGCGCTTGGCATGGACGGCTATATTCTGGCGGCATTTATTATTGGGTTGCCAGCAAACGAAATTGTTATTCCGGTTTTACTAATGGCCTATCTGTCCACAGGATCATTGACAGAAGTTGAAGAGATGTCCGAATTGAAAAGAATTTTGCTCGACCAAGGCTGGACTTGGCTGACGGCGTTAAATATGATGCTGTTTTCCCTGCTCCATTATCCATGCGGCACAACACTTCTAAATATCTATAAGGAAACCAAAAGTGCCAAATGGACTTTTATGTCATTCATTATACCGACAGCCATCGCCGTCGGAGTGACATTCCTGGTAGCATCGATAGCCCGCTGGTTCGGCTGGGTTTGATATAAAAAATGCGTCTGCTTTCAGACGCATTTTTATTTAATCTATTTGATAACTGTTGCCATCATGGATTGCCCCCAATCACTCCGCTTGCTATTTCGTTCATACGAAGGGGCAGTATTCCTGTACTAAATGAAAAAAGATTCTCTATGTGTCTATAAGGAGCAATAGCGGAAGAACAAGACTGTCAAGTTGACGTTTTTTTCTTATGCTGTTAAAGGGGTAGTTCGTAGAATAGTACAGTTAATTGTTGGAAAGCTAATAATAGGTGAAAAATGATATGAAAAAATTTTTTGTTATTATATTAATGCTCATTTTCTTAAATGATTTTACTGCACCTGCTTATTCAGCAACGATCAATGAGACGGATAGTGAACTATGTGACGCGTTTAAATATGCACTTATTATTAGCTTAAGAAAACCAATTGATCAAGCAATTTCTGAAATTTATAAAAAAGATAAAAATGCACCAGAAGACCTTACTTGGGCCCCGTATGCTACTGAAATTCTTAAGATTAGACAAACTAATGGAATAGGAGGTGCTTATGAAATCACGTTAAAAGTTACACCCTATTATCGTGCGCACATTACCTATGGTAAGGATAGAATTGTCGTAACGGCAGATGGAAAATTAATTGGTTATAAACATCTGAAAACTTATCCTAAAATAGACTTCAATTAGTAGATTTTAAATTATATCAAGTTGTTAATTAATACTCTTAAATGTAGTGTAAGTACTTAGAAGAACTCTCAAAGATCCCTTCATCAACGAAGAATCCCCAGCTTTAAGACAAAAAGTAGGGGATTTATGCTTTTTAATGGACTCTTCGACTATAGATTCCTTTCGCTTAAGTATCATTCTCTATCATTGCCCCCAAAAAACTGCGGCTTAAAAATCATTAGATATTTCAATATAATCTGTGTCCGATAATAAATTAATTTTACTTTCTCCTTTTGTATAAGTTGTATTTCCACCTTCCCGTTCTTCTTCTTTCCATCCATTTTGTTTTATCACTATTTTATAGCTAAAAGGAATTCCATTTTCGAATGATGATTTATCCCATTCATATCCACTAACCTTTTCTTTTTTATATACTAATTGAGCATTCTTAGGAATGGGAAAATCATATAAATCTTCAGCTGTTTGATAAGAAGAGATAGATATCCAAAAATATAGAATGCCTAGAAACAAAAAAATCAATAAAAAGATAGAACTTTTAATAAATCTTTTTTTATTCACAGGCAAATTCCTCCATAGATAGAATTCCTTTAGTTATTCTTCTTTTAATCATTGATTCCTTCTTATACCAAACAATCCCGTTAGCGATATAAAGGCGTTCCAACCCACAATGGTATTTACATAATTACTGCTTAAAGAGGAAAAACTATCACGAATATAAAGAAAGGCAGAAATCCCATGGATGATAAACTGTTTAAGGCCATTAATCAATTAGCTGGAAGCAATCGATTGTTTGATTACCTCATGGTCAGCGTTTCCCAGAAAATGCGCTATGTGTTTCTTCTAATTTTCATTTTTCTATGGTTCCGCAATAAAGTGTACAGAAAAGCCGTGTACATAGCAGGTCTTGGAAGCATCTTGACTGTTTTGGCAGGATTGCTTATAAAGCCGTTTTACTATAGGCCTCGTCCGTTTGTTCGCCGTATGGTCCGTCTCTTGCCGCCGGTCCCTCCAAGAGAAAGTTCTTCATTCCCCAGTAAACACACTGCTCTGGCTTTTATGGCGGCGACTTCCATTATCTTTTATAATCGCCTCCTTGGCAGCGTAATGTATGTGCTATCCTTGTTAACCGGGCTCTCGCGCATTTGGATGGGGCAGCATGATCCTTCAGATATCGCCGGAAGCGCCTTTCTTGGCAGTTTCATGAGTTTATTTGCCCGTTTGGCTGGGATGAAAATGATAAAGTGAACATAAAAACAGTGGGCATTTCTTCATCGCCCACTGTTTTTTTATATTAGATTATAATTCCCGCTTCTCCGTTTTCCCTATTGCTTTGCCATTGAATAAACGTACGGATGGCGTTATTTAATTTGCCTGCTGCCTTTGTAGGGATTTGATGCTTCTCTTTTTCCAGAAAAATCAATTGGTTATCTGGCAAGTTCTTGTGAAGCAGACGTGCATATGAATGGAAGGATCGGTCTTTCTCTCCGTAAACGAGCAGAACAGGCAAATCGATTGCTGCAAGCCGTTCCGTGCAATTGTATCCCATGCTGTATCGGTAATACTGTTGGATATTGAGTGCATGGCCGTATAAGCTTTCTTTATGCATCTTTCTGAATATAGCTGTGGTATCGGCATTCCCCCATGCAATGGCAAGTGACAGGAGCGGAAATGATTTTGTATTGGCAAGTTTTATGGCCATAGCGATTCTTTGTTTCAAATACAAATCATTCACTTCCGGCATAGCGCTGACAATGATTCCTCCATAAGAACGTTCGGGATAGGTCAGTAAAAATTCCAACGCAATCGAGCCGCCAGTTGAATAACCGCAAACATATGCTTTTTCTATTCCTAAATGGTCGAGCAGCTGTCTCATATCTTCAACAATCAATGGATATGTGATTGGCCGTTTTGAAGTGCTGCTTCTTCCGTGGCCCCTAATATCGAATCTTATGACTTTGCATATCCCGGACAATTCTTCTGCTTGATAATAAAAATTTGCGCTTGTCAGCATAGGCGGATGGATAAAGATAAGCGGAATTCCTTCGCCCTTCACTCGATAATAGATGCTGCCATTTTCCTGTTTCAATGTCGGCATGATTCTAATCTCCTCAAGAAAGCAAAACTTTGATTAGTGGGGGATTTTCATTCCCCACCTATTTGGACGCTTAATTCATGTAAACACTTCTTCATTTGAACTTTCGGTTTAGCATGGCTATCTTTTCAGATTAGGATCCAACAGAAGAAGCTTTTTTCCTCAACTATACAGCCACTTACTTCTTGGCCTCTTTCATTAAATAATCCACAAATTGCTCGTCTCGGGCCAACCAGGCTGTAAATGCCCTTTTCAGGTAACGTTCCCCTTCATGAAAGCTTAAGAAAATATCACCAACTTCTTCTTTATTTTTTTCAATTCCCCAAGAGCCTTCACTCAGGGGAGTTAACAAAATAATGTCTTTTTTATGATTGGTGTAAAGCGTACCGAATGAGGACTTTTTTACATTAAAACGGTTCCGTTTTGCATCTTCCCGCAGCGGTTCCAAATGAAAGGTCCCTTCTACGAACAGATGGTAAGCGTCAGCCGACAAAGAACAGCCGGATGCTTTTTCGTGCCCTCCGCCGCCGAACTGCCCGGCAACTGCCGATACATCCATATAATCATGGATGGTCCGGAATGCGATTTTTTTGCCGCCGATATTCACAATGGCAATATAGTCAAGCTGTTCATATTCCTTCCCCAATTCATTTCCGAGCTCGGAATGGTAGGATTCCGCAAAGACAACACCCGCTAAGCGTCCCTCTATTTCTTTTTGCACCAACTCTCTTTTTTTCCGGCGGATGTATCGTTCGATTTTCTCTTCTTCCATGCGCAGCAGCTTCTTTTCAAAATCATCAAAATCAAAATGATCGGATGTCTGAAGGCGACGGATCATCATTTCCTCGAATTCATCGATCGATACCAAAAAGAAAAGTGAGTTCAACTGATGTGCTTGCCGGTTCCCGTTCTTTTCCCACTCCCATGTATCATATTGCCTGACCATCTCAACAAATTCAGCGATAGCATCGGTAGCCGCCAACAAGCCACGGTCAACGAGATAGTGGAAGAATAACGATGTGGCTGAGGCCAATTGTCCTTGATCATCTTCTGTCAAGACATATCCCCACTCATAGTCATTCAAATGCAAAGCGGTCTTATGGTGGTCAATTAACTGTACATTCCCATTTTTACTATAAAACTCATTGAGTTTCGCTTCATTCTCTGTATTGGGAGATAAGTCCGTTATAAACAAAAAGGTGTCCTTGGATCCATTCTCCAAAAAAAATTCAATCTCATGGTTTAGGGAGGCAATGGAGTTGTATCTCACCTTGACTTTCTGATCAAAAGCAAGCTTTGCTAAAATGCCGCAGCCGACACCGTCCAAATCGGTATGGGTCAGTAATGTATACATATTTTTCACCTCAAAAGGTAGTATGTTTCTCCTGCAGGAAAATTATTGACCGCTTCCATAAAAAATACCCCTCAGGACCAGGCATCCAGAAGGGTATTTAATCATATATTCATCTATTTAATCCTATACGGCAGTTGCTTCATCAAGTTGATCAAGTGATTGATAAGGGAAATTCAGATACGAAGACAGTTTTTGGTTTACATGGTTGCTCCAATTCGTCGTATTGATTCCAACCCTGGTCAGAATATCATATGAAAAAGTCCAAGCACGCATTTCCACACTCAATCTATAAGCAGAGTTGTCTCTCCATAGTCCGTAATCCAGCTCACTGTCCAGATGATCTTTTAAATGACCGATTTCATGCGCCAATCCATATAGATCTTCGAGTTCCCATTTAAACGGCACAGTAATCGTTAATGTATCACTATTGAAACTCAGCGGTTTTTCGTCCGTAAAATTCACATTCCCGCCTAGTGTATTTACAACTTCGCAAAGTTGGTATAGGTGTTGTTGACTCATTCTCATCGCCCTTTATTTCTTTTCTATTTTTAAAGAATATATAATATTCTATTATTTCGTAAAACAGTATATACCATATTAATTGAAAATAAACCTATTTTGAATTGGTAATTTTTACCCTAATTCACTAAAGTTAGTATATATTCAAGTGCGGCGGTAAACGAATGATTGGCGATGGATAGAAATGGATTTCCATACTATTGACGAAAAATTAAACAGATACATGCTGTTTTTGAAGATAGATTTCAAGGAGAATGTGTAACTATCTTTTAAAGATATGTGTTCTAGAACAAACAGGGGACCCCTAACAGAAACAACCGCTAAAGGCTTTCCTTGGAATAGCCCCGTCCGTTAAATAGCAGTTACCTTCATTCCACAAAAAAAGCATGCTGCCATTATAGATGGCCGCATGCTCATTGATATAGATCTTATTTAAGTCCTGTAGTGCTCAAAAATTCTTTTGTACGCTCTTCTTTCGGATGTTCAAAAAACTCATCAGGTTCGCTGGTTTCTATGATTCTTCCTTCATGCATGAAGACCATACAGTCGGCAACCTCGCGGGCAAAGCCCATTTCGTGGGTAACGATCACCATCGTCATTCCCTCTTCAGCGAGCTCCTTCATGGTTGTCAGCACTTCCCCGACAAGCTCCGGATCCAATGCAGACGTTGGCTCGTCGAACAGCATGATGTCAGGTTTCATCGCCAAGGCACGGGCAATTGCCACCCTTTGTTTCTGCCCGCCGGATAATTTATTGGGATATACGTCGGCTTTGTCCTCTAATCCAACCTTAGCCAATAACTCTCTTCCTTCCGCAATAGCTATATCTTTTTTAATTTTCTTCACCATGACCGGTCCTTCAATCACATTTTCTAGCACGGTACGGTGCGGAAAAAGATTAAAATGTTGGAACACCATCCCTACACGTTGGCGGACCTTGTTTATGTCCTGGGATTTCGGCGAAATTTCCATATCATCGATGATAATCTTGCCGCTATCTTTCTTCTCAAGGAAGTTGATGCAGCGAAGCAATGTACTTTTCCCGGAGCCACTTGAGCCCACGAGGCAGACCACGTCGCCTTCATTTACTGTCAGGTTTACGTCTTTCAAAACATGCAGATCGCCAAAAGACTTGTTCAATTTTTCTATTCGTATTAATTCATGTGCCATGCCGGCTTCCCCCTTATCGATCATAGACTGACATCCGTTTTTCCATAAAGTTGACTGCAATCGTTAGAATAGCAACCAAAATGAGGTAATAAACCGCTACAATCAGTAGGTATGTCATTTCGTCGAAGTTATTGCTTCCAAGTGTAGTCGATACATTGAATAACTCATCCATAGATATGAAAGCGGCAAGAGAGGAGTCTTTCAAAGCAATGATGAATTGATTGCCTAGTGGAGGCAAAGCGCTTCTGAATGCCTGGGGCAGGATAATCCGCCGCATGGTCAAAGCTTTAGACATCCCAAGTGACCGTCCTGCTTCCGTCTGTCCGGCATCAACGCCTAGAATGGCTCCACGGAAGATTTCGGCAATATAGGCACCGTTATGGAGCGCCAACGCCAAGGATGCCGCCCAAAAATCAGGAATAAGAAAAATTTTACTGATCCCGAAGTAAAGTATGAAAATTTGAACAATTAGAGGTGTTCCTCTTATCAAATACACATATGCATCCGAAATAAGACATAATAATTTGTTTTTAGTAAGCTTCAATAAGGCAAAAAACAAGCCTACGATAATCCCTATTATAAGTGCTACTACTGTCAATTCCAGCGTTAGCCACATCGCATCTAAAAAGACGCCTTTTGTATCATATAATGTTTGAAAAAAATGGCCCAACCTCAACACTTCCTTTCTTACCTAACTAATTTTTCGGTTTTTGGGTGATATCTTCACCAAAATATTTCTTACTGATTTTTGCAAGCGTTCCATCTTCGCGAAGATGTTCGAGCGCTTTGTTTATGTCTTTGATTAATTGCGGGTTGTCTTTTGGCACAACAATTCCTTGTTCACTGCGCTCAATCAATTGCTGGCCCTTGATTTTAAACCCTTCCTTCTTGGCGGTTTTCCCTGTTACAAAGTCAGTGATTACCGCATCATGTCTTCCGATACTCAACGCTTTCAACGCCGTGATATCACTGTCATACATTTTGATATTGTTTGAATACTTCGAGGCCGTATCGGCATATGTAGATCCTTTGGCTACTGCTACTTCTTTCCCTTTCAGATCATCAACCGTTTTTATGTCGCTATCAGGACGCGTAAAAATCTGCGGACCCGAATAGTAGTATGGCGTCGAGAATAGCATATGTTTTTGCCGTTGTTCGTTTACTGTATGGCTAGCGACTGCGGCATCCGCTCTTCCTGATTTGACACCTTCAATAATCCCCTTAAATTTAATTCTTTTGGCCACAGGCTTCAGGCCAAGCTCTTTCGCTACCGCTCTTCCGACTTCCACATCAAACCCCGTTATTTTCATATCGTCAGTCACATAACTGAACGGTTTGAATTCTCCGGAGGCAGCAAATACAAATTCATCCTTATGGATCAATTTGGCGCCGCTCTCTGTCTGGTCTTTATCTGCACATGCAGAAAGCACAAGCAATACAATCATTGCCAGTGCGGCTGACCACGCTTTCTTCATACCGTTACCCCCTTTTTTTCTTAAAAATATCTTTGCTGGATATTATTTAATATCCCTGTTTACATTTTTCAAACCTCTTTATTCATTTTTTCGCCATAATAACACCACACGTTTTTAACTTATAACTACCCAAAAGGGCAGTGTAAACACTATCCCGGTAAAGTGAAAGCTTCATCAGGGAGCGTTCCCTCCAATCAGATTTTTACTGGTGCTGAACCTCCCGCTAATCCTTTTTTGACCATCACTCACTAAACACCAGTGTGAACAGGGAAAAACAAACCGCTTTGAAAAAACTGTTTTATGTATGTTTGTATGATTTCTTCATTAAGTATATGCCTCTGTCCGCAAACAAAAAAGGGCTGGCTCTGAAGCCCAACCCGCAATGCACGTTATTATTTTTTCCATCTTTTCTTGATGACGCCCACTAGCAAAAAACCGCTAAGCACTGTGGAAGCAAGAAAGCCCATGATCCCGAAAAGAGGGATATCCAATACCAACGGCTTCATTTGTGTGGTGGAAATCAGGCTGGAACCGATTAAGAGAGAGGCGGAAATGATGCAAATAATCATCTTATCTACCATGTGGTCCAATTGCCTTGTAGGTTCTTCGGCCCCTGTGACATCCAGATTGAACTTGGCCTGCCCCTTTAAAAGTACCTTCAGAAGATCAGACAGCTGGCCCGGAATCTGGCTCGCTTTTTTGGCAAAGAGATAAATCGACTTGCCGTTATTTTGCATTTCTTTCGTCAAATCAAAATCCTTCAGGGTATTTGCTGTCAGATGGTTGACGGCGATCTCCATAAAATTCACTTCCGGACAACAATCTCTTAGCACGCCTTCAATGGTCAATATGCCTCTTGCCAGCATCGTTACGCCGGATGGAGCCTGTATTTTATGCGAATGGCACAGATCGAGCATATCACTGACCAAATCCCCAAGGTTCAGGTTGCCAAAATCGAGCTCGCGGTACTTGTTCAGCAAATCTTCGATGTCTTCATACAGCAGGCTATGGTTGATGCGGCCTGAAGTGTTCCCTAAGCTGACAACTACATTTTTCAGTTCGAATATATCCTGGTCGACAATTGCTTTGACGGCATTGGTGATCAGCTGCTGATCTCTTTTTCCCAACCGGCCGACCATTCCCAAGTCCAGCCACATGATTTTCCCGTCCCTGATCCAAATGTTCCCTGGATGGGGATCGGCATGGAATACGCCGTCATCCAATACTTGTTTGACATAATTGGCCGCCAGCTTAATGCCTATTTCATGTAGGTCATAACCTAATTCACGAAGCCGGTCTAATTGATTGATTTCAATTCCTTCGACATATTCCATCACCAATATTTTTGAGGTGGATAGATGATATTCCACCTGCGGAAAGCCGATATAACGAATTCCTTCATTCAACTCGGTTAACTCGCGGCAATGGTTGGCCTCCAGGATAAAATCCATCTCCTGCTGGGCGACGATCCACATTTCTTCCAGCACGCCGTTAAAATCGATGGCATCGATCGGGCTGTCTACCAGTTTCAAAAGCTTGGCTGCCTTTCTGATCAATGAAATATCCCGTGCCATCGTCTCTTTGATGCCGGGGCGCTGCACCTTGATCACTGCCTGCCTTCCATCTTTCATGATGACCTTATGGACTTGGGCCATAGAAGCAGAACCAAGAGGTTTTTCCTCGATTTTAGGAAAAACCTCTTCGGCGGGCAGTCCATATTCTTGCTCTATCAGCTCGGTAATCGTATTGAAGTCAAGCGGCTTCACATCTCCTCGAAGCTTTGCGAGTTCATCACAATACCTTTGCGACAGGACATCCGAACGCATGCTCATGATTTGTCCGATTTTCACATAGGTTGGACCCAAATCTTCAAGAATCAAACGTAATTTTACTGGAGTCATGCCATGGATGATTTCATGGCGCTTCAGCACATTTACGATTTCCTTCAGGCGGGCCGTCGTGCTCTCTTCCTGTTTTTTTGTTTTCAGCCGCTTTTCCTTGCTCATATTAATTCTCCATTTCAGCTAATTTGCGTCTAAGGACAGCCCGTTCCTCCTCGCTCATTTGGTTCAATTGGTCAATTAGTGACTGCTGGCGGCTGTTCTCTTCATCCTGCTGGCCGTCCGCTTGTCCATCGTCCCCAGTCTGTTTGTATTTTGATGATTCCTTAGCACTTCTCTTTAGTTCTTCATTCAGGACTTTGCCCTGTTCTACTGTGATTTCACCTTTTTTCACCAATGTATTCACAACTTCTTGCGATTTTTCATAGGTGGCGGCAACTGCCCCGATACCCGCAAGCAATACTTTTTTCATCTCATCGTTTAAGCTCATCAGTATGTCCTCCTTCAATTTTTACCTTTAAAGCCAGTAAAGGTCGATTCTTCTTGATGTTTCTTTACGAAGTAAGAAGTAGTTGGCTGAAAAGTCTCATTTATGAAACTATTACTCTCTAATTGTATTACATCGCGTCTTTCGCCAACAGATATTTGCCGATTTTGTCGCCAATATGTCGAATAATCCTTTGACCTTCTCCTTCTTTTTTTAGGTTGCCGCATAGAACGGCCGCATATAAAACGTGATTTTTGTAGAAGAAGATGGCGCAATCATTCTCAACACCCTCTATCTCTCCAGTCTTATTAGCGACTGCAATCAGGTTTTCATCAATCAAATAAGGCAGCTTGTCCCGAAATTGTTGATTGATGAGCATCTCCCTCATGGCTTTCCTGCTCTCTTCGGAAAACGAGCCCTCGTTCTGTATCCTTTTCAAGGAAACGATCAGATCTTCGGCGGATATCCAGTTTTCCTTGCCCGCTTCCCTGCCCTCGTAATCCATCATTTTCCGCTGAAGCGATGCAGTCTTCAAACCAATATCCCTAAATCCATCCTTACATCTGTCCAGGCCGATAGCATCAATCACCAAATTGGTTGCCGTATTATCGGACACTGTGATCATGAGGGATAATGCATCCTCCAGCCGGATGGATCTCTGCTTCATAGATTGCAGGACGCCTGAACCCGGCACGATATCTAAGTCTGTGAATGGGATTTCCCTGTGTATATCCAGCCGTCCCTGCTCATACAGCCGAAAAGCCATTAACAATAAAGGCAATTTAATCGTGCTGGCGGCTTTCATCCTTTGGCCGGCGTTCATTGCTATGCAGCCATCACCATCATATATGGCGTATGCGATGCTGCCTTGGAACCCAGCCAGTGCCTTTGATAATTCAGCTTTCAGTTGTTCAAGGCTCATCCTTTCACCGCCAATATCTTTTGTCTTTTGCCGGCATCGACCACGTCGCTGTCATATAGATGGCAGGCCGCATAATGGCCCTGGCCTACCTCCTGAAAGCGTGGGGCCATGGTTGCGCAAGCTTCCATCGAGTAGCGGCATCTTGTCCTGAATGTACATCCACTAGGCGGGTCGATGGGGCTCGGAATTTCGCCTTTCAATATGATGCGTTCCCGCTGTTCTTCTTTGTCGGGATCAGGAATCGGCACGGCAGAAAGCAAGGCTTGTGTATAAGGATGAAAAGGGCGTTCATACAACGCGCGGCTGTCGGCCATCTCCACCATATGCCCCAAGTACATCACTCCGATTCGATCGCTGATTTGTTTGACCATGGACAGATCGTGGGCGATGAATAAAAACGTTAGCCCTTTCTCTTTCTGCAGCCTTTTCAGCAGATTGATAACCTGAGCCTGCACCGAAACATCCAGAGCAGAAATAGGCTCATCGGCAATGATGAATTCCGGGTTCAGCGCCAGCGCCCGGGCAATGCCGATCCGCTGCCTTTGCCCGCCGCTGAATTCATGAGGGTAGCGGTTCGCATGCTCTCCGTTCAAGCCTACATCCTCAAGCAGCCGAACAATCGCCCGCATCTTTTCTTGTTTATTTTTGTACATACCATGCACATCCATTGGCTCGGCAATCAACTCTGCGACCGTTGATCTGGGGTTTAGAGAAGCATAAGGATCTTGGAAAACCATCTGCATATTACGGTGAAAGGCAAAACGCTCCTTTTCATTCATATCCTTCAGATTCCGACCTCCATAAATCACTTCCCCTTCTGTCGGTTGGTATAAACCGATCAAGCTCCTACCGAGTGTCGACTTACCGCAGCCGGATTCTCCCACAATCCCAAGTGTTTCTCCTCTATACATATGCAGGCTCACACCATCTACCGCTTTGACTGCTTTGCCTTTTCCAAGGGGAAAATGTTTTTTCAGATGATTTACTTTTAAAAGAATGTCTCTGTTCACTGCAATCCCTCCGCAATATATCTTCTGGCAGCGCATAATTCCCTTTCATATTCCATCCCCGCAAGCGGAATGATTTCGACCGTCTTCCCTGTCTTTGGGGCGTGGATGATCCGGCCGTCGCCATAATAGAAGGCTACATGATGGATAGCGCCTTGGCCTTCTTCATACGCAAAGAACAATAGGTCACCCGGTTCCAGCCGATCAAGAGGAACTGTTTTCCCCTGTCCAGCCTGGTCATGTGCATCCCGCGGGATTATTTTCCCATTGGCCCGGCAGATGCTATAGGTGAAACCGGAACAATCATATCCGAACCCGCTTGTTCCGCCCCATAAATAAGGCAAGCCAAGAAAGGCCTCCGCGGATAAAATCAGATCCTTTCCCGTTTTACCCTCTATTGTTTCATAAGATGGATAAAGGGATACATCCTTTTTCAGAACCTGTGCTAATCCTCTTGCAGTATGGACAATCACTTGATCCCCATTCATTCCTGCCACACCAAAGAAAGTCGCATAGCTGACTTTCCATTCAGTTCCATCATTAAACAATAAAGCCGCCTGTTTACTTTCTACTATGGCAAGCGGCAGTTCTTCGCTTTCTCCTTTTCTATGGCTGAGCAACGAAGTCGGAATCCAGCCTGGATAACCGGCAACATGTTTGGAAGATGGCTGTCCTGGTATCAAGACCGAGCACCACTCCCCTCTTTCTTCTTGAACGATGACTTCTTCCCCAAACAATACTTGAGTCTGCACTCTATTGTCTTCGCACAGATTCAGAAGTTGATCATACGATTGGCTCTTAATCCAACAATCTACTTTAGAGTTTGCCGACAGATAGCTGTGGTCTTCTTTCCTCGGACTGTCAAAAGACGTCCACACAGTGGCAACCGGCACCGAGATTACTCTTCTGTCATCCTTCATAAACGATCCCTCTCAATCCTTTTAAATTCGCAATGCCCAAGCCTGGTTGTTTTGGAAACGATATGTCCCTGCCTTGATAGATGATGCCGCCGTCCACTGGATCGTAGTCCAGCATCAATGCTGCATCCAGATCGCAGCGTGTTATATTTTTTTGGCTTGCTGCCAGATGGGCTGCGGCTGTCAATCCAAGTTTGGATTCGATCATGCTTCCGACCATACATTCGACTCCGCACATTTCAGCCATTTTATTGATGAGGAGGGCTTTATGTATGCCGCCTGATTTCATCAATTTTATATTGATAAGATCTGTGCTTCTTGTCCGCAAAAGTTCAAAGGCATCCTGCGGGCTGAATATACTTTCATCCGCCATTATAGGGATATCTACCGCATCGCTGACTGCCTTCAGCCCCCGTATGTCCGTGCGGTGGACAGGCTGTTCGATCAGTTCTATATCCAATTGGGCATCTTCCAAGCGGCGGATGATCCTGACAGCTTCCTTTACAGACCAGCCTTGATTTGCATCCAGACGGAGTTTGATTTCTCTGCCGGCCCTTTGCCGGATGGCTCTGATCCGCTGGAAATCCAAATCAGGATCATCCTTGCCCACCTTAACTTTCAGGACATTGAATCCCTTCTTGGCATAACGGAGGGCATCTTCCCCCATTTCGTCCGGATCATTGACAGAGACTGTAAAATCAGTTTCAAGTGTATCCCTGTATCCTCCCAAATACTGATAGAGCGGCAGATTGGCAGATTGCGATAAACAATCATAAATGGCCATATCGACTGCAGCTTTCGCTGATGGGTTGGCGATGATGCTGTTGTCCAGCAAAGAAAATAACCGTTCATAGGCCGATAGCGAGCCTCCTAGCAAGACTGGCTTTATCACATGCAGGAGGGCACCGTTTATGCTTCCCATGCTATCGCCCGTTATAACATGGGTTGGCGGAGCTTCCCCCCAACCGATGATCCCGTTGTCGCAGGTTATTTTCACAATGATGCTTTCTGCCTGAGCAACCGTACGTAACGCTGTTTTGAATGGTTTCGTGAGAGGGACGCATTGTTTGAACGTTTCTATGTTTTCGATAATCATTCTGTAACCTCCAGCAAACAGATCTGTTTTTTAATAAGATGACAGCCCGGATTCAATCAGCAATCGCTTGGTTCCCGTATTGAACTCAGCCGTTGTGCCAAGCGGGATGGCAACATTCGGCGAGCAATGGCCGATTTTCAAGCCGCTGATGGCAGGCTTGCCGATTTTCTTCACATACTCATCCAACACTTCTTGAAGAGTGAAGGATTTTGCTCGTTCTCCCGGCGTACAATCACAAAAGTCTCCTAGAATGATGCCTTCCACATTGCTCAGCTTCCCGGCCATCCATAATTGATTCAGCATCCTGTCAATATTGCGGGGCTCTTCATTAATATCCTCTAGGAAAAGAATTTTGCCATCCGTCTCGATTTCAAATGGTGTTCCCAGT
Source organism: Bacillus testis (assembly GCF_001243895.1). Taxonomy (GTDB): domain Bacteria; phylum Bacillota; class Bacilli; order Bacillales; family DSM-1321; genus Bacillus_AD; species Bacillus_AD testis. The sequence goes on along the minus strand of NZ_LN851186.1, from coordinate 1,402,236 downwards.
GTACTGACGAGCAGACAGAGATTACCGCCAACAAGCTCTCCTCGAGCACTCCCTTCGAAAGCCGTTTCAATCGGGGCGACCTGCTCGTCGTATACAACCGGTTTATGATTGAACAATTGCTGGAAATACCGGGAGGACACAGAATTCCAAGTCGCTTTTCCCATATCAGATGAAACCATGGGGCCGTGGAAGGTGACCAGATTGCTATTTTGCCTGATGCTGGTGTGCAGGAAAGTCAAATCACTGTATCCCCAAAAAATCTTAGGATGCTTTTGTATTAAGTTATAATCCAGCAGAGAGGCGATTCTTCCGGTTCCATATCCTCCGCACGCTGAAATAATGGCCTTCACCTCATTATCCAAAAACATATCATGCAAGTCAGAAACTCTCTCGTCATCGCTTGCGGCCAAATATCCCTTTTGGGCAAATAAATGCCTGCCTTTTTTCACAGACAGCCCCATCTGTTCCAAGTACTTTATGCCAATCTCTAATTGGAGCTGATCCGGCGGACTGGCAGGGGCAATGATTCCGACCGTATCGCCTTTCTGTAGCCTTGATGGTTTAATGTGCATATGACCGTTCTCCTTCCTCTATAAGCAAGAAGGGATGTCCGCAGTTAACAGAACATCCCTTGCCATGCTTCATCCATTTGGATGCCATCTTTTTTATTTCTTTTCTGCCCACTTAAGGTCCATGTAGCCGACAGGATGGTAGACAATCCCTTTCACTTTTTCATTGACCAGGTGCGGCTGGTTGTAGAAGTGAATCGGTATGATCGGCATTTCATCCATCAATATTTTTTCGGCCTCATACATATCTGCAAACCGCTTCGTTTCATCTCCTTCAGCCTTGGCGGATTTAATGAGCGAGTCATACTGGGCATTGCTCCAGCCTGTACGGTTCATGCTGTGGCCCGTTTGGAAGCTTTCAAGAAAATTGATTGGATCGGCGTAATCCGGCAGGAACGAACTTCTGCTGAATTGGAATTCCAGATTCGATTGCTTTTCGCTGAAGACATTCCATTCCATATTGGCCAGCTTTACATCCACACCCAGGTTTTGTTTGAGCATCTGTTGGATCGTCTCCGCTATTTTTTGGTGGTTAGGCGATGTGCTGTATGTGAGTGTAATGGCAGGCAGTTTGCTGTACCCTTCTTCCTTCATCCCCGCCTCCAGCAGCTTCTTCGCTTCTGAGGGATCGGATTTCAAAAGATCGCCATTTGTTTCGCGGAAATCGTTTCCTTCATTATCTTTCAGACCGTATGAAACAAAGCCATATGCCGGCTTTTCTTTATTCTTCGTCACAAAGTCGACAATTTGCTTTTGGTCGATCGCCATGGCAAAAGCCTTGCGTATATTTTTATTCTGGAAAGGCGGCTTATTGACATTCAATCGATAGAAATAGATGCCGCCTTGGTCCACAACGTCGACTTTGTTTTCTTTATACAGCTTTTCGCTTACTTCAGAGGGGACAGAGCTGCTGTCTAGTTCACCCCGTTCGAACATTTGGTACTCGGTTGTCGGATCGCTGATGATTGCCCAATGCACTTCGTCCAGCTTCACGTTTTTGGCATCCCAATACTCTTTATTCTTGGCCATATTGAAAGAGGTTCCTTGCTTCCATTCACTGAGCTTGAAAGGTCCGTTAGAAACAAATGTCTCAGCGGAATTGAACCATTTCGGATCCTTCTCCGCCACTTTTTGATTAATCGGGAAGAACGCAGGATTTGTGATCACATTGATGAAATACGCTTGCGGCGCTTCCAGTGTCACTTCCAACGTTTGGTCGTCCTTTGCCTTTACAGCGACATCTTCAGCCTTTCCTTTACCGCTATTGTAAGCTTCCCCTCCCTTGATGAAATAACCGAGAAAAGAAGCTGGAGATCCCGTTTCCGGATTAAGCAGGCGCTTCCAGGCATATTCAAAATCCTGTGCAGTCACCTGGTCACCGTTCGACCATTTGGCATCGCCGCGGATATGGAACGTATAGTGCGTCCCATCCTCACTCACGTCCCATTTTTCAGCCATGGCCGGTTGGGGTTTATCATTCTTATCCAAGCGGGCCATGCCTTCCATTAGATTATTCAATGGATTCCAAGAAACAGAGTCGAACCCGATGGGCGGGTCAAAGGATTTCGGAGAATCTCCATTATTCAAATACAGAATCTTTTTAGCGTTCCCCTCTTTTTCTTTTGTGCCTGCTTTCTCGTTCGCCGTACAGGCAGCCATCGTAAAGACCAGCAAAGACATGATCAATAGCAACATCGCTTTCTTCATACGTAAACCCCCTCAATATGAAATATATATGTTGTATTTCATCGATGAAGTACTTTTGCCCTCTCATCAAGCAACCAGCAATCCGCATAATGGCCTTTGGCAACTTCCCTGCTTCCCGGATATAACTTGCCGCAGACGACCATCGCATGTGGACATCTGCTTGCAAACGCACATCCAATCGGTGGCGCAAACAAATCCGGAGGCGTGCCGGGGATGGGAAGCAATTCTTTGGCCTCATCATCAAGCCGGGGAACTGAATGAAGCAATCCTTGTGTATAAGGATGATGGGGACGATAAAAAATATCCCGCTTGGTGCCTTCTTCAATTATTTTGCCGGCGTACATCACAGCCACTCGGTCGGCTACTGAAGCTACAACCCCAAGGTCATGTGTGATCAAAATGATGCTGACACCTGTCTTTTTCTGGATGTCTTTGAAGAGCTCTAGTATTTGCGCTTGTATGGTTACATCAAGTGCGGTAGTCGGCTCATCGGCAATCAGAATCTGCGGCTCGCATACCAGTGCCATAGCTATGACAATTCTTTGCCGCATCCCGCCGCTGAATTCATGTGGGTATTGTTTCATGCGCAGCTCTGCATTCGGTATGCTTACGAGCTTCATCATCTCCAAGGCTTTTGCTTTGGCCTGCTGCTTCGAGAGCTTGCGGTGCTCCATGATCCCTTCTGTCATTTGCCGGCCAATCGTCATGGTGGGATTCAAGGCGGTCATAGGATCCTGGAAAATCATCGAAATATCGGCGCCTCGTATTTTCCTCATGGAACGGTCATCCATGCTTGCCAGGTCGCTGCCGCCAAACAGGATTCTTCCATTCGTGATTTCACTTGTATAAGCAGGCAGGAGTCCCATGATGCTTTGCGATGTAACGCTTTTGCCGCAGCCCGATTCACCGACCACCGCCAGTGTTTCCCCTTTATGCAAACAAAATGAGACTCCCCGGACCGCCTTCACCTGGCCTCCATATGTTTTGAATGAAACGTGGAGGTCCTCCACTTGCAATATAACTGTCATCTGCCTTACCTCCTAAGCTTTGGATCTAGCGCATCCTGCAAGCCGTCTCCGAGCACATTAAAGCTGAACATCGTCAATGAAATAAAGAATGCAGGAAAAAATAATCTCCACCAATAACCCGACAAGATCACCGGCAGTGCATCATTGGCCATTGACCCCCAGCTTGCCATCGGCGACTGGATTCCAAGCCCGAGAAAGCTGAGAAAAGCTTCGGCGAAAATAGCCGAAGGGACAGTCAACGTCATCTGCACAATGATCAAGCCCATTGTATTCGGCAGCAGGTTTTTCCGAATGATTCTGCCTGTTCCTGTCCCAAATGTTTTAGAAGCGAGCACAAATTCATAGTTTTTGATTTGCAACACCTGTCCGCGAACCATTCGGGCCATACCGACCCAGCCGGTGACAGACAGAGCTAGAATGATTGTGCCCATTCCCGGCCCCATAACGACCATCAATAAAATGACAACCAATAAATAAGGAAGGCCGTACAGCACCTCCACGATCCTCATCATGACGGAGTCCGTTTTCCCTCCCTTGTAGCCGGCAATGCCTCCATAAATCACTCCAATGAAGAAATCGATCAAAGCGGCCATAAACCCTACGAAAAGAGAGATTCGGGCTCCGTACCATGTTCTGGTGAATACATCCCTTCCCAGATCATCCGTGCCAAACCAATATTCAGAAGAAGGCGGCAGATTCTGTTTGGTCAGCTGCTGGGCGCCAACCCCTCCGCTATGGGGAGAAATGTATGGCCCGATGACCGCCATCACAATCAATACAACTAAAGAAAACAATCCTGCCATCGCCAGCTTATTGGCCTTAAGCCGCCGCCAGACATCCTGCCAAAAAGACTGGCTCGGCCGTACAATGGCTTCAGCTTCTGCCATACCGGGATCTGAAGGCAAAAACCATTCATAAGGAATTTCCTCTGTGCTCTTATCTTCTTTTTGGACCAACATGGTTATCGGCCCTCCTTTTTATGTAGCTTGATGCGTGGATCCACTAATCCGTAGGCCAAGTCGACCAAGAAAAGCATAATGATCAACAGGCCGCCATAAAAGACCGTTGTCGCCATAATCACCGGATAATCCCGTGTATTGATGCTTTCCACAAAATAGCGTCCCATTCCCGGGATAGCGAAGATTTTTTCAATGACGAAAGTTCCCGTAAGGATGCCCGCTGCAAGGGATCCCAGCACGGTAATGACCGGCATTAATGCGTTTTTAAGGGCATGCCTGATGACAATCTTTACAGGCGACAGCCCTTTTGCCCGGGCTGTTCTAATATAATCCTGTGTCAATACTTCAAGCATGCTCGACCGGGTCAGCCTGGCGATGATCGCCATCGGTCCCGTGGCAAGCGCCAAAGTCGGCAGTACCATATGGAGCGGGCTTGTCCATGTGGCTGGCGGAAAAATAGGCCAGTGGACGGCGAGTACCTGAATCAAAAGAGTGGCGAGGACAAAGTTGGGCACCGATATCCCCAACACCGCAAACCCCATTGCCAAATAATCAATGACACCGTTATGCCGAAGAGCCGCCAAGGTGCCAAGCGCAATTCCTGAGACGGTAGCCACCAGCAAAGTCAGAGCCCCCAATTCAAAGGAAACCGGAAATCCAGCGCCCAGCATGTCGTTGACATCCTGCGATGACTTAGAGATCGATGGCCCAAAATCCAATGTCACCAACGACTTTAAATAATAGACATATTGGACAGGCAAGGGCTCATCCAAATGGTAAAACGCCTCCATATTCTTTCTTACTTGTTCACTGGTCGTTTTTTCATTATTGAAAGGAGATCCTGGGATGCTGTGCATTAAAATAAAGGTGAGTGTCATAATAACCCATAATGTTAAAAGCATGGCTGTAAATCGTTTAGCGATATATCCGGACATCTCTTTTCACTTCCTAATTGAAAGTCGAGTTCGTAGCTAATTCTGTCATCACAAGCATGGCTTGATAGGCTTCTAGAATATCTTTCGCCTTGAATGACACTTTTGTCGTCCCTTCGTGCCATTCGGTGCCCGGCATAAGGCTGGCCCATTCTGCTTGGCCTTGGTTATTAAATTCGATTGTCAGCAATGGATGTTCTGGCGGGATGAGTGGTTTGACATTCTTTTTGTTGCGGATTGCTTGGACGGTTTTCTCTTGCAGTAACTGATGCGCTTTCTGCGGTGTGAGTGATAATGCCGAGGATCTGGATGTGGTTTTTTTGACAATGGCCGTTGTAATGCCGGGGATGAGTTCGCCCGCTTCATCCGCGGCTCCGTCATCGCCCGCGACCATGATGACCGGGACGCCATAGTGGCCGGCAACATAGGCATTGAAGCCTAACTCCCCGACCTCCACTTCGTTTATGTACATTTTTTTGACAGCGAATACCATCGTATGGGACATGACTCCTTTAGCGGATGCCCGGGCATGGTATCCTACAAAAATAGCTCCATCATATGAGCCATCAAGCCCCTGGACCATTGAAAATGGCTTCACATCGCCGGAAATCAGTTTGGCTTCTGGATGGATTTGCTCAATCAACAGATTATTCATTTTTGAATGGCTGTCATTGACAATGACTTCCGCTGCTTTTTCCTCAAACGCGGCTGAAATGACCGCATTTGCTTCGGCAGTCATAATAGCCCTGCCTCTTTCATAATTATGCTGGTTGGAAAACACGTGCGTGTAATCTACTAAACCAGTAATTCCTTCCATATCAACACTTAGATAGATTTTCATTGCTCCTTCCACTCCCTTCTTATTTAACTGATAATTCATATAATTATAAATTATTACACAATAATCTTCAAGGTCTATTCTTCTTATTTTCTCGGCATCGTTATTCGCTTATTCCGTTTTTCTGAAATGATATTTCCCACTCTTTAAAACATGGTCAAAATGCCCATTTTTCAAAAAACAAACGCTAAAACCTAGTAATTGGATAAGGATTATTGTATTATTGTTTTATCCTGGAAAACAAAAGGAGCTGTCTATATGGTTCAAATGATTATTACTGGTATTATTTGCGGCTTATTATTAGGATTTGTCCTGCAAAGAGGGCGCTTTTGCGTTGTCGGGGCATATAGGGATTTATTGATCGCGCGGGACGGGAGAATGTTCCTGGCGACTTTCATTGTCATTGCCATCCAAAGCATTGGTGTCTTCCTGCTTAAGGATGCTGGATATATCTCGTTGGAAGCGGGGCCGTTCCCTTGGGCAGGCACGCTGATTGGCGGCTTGATTTTCGGTATCGGCATGGTGCTCGCCGGGGGCTGTGCAACCGGTACTTGGTACCGAGCCGGCGAAGGGTTGATCGGCAGCTGGGTTGCTTTGTTTGGCTACATGCTCGGGGCAGCAATGTCTAAATTTGGTGTTCTATCACCAACCGCCAATAAGGTCCTTTCTTATCAGATGAAGGACACTTATATCTTTCAAACATTCCGTGTGTCGCCTTGGCTTTTAGTTTTATTGATCACTCTCATTGTGGGGGGCTTCGTTTTTCGTGAAATGAAGAAACCAAAAATAAAAGTGGCCCGCTTAAAGCCGAAAAAGACGGGCATTGCCCATCTGCTTTTTGAACGGTCCTGGCATCCCTTCTTCACTGCATTGCTTGTCGGCTTGATTGCCATACTCGCCTGGCCGCTGAGTGAAGCAACCGGACGGATGCACGGTTTGGGCATCACAACACCGAGCGCGAAAGTCCTTCAATATGCAGTGACAGGCGACAAAGCCTTGCTGGATTGGGGCGTGTTCCTGGTGATCGGTATTTTTATTGGTTCCTTTATCGCAGCGAAAGGAAGCGGCGAATTCCGTTTCCGCCTTCCTGATAAAAAAACGCTTAGAAACAATGCCATCGGCGGTCTCGCTATGGGATTCGGCGCTACACTGGCAGGCGGTTGCACCATCGGTAACGGCTTGGTGAACTCCGCCATCTTCACCTGGCAGGGCTGGGCATCCATCGTGTTCTTTTTGATCGGCACATGGGTCGCTGTCTACTTTACTATTATCCGGAAAAGCAAAAAAGCAGCCCAATCGCCAGCAACAACAGCCCAAGCATCTTAAAAGAAGAATAAAGGGGTTATCTCCCCATTTTTAAAGGAGGAAAAAGGGATGGAAAAAGTATTGGAAACAACAGGAATGGTTTGCCCATTCCCATTGGTGGAAGCAAAGAAAGCAATGGAAACCTTATCTGCAGGTGATGAGCTGATTATCCATTTCGACTGCACACAAGCAACGGAAACCATTCCCCGCTGGGCAGCCACTGAAGGACATGATGTGACCGAATTCGAACAAACCAGCGATGCACAATGGAAAATAGTCGTCAGAAAAGGCAAATAACTGGATTTCAAATAACAAACGAGGCTGGGACAGAACTAGCTTCAATAATGAAAAAAGTAATGAAAAAAGTGAAATTGAGTGCGCTCAATTTCACTTTTTTCTATTCTTCTCTAATCATCCTTACCTGTTAGCCGTGAATTTCCTTAAATTCACGGCCATTAATGCAAGGCCCATTTCATTTTCAACTTTCGATTTTCCTCGAACTGAAAATCGATTGAAATGCAAATTAGCCTTCAAGAATCCAAAAACTGGTTCCACATCTATTTTTCTTTTACGATAAATGGAACTCGTTTCTTCTTCTGAAAGCTTCGCTCTTACGTATTCTTTTTGTTGTTCCCATTTTTCATTCACCATTACTTTTCGATGGTTTCCTTCTTTTGCTTTTGTACATGAGGAACGCAATGGGCATCCTGAACAGTTTTCACACTCATAAATCTTAAATTCACGTGTGAAGCCTTCTTTATCTGTTCGTACTGAATAATTTTTAAAGACAAGTTGTTGTTGGTTGGGACACGTGTATACATCCTTTTCTTTGTCATACTGCCAATTCGCTGTATTGAATGGGTTTTGTTTATATTTCTTCTTTTGCTCTTTCACGTACATTCCATAGGTAATTAACGCTTCTCGTTTACGATTTGAAAGGATATCATCATAATTCTGTTCACTTCCATATCCTGCATCTGCGACGATGTGCTTTGGCAACTCAAAATAATGTTGTTCAATTTGGTCTAAGAACGGGATTAATGTACGGGTATCAGTTGGATTCGAAAAGAGGCTGTAGGCAAGCGCGTATTGTCCTTCTGTTGCCACTTGTACATTATAACCGGCTTTCAATTGACCATTTTTCATATAATCATCTTTCATACGCATAAAGGTCGCGTCGGGATCTGTCTTTGAATAACTATTTCGTGTGCCGAATATTTCAAAGTCTTTTTGATATCTCTGTTTTCGTTGGATATGGTCCATTAATTGTTTTCGTGCTTGTTTTGGGAATTTCCGTTCACTTCTCAACGCTTTTCGCTCGGCTCCATTCGTTGATGCCTCTATTTTTTGATCGTACTCAGAAATCACTTCATCTACTTTTTCAACGATTTGAGTGAGCTCTTCCAACGTTAACTCTTCTTCACTTTCCTGTACAATTTGAGGCATGATTTCATTTTTAAGCAGCTCTTTATATAGATGATTTGATTTTTCGATTAATCCCTGATGATACTTCTCGATGGATTTCTTCCAAACAAACGTAAACTTATTCGCATTCGCTTCAATCTTCGTTCCATCAATAAAGATGGCTTCTTGATCAATGATTTTTTCTTGGACGAGCTGGCAACGGAATTGAACGAAACATTGGCGGATTAATTCTTTTACTTCAGGTTGAACACGGAAACGGTTGATGGTGCGGTAGCTTGGTTCATATCCTTGCGCCAGCCACATCATACGAATACTGTCCTTTAAAAGGGCTTCTATTTTCCGACCTGAAAAGACAGATTGTGTATAGGCACATAGGATAATTTTCAACATCATGCGTGGATGATAGGCAGGACAACCCTCATTCCGCAGAAATGGTTCAAACGCTTCATGAGGAATACTTTCAACTAAGTGGTGTACATGGAAGGCGATATCATTCTTTTGTAATCTGACTTCTAAATCTAAAGGCAAAATTAATTGATTCATGTTATAATCTTTAAACATAAGGACACTTCTTTCTGTTTGGTTTTGTGTGGTAACTTAATTTTAACAGAGAATGTCCTTATTTTATTTTGAAAAAAATCAAAGCCGGTGAAATTTTACTCATTGTAAAATTTCACCGGCTTTTTCATTTTAGAGGAGGGTTCTGTCCCAGCCTCGTTTGTTTATGGATTCATTCAATCGAATGTGAGCTTCATCAATTGGCACATCCGGCAGGCCGCTTCATAAAGTAGGGCAGGGGCGTGTTCCATCGCTTCCTCCAGGGACATCGGTCCATTCACGATCGGAAGGATGGCATCGATTCCTTCTCGTTTCGCCACATTGGCATCTATATCCACTTTGCCTGTAAAAGCGACCACTGGCTTGCCATGCCTTTTGGCCAATTTGCCTATCCCTCCAGGCACTTTGCCATGGAGGGATTGTTCATCCATTCTGCCTTCGCCGGTAATGACTAAGCTGGCATTTCGAATCAAACCGTCTAAATTTATCTTCTCCGCCAACAAGTCAAAGCCGCTTGAGAAGCGGGATGGAAAGAAACTATGGAACGCAAACCCAAGCCCTCCTGCCGCTCCGCTGCCAATAAGTCCCGAACAATCCTTGTGAACTGCGCCGGCAACAATCCGGGCGTAATGTTCCATATTCCTTTCAAAAGCCGCTCTGTCTTCTGGCTTCAATCCCTTCTGCTTGCCAAAAAATGAAACGGCTCCTTTTTCTCCTAAGAGTGGATTGGTGACATCGGATGCAACTTCGATGGAAACATCCGGCAGTCCGCTGAGCGAAATCGAAGCAACTTTTCCGAGGGAAGCTCCGTTCGGCTTTAAACGGCTTCCCTCCTTATCGAAAAAAGTAGCTCCCAGTGCTTCAAGCATGCCCATGCCTCCATCTATGACGGCGCTTCCTCCCAATCCTACGATTATTTTCCGGGCTCCTTTGGCAATTGCCGCCTGCATCAGCTGGCCTGTACCATAGGAAGTGGCTTCCCATGGATCCAGCTCTTCTTCTTTCAACAATGTAATCCCGGAAGCAGCCGCACATTCTATGATGGCTATTTTATCTTCTTCCACCCAACCATAATGAGCAATTATCTGCCGCCCAAGCGGGTCTGTGGCTTCTTCCCGAATCCATTCTCCCCGGCCGCCAGCCAGGAAGGCGGCAACCGTCCCTTCCCCGCCATCCGCAATAGGAATCGTAATGGCGTTATCCATTCCATAATCTAGCAAAGCTGCTTTAACCGCTTCTGCGGCTTCCATGCTCGTTAAGGATCCTTTGAAGGAATCGATTGCAATTACTATACTCATCGTCTAAACACTCCTTTTGCCGATCGTATCGCTGCTTTACACTTTTTGCTGTTTGAGGGGAACAGAAAGGCTGGTCCAATCATCGCCCGCCAACTGTTTAGCTATATAAACAATCTGGCCTATGTGATATGAATAATGCACCATTTGCTTTTCTAGCGCTTCAATTACGGAATGGGGTTCTTGCTGGATTGTAACTGTCTTCAATAAGTCCGTATCCCGCAAACTTTCCAAAGCGGCGAAGAATGTATTCCAACCCAAATTCCAGCTTCGCAGCATATCCTGGCGATTCGAAAAATGCTGGATGAACTCCCCATCGCGATTGCGGCTTTCTTTTTCTCCGTCACTTGTCAGAAAATCTGTCCAGCGCGAAACCATATTGCCGCTTAAGTGCTTCACAATCACGGCAATACTATTGCATTGTTTGCTCTCATGCCAGAACAGTCCGCTGTCGCTTACCTGGCTGAAAGCGCCCTCCGCCAGTTTTTTCATGTCATTGATCCGCACACGGACCACGCGTAAATATTCTTTTCCAATCATCCCGTCCTACCCCTTTCTTTACACTGTCACTTAACCTATTCTTTAAGAGAGTAAAGAAATCCTATGGAAAATGAGAAAAAAATAATTACAATTCTGTTACTTTGTTATATATTAAGTATAACAGATAAAACTTTACCCGGGGTCTTTCCCCTCTGTCCATTTGTTGGACAAATAAGATTCTTGCTGCTGCTTGATCACTAGCTTAACGCCAGTAAAAATGAATGAAGACAACTAGGAGGTCCTTGCTCTTGTGGATGGAAATCAATTTTGAATCGGAAACGCCTATTTATACGCAATTGGTTCAAGCGGTCATGAAAGGAATCGCTGCAGGCGAACTCAAAGCCGGTGATGCTTTGCCTTCTGTACGGTCGCTTGCAGGAGATCTTGGGGTCAATATGCTGACTGTCAACAAAGCCTATCAACAACTTAAACAAGAGGGCTTTATAACGATCCATCGAAAAAAAGGGGCCATCATCGAAAGTGCGGAAGCTCGGGCAGCTTCAGAGGGCCAGCTGCAGAGAATGGCAGAGAAAATGTACCCAATTATGCTTGAATCGATTTGCCGAGGCCTCACTCTAGAGGATTTTCAGCGGCTGTCCGCTACTGTCTACCATCAAATTTCAATTGAAAAGGAGTAAAGAAAATGGAAGGTTTACTGCTGTTCATTCTATTGTTGCCGGCAATCCTGCTCGCCGCAACCATTCCTTACCTTACCCGGAAGACTGAGCTATTCGGTGTTTCGCTCCCAGAAAGCGTATCGAGGAGGAGCGATATCAACCGCATGAGAAAACAATATGCATATCGGACCGGAATTGCTTCCATTCTGCTTACCGGATTGATCGTTGCCGGACATTATCTCTATCCAGCCTATTTAACGGAGAACATAATGGCCGTCATTATTTTGATCCCCATCGTGGTTGTACCTGCAGCCTTCTACGTTCCTTCCCATAAGGAACTGAAAAAGCTGAAGTTTAAAGAAGGATGGTTCACCGATCAACATACCGAGAGAAGAATAGTGAATACTTCCTTCCGTTCCCAAAAGCCTGTCTATTCCTTTTACTGGTTTGCTATCCCTGCCCTTGTCATACTAGTGACAGCGCTATTAGCTTATGTAAAATACGATTCATTGCCAAGCCGGATTCCTACACATTTTGATTTCCAGGGAAATGCAGATGGGTATAGTGCCAAAACCCCTATGTCGGTCGCTTCCATTCCGCTTATGCAGGCCTTTCTGCTGGTCGTTATGGTCGGGGTCAATATCGGCATTATGAAAGCCAAACAACAGATTGACTCATCCAACCCCGGTAAATCATTGGAGCAGAATCTGGCCTTCAGAAGAATATGGTCGGGGTATTCAATTATTGCCGCTATTCTCATATCCGCACTCTTCCTTATGATTGAATTAATCTCTTTCGGTATGTTCCCTGAACGTGCAGGAACATACATCTCTTTGGCTTTGGCCTTTCTCCTGGTCGTCGGGGCTATTATCCTATCATTCAAAACCGGTCAAGGCGGAAGCCGGCTTAAGGGTGCAGCCGGGAAAGAAACGGCATATACCAATACAGATGATGATGAGCATTGGAAAGGAGGAATCTTCTATTGGAACAAAAACGATCCTTCCTTCTTCGTGGAAAAGAGATTCGGCATCGGCTGGACATGCAATTTTGCCCATCCTCTGTCTTGGATTATATTGGGCGGAATCATTCTAGTGCCTATTCTGTTGTCCATCCTATAGTAGATTCTCATGAAAATACAAAGCTATATTCGCACAAAGGTATTTTTTCTAGCGCTTATCCTGGGCGCCTACCTGTCCCCATCGTGGATGACTGTCTATATCGGTGGCATTTCCCTCTTTGGGGCGTTTATGCTATATACCGGATTGTGCTTTATTCCTTTGAAGCAAGCTGGCACAGCCGCCCCAGAGTGAACAGACAATTAATCCACCTATTATCATCGAATGTCCGGTAATGCAAAAAAGCCGCTAACAAATAGCGGCTTTTAATAGATGTTCTTATTTATAAACTTTCACGCGGTCTGAAATTGGATTGAATTGTTTTTCCCCTGCTTCTGCCACTGGTTTGCCGAATGGCATTTGCGCAGTCAGCTTCCAGCTTGAAGGAACATTCCATTCAGCAGCAACAGCTTCATCGATCAACGGATTATAATGTTGCAGTGAAGCCCCGAATCCTTCCGCTTCCAATATTGTCCAAACCGCTAATTGCAGCATACCGGTTGAATGTTCGGACCAAATTGGGAAATTATCGCTATAAGCCTCAAATTGTTTTTGCAGGGCGGCAACTGTCTCTTGTTCTTCAAAGAACAGAACAGTACCGTATCCAGCCTTGAACAATTCCATTTTCTGCTCTGTGCTCGCAAATCCTTCCGCCGGAACAATCTTTCTGAGTGTTTCTTTTGTTATATCCCATAAACGGTCATGCTGTTCCCCCAAAAGGACAAGGACTCTCGATGTTTGCGAGTTGAACGCAGAAGGTGAATAGTTCACCGCATGCTCAATGGCTTCTTGGATTTTTTCGTCAGAAATAGGCGCTTCCTTGCTAATTGCATAAATAGAACGTCTGTCTTTCAGTGCACTATAGATATCTTTACTCATTTTTCATTTCCCCTTTGTTAAGTTGATTAAATTTGTAAATCATCATCTCACACAAGCACTAATGAAATACGATTCCCAGATGGATCCTCCGTATAATAGATGCCATTTTGCATTTCCAACGGAGCACCGAACGCTGTTAAAGCAGCTTTTACCTTTTCCATCTCTTCGTGGGAAGCGATGGCTATGGCGAATTCCGCCAATCCGGCGCTATTCTCACTGGCCTTCGGAGCACCCGTGCCATTCCACGTATTAATGCCAATATGATGGTGGTACTTGCCTGTTGATAAAAATGCTGCCTCGTTGCCAAACTGGCTGACTACTTCATAGCCTAATGCATCGCCATAAAATGACTCAGCCTCTGCCAAATCGGCTACATGCAGATGGATATGCCCCATCTTTGTCGCTGCCGGCATCCTTGTCCATGGCTTCCCCTCACCCTCTGCCAATACATTTTCAGCGTCAAGCTCGATGGTCGCCATATCAACCTGGCCATTCTTCCATTTCCAACTCTCTTTCGGACGATCACTGTATACCTCGATGCCATTCCCATCCGGATCATTAAAATACAAGGCTTCGCTCACTAAATGGTCGGCGGCGCCAAGCGGATATCGATTTTTGGCAAGATGGAGCAGGAATCGCCCCAAGTCAGCCCGCGAAGGCAGCAGAATGGCAAAATGATAAAGGCCAGTAGCCCTTTTTTCTTTTGGCCCTACTGCGTTTGGCTGTTGAAGAATAATAAGAGCTTTTTCTTCGTCTGTACCCAACTTCACTTCTTTATCAGACTCCTCCACGATTTTAAATCCAAGGAAATCTGTATAAAAAAGAAGCGACTTTTCCAAATTAGTAACGTTTAATCTTACATGCTGAATAAATTTATTCGGTGATGTATGGAACCCCAATCGCTTCATCCCCTTTTAACTAGGGTAAGTTAGTTACTTTATGTAAGTAAGTATACATTTATAATTTTAATACGTCAAGTAAGCAGTTGAAAAATAGTAATTATTTTGTTTTTTGTAATTATCCTGTATAATTAGCCCTAAGAGGTGAGGACAATGTATGATTCACGTTTATGTCCCAAGTTCGAAAAAGCAATGAGTATAATCAGCCAACGTTGGACCGGCCTTATTGTTTACCAACTATTAAATGGCGGCCCGCAGCGTTTCAGTGAAATAGAAGCAAGCATTACGATCAGCGGAAGAGTGCTTTCCGACCGGCTAAAGGATCTGGAGCAATCAGGAATTGTAAAGAGGGATGTCTACCCGGAAACGCCCGTACGGATTGAGTATTCATTAACGGACAAAGGACGAGCTTTAAAACCGATCTTTGAGTGTGTGGAGACGTGGTCCCAAGACTGGGTGACTTTAGACGAGGAAGACAAAGGATGAGGATCAGCAGCAAAAAGTCCGTGCTCCTCTAACTTAATAAGGATTAAAATGAACCCCTAAGTTGTGTTTTTAATCAAACTTAGGGGTTCACTTTGCTATTACTATTTATCTAATAAGTACACATATAATAAATTTGAAGCTAAAGAGCTCTTGTTTAAAATCTAAACTTTTTTACATCCTCTTATTCTCCAAAAAGAAACTAAGCTCGATCATCCATAAGACATCGAGTTTATATGTATGTGTTACAAGAAGGTTTTTAAGAACTGCTTAAAATGGGAGTAAATTAAAGAAAGAACGCTTTTTTCTGATTGGCTGAGGATTATTGCTCCAAATAGGTTTACCTTCCATTACTAATCTTGCATTCTCTTTCAAATAGGAAACATACTCTGAACCGAACTTTTTCTCGATTACCTTATATGCGTCTTTCATTTTGCAACCCCTGCTTGTGACATTATGGGCATCTGATGCAATGAAATGCACTAGATTCGCTTCAAACATTTGCATAGAAAACGTTTGAATCTTTTTGCCGAATGCTCCTACTATACTGGCCGCTGTTACTTGCATGAAAATGCCCTTTTCGACCATTTCATAAACAAGCTCCGGCTGTTCTAGTAGCTTATGATTTCTTTCCGGGTGAACAATGATCGGCAAAATTCCTTCAAATTGCATATTGCACAACAACTGATTCGCATACATTGGCACATGATTCGAAGAGAATTCGATCAATACATACTTTCCATTATCATTCATCGTCAGGATTTCGCCATTATGAAATCCATCAATTACTTCACCATGAATACGGCACTCTTGCCCGGGAAGAACTCGAATCGGTATACCTGCTCTCTCAATCTCCCTATTTAACTCTTCTACTTTAAGTAAAATAGAGTTTTTATCGTTTTCAAATTTTCCGTTCCGATGATGCGGAGTCGCTATAATCGTTGAAATCCCTTGCTCAACCGCTTGCCTTGCCATCGCTAAGCTGTCTTCCAACGTTTGAGCGCCATCATCAATACCAGGTAATATGTGTGAGTGAATATCAATCATTCTATGTCACCCTTTCAAAAATCACGTTAGTTCCTATTTCTTTTGTCTGTCTATTTTATAAGAGAATCGACTTTTTGTATCACAGCTTCTTGCAATGTACTTAGCATAAGGTCACTTGCTTCATTTGAGTCACCACGAACCGCAAAATAAATTTTGATTTTCGGTTCTGTTCCTGACGGCCTTAAGCAGAACCAAGAGCCGTCCTCGCAATAAAACTTAAGCACATTTGACTTTGGCAGTGTGATAGCACCTGATTTACTCCATAAAGTTACGCACATCTTTTGGACTTTGACTTGTTACGGAGTCTTATCCCTTTATAGAGCCTTTGTATCAGATTTCTGTTCGTCGAGCCAAGATTTTATTCCATGCTTTCTCCAGCCCCTACCTCACGATAATTACCTTGCGCTTCCTTAGTGGTTGGTTGATGTGTACCCCCCACAACGGACTTTCACCCTCTAGATAGTTGCCATGCCTTACACACGTAAAAAAGCCCGTCTCACAATGAGACGGGCCACAATATCAATTTCATTTATCCAAATATCCATTTGGGTGGTTTTTATGCCACACCCAAGCATTTTGGATGATTTGAGAGATATCAGTATGCTTCGGATTCCATTTTAAAATGGTCTTCGCTTTATCACTAGAAGCAATTAATGTACTAGGATCCCCAGCTCTTCTTTCACCTTGTACGACATTGATTGGCAAACC
Source organism: Bacillus testis (assembly GCF_001243895.1). Taxonomy (GTDB): domain Bacteria; phylum Bacillota; class Bacilli; order Bacillales; family DSM-1321; genus Bacillus_AD; species Bacillus_AD testis. Next base: position 1,385,332 of record NZ_LN851186.1, on the reverse strand, counting down.
TGTTACCTCTTTTGCCGCATCAATGATTTCCTTCACCGAATAACCAGTTGCACTACCTAAGTTAAAGATATTACTTTCGTTACCTTCTGATAGGTACTCCAACGCTAAAATATGTGCATCAATTAAGTCCACTACATGGATATAATCACGAATACATGTGCCATCCTTTGTATCGTAGTCATCTCCAAAAATAGTGATGTTTTCTCTCTTACCTAGGGCTGTTTGTAATACTAATGGAATCAAGTGAGTTTCGATTCGATGATCCTCACCGATTGTACCATCTAAACAAGCACCAGCTACATTAAAATAACGAAGTGATACGAAACGGATGCCATATGCTCCATTTGCCCACTTCATCATTTTTTCCATCATCAGTTTAGATTCACCATATGGATTCGTTGGATTAGTCTGCTCCTTTTCCGTAATTGGGATACATTTAGGCTCTCCATATGTCGCAGCTGTAGATGAGAAGACAATTTTATCTACGTTTCTTTTCTTCAAAACCTCAAGCAATACCAACATGCCATATGTATTGTTGTGGAAATACTTCAATGGATCCACCATTGATTCACCAACTAGTGAGTGTGCCGCGAAGTGCATAACAGCATCGATGTTTTCTTTTTCAAATACTTCATCTAAAAATGCTTTGTCACGCATATCCCCGATGTAGAAGGAAACGTTTGAAGGAACAGCTTCCTTATGACCGGTTTCTAGGTTATCCACAACAACAACCTCGTAGTCTTTTTCCAACAATCCTTTTACTGCATGTGAGCCAACGTAGCCGGCTCCGCCGATTACTAGGATTTTCATAATGATTCTCCTATTCATTTGTACAATTTCAATTCATCTAATAATTATTTTAAGGATTCTTCTACTTCTAAAATTGGGATTCCTGCCTCACATCCAATAGAATAATATTCTACACCTACATTCTCCGTATAATCGCTATACTTCTTGAAGCATGTCCATAACCATATTCAGAAATATACTAAATTAATGTTTCTATTTTTTACAATTTCCTTATTGTTTTTTATCCAACTAGCTCCAATACATCTTCACGCATCACTCGTTTCAATACATCCTCACGCATTGATGCTAATTTTTCTTGACTGTCCACTAAATTCTCTCCAACAACACTAAAATAGAATTTAATCTTTGGCTCTGTACCAGATGGACGCAATGTAAACCAAGAACCATCAGAGAATGTATATTTCAAGACATTAGATTTTGGTAACCTTAACGGAATCTTTTCTCCAGTTGCCAGTAAGGTACGTTCACTAGAATGATAATCTTCTACTGCTTCTACGGTCTTACCTGCAACTTCTTTTGGTGGATTATTGCGGAATTCTTCCATCATACGATGGATTTGCTCAGCACCTTCTCGTCCTTTTAACGTCATTGATACCAAATCTTCTCGGAACCATCCGTATTTTCCATTGATTTCCAACAATCCTTCATATAACGTTTTCCCCAGAGATTTATAATACGTCGCTACTTCACAGATGAATAAAGCAGCTTGGACTGCATCCTTATCGCGTACAAAGTCTCCAATTAAATAACCGTAACTTTCTTCATATCCAAACAAGAAAGTATGATTTTTATTTTGTTCAAATTCATTGATTTTCTCGCCAATGAATTTGAATCCTGTCAATGTATCAATTGTCGGCAGACCGAATTCTTTACCAATTTCACGACCGATCTCAGACGTAACAATTGTTTTAACAATAATACCATTCTTAGGCAACGTCCCATTTTCACGTTTCTTCATTAGCAAGTAATGTAACATTAGGGCACCTGTTTGATTGCCTGTTAAAATGACATACTCACCTTTAGGATTTTTAACCGCTACACCTAATCGGTCAGAATCCGGATCTGTTCCTATTAAAATATCCGCATCAACTCGTTCTCCATATCGAATAGCTAATTCAAACGCTTCATGCTCTTCTGGATTTGGTGATTTAACTGTGGAAAAAATCGGATCAGGCAACTCTTGTTCCTCTACAATGGTCACATTGGAAAATCCCATAGAAGTTAACCCACGGCGAACCGGTTTATTTGATGTTCCATGAAGTGGAGTAAAGACAATCTTTAAATCTGCTCCATGTTGTTGGACTAATTTCTTATCCAAAATCAATGTTTGTAATTGATCATTATAGGCTGCATCTATTTCTTCTCCGATTGTTACTAACAAACCAGAAGCACGTAAAATCTCTTCCTCTGCTACTTCAATTGTTAATTCATTTTTTATATTCTCTACATAACGAATGATTGTATCTGCAACCTCCAATGCAATTTGACCGCCATCTTCACCATACACTTTAAATCCATTGTATTGTGGCGGGTTATGACTCGCCGTCAAAACAATTCCCGAAAAGGCGTTTAAATAACGGACAGCAAAAGATAATTCCGGTGTTGGACGCAGTTCATCGAATACATATACCTTAATCCCATGCTTCCCTAATACAAAAGCTGCCTCCATCGCAAACTCTGGAGATTTATGACGGCAATCATAGGCAATAACGACGCCACGTCTCTTTGCTTCCTCTCCATTTGATAGAATATACTGAGCCAAACCTTCCGCGGCACGACGCACTGTATAGATATTTAATCGATTGGTACCAGGTCCAAGTTCTCCGCGCATACCGCCTGTACCAAATTCTAAGTATTTATAAAAACAATCTTCAAGTATTTTTTCATCGTTTTTCATGTCTGCTAATAAGTCTTTTAATTCTTGATTTAATTCAGAATATTTTTCCCATTTTTCTAATTGTTGCTTCCACATTTCTATTTATTCCTCCCAAAACATATCATTTATGGATGTGATACAATCCATTCCAAACAACCATTAACTAAAATAGGATTCACTTTATTTGGCAAAATGAAATGACTGCCTTTTTTCAATTGGTACTTTTCCCTATTAACAGTAATAGTGCCTTCACGAGAAAGAACACTTACAGTCATATAACGATAAGTTGTATCAGAATTTTGTTGCGTTTCTAACACCAACACACCGGAACAGGGCATGAATCGTACCACTCTCTACATAAAAAAGGGCACCTTTCTTAACAGGTACTCGCTGAATCAATTCATTCCATTTTCCTGTTTGAATCATTGAAATAAATTCTTCTTTTGCTGACGGCCCAACATCCGCCAATGTTTTCACTAGGTAATTCATAACCAAACTGGTTAGTGCATTTCCTCCCCAAATACGCTCTTGGAAAACTGGTTTCATAAATAACGGCTGCATTTACATTACTCCTCATCACACAAAAAGCCTTTCGTCCCTAATGACGAAAGGCTTTTTTATTAATCTTAATGATTTAAAGAAGGTCTATTTATAATTTATTTGATAACAATCCGCCTCAATGTCAGACCAATCAAAGTATTTTCGTTCTACATCTCCTTCAACAATCGGAAACCCTGTTTGTATCTCAATAAGCTCTAAATCAGTAATGGCGTTTAAAACATGATTTTTACCATCTGGAATGGTCAATATATCTCCCTTTTTAACAACACGAATATTGCCATTTAAAACAAAGTTTCCTTCACCATTTACGATTGTCCATACTTTTTCATGATTTTTGTGAGAATGATAACTGATATGTTTGCTTGCTTTTACGAATATGCGCTTTGTCACATTTTGTGTACCATCATCATACTTCGCATAATCAAGAACACGGGAATAACCCCAGCGATGCTCCTTATACATAGGAGGCTGATTTAATCCTTCAACTACTTCTTTAATCTTTTGACTTGCCATTTTATCAGATACTAAAATACCATCCGAACTAACTGTAACAACAGCATTTTGAATATCCATAACCGTTACTGGAATATGTAATTCATTAATAATATGTGTATCACGACAATCTCCCCACCTATAAACATGGCCAATACTGTCCGAACCCATTTCTTCCGTTAACGTATTCCATGTTCCAAGATCTTTCCAGTATCCTTCATACCCAATTGCTGCAATTTTTTCTGTTTTCTCTACAACCTCATAGTCGAAGCTAATTTTCGGTAATGAACTATATTGTTTCAATAACTCACTATATACTACTGGCAAGTTTCTTTTTTTAATCACATTAATCATAGAACCTAATTTAAATGCAAATACACCACTATTCCATATAGCGCCTTCCTCGATTAAAGATTCAGCTTCTGTCTCGGTTGGTTTCTCTTTAAAGTAACTTACCGTAATTACACTATTACTTACTGAAGAAGGGACAATATAGCCATATTTGGAAGAAGGATAGGTAGGATTAATACCCAATAAAGCTAAATCTGCATCTGTTGTCTTTAATACTTCCTCTAAATCTAAAACTCGTTTAAAAAAGGCATCATCTACATAAGGATCTACTGGTAAAACAGCCACGATTTCCTCTTCATCTACACCTTCTTCAGATAATAAAAAAGAAGCCGCTAACGCAATTGCTGGAAACGTATCACGGCGCTCCGGTTCCACAATTATTTTAACATGCTCCCCAATTTGACTCTTTATCATATCTATTTGCGATTTACTCGTAGCAATAACAGCATTCTCGGCAACACCTAAACGTTCCAACTGCCCCCAAACACGTTGCACCATCGACTCTAATTCATTTTCTTGATTCGATAACACTTTTAAAAATTGCTTTGAACGTGAATCATTAGATAACGGCCACAGACGCTTTCCTGATCCTCCTGATAGTAAAACTAAACGCATCGAAACACTCCTTCTCTTATTTAAAAGCCTGCATTTTTGGACTTACCTCTGTCAATTAGACAGCACTAAAAAACTATGCAGCCATCTGGCATCGATATTCTATCGGAGCTAGGTGGCTGAGAATTGCTGGTAATTGTAATAATAAATGTATTCCTCGATTGTTTGGATTAATTCCTATCCAGCTTCACAATGCCACAGATAGAACCACTTACTTTTTAAGTGTAAAAAGAAAGATTCGATTCATGCATTTTCATGGCAACCATTGCAGATTCCATAAGTATCTGCGATTCCTTGATAGCTATTCTCTCCGCGCAAGTAGGCTTGAACGGCTTGTAATTTTAGTTCATTTGAATTTTTTTATTTATTTTGAACTTAGAAAGAACCCCTCCAAATAGAATGTATCACCATTTTAAATCAATGGTTTTTTATACTTTCTACTTAAAGGGGATAATATCATCCATAATAGTTTTTTTAATTCGTATAACTCTTTATTTCTTGAAATCATAATATATATATAACTAGCTACTATATAAAAAATACCGCCAACTACAATTTGAACCAACAAACTTAATAGATTTATAGACATATAGCTCTGAATCAATCGAATAAAACAGAACATCATCAATCCAATAATATAAAACATATATCCATTTAAATAATAAGAAAATATAGATATTTTTCGACTAACTATAATTATTTGATATACCATCAATGTTAATTCTGCACAAATTGTACCAATTACTGCACCCATAGCACCATATCTTCCTATTAGCATAGCATTAACAACTACATTTACTACTGCGGCCAGTATTGATGAAATAGTGTATTCTTTATCCATTTGATTTGGTATCAGATATTGTGTCCTAAGTATATTTCCCAAAACGCTAAAAATCAAAGCAGGAGTTAAATAAGTAATAATTTCCCCACATTCAGTAAACTCAGAGCCCCAAAATACAGGAGCAAATACTGGTCCAACTGCAGCTAATCCAAATGATAAAGCAGAAGCAATAATAGCTACATATAATATAGTTTTAGATAAATATTGTTTACTCTCATTTGCTTTACCTTCAGCAACTAAGTTAGAAATTCGAGATAACATTACTACTCCTAGTGCGCGTATTAAACTTTTAGGTATACTTATTATTTTATCAGCATTTTCATAGTAACCAAGTTCTTCCATATCGCTTAATAAGCCCAGCATTAGTTTATCCATCATTGTAAAAATACTAATAGCTAGAACTGGGATAAAAAGGACTATATTGGGTTTAATGTGAACTAATACTTCTTTTAATGTTGGTCGAATAAAATAAATTCTCTTTCTCAAAAAAGGGAAAACCGAAATTTGACCGATTAAAGTTCCACCCGCCATAATAAATGTGTAAGCAGCGAAATCATCTTCCGATTTAACAAAAAGAAATATGGCCAATAAAGTTGCTACTTTAATTATAGTATTTCTGGTAACAGTTATCTTAAACTCTTCTATTCCAAAAAAGAACCAAGTGATATCAAAAATATTAGATATGACTAAAAATATCAGAATCAAAGCAATCTTATAATTTGACCCAGAATAACATATTAAATAAAGTATATATATGACTACGACAATAAACGAAATAGCTACTTGTAAAGTATAGATACTAATAAACGTTCTACTTAAAAGTTCTTTATTATTTCTGACTTGTGCTATACTTCTACTTCCATATTTTGAAACTCCGAGAGCTGCAAATATAACAAAATAATTTGCAATAGAAAAAGAATAAGAGTATACCCCTATTAGACTTGGCCCTAACACCCTGGAAATATACGGTGAAATTATTAAAGGGATTAAAACAATTAAAATTTGGTAAGAAATATTATATATTAAATTTTTTTTCAAACTAGGCATTTCTAGGTTCCTCCTGTATCAACTTCCTACCATATAATAAAATTGCAAAAAAAAAAGACTTATTAAATAAGACTAATCTTTGTTTCTACTAGACTGGAACATATAGTTAAAGTCCTGAATATTTTTTTGTACTTATAATAATATTCTCATGCAGTGGTTGAATAAACTAATTTACAACATTCATCTAATCAGCAGACTAAAGTCCCCCAATTAATGTAATTGAGGTTTTACAAACCTAGATTCCACTTTGAACAATAACAAATAATAATGTTTTTACATTTTGATCAAAAAGAATTAAATTAAAAATTCTGGTATCTCTTTAATTAAATCATTATATATCGCCTTAGCTATTTCATCACTCGTCATTTTGTCACTATTATATGTTTTAACATCTGGTTTTTCTAAAAATTGCGAATCAAACTTTCTCTTCATGTTCTCAAATTGATATTTATCTAGTATGTCATTCTTTCGAGCAAGCGATGTTGTAACATCACAATGCAAATAGTATATTTTCCTAGGTCTAGGAAAGAGATATCTATATAGCAATTCTGCAATAATTTTCCTAAGACCTGTAGTATTAATATACGATTCATTTACAAAACGATCAAAAAGAACAATTTGTTGAGGATTAAATCTATTTTTTAAATAGCGTTTCCACATTTCAAAATAAACAATAATAGTACAAATCAAATTTGGAATGACGCCCTTTGGTACATGGGTATTATACTTACTAGCCCATTTGCCTTCATAATTTCGAAATCCTATATATTGAACTGTAACTTTTTCACCCATTAGCTCGTTTAACTTTTCTACTGTTGTAGATTTTCCAGATCCATCTACTCCTATTAAACATATAGATTTCTTTGAAAAAGCATTTCTAACTTTTGCAATTCTTGATATTATTCGCAGTTTATTATTAAATGTCAAAGCAACTATTTTACATTTTCTCAATTTTTTTGTATTCAAGATAGCCTCTTTAACCTCTGTAATCGACTTAGAAATATTAGTGTGATCATTTAGTATTTTTGAAATATACGGCAACAAAACGTTGCACAAATCACAATAAACAGATTCTTCAACCCTAACCGCCTTTTTGGCATCCTCGTACATTCTTTGTAGACGTGTCAAGCTTTCAGAAGAAATATCGCCTTTATCAAAAACTAAGTGCAACATAAAAATTGTTAGCGCATCATAAGGATTAGCTCCATACAAGTGTGGTATAATTTCTCTTTTTTTGTTAAAAACTAATGTAGCTTTTTCTAATTTTATATACTCTTTACCAAAATACAAATCATAAACAATATCTAGTTTAAATGTTTTTGTCGGTGTAAAATAAAAGAACTGTCTATGGGGAAATTTAGTAGTATTAATTTGCGGGGCATACCACCCTAAATCTAAAAGTAATTTATGTACTCGCTTCTCGTCTTTTGGATGTACAAATAAATCAATATCTTTCGATTCTTCAATATCATTAATAGGTAAATATCCTCGTAAAATGACACATTGAATATCTAAACTGCTCATTTTCTTAAAAGTTTTATTCAAAACGTCATTCATTTAATGTCCTCCATTTCATTTGTTCTTTAAATTAACTACTACAAATAATCCAGTTATTCATCTTTTATCAAAAGTATCCGTATTCTTCTATATATCCACTTTAAAGTAATCTATTACATTCCATAAAATCCTTTATAGTTTTCTCGCATTTTTCAAAGCAGTCCGTCCATCTATCTCTGTACATCATCATTATAAATACTTTAAAATAGAATTTCTTATTTTCTTTATCATATTGCAGATTAAATATCTTATAATATTCATCTAATACATCATCATAAGAACCATTTAAAAATTCATCTAATAATTCCTGATTCTTATTCAAAGTCACTTCATTCAAAATAAAAGTGAACATATCATAAAAAACAGGAAAAACAGCACTTCGTTCCCAATCAATTATTTTCAAATCTAGATTTTCATCTAATAATACATTGGATTTCCATAAATCGCCATGCATTCTCACAAAGGGAACCTCACAGTTTACTTCATCTCGAGAGAAACTTTCATACAATTTTTCAATAAATCGATATCTACGATCAGGTTTTAAATTACTTATTTTTATATATTCTACCTGATTATTTTCTTTACAATACTGAAAGTAAGAAAAATAATAGTATAATATTTTTTTGAAATTATTTCTTGTATTTTCTATTTTTTTGAATTTAACTAATTCTTCAATGATATATCTTTTTTTATCATTAAAATTATAAATAGTGGGCATAGGAAAAAAACGTTTATAATAAATCATACTTTCTTTACGATTTTTGAAACTTTCATAATCACTAAACACAGTTAATACATAGTTATTAGTATAATCAAATATTTTATACTCTTGTTTTGATGAAGTTAATAAAACTAATTCACCTTGGATTCTTTTATTATCTGTTTGTAAAGGTATGAAAAATTTTTTTAAAATCCTTTCGGTGATTCCTAAATTTACTTTGTTATATTTTATATCAAACATATTACTAGCCAGTATATTTGATATATCATATCGATCTTCTAAGTAAACTATTGTTCCTGTCTTATTAACTTTATACACTCCATTTCGTAAAAACTCGGCATTTTGATAAACAATTTTATTGTACCGACCAAGAGCCATTCTTAATAATAACTTTAAACTATCCCGTATCATTGGAATCTCCCTATTTCAGCTATGAGTTAATCCGTTAATCCATTTTTTCTTCCGATGTTTTATTAGACAAGTAAAGTGCATTTTCTTCTCGCTTATATAGAATGCATCCTAAAATAAGCATTATTAAAATCCAATAAAATGAATTCGTTAAAGAATGTGAAGTTAGCATATTCAAAAAAGAAAATGTCATAAATATAGAACCATATAAATGTTTTCTTGCTAAATCATAATAATTCCAAACGAAAAATACTAATCCAACAATGGAAAGTTCAAGCAAAATTTTTATTAAGTCCATTTCAAGACTCCGCCCCATAAAAACTGTTGAAGAACCAAAGCCAAAGCTACTATAGCTACTATTTAAAAGATTACTTAAAAAATAACTTCGACCCATCGTTAATGAAGTTGCATCAACACTAAAAATATTATAAAAAACATTACTAAAGCTAGGGGTTAGCAAGAAATAATAAACGATCGTCCCTACAATGAAAACTAATTTCAAAAAATTAATGTATCTTTTGGATACAAATTTATCTGTCTCAAAAAATAATGAATATATAAACAAGAAAATGGCAAAAATAATAGCCAACCTCTTAAATGTAATAATCGCAAAGAGAAGGCTTACTAACATTAATATTTTACTTTTTCGATAATACATAAAGAATGCACATAATGCTATTGATGTACCAGCAGCATAATGGGATTCAAATGGGGAATATGATGTTGAAAATGATATACTAGTAAAATTAGCTATCGAAAATGTATCAATACCAATTTCTAAAATATATCCTATTATCGAAACTACCAAAGTTGTAACCATACAATAATATATATCTTTGTATTCAAAGGTATTCATTATACAAAACACATAAAACAGGGGGATTAACATTTTAACAAGTTCTGATATTGTTTGTGAAGTAAACATTCCTTGAAATAAGGAAAGCAACAATGAGATAAATAAAAATACTATTATTACAGTCCCTATTTTTTTTATCTCATATAAATACAAAAGACCATTTTTCTTTTTTCGAATCTGTAATATACAAAAAGCTATACCCATAATAATTACTACGTATTTTAAACTTCCCAAGAATCCAGCATCTATTTTTTTTGATTCATAAACAGCATCTGTATATGCGTGTAATGTAAATGCTACAATAAAAATAAAAATATTTATTGCTCGAACAATACTTCTATCTATATTCATACATAAAACCTTCCTATTTGTTTACAACTGATCCTTTAAAAATTAGCCATATTTTTTGAAATTTTTGTATTTTAATGAGTGAAACAGAATAACCAAAACTTCTAAATGGAAAACTATTAACAACATCTGTATCCATCTCTTTTTCATAATTAAATTTCTATTACGTAGAGAAACGCTTAAAGCAACTCGGTAATCAGCTTGTTTTCTTTTCTTTTTTACATAGCTAACTCTTTCTAACATATTGTATGGAGAAAATTTCTTACATACATTTGCAGCATTTATAACCACTGTATTTGCCATACAGATACTAGAATATACTTTGAAATCTCTGGATGTCGATAATTTCCTCACAAAGTCTCTAATCCACATATTAATAGTATCCATATCTTGATCTTGCGTCTTCATAAATTTACTAGTTGTTGATAATCCTGTCACATCAAAACAATACAAATATTCGTTACATATTCCACTTTTTAATGTTGCTCCTAAGCATTCAAGAATAAATTTTAAGTCCTCTGCCATAGTGATACCAGGAGTAAAGCGAATTGAATTTTGTTTTAGTAAATTAACATCTATTAATGTTCTCCAGCAAACTCCAAAAATATTTGTATCTGAAATCTGTAACATATGTTCGATAATATCTATATTATTTGCATAATCATTCCTTTTACTTACCTGAGATAACTGATCTATTGGCCTACTATCTCCATTTTTCTTGATCTCCTCATAATTACAAAAAACCAACGATACCTTTCGACGTTCTGCAATTTCTATTAGTTTTTCATACATATCTGATTTAATATAATCATCAGAATCAACAAAGGCAATATATTCGCCACTAGCTATTTCAATGCCTTTATTTCGAGCAATGCTAACTCCTTCATTTGGTCCACTCACAACAATTATTCTAGAATCTTTATTTTGAAGTTCTCTGCAAATCTCTATGCTATTATCCTTGGATCCATCATCTACAAGAATAATTTCAATATTGCTGTATGTCTGATTCAAAATACTCTGGACACATCGTTTAAGAGTATTTGATGAGTTATAGACTGGTACAACTATGCTGATTTTTTTACCAAATTCCGACATAACTTGGTCCTTTCTTTATTTATGAATACCACGAACAACTTACCTTTTTTAGAAAATAAATACTATTTGAATCTATTTTCCCCTTCACTACACTTCCTGCATCCGATTGACACTCTTCTGGTATACCTTATTTACCTATTTTTAAGATATTGACTAGGTACCTATATGGATTTTTCACAAATATTTCTCCCCAAAATTGTATATAATTCTTCTAACATTTTTAAATGTGTTTCTAAAGAATACTGTTCCTTAACTATTTCATAACTAGCAGTACTAAAATCCTTTAGTTTATGTTTATCTTTCAACATTTCTATTATGCAATTTGCAAATTCATTAACATCTCCAGGTTTACAAACATACCCATTTTTTCCATTGCGAACGATTTTAGAAATACCTCCTACATTTGTACTTACTATCGGTAAACCATATCCCATTGCATCAAGAATAGACATTGGCATACCCTCGTTATATGAAGGTAAAAAGAAAATATCGCTAGTTCTTAAAAATTCATCCTTTTCAGTTCCACGCACCCAGCCAGGGAACGTAACATATTGTTCAACCCCTTTATCTTTTAATAATGCTTTAATCTCTTCTATATCTCCAGTTCCGGCAAGAACAAACTTTACATTTGGTACTACTGCTGCTACTTTCTGAACTACAGCCGGAATATCATAGCAGCCTTTACGTTTACCAATTTCACCTAAAAACAACACTTGGTTATTAGGTTCTGTTTTATTTTTTTCTTTAACAGCATCATTACAGATCATACTATAATTCTCTATTACATGAATCCGCTCTTCAGAAACTATCAGCTTTAGTCTTGCCTTCCATTCTTCTGATAGAGCTATTAAGATAGAACACTTGTTATATACTTTTTTAATCAACCTTTTCTTCTTTTCCGTGGTATTACGATAGAAGGTCTCAAATTCGGCACCATGAATGTGATTAATAATAGGCTTCTTAAACCAACTTGCCAAATAAATAAAGGGGAGTTTACGATAAAAACTTGCTCCAAAAGAAGAATGAATATGAATCAAATCAGGATTGTTAACTAACAACACCTTAATAAAATGAAAATAACCACGTATACTCTTAAATAACTTCTTTAACTTACCCCCATCTTTGTAGGACTCCACATATATGACTTCAAAATCTTTCTCTAATATTGAACCACGATATCCATTAACTACAGCAGCAATACCACCTTTCGTAAGTGGATCTTGTACAACCATGCAAATTTTTTTCTTTTTATTTGACATTTTATTTTCCTCTTATCATCGCATGCCATATGAATTTTGTATTGGTATCCAAATATCTTCTGAATAATCTTTTCGGTTCCTGAATAAATCTATAAAACCATTCCATGTTAGCCTCCTGCATCCATACCGGAGCTCTATTAATATTTCCAGCAAAGTAATCAAATCCGGCACCTACTCCTACCATCAATCCCTTTATGTTCCCTTGCTGTTCAGCCATCCACTTTTCCTGCTTTGGTGCTCCTAAACCTACCCAAACAAAATCCGGTTCAGTTTGATTAATTTTTTTTATAACAGCTTCATTTTCTTCAACTGTTAATGGCCTAAAAGGCGGACTATACATTCCGGCAATTTGAATACCAGGATATTTCTTTTTTAGCTCAGAATGAAGTTTTTTTAAAGTTTCATCAGTAGAACCATAAAAGTAATGACGATATCCACACTTTATAGACCGTTTAAATAATTCACCCATGAAGTCCGGCCCAGTAGTTCTAGACATGTGTTGATATCCTCGTTTTCTACCAACTGTAGATAGTGGTCCACCATCAGGAATAGCCATAAGTCCACCGTTTTGAATATCACGATATAATTTATCCTCATATGAAGTTACTACTGTATGGACATTTGAAACACAAATATAATCTCCGGACAAACGGTTGCCACTTTCACTTTTTACATTTTTTTCAATATATTTAATCAACCACTCCATATTTATAGCTGCAATATCGACCCCAAGTATATTGCAAGTAGGAATAGTAGACTTATTAACTTTACGTTTAAATTCCTGACTTTTAGAATTTGTAATATATGATTTCATTTTTCTCCTTACTACTCCTTTGCTCTGCCGCCTCCATCTTCAACTAACTTTTTCATATATTCGGCACATTATGTCATTCATAAAATCACATAAAATTGTAAGTATATGAATTAAACAGACATTTTATTAATAAGTTTTATCAATCAAACATTTTCTTAATACGATCTTCTTTTGAAACCTTCTCCATATCATGTGTCACCATGATTTTAACTAAGTCTTCAAAAGAAGTTTTTGTAGGATTCCAACCTAATAACGTTCTAGCTTTTGTTGGGTCACCTAGTAATTGGTCAACTTCAGCAGGACGGAAAAATTTCGGGTCAACTTCTAAAATGACTTCACCTGTTGCTTTATTGATCCCTTTTTCTTCGATACCTTTTCCAGTCCACTCTATTTCGATACCAGTATGTTTGAATGCTAATTCAACAAATTCGCGTACTGTGTGCATTTCGCCAGTTGCGATAACAAAGTCTTCTGGTTTATCGTGTTGAAGGATCATCCACATGCATTCTACATAGTCTTTTGCGTAACCCCAATCACGTAATGAATCTAAATTTCCTAAGTATAATTTTGATTGTTTACCCTGTGCGATACGTGCAGCAGCTAATGAAATTTTTCGTGTTACGAACGTTTCACCGCGGCGTTCTGATTCGTGATTGAAGAGAATGCCATTTACCGCAAACATGTTATAAGATTCACGATAGTTTTTCGTAATCCAAAAACCGTAGATTTTAGCTACACCGTATGGAGAACGTGGATAAAAAGGAGTTGTTTCTTTTTGTGGAACTTCTTGTACTTTACCGTATAACTCAGAAGTCGATGCTTGATAGATTCGAGTTTTGTCTGCTAAACCTAAAATACGTACTGCTTCTAAAATACGTAGTGTTCCGACCGCGTCTACTTCTGCTGTATATTCCGGCATATCGAATGACACACGAACATGGGATTGTGCTGCTAAGTTATAAATTTCATCTGGACGAATTTCTCCAATTAAGCGAATTGTATTGGATGTATCTGTTATATCCCCATAGTGTAACTGGAAATTCTCGTTTCTCATAAATGCTAGATTTTCATCATTCATCAAGTCTTCTAAACGTTCTTGGTTATATGAAGAACTACGACGAATCACCCCGTGCACTTCATATCCTTTTTCTAATAAAAACTCCGCTAAGTAGGATCCATCTTGTCCTGTTACGCCCGTTATTAATGCTTTTTTCAATTTCGTTTACCTCCGAATTAATCATTCAAAGTTTAGAAGAAAAATAAAGAATACACTGCAGCTACTTTTTTATAAAAAGACTCACGTAGTGTATTCCTATTCCTTATTCTTTAGTAATCATTATTTACGAATCGCTTCTTTTTCATAATTTTCTAAGAACCAGCTATATGCTTCTTTCACACCATCTGTTAATGACATGGATGCTTTCCATCCTAGGTTTGATAGACGAGTGACATCTACTAATTTACGTGGTGTGCCATCTGGCTTCGTTGTATCAAAAACAAGTTCCCCTTCGAATCCAACCGTTGCTTTTACTGTTTCTGCCAGTTCCTTAATGGTTACATCATCACCAACACCAATGTTTACAATCTCGTTACCACTATAATTATTCATTAAAAATACACAAGCATCTGCCAGATCATCTACATATAAGAATTCACGACGTGGTGTACCAGTGCCCCATACTGTTACAGTTGGTTCATTATTCATTTTTGCATCATGGAACTTACGGATTAAAGCTGGTAATACATGTGATTTTTCTAAATCAAAATTATCATTTGGTCCATAAAGATTTGTCGGCATCACCGAAATATAATCTATACCATATTGACGGTTGTATGATTGACACATTTTTATGCCCGCAATTTTCGCTACGGCATACGGTTCATTTGTCGGCTCCAATTCACCCGTTAATAGGTATTCTTCTTTTAGTGGCTGTGGTGCCATTTTTGGATAAATACAAGTGCTTCCTAAAAACAATAATTTTTTTACGCCATTTCGGTAAGCTGAGTCGATCACATTTGTTTGAATCATTAAATTATCGCGAATAAAATCAGCTGGATACTCATTATTAGCGACGATTCCTCCGACTTTAGCTGCGGCTAAGAAAACAAATTCAATGCCTTCCTTATGGAAAAATTCCTCTACTGCAAGAGGATTACGCAAATCAAGTTCACTGCTTGTGCGTGTAACTAAATCTGTGTATCCTAAACTTTCTAATCGACGCAAAATAGCTGATCCGGCTAAACCACGATGACCAGCTACATATATGCGGGAATTTTTTTTCATCCATTAGCATCCTTTCATGCAAATTAATACGCGTCATTTCTTTTAAAGATCATACATACCGTCTTTAATATAAGATGAATATCGTATATTAAACTACGATTCTTTATGTACTCTAAATCTAATTCGACCATTTCTTCAAAACCAACACTATTTCTTACGGTCGCTTGCCATAACCCTGTACACCCAGGTGTCACAAGTAGACGTTGTTTTTGATACCTTGTATATATTTCTACCTCATTCACTAAAGGAGGACGTGGTCCTACTAAACTCATTTCTCCTTTTAAGACATTGATTAATTGTGGCAGTTCATCAATGCTTGTCTTGCGAATGAATTTTCCTATTTTCGTAATACGTGGATCATCCTTCATTTTAAACATAGCACCAGACACTTCATTTTTATGACGCAATTCGGCTAATCGTTCTTCCGCATCTGTGACCATAGACCGAAATTTATACATCTTAAATGCTTTTTCCTTTTTTCCAACACGCGTTTGTTTGAAGAAGATAGCGCCTTTTGGATCTTCTATCTTAATGGCAATAGCAACAATTAGAAAAATAGGTGATAATAATATGATTCCACACAATGCGCCTACAATATCCATTGCCCGTTTTAAATATAGATATGTACTACTTCTATTGATTTCATCTTGATGCAAATAAACAAGTTTTTCAGAAGTTTCACTATTCATGCCTGATGTACTAACTTCCAATTCTGCTGCCCTCAATTCTTATTATTTTTTATCAACAACAACTATTTACATAGAATGATTTAAAACTCTTCCTTTACTATTCGTTTTTATTCAGTGCCACTTAACTGGCAAACAAATTATTGATTAACTGTCTTTTGCTCAACAAGATCTTTCATTAAGCTCATTAAATCATCACGTAATTCAACTTGTTCGAGCGCCATTTTAATCGTCGTTTCAATAAATCCAAATTTTTCTCCAACATCATAACGTTGACCTGCAAAATCATAAGCAAATACTCGTTGAATTTGATTCAGCTTTTGAATAGCATCCGTTAGTTGAATTTCTCCACCTGCCCCGATTTCTTGTTCTTCCAAGAACTTAAAAATTTCAGGAGTGAATATATAACGGCCCATAATGGCCAAGTTTGAAGGAGCTATTCCAAGTGCTGGCTTCTCTACAAAGTTCTTTACTTGATAAAGACGTCCTTCGTTTTTTCCTGGATCCACAATTCCATATCTATATGTTTCTGTTTCTGGTACTGTTTGCACACCAATGACTGAAGACAATGTACGGTCATATTCATTGATTAATTGTTTCAAACAAGGTGTTTCTGCTTGAACGATATCGTCTCCCAATAACACCGCAAATGGTTCATTTCCAATAAATTTACGGGCACACCATACGGCATGTCCTAATCCTTTTGGTTCCTTTTGACGAATATAATAAATATCTACTTTTGAGGAAGCTTGTACTTTCTCCAGCAAATCTAATTTTTGTTTTTCTAATAAATTGCTTTCCAACTCAAAAGATTTATCAAAATGATCCTCAATCGCACGTTTTCCCTTGCCAGTGACAATGATGATATCCTCGATACCTGATTCAATCGCTTCTTCGACAATGTATTGAATAGTCGGTTTATCTAAAATTGGAAGCATTTCCTTTGGCATAGCCTTGGTGGCAGGCAAAAATCGTGTACCTAATCCAGCAGCCGGTATGATCGCTTTTCTAACTTTTTTCAACCAATACTCCTCCTTACCAAAAATAGTTAATGAAACAATACGATACCCACATATTGTTTCATTAACTATTTAAAGTCCTTATTTTAAATAATTTCGGGCATCTAACCCACCCTCACATCGTACCCTTGACAACGAATGTGTCTAAGGATTTCCTATTCGGAAATCCCACAGCACAACCGAGTGCCTCCATTGATAACGGACAGGAAGCCTCTCCGAATCTCTTTTGTTATTTAAATCGCTTTATCATCGTTGCCGTAATAGTAGTAGTAATCGTTCTTTTCTTGCTTTTTATTGTTTAGTACAACACCCAGTATTGTGGCATTCGACGATACTAATAACTGTTTCGCTTTCTTGCCTTGTTCCGTTTCTGTTTGGCCGCTTGCTACAACCAAAATAACGCCATCAGCATGTTTAGACAGGATTTGAGCATCTGCTACAGCTAATACAGGAGGTGTATCAAGAATGACTACGTCGAATTCCTTATATAGTTTTCCTAAAAGATTCTCCATCGCTTTTGATATCAGCAATTCAGCTGGATTTGGAGGAATAGGACCACTTGTTAAAATGGATAAATTTTTGATGGATGTGTCCATGATTGCATCTTCAATTGCTTGTTTCTTCGTTAACACATTTGATAATCCAATCTGATTATGTACACAGAACTTCTTGTGAATCGTTGGTTTCCTCAAGTCTGTATCTATTAACAAAATCTTTTTTCCTTGTTGAGCAAATATAATCGCCAAATTTGCAGAAGTAGTAGATTTTCCTTCACCTGGGCTAGCCGATGTAACCAAAATGGACTTTATGTCTTTATCAATTGCTGTATACTCAATATTTGTTCGAATGGTTCTATATTGCTCTGCAATAACTGATGTTGAATGGCTACTTGTCACTAAGTAATGATTTAAAGCCCTTTTTTTCATGAAAAATTTCTTGAACACTGCATTCAACCTCTCTGGTAAAGTTTTTTATTTTAATCTCTCAAACGTAGGAATAACCCCCAAAATGGGAAGTTCCAAATGCATTTCAATATCTTTTTCTGTTTTAAATGTGTTATCCAAGTATTCCAGTAAGAACGCCAATCCGACACCAGCCATACATCCAACAACAAGTGCAATCGCTATGTTTAACAACTTATTTGGCGATACAGGTGCTTCATTCCCTTTCACTTCAGCCTTCGATAAAATTGTGACGTTATTCACATTCATAATATCGCCAATTTTTTCTTTAAATACTTGTGCTGTTTTATTTGCAATATTAGCTGCTTTACGGATACTTTCATCCATTACAACAATATTCATAACTTGAGAATCATCTGCGTTTGACACTGTAATCTTTTCATTCAATTGCTCGACCGTTAAATCCAAATTCAGCTCTCTTATTACGGCTTGCAAAACAGTAGGGCTTTTTATAATAACGTTGTATGTATTGATCAACTGTACGTTCGTCGCCACTTCATTGGAACTATATACACTATTTTCACTTTCTGATTTGTTTACAAGGATTTGTGATGATGCTTGATACATTGGCGTTATGAAATAAAAACTAATAATTCCCACTGTTAAAGTTGCAATAAGAGATAGAGCTATGATCATTGCAGCTCGTTTCTTTAAAACTTGAAATATTTCCTGTAAACTAATTGTTTCTTCCATCGTTGTCCTCCCACTTAAGCAATTAAATATGAGAAAAATAATTGTATTAGTCACTTTACTAAAAATTGCAGAAACTGTATGTATAAAAACAATCTTCGAATAATTTTTTCTTTACTACTATACTTTTTGATAATAATTTCTACTTGTGAAAAATAAAAAAAAGGTATATGACTTTTCTAAGAAAATCACTTAAAAAGCCAATAACTCACAGTTTCTCCACAATCCAGTAACTAATAATGGGTTCATTTAGGAAAAATAAGAATAGATAACATAAACCCCACTAAAAATTATCTAACAAAAATATTAGATAACTCTTTGTATAAGTTTCGAGGATCACCATTCGAAAGGAGGAAGAAAGGCTTTAGACATTTGATAAAGCCGGTTTTGAAGAGTCACTAGATCATTTAGCATAAGCCCATATCTCAGTACATTTCATTACACTACTAATAATCCTTCCCCTACTAGTTAGCAGCACAAAAAAATAGAAGAGCATATTTACTTGCCCTTCTATTTTTTCATTTTCCATATATAATACATTACACTATTTGAATTTTCATTCATCTCCCATCGTTCATGCGTTGAACCAATCCGATTCATACTGGTCCATAGATAAGAGATGCGTTTTAATAAAACTGCTTATTCAATTCTGCGATTTAATATTCAACAGCTTTTGTTTCAAGTCTTCTTCCATGCTCGTCAATTTCAGTTGTTCCTGCTGCTGGCGTTTTACGCGCCCTTCTTCCTGGATGCGGATTGTTTCTTCAAGTGCTGTAATCAGATTATCCTGCGTTTTCTCCCAGAATTTCTATATCGACTAGTCCCCTTTCATTGGCGCGGGCGGTATCGATCGGTTCACTTTGTATAGATTAGAACCACCCACCTTCTTCTATGTCTTATATTAATCAGACAGGTTACCCTCACATTTAGCTTCATTTTCTGAAAAATCATTTTTGGATTTTATAATTTATTCTAAAATTCACCATTAGCAAAAGCCAAAAAAGAGCTAATCACAGGATCACAGCTCTTGATATAGAGGTATAGCGGCCGATTTATAAAACTACTAGGCTCTAGTTTAAAATCTAAACTTTTTGTTTTTTGTCAAGTGTTGGCGTAGAGAACATTGTTCTGCCCCTTTATCCTAATGAATTGCCTATTGATTTAGAGGAGTGAAGGGTGAGGATCCGCGCCCTAAAACGAAGCGAAGTGCACGAACCCCAAAGGCATCCCCTTTCATGACCTTTGTCAAGTTTTTCAACCCTTCCACAAGCTCATTGGAGTGCCCAAATTCCAAACGGTTGAGCATCTCCGTTTCCCAATCCCGGTAGGTCAGAATGGTCATGAACTTAGGAATCCTGCTTTCTTCTACTTGTTCATAAAACGTATGCAACGCTTCTTTTGTTGTCTTCTAGATATGACCTGGGCCACGCCGTTTGGCTTCGTTAAACTACTCACGAAAGGCCTCTTTCAACCCATATGCTATTTTTAATTCTTCAAAGAAACGTTTCCCGCATGAGTAGGCATATCTCCTTTTCTGTCTTGTTTCTCGTCAATTCAATTGTAAGAAAAGGAAGTATGTGTGCTCTTTTTTGCCTTTTTTAAGTGGACACCCTAACATTCAGTATAGAACCAATACCCAGCGTCATGTGCAAAAATAGCCATCAATCCGAAAAAAATTCAAAATTGATGGCCATTAATGAAAGAATTTAAATTACTACACTGTTTATGATTATTTCACTTTTGTGCTAGATACATATGAAACACCGTCAGCAGTAAATGTTACTTGAACTTCTGTAACATCTTTTAAAATTCCATTTTGAGAAGTGACAGGCACCCAAAACTTATTTTATTACGGTGTTGTTCTCTTCACTAAATTTAAATGTATCTACTGGTGTATCCGATTCGTAGATGTATTTAAACTGATCTCCAGGCAGGGTTTTGAAGGTGCTGTTCTTGATTGTGACATTAGTAGTTTCATCAAGCATACCAATAACCACACCTGGCTTTAAACTTAGTCCAAATACACTATTATCAACCGTCACTGAAGTAACATCTGATCCATAAGCCTCGTGAATCTTGATTCCACGAGATCCTTCGAACGTACATTTATCGAAAGAAGCGATACCGTTACTAATCCACGCTGCATACTCATTCTGCTTATTGGAATTGAAATTACAACCAGTGAAAGAGACCTTATCACCATTAAATATCATGGCACTTTCAAAGTTAGAATTGATGAATTCTACCTCACCATCAAACTCTAAATATCCATGTTCCCAGCTATTCTCTGCATAGGACTGGGATTCATCTATGATAGTCATATTCTTGAACACTAACTTTCCGCCTTCATTGGCTGCGCGAATAGCACCTATGCCAGCACCGGTAGCCTTAAAGGTACCGCCACCGTTCAAGGTAACAGTCTTAACTGTAGCACCTTCTGGAATCAAAGGAGTTGACCCATGTTGCGCGCCTGTCTCCCAAGTAACAGTAGCATCCGTAGGAATATTGATATTGATATTACTAATATCGCTAGTGATGTTAGTCAGAATGTCTCCCAAGATATCTTCCAATGCTACAGTTGTTCCAGGTTCTACCTGATATTTAAATGCATCGATATCTTCAGCTAAAGTAACATCTACTTGTAAATCATTTAAATCGAACACAAATGTTTCGTTTGTATCATCTGCTTGTACTGTTACTGTATCTACATAAATAGAAGTTTGAGCGCTAGGTTTCGGATTAATAACAACAGTACCTTCTTTATTAGCATCGTTATCAGCAATAAGGTCTTCGTTATCAGATGTAAAATCAACATCTGTAACGGTTACGTCTGTTGAACCAAAGTCTAATACAGTACCATCAAATAATGTATTTAATACATTTTCATCTGTAGTTGTCAGCTCTACTTCGTTTGTTTTTACTTCATATGAAGGAGCTTGACGATATACTTCAGAAGTAGTATATGAAGCATCGTTAGCCGTAAATGTTACCTGAACTTCTACAGCTTCTTTTAAACTTCCATAATACTTTGTGTTCCAAGATGCTGAAAACTTAGGTTGTTCCCAAAATGTTGTAGTAAGACCGCTGTTATTTTGTACAGCAGAGTTAACGTGTTTACTTAAACCGTATGAAGTAGCTTGACTTGTTGCAACAATTTTACCTTCTGGATTTAATAAAGAAACTTCTAATCCAGTTACTTTTTGATCAAAGCTATTTTGGAAGTTCATATTAATAGAAATGTAATCTAATACTAAAGTTCTATCAATACCTAGTTTCACATATGTTGAATCTTGCGCTTTTAAGTTAACGTCTACTTTTAAGCCGTTTAAATCTAATACAACTGTTTCGTTTGTATCATTCAGCGTTACTGTTACGTTATCTACATAAATAGAAGTTTGACCATTATACTTCGAACTGATAGCAACAGTACCTTCTTTATTAGCATCGTTATCAGCAATAAGCTCTTCGTTATCAGATGTAAAATCAACGTCTGTAACGGTTACATCTGCTGAACCGAAGTCTAATACTGTTCCATTAAACAATGTGTTTAATACATTCTCATCTGTTGTTGTTAAATCAATTTCAGTTGATTTTACTTCGTATGCAGGAGCTTGACTGTTATTCGAAGCTTCAGATGCTCTCATTAAAAGAATCGCATAATCTCCACGCTTCGCATGTTGATACGTACCGAACTGTGTTTCAGAAACGCCATTTGTAATACCATTATCCACAAGTGCTGCAACTGCTTCTGCATATTGCCCTGCAACATCGGTAAATGGTACTTCATTTTCTCCGACTAATTCAAAACCTCTTTGAATCCATACGGCTAATTCTCCACGCGTAATGAAGCTTTGAGAATCAAACTTCGTAGCTGATTTTCCCTCCGTAATACCCGCTTCTTTCAGAGCATTTACATATTGTACAGCTCGCTCAGGAACATCCGTAAATCCTGATGGCGCTGCATTTTCATAATCTAAGCCTAGCACTTTTACTAGTAAAACGGCCGCATCCACACGTTTAATGTTTTCTTCAACACCAAACTTTGTTTCAGACATACCATTCGCACCCTTAGATACAACAAAGTCTACTGCATCTTTATACTTTCCTGAAACATCTGTAAACTCTGCTGCCATCGCTGTTGGTGCAACGGCTGCCGCAACCAGTGTAGCCGTTGCTGCTGTCGCCATAAATTTCTTGTATGATTTCGGTTGATAAGCCATAAATAAAGTCTTCCTCTCTATGATGAACTAAATGATATATGTAAAATCGTTTGCCTTTTATTATTTCAAAATAATAAAATAGCTATTGATATCATACCTATGAAATAGTGTTTATCATTTCTTCCTCTAGACCTAGCTGCATCATTCAAACAGCTGGTACCCTGGTTTCCTACTTCAATAGCGCAGATGATTGCACCCATCCAAATGACCATAAAGGAGTTGAACAAGCGATAAAGCATGATTTTGCGAGCGTGCAAAACATCTATACCTTTTTCGGCAAGATTAATATACGAAAAGGAATTGAAGATCTCGAAACCCATGTTTAGGATTCTTTTGAGCTCGACCCTTATAACGATTCCCTCTTCTTGTTTTCAAGCTGGGGTAAAATTCGGTTTTGAAGAATCCTTCAATCTTTAAAACTCTTCATCTGCAATAAACTGATAAGTATATTAACATATTAATTTTTCTTAGAAAAGGGGATAATTTTAGAATATATAAAATTTCAGTCGACAAATTAACCATTAAAACTCAAAAGAAGGCTGCCCAAAAACGAATCAGTTGCTTTTGGGCAGCCAACAAACAAGTAAAAAAACGCACCCAAAAGGATACGTTTTTGCTACTGCTTATTCAATTCTGCGATTTAATATTCAACAGCTTTTGTTTCAAGTCTTCTTCCATGCTCGATAATTCCTGTTGTGCCTGCTGGCGTTTTACACGCCCTTCTTCCTGGATGCGGATTGTTTCTTCAAGTGCTGTAATCAGATTATCCTGCGTTTTCTTCAGGGTTTCTATATCGACTAGTCCCCTTTCATTGGCGCGGGCGGTATCGATCGTGTTCACTTTGAGCATCTCTGAATTCTTCAACAGCAGCTCGTTCGTTGTTTTGGATACTTGGTTTTGGGCATTGACGGCACTTTTTTGCCGCAACAATGCAAGCGCAATGGCAACTTGGTTTTTCCATAAAGGAATCGCCGTCATGATGGATGACTGTATCTTTTCCGCCAAGGTTTGGTTCGTATTTTGGATCAGACGGATTTGCGGTGCGCTTTGGATTGTAATCTGGCGGCTAAGCTGCAGGTCGTACATTCTTTTTTCAAGACGATCAACGAATTGCAGCATGTCGTTCACTTCCTGGACAGCCATTTGATCGCCTGTCTCCTCTGCTTTTTTGCGGAGTTCAGGGATGGTCTTTTCGTTCAATTCAGCCAGCTTCAATTCAGCGGCGGCAATATAAATATTGAGTGCATGGAAATATTCCTTATTCTTTTCATATAATTGTTCCAGCATGCCGATGTCACCAAGCAATGTATTTTTTGCATGGGTCAATTGGACAGCAATACGATCAATCTGGACACTCGTTTTTTGATACTTGGATAACGTCTCCTGTACGGAAGATTGGATTTTCCCGAAGAAGCGTGAGACAATATTCCCCTTTGATTCCAGTTCATCAGGCTTTACGCTGTTCAAGCGCTTCATTAAATCGCCAAGAATTTCACCGATTTCGCCAATATCCTTTTTTTGCACCTGGTCAAGCATGGCATGGGAAAAACTCGTTAGCTTTGACTGCGCTTGTGTGCCATACATCATCATGGCTTGGAAATCAGTGGGATCAATTTGTTCTGCCAACTGTATGGCACGGACACGGTTTTCTTCAGGCAAAACATCCAATAAACGCTTAGGCTGCTCATCTGCCATCTTTTGAACCTGATTGTTTTGTTTCTCTACCTCGGTTCCGAATGGATTGGATAATAAATCGTCCAATGAATCGCTCTTGTTTAGCGAAGTATTATCATTCATGTTTTTTCCTCCTCTATGATTTCAGTTCATTGTCTTTGTTTTTATCGATTGCTTGTTTCGCTACGTCAAGCTCTAATGCCAATGAATCTACATCGCTTGAAAGCAGGGAGAACAAGTCTTTTTCCACCGTTTCACTCAGGGAGGAAATTGTTATACGCGTGTCCCGCAGTGATTCCTGGATTTGTGCTGTCTTGGCGGGTTGTTTTGTCAAGAACACATATTTTTCAGTCAATTCCACGAGAGAATCCAGATGGGAATAATAAAAAGATTCGACTTCATAAAATCTTTTCGGGTCGTTTTCCACAATGGATTGTATTTTTTTTGCCACGCGGATGACATCATAATTTTGTTTGATTGTAAATATGTTGCCTACAGAGAACATTACTTTCTGCAAACGGCCTATTTTTCCTTTCGCTTCTGCCAGATGCTCTTCTATATATTTATATTCCCGCCGCGAAAGACCGCTGTTCTTGATGGTTTTTCTGGCAAAAATCCACTTGAGCCCGAAAAAAGTGATCAGCCCGGCTCCCAAACCTGATAAGAAAGAATATAAAAACGCTATGTCGAACGCGATCAGGCAGATGAAGAAAGCCAATCCAAAAGAAAGCACACCCACGCCCAACCGGAAAATAAATAAAAAAATCGATATGATCGGTTTCATAATTCATCGGCTCCCTATTCCTAATTCCTTATTAGTATGTACGGTTCACGTACAACAAAGTTTCAATAGATGCAGCCATTCCTTTCAACGGCTGTCTTTTCGCCTATATGTCTATTATACCAAGTCTTTTCTCTTATCAAAATAAGACGGCAGGCTTACATCCAGCTAAGTCTATTTCTATAAGAAATTCTATACTGCTAGCATAGATACCTTTATTTTTCCCTAAAAGGGGATTCGCCAAAACGGTTTTGTATATTCTTTTTGTGAAATAAAGGTGCTTTACTGACCATGTTATTTTTCTGTAATGCTTTAACAATAGGGTAAAGGATGAATGCCTAAGTGGCTTACATTTTTGGTTGATCTCTTACAACTGCCCGTGGCTGGCAAATAGGACACCATGAAGAAAAAACATGCAGCGGCTTTATAAACCGCTGCATGTTTCACTTAAAAGTCGAAATGGAAGTTATCAGGGTTTTGCCCTGTACGTTCATTTGTATTCATTTCATCAATCAACTTCATCTCTTCAGGGCTCAACTCAAAATCGAACAAGTCTGCATTTTCTTCGATTCGGCGGGGAGTCACTGATTTAGGAATCGTAATGATTCCATGCTGAAGGTCCCAGCGCAGGATCATTTGAGCAGGCGTTTTGCCGTGCTTTCCTGCAAGTTCAACCAATAACGGATGATCCAGCAGACGGCCGCGGGCTAGCGGCGACCAAGCTTCTATTGCCATTTCATTGGATGTGCAGAAATCCCTTAACTCCTGTTGGTTTAACAAGGGATGCAGTTCGATCTGGTTTACCATCGGCTTGATGACAGCGCTCTTCATTAAATCCTCCAGATGATGCTGGTGGAAATTACAGACGCCGATCGCCTTTACCTTTCCTTCTTCATATAGCTTCTCCATCGCTTTCCATGTCTCTTTATACGACTCAACAACCGGCCAATGGATCAAATAAAGATCAAGATAGTCAAGACCCAGCTTCTTCATGCTTGTTTCGAAAGCATCAAGTGTTGGCTGATAGCCTTGGTCGGAATTCCAGACCTTTGTCGTAATGAACAACTCTTCTCTTGGAACGCCGCTTTCCTTAATGCCTTTTCCTACAGCTGTTTCATTTTTATAGATGGCAGCTGTGTCTATGGATCGGTAACCTACTTTCACCGCATGCTTGATGCTATCGACAGCCTGTTCATTGTCTTCCATTTTATATACCCCTAAACCAAGCAGCGGCATCTTAATGCCATTATGTAAAGTGCATGTGTCTGTAATCTGTTTCGCCATATTAAAATCCTCCCATTATGATGCGTATTGTATAGTACCATCGTACATGATTCTCACGATGAAATACACGCTGAAGAACCACAACAGAAGAAATCCTGCATCCGGCGATTAGATGCAAGATTTCTTCTTACCGTATTGTGTTAGCCATCATCATACCCATTTTACTGTAGCCACTTCAACTAGCCGATTAAAAGTTCACGTTATCGGGGTCTGGGCCAGTACGCTCATTTTTATTCATGCGGTCAATGGCCTGCATTTCTTCGGCACTAAGTTCAAAATCAAAAACCTCTGAGTTGGTAATAATCCGTTCCTTATTGGAAGACTTCGGTATGACCACCACATTATTCTGCAACTCCCAACGGAGGACAATCTGTGCGGTGGATTTACCGTGCTTCTCGGCAATTTCCTTAAGTGTTGGATGGTCAAGCACCAATCCGCGGGCTAGCGGCGACCAGGCAATCACTTTAATATGATGCTTTTCACAATAATCCCTTACTTTCTTTTGAGAAAGCAGCGGATGCAATTCCACCTGATTGACCATTGGCATCACCTTGGCATCCTGCATCAAATCCTCCAGATGGTGGGGCTGGAAGTTGCACACGCCGATTGCTTTCACTTTACCATCCTGATAGAGTTTCTCCATCGCTTTCCATGTTTCTTTATACTTCCCTTTCACCGGCCAATGGATCAGATATAAATCCAGATAATCGAGGCCGAGTGCGTTCAAACTCTTATTGAAAGCCGCTAAAGTCTCTTCATATCCTTGGTCGCTGTTCCACACTTTTGTCGTGACAAAAAGGTCTTCACGGGGAACTTTACATTCTTTAATTGCTTCGCCTACTTCTTTTTCATTCTTATACATGGATGCTGTATCGATTGCACGATAGCCTTCATCCAAGGCATGGCGGACCGATTCTTTCGCTTCCGCCCCTTCCATCTTATATACGCCAAGGCCGAATACTGGCATCTTGACACCATTCTGTAGGGTAGTTGTATCTTGGAGACTAGTATACATGCGGATTCCTCCTCTAGTAATTTCTCTTCTTTTATACCCTTCCTATAATTGGTTCACACCTTTCTTTCCCTGTGCGCCAACCTTGGAGGCACAACAAAGAGAAAAACCTCCCTGAATGGGAGGCCCTTCACTTATTAAAAATTAAAGTTATCGGGATCTGCTCCCACTCTTTCGTTTTTATTGCATTGATCGATTCTTTTCATCTCTTCATCGCTCAGCTCAAAGTCGAACACATCGCTGTTTTCGATAATCCGGGATTCTTTCGTCGATTTTGGAATCACAATAATTCCGTTCTGCAAATCCCAGCGAAGGATGACCTGCGCCACACTCTTGCCATGAATCTCGGCAATGCGGGCGATGTCTGGATGATCCAGTACTTTGCCACTGCCAAGCGGGGAATATGCTTCAACCTTAATATCTTTTTGGCGGCAATAATCAATCAGTTCCTTTTGGGTAAGCAACGGGTGCAATTCAATCTGGTTCACCATCGGCACAATTTCGGCATCCGCCAATAAGTCTTCCAAGTGATGCTGGTGGAAATTGCAGACACCGATTGCTTTTGCCTTACCGTCTTTATACAGTTTTTCGATGGCTCTCCATGTATCTTTATACTTCCCTTTTGTCGGCCAATGGATCAGATAGAGATCAATATAATCCAGGCCGAGTTTCTCCATACTGGCATCGAAGGCTGCAAGCGTCGATTCATAGCCTTGGTCGCTATTCCATACTTTTGTCGTGATGAATAGCTCTTCCCGTGGTATGCCGCTTTCTTTTATGGCTTGGCCAACCCCTGTTTCATTTTTATAGGCAGCCGCCGTATCGATTGCCCGGTATCCCGCTTTAATGGCACTTTTAACGGAATGGATCACAGTGGAGCCGTCTTCCACCTGCCAGACGCCCAAGCCAAACATTGGCATTTTGACGCCATTATGTAATGTAGTTGTATCTTGTAAACTCTTAATCATGTTTTTCCCTCCTTATACTTCGTTTGCTTTATAAGCTTACACATTTTTTTGGTTATTTTCAAAAAATTGGCTTAATTACTGACCGACAATGAAAGTTTCACCTAATGCCTGCCTATCAAGATTTCACTTTAGGGAGCATCAGGGTTTTCCATTGTCCAAAATCGCTTACAAAAGAACAAATATGTGCTATAGGTAGAGCGATTCCACAAATCTGTTTATTGTTCGGCATCGATCTACACCTTCTTGCTATTCTCGGTGTACATTCCGCATGCCCGCTGCCAAAAGGACAATAGGGTTTCTTTATTTACGAAGGCTGCAATGGATGTCATAATATGCATATGCACCATAGAAATGCGCACAACTTAAGTATATATACAAGCAACTGGGAGAGATGAGTATTGAAAACGATTAAGAAGCTGATTCTGCTAGTGATTTTGATCTGCATCCTTGTATTTGTCATTCAGGTCAAAGCTTCTTCTTCAAGCAGCTTCCTGCAGACAGCTGAAGATTTATTTAATAAGGTTACCGATATCTTTACGGATTCCGAGCCTCCAAAAGATGTTCCATTGGTCATGCAAAATCCGGAGCTGCCAAGAGGATGTGAAGTAACTAGTCTGGCTATGGTTCTTCAATACCGCGGAAAATCAGTCGATAAAATGGAACTTGCCGAGCAAATCAATAAAGTGCCTTTTGAGCAAAACGGACTGCGAGGCAATATGCATAAAGGTTTTGTAGGAGATATGTATTCATTGAATAAGCCTGGGCTCGGCGTGTATGTTGAGCCGATCATTGAACTGGCTAAACACTATGTGCCCAAACGTAAGATCGTCGACCTCACCGGAAAAGATCCAGAAGATTTATATCATGCCGTCAGCAAAGGCAATCCTGTCTGGGTCATCACAAATGCCAGATTCCAAGAATTGACGAAGGACCATTTTCTCACGTGGAATACCGATGAAGGCAAGATGGATGTAACTTATCGCCAACATAGCGTGGTTATCACAAATTACGATGATGACTATGTCTACGTCAATGATCCCCTTCATACCAAACCTAACCGTGCCATCAGTAGACAAAATTTTGAAGCTGCCTGGATTCAGATGGGCAGACAAGCTATGTATATCAAAAAATAATCATCTTTAGTAAAACGGGAAGTGCGCTTTATGCGCCTTCCCGTTTGTCCTGTTTTGCACCTTTGCCAAACAAGCGGGAAAACCATTGCTCAAGCCGATTCTTAAGCGGCGGGTCCATTTCCTGCTCAACCTGGGCAGCTAAGTTGTGGTTGATCGCTTCCCTCATGAATATGCTTTGGCTATCAACGGCTTGTGTGTCAGCTCCCGGCCGTTTCGTATAAGTTCCGTCACTCTGAAGCGTTCTTCCCTTCACATTATCATTCAGCATTATTTCAAGAATAGATTGAATGGTCTGTTTCACTTTTCCATCTAGGATTGGGCAAGCGATTTCCACTCTCTTTTCTGTATTGCGTGTCATGATGTCAGCCGAGCTGATATACATGTCCATATCCTCTCCTTCGCCGAAACAATAGATTCGGGAATGCTCAAGGAATCTTCCGACAATACTTTCAACCATAATGTTCTCTGTTTTATTTTTTATGCCCGGCAATAAGCAGCATATGCCTCTGACAATCAGGCGGATGTCCACCCCTGCACAAGATGCTTCTGATAATTTATTGATCAGTTGGCGGTCGGTCAGAGAATTCATCTTCATAATAATCTTCGCTGGTTTGCCTTCTTTCGCCTTTGCCATTTCTTGATCAATTAATGCAGTAAGTCCCTTTTTCAAGGAAGTCGGGGCTACCAACAACCGGCGATATTGGCCATCCAAATTGCTGATAGCCATGTTTTTAAAGAAAGAAGACGCATCCAGCCCTATTTCCTTATTGGAAGTGATGAGGGATAGGTCCGTATAAATCTTGGCTGTCTTTTCATTATAGTTGCCTGTCCCTATTTGCGTAATATACTGGTAGGTATTATTCTCCATGCGGGTAATCAGGCAAATTTTCGAGTGGACCTTAAAGCCTTCGAACCCATACAGGACGTTGCAGCCCGCTTCTTCAAATTCTTCCGCCCAATCAATATTATTCTGTTCATCAAATCGGGCCCTGAGCTCCATCAATACTGTGACATCTTTATTATTTTCAGCCGCTTCCGTCAAGTATTCCACCAATTTGGACTTGTTTGCCAATCGGTAAATCGTTATTTTGATTGAGATAACGGCTGGATCATGGGCCGCTTCCTTGATCAAATGGAGAAAATGATCCATTTGTTCATACGGATAATGAAGCAGCAAATCTTGCTTCAATGCATGCTTCAGTACGCTTTCCCCTTTTTTGAGGCTTGGTGAAGGCTGCGGCTCGAATGCCGGATAGCTCAATTGCCGCAGGCTGGTAAGCGAAAACTTTTCCTGCAGCGAAAAAACATAGCCCATGCAAAGCGGAGACTCAGAAATAAACACCTGCTCTTTTTTGATTTTCAGCATGCCGCATAAGTAATCAAGAAGTTCTTCTTTGCATGCTCCCTGTATTTCCAGGCGAACCGCCGCTAACCGTCTCCGTTTTTTGAGGACTTTCTTCATATGATGGCGATAATCCGCATCATCATCAAAGACTTCATCCTCAGGACTGATATCGGCATTTCGCGTAACCGTGATCACCTTTTTATCGACAATATCGCATTTTTCGAATACTTTGCCGGTATATTCAAGGATGAGTTGCTCCAGCAGAATATAGCGGACACCTTCCCCTGGCAAATACACCACTTTCGGCAGGCAGGCAGGAACCGGGATGATGCCGAATGCTGTTTCTTCACCTTGCTGCAGCATAACTGCAATATTCAACGTTTTGTTCGCCAAATGCGGGAAAGGATGATGATAATCTATGATTTGCGGCGAAAGAATCGGAAGAACATTATCCTCAAAGTATTGTTCAATATATGTCCGGTCCTTTCCTTTCAAATCAGCCGTATCCAAACGGCTGATTTCATGCTTCTTCATTTCTTTTTCGATTTCAATAAAAGTTTTATCTTTTAACTTACATAAAGGAACCGTTTCCTTATAAATCTTCTTTAATTGTTCAGAGGGAGTCAGGCCGCTTTTATTGTCTTTATGCTTGCCTTTCATTAAAGAAAGGTCAAGCAAGCTGCCGACTCTGATCATGAAGAATTCGTCAAGATTGCTTTCGAAGATAGAAACAAATTTCATTCTTTCATAGAGAGGCACGCTGCGGTCGCATGCTTCTTCCAGCACGCGCTCATTAAAGCGGAGCCATGATAATTCCCTATTTTGTGTATAACTGATATCTGGTTTGTTTTTATGTTTCCCCATGTTGACTACCTTCCTTTAGCACTCTGTTATAAACATAGCCCTCTCTGACTCCGAATTGACTGACATATATACGCTCGCATCCAAACCGCCGAGCTATTGCCTGGAGAATAATCAGGCCTGGAACAATTGTATGGACACGGTCAGGAACAACTTGCAGGATGCGGCGCAAAGTATCTTTCTTCCCTTTTTTCAGGAGCTCCAACAAATGATCGACCGATTCTGCACGAATAAAGGCAGAGTGGTTCCCATCCTGTGCATCATCCAGTTTTTTGGCTGCCCGGATGGTACCCCCCACACCGCAAATGGCAGGATATTTTGTAAAATCCCCCTCGGCGGATATCTTATCCAGCTCCTGTTTGACCCTATGTTTCATCGCTTGCCGTTCGCTTTTTTTCGGAAATAATTTTTCTGCATACAAAGAGAAGAGACTGAGCGAACCGATTGGAAGTGATATAGCTTGTACAATTTTGCTATCTTCGATAAACGCCAGTTCAGTAGAGCCGCCGCCGATATCCACCATAAGGCCATGTTCTATCTCCCTGTCATGTGTGGCCCCGATAAAATCAAGAACGGCTTCTTCTTCTCCGCTGATGACCTCTACACGGTATCCTGTCCGTTCTTTAATGACCCTTACCACTTCATCGGTATTGACGATATTTCGTAAGGAAGCCGTGGCAAAGACATTCATCTGGCGAATATTAAAGTGCTTTACAATATTTTTATATTCCAATAAAATCCTGCAGGCTGTATCGATTCCTTTAGGGTTCATACACCCCTTGTCAACATAAGCAGCAAGCCCCGCCATTGTCTTTTTATGAAGAAGAGATATGAGCTTGCCTTCTTCATACTGGTAAATATTCAATCGTATCGTATTGGACCCTACATCGATGACGCCGCAAATCATATGCTCCTCCTTGTTTGTGTTCGCGTATTTTAACCATGATATCTTAATGCTACTGCTTGGATGTGAATTTTCTGTATATAATTTGTTAAGATGCTTGTACAATATGAATTTCATTTATCTGCACAACAAAAAAAGGAAAAGAAAGCTTCTTTTCCTTTTTCAACTATTCCATTCTAACTGACTCTAAAGCGGGAATGGTGGCAAAGAAATTCAATCGATCAAAGTATCCCTTTATCTTCCTCTGTCATTGTGCGAGAAATTCATTTTCGCTTTCCGGGCTCCAGTTTGGCCCACGATAATCAGTCTGTCCCTTTAATCCAATATTGGAGGGCAATACCGTATATTGGACCCCGGGTGTCATATTACGTTTGAAAATGATCGAAAATTTTGTATCCGAATCATCCAGTGCTTCAATCCGTGCCATATTAGGAGTTAGGCTGTTTTTGGGCAGCAGCACTTTGTCGTTGCGTGAAAGAGTAGCCACGCCGTCCGTTTGGTTTTGGTTACTGCGTATCCAATAATTATGCACATTCAATGCCGCTTCATGGTCGACTGGAACATCAAAATCAAGCTCAATTTCATTTCTAGATACTTGCCTTACATCAAGGAGTGTTGGATGAGTGACGGTTGATTGTGGCAAGCGATGATATCCTGCTGGCCCAACTGAATTCCCATCCATACGCTTTTGTTTTTTGTGAATAAACAGATCTTCGTCCTTCCTAGTGGGCGCTTGGCCATAAGGTTCGCTGCAACTGTTTGGAAGGTCGGCAGTTGGCTGCTGCCATGGCATTTGCCATCCTTGATTCAGATTATTTGGCATGGCCGGAGCAACCATAGCTGATGGCACTGGCCCGGCAGTTGGCATAATCCTGTAATCAGCCATTGCTGCTTGGGCCCAATCGTTCGGCTGATATGGCACCGCCATAGATTGCCTATTGTAAAACAGATTATTCCCAGGATAAAAAGGTTTCAAGGGTCTTTAACCTCCAGTCAACATATTTATCGTTATACGACTATAAATAGTGTATGTCAGGGAACGAATATGGTGTTTTTTCTCCCTCTCCTTCAGCTACAATCGCCTTGTTTGGTTTCAAAAAAAAGAGCCCTATATGGCTCTTTCTTCTTTCGCTATTCTTCCGGCGTATAATTCCAGCCTTGTTCACCATGATAAATCATTAATTTTGACATGCCGCCATCTACCGTAATGTTTTCTCCATTAATGAAGGAACCCTCTTTGCTGCAGAGAAACTTCACCATTCCAGCAATGTCAAGGGGATTGCCGATTCGCTTGACGGGATGCTGCAAGAAATCGCTTTTGGAAATGCCTTCGTCCATTCCCGTTGTATCGATCCAGCCGGGGCTGATTGAATTGACTCTAACTTTGCCGGCTAAACTGATACTGAGGGCATGCGTCAGTGCAGTGATGCCCCCTTTGGCTGCCGAATAGCTCTCGGTATCTGCCTGCGACATTGCTGCTCTTGTAGAAGAAATGTTCACGATTGCCGCGTTTTCCGTAAATATATCCATAAATAAGCGGCTTAATTGATAAGGAGCTGACACTCCCACCCGCAGCACATAATTGAAATCTTCGTAGCTGCACCGGGAAAGAATCCCTTTTCTGCTGATGCAAGCGTTGTTGATTAAAAAATCCACCTGTCCATACCGTTTGATGACTTTATCTGCAAACAGATTCAAGCTCCTTTCGACAGCAATATCAGCAGCCAGAAATAATACTCTTTCTTGGCCGTAATCCTCAACCAGTCGGCCGCCGGCATCCTCATCCATGTCGATCACAGCCACGCTTGCGCCTTCTATCAGAAATTCTTCGGCTATGCAGCGCCCTATTCCATTGGCTCCGCCGGTCACTACACCAACTTTGTTGGAAAATCTCACTCCGTTCCTCTCCCATCTTTTTCAGGCTAGTTTCTAAATTTTTTTGTTTGCCCGCTGTTTCTTGCATCTGCCCCGTTAAAATGATCAAGTACTCTCTTATGCCCCTAGAGATAAGCAGATCTATTTACTCGAATTCTTTCATCACCGCAGCGAGATTTTCACTGACATCGCCGGCAAGCATGGCAGCCATCGCCTTGGATTCCTTCCAGGCATCCGCACTTGCCCCATGCAGATAAACCGCATTGGCCACGGCCGCTTTATAATCGCTGTAGGAGCTGACGAAAGCAAGCAGAATGCCGGTCAGAGTGTCCCCAGTACCTCCCTTTGCCAATCCTGCATTACCGGTTTCGTTGACCAAAACCTTGCCATCAGGGAAAGCGATGACTGTATAGGATCCTTTCAGTACCACTGTGACATGCTGCCTTTGTGCGTATGAACGCGCTGTTTCGATTCTGTTCTGTTGAATATCCTTTATCGGTATCCCGGTCATTTTGCTGAATTCACCCGGATGCGGAGTTAGGATGATCGGAGCATTCCGTTTTGGATAGTTTCTTTCCTTTAATGCCCCTGCATCCACAATCACCGGCAGCTCACTGTCCAATAGATGCCGGAGTGCCTCTTCTATTACCTCTGGCTCATTTAATCCCGGGCCGATAGCCGCTGCTTTCATCCCTTCCGGTATATGTCCGCGGGCAATCTTGCTTAGTCCATCATGCAAATATGTACATTCGGGGACACGGCCGGCAATAATGGCAGAGACATACGCAGTTGTCGCAACCGTCAGCTTGCCTATGCCGGCTCTCATGGCACCAACACTTGCGAGTAAGGAGCTACCTGGCATCTCATCACTTCCGGCAACCAATAAGCCAGTGCCATACGTGCCTTTATGAGAACCCTCTTTTCTCTTAAGATACGTTCTTTTCACATCTTCTTTTGTCCAAATTCGACAATTGCTTTCTTGTTTAAGCCCAATATCTAAAGCCTCTTTCTTACCGTAGTGTTCTGCACTTCCTGCCTGGAAAGCAGAAGGCTTCAGGCCATGCAGGCTCAATGTCCAATCGGCTTTTACAGCCGTATCCAGATTGCCGGTATCAGCAAGGACACCCGTCGGGACATCAACGGCGATTACCATTGCCTGCTGATGATTGATCCAATCGATGATAGAGACTATATCGTTTGGCAATGGCAGACGCGTACCGACGCCAAGCAGGCTATCAACAATCACATCATACTCCCCTGATTTCTCTGTCGGACTATAGCCGCAGTTTTCAAAATAAAGGAGATGCTTCTTCGCCACTGGCGTAGCTGCTTTCCCTAAAGGAAACGTAAGATCGACATGATAGCCGTCATTTTTCAAGTAACGGGCCAGTACAATCCCATCTCCGCCGTTATTGCCTTTCCCCGCTAAGATTAAAATCCGGTGATCCCTGCTGACTTCTTCTCTTATTCTCATAAAAAGAGACCGTCCGGCATTCTCCATCAAGGTGAACGTATCCATCCCCCTCTTTTCTGCAGCGGCATCCGCTGCCTTAATTTCTTTGCCGCGATAAATATGCATGTTCTTCCACCTCTTTTTCAATTAATCCGATCCTTCTTTTCTTTACCCAGTTTCTATTATTATATAGCTTCGTTAGTCTTTGCAGCTAAAAGCATTCCTGCACAAAAAAAGTGCCCAAACATTCAATGTTTGGACACTCTTTCTTCTTATTTATCTGACTTGGTTACAAGCTTTAATGGAGCTGCAATTTTCTTTTCAACTTTCTTTCCTTTAAGCACGTCTTTTCCTGCCTGTACGGCCAATTGTCCGATTAGGATTGGCTGTTGGGCAACTGTAGCGGAAAGTTTGCCTGCTTTAACAGATGCAAGAGCATCATCATTGCCATCAAATCCGACAACGGCAATATCTTTTCCCGAAGAATTGATCGCTTCCAAAGCCCCTAACGCCATTTCATCATTATGGGCAAAGACACCCTTAATATCAGGGTTTCCCTGGATGATGTTTTCCATGACATTCAACCCTTTTGTCCGGTCAAAATCTGCGCTTTGCTTAGCGGCTACATCCAGTTGCTTGTCGGCGACCAGATGGAATCCTTTACCGCGTTCACGGGTGGCAGATGCCCCTGGCACGCCTTCCAACTCAGCCATTTTTGCTCCTTCTCCTAGTTGTTTCACGAAATACTCGGCAGCCATTTTACCTCCTTTGACGTTGTCGGAAGCCACCAATGCTTCCACTTTCCCCTTATCGGAAGAACGGTCCAGCGTGATGACCGGAATGCCGATGCTGTTTGCCGATTCAACAGCTGCTGAAATAGACGAAGAATCGGTAGGATTGATCAAAAGCACATCCACGCCTTGCTGGATCAAGTCTTCTACGTCATTGACCTGCTTCGCCGCATCGTTCTGTGCATCAACCACAATCGTCTTAAAGTGGTTCTTTTTCGCTTCATTAACGACCCCTTCTTTTAATGAAACGAAAAATGGATTATTCAAAGTAGAAACAGATAAGCCTATTTTTATATCTTTCAATGAATCTTTCTTTTCTGGCTTTGCCCAGCTCGGCGGCTCCAACGAACAGCCGGCCAATACAACGAGCGAAAGCGACATGATGACTGCTATGATTTTTTTCATGGTTAGTTCCCCCTACGCAGATTTCTTCCGGTCGATCAATACAGCCAACAGAATGACAAGCCCTTTGACGACTTGTTGGAAAAACGATGACACACCCAATAAGTTCAAGCCATTATTCAATGTTCCGATAATCAATGCACCGATGAGTGTACCGATGATACGTCCCCGGCCTCCGGTTAAGCTTGTGCCTCCAAGAACAACGGCTGCGATGGCGTCCAATTCATATGATGTTCCGGCAGTCGGCTGAGCGGAATTCAGGCGTGAAGTCAAAATCGCACCTGCCAAGGCAGCCAATAATCCAGCCAGTGAATAAATCATAATTTTCACACGCGAAACCTTGATCCCTGAAATCAGCGCGGCCTTCTCATTGCCGCCGATTGCATATGTCTTCCGGCCAAACGGCGTCTTATGAAGAATGACCCAAAGAATGGCGAATGTCAGAACCATCGTAATAGCCGGCACAGGAATCCCCAACAAATAGCCGCGGCCAAACAATTGGAATGCATAATTATCGCCAAGCCCTGTAATCGGATTCCCATCCGTATAGACGAGCGTCAATCCGCGGAAAATCGTCATTGTCCCAAGTGTAGCGATAAAAGGTGCCATTTTGCCTTTTGTGACAAGAAGGCCGTTGAAGGCTCCCATGATTGCCCCAAGCAGGCAGCCAACAATGATGGCAAGGATCGGATCCAGGCCTGAAGTGATCATTCCAGCCATCAAAGCGCTTGATAAAGCAAGAATTGCGCCGACGGATAAATCGATTCCTCCAGTTAAAATGACAAACGTCATACCATAAGCTATAAGTGCATTAATTGCGACCTGGCGCAGCAAGTTGAGAATATTCAGTGGTGCCAGGAAACTTGGATTCAATATGGAAACCACTGCGATAAGTAAGATGAGCCCGAGCAGCGGCCCTAATTTTTGTGTAAAGTTGCCAAGGTGGTTCACCTTGCCTGCTGGTTTGATTTCGTGAGCTGCATTCATTTTATTGACCTCCCGTTGCAAGCGTCATTATTTTTTCCTGAGTGGCATCAGCTTTCATCAGTTCCCCTGAAATTCTTCCTTCATGGACGACCAGGATCCGGTCGCTCATCCCCAGTATTTCCGGAAGTTCAGAAGAAACCATTACAATGGCTACTCCTCGTTCAGTCAGCTCGTTGATCAGCTGATAAATTTCTCTTTTTGCCCCTACATCGACCCCTCTTGTCGGTTCGTCCAAAATCAAAACTTTCGGGCCGATCCCGATCCATTTAGCAATGACAACCTTTTGCTGGTTGCCACCGGATAGATTGCCGGCGCTTGTCTCCCCTGATTCAGTCTTAATGGAAAGACGTTTGATCAGCATGTCCACAAAATCGCCTTCCGCTTTCCTGTCGATGACGCCTTTTGGAGAAAAGCTTTTCAAATTCGGCAACGCCATATTTTCCCTGATGGAAAAATCAAGCACCAACCCCTCATCTTTCCGGTCTTCCGTAATGAAGCCTATTCCTTGTGCGACCGCCTGCGCAGGATTTTTTATGGTTGTTTTCTTTCCGTTAAGCCATATTTCTCCTGCTTCGAGAGGATCAATGCCAAAAATCGAGCGCATGATCTCGGTACGGCCCGCTCCCATCAAGCCGGAGACTCCTACCACTTCGCCTTCGCGGACAGAAAAGGAGATGTCCTGAAAGCTCCTTGTATTTGTAAGCCCTTTCACTTCTAAGATGACTTCACCCAATTTCACGTTGCGTTCCGGGAAGCGGTCTTTTAACTCACGTCCGACCATTTTTGTAACGACCTCATCGAATGATGTTTCTGGTATTGGTTTGGTATCGACTGTTTTGCCATCGCGCATAACGGTAATCCGGTCGCAAATCGCAAAGATTTCTTCCATTCTGTGTGAAATATACACAATACTGACTCCCTTGCTTTTCAGGGATTCAATCACTTCAAACAACTTTTCGATCTCCCGCTCCGTCAGTGCTGCAGTCGGTTCATCCATAATGATCACTTCCGCTTGTGTCATCAATGCCTTCGCGATTTCAATCATCTGCTGCTCCCCAACCGAACAACTGCCTGCGATGGCGTCAAGCGGTATTGTCACAGCAAGCTCCTCAAACTGCCGTTTTGCCATTGCTCTCATTTCTTTTGATTTTAGCAATCCAAAAGAAGTGCGGAGCTCCTTGCCGATGAACAGGTTCTCAAGCACTGTCATCTCCGGCCAGACATTCAGTTCCTGATGGATGAAAGCTATGCCGTTGTTTTCTGCTTCTTTGGCATTTTCATACTTGGTTTCTTTGCCATCGATGACAATGATGCCTTGATCCAAACTATGCAACCCTGTTAAAACATTCATCAAGGTCGATTTTCCTGCACCGTTTTCTCCCATCAATGCATGTACTTCCCCCGGCTCCAGGTCGAAATCTACACCCGTGAGCACCTGGTTTGTGCCAAACGCTTTATGAATATCCCGCATTTCAATTTTCATGGTGTTCGCTCCTTTTAGAAAAATACACCTGCCCGTAAAATACAGTTCGCATACGGAGTGGTTTCTCCTGTTCTGATGACCGCCTTTGCGTGTTTAGATGCTTGTTTCAGCTCTTCATGTGAAATATATTGTATGTCTGTCCCTTCAAAGAGCTCTTTCATGAAGGCATGGGCTGGTTCATTGGCTGTCACCATTTCCTCTGCGACAATGACGCCCTCAATCATCATATCCTCCTTCACGGCACTTACCACTCGCTGAAAATCTGGAAATCCAGGCGTTAACGCTAAATCGATTTTCTGTACGGCAGCAGGTACGGGCAGGCCAGCATCTCCAATGACAATCGTATCTGTATGCCCCATATCTGCCAACACCTTCGAAATGGAACTATTCAATATACCGTGCTTTTTCATGATAAATTCGCCTCCACTTCTTCCCTGGTCGGCATTCCGCCTTGGGCACCGAATTTCATGACCGATAAGGATGCTGCACGATTTGCAAAAACAAGGCTTTCCTCGAATGACTTGCCTTCCGCGATTCCAACTGCAAATGCGGCATTGAATGTATCACCGGCTCCTGTAGTATCCACGGCCTCCACTTTGAATGTCTCGACTCTTACTTCTTTTTGCCCGTTGTGGTAGCGGACTCCCTTGCTTCCTTCCGTAACGAAGAGTTTATTTGGATACTTTTCCAACGCTTGTCCCAATTCCATCGATGGGAACAGTTCTGCTGCTTCATGCTCGTTTGGCGTGATGTAAGTGGCCTGATCGATCACTTTAGCGCTTATCGGTCT
Organism: Bacillus testis; assembly: GCF_001243895.1. Classification (GTDB taxonomy): domain Bacteria; phylum Bacillota; class Bacilli; order Bacillales; family DSM-1321; genus Bacillus_AD; species Bacillus_AD testis. The sequence goes on along the minus strand of NZ_LN851186.1, from coordinate 1,344,080 downwards.
TGATGGAGCGGGATTCAACAATAGTGGAACACCCAATTCAAAGCAAAGGCTGCTGACGTATTCAACGGTTTCCTCAGGAATCTCCTGTTGAATAAGAACCATATCAGCCGCCGCGACCGCATCCCGGCATGCTTGCACATACTCAGGTGTGATATAGTCATTGGCTCCCTTTACCACAACGATACTATTATCGCCTTCTGCCAAAATGATATGGGCCGTTCCCGTCTCTGTACCTGTAACCGGTTTCACATTGTCGGTATTGACTCCATTTCCGGCAAAGTTGACCATGATTTTTTCCCCATAATAATCGTTTCCTATACAGCCAATCATCGAAACATCTGCACCTAGCCTTGCTGCCGCAATTGCTTGGTTGGCCCCTTTTCCTCCTGGCACCGTTTTGAAGGATTCGCCGAGCACCGTTTCACCGGCTGCCGGGCGCTGCTTGGATGTGACAACCAAGTCCATAGAGGAACTTCCTACCACTGCTATTTTGACCATTTTATTTCACCTTCCTTGTTGTATTGCGTTCCATAAATGTAACCGGCATTTTCACATGCTGCTCTACCACACTCTGTTTCCTGATTTTCTGCAGCAGCATCTTGGCCGCTGCCACGCCCATATCATAGGTTGGCTGCCTGATTGTCGATAAAGCCGGGAACAATAGGGAGCTTTGCGGAATATCGTCATAGCCGATAATCTGCACCTCTTCCGGTATTTTTTTCCCGAGGCGAAGGGCCTCATGCAAAACAGCTGCTGCTGTAATATCATTGCTTGCAATAATGCCGTCGCTGTCCGGGTATGTACTGAATAATTCATATGCCCGTTCCTTAGCATACTCGAATGAAAAGGAAGGAGTGTTCACAACATGAAAATCAACTGAGCTTGAAGCCAGGATGTCCAGCGCTCCCTGAAAACGTTCTTGAGCCGGTTTAACATTCGCCGGGCCTTTAAGGAGTGTTATATTTCTGCTGCCCCGTTTAAGGATTTCCTCCGCTGCCATTCTTCCGCCTTCGAAGCCGTCGCTGTATACACAGTAAAGACCCTCCTCGCATCGATCCAGAAAAACTTTTGGTATCTCAATACCATTATAGTAATCTCTGGCTACGTGATTGGAAGCGGAAATCAGGCCGACTACATTATGTTGCATAAAGGTTTGAATATAAGCTATTTCCTTCTCGGTTTTTTCATCAGAATTCCCGGACAGAAGATGATATCCGTTTCTCTGTATTTCATCTTCCACTCCCCTGGCCAATTGGGGAAAGAAAGGATTGGTGATGTCAGGCAGCAATAAGCCTATGAGGCGGGATTCCTTTTTATATAATGAACGCGCCACTTCATTAGGGCTATATTCCAATTGCTGTATGGACCGCTCTACTTTTTTTCTCGTATCTTCATGAACATATCCCTTCCCGTTCAAAACGCGGGAAACGGTCGCAACCGAGACACCAGAATGCTTGGCCACATCTTTGATGGTAGCCATTTTCCTTCCTCCTCTATGTTTTGTGTAACCGATTACACAAAACATACCATACTATTCCATCGACCGCAAATATTTTGAATTTTTTATGACATTTTTTCGTTTTCATTATAAAACTTCCACTTCAACATGAGAGCAAAGAGGCAGAAATGCTAGTGGGAAAAATGAAGGATCCCATTCGTTTAACGAATAATCCGGGTAACCCAAACATGAAAGTTCCCTTTAGAAACCAGTTATTGAATGCTGAACCTGAGGCTTTCCTTACATATGCTCAATTGTTCACACTTTTTCTGTTTAATGGCGGCAGGCCCGTGGTATTTGATTATTACGAGGTGATAAAAATGAGAGGTTTAGAATACACGGTTACTTCATTAGCCCTTGTTTTTCTAATGGCAGGTTGCTCCACAGATGACAGTGGCGACCATCATAAAGAGAATGGCCACCATAGTGAACGGACAGTGGAAACTGCCAAAAGCAATGTACATACAGTGGACCTGAAATCTGCACAGGAAGATATGTCTGTCGAAGACGCCATAACGCTCGCGAAAATGAAAAGTGAAGGCGACCTAACTAAAATCCAACTAGAGAAAGATCGAAACCGATATGTCTATGAAATTGAAATGATGACCAACACGAATAAGAAAGACCTTAAAATCGATACTAATACAAAGCAAGTGCTCAAACAGGATAGTGAAAACCTTGATGCAGATGAAATAGGAACAGAGCGGCAAAATAAAAAATTAAGCCTTGATCGTTTGATTGATAGCAGTGAAGCTGTCTCCCAAGCCGAAAAAAAAGGCAATGGAAAGGCAACCTCCTGGGAACTGCAACGTGAAGGCGATATGACTTATTACGAGATTGATGTCGTGGACAAATCCGGTGCTAAACAGCAGATAAAAGTGGATGCCAACAATAAAGGCATCCTGGAAGTCGAAAATGATTGAGAATGGGCATCAGACTTGATTGTTGAAAATTTGAATTAGAAGAGATAGACTGCCGAAAAACATTTCGGCAATCTATTTTTTTGAGGATGGGTATAGTCTATACTAAAATGATAAAAACCGGAGGATATTTTCCCCTCCGGTTTTTATTACTTAGCAGAAATTTTGATTAATTGATTCGTTACCTTGCCATTCGTCAGTTCCTGCACGAAGCCGACATTAGGCGCATAGTAAGAAATCTTCCCCTCTGAGTTTTTTACTTCAACTACATTCAAGAACGTACCTGCCGGGGTCTTGACGCTCTTTGTCAGACTGAGGATTTGGGCTGTCGTTCCGTTTTCATAGGACTCAACCCAAGTGGTACCTACTTTTAAGGGATACTTCAGTGTAGTTTCATATGAAGAGTTGGGCCAGCCATTAAGAAGGCCGTCTTTTGTTTCCTGCTCAACGACTGTTTGGCGGTATTTAGGTCCTTGTCCGTTCCAGATGATCCATGTTTTATTGTACTTTTTCCCATCGCTTTTATATGTATGGACGCCATCCATGCTTTTGTATTGATAGATTTTTGCCGGATTTTTTTTAAAGGTGGCAGGCGATGAAGCCGCAGCAAAGGATAGATAGGCGCTAGCGACAAATGCCTTCTTTTTGTTGTAGATTATTTCTGTCCATCCATTGGTCAAATTCACTGTTACTTGGACAGAAGTCCCATGTGCAAGCGACCCGACTTTTTTAGAGGTTTCACTGGCTTTCTCCCGTACATTCAGGACGTTTACCGTGACTGTAGCTATACGGGTTGAGGTTGCTTTGACCGGACGCAAGTAAGCAGTTGATACATACGCTTTCTTGTTATTAAAGTTGATTTGCGACCATCCTCCTGTCAGGTTGGCATATACTTCCACGACCTGTCCGCGTTTCAAGCTGCCGACTTTTTTAGAGGCAGTGCTGTTCTTTTCCCGTACATTTAATAAGTCGGCGTCGACGGTCGCCTTTCCGATTGCCGCCGCAACTGCAGCTGGTTGTATTGGCACCAGTGCGCCTAAGATCATTAAACACGCAATAAATCCTATTAAAACCTTATTTCTCATAAAAAATTAAGCCTCCCTTGACTAGTGCTACATTCAATTCATAACTACTGATTCCATATTTTACAGGATTCGACATATTCTACAACGAACTATATCCCTATAAAAAGCCCAAAAAACATGCGAATAAACGACTAAAATTTGTTTTGGTTCAACACTCCCAACGCCAATTGTCCTTTAAACAGGTATAATCACCTAAGCCATTGCGGAGTTGGTTTCGTTGTAAAAGGACATCGATTCTATGTTGCTCAGTGTCTTCGCTGCTTGCCGCCGTTTCCTTTTTCATATCACACGATGCCTCCCCCGCTTATCCGCCGGCTATGGTATTTTGAAAAAGAGACAGACATAATTCCATATCAGAACCAATTACCTCAATCCACGCTCCAAAGCATAAAAGGATGGAAAGCGGCGTTTCCTGCTCATTCAATAAGATAACATCAAAAAACAACAGCCGAACAGCTGTTGTTTTGTACCTTAATGTTTTATTCAGTTTTTGGCTTTTCATACATTCATCGTTTTAAAATAGCTGTTTTGAAATAAAGGCGGAAGGTATTGGCTGATAGGCGATATTCTGAGGAAGAAGGAAGGAAGGGGAAGGCAGGTGTGAAAGCAAATTATTTTGCTGTCACCTGCTCGCTTTCTTTTCGTTTTCCTAAGCATTGCAATAACTGGCGAAATTCTTCATCATTTCGGCAAACGATTACTGTATTTGGATCTTTTAAAATTGCATTTTGTTTTTTCATACTAATTCATTCCTTTCTTTCTATAATGTCTAATTAACCATTCTTGTTTGCCTTTAAACCTTTTTTCTTAGATGTTCGGCAAACAAATGAAGAAATCGGCCAATAAAAGTATTGGCCGAATCGTTACGGAGCAACTGATAAACTATTAGTTTATCCTTAAATTATAACATGACTAATTAAAATATTCAAACATTATGTTCGCAAACCCATTTATCGAACAGAAATCTATTTAGATTGCTCATCCTTGGCGCTTCCTGAATCTTTTCCAATGAATGCTGCTAAGAACTAGCAAGCAAATACTAAACCATGCGAAAGAAGCGGAGATAGCAGCAACAACATCAGATGGGAAATGCTCCCCCAATACTACGCGGCTGAAACCGACAACAATCAAGATAAAGGAAAGTAAGGTGATCCATAGCGCTTTACTCCATTTGTGGCGGAGATAAATGATACAAAGATAAATCAAGAAAGCCACAATTAAAGAGATTCTCATCGTGTGCCCGCTCGGAAAACTGTAAGATATCATCTTAAACGAATGGCCAAATGCTTCAATATAGTTGATTTCATCATCGGGCCGTTCTCTATGAAACAGGATCTTCAGCACATAATTCAAGACAACGCCGCTTCCTGTAATAAAGATAATGAAAAGGCTGTTCAGCCAGTCTTTCTTCATAAAGAATAAAAGAGCCGCGATGAGAAGTGTAAGAAACAAGATGACTTCGCTCTTTCCTACAATCGTTATCATATCCATTGCATTCTCCAAGCCCGGTGAACTGATTCTGTCAATCCATGACATAATAGCTTTATCGAATGCGAGATCACCATTTTTGCTGGTGAGAATTGAAAATATCACAAAAACCACAAGCGACACAATTGTTGACACCCAAAGAAATTTTTTCTTCATAAAAATTACCCCAACGTTCTAAATATTTGATCATAAATGTTTAACTTTTAGATTATACCATTCCCTCAGTGGAAATAACAAAATGAAATACTGGCTATAATGAAGGAACATAAAGAAAAAGAACCATGATGATGTACTGTGCCCAAAAAGTTAGAGCTGAAAAATCTAGCTTTTTGTGGCCAATTCATAAATGGCTCTTTTTCGGATGGTTTATGATTTCAAATCAGTGTTTTTATCTTGTTTTTCCCGATCAATATTCTCATTATTCCAATTTTGGACACCGTCGTTCTGGTCAAATTCGATAATAACATCGGATACGCCCGGCTGGCTTAGGATCTTAGCTTCTAGTCGATCTTTGATGACATCAGCCTGTGCGATCGTCATATGAGGATCAATTTCAATCTCGACTTCCACATGGACGCTCTCCCCTTCTTTCATGACAGCCAAATCTTCAATATCCGCTACATCGGGATCATTGATGATAATATTCCCGATATGGGCCTCCATTTCTTCATCACTTTCACCTAGGGCACCAGCTGCATTATCCAAAAATACTTTCCCTACGACAAAGAACATCATAAGGCCGATAAGGATTGAAGCAATGCCTTCCGCTTGATGAAAAGGTGTGTAGTGAGAAATAATAATGGCAATCAGAGCTAATGCCCCCCCGCTTGTCGCAACAAAATCTTCAAGGAAGACTAGCTTTGTAGCAGGTTTTGCTTTTGAAAAGTGGCGGAAACTATCTGCCACAATTCCAAGTCCTTTCGATTGCAGGCCAGCTCCATGGACAATTTCTTTCATTGCTTTCAGCAAAACAAAACCTTCCAACAGAATACCCGCTGATAATACGGTAACTGAAATAAGGAAACCGGTACTTTCTGTAGGATGGAAAATATGGGAGAAGCCTTCTTTAATGGTCTCGTATGACATGATTCCAACAATCAGAACGGCACCCAAAAGGACCAAGTTAACCAATCGGCCGAACCCATTCGGAAAGCGATCAGTCGGTGCTTTTTTACTCAACGCCGATCCGACAAATACGAAAAATTGGTTAGCTGCATCCCCCAGGCTGTGCAGAGTCTCAGCGAACATCGCGACATTGCCGGTCAGTACGTAAGCAACGGCCTTAATGATGGCTATGACGGCATTCACTATAGCGGCGATAAATGCCGATTTATTCCCTTTTCTCAACAACATCAACAATTCTTTCATAAAATACCCCTTTTTTATCTTGTCATTCTAATTATAACCAACTCACGAAAAAAACTGGTACGTGATGCTTGAAGGATACATTTTCAAACGGATTGGAAATCCTTTGTCATTATCCTTACTAACAGAACTGGATTTTATACAAATCTGTTTGCTTACTTTTTTCCCTGAGTATCGCTTATTGAAACTATTCCTTTTTAAGCATTCCTTTTGCAAAAAGCGTTCCGGCCCAACAGCCATTCTTTTTTGCCGCCGATTACACTGCATTTTTCTATTGGTTGTTCCTTTTTTAACCTCTGAATGCCTAGTTGTTCTTTGTAAGGCCTTTTCATCCTTCCCAAAAGTTGTCACATACGGAAAAAATACCAATAAAAGTGTTTTATTTTCTTTTTAGCCACCCGATTAATTACAATGAAAGAGAAATGTACTCAAGACAAAACCAAATAGGAGGATTGTTAAAATGGAGAAATTAGCGGGAAAAGTAGCGATCGTGACAGGCTCCGGCCAAGGCTTGGGGAAAGCTTACGCAACCGTGTTCGCTAAAGAAGGCGCTTGTGTGGCAATCGTAGACCTTAACGGGGACAACGCCGCGCAGACAGCCGCAGAAATAAAAGAAAATGGTGGAAGGGCAATTGCGGTGGCTGCCGACGTAAGCAACCAAGAGCAAGTGAATGAAGCCGTAAAACAGACCGTGGAGGCATTTGGAACTGTGGATATTCTTGTTAATAATGCCCAAGGCCTTGCGAGATCCAAGCCTTTAATAGAAGTTACCACCAGTGATATGGAAATCACCTGGAGAACCGGGCCGCTCGGGACTCTGTATTTCATGCAGGCTTGCTATCCCTATATGAAGGAAAATGGTGGCCGTGTCATTAATGTCTGCTCTGATACCGGCATTGAGGGCTTTACAGGTTTTACGGCTTATGGCTCTGCCAAAGAGGCAATCCGCGCCATTACTCGTGTCGCTGCCCGCGAGTGGGGGAAAGACAATATAACAGTAAACGTTGTATCACCTGGAGCAATGACGCCTGCGGCCAAAGCATTCATGGAAGCAGAGCCAGAGAAATATGCTGCTATCATGGCTCCCGTACCAATGGGCAGATTGGGCGACCCTGTGGAAGATATCGCACCGGGTCTTGTGTTCCTTGCAAGTGAAGATGGAAAATTTATCACAGGCCAAACAATCGAATTAAACGGAGGGCATACATTCGTCCGTTAAAGATTAAAAATACTCTCAGAGGAACACAAAATTTTTTGAAGATCTTTTCCTTATTTCACCAAACAAACGATGCATTACCCCATAGTTGCAATATATCTCCAAACCCAACAAGACCCGTAAAAAAAGCATACAAAAATGATTTACCCTAAATACGAAAACCATTTAAATATTGTGAAAAAACGATTCAGCCCCTTTAAAAAATACACGAATTACTGACGATGCAGATTTACTTGGAAATAAATCGTATAAAAATATAATTCTATTAATCAAAATAAAGTTTAAAAGCCGCCTTGAAAGGTATAATACAATAAATGCCAAAAGGAGGCGCTTTTATGGAAAAAGAAAACAAGAACACTCAAAAACTGCGTAAAAGTAATATGGATCATCCAGAACAATATCCTACCGAAAAAGAAAGCCTTTTCGATAAGTTCGAAAGTGAACGGAATGTCGATCCCATCCCTGTAGAAGAATTGAATCAAAAAGTGAAGGATGAAAAAGACAAGCACCATACCAAAGATACCTCATCAAGCGAAGAATAAGCAGCTGGCTATTGCGCAGCTGCTTCTTTTTCTTTGCCCTATTTACAAATACTCCTTGATTTCCTTCCAACACTTCAACTTTTCCTCAAACGTTTTATTATACCGTCCCGGCGTCGGTGATGTGGAGGGAAGGCTTAACAGGCTGACACCGGGCAATGGATGCTTGCCGAAATATTTTTGATAGGTAGCGTATGCCTTAGTTCCATTAAATGCGATCAGTTTCAATTGTGGATGGACCTTTATGAAAGCCGCTAAGTCGTTCGGCTGTTCTCTGCGGATGCTTGAATCCAGGCTCCCCTCTCTGTAACATTGCCCGATGACATCCCAAAGGGCGATACAACTTTTACGGGCATCATCCAGCCTCTTTGGATAGTCATCCTCAAAAGGCAGATCCAAAATGGTATAAAAGATTCTCCAGAACTGGTTGCGCGGATTGCCGTAATACTGCTGCTTCCGCAATGATTCAACCCCCGGGATGGAACCAAGGATCAGCACCCTGGCATCCGGGCCAGCTATAGGCGCTAAAGATTGAATTTCCGCCATCAAGAACTCACCCCTTTTTCTTTCATTTTAATAAGATATAAGCCCCTGTCGCAAGCGCCCCCTCCTATGCGTCTATCAAACTCTGCTCTTTTACTAGACACCAATCCACTTCGCGCATATAATATATTTGGTATTTAATGACAATATAAAAATATTTTACCAAAACTACGAATACTGCTGACTGGATTAAATCAGCAATAGTTTCGGAATTTTAATGGGAAAGGAAAGCAGTATGGGAAAAAAAAGCTATTTTACAAGAGTCGGTTTTCTCTTAACTCTATCACTTGTTTTGTTGTTCTCTATTCTGCCGGCAGAAACGCAGGCAGCCAAGCCGATGCCTAAGGCAGAAATGCGGGCTGCGTGGATTGCGACTGTACAAAATATTGACATGAAAGCCGGCATGTCAAAACCCCAATTCACGGCATGGTCCCGCCAGACGCTTGACCAACTGAAGAAAAATAGATTCAATACAGTCATATTCCAGGTCAAGCCAACCAATGACAGCCTTTATCCATCTAAATTATCTCCCTGGTCTTCTTTTGCCACCGGAAAAAAACAAGGAACAAATCCCGGCTATGATCCCCTGCTGATCATGACGGAGGAAGCCCATAAGCGAGGCATGGAATTGCATGCCTGGGTTAATCCTTACAGGGTGACTATGCCCGGACAGCCGCTATCCAGCCTTGCAAGGAATAATATCGCTGTCTTACACCCTGAATGGGTCGTTAAATACGGCCAGCAATATTATCTTAATCCGGGCATACCTGAAGTGCAGGATTATTTGATTGCCGCCATGCAGGAATTAGTGTCCAATTACGATATTGATGCCGTCCATATGGATGATTATTTTTACCCTTATAAGATCAAAAACCAGTCCTTCCCTGACCAAGCTGCTTTCAAAGAGTACGGACAATCGTATACAAAGATAGAAGACTGGCGGCGTGATAATGTCACCCAACTGGTCGGCAACCTGTATTCGGCCATTAAAGGCGTAAAACCATGGGTGCAATTCGGCATATCGCCGTTTGGCGTTTGGCGCAATAAATCACTCGACAAAACGGGAAGCGATACAAAAGCAGGCGTAAACAATTATGACGATCTATATGCTGATACCCGCCAGTGGATCAAAAACGGCAGCATCGATTACGTCACTCCGCAGATTTATTGGTCCAGAAGCCTGTCAGCCGCCAACTATTCAACGCTTGTCAGCTGGTGGGCAAATGAAATCAAGCAATATGCCAAAGCCCGCCCTGTGAATCTATATATCGGGCTGGCCGATTATAAAGTAAACAACGACAGCGATAAAGCATGGCGCAACAAAATGGAGCTGGCTAACCAGATATCAATGAACCGGGGCAATGCTTATGTAAAAGGACAAATGCATTTTTCGCTGAAAAATATCCAAAAAAATGCATTAGGATATATGAGCATCGTGAAACAACAAATGTATATGCATCAAGCGTTGACACCTGCCTTCGGCAATGCCGCCGACAGCCGTCCGCCTAAGCCGGCAACTGTAAAAGCAACGGCCAATAAATCGGGAATCAATCTATCGATCAGCGGCCAAAGCCAAAACCAGCCGCGAAAATATGCCATTTATCGATTTTTGGGTAATAAAGCCGGCAGTATCCAATCACCTGCCGCTCTTCTCGATGTCGTTTATAATCAAAGTGGAGTTGCAACCTATATCGATTCCACCGCACAGGCCGGCAAAACCTATACATACGGAGTCACATCCCTTTCTCCATATGGCCTTGAAAGCTTAGATGCCATATATGTACAAGCCAAGCGATAACGATTTTCTCTATTTCCGGCTAATAAAACAACCTAATAAAAAAGCTCGGGACAATCATCTGTCCAGAGCTTTTTTATTACACGTTCAGCATATCACACCGTCCGCATTTTTTGGCGGTCAATAAACTGGCCGCAACATACATGCATAGTGAAATAGCGATTGACGTAACCACCGTATGCATACCAAAAGGATTGGGATAGAACCGGTCAAATAGAATAAAAGCGCCCATCCCGGCCACCATTGAACTGACAGCTCCATATTTATTGCCCCCACTCCAATACAAGCCGAAAACAACGGGCCATATAAACACAGATTCAAGTCCCCCAAAGCTGAACAAATTAAGCCAAATCAATAAATCAGGCGGGCTTAATGCAAAAAGGACAACTGCCGCCCCAATGATTGAAGTCACCCAAAAGCTGACTTTCCTTACCTGTTTTTCCGAAGCTTCCGGCTTTATGTAATTCAGATAAATATCCTTCACTACCGCTGAACCTACCAGGATCAATAAAGAATCGACCGTTGACATGATGGCTGCCATCGGTGCAGCCAGTACCACTCCAGCCAAAAAAGGAGGCAGCACTTTTAACGCCAACGTAGGCATAACCAAGTCCCCAACTTCTATGCCCGGTATCACAGGACGGGCCAAGACACCAATCAAATGCATGCCAAGCATGATCGTCCCTACTACGATAGTGCCGATGATGATCGCTCTGTGCATCGATTTAGCATCCTTATAGCTCATGGCTCTCACTGACATTTGCGGCAATCCGACCAAACCTACCCCCACCAGAATCCAGAAAGAAGATACATAGAGTGGCGTTAGGTCTCTTTCTGCTCCGAAAGGCGTTAACAAAGCCGGGTTTTCAGCCATTAAATCATGCATAATGGCCGAAATGCCGCCACCTGCTATAATAGTTGCAATCAACAGAACAATCGTGCCGATAAACATGACGGAACCTTGCACAGCATCCGTCAGGGCTACTGCCCGAAAACCGCCGATAATGACGTAGCATAATACAGAGACGGCAAAAATAAAAAGTGCAGCAGTATATGACAAACCAGTCAGCGATTCAATCAATCGAGCGCCGCCAACCCACTGGGCGGCCATCGCCGAAAACAGGAACACAATTATGCTGATTGCCGCCAAAATGACTACAGTATTGCTCTGATAGCGGTGCTTCAAAAAATCAATCAGCGTCACCGCTTTATACTTGCGGGCTATAATGGCAAATTTCTTGCCAAGCACCATCAATACAAAATAACCGGCTGCCAATTGGGCCATCGATAATAGTACCCAGCCTAAACCCTTCGTATAAGCTACTCCTGGCCCTCCGATAAAAGAACTTGCGCTTCCGTATGTTGCCATCATCGTCATGGCAAGGACAAATCCGCCCAGCTGCCTTCCTCCTAGGAAATAATCCTGGATGAAGGAATGAGACTCGCGGATTTTCTTATTCGACCAAAAACCAATCAAAAAAATGAGTACCAAAAAGAATAATAGTGGAAGAATAACATTCCAATTAGCAATCATTCGCCATCCTCCTCTTCAAACGGCACTTCCTTGAACACATATTTGACAATGACTGTTACCAAAACAATCATAACTGCCAATCCGGCAATGCAGCTATAAAAAAACCAAGCCGGGAATCCAAACACATATGTATAGTCTGCAGGGTCATCTGAACCAAGCCCGTAAGCAAAGCCGAACCACCATACAAAATTAAATACAACAAGCACAATTCCGATCTTAGCCTCTTTATGGGCAAGATCGAAATAGCGCCTCAAATGATCTTTCATAAAAGCATAACCTCCTACCAAAATCTTTTCCTAATCATAAAAGAATGGTCCACCTTAAGTCTATATTCAATCTTATCCAACTGATCCAAAGCTATGCTCTTAAAACGGCATAAAGGAAGCCCCGGCGATTAATACCGGGGCTTTCCCTTCGCCCGCTGCATAAAAGAGCAGACAATAGTAGAATGTGATTGCATCGAATTTGGATGCATTAGTTATTTTATAAGAAATAATTACCCTTAACATACAGACTTAAACATAATTGCTATATTTTTATACTCCGTAAATTTCATTCTTTCTTTTTTATGTAATAGAAAGGCAAAAAAGCAATCTTTCTATTATTCATCCGTTTGGCAAAGAAAGGGAATATGATTAGGAAGTAAGTTGACGGATAATGGCGTCTTCATATAAATTTCCCCGTCTGTATCAATATCTTTTTCTTCAGATGTTTCTATTTTTATCGACCGGGCCTGTAAATAAATGATATCCCGATCTGTCCGTTCATGTGGTTCCTCGTATTCATTCCCAAACAAGATATCTTTGAAGACAGCTAAATTAGAGTTTTTGACAATCACTATATCTAACTTGCCATCACTGCTGTCGATTTTTTTGAACGGCATCCGATAAGTGCCAATATATCGGCCATTTCCAACCAAAATAAGGACCGCTTCATCCACAATCATTTCTCCATCGTATTCCATCTTGAATGTAAAAGTATCTGCCTGTTTGACCGTTTTGATTGCGCTTAGAAAATAGCTGACCTTCCCCAGCATGTTTTTCTGGCCGGAATCTATATTCGTTGAGGTATCCGCAATTAATCCCAACCCCAAAAAATTCAAGAAATAACGGCCATCCACTTGCCCGATATCGATTTCCCGAATTTCTCCGGCAAGCATTTCCTTTGCTGCCTCCTCTATATTTTGGGAAATGTTCAATTCGCGGCTAAAATCATTGCAAGTCCCTCCAGGCAAGATGCCGACCACCGGCCTTTTTTTCAGGCCTGCAAGCCCATTGATGCATTCATGGACTGTTCCATCGCCTCCAAGGATAAAAAGGACATCCACAGCCCCGCCCTTTTCCCGGCAGATTCTTTCGGCGTCTCCCTGTTCCTTAGTCGGCATAACTGTCAATTCCTCGATTTCAGGCGAAAGAATGGGCATACATACTCCCAAGAGATCTTTACCTGCTTTTTGGCCGGCACTTCCATTATAAAGTATTAACCCGTTTTTCCATTTCATCTTACTTCCCTCCAAAATTGTAAAATCCGTTACCTCTCTTTACCCCAACAGTTGATTCTCTACTCAGCGTCGCTTCTCTGTTTAAGAACGTTGATACAGGGTAAATACCCTTTAAGAAAACAAAATTGAAGGAGGAATTGTGAATGAGTAACTCTATGTCCGATAAAACGAAAGGCATGATGAATAAAGCCAAAGGCGAATTAAAAGATCAGTACGGCAATTTGACTGATGATACGAAAATGCAAGCGGAAGGCAAGAAAGATAAATTAAAGGGTGAAGCGCAACATAAGATAGGAGACGCAAAAGAACATCTTCATCGCGAAAAATAATATGACCATTTAATTAGCATTTTTTGTAAATCCCCAACAAACATTCAAAGGAGCCAAGGACAATTATGTTCTTGGCTTTTTAGTGTGCATTCTTAAAACAGCCCTAATAATTCAAAAATCGTTCACCGTTTATTTTCTTAAAATAGTTTTTCAAAGAAATCTTCGGGTAAATACTTTTTGAAACAAAATACTAATTCTATAGGAGGAATACATCATGAAAGATATCCGCCGTTGGGATCCTGAAAATCACCATCCCGTTGAAAATTTCAAAAATGAATTGAGCGATGTTTTTCAACGCTTTTTTGAAGATCGCTCCTTTATGCCATCACCATCTTCTTTCTTTAACAAAATGGACAGCTACACTCCGGCCATGAATATCGAAGAACAGGAAGACTGCTATAAAGTAGAAATGGAAGTGCCTGGTGTAGATCCGGAAAACGTGGATATCGAACTGGACGGAAATGTGATGATTATTAAAGGCGAGAAAAAACAAGAGGATACTCGCGAAGAAAAACAAATGCATGTTGTCGAGCATTCTTATGGTTCTTTTTACCGTTCATTCACTCTTCCGGAGAATATTGATGACGAAAAAATCACCGCCGATACAAAAAACGGCATGCTCTATATTGAGTTGCCAAAAAATAAAAAAAACAAGACTCACCGTATTGAGGTTAAAAATCACGCGAAAGAAAAAAAAGCGGACGGTAACCAATCCAAAGCCAACAAATAATACAGGCAAAGCCACGGAAATCTTTTTCTGTGGCTTTTCTTTTTGCATGTGAGCGCCAGATAGCGGACATATTAAAAATAATGAAAGAAGGAGGTCGTCCAAAATGGAAAATACCCATGATTTCGTAGAAAAATTACATAGCCAAAAAGAAAAACAAGAGAAGAATTTACGTACACAAGGGAAAGGCCATCCCGAAAAAAAGCTGCCCAATAAACGGCTAAACCAATAAAACATCGATTGCAAGGGACCGCTGACCAGCTGTCCCTTTCTTTAGTGCCTTATCAGACGATTTCTGACTATTTAAATGCGTCTGCTTCCTTTTCAATCCGGCAATTTTGGTTTCAAGGATGTTCCTTCCCTTATATTCATTTGCATTCCAAGCTATAGCCCCCAGACTCTCTCCAATTCAGCCCCGTCTTCTGTTAACACTAACCGGTATAGATCGGGATTGCTCATATCCTTCCATTGGCGAAACCCAAAGTTGCCTGTGAACCGTTTAAATAACAAAGACAGCAAATTCCCATGGGAAACTAGGACAGTAGTCCCAGGCGGGATCTCCTCCACCACTTCAGATATGCGATTCATTGCTTCCTTGCCGGATTCCCCGCCGTCATACTTGATGGATTCATCCTGAAACGACGCCTCAAGTTTAGCCAGCCAATCATCTAGCGGCGCAGAACTCAGCCTTCTTTCTTCGAGCCGAACATCTATATCCATAGGGATACGTCTTTCGAGCTGAAGCTCTTTTACCGAATCTATAGCCCGCACATACGGCGAACTGACGATTCGTTCAATCGGAATAGCTTTAAAGAAATCTTTTAGTTGTATAGCCTGTTTTTTTCCCCGTTCCGTCAGTTTGGCTGACGGGTGTTGTCCTTCAGCTTCGCAATGACGTACACAATAAATAATCTTCATTCTCCCTTTTCTCCTTCATACATTTTATTACCATATTAAGGTACATATAGTCGATTGTATAGAAGAAAAAGATTGGCCACATCCATAAAAAAACATGCTCCGGAGAACCGGAGCATCAAGAATATCATTAATCTTCAAGGGGCCATGCAGGATTGCCGCTATTTCTGGCGGAAACTCTTCGTTGACCTGCCTTACGCTAAATCAGCACGTAAATGAGCAATAACGCCAATGCAATTTGGAATAAACCAACGCCGCCCGCATAAGCTGAGATTTTCCACCCGTGCTTCGTTAGTTCCTTAAACTTCACACTCATCCCAATACCGGCAAGTGCAATAATCTCTAAATAATTGCCAACCTCTTTAATTGGATGAGTTACAAACTCTGGGAATCGAAAAATACTGTTGATTGTACATAACAGCAAGAAGCCTGCAACATACCACGGTACAATTGATTTGAAGTTGAATTTTTCTTTCACTGGCCGTTCTTCTTGATTTGCATTTTTTGCCCTTTGCAATATAAACACAACAACTGCTAAAAAAATGATCCTACTAATCTTAAAAACGGCAGCCTGGTCTTTAACAGCTTCCCCAACGATGCTTCCGCTGGCAACTACTTGCCCGACTGATTGCAGCGTACCTCCAATCAGTGCCGAAGACTGCAATACATCGTTGTGAAAAAGCGCACTTGTAATACCAGGCAATAGAATCATCAGCACTGTTCCTAATAGGTTAACTACCGTAATAGAAACCGCCATATCCGAAACATTCGCCTTCAAAGCTGGTGCGGTAGCCGCAATGGCAGAAGAACCGCAGACAGCATTCCCGCTTGCCATTAACAGACGAAAATCCTGCTCGAACTGCAGCCTCTTTCCTAACCAAATAACAAAGGCGATCGTACCTGCCATTTGAATCAGGATGTAAGAAAGCCCGGACATTCCTATTTCAAAAATAGAATGAAACGTCAATGTTGCTCCTAATAAGATAATCGAATAATACAATAAATTGCTTTCAGAAAACTTAATGCCCGCCTTTAATTTGGCATTAGAACCGATCGATATATTACCAATTGCCATACCAATTAAGATAGCAAACAGGCCACTGCCCAAACTAGGGAAAAATTGGCCAAGTATTTTTCCCGCCACAGCCACAAATATACAAAGTAATAATCCCGGCAGTATACTCGTCATTTTTTTCATTTGCTTTACCTCATAACTGTTTTTACTCACTTAAAAATACTAGACGATTCGTTATAAGGAAAATAATGATTTAAAATAAAGAGTATAAGTAATTACTTATGCCTCAATAATCATCCTTCGCCCTTCGATTTCCAAAAACCTTCTGGCATTGACGAACTTTCTCTCCATTTTCACGCGAGAAGCCGTTGATAAGAAAAAATATTTATATTTCCCCTGAATAAACTTGAATAATTTGCTAATTAATTGTACGATTATTTCCACATAATCAATACGATAAAAGCGCTTAAAAGGAATTCAGTAGCATGTTATCTCCCTGTGAAAGAGAGTCGATGGCCGGTGAGAATCGACACATACATAACGGCGAATTACACTCCTTTAGCTTTCCTTGTTGCTTTTTGGGCCAAGGAACGGTATCTGCCGTTATGAAATGAAGCGGAAGAAAAGCATTTCTTCAATTAGGGTGGTAACGCGTGCATTAACCACGTCCCTTTGAATCAAAAGGGGCGTGGTTTTTTTGCCGTTTCTATATAAAATAGGAGGAAAATAAAAATGGGAACTGTATTCGATTCACTATCAACACAGCAAAAAGAAGAAACGGAGCGCCAGCTTGCGCTTTATAGCCTGGGAGCCGCTGAAATTATACCAATTGATGATTTCAAGGAGAAGCTGGCTGCATCCATTAAACGTTCAAAACCTTTAAAAATAAAACTTGGTTTAGACCCTTCAGCGCCTGACGTCCACCTTGGGCATACGGTTGTATTGAACAAGTTACGGCAATTCCAGGAGAACGGCCATGTTGTCCAGCTTATTATCGGGGATTTTACAGGCAGAATCGGGGACCCGACCGGCAAATCAAGCGCCCGCAAGCAATTGACCGAGGAAGAAGTGGCATCTAACGCACAGACTTATTTCGAACAATTCGGGAAGGTTTTGGATATGGAGAAAACCGAGCTGCATTATAATTCAACCTGGCTTGCCCCGATGTCGTTCGAAGATGTCATCCATCTTGCGGGAAAAATGACGGTGGCTAGGCTGCTTGAACGCGATGATTTTGAAAAAAGAATTACATCCGGCAAACCGGTTTCACTCCACGAATTCTTTTATCCGCTTATGCAAGGATACGATTCCGTTGCATTGGAATGCGATGTAGAAATTGGTGGCACAGATCAGCATTTCAACATTCTGATGGGCAGGCATTACCAGGAGAAATACGGAAAGGAAAAACAGGTTGCCCTGCTGCTTCCTTTGCTCACCGGCTTGGATGGAAAAGAGAAAATGTCCAAGTCAAAAAATAATTATATCGGCATCAATGAAGACCCCCATACCATGTATGGAAAATCGATGAGCATCCCTGATGAAAGTATGGTTTCATACTTCACGTTAGCGACTAATACTAACGCAACAGAGCTGGCATCCATCCAGCAGGGATTATCATCAGGGAAACTACATCCACGAGACTGTAAAATGATGCTGGCTAAAAAGATTGTCTCTATGTACCACGGCGCTCAGGCAGCCGAAGAGGCGCAGCAGCAGTTCATAGACGTTTTTCAGAAAAACAGGCAGCCAGATCAGATACCAACAGCTACGTGGAGCGGCCCTGAACAAGTGAATATTATTGATTTATTGCTCGAATTGAACATGTTTACCTCCAAAAGCGAGGCAAGAAGAATGATTAAAAACGGGGGCGTTAAAGTAGATGGAAATAAAATAACAGCGCATGACCAAGTCATAAGCGTCATTCATGGCACCATCATCGGGATCGGTAAACGGAAATGGTTGGAGATCCATACTCACTGATAAAGAAAATCTTCAAGCCTTGGCGGATATGATCAGCTTTAAAGAAAAAAGAAAAGAAGCCTCTCCCTTCGGAAAGGCTTCTCCTAGATTATTTTGGTACAGAATCATTCTCTTCAACAACAATGCCCTTTTTATATAATCTCTTCTCGACCCATTGCTGAATCAAGCTATAGAGCAATGAGCATATCGGCACACTGACAAGCATCCCGATCACCCCATAAGTGCTTCCTCCCACAAGGACGGCCAGCAGCACCCAGATACCTGGCAATCCGACAAAGTTTCCGACCACTTTCGGGTAGATGAAATGCCCTTCGACTTGCTGCAGGCAAATGATGAATACAACAAACCAAACAGCTTTCATTGGATCGACCATCAGGATAAGCAATGCACCAATCGTGGTGCCCATGAATGCCCCAAACACAGGAATCAAAGAAGTAAAACCAACCAATAGCGAGATAATCAGGCTATAAGGCATGGAGAAAATCGACATTCCCACAAAGCATAATGTACCAATGATACAGCCTTCAAGGAACTGGCCAGTGACAAACTTCGAAAAGATACTATTAGTCAGATTCCCTAATTCAATCATTGCATTAGCGCGGTCGCGCGGTAAGTAAGCGAACATGACGCGTTTCGCCTGGTTTGACAATCTTTCCTTCTGCAGCAACATATAGAGGGCAAACACAATGCCCATGATGAAATTAAAGATCCCGCTGAAGATGGAAGTCGTGATATCCATTGTTTTTCCTACAAAATTGGTGTGCCCACTCTGTACAAAGTCGGTGACAGTCGTTTTTGCTTTATCCCAATTCAATTGGATATCTTTCAGTGAATCCGCAGGCAAATTAAAGCGGTGTATCAGTTTTTCAGTCCACGTCTGCATTTGTTCCATATATATAGGCAGATTCTGCACAATCATTTCAAATGTATTCTTCAGCTCGGGCACAAACAAGAAGACCAGCAAAAAGAGGGCCCCGGCAATGATCGCCATCGTCAAAAACAGGGATAAAGGCCTCCGCACCCGGTCCCATAGCCGATAATTTTTTTTATTCAGCCAGCCAAAGAGCCTGTCTTCAATCAGTCTGAGTGGCACATTCAAAATAAATGCAATGGCCAGGCCGATCAGCAGCGGTGAAATTAAATGAAGGAACAACCAGATATACTCAAATACATAGTGTATGTTCTGGATAGACAAGAACATAAGGATGGCAACGAAAATGATGAATAAGATTTTTTTGATATTTTTTCTGTTTAGCTCCATAATAACTCCTTATCACTCAGCAATTACTTGTGTTTATGTATTCAAAAACGATTGAACCCTTTCATCACCTTATTTCCAATTACAACTAGGGTTTTGGCATTCCATTGATTGAATGGAATGAAAATTCCGCTACTTTTATTCTACACTATTAATGAGCCAAACATCTAAAAATTCACTTATTAAACACTCTTATTGCATCCTCCCTTAAACTTTTTTTGGATGGTATGGAAGGGATGCACGATTCTTCTTCATAGATGCACCCTCTTATTTCATATACTGTCAATAATTCATTAATCAACGGAAATGGGGGTTGCGCTATCGCCAATATATATGAGGTTAAAGACAGCATTCAAAGAAGAATGGCTAAACTTGAAGTAAATCAAAATGCCAACGGTTCATGGTCTTATATTTTTGAGGGACCCATTATGACAGACAGCTTTACTGTCATGGTGATGAAATCTATAAAAAGGCCTGCCGACCAACTCATTCAACGACTTGTAAAGCGGTTATTGCGGTTGCAAAATGCCAATGGAAGCTGGAGCTTATACAGCGATGAAGAAGGCGGAAATCTGTCCGCGACCATTCAAGCTTACAGCGCATTGCTTATATCCGGACTCTTTACGCGCAATGATGAAGAAATGAAGCGGGCAGAACAGTTTATTCTACACAACGGGGGCCTCGCCCAGGCACATTTTATGACCAAAATGATGCTTGCCGTGAATGGCCTGTATTCCTATCCAGGTTATTTCTACTTTCCCATGACCTATTATCTTCTGCCTCCTTCCTTTCCGCTTAGCCTTTACCATTGCAGCAATTATGCCAGAGTCCATTTAACTCCCATGATTATCTGCATGAATAAGAAATTTAGCATCCAACATGACATCGATCGTTCTTTCTTCACCGAAAACCCCCATGATCAATGGTTTCGCTCAGACCGGGAAAATTGGTCTTCCTATTTTATCGATACGATGAAAGACATAGCTCTTACTCCGCTGCACCTCCATAAAGCCGGATACAAAAGCGCCAAAAAACTAATCCTAGATCGTATTGAAGCTAACGGCACGCTGTATAGCTATGCTTCCAGCACCTTTTATATGGTGTACGCATTGCTTGCCCTCGGCTACCGGACACACTCTGCCGCCATCATAAAAGCAGCCAAAGGAATTGAAGATTATGCAATGGAAAGCTCCCATGGACTCCATATCCAGAACTCTCCTTCCACTGTCTGGGATACCGCCCTGCTTTCATACAGCCTGCAGGAAGCCGGAATGAATGCAGCCCATCCCGTCATTATAAAAAGTACGAAATACCTTCTGGGCAAGCAGCAATTCAAACGCGGTGACTGGGCAGTAAATGCCCCAAATGCCAAAGGAGGAGGTTGGGGTTTTTCCGAAACAAATTCCTTCATACCCGATCATGATGACACGAGCGCAGCACTGCGGGCACTGTCCAGGCGAAGCAAACAAGATGATGGTGTCAAGAAAGCCTGGATACAAGGGAAACAATATCTGCTGGATATGCAGAATAAAGACGGAGGGTGGGGGGCATTCGAAAAAAATGCCTATCAAAGCATTTTAGCCCATCTCCCAATTGAAAATGCAAAAGATGCCTTAATTGACAATTCGACAAGCGACCTTACCGGCAGGGTCCTTGAATTCCTAGGAAACTATGGAAATGAACAAATAAATAGCCCGCCTATCAAAAAAAGCTGCAACTGGCTACTTGAGCAACAGCTGCCTAACGGAAGCTGGTATGGTAAATGGGGAGTCTGTTATATATACGGAACGTGGGCTGCAATGACCGGCTTGCGTGCCGTCGGGATACCGAGAAACCATAAGCAGATCATGAAGGGTGTCCTTTGGCTGGAAAGTATCCAACAGCCTGACGGCGGTTGGGGCGAGTCTTGTAAAAGTGCGGAAAAAGAAGAATATATACCGCTTCCTTTCAGTACACCTTCACAGACAGCCTGGGCGGTCGATGCGTTGCTGTCCGTCAGGAACCCGGATGCTCCCTCTATTCAAAAAGGCATCCAATACTTGCTCCAAAACGAAAATAATAAAAGCGAATACCCGACAGGCTTGGGATTGCCTGGAGGATTTTATATCCATTACGGAAGCTATAACGATTTATTCCCTCTGCTCGCCTTGGGTCATTACCGAAAAAAAGTGGAAGAAGCAGAAAAACAGTAAAATTTCTATTGTAGGGAGGGTTTCTGTACGAAGATCGTTCAATTGCGTATACTTAAAGCATCTAACCATCGTTCATACGGTCGCTGAAGAAAGTGCCAGACTCCCGTTTAGATTAGCGTGACAGGCGAGTTCCGCCAAGAAGGCCCACCGCACTTGCCCCGCGAAAAGAGAGCATCCCGGAACGGCACTCATCACTTTCTATTCCTTATAGTAAGAGGAAAATAACACAACAAAAAAGAGGATGGATCTATGAGAGGTACGATACAGGAAGAACTTGCAATACTAGAGAAAAAACATGACATAAAGATCCTCTATGCCTGCGAATCCGGCAGCAGGTCATGGGGCTACCATTCCCAGGACAGCGATTACGATGTGCGCTTTCTATATATACACAGACAGGACGATTATTTGAGCATCGATCCTGTCGGAATCGGACGCAAACGGGACGCTATTGAAGTAAAAAGTGAACACAAGCTGGATGTAGCAGGCTGGGAAATCACTAAAGCATTGAGGCTATTCCGCAAAGGGAACGCTTCGCTGCTGGAATGGCTTCACACAGAGAATATATACCGAAGCCCCTCACCGTCCATTATTCGACTAAAAGAGCTCAGCAACAAAAACTTTCATCCACTAGCCTGTTTTCATCATTACTTGAATATGGCCAGCCGCAACTACCGCGAGTGGCAGGACATAGAGAATGTTAAGCTTAAAGCCGTCCTGAATACAATAAGACCTGCTTTGGCGGCCCGTTGGATCGAAAGTCGCCATACCTTTCCGCCATTATTATTGCAGACTCTCCTGGAGCAAGCCGAGATCGAACAATCCTTGCAAGATGAAATGGGCGGCTTATTGGCAAGAAAAACGGCTGGAGAAAGACTTGCCCTACAGCAACAGCTCGTCCATATCCGGCGTTATCTCAACACCGAATTGCCTTCTCTCCACGAAGTTGCCGGAAGAATGCCTGCAGATCCCATTATCCCAACGGAGGTTTTGGATTGTTTGTTCCGGCAGGCTTTGAAAGAAGCGTGGGAGTAAATACAAGGCTAAATAGAATTGTTTTGGCAACAAAATCCGGATTAGCGATAATATCTCTTGGTTCATGTTTGGTGGCTTAGCGTTTTTAACGCAAACAAGCGGGGATAATTGACTTTATCCTCGCATATGGAGAGAAGGATTTTTCACTTCTCTTTTTCTAACAATCTTCAAATCATATATATGTTTTTCCATTGAACCTATTAGCAGCAGACACATATTCATCAATCAGCCTTTGCAAAAACCAAGAACCCTCCGCTTTGCTTCCTTTCAATAACCCGCTTCTCTCTACGATTTCAATGCAACCAAGCCGCTGTATATTCACAGTGCCCCATCCTTCAAGTACATTTGCCAAATATACATCTCGCCGGAACGCCCGGCATCCTTTTTGCCTGTATCTCTAAATCCCGCTCCCTTGTATAACTTCTGTGCGGCTGAATTGCCTTCATCAACTGCCAGGATGATTTCATTAGCATCCGGAAAATGAGCCTGTATGATCCCCGGCAATAATACCAGTGATTGTTTGGCGATACCCTTTCCCTGGAATTCGCTCGAAATGGAATAGGATCTAAATAAAAGGGAACGGTCATTGTCGCTATATATACATGCCCCTGGCCAAGCGTGAAGGATGAAAAAACCTGCTACACGGCTGCCATGCTTAATGACAAACGGGATTTTTTCCTTTTCTGACTGGCAGAGAGCAAGCGCTTCAAACGGATGCATCGTATAAGCAAGCTGTCCCTCTGCCAACCGGTAATGCACCAGTTCTTTTCCATGCTGTTCCTGATTGAATAACTCAATCTGTACCTGCTTTTGCATGATTCGACACCGCCTGTCTTAGATTATGATCATTTTATTATACGTCTAATATGACATTTTTTTCTAAGGAAATGAAACTTTCATTGGTTGGTTTGATTATTCAATCAGCCCTTCCCTGCCACTTGATCTCTCAATTACACTATTTTGTTTTTACTGCCCGTTTTAAAGCGGGCATCATAGCGCTAGTTGGAACGGATCAACAAAAAAAACGGGCAAACTACGGAATCCCGTGTTGCCCGGCTTTTCATTATAAACCTATTTTTGTGCGGATGTCTTTCATCATTGGCGTCGCGATACTTCTTGCCTTTTCGGCGCCCTCCTTCAGAATTTGATCAAGTTTGTCTCTATTGCCCATCAATTCTTGGTAGCGTTCCCTTGGTTCCCGCAATGCTTCATTCATCACTTCGAATAATTGCTGCTTCGCCTCTCCCCAAGAAATGCCCTGTTCGTAGGCAGTCCGCATCTCAGCAATTTGCTCTGCATCGGCAAACTGTTTATATAACGAGAACAAATTCGATTGATCCGGATCTTTCGGTTCTCCCGGAAGCGATGAATCTGTTTTGATCTTTTTGATCAGCTTCAACAATTTCTTTTCATCGGAGAATAACGGAATGGTATTATTGTAACTTTTGCTCATTTTACGGCCATCTAGCCCTGGCAGCACCGCTGTATCGGCATCTACCTTATATTCCGGCAAGTTGAATGTAGCACCGTATTTTTTGTTGAAGGTTTGAGCCAGATCCCTGGCAATCTCTACGTGCTGAATTTGATCTTTGCCGACAGGGACAGTATTAGAATTATAGAGCAGAATATCGGCCGCCATGAGGATCGGATACGTGAAAAGCCCCATATTCACGCCATCATCCAGGTCGTTTCCGTTTTTCTTATTCTCATCGACAATGGCTTTATAGGCATGCGCACGGTTCATCAACCCTTTGGAAGCATAGCAAGCCAAAATCCAGTTCAGCTCGAATACCTCGGGGATGTCTGATTGCCGGTAAAAGACTGACTTTTCGTAATCCAGCCCCAAAGCGATCCATGTTGCCGCTATACCATAAGATAATTCCTTGAATTCCTCCGGATCTGGAGTACGTGTCAACCCGTGATAATCAGCGATAAAGTAAAACGCATCATACTGCTCATCCTTTGCCAGCTCCAATGCAGGTTTGATGGCACCCATATAATTGCCAAGATGGATTTGCCCCGTTGGCTTTATCCCTGTTAGAATTCTTTTTTTCATGATGATTTCCTCCTGTTTTCCAGCACGCAAAAAAGGGCTACCCATCCTGTGAAAAGGACGAGTAACCCGTGGTGCCACCTTTATTCGTTCATCTTGCCATGAACGCGCTTATCCATACAGAAACAAAATAATTTCGATATGTCGTCTCTTTTAACGGCGAGACCTCCGCTAAAGCCTACTCACTCGTTCAGCCCAGAAGCTCCGAAGCCCATTCACCGGCCCCTCTACACTGATTCACACCAACCATCAGCTCTCTTAGGTATACAGGCCGCTTACTATTCTTCATCATCGCTTATTCGTTCTATATGTGTGAAATCATTATAGCCTTTCGCCACGTAAACGTCAAATCTCTTCCTTCTCCCACAACTATATAAAATGATGCATTTTTCTTTATTTTTAAAAAATATTCTTTCACTAAAGTGAAGCATGTCTTATAATGTGGGGAGACATCATTTCACAAACAGAGGGGGAACCGGAATGAAAGAACATACACAGATCACTTATTCCTTAAACGAACACCTGCAAGGAAATGAACTGGCTGACCTGTTTAAAGCATCAGGGATAAACCGCCCAATTGACGATTTGAAAAGACTTCAAAAAATGATTGATCACGCCAATCTACTTGTAACCGCCTATGATGGCGAGAAATTAATCGGCATTGCCAGAGCCTTGACCGATTTCAGTTATTGCTGCTATTTGTCCGATTTGGCCGTCCACCAAGATTATCAACGGAACGGCATAGGCAAAAAACTCATTAGTCTTGTTCATCAAGAAATAGGCGATGAGTGTACGTTTCTTCTGCTTTCAGCTCCTTCAGCAATGGATTATTATCCGCAAACCGGCTTCGCCAAAGCCGACAATGCCTTCACAATCATCAGAAAACAATAAAGTAATGTTGATCGGTGGGAGTCTTCATTCCCCACCGATCAACATTGAACCAAGCTGTGTTTATACTGCCGCTTGATTCGCCTCCTGCACTTATTCATCCTCTCGTTGAAGTAAGTCTTTAGCGCCAGTTTAAAAAGGAAAATTTCATATGTGCTCCCCCAATGCCGTTTTTCTTTAAGCTTTACCTCCTAAATAATGCATATTTAACGCTACTTCTTTTACATTCTCCTTAGCTGCCTTTACATAATAGGCTTTTGCCGCCGGCCTTGAAGAAATCGCCTTATGGAGGCTGCCATTCATAAAGTGAAGGCCAGCCCCGTCATCCACTGCCATCCCTTCCATGATTTCTCCGGATTCGACAAAGGTCCGGTAGGCTTTTTTAGCGCCTGCTGCTCCATCATAGTGGGGACAGTGGCTGCCTTTCAGAAAGCCTAAACACGATATGACTTGGTAAACATCGCCATAGGAATCGGTTACCCCTTCTTCAAACCAGCAAAGTGATCCGGCGCTTAAACCAGCCAGCACCACGCCTTTCTCATAAGCTTTTCTCAACAGAACATCCAAACCCCATTCACGCCAAAGCACCAGCAGATTTTTGGTGTTCCCGCCGCCTACATAAACGATGTCCTTATCGAGCAAAAAGGCTTCCAAATCTTCATATGGCGGCTTGAATAACGAGAGTACAGATGGTTCACAATCAAGCTTGGCAAAAGAAGCAAAAAATCTGTCAATATACCCTTCCGCATCTCCGCTTGCAGTCGGAAGAAAACAGATTTTTGGTCGTGGTTTAGGGCACTGTTCTAGTATATATTGATCAAGTAACAGATTATCGGGCTCCATGGAAAAGCCCCCGCCTCCAAGCGTAATGATTTGCTTCATCTCTGCCCCTCCTGATTCACCAAGTGAAGATTCTCGCGGGCCTCTCTTCTTTCAACAGAGTAAGGCAATGACACCTCCGATAAGCGCTGGATGCCTTTTGTGTAATAAGGAACCAATATGCTTGCTTCAGCCGTATCCATCCAGCAAACTTCGGAGATTTCTTCTTCGTCCTGAATGCCGGGCTTTCCATCAAGGATTGTGGCTTCAAAGGTAAAAAAGATGGCATGATGGCCTCTCTCTGCTATAAACACTTCATTGAGCGCAACAAGATTTCCGATTTTGACTGTCAGGCCTGTCTCTTCCCTCACCTCACGGGCCGCAGCTTCCGCCAGGGACTCCCCCTTTTCGGCCGCTCCGCCCGGAAGCGTCCATGGACCGCCGACATTTTTCA
Source organism: Bacillus testis (assembly GCF_001243895.1). GTDB lineage: Bacteria > Bacillota > Bacilli > Bacillales > DSM-1321 > Bacillus_AD > Bacillus_AD testis. The sequence continues at coordinate 1,316,931 of NZ_LN851186.1, read as the reverse complement.
CCATCAATACCTCATTCTGTTCTGTGTTATGGATCAACGCATAGACAACGTCTACTCTTTTCATGTTCTCATTCCCCATTTTTATCCTTTATTTATATACTGAATTTGGTCTTCGCTTTTTCCTTGCCCCCTGCTTTGCCGCATACTGCTTTGCCGCCCTTATGTTTTGCTTCCCGGCAGACGGGTATGTAATGATTACATACACCAAAGGAGGTTCTTTATATGTCAAACGACGAAAAACAACTGAGAGATACCGATGATTCCAAAGAACAGCAAACCAAAAAGAAACAGGGCGAAGATATCAGTCCTCAACGGGATCCTAAAAAGAATGATCCTCCCCAAAGCAAATAAAGTGAAATGATGATTGGTGGGGTTTATATTTATCCCCGCCAATTATTTGTTTTGAATGCAATATTGGTCTTCTCACTTCGAACCATATACTTCGTTTGCTTCAACTTGTTTATTCGAATAAGAGGCTTTATAACCGCTCTCTTTACCACGTTCCACTACAAACCATGCACTTCCTCCGGCAACGATCAAAATGCCCAGCAACCCCACCGGAAGATATATGGCTAATTTACTCTTCTTCACAATTCCAACTCCTCGTGTATAAATTCTCGGCTTCCAGTGAAAATGTATTTATTTCTCCTTATGAAACTGCCAATCCTTCAATTTGCAGTATTTGTCGAATTTTATTTTCTATTGTATAGCCCATAACAAAAAACACCCGCTTTTTTAGCGAGTGTTCATTCCACCCTATTCATTCTCTAATGCCCTATCCAATAACCAAGCCAAGCCAGAGTGATGCCACCTCCATAAGTAACCAATACATACAGGATAAAGGCTTTTATGTACCCCTCTTTCACCATCTTCACAAGTTCAAGCGACAGCGTGGAGAAGGTAGTGAATGCTCCCATGAATCCCGTACCGGCAAGCAGCATGAAAGAAGGGACTGCATCCGCTCCCGCCAACAATCCAAGTAAAAAAGCACCTATAAGATTAACTAGCAATGTTGCTGCCGGCCATTTAAAAGCAGCGGACCGGGCGAAACCGGCACTTGTGGCATAGCGGGCCATGCTACCAAAAAAACCGCCGGCCGCAACAAGCAGTACATTCATCAATGTCATATTTTCTCCCTCGCTTCCGCCTTCTTAAAACCCAGATATGTACATATTAAGCCACCAAGCAAAGACGCCATCACATAGAAGAGGCCAGCCAGAATTTTACCGGCATTCAATAAGTGGACCGTCTCCACGCTTAATGCAGAAAAAGTCGTAAAGGACCCAACAAATCCAGTGCCTATCGCTGTCTTTAATGCCTGCGAGAGATGAAGGCGCAGGAACAGGTTAGTGGTCAGCCAGGATAGCAGAAAACTTCCCGACAGATTAATCAAAAGGGTGGCAAACGGAAAGCCATCCCCTTGTGGAATCCACAGTCCGATGGAATACCGTGAGACGGCACCAAGGGCTCCTGCAATCCCAATCAAGATATAAGCCATTTAGTTGCATACCTCCTTTAACAGCATCTTAACTTGTAAATTATACAGCTTCTGATAAGGAATATCGAATTGATAAAAAGTAGATGGATCGGCAGGCATTATTCCCCGCCAATCCATGGTTGAACCAAGCGGATTCCTACTGGGCTCTTAATCTTCCCATTTACATTTTTTCGTATAAACCTCTTGTGTTGAAGTGGGAGGCTTAGCGCCATTTAGAATGGGACAAATCCACGAATCCTCTGGAAATACCTCTTTCTTTTCACCATTCGAACACAATTCGCCATGGTTTTTGATGTAAATGGTAAATCGAATTGTAGAAATATGTACATTATTCCGAATCTATTGATGTGTTTTTTTGTATCCCCTATACTATGAAAAAAACGAAGGAGAAAACGCAAATGACTTACAACACAATCAAGAATGAGATTTTTAATTTTTACAATGAGAAAGGTAAGTATCCACAAAAAATCAAATTGAATAAAGATACATTTATCCGTCTAAAAGAAACAGGCCACATCAATCTGTCCGTGGTGAATCCCTCTAAGGTAACCCTTCTCGGTATAGAAGTCATGGAAGACCGTGGAGTCCAACAGTATGAATTGTATTAATCACACAGCTTTCCTTGGAGACATCCAAGAGCGATGTTTCCAAGGCCTTTTCCACCATTTATCCCATCTCTTCAAATTTCTAAATGAATTTTAAATAACCCTTTCATAATACGGTAATAATCTTGGTCCTTCGAAACTTACTATCATTTTTTAGAACAGCCTTTCCGTTCTAAAAAGGCGAGATGGATCCCCGGTGCGATTTCTTTTGAATGGGTATGGCGAAAATCAAATGAACGGTACAACGCCATGGCCGGCCCATTCCTTTCACCAGTAGTCACTGCCATTTTTTGCTTTCCTGCCACATTTTCAATCATCCAGGAGAGCAAACTTCTGCCGACACCTTTACGGAAATGGTCGGGATGTACCACGAGTGAGCAAATGATTATGGTCTCCCCGTCTTTTGCATACGAAAGAAACCCAATCAAATCTTTCCCTTCAAAGTAGCCGATATAGTGATCTTTAGAAGCCATAATATCTGCGACTGTCTCAGACAACGGCGGAAGCTGTGGAAATCCAATCAACTCTGCTTCTATTGTGTACGCCGGGATTTGGACTGCCCATATGCATTCAGCTGCTTCCTTGCTCCTGGGATTCAGATTCTTAATCACTCAGCCACCCCCTTCCCGCTAGTTTCTTTCAACTATACGCTAAAAACCCTTCACGAAGAAGGGCTGCAGGCTATAATATGAGCATGTATGTAAAACGTTGTTCAATCAGAATCAACATTTTATTCATTCCCGCCGATTATTCGTTCAATCAGATTCTTACCAGTATTTGATTTCCTGCTTATCCTTCCCTCTCGTTCTTGAGCGGAAGTCTTAGAACCATCTAGGACTGCCCACACTCAAACAACTGAATTCATCTATCTTTTTGCTTCCGTCTTTTTATGTGGGCCGTAATATCTCTGACAATCAATTGGAGAATAATATAAATAGGTTCTATACTAAATGTTGGGGTGTCCACTTAAAAATGGGCAAAAAAAAGAGCACACAAGCTCCTAAATTTCTTATACTTGAATTGACGAGAAACAAGATAGAAATGGAGATGTGTGCACTTGCATTTTAACATGATTCTGCCCGGACTTGAAGGGGCAACCATCATCAAAACCGACATCAATGAAGGAATCTACCAAATATATATTGAAATGCCGATTAAGGACCATGCCTGCCCTTCCTGTTCGAAGGAGACCAAGCGTGTCCATGATTACCGTATCCAAAAGATTAAGCATCTGAAAATGGCGGAACGCCCCACCATGATTATCTATCGGAAAAGGAGATATGCCTGCTTGTGCGGGAAACGTTTCTATGAGGAAAATCCTTTTGTGGAGAGGTATCAGCACCATTCGAAGGAATGGAATCAACAGGTCCAGATCCGTACCGTCAAAGCCAAGACATTCACCGAAATTGCGGCCCAATACCATACATCCGTCAGTACGATCATACGGCGTTTTGACCGGATTATCCCCCAATCAATCAAGGGAGAGAAGGCCTTGCCCAAAGCGATTGCCATCGACGAATTCAAAGGGGATTCCGGAAAGGAAAAATATCAATTGATCATTGCCAATGCCGTGACCCGCGAACCGATCGACATCCTGCCAAACAGACGGAAAGACACAATTAAAGAGTACTTGCGGAAACATGGGGCCAAGGTGGAAGTGGTTGTCATGGATATGAGCCACGCCTTCAAGGCAGCTGTCAAACAGGCCTTGGACGGTCCTGTGATCGTGGCGGATGGGTTTCATTTCGTCCGGTATATGAATTGGGCGCTCGACAAGATCCGTGTGAGGGAACAAAACGAGTGGCATGCATACGACCGTAAAAAGTGTAAGAAGGTCCGTTACGTCTTTCATAAAGCTTCCCACAAGCTTACAAAAACAGATAAATGGTATCTGGAAAGATACTTTGCGCTGTCCCCTGAATTAAAAATAGCGTATGGGTTGAAAGAGGCCTTTTATGAGTGGTTTAACGAAGCCAAACGGCGGGGGCCAGGCCATATCGAGAAGACAAAAGAAGCGCTGCATGCGTTTTATGAAAAGGTGGAAGAAAGCAGGATTCCTGAGTTCGTGAAAACCGTCCAGACCTATCGAAATTGGGAAACGGAAATCCTTAACCGTTTTGAATTTGGGTACTCCAATGGGTTTGTGGAAGGGTTGAACAACTTGACAAAGGTCATGAAACGGAATGCCTTTGGGTTTAGGAACTTCGCTCGTTTTAGGGCACGAATCCTCCTGCATCACCACTATAAATCAATAGGCAATTCATTAGGATAAAGGGGCAGAGAAATGTTCTCTACCCCAACACTTGAAAAAGAACCTATAAATAAAAGTTATCTCAATAATCAATATCGTTATATTATCCACATATAAAACAAGCCTAGATTTGTTGCTGATTGGATAAAAAATATTGGCAGCAATAGATAGTATCGCCATCAAAATATTCACTAGAATAACATATCTTACTTGAATCCTACTGGAAAGGATACCAACAATAACCGTAGCGAAGAAGGGCAACCAAAAAAAGGCTACAGCTGTCGAATGATAGGACTCCATCTCCCATTCAAACATGAAAGAATCCAACCAGAGAATCAAGTATGGGACAGGGAGTATAGCTAGGATCGCCCAGATCAGTTTGCCCATTCATTCTATCCTTCTTTCATGCTTTATTTTCTTCATATATCAAATCAAAATTGTTTGATAGGATATCCGGCTTTATTTCCAGAAACGTTCTATCCAAAACCATGGATAGTCCAGAGAGGTACTAATGTGGATAACCTGCCCTTTTTATGCCCATTTCAGCACGAATATATGTTAATATAAGTAAAATAAGGTTTAATTATACATATAGAATAAAACTTTTTGATCCGTAATAGGTTTCATTCATTTACCACCGATCAATAGCAAAACAAACCTAAGTGCTTATTATCGCTTAATCTCCTGCTTATCTATCTTCGCGCATCTTCTGAGGCGGGAGGGGACTTAGTGCCAGTTAGGAAAAGAACCGTGGAAAGGATTAAACATATTGAAAACGTTCATTCCCAAAACCGTTGCTGCTTTGGCCGGCTGCCTGATTGTTTTTTTTACCATATGTTCTATCGTATCTGTACCTGCCTTGTTTTTCAAAAGCGGGAATCCGGATGCTTTCGTGACCGATTTTGGATTCTATCCCCATCAATTCTTGTCATCACTGCTAACCGTCATCAGCTCTACACTACAGCCTTCTTCCATTACAATCACTGATTTTAACGGCCAAAATCCTGTTTCTATATGGACATTTGCGAAGGAACCATTCCAATATTCAATGACCATTCTGATTGTCTCGATTATGATCACAATTCTGCTTTCATTGATTTTAACAAGCATCTATTACATATCCCACGCCAGCATAAAGAAAGGATTTTTGCGTTTTTTGACTGTCACAGAAGCCATACCTGATGTTTCCGTTATTTTAGGTTTCCAATTCATCATCATTCTTTTATTCCAAGCTACCGGCCTTAAGCTTTTTAAAGTGTTCGGTTTTTTTGGGAATGTCTATTTTCTGCCGATTGTTTGTTTGTCTCTCGTGCCCATATTCCTGCTTACGAGAACCTTGATTTCGATTGTGGAAGAAGAGCATGGCAAGACCTATGTCGATTTTGCAAAAGCAAAAGGGCTGTCTTCAAAGGAGATTTTTTACAGGCACCTTTTACGAAATCTAATCTACTCCTTTACGCAACAATTCACTATTATCTACTGGTATGCCATTTCCAGTTTGTTTTTAGTCGAGTATCTCTTCCAATTAAAAGGATTCACCTCTATGTTAGTGTACTCATCCAACCCGATCGAAATTGCGGTATGCCTGTTTGTATTCATCCTTCTCTATATCGTATTCAACCTATTTATTAGCGCGCTGCAATATATCCTGGGGGGGAAGAATACATCATGACGAAAAATAAACCGCTTCTCTTTTTAATGATCTTGCTCTTGCTATTATTATGTTCAAGCATTTTCTACAACATTGCATTTAAAGATACCGTCAAACCAGTTACCTTAAAATATAATGACAATGGAGAAATCATTATTGGCCCTCCTTTTTCGCCCTTGCATGTACCGCCCTTCGGGACGGACCGCGGCGGCAACAACCTAGCATTACGGCTTATTCAAGGGTTCCAATACACATTTCTGATTGTGGGCATTGTCACTTTATGCAGGCTTCTTTTTGGCGCTGCCCTTTCCTATCTGCTGGTTTTCCCATTAAAAAAACTAAGGAAATGGGTCCATTATTTCTTTTTGCCTTTTTTATATTTACCGGCGTTTATTCTTGTTTATATTTTTACAGGCTACCTGCCATTGATTCAAGATGTCCTGTCTACTGAGCAATTAGTCGTCTTCCAAATATGCATATTCATTCTGGTAGGAATCCCTGTGATCACCAATACGTTTACCAATGAAATGAACCAACTATTAAAAAATGAATTTATCATCGCTGCTAGAACGTTGGGAGCTTCTGATTGGCGGATATTCACTAAACATATAATCCCACTTTTCAGGCCGCGATTCACCTTAATATCTTTGCAGCAGATAACAATCAGTTTTCTTCTATTATTGCAGCTTGGGGTATTTTCCTATTATATCGGCGGATCGCAAAAATTCGCTGTTAATGAAGAAGACCGTAAATTATCGATGACAGGCGAATGGGGCGGAATGCTAGGAGAAAGCAAAAAGGATTTGATGTCAGCTCCCTGGATTTTCCTCATCCCTCTCCTTCTATCCACTTTGCTTTTAATATTCATTAATATCGCCATTCGGAATAAAAAAGAATCGGAGGACCACGCGGGAGTCCACATCATCCAAGAGAATAAAACAAGGACCGAACATACTCATCTATCATCTAAATGGAATAATATAAAAAAATAAGGTAGATCAAACGTAAACGCTTTTAGCAAAAGGAAAATATTTCTTTTTATTATTTTCAATATGAAATTATGGCGTTTTTGTGACATAAATAGTACAATAAACGTAACGAAAATGCGTATAAACTATTAGACAGAATACACGAAAAGGGGTAATTACGATGAAAGGTCCATTATTTTACTTTGGATTGTCCATGTTCATTGTGTTTGGGGGAGCTTTCCTAGTCCGTTATATGCAAAACAGCAGTTTCTATGTCGTTGAAGCCGCCATGGCAGCGATCGGTGTCATCATGTTCCTAGCCAGCTTCTTTGCCAAAAACGAGCCTGATCACCGTTCTGAAGTGGAATCGCTTTAATAACTGCTTATTAGTGATCATTCACAATACGTAAACAAAGTCAATCATAAACTTATGGATAGCAGTCAGTGCTTAAAAAGGTACTGACTGCTTTTTTATGTGCGAATAAGGGTGGAGATACTGTTTATTTTCTTCTTATATACTTTTCCGGACAGTCCATGGCAGTCGGTGTTCTAATAACATTTCCGCCTCATTTTGGGGAGCTTCTTTCTGTAGGAGTACCGGGATCCCTTTTTTCACTTGTCTGCCCCCCCTTGATTGAAAGATAAAACAAGGATTGTTAGTTATTTTTTCTCAGGACTATTGTAATCCTTTTCATTGCTGTCATTATTGATTTTTTGAATATTTTTCAAAGAAAGAGTGCGACAAAGCAGAATTTTTTCATTTGACATAACACTATATTCACAGTAATATCGTTATTTGTACAAGCATCAATACTCTAAACAGAGTATTTTTTTTAAAGTGCTTTTCTCAAAAAATAAACAGAGGGTGATATAGTGGGGTTTTTAAAATTTTTAAAAAATAAGGGCGTCATAGCAGCGATATTCATGGCGATCTTTTATCAAATCATCATGATGGGCAGCTTTATGCCTGGTTATAGTGCCATTCCAAAAAATATGGACGATTTACATGCAGCCATCGTCAACGATGACACGCAATATGGTAAGCAAATAGCCAAGCAGCTAAAAGAATCTCTTCCTTTTAAGGAAATTGCGACTGATAAGTCATTGAAAGAAAGTAAAAAAATGCTGGATGACCGCGATATTCATTTGGTGGTCCATATTCCAAAAGATTTCTCTGCCAACCTTCAAAGCGGGAAGGCACAGCCAGATATCGATTTCTATGTAAATGAAGCAAACCCGGCAATGGTTTCAAGCACAATGCAATTCATTGTAAAAGAAATCGATTCAAAAATGAGCGAACAATTTTCAATCAACAAAGCAAAAGGCATTTTCGCTACTTTGAATGTTCCTGAAAAACAAGCGGATGCAATGGCTAAATCGATTGAAAACAGCTTTGATGCAAACTTGATTTCCATTAATAAGGTTCCACAAGGATTGCATAATCAAATGGCTCCGTTCTTCCTTACAATGGTTTCATATGTTGGGGCAATGATTGCATCCTTAATGCTGGTCGGGGTATTTAACGGCATGAAGAATATCCTCGGTAAATGGAGAACCTATGCTTATATTCAAATTGTCTCTGTCATATTGTCAGTGGTAGCACCATTAATCGGGATTGCGATCGTGTATATCATGCATGGTTACGGCACCGAAACATTCTTCCAACTATGGGTGAACCATGCGTTGCAGCTATTTGTTTCATTGCAATTCACGCTGATTTTCTCCTTCCTGTTCGGCCAAGGCGGTATGTTGATAAACCTTCCATTGCTATTGATTCAAACAATCGCAGCCGGCGCAGTAATGACAAGAGAAGTCATGTTTGGATTCTTCCGGGCAGTCAGCTATATTTCGCCTATGTATTATAGTGTACAGGCAGACTTCACGACCATGTTCGGCGGAGGGCACTTAGCCGAATATCTTGGACAATTGGCATTGATCGGCGTTGTTGCTCTTGCCATTAATACGTTAGCAGTAGCTTTCGGACACAAAGACAATGCACTGCCAAGACCTTTAGACAATTCTGTAGAAAAAAATGCCTAATTCACCTGAATTTTTGCTATGATGGAATTGAACAATGCAAGGAATCGTTTTCAAGAAGGGAGTTTCATAATTGTCTATCCGTTTATTTATATTAGGGACATTGGCCAAAGGGAACAATTATCCTTATATGATAAAAAAGAAGCTGCTTGATGCTCTTCCAATTAATAATCTCACCGGAATGAGCGAAGGAAAGTTCTACTATAATTTCGAAGCACTTCAGAAAAAAGGGCTCATCGAATCGGTTGAAATAATCCACGAAAAGAACCGTCCGGATAAAACGTTGTATACGATCACAAAATCAGGAAGGCAAGCCCTTGAACTGGATATTTATGATAGCTTCAAGAGTCTTACAAATATCCAGGACCTCTATATTTCCATCTATTTATTGGATTTTGTCGATCCCGCCAAGGCTGCCTTCCTCTTTGAAGATACCATTCAAAAAGAAAAACAGCGCTGGCAGGAATATTCCGCTCTGAGAGAACAAGAAAATGACAAATTATGCGACGAAAAAGTTCAATTCATCAGTGATCATGCATTCAGTAACTCGGCATTCAACATCCAGTGGATGGAAAAACTGCTCAAGCTTATCCAAACGTATTGACTGACAACCTAATGGCCAAAAAATCACCAAATAGAAAAAGGAGCTGGCAACAGCTCCTTTTTCTATTTGGCTTTAAGCAGACATCCTTAAACCTGCTTTTGTAATAATCCTATTTTCTTTACTATAGAAGCAGCTGTTCTTCGCCCATTCGTGATGCAATCAGCAATACCAACTCCATAATAAGAACAGCCAGCAAGCATTACTCCAGGAAAAAGGGCACTCATTTTTTCTTCTAATTCCTTCACTGCTTCCGGATGAGACAAATTATAAACAGGCATTATATCCAGCCATTTAGTCACCTTGGTGAACATAGGGCGGGCCGATAAGGATAACCCTTTCTGGACATCTTGCAAGGCAGTCTCTATGAGTGTTTCTTCATCCATCTTTAGCAGTTCGTCAAAATTGCTTAACGTATTCTTATAAAAAAGCCGTACTAGCAAGCGCCCATCCCGAGACGTATTCGGCCATTTAGCGCTGGTCCATGTGCATGCATTGCACAGCAATCCGCTGTCTTCTGCAGCAATAAACCCAGTACCATTTGCAGGAAGAACGTTGCCTGCCACATCAAAAGCCATATAGATACTGATTAAGGATTTATCATGGAAGGAGTTGAATACCTGATCCAATTCCTTGGAAGCAAGCATCTGCTGCGCAGCCTGGTGCTCTGTCGCCACAACGACGTAATCCGCCTCAATACTTGCGCCATCTTCAAGCTTGATTCTATATCCCTCCGAAGCCGGCACAATTGAAGTTGACCCTTGCCCTTTATGAAAAGAGACATCGGAAAGAACTTCTTCAAAGGCATCAACCACGGTTGATAAACCATTTCTAAAAGAGATGAATTTTTTATTGCCAGCACGCTTAAACTGTGCTTGATTAGCTTCTAACCCTTTCAAAATGCTGCCGTATTCATTCTTATAATCTAGCAAAAATGGCAAGGTGGATTCGATCGATAATTGGTGCAAATCGCCGGAATATACGCCCGACAAAACGGGGGCAATTTGCCTATCCACCATTTCCTTGCCAAGGAAGTATTCCAGGAAATCTCCAATTGAATCCTCTTTAGTAAATGAACGATTGGGCAGGCTTGCCTCCTTCAGCACTTCTCTTTTTGCGTTTTCCGATAGAAGGGTCGAAGCGTGCAGTGCTTCTTCATTCAAAGGGATGCCAAAAACCGAGTCCTCAGGGATAGCATGCAATTCCCCATCCGTGCAAATATAAGAAAGCCCAGTCGCATTATATACAAGATCATCTTGAAGGCCGAGTTCGTCCACCAGGTACATCACATTATCTTTACGCGCCACAATGGAGTCAGCTCCCGTTTCCATAATGAATCCATCTTTATGATAAGAAGCAATCTTGCCGCCAAGGCGACTGTTCTTTTCAATCAAGATCAGTTCTATGTCCAGATTCTGCCTGCGCTTTGCTTTCTGCAATTCATATAAAGCAGTTAAGCCCGTTATTCCCCCGCCGATCACCGCTATTCTTTTCACATATGCCACTTCCTCTGCATTCGCTTTTTTCTTTACCTGTCTCTTTTTCTCCAAATCTATTATACTATACCTCCTCCTTAGACAATTTTGGCAGTTTCGACAATTTTACGATTGGAGTATAAAGTGAAATTCTCCACTAGTACTGCAATAAAAAAAGCTGCCCCTATAAATCACAACCGTCAATAAAGATTGTATCTATGAAATCAATAAAATCCTCAGAGACATTAAGGAAAGAAAATCGAATTATGTTAGCATTCTAGCCGTTTAAACTAAGCAACTTTTCATGGGCATACATTTAAGCTCGGATGATTTCAAATAGCTGCCTTTTGTAACATAAACAAAGACAAAAAAACCACCCGGCTTCACCAGGTGGTTGAGTTTTGTTCGTTGAGCTTGACGAATCCATATCCTCTCTTGGCAGCAAGTGTCTCCAGTGCCTGTTTGAAAGTGAGATAGGTTTCCAGATTTTTATCGTTTGCCAGATCGGACTGCAGTAAGGTAAGAGTCAACTTAGGGCCAAACCCGACAAAGACTAATTTCACACCCATCAAATGCAGGGCCTCCTTCAAGTCGTTTGCATGATGGGCAAAGCTTTCAAGGCCTTCCAGTTCCTTTTCCGTGATGGCTGTAAAATCCATGACGACAGTCGTTACATTTTCTGCATTAGCCGCTTTCAAAACTTTTGCATTAATGACATCAAACCGTTCAGGAAATAAATTGCCTACAATCGGTACAAGAATCGTCTCTGGAAGGATAGATGGTATAATCGGAGCCGATATGTCTTTAACAAGGCTCTGGCTTTTCTCCAATTCCTCTCTTAAACGATCATTCTCTTGCTGTAAAACCTTTAATTGGTCCATAGTGCCTCCTCATTTGAACACGTTCATTCTTACAATCTTTATTCATCCTATTCTATCACTTAGATGAGGCCGATCCTAAAGAATTTGTTTTGCCCCTTTTCTTCTGCTCTTAAAAACACGGCAATACCCCCCTGCTTCTTTGCCATTCCTCAATAGTCAACTGCCAATTATCTGGGCTTTTAACTGAGAAAATCCTTTCGAGGGATTGCCTCCAAAAGGATGATTGCAAAAGTAATTTGGTCTCAATAGTAGAAAGGTGCATCGCAGTAAAACCTTCTTGGATCATTAAAGGAATCACTTCGGATATATACGCTTCCCCCGTAGGCAGGTTTCCTTCCAAAATGGCGTGTTTCCTGTCAATATGCCAGATTGGAAAACCGATGAACCCAAGCAATTTTCCATTCTTTTTAGCCCAAATCTGCCATATCCTAAAGCTGACAATGCCGTTCTTGCCGTTATATGTATCAAATTTTTCGATAAAATGCTTAAACTGTCTTTCTTCTTCAAATTCCAGGAAAGATAAAGCTTCATTGAGTCTGTTACTATGGCTCAAATACAGAAGAATGGATGGATTAAACTCCCTCATGAGAGTATGCTCCGTCTCCATTATATGAAGATCGCCAGAATAATGCTCAAGTTTATCCAACATGCTGCCTTCACCCTCTGTCTCCTAAGATGATGTCTTTCCTTCATCATAGCAAAGAAGCCTATCATTTCCCACTATTTTATAATAGCGAAATATTAAAAATAATCAGAATGATGCAGCTTGGCATACCTATTATTTCGTTGATTTCTGAAAGACACACATTTTTTTGGCATCGCCTTTATTCTGAACCATATTCACCTGTTCGGACTTGCAGCTGATTTCTTTTTGGCCTTCAAAGCGATAGATGAGGTTTGCGTTTTCCACATGATTCTGCAAGTAAATAGCCGTTTTGTCAATCTGGTTCCAGAGCTTATTGTCATTGTTCAACTTTCTGTCAGTCATAAAAATAACGGTAAACAAGGCATTGCTTTCAGAATAGGAACGGTTTGTTTGGTTTTTCATATAGTAGCGTAGCCCCCCTTTGACATTGACTTTTAATGTAGTCATTTGCGGGTTAAGTTTAGTAAGGCCTTCATCCAACTCCGTATGAAACTGTCCCAGCCATTTTTGCGGCATGTAATCGTCCTGCACTTCGTTCAGAAGGCGATTCTTTTCCCCTTTAAATGTAAGTCCAGTGTTGCCTTTTGACGAAACGATGATTCCATAATCGCCTGTATGTGGATTCTTATATTGTTTATGGATAATAAATGCTTCATGATAACGATCTTCTAGTATATTTTCTATTTCATAGGCAACGGCCTTTTTTTTCCAAGGAAGTCCATTCTTCATGCCATAAACGGCCGATCCTCCGAACAATAAGAAGGCTAGTGGAATGTACTTTAAACTCTTCGATATAGTCATTGTTTTTTCCCCTTTAGCACATCTTTTCATTATACTGAGAAAAGGAGTTCATATCTATTTTAGATCATTAATCCCCTTAAATTAGGTGGATATACCGAGGCTTCCGCCAGTCACGTCTGCGACCGAGGGCCTTTCATTCAGTCATTTAGCCCCATTCCACATTCTTTTCTGTCATAGCTAGCTTATATCCACCCCAAAAGACAGAAACACAGACATAGATCGTATCAAAAAAGAAGGGGGCATCTTGGGGAAAATTCAATATTTGCTTTCTGCGAAAAAAGCAAAAAAATAAAAAGCCGCAGACAGGCATGTTCCTGTTTACAGCTTTTAATGACTCCAAAACTCTTCCAGTTGACGCTGAAAAAGAGGCGGAACAGACACGATATGATGCCCATTCCACTGTTCTGGGAAGAGTTGCCGATATGTTTGCGTCTGGTAGCGGCTATCGATTAAGAGAATAACACCTCTGTCGCTATCATCCCTGATGACACGGCCCGCAGCCTGCAGGACCCGGTTCATTCCCGGGAATGTATAGGCAAACTGGTAGCCCATGCCCCCTGCGGCATCATAATACCTTCTAAGAAGCTCTCTTTCTCGATCGAACTGCGGCAGCCCGACCCCTACAATGATAGCCCCGATCAGACGGCTTCCTTTAAGATCGACCCCCTCAGAAAATATTCCTCCCAAGATACAGAATGCAATCATTGTCTCATTTGGATCTTCAACAAATGATGATAGAAAATCCTCGCGCTCTTTTTCCTCCATGCTGCTTTGCTGGAGAATCGTTTTCACGTCCGGATAAAGTGAGGCAAAAGAGGCATGTACCTCTTCCATATATTTATAAGACGGAAAAAAGACCATATAATTTCCTGTTTTAGCTTTTGCCATCTGACCAATCGCTTGCGCAATCGGTTTAAAGCTGTCTGGACGGTCTCTATATTTAGTGCTGATGGAACCATTTATGCATATAAGGGCAGAAGCTGGATCAAAAGGAGATGAAAGCCTGTAATGTTTACTATCTTCATCCCCTCCAAGAACGGCAGAGAAATAGTCCAAAGGCGTCAGCGTGGCAGAAAAAAGAATGGTGGATTTAGCCAGCTTCATCACTTTCTTCAATAAAAGCGACGGATCTAGGCACAAGAGCGACAGGGTGGAATCATACTTATCCTTTTGAACAAAGATGCGGTATTGCTCTCCGTATAGGCCGGAAATTTTTTGGAAGGCCAATAATTGAAGATAGACCTGCAATACCTCATTTCCCACTTCTTCCCCGATACGCTGCAGTAAAAATTCCTTACATGCCAGCACTGCTTGTTCAATCACTTCATCCAAATCGGCAGGCATTTCGCTTTGTGTATAGAAACCTTCCTCCCCACACTTTTTTTCCAACTCAAGAAAATAGATGTGTAGCCTATTAATAGCTTTTCTCAGTTTCTTTTCGCTTTTGCTGATTGCTTTGCGGAGCGACAGGAACATGGATTTTTCCAATTGGAAGGAATACATCTCTCTTGCCCGGTCAACCAGATTATGCGCTTCATCAATCAGGAATACCCCCGTCCGTGCACCATCCATAAACAACCGCTTTATATAAACATGCGGGTTGAAGACATAGTTATAGTCGCAAATGATAATATCGCACCAAAATGTGGCATCAAGCGACAATTCAAACGGGCAGAGTGCATATTCCTTGGCGTAATGTTCAATCACGTCCCTTGAGAGATGATCATGGTTTGTGATCATGTCAAATAAGGCATCATTGACGCGGTCGTAATAACCATCGGCAAAAGGGCAATACTCAGGCGTACAATTGCGCTCTTCCATCAAGCATATTTTATCTTTGGCTGTCAGCACCAAACTCTTGATGCGCAGGCCTTTTTCCTTCATACGAAGAATTGCTCCTTCCGCTGCCTGTCTGGTGATGGTCTTGGCTGTCAGGTAAAAGATCTTTCCAGTTTCTCCTTCCCCCATTGCTTTAATGGAAGGAAATAGAGTAGACATTGTTTTCCCGGTTCCGGTGGGGGCCTCAGCGAAAACTTTTGCTTTATGCTTAATGCCCTTATAGACTACCCCGGCAAATTGTCTCTGGCCTTTTCTATATTGGCTAAACGGAAAATCAAGGGCCTTGATTGAAGCATCCCTTGTTTCTTTCCATTCGAGCTGGAAGCGTGCCCATTTTTCGTATAAATCAATATAACGAATAAACTCTTTTTCCAGTTCTTCATACGTATAGATATGCTCGAATGCTTTCACTTCCTCAGTACCTGCCTCAATATAGCGGAGACGGATATTCATCTCCTTCAGGCTCGTTTCCTTGGCATAAATAAATCCGTAGCAAATAGCCTGTGCCCAATGTCTCGGATTATGATATTCGTCTATCCGGTGCAGTGGAAGGCTCGTTGACTTTATTTCATCGACAGCATACATTCCCCTCTCTTCATAAATGCCGTCCGCACGCCCTTCTATATGATACGTAATGCCTTTGTAAGCATAATCGACTGCTAACGGGACCTCTGCTTGATAATGGTCTCCCTCCCGCTTCTGCAAAAGTCGATGCAGCCTTGTCCCTTCTGCGGCTCTATCCTGTCCTGCCACGAAAGCTGTATCAATGCTTCCGCTTTTCAGGACAAATTCAACCAATTGTTTGACGGATATCGAAATAATAGAGTTCATCCCATCCCCCTCTCCTGTCACGGATTCTCTATAACATAACGCCACACTAAAAAAATCGCCAGGCGATAATCTTAGCCTTGGCAGCACTTTTGTTTCATTCATCTCATGCTAACCGGCTCTAAGACATAAGCGGAGTAATCCGGTTTTCAACGAATGATCAGTGTAGGATAAACTAAAATCCCAACGATCAAGCTTCACTTTATAGCTGAAAAGCTGCCTATCGATTAGGAAGCTTTCATTAAACATCCGACCAAAGCATAGCTTTATTTTACTGGATTCGTCCTTAATCTTATACAATAACGCCCGAATTCTTTACTTATAATGATAAAGAAACGCCCACTTCAACACGGGAGTGAAGACAAGGAATAGTAAGTTTCAATTTATTGCAATTTTAGTAAATTGATACTGTTATCAATAATCTTCAAAATATGGTAAACTAAAACATATTGTTTGTAATAAAAATATAACCTTGGTAATAATATTGTAATATCGATTTCATTCCCTTGCACTTCTGTGGGTTACATCAGATTAGCAATCTACCTAACTGGAGGAATTTTATACTGATATGAAAAAAATATATATGTGGATCATCACTGCGACCATTGTTGTGTTAGCTGCTGGAGGGGCCATTTATGGATATATTTACAAGACTGCCAATCTATACAATGATACCTTCTATCCGCATGTGACAGTAGAAGGCCAAGACTTAACGAACAAAACAAAAGAAGAAGCAACAAAATTGCTTGCAGCTGTCACCGCTAAGCACGATTTAATTAAAGTGAATGTGAAGGTGGGTAATCAAACATTTACCACTTCCTTAAAAAATATAGGCGTCCAGTACGACACAAAACAAAAAATGGATCAAGCCTATTCCTTCGGCAAAAATGAGGGCTTACTGGCCCGATATAAACTCGCTAAAGAAAAAAAAGGAAAAGAATATCATTTAACGTACACAATCAATGAAAATCTCTTGAATAAATGGGTTGGAAATATCGAACAAAAAATGAAGAAAGCACCGCAGAATGCCAGCATTTCTATCCGAAACGGCTTTGTATCCATTAAGGATGACACGAAAGGTTATCAGATTAACCAAGATCAGCTACGGCAAGATTTGTCAGCAGCCCTGCAAAAAAACAACAAAGAAGATATAACAGTCGCAGCCCAGTTGCAGCAAGTACCGGCAAAAATCACAAAAGAAACATTAACGACAGTCCATAATGTCATCGGCAGTTTTACGACGAACTATACAACCGGTGCCAAGGAACTGAATAGAAACACAAATATAAAAATAGCAGCAGAGACCATTGACTCTTATTTATTGATGCCTGGCGAAAGCTTCAGCTTCAATGATTTTGTCGGAGACACAACGGCCGATAAAGGATATAAAGCAGCTGGAACCTATGAAGGGGGCAAGGTCGTAGAAAGCTATGGAGGCGGGGTTTGCCAAGTAAGCACCACACTGTACAACGCCATCATCAAAGCAGGCATCATCCCTAATAAACGCTATAACCATAGCATGACCGTAGGCTATGTGCCTGTCGGCCAAGACGCAGCTATCGCATTTCCCTATAAAGACTTGGAGTTTAGCAATCCATATCCCTTCCCTGTTTATATCGAGGGCGTTGTAGGACCGGGAACACTGACATTCAAAGTCTATTCATCCGCCAAGGCCAAACCGGCAAATGTCGATTACCGCCTGGACAGCTCAATTGTCAGCAAGACGCCTGATCATACCCAAAGTGTCACCTATCTAGAAACCCTCAAGAATGGCAAAATGATCGAGCGTAAAGTCATTAACAGAGACCATTATTTAGCGCATAAATAAAAACAAGCAGCCCCAGCTCAAAAATGGAGATGGGGTTTCTTCATTAGCTAGCTATTTTTTTGCAAGGCAGAGGAAATAAAAACGAATCATAAAATAACTCAGAAACAAATTTTTTTATATTCCAAGGTTATTTTTGTGCAAAACGGGTATTGAATAATGACAGGATAAAAGAAATAAACATCCTGTCGTGAAACATATACTGGTGGTTGGTTGCAAGCTTTTAGAAAAGGTCCATTTAAAGCATGCAGAAACACTTCTTTTCATCAGATACATGCGTTTTTGCCAGTAGCTGATGGTACTTTCCGGCAACGGCACACTTAGTGAAAAGCAAGATGTTTCGCCACGTATCTTTTTTCGTTTACACATTCTATGCTATTCAAGTAATGAAAACGGCCCAAACGATTGTACTTGTTCGGTGGCTGTTACGAAAAGACGGCACACCATGAACCAGTTCATTCCCGGGATGCAAGTTGTTGCAAGGCTACTTGATTAGATGGCGGCGGAAAAAGAGAGACAACTGAATAGAGAATAAGAGAAATAAACAAGCAGCCAAACCACCACTTTTCATACATATTTCCAAAGGATTCTTGATCAAGAATCCTTTTTTTAGTTCTCCCGGCACTCGTTCTATATGCACGATTAACCCCCATATTTCCAGAACTTAATCTAGTCTCCTTCGTTTTGCTTAATTTCCTGATTTCTTCTTCCCCAGCACTAGTTAATAGGCATTATTTATTATAATCCACGCTATTGCAACAAACATAATGCTGATTTTTCTCAAAAAAGTTGCATGCAGCAATTATGGCAAGGAAAACTCTATATTCACCGTGTAATTTTACTGAAAAGACATTCTATTTTAATTACTATATAATTTAACTATGCACCTTTGGCAGCCGGATCAGTATGTTGTTGACCTTGCATCAATAAACTCTGCATTTTAGCAAAAAGGAGAATCAACTATGAACCATTCCATCCATGAAATCTCTGCTTTATTATTGACTGAAAAAGAATCGATTACAGATGAAATCCTTAGAAAGACAATTAAAAAAAATCATTTGCATATCAATCATACCGAAATAGCCGACCATAAAAGAATGATCTGTTCATTGTTGACGAAAATCGGCAATTCACTGGTAACAGCCTCCGAGGAGATGCATACAGAAGCGGAGCATGAACAAGCAAGATTACATTTTCAAATTTACCCTCTTCCCTATACACTTAAATTATTGTCTTGGTTTAGAACTGCCCTTTTTGAAATATTGAGCAATAAATCCGATACCTTCCAATTACCAAAAGAACAAGTGATTGGGCTTATAGGGAAAATTCTTGATATATTCGATTCCGAAGCCCATAGTATCACCTATAACTCTATGATCTCCGAAAAAAGAATACTCAAGAATATGAAAAAGGAAATGAATGAATTGGCCGCACCTATCGTTCCCATCAGAACAGGCATAGCTGTGATGCCCCTGATCGGTGAACTACAGGAGGAACGGGCCAACTATATTACCACAGAAGTGTTGCCGAAAGTGGCGGGCATGGGAGTCGAAATATTGATTTTAGACTTTTCCGGCATCAAATCTTTCGATACATATGTTGCCCACCATCTCTTTCATATTTCAGATATCCTGCAGCTTTTGGGCATTGACACCATCATCACGGGAATCAATCCCCACTTGGCTCAGGTTGCCGTCCAACTTGGTATTGAAATCCGCATTAAGACGTATAAAAATGTCCAACAGGCTCTTGAAAAAATCCTGGCAAATCCAAATTAACAAAAGCGCCAATGAAAAATGGTGCTTTTTTCATTGGCGCTTTTCCCGCTCTCCACCCACTGAAATCAACTAAAAAATTCAAAAATACTTCACAGAAAACATACAAATATAAACTATCCTAAAGGTATCAAAACATCAAAAAAAAGCGAGCACTCATGAAAAAAATTTTTATCTCTTATTATACAATTTTATTACTAATAGCCACTCTCTCCATTTTCTTCACTTATATCTGTAATTCCCAGAAAAACATACACTATTTAACAAATGTATCAAACTACATTGTTAAAGAACATTCCCCTAAAAAAACCATTAGCAATCCTACTATTCAAATTAAAGAAAATACTATTAAAATTCGCTTCGATTTAAACAACAGATTCGAAAAAATGGATGCATTCTACCAATTTGCTGTGTTTGAATTTTTCACCAAGCACTTACGCTACCTATTATTTTCAGACTTTAAAAAATCAAAATTTGAAACATATGATTATGTTCTCTCAGCACATACTGAGCAGAATTCCTACGTGCATCGTAGTAAACTATCCAATAAACAATTGATTTACAGCAATGAAAGTTCATTATCCAAAAACCAAAAAGTCATCTACACATCTAATGAGTTTAAAAAACAACATAAAAAAATAGCTACTCTCTTCAAACGTGAAAAGATAAATGGATATGATGATTATGAAATATTCATATACGGCAGGAATTTTTTCAACACAATGACCAAAAACGGAAGATACTACAACCCTAAAATCGATAATCAGCTCGTCATAAATGCGGTCACCAAAAAGTTCGGCATCACCGTCGATGATTATGCACAGCTCCAAAAAAAATATTATATCCTTTATTAGCCGCTCCCGCCCATGGAAGTGCAGTCAGAATAAACAGGAGCTGATATCCGTTCCTGTTTATTCATAAATATTATCTTTTGCTAAATCTCGGAGCTTTTGAAGATTTTTAATATGAATGGAACCTTTTGCCCTTTCAATTACCTGCTCATTACACAATTTCTGAATCACCCTGTTTAAGTGTCTGTAACTAGTTCCGATCATATCGGCAATATCGGCTAAGCTTGAGTGTTTCATTTCTTCACGAAATACAGTTCCCTTGCTATCCGTCGAAATGGACAATAAATAACTGGCAAATCTTACTTCCACAGGATAAAGAACGTTGAACGTGGTGAAATTCGTCTTTGTCCTGAATTTATGTGAAATCGATTGAAGCAAGAAATAGAGAAAGCTTGGATTTTTTCCGATTGTTTCTTTTAAATAGTTGTATGGAATGCTTAGAACAAGACAATCAGTGATTGCTTCCACTGAAGTAATCGCATTTTCTTCATTTGCAAATTCAATATCCCCTAACATCGCAAAGGCTTTAAGAAATCGAATGATCAAACGTTTATCCTCAGCTGTTACTGTAAAGATTTTCACTTTTCCTTCCACAAGGAAAAGCATTTCCTGAAGGGGTTCACCTGCCGTTATCATCATTTCTCCTTTATCAAAACGGCAAAGTTTTATTTTATTTACATCCACTCGTGAAAAGTACTCATGTAACTGATTCGTTTCAAGATATGAATAAACCAATGATTGATTATCAATAATCTTCATCTTACTTCTTCCTCTTCTTTGATAATAACAGTCTGTCCCACCTATCAAAGTTAATAACCGCGAAACATCCATATTTTAATGGCAAAACTAAATAGCAAAAAGGACATATGTCCTTGTCTTCTCTTTTAAATGTAAGTACTATACTTAAGGCGAAAAAAGATGATTGCACATTACTATAGTTTTTCACCAGAATTATTTTCAGAAAGAGGGATTTTTTTGTTTGGCATTTTGCTTGGTATTATTGCAATTGCGTTATTAATAGGCGTTTCTTACTTATTATCTAACGACAAGAAAAACATTAATTTTCGAGCTGTCATTATTATGCTCGGCATTCAATTCGTTCTGACTTGGCTGCTACTCAAAACCACAATTGGCTTAAAGGTGATTGATACAATTGCCAGCGGTTTTAATAAATTGTTGGATTACGGAATGGAAGGCGTCAATTTCGTTGTAGGAGGATGGATTCCAGAAGGCGGATCACCATTCTTTATTAACGTACTGCTTATTCTTGTGTTTACATCGGCTTTCCTATCATTACTAACTCATTTGAGAATTCTTCCTTATATCATTAAATATGTAGGCGGATTATTATCGAAAGTTACCGGTTTACCGCACGTTGAAAGTTTCAACGCGGTCAATTCCATTTTCTTTGGACAAGCGGATGCTATTCTGGCCATTAAAACGCATATTAATAATCTAGATAAAAACCGATTATTCATCGTTTCCACTTCAGCGATGGCAAGTGTTTCAGCTGCGTTGATTGCCTCTTATATGGCAATGCTGCCAGCGAAGTTCGTATTGATTGCAGTCGTATTGAATGTGTTCAGCGCGTTAATATTGGCTTCTATCATCGCTCCTGTTAAAGTTTCTAAAGAAGAAGGGGCTATCGATATTAATGATATGATCCATACTAAAAATATCTTTGATGCTATCGGAAGCGGGGCGCTGGACGGCGGAAAGGTAGCTCTTATTGTAAGTGTTATGTTGATTGCGTATTTAGGCTTGCTTGCATTGATAAACGGATTGTTCACAAGCCTATTCGGAATGGATTTAACGACCATGGTTGGATATATCTTCTCACCAATCGCTTACTTGATGGGTATCCCTGGAAATGAAATGCTCACTGCCGGCTCTATCATGGGCACTAAGCTTTTGGCTAATGAATTTGCTGCAATCATGCAATTCCAGCCTCTTTTAGGTGAGCTGTCAGAAAAAACGGTGGCTATTCTGTCTACTTTCCTTATTTCTTTTGCTGCCATCGGTTCAGTTGGAATCGTGGGTGGAGCTGTACAAGCCATTAATGGAGCAAAAGGAAAAGAAGTTAGCGCATTTGGTTTAAAAATGCTGATGGTAGCAACTATGGCTTCCACTCTTTCTGCAACAATCGTCGGATTGTTTATCTAATCATTTGAATGATGGTTAAACTTCAAAACGGCATTCATCTTATATGGATGCCGTTTTTTCTTACTATGATGAATGAGATGATCATTGGCTTAGCCAATTTACAGCATGTAGATCGGAATAAAGTGGTAAAAATGCTGGAATAGAAACTTCAAAATGATAAAAATCGGTGGATCATATAATGAATTACGTGTAAAAGTAAATGAAACACAAGAAAATGAGTTGGATGAACCAACCTGAATTCTTAGCGCCAGGGATGTCTAAGAATATACAAAGACCTTTAAAGTACAGGTGAATTATCTTGGTTTGACAACAGAAAAAACACACCGTTATAAAAAAGCGATCCTTCATCACGAAGAACCGCTCCGTTTGCTGAATAGCGTAGTTTAATAACTTTCAACAATCATCCTCCCAAATGGTTAAACTTCTTAAGAATAACTCAAAGCCAGAAGCAAGTTCAATAATCTGTCCTTCTTCTGCATCAATAAATATGACAGGCGGCTCTTCTTCTGTATCTCTGTAGTCAAGAGCGACCCAGGAATGCCCACTCCCAGAAATTAATACGATATTGTTGGGCAATTCCCATTCTTCAATTAAATACGCACTCTCTAATATCCCGTTTTCTTCGCCAATCCCCAAAATATGATCTATGATGGGCGGGGGATGAACGTCCCTCAACGATCAACGGTTCACTTTATCGACTAACTAAAATGGTCATCACGTTCTTGGGCTTTTATGATGATAGATTGTATAAAAGCAGTTTTTGCTTGTGTATATGATCCTCTATCCGATCGGTATAGTTCCGCCAGTTCCTTTTTTAACAAGCTGTATTCTTTAAGCGCTACCTGATGGTTGCGTAGATAATCTCGGAACATTAGTTGCTTTTCCCATGCTTCCCCTTCAAACTCGTAAATATGCAAATGGTGTGTGCCTGCTCGCCATTTCCCTTTTCTAAAGAACCGTCTTTCCGGAAATGCTTCATGATGGACAAACTCATATCCTATTTGCTTCAAGGGCTCGATAAACTCATTTGCCTTTTCCAAGTCTTCAACACCCGCAGCCATATCGATAATCGGTTTGGATGCTAAACCTGGAACTGCCGTACTGCCTATATGTTCAACAGAGATTAATTTTCCGGGCAATAGATTGACCAGCTTTTCTTTTTCCTGTTCAAATTCGTTTGCCCACTCTATCTTATACGTTTCTATGATTATTGGCTTTTCCATTGCTCCACCCCACATATCTTAATAAAAATCGTACGAAAATTGACATTTAATCCACACGCCAACTTAACAAGCTGCGGGAAACAAAATAAGGCACGATCCCCCTACCTACAATTAGCGGAAAAAACACCTCGATCTATTGAGGTGTTTTTTCTTGGTTTATATTCGACATTTTTATGGCCAATCCTTCTTATTACCTTTCCTACAAAAAAGCCCCACCGAGGTTAATCGGTAGGCTTTCATATCTTATTCACTTAACGCTTCTGTTCTTTGTGCGCGGTTAGGGTCGAAATTGCCTTCCCATTTAGAAATAACAATGGCAGCCAGCGAGTTGCCCACCACGTTCACCACTGTTCGGCCCATATCGAGAATACGGTCGATTCCAGCAATAAAGGCCAAACCTTCAATAGGAATACCTACAGTGCCCAATGTGGCAAGAAGAACAACAAACGATACGCCCGGCACGCCAGCAATCCCTTTGGATGTAACCATTAGAGCAAGCAACAAAGATATTTGGGCTGTAATGCTTAAATCAATCCCATACATCTGGGCTATAAACATAGCCGCCAGTGCCTGATAGAGTGTGGATCCATCCAGGTTAAAGGAATAACCGGTTGGAATTACAAAAGAGGCTACGTGCTTAGGGCATCCTGCCTTCTCCATCTTTTCCATAATCTTCGGCAATACCGCTTCCGAACTGGCTGTCGAGAATGCAAGGATCATTTCTTCTTTAATTATTTTGATCAATTTGAACAAACTGAATCCGACAATCTTTCCGACTAAACCGAGCACAACCACTATGAAGAAAATCATTGTACCATATACGGAGAGGACTAGTTTTCCCAAAGGAATCAGAGAGGTTATGCCAAACTTTGAAACAGTGATCCCTATGAGGGCGAATACACCGAAAGGAGCAAATTTCATAACCTGGTTAGTGACATAAAACATGGTCGATGCGGTCCCTTCAAAGAAGGCCAACACAGGTTTTCCTTTTTCTCCGATGGCTGATACACCGAACCCAAAAATAAGGGAAAAGAAGATAATGGCCAACATATCGCCATTGGCAATGGCTGATATTGGATTAGAAGGAACTATGTTAACAATCGTATCTACGAAACTATGTGATTCTGTTTTTTCGGCCGTGTCCACATAACTGCCGATATCGGTTTGGCTTAAATGGTCCATTTCTACACCGACACCCGGCTTAAGGATATTCGCCGCCAGGATGCCTACAATGATCGCTATGGTGGTGACGATCTCAAAATAGATAATCGTCTTACCGCCGATTTTACCCAACTGTTTAATATCTCCGACGCCGGCAACGGCTACTATAATACTAGAGATTATAATCGGCACTACGATCATCTTAATTAAACGCAGGAAAATATCCCCAATCGGCTGTAGAAACGATGCGACCGTATCGCTTCCATAGAACACTGTACCAACAATAATACCGACGACAAGACCAATGAGAATTTGACTAGCTAAACTAATTCTTTTCATCTAACAACCTCACCTTCGTAAAAGTTCCTTGCTGTAAAAGCAATTAAATCGGTAAGGGAAAGATATTACCCGCCATCATGGTTATACTTCTACTGTACTCCAACAAACAAAGCAGAATAGCCCATTAGGCAAGCTGCAGGCTAGAATTGGAAAGATACCCCTTGTCCACTAATTAAATTTACCCCTAGTAGTATGCACTACAATATTCATTCCCCAATTTATTCCATAAAGAGTATAAAATAGAATATATTTTTAATGAAAAGTATATCAAAATTATTTCTGTTAATAAAGCAAAATAATTATATTCAATATCCTTATGGTGTTTACCGTTATTTTCTATACCATAGTAAGGGGCCATTTTAAACATAAATAAGAAGGAATTTTAATATAGTGTTAATGTCCCAAGACGTAAACCGACTATTTTTTTAGCAAATATGCAAATAAAATCTGATATAGCAGAGTAGTAATAGATTACGCATATAACTATCCTATTTTTACTCTACTCCAAAAGAATAATACATTTTCCATCCAACATTGGCTCCGTTTTTTCTGCTACTATATGCTTATTTTTACTGAAAGCGTGTTTTGCCATCCAAAAAATATCTCCATGCTTTTCAAACGCGGCCCAGACAAATCACTAATCTGATTTTTCGAATGGAAGCAATGCCCTGCTAATTTTTCGTTCATCCATAAAAAATTTTGCATATTGCCGAAAAATCATGTACATTCCATGTGCTAATCTTTAACGTTTTTAAACATATCGCTCCTGATTCCTGCCCTATGCATAAGCCGGCTTATAATGAAAGTAGCTGGCATGCCGGCCAAATACCGTTTGAAGGGCGTGAATGAAATGGAAAATGTCATTTTAAGTTATTTTAATATTGAAAGTGAAGCCTACCAGGCTATGTCTGAATTAAAAAAGCTGAGTACATTCGACAAAAAGATTGTCCTTTCACAGGTTGCTCTAATGAAAAAAGTGGATGGTGAAATATTGCTGAAAGATGGGTTTGATACGGGAAAACGGACAGCTGATGATACATGGAAAGGTGGATTAATCGGCGGATTAATTGGCATATTGGGCGGCCCTCTGGGCATTCTGCTGGGATTAGGCGTGGGTACCGTAATCGGCGCTTCATTGGATGCAGATGATATGGAGGAAGAAACCAGCCTTATTACATCGGTCAGCTCACGGATGCAGGATGGAGATGTAGCCTTGCTATCAGTTGTCCAGGAGGAGACAGAATCCTCTTATGATAGAGTGATGAAACCATTTGACGTCGTGACCATCCGTTATAATGCCGGTATGATCCAGGAAGAAGTAAATCATGCCAGAGAGGTGGAAAAAGATCTTCAAAAAAAAGCTAAGGCAAAAATGAGAGAAAAAAGATCTGAAGAACGGCATAGAAAAGTAGCAGAATACAAAGCAAAAATAAAGAGCGAATTCCAAGAACTGAAAGAAAAAAGAGGTTCTGAAAAATAATACAAAATCAAAAGGATCATCACGCGTTGTGGATGATCCTTTGACCCCCTTCTAACTGGAGCTAAGACTCCCACTTAAAAAGACGCGCTAAGACAAAGAAGTGTTAGTGGGAAATCGCGCCAATAAGAAGCCCATTGATCAACTAATGATCGGTAGAGAATAAATAAAAACCCCCTTAAAGTTTCACTTTATCATTTTTACTTATTAACAGGCTGCATGGTTATGGAAATAGTAACCGTACCGATATTTATCCCCGCCATCTTGATAGCCTGAGTGATCTTCTGAGGAATTGTTATCAGAATTATTATTTTCGATTACCTGGCTGACAACAGCAAGGTTTGCTCCACCGGCTTGAATCCAGTTCCCGATGGTATTGGTTACAGTGCTTTCTGTACTATTAGAAGGAAGCGTTCCGGCCAGAACCTGTAAACTCAAACCGACTATTTGAAGCAAATTGGCATACAATCCATATAGATTAGCCAAATTAGGCGTCTGCTCATATGAATAAACAAGGGCTAATCCTGTCCCCACTACCTGGACGGCATTTCCTTGCTGCAATAGCAGTTGCTGTAAAGCAGAACCTCGAGCAAATAAAAAATTAGCTGCGATTTCTTCGAGGTTCCCAGATGCAATCACGATATTGCCTATTTTATTTAATGAAAGCACTCGTTCATCATCAATTTGGATACCTGTTCCGGTAACCTGAAGGATATCGCCAATATTATCCATATCATATAATAGTGATTGGCTCAGAAATGGAATAGGCGTATTTCCGATTGCTGAAAGAATTGTACCAATTGCTTCAATCGTTAAAGCAAAAAGCGTGGATTCCGTAACTGTTTCATTGATCACCATTTTGAATCACCTTGGGTATATTGTATACAAAAAAACAGGCAACCGTTCAGGGAATCTGCAGATGATTTAAACCGTCCTAAAAGGATACAGGACTTTACTGACGTCTGGCCTTCAACCGGGCCCTCTCTTACATGCATTGATGTGGTTATTTATGATTGCTTCATATTCATCCTTAGAAATCAGGAATTTGTCTATAACTGCATCCCTGATTAACCAGTTATCCATACCAGGAACATAATCCGTTCCATTCTTGGTTATAACCTTATAGAGGCGGATCGTATAATCTAAAATATGTTCAGATTCTGCTTCCACGTTTTCTTTATTCTTGTTCTTGTTCTTGACCAGCAGCTTTTCTAAACCCTTTCCCACCATTTTCCCATTATATATATACTGAGGTTTATCCAAGTCTTGTGGACGGAAATATTCATATCTGTCTTGTTTCCATTTAGCCGATATCCTGATGTTCTCAGAGAATTTAGAAGGCAAATTCAAACTTTTAGCCATATGGGCCATATGTAACTGGAAACTTTCAAGCATGAAGAATTTCTCGGTTGCTTCCAAGTTGTTAAAAGCATCGTTGGCCGAAAACATAATCACACTTTTATCTTTGTAAAACACCGTGTTTACATCCTCTATGTATGGCTGAAAATAATGCCGGTTTACAACGACTGTGACAGCATCATTAAAAACCTCCATTATTTTAAATTGCTTTGCTACAGAAAAGTAGAAACTAGATATGACTGATATAAAGATGATGATCAAAAACAACTTTTTCATTTCAAAAATTTCCTTTACGGCATATTTCTTATCCATCATATCGAATAAATGTGTAAAAATTGTGGACCACTTCTGTCATTCTTACTACAAAATTAAAAAATTCATTAGCTAAGGCAAAAAGGGATAGACCCCTGTGGAAAGCGGGCATCTTGGAGTACTCTACCAACTCAGCTTCCCTCTTTTATAAAAACAACCTATTTGATGCTCAACAGAGCTTGCTTATTGCATAGCAAGGGCAGCAACCGTTTCTTTGCTCAACCCTTTTACAAAACAAATCCAACACTACTCCACCACTCTCGGACAAGTCGCAAATCTTCTTCCTTCCCTATTCTCTTTATTGACTATTATTAAAGATGGTTTTTAATTCAAATGTTCAGGTGAAAACATGCTGGCTGAAGCGCTGTTTTACTTCTATTTCTACATATAAACAAAAACGCCATTCAATTAAAAAGATCAATCAAAATACTTGAAAGTCAAAAAAGGTCAGAGTATAATATGATTAAAGTCAAAGATAGTCAAAGTCAAATTAGACTATCTCTTTTGGATAGGAGAAATACATGATCAATAAGGAGGAGTCACATATGTTATGTGAAAAATGCCAAAGACAACAAGCCACTGTACAATTGCAGCTTCGTATAAATGGACATCAAGAAAAACATCATTTGTGCTCTGCTTGTTATAAAGAAGAACGCTCAAAACTGGGGGCAGCAGCTCAAATGGGAAATATGCCATTCGATATGGAACCCTTTTTCAACCATGCATTTTTTAACGGCTCTGCCGATTTTTCTTCCATGTCAGGCCAACCGCAACAGCCATCCATGCCTCAAACGGGACAAGACGGGCACCGTGGAGGCGGACTGCTGGATCAATTCGGCCGAAATTTAACATCCAACGCAAAAGCTGGATTAATCGATCCAGTCATTGGACGTGAAAAAGAAATCAAACGAGTCATTGAAATTTTAAATAGACGAACAAAAAACAACCCGGTTCTGATTGGGGAACCTGGTGTAGGTAAAACAGCCATCGCTGAAGGATTGGCGCTAAAAATCGCAGAAGGGCAAGTACCTGCCAAACTGCAGGCAAAAGAAGTATACCTTCTAGACGTCGCTTCCCTTGTTTCCAATACAGGAATCCGCGGCCAATTTGAAGAACGGATGAAACAGCTAATCGGTGAATTGCAAAGCCGCAAAAATGTCATTCTTTTCATTGACGAAATCCATCAGCTTGTCGGTGCCGGCTCTGCTGAAGGCAGTATGGACGCAGGGAATATCCTTAAACCTGCCCTTGCTCGCGGTGAATTGCAATTAGTAGGGGCGACAACGCTTTCTGAATATCGTCAAATCGAAAAAGATGGAGCGTTAGAACGCCGCTTCCAACCAGTGCAGGTCGACGAACCTACAACAGAGGAAGCCATCAGTATCCTAAAAGGATTAAAGGATCATTATGAATCTTTCCACGGAGTAACTTATACAGAGGAAGCCTTGCAAGCAGCTGTCGAACTTTCAAGCAGATACATCCAAGACCGATTCCTGCCTGACAAAGCAATCGATTTAATGGATGAAGCTGGCTCCAAATTAAATTTAACGATCGAAACAGGAGATCTGGAAGCGATCAAACAGCGTCTTGCTGCCATCCATAGAGAAAAAGAAGAGGCTCTTGCCAAGGAAGATTATGAAAAAGCAGCAGTCCTTCGCGATGAAGAAGGCAAGTTGGAACACGCATTAGAAAACGGCAACCCTTCGCAACCAGTTGTTACCGTAGAACATATCCAGGAAATCATCGCTGAAAAAACAGGCATCCCTGTAGGCAAAGTGCAAGAAGACGAAGCACAGCGAATGAAAAACCTCCAAGCTGAACTGTTCAAAAAAGGAATTGGCCAGGAAGAAGCTGTCCAAAAGGTCGCCAAGGCAATCCGCAGAAGCCGTGCGGGACTGAAGGCTAAAAATCGCCCGATTGGTTCATTCCTCTTCGTTGGTCCGACAGGTGTTGGTAAAACAGAGCTTTCTAAAGCACTTGCTGAAGAACTGTTCGGAACAAAAGAGGCAATGGTCCGTCTGGATATGAGTGAATATATGGAAAAACACAGTGTATCCAAACTGATCGGTTCTCCTCCAGGATATGTCGGCCATGAAGAAGCCGGACAATTGACTGAAAAAGTGCGGAGACACCCGTACAGCATCGTCTTGCTGGATGAAATCGAAAAGGCGCATCCGGATGTCATGCATATGTTCCTGCAAATTCTTGAAGACGGAAGATTGACTGATAGCCAAGGCCGTACCGTCAACTTCAAAAATACGGTCATCATCATGACAAGCAATGCAGGCGCCGGCATGAAACGCACTACTCTCGGATTCAATGAAGAAGGTTCAAAAGTGGAAAAAGATAGTATCCTTGATTCTTTAAGCCAATACTTCAAACCAGAATTCCTGAACCGCTTCGACAGCATTATCGAATTCAACGGTCTGGAAAAAGAGCATCTAATCCAAATTGTAGACATCATGCTAGCTGAATTAGACGACATGCTTAAAGAAGAAGGCATTTCTCTTGAAGTGTCAACCGAAGTGAAAGAAAAACTGGCAGAACTCGGCTATAGCCCTGCTTTTGGGGCACGGCCTTTGAGAAGAGCGATCCAAGAGCATCTTGAAGACAATATTGCTGACTTCATGTACGAAGAGCCTGAAGTGAAAGATGTTAAAGCAATCTTGGATGACGACGACATCAAGATTATCAAACAATAATTACGTCACCTTAGCTTATTAGCTCTAAACCTCTATCCAACTTTGGATGGAGGTTTTTTTACTTTCCATAGAATCTGCTTGCAGGGTCAAAACACGCCATAAACAGAATGCCAATCGCTCTCGAAAATTTGCTTAGGATATTGGCTCTTTGGGCGTTTTTCTGGGTCTTTGATTATATTCATCCTTTCTTAAGCATGCAGTTTTAAAACTTCTGTTTTTTATGCGTTTTTAAGGTTATTTTTTTGTAGAGAGGGTATAGAGTAGTGACGGGAAAGAAACAGATCCCGTCAAAGGAAAAGCTGGTGGTTGGTTGCTTAGATGAGAATGGGTATAGAAGTTCCATCGAGTGATTAACAGGTACAGCGTGCATGCTGATTACATGTATGGTGAATCAGCTGACTTTCATTAGGTCAAGACGAAAAAGGAATGGCGGTTAAGGTTTCTGTCAAGCAAGCATTCTGGATGCGAAGTCGTGCTGGCATCCATTCCACTCCTCATTCGTATAAAGCTCATTCATCACCTATTTCAGAGATGCACATACGAAACAAAGATTTGTGAGTCGTTACCTTTCATAAGGAAAGAAAAAAGGATGAAATCTCTGTTCTCTCCCCCACGGCAAGTGGAGGACAGATGAACAAGAAGGAAAACTTCGCTCTTCCTTAATGAACGTAAGCGGCGCTACGAATCCTGCAAGAGAATGATTAAGTTGTTTAAAGTGATGACAGCACAAAGGGAAAGCAACTTAAGCAACCTTCCACCAAATAATTTAACGATCAAGGCTCACATGAGTGGGCCTTTTTTATTTGGCATTTTTTCTTGCTCTGTTGATTTTAGATGGTGGTATCATCCAGGCTGGTTTGCGGGCATACTGTAAGATAAATAACCTTCTTCACATTTATTTTCGTGCTGAAGTGGGAGTCTGATCATCATATAGAACGGATAAATGATATCTCTATCAGACTCTTTATTATGTACATACTGTTTGTCCATGGGTCCTAAGCAGATTTAATTCAAGCCGCCTGAAAGGAGAAATTGTTGATGACAACCATAGCTTCCATTCTGATCTTGACTCTTGTTTATTTATTGATTGAAGTAGTTTTGCGGAAAAAACAGCATATGACGGTTTCCCCGATCTCTAGACGGGAGGCAATAAAAGGGCGCCACCTGCCATTTCTTATTTTGGAGGCTTTTTTGCTTCTTGTTTATCTTTTCACTTCCATTTATTTTTATAAATGGATTAGCCCAAATCCCTTAATCCCTGTCTTTTTAATTGTTTTATTCCTCTTTTGCATTTATATCATCAGGGGTATGGAAGAATACTTCTTTAAAAAAGAAGATAAAGAATATGTCCATTCCTTTTTGGGTGCTTCTTTCTTCTTAATGACTTTTTTGATTATGTTCATCACCCATCCTTAAAGCCATATATCGACTTACAATAAGGCAATCTCCTATTGTGGAAGGTTGCTTTTTATCTGGCCAAAAGAAGAATCTCTACCATTTAAGTACCACGAGCCGCTTTTTTCTTATACAATAAAGGAATTGATCCTAAAACAGAAGGTTGGCTAACAAAATGAAAAAGAAACGATTCCTCGTACTCCTGCTGCTGATGGCAACCGTACTTCCGGCCTGCAGCTTTTCTGATTCTAAAGAAAACGGTATATTACTATATGGAAATCCAGACAGTGTGGATCTTGCGACCGACCCGTATCAATCCAAACTGCAGGTGCAGGCGCTTTACCATGTTAAAGAATTAGAAAAAGAAGGCTTGAAATCACTGATCATCAACAAAACCACCATCCTACAAATGATGGACAAACAGCTGCTTCGTGATGGCGCGGATCCGACTAAAGCTGCAAACATAAAGAAGCTAGACCAGCTGACTGACAAAAATGTCCTTCTTTTCGCTTCGAGCAGCAAGCAATCAGATAAGCTCCTTCCTTCCCTTCCTACGATATATGACGGGAATGTACAGGTGGGGACGAAACGGAATGGCATTACATCCATCTTTGTGGTGGAAGACGCCATATATGATTCACTGCCGCAATCCGAAAAATCGATTTCACTCATGCAATTCCATAAAGCTTCTGCTGCCAAAGATGCATATAACGATATTCATCATGTAAAAAAACAAATGATCGTGATGGATTAAAGCACACCGTCCATTCTAACTAGCGCTAAAAGATTCCCACTCCAACACGGGAGTAAAGACAAAGGAGTGTAAAGCGCCAGCAAGAACTAAGATTGGTTCAACTACTAATCGGTGGGGGATGATTAAAACCTCCACCGATTAAAGTTTCACTTTATGAAAATGGGCTTTTTCTATATTTCAGACAAAGGAAAAGACCGCAATCTCATTGACACGGCCTTTTGTTTGGCTACTATCTAATTACCAATTGTATTGAGTTAAATCTTCAATAATATCCCCTTCATGGTCAATCAGAATCCAAGTACATTTGTGAGTGACTGCATAGTTCAATACATCGAAAAACTCAACAGGCACCTTATGTTTTTCTTTTAATTCCTCAGTCACCAAACGTTCCTTCACCGGAATGAACCAACCATCATCCTCTTTTTTGAATACAGGGAAATCTACATCGTTACCCTTCGTTAAGTTAGCTTGTTGATCAAGCCATTCCCCTGTCCCTTTTTGGATATGCACACGAGATAATGTAAGAATTTTTTCAACCATGTTCGTTCTCCTCCTTAACATATGTAGACTGGCAACACAGCTCCTATACTCGCATTAAGTTGGTTTGCCTATACGATTTATACCCAAAAATTATTTTGAAATACCTATTCATCTTCAAAAGGTATGTCTATTTTTTGACGAAAAACAAATTATAACGAGGAAGGAATAATTCCCTTTACATTTAAAAATACTATTTTATAGAAGTACTTATTTTATGGTTAGACAAGGAGTGTAAGAACTTGAATAGAGATACGAAAAAAGTGGCCATTGTGGGAACCGGATTTGTAGGAACAGCAATCGCCTATTCAATTGTGAACCAAGGCATCGCCGAAGAATTGATCCTCATTGACCTCGATACAGCAAAAGCGGAAGGTGAAGCGGCCGATTTGCGGCATGGCGTACCGTTCGGCCCTTCACGTGTAAAAGTCCGTGCCGGGGATTATAGTGACTGCAAAGATGCAGAAGTGATCATCATTACTGCCGGCGTTAACCAAAAACCAGGTGAAACGCGCCTCGCTTTAGTGGAACGTAATGCAGCCATTATGAAAAGCATCATAAAAAGCATCATGGCATCCGGATTCAACGGCATTTTTATCGTTGCGTCCAATCCGGTCGATATTATGACCTATATTGCATGGAAAGAATCCGGGCTGCCGAAATCATCTGTCATCGGTTCCGGAACAACGCTAGATACATCAAGACTGCGTTCTGCGCTTTCCGAGTATTTTGACGTCGATCCCCGCAATATCCATACATACATTATGGGTGAACACGGTGATACGGAATTTGCTACTTGGAGCCACTGTTCCATCGCTTCGCAGCCTATCAAAGAGTACATTAAGAAGCATGGCGGCAAGTATAATGAAGCAGATCTGGAAGAAATTTTTATCGGTGTCCGCGATGCTGCCTATTATATTATCGAAAGAAAGAAAGCGACTTATTTCGGGATTGGCATGTGTGTAGCAAGGATTACGAAAGCCGTGCTGAATAATGAGAGAGCGATTCTTCCGGTATCCGTTTACCTGGAAGGTCTTTATGGACAACATGACGTGTATTCAAGCGCTCCAGCAGTAATTTCACGCAATGGAGTGGAATCCGTCATCGAATTGGATCTTTCAGAAGAAGAAATGAAAAAACTAGATCACTCCATCTCCGTGTTGAAAGAAACGATGAAGCCTGTCATCTAAAAAGAAATAAGCCCCCGCATGATGTGGGGGCTTATCTTTATGTCAGGATGCTTTTGCAGAAAAGAAGCGGGAAACCTTGGAAGTAAATCGTTCTCCCAAAATTCTGCTTGCCAGTGTCGTTTTCAGTGTTAGCCCGCCGTATATGGCGACCCCTGCAATTCCACCCATAACCGCCAGTAGAATGGACTGCCATTTCCCTTGGCTATAAGATAGCAAAGGAGAAAGGAAAAATTGCAACAACAGCACTCCCCCTGCCATCAACAGGGTAATCAGACAAATCAGCAGTGAACGCCTAATGACAAAGTGAAAATTCATGTGAGTATATTTTTTTATTTTGGCGAATGTATAGGCCACGGCGCCCATAAATCCAATGCCTGTTGCCAATACAGCACCGTCCGCTCCCATCAGGCGAATCAACGGAACATTCAGGACAGCCTTTAACAAAAGGCCAATCATTAACGCAACTACAGCTGCTTTTTGCCTGTTCAATCCCTGCAGGATGGCTGCATTGACTGAATAAAAAGCAAACAGGATAGCGACAGGTGCGTACCATCTAAGTATATTCCCTCCATACAAAGAGGCTGCCTCCACTTTATAAAAGCTGGCGTACAAGGGATATGCAATAGCAGACATTCCGATCACTGCAGGCAACGTTAAAAAGAGTGTGGCCTGCAGGATTTGTGAGATTTGGCGATGCAGACTCTCTCGGTCATTTCGATAATGCAGCTTGGTGATAGCAGGAACAAGCGTCAAGCTAAAAGCAGTTGCTAGAGAAACTGGTATCATAATCAATTTATGTGCATACATGGTGAAGCCGGAAAAAATCACATTGGCCGCCTCTTTGTCAAATCCCATATTGCTTAAAGTCCGGTTGAACGTCAGGGCATCCACCTGCTGGAAAGCAGGAATAGCAATGCCGACAAAAACAAAAGGAAAAGCATATAGCAGTAATTCCTTATATAACGTTTTATACGGGATCAAATCTTCAAATACCCGCTGTTTCAGGAGCAGCCTATTCAAGTGTTTCTTCCGCTTGAACCAGTAGGCCAGCAAAACCGCCAAGCCTGCCGCAGCACCGATAAAGGCTGAAAATGTTGCCCATCCGACAGCTTGGGCGATACTGCCGCCGAATACGCGCAAAATGAGAAAGGCTGCTCCTAGAAGGACAACAATCCGGACAACTTGCTCGACCATCTGCGACAGTGTCGTCGGGCCCATTGATTGGTGCCCTTGGAAAAACCCCCTAATCAAGCCCATCACAGGAACAAGCAGAAGGGAAAAACTCGTCATCCGTATGACCATGGTTGTATCTCCCAGGGTGTTTCCTTGTGTATCATCAGCAAGCATCCTCCCGGCAAACCAGGGAGCCAATCCATAAAGGGCAATGAAAGCTATGAACCCTGTCATCCCCATCAATAAAAAGCCCGATTTGAAAATGCGCCTGCTTGTCCGATAATCCCCCAACTCATTGTACTTGCTGACAAACTTTGCTACAGCCAACGGAATACCTCCCGTTGCGATACTGAGAAAAATGGTGAACGGAATATATCCGTACATGTAGAGCGCACCGCCCTGTTCCTTCACTAAATGATAAAAAGGGATGACATAAATCATCCCAATAAATTTAATGAAAAACGTACCGAGCGTTACGATCATTGTCCCTCTTATAAAGGATCTGTTTGGCGCCACATCTTTTGCCTCCCCCTGATACCTCTCCCATTTAACGTACAATAAGTCCATCCGTCACCAGTTGAAACTGATTTAAGGATAGGTACGCTTAAACCAGTCGGACACACATGTTTTTGCCCATTCCACTTATGCCAGATAATTGGACCAATGCACAAATCCTATGTAGCAGGAATACGCCGATATTGAGCATATACATACACCGTGTGCAATCATAAGCCTTTTTTTGTATTTACCCTCTGCTACCTTGAGTGCAGCCCCAAAGCCTGCCAGCGGAAGAAGAACCAATAAAAGGATTGATGCATTCAAAAATCCGAACACAGCCCAACCTAGCCATTTATTTGCGCCAATGCTGGCTATGGACAACGAACCCACCCCCACATAATTGACAATGGCAAGCAGCAACGTAGCAAGCAAGAACATATAGGATATTTTCGCGTTTTTTCCCATAGAAACCTCCACACCTAATTATCCATAATATAACTATTTTACCGCAAATACCCTCATTATTCTACAAAGTCAATGAATATTAATGAATAGGGACTGGTTATAAGCGGGCAGGACTAGATGTATGTTCTTTTGAGCATAAGATTTATGAATGCAACACGGAAGTGAAGGCAAAGAAGTGTAAGTGGGAGAATAAACGCTAATAAGAATAGGAAAAAACAGGAGAATAAAACCACTCCTGTTCATTCATCATCAAACCAGCCTTTATATTTAAACCATAAAAACATCACAAGGCCCAGAACAATCATGACGCCCAGCACAATAAAATAGCCATAATGCCATTTAAGTTCAGGCATGTTCGCAAAATTCATTCCATATAAGCCGGCAAGGAAAGTCAAAGGCATAAAAATAGTGGTGATGACCGTTAATGTTTTCATAATCGTATTCATGCGAAATGAATTCAACGAGATATAATTATCCCTGATATCCGAGCTTAACTCCCGGTTCGATTCAATCATTTCACTCAGCTTCAATAAGTGGTCATAAATATCCTTGAAATAAGCCCTTTTTTGTTCTTGGATGATGAATCTCTTTGATTCGAGGATTCTGTACATTAAATCCCTCATGGGCAAAATGGTCTTCCTGATCGTCAGCAAGTCCTTCCTAACATCAAATGTTTGATGGATAACCGAGTCATGCGCTTTTTTCATTTCATGAAGATTTTCAATCGTAAGAATTCGGTCTTCCAGTCTCTGTATGATAGGAAAGAACGTATCCACAATCTTATCAAAAATGGTGTAGCTCACTTCAACAGCCGTATGGTGAACCCCTTCTTTATTCTGTTGGAAAAGCTCCCATGTATAGTTTAATTCCTTTAAGTCCTCATAATGAAACGTCACCAAAAAATGTTCGCCGATGAATAAATCGACCTCATACGCTTCCAGCGTTTCTTCATTCAGCGCATGGATCACCAGAAAGCTCAAGTTCTCATAGTAGTCCAATTTCGGACGTTGAAGCCGATCCACACAATCTTCTATGGCTAATGGGTGAAAGTGAAAAACCGAGTCAAGTACTGTTATTTCCTCTTTTGACGGCATATTAAAATCGACCCAATACCATTGCATCTTTGCAAGTTCAGCAAATGAAGGGTTCATGACAAGCTCATTGTGTTCATTTATTGCAATCGTTCTAATCATGTTATTTCCTGACCTACTCTCCTAATCCCCTTATTCGGACATACGCCCATAACAAACAGTATAGACAAAAAATCAGGAAATGAGCTTCCTCATTTCCTGATTTCTCCCGCTCGTTCCCTGACCGAAGTAAACGGCAGGCTTACACGGTTCCAAGCCATCGACCAGAGGGCATATGAAATGGTATACATGACGGCCCCCAGTCCCAACCCAGATAATACATCAAGCAATGCATGTTGCTTGGTAAACAAAGTGGACAAGATGATCAGCACACCGATGGTCAGCGCACCTATGGACAGCCATGGCGTCTTCTTGATTCGTTTAATCGCCACCAACATAATAATAAAAGTAGTCATTACATGGATGCTTGGGAAGCAATTTACTGGCTGGTCATTGCTGTATATGAAACGGACAAGTTGCGAAAATACATCATTCCCTGTCACCTCCGGACGAGGCACAGTCGTTTGCCAGGTTGCATAGACAATAAAAGCAATGATTTTCCCAGCAATAAGGCTGCTTAGCGCCACAAAATATAATTTACGCTCTTTAAAACATAGATAGATCAGCGCACTATATATGAATGGATACCATACCACGTAAGGAATAATAAATTCCTTAATAAATGGGATGCTGTCGTCTAAAGGGACCGTAATGGGATATGCTCCTTCAGTCGACTGATTAAGGAATGAATAAACAGGTCCTAACAATATCAATGGGATTAAAAAGAGCAAAGGGTGAATACGTGTTTGCTTCTTCATTTTGTCCCTCCTACTCCAAGTGTACAGACGAGTTGAATTTTCATTTAACCGTCATATTATTCTTTATATTATCATCATTATCAATAATTATATATCTTTTTTATGCATAAGAATGGGCTTTCACCCATTCTTCATTGTATGCCATCGCCTCAATAGTGTTCCTTATTGCGGATTAGTGGTCCAAATACCCGCCGTTTTGATGAACACGCGCGGTGATAGATGGAGAATCGACAAAATCAATTCTGATACATCTTCCGGTTGCATCATCCGATCTTCATCGCCGATTTTCAATCCGCTGTTCACCGCCAAAGCCGTATTGACCGTGCTTGGAGTAATCGCTGTCACCCGCACATTCTGCTTCCGGACTTCCTGCATTAAAGACTCAGTCAGCCCCATGACAGCAAATTTGGATGCGGCGTATGCACTGCCAGTCGCAAATCCTTTTTCTCCTGCAGTGGATGCTACATTAATTACACTGCCTTCCTTCTGTTTTAGAATTTCCGGCAATATTTTACGAGTCACGTAGTAAGTGCCCATTAAATTGACTTGGATGATTCGTTCCCAAATGTTTGGATCCATTTCCAAAAAGGTACCGAATTGGGCCATGCCTGCATTATTGATTAGAATATCTATTTTTCCTAACTGTCCGATCAGGAAATCAGCCGCTTTCTCCACTTGCTCTCGATCGGCTATATCAGCTGTCGCATAAATGGCCTGAATGCCATATGTCTCCGTCAGTTCCGCGCAGAGCATTTTTAATTCTTCCTCACTTCTCGCAAGCAAGCCCAGATTTACTCCTTCTTTAGCCAAATCTATCGCCGTAGCTCTGCCTATGCCCTTGCCTGCACCTGTGATGATTGCGGTTTTGTCTTTCAATTGCTTCATTTTTCTTCCTCCTGTACAACGATTAAAAACGTTACGAAAATTTAACCTACTTATTATATATAGACTATTAGTTCATTATCAAACAACGGAACTCGCCTACTACTCTTTTGTCTTTTTTAGGCAAAACCATCCCCTCAACGATACTTTAGACGCAGTTTTTATCACATAAACATCCAATATAACCCACCATTTAAACAAACACCACATTTTAGAAAGAATAAAATGGGAAATAGCATGAAAAGGGTACATCGCCATGATGCACCCTTTTTGCTGAACCGCATTTTATTATCCCATTCTAACTGTAGGGAGAGAAGACGAAGAAGTGTAAGTGAGAAATCAAACGCCAGTAAGAACCCGATTGGTTTAACGAACGATTAAAGGTTCACTTTAAATATCATCGCCTACCCCATCGCTTTTAACCGACCGATACACATCAACATCCAAATCATGCATTAGCTTGGCGGAAACAACCCCGGCTGTCATGCTCCCTGAAACATTTACAGCAGTCCGTCCCATATCAATCAAGGGTTCAATGGAAATCAGAAGACCTGCCAGGCCTACGGGAAGGTTCATCGCGGATAATACAATCAATGCCGCAAACGTAGCGCCGCCTCCAACACCCGCTACCCCGAATGAGGAAATGGCTACAATAATAATCAACTTTATGATAAAGCCGGCATCTAAAGGGTCAATGCCTACAGTAGGGGCAATCATGACCGCTAGCATAGCCGGATAAATACCTGCGCACCCATTCTGGCCGATGGACGATCCAAATGTTGCAGCTAAATTAGCGCCTCCTTCCGGCACTCCCATGCCTTTTGTCTGCACCTGGACATTGATTGGAATAGTCCCGGCACTTGTACGTGAAGTAAAGGCAAATGTCAGGGCTGGCATTGCTTTTTTCAAAAACTGCAGAGGGTTCAATCCAACTAGGAAAATTAATAACAGATGGATCAGTATCATTACGATTAAAGCTGCATATGAAGCTACAACAAAGGCGGACAGATTAATGATCCCGGCCAACTTGGTGGTGGCGATTGTATTGGTCATCAGAGCCAAAACACCAAAGGGCGTCAATCTTAAAATAAGAGTAACTACTCTCATGACAATTGCATACAGAGCATCAACCATTTTCTTGAATGTCTCGAACTGGGCCGGCTTTTTTCGCCGTACACCTAATGAAGCAACACCGATAAAGGAGGCAAAAATCACTACACCAAGTGTCGAAGTAGGGCGTGCGCCAGTCATATCCTCAAATGGGTTGACAGGGATAAATTCCAGCACTTTTTCGGGAATAGAGGTTGTCGCATCGCCGACTTGATCCTTAAGCTCCCCGGCCCGTTCCTCCTCGGCCGCTCCTGCCTGGATATTTTCTGCGTTCAAATGAAAGACATTAGCCGACAGAACCCCGACGCTTGCTGCGATTAAGGTAGTAAAAACGAGGATGGCAATGATGAGCCCAGCTAACTTGCCTATATTTTTAGAAGATGTCACGTTAGCGATGGATGATATGATCGAAACCATAATAAGAGGCATCACAATCATCTTTAACAGTCTCACATATCCATTGCCCACAATGCCAAACCAATCTGTGGCTGTCTGAAGAATGGATGAGTCCGCGCCATATATAAGCTGAAGCACTGCACCAAAAGCAATGCCCAGGCCTAGGCCGGTAAATACCCGTTTCGGAAAAGAAATGAACTTTTTTTGCATCTTCCAAAGGATATATAGCATTCCAATAAAAATAAGGATGGTCACAACCAGATTAATCATATTCACATTCTAGGATCCTTTCTGTTTTCACATCAGCATATTCACGCTGTGAGCTTGGGAATACTGCTAATGACAGCACATTCCTTTTCATCCTAGTTTTCTTCACTGCTTGAACCCCTATGCATCTAGAACGTCAAAAAAGCCCCACATCTCTGTGAGGCCTGATATTTATCGCAATTATAACGAGCGCTAAGACTCCCACTTAAAGCAAGAGTAAAGCGAAGAAGTAAATCACACTTTATTTAGCTACGTTGCCCGCTACGTTCATGACGTCCCAAGTACGCGCAAAAGGCGGAGCATAACAGAAATCCATCATGCCCAATTGGGATGTGGTCAATCCGCTATAGATAGCTACTGCCAGCGCATCGACACGCAGTACAGCTCCATTCTTTCCGACAATCTGTCCGCCAAGGATTACCTTCGTATCGGCATGGTAAATCAGTTTTGCATGGATAGATTCTTGTCCGGGATAGTAATTAGTTTGGTTTTTGTCGGAGATGAAGACTGTTTTATAGGGGATGCCCATTTTTTCTGCTTCTTTCTCTCCGATACCTGTTCGGCCTGCTTCAAAGTCCATTACCTTCAAGCAAGCTGAACCCAGTGTCCCTTCAAATGTTGATGAACTCCCTGCCAAGTTTTCGCCGATGATGCGTCCGATTTTGTTGGCTGTAGTCGCCAGAGGGATGTAGACATCTTCTTTGCGGACAAGATGGTAAACACTCGCACAATCCCCTGCTGCGTAAACATCCTGAAGAGATGTTTCTCCGCGTTCATTAATTTTGATCGCGCCGTTGCCGAGCATTTCAATGCCTGTGTTTTTCAGGAACGCTGTATTCGGGCGCACACCTGTTGCAATCACGACGATATCGGCTTTATATTCTCCTTTATCCGTCAAGACAGCCTGTACCTTTTCTTCACCTTTTAAAGAAGTGACCATTTCAGACAACTTTAGGTTCACCTTATGTGAAAGGATTTCCTGTTCCAAGATGCTAGCGATATCGCTATCGAAGCTATCCGGCAGAATATGGTCAGTCAATTGGATCAAGGTCACGTCTTTCCCCAATTTCTTCATTGCTTCCACCACTTCAAGGCCGATATACCCTGCACCAATCACCACTACATGCTGGTGATCCTTCTGCATGGCTGCTTCCTTTAAAGCAATGCCATCTTCCATGGTCTTCAATGTGAAGACATTTTTAAGATCTTTTCCTGCAAATGGAGGAATAATCGCTTGGGCGCCTGTAGCGATAAATAGGCGATCATATTGATCGATAAATTCTTCTCCCGTAGCCAGGTTTTTAACATTCACCTGTTTGTTGTTAGCATCAATCGTTGTCACTTGATGAAGTGTTTTTACGTCAATTCCTGTTTCTCTGAACTTTTCAGCCGTTCTTGCCACCATCCGGTCTTCGTCATCGTAGAAGTCTCCTACATAATACGGCAGGCCGCATGCCCCAAAAGAGACAATATCGCTCATTTCATAGACAACCACGCTTGCTTCTTTTGCCATCCGCTTTGCTTTAGCAGCGGCGCTCATCCCAGCCGCTTCACCGCCAATAATAATGATTCTCATAGTAGTCTTCCTTTCTTTCCGGAAACATTATAGGAAAGTGGGTAGAGCCTTGCAAACTCTGCCCACTTTTTTCTTGTTTCATTAAGCAGCATCCTCTGAGTCTTCATCATCAGAGAGGTCTTTATCGCTATTATAAACATTTGTATCGATTTCACCAAGAAGCTTAGCTGATACTGCGCCTGCAGTCATTGAACCGGATACGTTTATTGCTGTGCGGCCCATGTCGATCAACGGCTCGATGGAAATCAATAGTCCGGCTAAACCTACCGGCAAGTTCAGTGCTGAAAGGACAATCAATGCTGCGAATGTTGCACCGCCGCCGACTCCAGCCACACCGAATGAAGAAATCGCTACAATCACGACGACATTCAGGATAAATCCAGGATCCATCGGGTTAATGCCTACAGTCGGAGCGATCATCACCGCTAACATGGCCGGATAAATACCTGCACAACCGTTCTGGCCGATGGATGAACCGAATGAAGCGGCGAAATTGGCGACACTTTCAGAAATACCCATGCCTTTTGTTTGTGCTTTCACGTTCAATGGGATTGTTCCCGCGCTAGTACGTGATGTAAAGGCAAATGTTAAAGCAGGGAGCGCTTTTTTAAAGAACTGAATCGGATTAAGACCAACCGCAGTCACTAATAATAAATGTATAACAATCATAGAAAGTAATGCTGCATAAGATGCAATTACAAATGTTGATAAATTAATGATCCCGTCTACACTTGTCGTTGCAATTGTGCTGGCCATCAAAGCCAATACGCCAAACGGAGTCAAACGAAGGATCAGTGTAACAATGCGCATAACGATCGCATACATGGCACCGACAATTTTATGGAACGTTTCAAATGCTTCCGGTTTTTTTCGGCGAATTCCAAGTGCTGCAACACCAACAAACGCAGAGAAGATTACAACACCCAGTGTTGAGGTTGAACGACCGCCTGCCATATCTTCAAATGGATTGGTCGGAATGAATTCTAATACTTTTTGAGGAATAGAAGTTGTAGCATCAGACAATTTATTTTCTAATTCTTGGCT
Organism: Bacillus testis; assembly: GCF_001243895.1. GTDB lineage: Bacteria > Bacillota > Bacilli > Bacillales > DSM-1321 > Bacillus_AD > Bacillus_AD testis. The sequence continues at coordinate 1,272,428 of NZ_LN851186.1, read as the reverse complement.
ACGAGCCTCTTCAGCTTGTCCAGCTTGGATGGACTCAGCATTCAGGTCGAATACGTTTGCTGATAAAATACCCACACCTGCTGAGATTAATGTTGTAAAAACTAGAACACCGATAATCAAGCCTGCCATTTTTCCCAAGCCTTTAGAAGACTTCAAGTTTGTCATGGCAGAGATGATAGATACCATAATCAATGGCATAACGATCATTTTCAATAAACGAACATATCCATTACCGATAATGCCGAACCAATCGGTTGATGTTTTAATGACTTCTGAATCTGAACCGAATGCAATCTGCAAGATTGCTCCGAATGCAATCCCCATTCCAAGACCGGCGAATACACGCTTCGAGAAGGACACATATTTCTTTTGCATGCGATATAAAACGAATACCATTGCCAATAATGCAGCGATGTTTAACCCAACAAAAACGACTGAACTATTCATTAGAGAGCACCTTATTTCTTATTAATTTATTATGATTTCTTGTTCAACATTTGCTTCAATACGATTGTGTCAAGGATCGGCGACCCTTCATTGCCGATTTGGCTAAAGTTGCGGATCGTATCGTTTACATCCTTTTCAATAAAGCCATCCGTTCCTGAAATGCATATTCCCCTCTTTGCTAACAGCGCTGCCTGTACAGCAGCTCCGGAACATGTAGCCACTTTCATGGCACAGCCAGCTTTCGCACCGTCGCATAGCATTCCCGTGACATTGCCTAGCGTATTCTGGATGGCATAATACATTTGCTCTGTATTGCCGCCCAGTAGATAGGTGATGGCTGCAGCGGAACTTGCTCCTGCAATCGTCACGCCGCACAAAGCAGATAGCCTGCCGAATTGATTTTTGATAAAAATGGCGATCAGATGAGAAATGGCAACTGCACGAATCATTTTCTCTTCATCGGCTTCTAGCTTGCGCGCTACCGCAACAACCGGCATCGTTACCGCAATTCCTTGGTTGCCGCTGCCGGAATTGGCCATGACAGGCAATGTAGCGCCGCCCATCCGGGCATCAGATCCTGCAGACGCATAGCTCATTGCATGATTGGCAAGATCATCCGATAAAAGCCCCTCTTCCATTTGTTCTTTTATCATTCTGCCGACCTGCAAGCCATATTCGTTCTCAAGGCCGTGATTGGCGACAGCCAGGTTCATGTCAATACTCTTCTTGACAAGTTCCAGTTTTGACAAAGGGCATTTCAGCGCGAAGGAAACAATATCGTCCAATGTAAAGGAAATATCCTCAGTATTGCTTTCCTTTCCCTTGTCTGCCGATTCTTGTGCCATTTGTTCAATGCCATTGACTTTCAGCGAGGTAATGTTCGTATGTTCATCTTCTATTAATACTTCTACCTTTTCGTGATCGGTTTCGATCGTGACATCAATGACAAGCACCTTTGGGGAAGTCACTTCTGTAACCTCTACCGTGCCGCTGTTACATAAGGCAACCGCTTCTTCTTCCTCAAGAGAAGTAACCCCTTCTAGTAAGGATAACGTTTTTTCTGATCCTTTTACGATAGCACCCAAGGCTCCGACAAAGGCAATCCCGGTGTATGTTCTACCTGGTATAGCTACAGCCATTGCATTTTTAATGACATTGCGGCTGCAGGCGATTTTGATTTTCCTGATTGGAGCTGTTGTCTGCTCAGCTGCCACTGCAGCTGCATAGGCAATTGCAATGGGTTCTGTGCAGCCTACTGCTACAATCAATTCTTTTTCTAGTACATGTTGCAAGTCTAAGTAATTCATTCTAACCCCCTAATTAGCATTTCTACCTACTTGTCTAAAGTTGCCTTATCTATTTATGAATAAATTCATAAATAAGAGCAAAAAACATGTGATCTTTTCGGCTGTATGTAACCGGAAAAGAAAAAGTAACTTTGTGAATTAGTGAGCATATAAATATAAAAAGAGAACGCTTTTTACGATTTCGATATTTCCTTCACTTTTTGCAAATACCTGTACACAGTTGGTTCTGACGTTTGTAGTAGCTCACTTACACGGTGTACGCTACTTTTCAGCATGAATACTCCTTGGTCATAGAGTGTTTTTATGAATACGGTCTTTTCCTCTGGCGACATGCGTTCGAACGGCATTTTACTCTTGATTAATTGGTCTGTGACGACCGTTTCCAAAGCATCATCCATATTGCCATGAAGATATTCTTCTGTTACCTTGTTCTCCATTTTTCCGGCAACGGCGTTTGTATTGGTTTCAGTGAAAGTCGTAAAATAATCCAGTATATCTTTCGCTTGTTGAAAAAAACCAATATCCGTATTCACACAAAGCATTCCTACCAACTGTCCGGAAGAATCTTTAATAAAATAACTGGAAGATCTAAAAACAGATCCATCTTTTCCAATTGCTTTATAATTGGAGACAAAATCCTGTTTTTCATATAATCGTTTTTGCTTCACTTGCAGAATGAAATTGGTTGGATTGTCTCCAATCTTCCTGCCCGTGACATGGCCATTTTCAATAGCCACGATTGTATGTTCATCACTTGTCAGATCATGCAGGGCTATTTCGGAATGTTCTCCAAGTATATTAACCAGAAATTTCATTATCGAAATATAGGGTTGTAAATACTCATTTATACATTCTTCCAATCTACCAGCTCCTCCGCCACCTCACTAAATGTGTTGATAATTTTTTATCATGATAATAATTTATTATTGCAACAAAACTTTATCACGATAATAACACGACATCAACCCTTTTTGTCTCTTTCCATATTCTACTTGTTGATCACCTTGGCATTTTACTATTTGGGGTGTATGACATTATGTATAAAAACCGCAACGATTGTTCGCTGCGGTTTTTAGGGTTAATTATTTTTAGTCATCTTTTTTTACCTATATTAAAACGCGTTGCAATATCAACCAGTTCTACTGATAATCAAAAGATATATTGATAAATCAGATAGCCTACTCCCACTGCCATCCATAACAGGACGCCCGGACAAATGGGCATGAAGATCATCCTGCCTGCCTTTTTAAAGGGGATTGCACAGTTGGAACATGAACAACTCACTGAGCGTTCTTGCTTCTTGTCCTGGCGGGAGGCCATTATTCCGTTTCTCCATCCCACTCATTCATGCCGCCCGCCATGTTTTGGACTTTAAATCCTTGGTACTCCAAAAAAGCCGTGGCTTGGGAACTTCTGCCGCCGGATTGGCAGACGATTATATATTCTTCACGTTTATTGAGCTCGTTCATTTTGAATTCAAGCAATCCAAGCGGAATATTGACAGCTCCCCGGATTTTCCCTTGGGCAACTTCGGATGGTTGGCGTACATCTATAATATTGACAGGCTCGCCCGCTTCCAAGCGTTGCTGTACCTGATCAGGTCTTATTTGTTTCATTATTGTCCCTCCTTTGGATCAATGCCAGGCGCTCATGCCGCCCTTGACATTCGTTACGCGCTGAAAGCCCATTTGCTTCAATTCTTTACTCGCTTTACTGCTTCTCATACCACTTTGGCAGATGACGACCACTTCTTTATCCTTGGACAACTTGCTGGCTTTAGTTCGCAAATCACCCAGAGGGATGTTTTGAAATTGCTTTATATGATTACCGCGGTATTCTCCCGGTGTCCGTACGTCCACAAATTGTTTATCACGATCATTCAGTTGCTCTTTCAATTGGCTTGTAGTTATCTGATTCACACCTTTAGTCGGCATCATACGCCAGACAAAGAATAAAACAATAACGGCCAAAACTATAATTGTTGATGTACTCATCCTTTATTTCCCCGCTTTCATTATCATCGCTTTCTACTCTGTATTATATACCCCTGTAGGTATAAAGGCAATTAAGAGGTTCTGATAAAGGAAACGATCCTTTTCAGCTTAAAATCGCCAGTATGATGTTTGATTGATTTCGCCAATCTTACATAAAAGCAAAAAGAGACAGCAAAAAGCCTTGCTGCCCCTCTTTATCATCCTTTTAACAACAGTGCCTGCAAACAGAGCCACTCTTTTAAACTTGTTCCTGACAAGCTTCCTTCTGCCATTTCCGCAAGAGCCTGATCTGCCCTCTGTGGTTCAATTCGTCTTCAAATACATGGAACCACATAAAGTAAGGATTGGAAGGATGGTCCCCCCACATATTCTGTCTATGAAGCCATTCGTCATCCAATTGTGTGAATCGTTCAAGCGTGATGGTGCGGGTTTCATATAGCCGATCAAGATAATAAGATAAATCATGGCCTTTGATTTTGGAACGCCCCGATTCTCCAAGCTCGAGCCCGGGAAGAAGGTCTCCCAGTTCTTCTTCAGCTGGCTCCCGTTCTTCGAATGTATAAATTTGATAATAGCGTTCCACGGCAGCCATATGCCATAACAGCGCTCCAATCGAGTTACTATTCTTTCCGTGCAAATAGTCCAATTCTTCCATCGTTAGGTCTCGAACCGCGAATAATGTTGTTTCCCTAGTGTGATCCATCATCGAAACCAAATGCCCGATATGCGGAGTGTACCCTGCCAACTCTTGAATCTTGAACTCCATTCCCATCCCCCTAGCAGACTTACTTTTATCCATATTATACCATTGTATACAATTTAATCCGTATCTTATAATGGGCGAAACTTGTCTAATCCGTGATATATCATTATAGTAGAACATACATTAAACAAGCCCGCACAGATTGATAAGCAGTAAAGGAGGACCTTATGTTAAAAGAATTCGGTTTTTCCCAGTATGAAAGCCAGGTGTATGAGGTTCTGGTCTCCAGTGACGAACCAATGGATGTCACATTGATTGCCAAATATTCCGGCGTGCCTAAAACAAAAATATATGAAGTCATTTCCCGCATGGTGGATAAGGGAATGGTGATGGAGGCTGTTTCCGACAAGAAAAAAACGTACACAGCGCTTCCGCTAGAATTGGCTGTCGAACGGTTGACAGCTGAATTCGAAAGCAATATTAAAAAATTCAAAGAAAATACGAGCAAAAAAACCTTTTCTGACGACCGCGTCTGGACATTCAAAGTGCAGTCAACCATTGAGGCCCAGAATAAGCAGCTAATCAGGAATGCTAAAAAATCAATCACTATGTCCGGCTGGAACCGGGATTTCCAAGTATATCTTCCCTTGCTGGAACAAAAGGAAAAAGAGGGGCTCGATGTCAAGATCCACGTCGTCGGCGAGATAGAAGCCGACCTTTCAAATCTCTATTATTTTATTCCGACAGAAGAAGACGTCTTCCTAGAGCCGTTCCAGCTGCTCGTCATCGATGACCGGGAAATTATTTTCGCCACAGCAGAAGAAGGATCGTGGCAAGCAATCCGGACGATGTCACAGCCCTTTGTAAAGGTATTCTCTGAATTCTTTTATCATGATGTGGTTTTGACGAAAATTCTCGGTAAATATAATGAAACATTGATGAACGACCCAGAAATCAAAAATATAGTTACAAAACTGCGATTTTAGACTAGAGAACCGTTGCCGGCGGTTCTCTTTTTTGTGTAGTTTAGCATCTTGCCCTTGAAAATGTCTTTCATTTGGGATAACATGAAAGAGTTGTTTTTACCACTATCGTGGTAAAAATGTGTTTTACGAATAAGGAGGACTTATTTTCATGAATTTTAAAGTATATATTCTGGCCGTTTCCGCTTTTGTAGTCGGCATGGTGGAGCTAGTGATTGGCGGAATTTTACCTGAGATATCAAAAGACGTAAAGATCAGCATCTCGGCTGCAGGCCAGCTGATTACTGTCTTTGCGCTTGTATTGGCAATAGCTGGTCCCATTCTGATGGCTGCCACTTCGAAAATGGAACGAAAGAAATTATATTTAATTGCATTAGCATTTTTCGCTGTCGGAAACATCTTATCTTTCATCAGTCCTAATTTTGCCACATTGATGCTTGCACGGGTGTTTACAGCGACTTCGGCTTCACTGCTGATTGTCCTCTCTTTGACAATCGCTCCTAAACTTGTCCAGCCTACATACCAGGCTCGAGCGATCGGCATGATTTCTATGGGGATCAGTGCTGCACTTGTATTGGGAGTCCCGCTTGGCGTATTAATCACCGAGACAATGGGATGGAGAATTTTATTCTTATTGATCGCTTTGCTTGCATTAGGAGCTATGGCAGTCATCTATAAATTCCTTGATGAGCTGCCACCGGATAATATGGTGCCTTTGCGGGAACAACTGTCTTCATTAAAAAGCAGCAAGATCATCTCTGCGCATCTGGTAACTATGCTGATGCTGGCCGGGCATTATGTTCTCTATGCTTATTTGACGCCGTTCTTGCAGGAGCTTATGAATTTCAGTCCTTTATGGATCAGTGCCACCTACTTTGTATTCGGGCTTGCTGCCGTTACCGGAGGCGGTGTCGGAGGCTTTATGTCAGACCGGATGGGCGCAAAGAAAAGCATCTTATTAATGACATCTGTCTTCGCCGTGGTCCTGTTCCTAATGCCATTCTCTACGCATGTTAAGATGATTTTCCCTGTATTCCTTATCATCTGGGGCGGCTTGAGTTGGGCCGTATCGCCTGCCCAGCAAAGCTATTTGATCCAGACCGCGCCTGAATCAGCTGGAATACAGCAGAGCTTTAACCAATCTTCCCTTCAACTTGGCATCGCACTAGGCTCAGCAGTAGGAGGAATCGTTATTAAAAGCAATCCGGTTTCTACCAATGCCTGGGTCGGCGGGATATTCGCCTTACTGGCAGTAGGATGTGCTGTTTATTCCCTATCCCGTCCTGCCTTGAAGAAGAAAGAACAGCAGGTAATGCATGCCAGCTAGAGTTAAAAAGCCATTTTTTAAGGATTTAGCCTAAAAAGAAAAAACACCTCTACAAGGAAAATCGGTACTCAATCCCTAACCATCCTTGTAGAGGTATTTTTTTATTACTAACCCTGATAAAGAGCGCACTACATATGAACCCTTCCTAAAATCCCCACAATATACTTACTTTCCGCTTCATTATTTTACTCATCCAATCAAAATGGCATCTTTTGCATTTATTAATATAAAGCGCATTCAAAAATCAATTGTAGTAGTATTCCAAAATGATGATAAAGGAATGAGGCATATGCGTAAACAAAAGTGTGGCCAAAATAGATCCTATTGCGGTTCCCCATTATGCGAGATATGTTCATCATGGTTTCCAGGATTCTTTCCTTCATCTGGGATCACCGGATCGACAGGACCTGCAACCAGAGTAACTGACGCTACCGGGCCTGCCGGACAAATAGGAAAGGGGAATCCAGCTTCATAGGATTCCCCCCTTTGTTAAATCGTAAATTTCCAGACTGTTTTACCGGTAGCAGCCTCGATGACTTCTCCTCTGGCCGTCACAATATGGGTGCCATCCGTAAAGAAATAGGCGTCCCCTGGATTTTTCAATATTTTTTTCACCTTGGTTTCCCCATTGGCGTCAAAGCCTACCAACAGCATGTCCTGCTCTTCTTCCACTGTAAGGTTATAAATACCCATCCATAGTTTTAGCTCATCATTCCAACGGATTTGCCCAAACTGGCCATTGGCATTTGAAATCGTCCAGCGCTTTTTCCCTTCTAGGGTATAACACTGCACATCGCCGCCAAGCCATGATATGACCAGGTGGTCTTTAGAAAAAGCCGCATCAAGCACATAAATGCTTTGATCTTCACAATCCCACTGAATCATCCAGTCTTTTGTATCGACAAGCATAGGCCGGTTATCATCCGCTTCTTCATTCGGAATCGCTAATGCCAAAGGATTGAAACGGGAAAACACTAATTTATAAATGTCAGACAAAGTCTCTTTGGTTTCACCTGTATACACATCAACGATTAAAAAAGTGCCGTAACTGAAACCAATTCCGAAAAATTGGGCATTGTTCCCGGGCATCTCAACCAACTTCTGCACATTGGTCAAGTCGGCGCGCTTCCAGAGACATTCTCCGGTAAAACCATTGTAGGCATTCACGCCTCCAAAATAGTTGCCGGTTATGATAATAGGAATATCTAAATCTAATACAAGAAGCCTTTCTCCGCCATCATCAAGATTTGTCTCGATGGTCAAATAATGGCTTTTTTCATCAATCGACCAAAGAGAAACGATATTGGTCTCCTTGGCTGTAACAAAATAGTTTTGCTTTGTCTCTGAAACATATATTTTACGGATATCATCCATTGTTTCACCTTCTCTTTTTGTATGCCTGTATGCGAATTGCCATTTACTTTCGGCAAGACTTGCTTATTGGAATAGTATATCAGTTAATCTCTAAGTCTACTGTTGTCATGCTCGGATGGCAACTAAAAGCATCTCCAGAAGATTCCCGGTGCAATTCCATGCAAATAATCAAGTATGTAGAATGGAACATAAAATAGGAATCTTCACTGTAAGCAACAATATAAAAAAACAGCTTCCTTGATCATACAGAAAGCTGTTTTAGCAGGTTTAAATTCTCTTTCCAACCGGTTCTAAGACTCTCGCTTCATGAGAATGAAGATGAAGAAATAAGAGACCAACAGGAAGAGCCCGAGATGATAATCGAACCCTCCTACCGATTTAATGTTTCATTTTATTTAGAGGCCAATACTGCCTCTTTGATAGTTTCGATTACTCCGGACTCATTATTGTCCCATTTTGTTACAAAACGAGACACTTCTTTTATTTTGTCATGGGCGTTCGCCATTGCATAGCTGTAATAGGCTTTTTCCATTAATTCAAGATCGTTCAAGTAATCTCCGAACACCATGGTGTCATTCGGTGAAATGCCAAGGCGCTCTTGAATCCGTTGCATGGCAATCCCTTTATTGGAACCCTCATTCATAATATCCAGCCAAACATATCCGCCTACAGTGACTTGAAGGTCGCCCTGAAATTTTTTGAAGGAAGGGTAACTATGTGTCTCCGCACCCTGAAAATCAAGCAATGAAATCTTTAAAATATCGTCTTCCACCTCAGAAAAATGTGTAACATGCTTCCGGCTTGTATAATATTTATCAATCTCTTTCAGGACTTCTGGACTGTTGTTTTCATAATAAGCCGCTTTTTTGCCGCAAAGGACAATATGAAGACCCTCAATTCCCCGTGCGACTTCCACCACTTCTTTGACAGCTTCGGGACGCATTGGATTCGAAAAGATTTCTTTATCTTTATAAACGACAATTGAGCCATTTTCCGCGATAAAGAGCATATCATCAGCCAAAGGCCCGAATCGTTCAGCTAAATTATAGTATTGTCTTCCGCTAGCCGCACCAAAAATGATGCCTTTTTCTTTCAATTGTTCAAAAACTGCAGGGAATTCCCGGGGAAATTGATTCTCATCATTCAAGAATGTGCCATCCATATCTGTGGCAATCAGTTTAATCATAGTTTGCCTCCTCGTTGTTGCTGATTCTCTGTTATAGCAACAAACATGCTATCTCTCATTATAGCAGATGAATGCTTCCCAGTGGATTAGCTTTTATCCCATTCAAATGGCGCTAATACTCCCACTTTAACAGCTACGTAAAGACAATGAACTGTAAATGGACACTCCAGCAAGAAGTTTTAGTGGTTCAACTACTGATCGGCGGGAGATGATCGAACTCCCCCGTCTACCAAAGTTCCACCCTTATCTTCCAACCCTCCCGCAAAGCTTTTTGTCTCAAACAATCCTTTTCTTTTCAAGACAATAAAATAGGGACATTTAATATGCCCCCATTCTCAATCGATTTAGCAGTTCCAAAGCTTACTTCACAATTCTATCGTTTCATTCATATTTGTCGAATCAGGTTCATTTCCGGTCATTCTTTTAACCAGATAAACCATCTTTTTAGCCATGTTTCCTGATTCCCAATATTCAGCTGATTCTGCTTCCACTTTTAATAAGATGATGTTTGGGTCATCATAGGAGGTTTGCAACAATTTTTCATAGGCTTCGTTCCATATCTCTTTCTTTTTATCAAGGCTTTCGACCAATTCTGCCTTGCCGCGGATTGAAACGTAGGATTTGCCTACATAGGCTACATTGACATCCGGATTTTGCTGCAATTCTTGATATTTATCTGTATCTTTTTTAGTTAAAAACCAAAGATCGCCATCAAACTCCACTTCCTGAGTCTTCATTGGACGGGAAAGCAATCCTTCTGCTGTCTGTGTTGTTAACATGGCTATATCAACATCTTTAATTAGCTCCCGCAGTTTTTCCAGTCCTTCTTGATTATACATTGCCTTCTTTGCCATGAAATATCACCTCATTTTTAGTCTTATAGGTCTATTCCCTCATCCAAACCTTTTAATCCTATATACCAGTTAAAAACACAAGTAAAGTCTTTAAACCCACAATACCCTGGAAAGATCTTTTAACTTTCAACAAAACCACATACTTTTTTCACTTCCGTCTGAGAAAATCAAATTCGTATCCTTATGAAGGAGGGCGTCAAATGAGATTTCTTAAGGATATTTTCATCATTGTATTAGGCATAAGCTTAACAGCTATCTTGATACTGATTGGTGTAAGAATCATTTTATATTATAGATAAAAAATTCCCTCTATTAGTACCTGCCATTTGCAGGTTTTTTTTTATAATCACACACCCTAACAAGCCTGCTCTCCAACTAATCGAACCCATCCGAACTAGTGATAAGACCCACACTTCAACAAATAGGCGAAGACAAAGAGAAAGGAATTCTCCTACTTTTTGGTTATCTTGCCTTCCTTTTACCGAGCAAAAATGGATAAAAAAAACGCCCACAGGAATTTTCCTAGTGGACGCCTTTCTACTTATTTCTTTTTCACTTTATCTATTTGAAACCGATTAAGCATTCAACTGAGCTAATTTAGCCGCTGCTTCCGAAACGCGGTGCAGCCCATCTTCGATTATTTCTCCCGCTTTGTCCGGCATTGCATTGTGGCCTTCGATGACTACTTCATCAATGATTTCCATGCCGAAAACGCCTCCGAACACATTACGCATATAAGTAACGGCCATTTCCATCGGCGCTGTCTCCGGTGTGGAATAAATGCCGCCTCTCGCATTCAACAAGATGGCTTTTTTATCTGTCATCAGTTGGACCATATTGCCTTCTGCATCATATTTAAAGGCATAGCCAGCTGCATATACATAATCAATGAATGTTTGCAATTTAGCAGGGATTGTGAGGTTCCATAGTGGGAACACGAACACCACTACATCCGCTGCAGTCAATGCATCCATCGCTTTTTGCTTAGCAGCCACAATTCGTTGTTCGATATCTGTTAGTTCTTCGCCCTTTTGCATCTTAGCGAATGCGTTGAATAAATCCTGGCCGAAGTACGGCATATCCTCGGCATAGACATCATAGACAGTAACATTCAAGTTGCTTGCATCTTTAATGCTCTCCATGAAAGTTTCATACATTCTACTTGATATCCCCTCAGTTGCGGGACGGTTATTTGCTTTAACGACCAATACGTTCGTCATTCTTTTTACCTCCGGTTTATTCTGTAATCATCATCCGTATTATACTGTAAACGCCCCCCCAAAAAAAAAGATTATGCTCTACAGATTAAACCCGCCTAAGGAAGGCAACTCGGTCTTTCAATTTCTGATATTAGCAAAAACCATTTTATAGATGCTCTTTAAATGTTTGGGCAGAAACAAAAAAGAAGAGAGGATAGAATCTCTCCAATCCCCTCTTCCGCTTTACCCAAGCTTACGATTAATCATTGCCGCGCTGTCTGGCTCGAGCTTCGCCGCCTTTACGTCCGGCTTCTTCTCTGCTCATTTTGCCGTTTCGATCATCATCGCTTTGATTTGCCCGAGCTTCGCCGCCTTTTTCACCGATTTCTTGATAGAATTCTTTATCGTGGTTTTCAGCGGTTGCCTCCCCGCCTTTACGCCCGATCTCTTGGTAAAATTCCTTATCATGCGTTTCAGCAGTCGCTTCGCCGCCTTTGCGTCCGGCTTCCTCAACAGTCATGTTTCGATTTTCTCTTTTGTCAGCCATCAAAAATTCCTCCCTTTAAAGAATTATTTGTCAACCTCTGTTTGTTGTTTTCCCGCTTTTCCATTTTTCAAACAATAAATTGAAAATTTATCCTGTAGGGGTTAATAGGTATAAAACTGCTATTGTCCCCCCTGTGTAACAGGCCTTCGCAGCGATAAAAAAATATATTCATATACTTTTATTGAATAGTTATTAAAGAATAAGCCGTTTTGACGAAGAAATAGAAGGAGAAGTTTATCTTCAATTTACAATAAGAGGTGCAGAGATGAAAAAAAGAAGATTCCGGATGAAAAGCTTAAAAGCAAAAATACTGTTAGGCTTTTCAGTAGTTTTAATAGCAATGGCGCTGCTGACCGTCTATAACGTTTATTCTGTCCATTCTACCAATAAGATGATGAAGGATATTATCGATAGACAGGTGCCGCTTTTGATCGCCGATGAAGACTTATCCTATAACATGGCTAACCGTACCGCATTGGTCCGTGCTTTTCTTTTATATGAAGACGATTCTTATCGGACGGAATTCGACTCTACTACGGACGAAAGCATTGAATTAGAAAAGAAAGTATTAAAAATGAGCAACAACCCGAAAATGAAGAAGCTGCTTGAAAAAAAGATAGAATGGGGTACATTACTGAATAAAGTGTTTGCAGAGTATGATAAAGGCGATAAAGTAAGGGCCCGAGAAATAATGGAAAACGAAGTGGGCCCTATAGGGAAAGAGTTGAACCAAGGGTTTAGTGACATGGCTGGCGAACGCAGCGCCAAAATCACTGCCAAAGGCCAAGATATCCTTGATAGCGGACACAAAACATTGCAATTCAGCATTGTTGTCTCAATGATTGCGATTATACTTACCCTTATTAGCGCAGTCGTGTCTGCAGGCAAGATTACAAAGCCTATCTATGCCGTCATAGCCAGAATGAAACAGATCGCTGCCGGCAATCTTAGCGGGGGAAAATTAGAAACTCATCTGGAGGATGAATTAGGCCAACTTGTAAACTCCACCAATGATATGAGGGATCAAATATACACCATGCTTATGCAGATGAGAAAGATGGCAGCCACTGTAAACAGCCACAGCGAGGAGCTGCACCAGTCTGCCGATGAAGTCAAAGAAGGCTCTGAACAAGTAGCGGCAACCATGGAAGAATTGGCGTCAGGCGCTGAAAAACAAGCGAACAGTTCTCATGAGCTCTCTGTGCAGATGGACGCAATTAATACAAAAATCCAGCAAGCAAATGATTACAGCTCATTAATCGAACGTTCAACCAACGCGATCGTCGACTTAACCTTGGAAGGGCGGGACTTAATGGACACTTCCAACCAGCAGATGGAAAAAGTGGACCTTCTCATCCAAAAAGCGGTTGATAAAGTGCAGAATTTGAACCATCAATCTCAGGAAATATCCAAAATGGTCCTAACTATTAAAGCGATTGCCGACCAGACCAATCTATTGGCTTTGAATGCGTCGATTGAAGCGGCACGGGCAGGCGAACATGGCAAAGGGTTTGCGGTTGTAGCTGAGGAAGTGAGGAAGCTAGCAGAACAAGTAGCTATATCGGTCAACAGTATCACCGGCAACGCCAATAACCTGCACGCAGAATTTCAAGATGTGACTGACACATTGCAGAATGGCTACCTGGAAGTAACTGAAGGAGCCAATCAGGTCAAAGTGACTAAACAAACCTTCAAGGAGATTAATGAATCCATCAAAGAAATGTTCTCCAGTATCCAGGCAATTTCCTCATATCTGAAGGGAATTGCTGATGATAGTAAGGATATGAATGGATACCTGCAAGAAACGGCAGCCATCGCAGAGGAAACGGCAGCAGGGATCGAACAAACCAGTGCTTCATCCCAACAAACCAGCAGCTCAATGGACGAAATTGCTAAAAGCTCTGAACAGCTGGCCCATTCAGCAGAAGAACTAAATATGCTCACCAAACGATTCCAGCTATAAGGATATTCCCTTCCGGTTCCACCCGGGAGGGCCTTTTAATATAAGATAACGATCAATCTGCCTATCCAGACAAGCGAACGTATTATTATGGATCGCCATCCATTGAAGGCTTCTCCCCGCACCCCGTAAGAAAAGCCCTGCATCCAGATGCAAGAAGGCCAATCCGTACAAAGTCCATGCATCTTCATTTTGTTTAGATATAGTACGAACGTACCGAAACAAACCAATAACGAAGCATTAAAAAACAATGAATCGTTTTTTACGCCTTGGGTCTGATTGATTATCGGCGGCCGTGCAACTATAATCATTTTATACCAGTGTAAATATGCTCCTTCACTGGTTTACCCATGCATCTACGATTGACAAAATTAATTAGACAGAGGTTAATAGATGATGAAGAAGCTCTTAAGCAAATTACTTACATTCATACTGATTGCCGCCATTATCTTCACATGCGGTATAACGGCTCTCGGTTACTTTAAATACAAGACAGTCATTTCCGAAGTTCCTTTGTTCGAAAAAGTGGCGATCGTCAAAGATAATCCCCATTATACCCAGCTAAAGGAGATCAATCCTGATTTCACGGACAGTATTGTCGCTACAGAAGACCACCGATTCTACAAACATGGCGCAATTGACGGCATATCCCTGGTAAGAGCCACAATCGTCAACTTACTAAAAGGAGAAATCAAACAAGGCGGAAGTACGATTACGCAGCAGGTAGCCAAAAATCTTTACTTCTCCAATGACCAGCATTTCATTCGGAAAGTAGCCGAAATGTTTGCAGCCTATGATCTCGAAAAGAATTACACAAAAGATGAAATCCTAGAACTCTATGTCAATATTGTGTATTACGGGGACAATAATTATGGCATCCAGCAAGCAAGCAAAAATTATTTTGGTACAACGCCAGATAAGCTTTCTTTCGACCAGGCTACCCTATTGGCCGGCCTTCCCCAGGCTCCAAGCTCCTATGCGCTGAGCCAGCATCCGGAAAGGGCCAAAGAACGGCAGAAAGAAGTCATAGAGGCCCTCGAAAAATACAGGAAGTAAAAAAAGCGGAGGAAAGAAGTATCATTTCCTCTGCTTTTTTCATGGGCAAATCGTTAAACGCCACAATGCCCCCCAGTATGTTTCAACGTATTATACACGCTTCATTTTGATTGATCTTTCCGATCTGACTCTATTATATTCATGATTTTATCCAGCTTTTGATTGATCTCCACCGATTCCTTATAGCGAGAACTCGAATTGACCAACAATCTGCGGATAAAAAGGACAAAAGAGACAGCAAAAACAACGAGAAGGGCAATGAATAGTACCTGAAAGATTATATCGCCCGCATTATAACTCATGAAGCACCTCCTTCTAGCCGTATTGCTCTCATTGGCAGCTGCTTTCCTCAGGAATTGAAATTCTGGATATTCCGCCATGTTTCCAAACGTCTGCAGAGCAATCCCTTGCCTCTAATGCATGTTCCTAAAACCTGACTGCTTCTTGCAGCATTTCCATTGAACACTAAATAAAGATACATCCCTATAATCAATCCAGCCATCCCGTTACCAAAGGCTTACAACATCCGCCATTCACATATTTCCACACAAAGCCCTTTGATTCCTTTATTGCTCATAAAAAAAAGTTTCCAAAAGTCGCATTTCCAAAAGCATACTTCTAGTTCAACACAATATGGAACGAGCATCCGTATCATTGTTGGTCCTTCTTTCATTTCGGCAACAAGTACTAGGACCATTATTCATGACGTGTAGAATACATAGCCATATTTTCTGCATCAGATGCAAGATAACGCTTGGCGCTATTAAGGGCAATCGGGCCTTCTGAAAATCCGCCGGCGATCGGTTTACCAATTCAGCCCTTCGAAACCAAAAAATCCTGGAGTATATGATGATTGTTTTATTAGCAAAGAATCTCCTTAAATATTATCTTGAAATAATTTTTATCGAAGCGTAATATATGTATGTTCAAATATTTGAATATACAAATGTGCAGGAGATGATTTTACACTTGTTTACCGACTGGTTAAGCAACTATTCATTAGAGAAAGCAAAAAAAGATGTTTTGTCCGGCATCATTGTCGGAGTGATCGCTATTCCTCTTGGCATGGCATTCGCCATTGCATCGGGCGTCAAGCCGGAATACGGGATCTACACAACGATCATTGCCGGTATCATCGTTTCCCTTTTTGGCGGATCGCGTTTCCAAATTGCCGGCCCAACAGGCGCCTTTATTCCGTTGCTTTTTGCCATAACCGCCTCTTATGGCTACAAAGGGCTTTTAGTAGCGGGCTTTATGGCGGG
>NZ_LN851186.1:878248-1255203 GCF_001243895.1 Bacillus testis | reverse complement strand
TTTCCAAATTGCCGGCCCAACAGGCGCCTTTATTCCGTTGCTTTTTGCCATAACCGCCTCTTATGGCTACAAAGGGCTTTTAGTAGCGGGCTTTATGGCGGGCCTCATGCTTGTTTTAATGGGAATATGCAAGCTTGGCGTTCTTATTAAGTATATCCCCCGCCCGGTCATCATCGGTTTTACTGCCGGTATTGCGGTCACTATATTCACCGGGCAGATCTCCAAGTTTTTAGGCTTGGAAGGCGTTGTCAACAAGGAATTATTCCACGAGAATATTGAGCAAATTATAGCCCACCTGCCGACATTCAATGTATACAGTATAGTCACCGCTTTGATCTGTCTGGCGACGATTATCGTGACGCCTAAGATTTTTCCAAAGGTGCCGGGCGCTATAATAGGCATCCTTGTTTCAACGGCTGTGGCTACCCTGTTTTTCGGAGGGCAGGCAGCAACCATCGGCTCATCATACGGCGAAATCCCTAATCATTTACCGCAGGTCTCCTTCTTTTCTGTTTCATTTTCCGAAGTAGTCGAATTGATTCGCCCCGCATTCACCATTGCTATGCTTTGCGCTATCGAATCATTATTGTCGGCAGTTGTAGCCGATGGCATGACCGATACGCGGCATAACAGCAATAAAGAACTGATCGGACAGGGAATTGCGAATATGGTTGTTCCTTTATTCGGAGGCATTCCAGCGACCGGAGCAATCGCCCGGACGGCGACGAACGTAAAGAGTGGCGCCCAAACTAGAGTCGCCGGGGTTATCCATGGGATTGTTGTATTGATCACACTCTTGGTTCTTGCCCCATATGCCTCACTGATTCCACTTGCTTCGATGGCGCCTGTTCTGATGGTAGTGGCTTGGAATATGAGCGAACGAAAAGAATTCATTGCAATTTTAAAAACAAAAACTGGCGATTCAATCGTTCTCATGCTCACCTTCCTATTAACCGTGTTCGTTAATTTGACCGTGGCTGTGGAAGTCGGATTATTGCTGGCAGCCATCCTATTCGTCAAACGGATGAGCGAATTATTCAGAGTGAACCATGTGCTCCCTGACCACACAAAGGACGGAGGCAAATTGACGGCCGCCGCTGTGTCTGATTCCCATTATTGTCCGCAGATATCCGTTTTTGAAATAGAAGGCTCTCTCTTTTTCGGTGCGGCCGAAACATTCGTCTACCGTGTGTTTGACACCATTCACTTGGCTCCCAAAGTCGTTCTTTTGAAAATGAACAAAGTTATCTATCTTGATACGACGGGTGCAAATAATTTAAAGAATATATGGAAACAATTGAAGAAAAAACAGTGCCAAGTCATCGTTTCCGGACTAAGCGACCAACCTCTTGAAATAGTGAAACGGACAGGCCTTTATGAAGAAATCGGACCCGAGCATATCTTTCCAGATACACAAAGCGCCATTTCGCATGGAATGCAAGTAGTGAACAGTGACATGTGCAGGCACTGTAAGCACTTTGCATTTACAGAATGCTGCGAGAGATCGACTGCAAGAGTGCCGCAAGCAAAGGTGGAGGTAGAACATGAACTTAGAGATGCAACAGTTTAAAGCAGATTTTTTCAAAGCTTTAGCCCATCCGCTCCGGATCCGTATCCTTGAGCTGCTTTCCAGCGGCGAAAAAAATGTAAATGAGCTTCAAACCTTGATTGGCAGTGAAGGTTCGGCTGTTTCCCAGCAGTTGATGGTCTTACGCAGCAAAAACATAGTCATCAGCCGAAAAGAAGGCAATAAGGTTGTCTATTCACTACGCGATCCCATGATTGTTGAATTATTGGATGTGGCCAAGAAAATATTCAGCAATCATTTAATCGATGCCATTCAGATGCTTGATTCCGTCAGCAAATAAACAATGTTATACAATGGATAATAACAAAAAACATAGCCAGCGGGGCTATGTTTTTTGTGTGCAAGCAAATTAATGCCCACCACTCCTATGTTTTGTTATAATTCTCAAGTTGGCTTAAATGGTCGCTCTTATCTATTTTATTCATTTATCTAAGCTGACAGAAGTTTTACTTTTTCACAGGAGGTTTTGCAATGGACAAACTCACAATCATAAAAGAAAAACAGCACTTCATCCAATGGGTAAGTTCATTAAAAAACGTCTCAAAGCAGATTTGGCCCAAACGAATCCAAGAGGAGGACAACCGTGTGGCCCACTTGGTTGCCAGACTGAACTCATTGGATCATTTTCTCGTCACCTACCGCTTGCCTTATTTAGTGAAGAATCAGCCTCTCCCTCAAGTAGAAATTGATTCAAGCACCCTAACACGTAAAGCGAAAGAAACGCTTTACGGATTAAGCAAATCTGAACTGATTGATCGTTTTATTATCGTCCGCCAGCGCTTCTTGGCCTTACTTGTCATGTTGCCGGAACACCGTTTCACTGAACCGTTCCCGATGGATCCTTCCAAAACTCTTTCCGACTATTTTGCCGAACTTATACAGCATGATTATAATCATAAGAAGGAAATAGAACAGATTATCAATAAAACGGCCTAAAGCAGACAAACCAGTTCTTTGGACCGTTGCAAAAAGCATGTTTCCCGATTGGGAAGGATGCTTTTTTACAATTACATATTCAATGCTTTGCCCGCATTATCGACATCATTTTTCAATAGAGCATCCAATTGGTATGCAGGATAATATCCTTTTTCATACATGAACTGGAAAACATCCCAATGAAGATCGATGGCATTATTCAAATGATTTTTCATCACCATCCTTAATTGAGGGGTGGCTGTTTCCATTATGGCGCCGGCATAGGATCTGATCAATCCCTTGGACATGCCCAAGAGACTTCCGGCCTGGAATCCGGTTTGACTGTCCCTGTCGTCGTCTTCTCTCGGCTGAGGCGCCAAAGGAATGAAAGATAGCAATTCACGCAAGTTTTTTTCCATTTGATTAATCGCTTTTTCATATAACTTCTTGAGTTTCGGATCGGTGATGGCGCCCAGATTTTTCTTAAGTGCCATCAGCTGATTTGCTTGTGAAGCAATCAGTTCATGAAGCTCTAACGTTTCGTGCCAAGCAAGCTGCTTCAAAAATATCCCTCCCTGAGATTACATATTCACTATATTCCTGGCCCTTTCCTTTCGCAATTTGTCCCGGCGGAAGCCTAAAATTTTAGATGATTATTTTTAGTCAGTATTTAATGGGATCAAAAATCCCGCTGCTTATTCGCTGCGGGATTGGAAAGTTTCACTTTATTCTTTTTCATAGAATACCTGGCCTACGAAGTCTTCTTGACGGTCCTGGATACCCAGCAATTCACTCACCGTCACACATTGATAATCTTGGCTTTGTAAATAAAGCAAGATTTCTTCCAGTGCCTCCACCGTTGCTTGCTGGATATCATGCATAAGGATGATGCTTCCAGGGCGGGCGTCCCTTTTTACAATCCGAAGGACACTTTGGCTATTGCTGTGCTTCCAATCAAGTGTATCGACAGACCAATTGACAATCGGCACATCTAACAGGCTTTCTAATTGGTCATTAAAAGCGCCATAAGGCGGCCTAAGCACAGTCGGCTTTTTGCCGGCTGTTTTAGCGATCACTTCTGAGGTCTTATAGATTTGCCTCATCATTTCTACTGGTCCCAGCTTTGGAAGGAAGCTATGGTCCCACGTATGGCTTCCGATTTCATGGCCTTCCGCCGAGATTCGCTGCAAAATTCCCGGATATTGTTGAACTTGCTCGCCCAATACAAAAAAAGTAGCTTTCGCATTGTACTTCTTCAATACATCCAATACGCGGGGCGTCCGGGTTATGTGAGGGCCATCATCAAATGTCAAGGCAATCAGTTTCCCGGCAGATGGCAGATTTTGCGGAGTCGGCTGTACAGTACCCGACAATACTTCTGGGGAATCAACAGCTGTCTGATAAACAGGAGGAATATCGTTTTCTTCCATAATTCCTTTTAAATTTTCGGAGGCAAGAAAGCATATGTATTCAGTTTCCTTTTTTCCATTATCAAGGTATATATTCATCCCTTTTGGAGTAAATGAGAATTTCTTCAAGTCTCGCTCCGGATGTTGGAATGCTTGTGAAATTTGCTCGTAAGTTGATGTTTTTAATGCCTCTTCATCCTTCAAAATACTTAGCTTTGTTTGTTCGGCAAGCTTTTCCCAACCGTTAGGTCTATAAAACAAGTCCTCCATTTGTATCTGTTTGTTTTTAGTTAAATCATATGTGATCGTATCCATTCTAGAGATAGGTTCCTTTTGGGGCAACTTCTCTTTCCGGGTATATTCGATGCTGATATACCGATCGGAAACATGCATTAGTTTAGCTTCAAGGCTGAACGATGATTTCTCTTTTTTTTCATCTTTTAAACCTTTTTGCGCCACTTCATCCAAAAAAAACTGCTTATGTTTCCCGACATATGACGAGATGAGATCATTCAGTGTTTCATTCCCTGTGTGGACCATCTGTACTTTATATGTTGCATCAGCTGAATGGCCCTCTTCGGTCATAATATCAATGCCCTTAAAATCAGAAGTCTCTATGGATTCCTTGACTTCAAATGTTTGGTGCCCTTTCGCTAAGCTGCACCCGATCAAAATTATTGCGACCATAATGGTCATGATGCTAATTAATCCATTGCGCCACATCGTTGTTGCTTTCCCCCATTGCATTTTATGTTAGTGAAAAAATCCACCCTTACTATAATTATATTCATATATTTATTATAGAAAAATACCATTGGTTTCTAATTATAAGAGATTGTAAGGATGGATGCATCAAGTTCTTATTTGGAAGTTTTTTGAACTAGCATGCTAGACATATTTTTTAGTTACCACTTATTTAAACGGTTAAGTCAGTTAAATAGTTTTCTTTTCCTATTTGGTATAAGGTGCAATATTGTATTTAACCAAATATTTTGATAATATTTTAATATAATATATTTTCAGAATAAAGGAGTAGGTTCTGTATGAATGCGACCAAACAGGTGGCGGTTGTGACCGGAGCTGGGTCCGGCATCGGCAGAGGTATTGCCCATCGTCTTTCTAAGGATGGATTTACCGTCGTACTCAATGATGTGGACATCGATAAGGCTAAACACGTCGAAAAGGAAATCATAGAATCAAGCGGAACTCATATGGCAAAAGCCATTCAGGGGGACGTTAGCAAAAGAGAGGATGTCTTTTCTCTTGTTGAGCAGACGGTTCAACTCTTCGGACGCATAGATGTTTATGTATCCAATGCAGGGATCGCCCAAGTCGGTTCCATTCTGGAAATCACCCCTGATGATTTAGAGAAGATTTTTCACGTAAATGTTTTCGGCACAGTTTACGGTATGCAAGCAGCCGCAGAACAAATGAAGAAACAAGGCAGCGGAAAAATCATCAATGCGGCAAGCATCGCTGCACATAAAGGATTCAGTCTACTCGGCGCTTATTCAGCAACTAAATTCGCCATACGGGGGTTGACGCAAACAGCAGCCCAGGAATTTGCGCCCTACGGAATCACGGTCAATGCCTATTGTCCAGGGATTGTCGGTACCGATATGTGGGCCTATCTTGACGAATGCCTATGCCCGTACATGGACGTTGAAAAAGGAGGGGCCTTCAAAGCATACTCAGAAGGAATTGCCTTAGGACGGACGCAAACGCCTGAGGATGTCGCTCATTTTGTATCGCACTTGGCTTCTTCCGATTCCAATTATATGACAGGCCAATCAGTCATCATCGATGGTGGCATGCTTTTTAATTAGATAGATACATAGCAAAAGCCATGGAATGGATCCATGGCTTTTGTACATGAAAACAATCGCTATTCATTTATGAATCAACTACTTAATTAATTTTTCCTTTTGCAGATAGGCCTTGGCCACCTCTGCTGGGCTCTTTCCATTCACATTCACTTCATAATTCATTTGCCGCATTTCATCATCCGTGATTTTACCTGACAATTTATTCAATGCTTTCTTTAAGTCTGGGTATTTTTCCAACGTCTCTTCCTTCAGCAGGGGAGCTCCCTGATATGGAGGGAAAAGATGGAGATCATCCTTAAGCACCTTCAATTTATACTGGCGCAATTCGCTGTCAGTTGAATAGGCATCGACTATATCGATGTCCCCTATTTTCACGGCACGGTACCGAAGCTTAGGTTCCATGGTTTTCAAATGGGCAAATTCAATGCCATACTTTTTCTTGATGCCTTTATAACCGTCTTCACGGTCTGAGAATTCGAGGGTGAATCCTGCCTTTAATTGATTTTCATATGCTTTCAAGTCTGATAGCTTCTCTAAACCATACTGCTCCGCAACCGTTTTGCTTACACCAATTGCATACGTGTTATTGTATTCCATCGGTTTAAGCAGCTCCATATTGAATGTTTTCTTAAGGCCCGCACGTGCTTGGTTATACACGTCTTTAGCGTCTGTGCTTGTTGCGTTTTCTTTCAAGAATTCAGTAATGGCTGTACCGGTGAATTCCGGGTAGATATCTATGCTGCCTGATTTCAAGGCATTGAACACAAACGACGTCTTTCCTAAACCCGGCTTTAGTTCAACTGAATAATCTGTATCTGCCTCGATTAACTCTTTATATAGATTAATAAGGATTTCAGGCTCTGAACCCAGTTTCCCAGCAATGACAATTTTATCATCCGTTCCTTTAGACAAATAAGGAATGCCAATCGCCAATGCCACCACGACTACTAATGCGGCGATCGATGCCAATGCCGTTTTAAAAGACAGCTTCTCAAAACGGCGAAGAATAAAATCAATCAAAATGGCAAGCAGCGCAGTCGGGATCGCACCTAAAATAATCAATGCCGTGTCGTTGCGGTCGATGCCAAGGAGGATGATTTCTCCAAGCCCGCCAGCACCAATCAATGCAGCGAGTGTGGCTGTGCCGACAATCAGAACCATACCAGTTCGTATCCCGGCCATAATGACCGGCATAGCCAATGGCAATTCAACTTTCATCATTCTTTTCGTGTTGTTCATGCCCATGGCACGGGCTGCTTCAATAAGTGAAGGATCGACTTCCTTGATGCCCGTATATGTATTCCTTAATATCGGCAGAAGCGCATAGACAACGAGCGCGATAATGGCGGGAACCTTCCCGATTCCGAACAGAGGAATAAGCAATCCGAGCAGTGCCAAGGAAGGTATTGTCTGCAGTACAGCCGTTATGCCAATAATGCCTTCCGCTATCCTTGGCTTCTTGGTTAAATAGATCCCCAGCGGAATGGCTATTATGACCGCGATGAGCAGTGAGATAAAAGATAGTTGGATATGCTGGAGCAGGGCGCTTCCTAATTGCCCCTGTCTTTCAGCAAAGACATCCAAAAATTCATCCACGGACGGCACCTCCCCCACTCTGCTGATTGGCCAGAAGCCGAATGACATCCTTACGCGATAAAGTACCGATGATCGCACCAGCATCGACAATGGCGATCGATTCATGATTGAGCAACAAGTTCAATGCTTCCGAAAAATCGGCATCGACAGGAATCTTGTTTAATGAAGCCGCCTCCTCAGCAAGAATCGGGCCTCTCTCCATATACTCTGCAATCGCCGGTTCTTTTGGCAAACCGCGATGGACTCCGATAAATCCTGAAACAAATGAATTCACAGGAGCGTGAAGAATGTCGTGCGGCGTTCCAATTTGTTCGATTGCCCCTTCTTTCATGACACAGATACGATCCCCTAATTTTAAGGCTTCTTGTATATCATGTGTAACAAAGATGATCGTTTTATGTATGGCGCGCTTCAGGTGGAGCATATCTTCCTGGAGTTTTTCCCTGCTAATGGGATCAAGTGCACTGAATGGTTCATCCATCAGAATCAGCGCCGGATCAGCTGCCAGTGCTCTGGCTACTCCGATTCTTTGCTGTTCTCCTCCTGATAGCTCGCTCGGTTTTTTGTGGCGGTAGCGGTCGGGGTCTAGCCCTACCATAACCAACAATTCCTCCACCCGCTTATTCACTTTATTTTTATCCCATTTCTTCAGTTCGGGTACGACGGCGATATTTTCGCCGATTGTCATATGAGGAAACAATGAAATCTGCTGAAGTACATATCCGATATCCCAGCGCAGTTCATGTATGTCATAATCCTGTATGTCTTTCCCGTTAAGGGTGATTTCCCCGCTTGTCCGCTCAATCAGCCGGTTCACCATCTTAAGCGTTGTCGTTTTGCCGCAACCACTGGGGCCAATCAGCACAAAAAATTCGCCTTTTTCAATCGTAAAATTGAGGCTATCCACTGCTTTGGTGCCATCTTCATAACTCTTCGTGACATGTTTAAAAGTAATCATAAGTGTCTCCCTTATCCACTATTTCTTTTTATTCCCCATAACTCTTCATATGTACCCATTATGTCTGTAACACAATCATGTTTAGTGCCTGTTTTACAAACTTTATTGCCCGCATAATACCTAAAAGCCACATGATGATTGCTTTAGGATCCCTTTTTCAGCACGAATCCGTCTCTCGCTTCATCAAATGGCAAAAAAGGCACCTTCACTAGGTGCCTTCTTAAAAGATTCTATATGATTTCCACATACTCCTGTATAATTCTCATCGCTTCATCATTGCTTTGTGTGAAACGGAGACGCTTTCTCATTTTTTCCGCGTGCTCCTTCTTATTTTCTTTTTTTAAAGCTAGGCTTGCAGCTGCCATCACAAGAAAAATAGGATCATTGTCCGAAATGGCATCTACCTTCGGCTTCTTCATTTATTGACACCTCTCAAAATACCAATCCTTATACATGCGGTGAATTTTCGACTAATTTCAGGTAGCGGACCAAGACAAGTTCTAGCTGGCGACGATGAATACTTATCACTTCTTTATCATGGATTATTTGTTCACTTTTCTCTCTACTCAATTCTTTTGTCTGGAAGCTGACCTTTCCAGTGCGTTTGGAGAATCGCAAACTCCATTTCTCATTATCAATGATGGTTACTTCCTCAATAGAGGGATCGATTAATTGTTCGTGTACCACACGTGAATGGCACACCCCGTCAATCGCTTCAACCAGAGACAGATCGATCATTATGTCGTGAAATTGCCTGAAAGTCATAGTCCACCTCCACCTCTTTATTATTCTAAAAACACTTGGAAATAGATAAAACTTTTATTGAACACATTATGACTTTTACCCCTTTATCATGAATTTAAAATGTCAAACATGCATCGTTTTCTATTTTTTCGATAAATAGACACACCTTCTTTGGATATCTGTTCACATTTAGCCAACGTGGACGATAACTATATTGAGATAAAGTAAAACGTTTGGCCATTTGGGGTTTTCATTCATCCCCGTCGATTAGTAGTTGAACCAATCGAATTCTTAATGGCTCTTACATCTCCTATCCTTATCCGCCTATATACTCTACGCGCTAAACAGGACGTTTGCGCCAGTTAGGGTGGCATAAACAGACAAAAACTAATAAAGGAGTTACTAAAATGAAAAAACAATATTCATTACGAGGAAAACTGATCCTATTGTGCTTGCTCATCTTGTTGATCCCAACGCTTGCCATAAGCATAAGTGCATACAATATCAGCAAGAATGAGCTGAACGAATCAGGAGCACAGCAATTAAAGGATAATACACAAAAAATAATTGATATGATAGCGTTGCTTGATAAACAGGTCGACAGCGGCTATCTTTCTCAAGAAGATGCGGAGGAGCAATTGCGCGAACAGGTTACGAGCAAGATGGACAGCAAGGGGATCCGCCAACAGAACCCTGTCTACACCGTCGGCAAATCCGGCTATACCTTTGCAATCGATGAAGAAGGTACCATTGTCCTCAGTCCCCAAGGCGAGGGATCGAGCATGGTAGGCTCCAAAACAGAAGAGGGAATGGATATGGGCAAAACCTTTCTTGATAAAGGCAAAAAAGGCGGATTCATTACGTATACATTCACGGACCCACGGACCCATATGCCAGAGAAAATGATCGCATATGTAGAGAAAGATCCAAATTGGGGCTGGACTGTCGGGTCGGATGCGACGGCAAATGAGTTTCACCACGGAGCAAAATTAGTATCCAAGTGGATAATCATCATTACAGCGATTGCCCTTGTCCTCGGCGGCATGGCTACATATTTGTTCGCCGTCCGCTTCACCAATCCACTTCGGGTCATCAGTAAGGAATTGAAGAAAGCGGCAAAAGGGGACTTCTCCGGAGAAAATATAACTGTTAAAACAAACGATGAGACAGGCGAATTGGCGAAGGATTTCAGTACGAT
This sequence comes from Bacillus testis, assembly GCF_001243895.1. Lineage (GTDB taxonomy): Bacteria > Bacillota > Bacilli > Bacillales > DSM-1321 > Bacillus_AD > Bacillus_AD testis. Next base: position 1,244,969 of record NZ_LN851186.1, on the reverse strand, counting down.
GAAAACGAATATGCAATCCCTTATTTCGATGGTGAAACACTTGACCGTCCAAGTGGCCTCCTCTTCCGAACAACTAACTGCTTCAGCAGAAGAATCGAACCAAACGACAAAGGAAATCGCAGAAGCGACCCAGCTAGTTGCAGCAGGGGCCCAAAGCAACAGCCAGAGCATAGAAGAAAGTGCTTATTCTCTTGAAGAGGTCACGATCGGTATCCAAAACCTTGCAGAAAATGCCATGTTAATCTCAACATCAAGCAAACATGTCATCGAACAGGCAGATGAAGGAAAGAACTTCGTTATGCAGACCGGTAATCAGATTCGCTTGATCCACCAGCAAGTGAAAGAAAGCAACAACGTATTGAAATTACTGGAAACAAGTTCTAAGGAAATAGGGGAAATCTCCAATAGCATCATTGCCATTGCTGATCAAACCAATCTGTTATCGTTGAATGCAGCCATCGAAGCAGCCAGGGCTGGTGAGCACGGCAGAGGCTTCGCTGTAGTAGCGGACGAGGTCAGAAAACTTGCGGAGCAATCCCAAAATTCATCGCAGCAGATTTCTGAGATTGTAAAAGAAATTAACGGACACATGGCAAACTCGACTGCTTCCATGAACCACGTGAGCAGTGAAGTGGATACGGGCATATCAATCATTGAAAAAACCGAAATGAAATTTAGCGATATTGTCCAATCGATGACAGCGATGGCAAACAAAGTGAGCGATATGGCGGCAACCGTCGAAGAGATGTCTGCCGGCACAGAAGAAGTATCGGCTACATTCACCCATATGGCATCTCTTACAAAAGATGCCTCGAATAGATTACAATATGTGGCAGCTTCGACCTCTGAGCAACAGACGGCCATTGAGGAAATCACCCACTCTTCCACCGAGCTATCCAAGCTTGCCAGTGAATTACAGCAACATGTGCACATATTAAAGGTATAAAGAAACAGTCTATTAACAGTATTTTTTTAATAGCTGGAAAAATTAATATCTTTGTTACCTTTTTTTAATAGAATATTCATATTCTTTATGTATAGTAAGAAGTATCAAAGTTACCCCCTTCTATATAGATGTATTTTTTGAATCCGCTTCATGTGAGCGGGTTCCTTTTTTTATGGGCAGTTGTTTTATAGTGGTTAAACACAAATCGAAGCGGCTGGTCGTTCACGTCTTTCCGATCGCGCTTTCTATTATTGGCTCTCCCTTTCCTCTAATTAGCAAAATTAATGCCGAATGCAAGAAAAAACAGCAAAGCAGATGCTGCTGTACTGTTTAGTTTCACGTTATAGGTGGGGATCAAAGCCATATTTTTTAACCTATTGGTTCAACCATTGATCGGTGGGTATTTCCCTACCAATCAATGATTCACTTTATCCCAGACTTTTCCCTTCTCTTGCCGGGCCATTCAGGGGGCTTCTTGAATGTATCTATTATATGCATAATCGCATAGTAGGGATTATGCACAATCATTTTAGGGCCACTTGACTTCATCACTGCTTTCACTTGTTCTTTCATATCAGGCTTGTAGCAATGAATGGAGCAATTTTGACAGGCCGGCTTCTTTTCTTGAAAAGGGCATTTTTCCAATCGAAAATAGGCGTATTCCTCAAGCTTGCGGCATTCTTCACATAGGTTTTCACTACCGTGCTGGGAACGGCAATACAGGGAGATCATCTTGGAAATCGTTTTTCTTTCTCTTTCCATACGGTCCATTTGCATTCCCTCCTTTTATCCCATTGTAACTGGCGCTGTGACTCCCCCGCCCATACGGAATTGAGGGAAAAGAAGTGTAAGCGGGAAATCAAGCGCCGTAAAAATCCCATTGGTTCAACTATAAATCGGCAGGAGATGGATGAAACCTCCCCACCGGTTAAAGGTTCACTTTATGTAATCGCTCTCCTTTTCATTGTTCACTATGTAACAATCATAACCTTGTCGGAGGAATGGCTCACAGCACAATTTCTTCCATCTTTGATAATGGATGAAAATAATCCGGCCTTAACACATGTATTTTCCTGTCGGAAGATATAGCGACAATCTTTTGATTGCGAAGCCGTTTCATGACACTGCTGGCCGTTTCCCTCGATGTTCCGGAAATTTTGGCGATGTCCGTAATGGTAATTGGACAATCAATGACTATATGTCCTTGTTGCTTTTCCCCAAGTTGCATCGTTAAGTAACCGATTGTGCTTACCACACGCATTTGGGCATTCTGCTGCAGAATGTATTGCAGCCTTTTCTCTCTTATATCGATCATATCTTCCATATGTTCGATAATTTTGATCAGCATATTATTGTTTTTTTTCAACAAATTCATGAATTGATTTACAGATATATATAAAATCGTCACATCTGTGACAGCCACTGCCGTATGCTGGTATGCACCTTTGCGGAATAAATTAACATATGGAAAAAAAGTTTTTTTCTTTATATAGCAATAGAAACTGTTCATTTCGCATACATCTTCGCGCTGCAGCCTTACATAGCCATCCAACACATAATAGAAGCGTTCACAAGGATCTCCCTCCATGAATAAAATCTGGCCCTTCTTATATGTCCGTTCATAGCAATAAGAAGACAGCGTCTCTAATTGGTCATAGGCAATATCGCTAAAATATTCATCATCTTTAATTCGATCCACTATCCGAGAATTCAAAGTACCACTTCCTTTTGTAAATCTCTTATGTGAAACCTTTTGGGGATGTACAGCCCCTTATATTCACTATAAAACATATTTTTCATTGTGTTCATTGCAATGTATACCTGTAAAAGCATTTTTTTACTATTTTTAAATAATAGGGATTCAGACTGGATGCATGCATTTGACAGCCCTGTGGAGAGATTGTGAAGGAATCGCGAAGGCAATGTGAGAAGCCGGGCGGAGACCGCCCGGCTTCTCATTTTTTATTCCAACTGGCGCTAAAACTATCACTTCAATACGAGATTAAATGGGGAATCAAGCGCCAGTAAAAATCCATTTGGTTCAACTACTAATAGTTTATAATTGGATGACAGTGCCAGTCTTGCCTTCCACCGCTTCATCCGCATGTTCAAGAGACGTTATGATGGTTTTGCGCCCTTTTCCGGATTTAGCAAAGGCAATGCCTGCTTCGACTTTCGGCAGCATGCTTCCAGGCGCAAATTGATTTTCGGAAATGTATTGTTCCATTTGTTCAACCGTCACCTGTTCCAGTTTTTTCTGGTCTGGCTTGCCGAAATTGACATATACGTTCTCAACAGCTGTCAGAATAACAAGGATATCGGCATCGACTAACTCTGCCAATTTTTCAGCAGCATAGTCTTTATCGATTACCGCCTCGGTCCCATGGAGCTGTGTGCCATTAGCTATAACAGGAATGCCGCCGCCTCCTGCAGCAATGACTAGATGACCGTTATTTAGGATATCGGCAATGACTGGATACTCATAAATAGAAATCGGTTTTGGCGAAGGAACCACTCGGCGATAGCCCCGATTGGCATCTTCTTTGAAAACATACTCATTTTCCTTTGCAATTTCATCCGCTTCTTCCTTCGTATAGAAAGGCCCGATTGGCTTCGTAGGATTCTCGAAGGAAGGATCGTTCTTATCCACTACCACCTGCGTAATGACACTTGCCACGCTCTTATTGATTTTCTTTTCAGCAAAAGCCGTTTCAAATGCATTCTGCATCCAATAGCCAATCATCCCTTGGCTCATCGCTCCGCATGTGTCAAGCGGCATAGCCGGCGTCTTCTCGGAATCAGCCGCTTTTTGCTGAAGCAGGATATTCCCTACTTGCGGGCCATTGCCATGAGTAATCAGGACATTCAAGCCATTCTCAATCAAGGGCACTAACTTGTTGGCTGTATCGGCAAGAGCCGCTTGCTGCGCTTCCGCAGTTGCCTCCCCTGATTGAATTGCATTTCCCCCAAGTGCGATGACTACTTTTCTCTGTTCCATTCCTCTCTCACTCCATGTCTATTTAGATAGTAATGTGACCTGTAGCTAATTGATAGACTGCAAAGATAGCAAGCAATACGAATGCAATGGCAATGACCAATTCGACAGTCGTGAAAACTTTCTTCGCGTTGTTTTCACGTCGGGCCATATAGAAGACAATGATCCCTAGGGCATAAATGATGGTTGTCAGCAGCAAGTAGTCCATACCAGCGGCAATAACGAGCCAGATGCCGTAGATGCTGGCAACGAAACCAATGATTATATTGCGCATCCGATCATTATCTTTGGATTGTAGGCTGTACTTCGTTTGATAAAAAGCAGAGAACACATATGGCACCAAAATGGCTGAGGAAGCCAACGAAAAAGCGAACTCATATGCTTCTTCTGTGACAAGCAATGTCAACAGGAACACTTGAATAAGACCGTTAGTAAGCCACATGGAATTCGAAGCAGCATCGTTCTTATTCAACTTGCCGAACCATTTAGGGAATACATTGTCCTTAGCGGCAAGCATCGGAATTTCAGCTGCAAGCATTGTCCAGCCAAGCCATGCACCAAGAACGGCGATGATGATACCCGCATTGATGACAACAGCTCCCCATTTGCCGACAACATGTTCAAGAATGTAACCCATTGATGGATTGTCGAGGGCTGCGATCTCTTCTTGGCTCATAACTCCCAATGATAGCAATGTAACCAATACGTAAATTAAGATTGTCCCTAAAAGCCCCATAACAGTGGCCTTACCAATATCAGAACGGTTTTGGGCACGAGAAGAGAAAACGACAGCTCCCTCAATTCCAATGAATACCCACAGTGTTACAAGCATTGTGCTCTTAACCTGTGAACCGACTCCGCTCCAAGAGAATGAATCCATATTACCTAGGAATCCTGCTGAGAAATCTTTAATATGGAATGCAAAAATCATTACTACGATAAATAATAACAGCGGAACCATTTTGGCAATTGTCACGACTGCATTGATCATTGTCGCTGAATGGACGCCTTGAAGGACCAACCAGTGAACAAACCATAACAGCACACTCGCACCGATGATCGAAGCGACGTTCTGTCCGCCTTCAAACACCGGGAAGAAATAGCCGATGGACGAGAATAGCAATGTACCATAGGCAACGTTCCCCAAGAATGCGGATACCCAGTATCCCCATGCGGAGTTGAAGCCCATGAATTCCCCGAAACCTGCCTTAGCATAACTGTATACGCCGCCTTCTAGATCAGGGCGTTTCATGGTTAAGTTTTGGAAACAAAGTCCCAAAGTAACCATACCGATTGCTGTAATGACCCATCCAATGATGATGGCAAGACCGCCGGCTCCTGAAGCCATGTCTTTCGGAAGGTTGAATACTCCCCCACCGATCATTGAGCCGATTACAAGCGCTGTAAGTGAAAACAGACCAACTTTCTTATGTTCTGTACCTTCCATGTTGTAAAACACCTCTTTATTGTTTTTGGATAAATAGCTGGTAAGCCATTGAAAATAGATGATTCTATAAATAGACAGGAACAATCAGCAATAGATAACGTTATCCATTGCCGATTGTTGATTCATTTCATTATAAAAGCAAATTATGCTTCTTCTTTTTCGCCCATTGTAGCTGCGATGACTGCTTTAATGGTGTGCATACGGTTTTCCGCTTGGTCAAATACATGGGAATATTTGCTGCGGAACACTTCATCTGTCACTTCCATTTCTTTCAGACCCCATTTTTCATAGACGCTCTTGCCATATGTTGTATTGGTGTCGTGGAAAGCAGGCAGACAGTGCAGGAACATGACATCTTCCTTGCCTGTTTTCTTGATCATTTCCATATTGACTTGATATGGAGTTAATGTTTTAACACGCTCTTCGAACTTATCCTCTTCACCCATAGAAACCCATACATCTGTATATAGTACGTCTGCACCTTCTACAGCTTGGTTGATGTCGGCTGTCACCATAACAGACCCCATTCCGTTTTCTTTGATAATGCTTTCAGCCAAGTCAACCACTTCTTTTTCCGGGAACAGTGTCGCTGGAGAACAAATGCGGATGTTCATGCCCGCTTTGGCTCCGGATACCAATAAAGAGTTCGCCATATTGTTGCGGCCATCGCCAACATAAACGAATGTGATGCCTTCTAGGCGGTTAAAATGTTCTTTCACAGTCAAGAAGTCGGCAAGCATTTGTGTAGGATGCCATTTGTCAGTCAAGCCGTTCCAGACAGGTACTCCTGAATGCTTCGCAAGTTCCTCAACAACTTCTTGGGAGAATCCACGGAATTCGATTCCATCGAACATACGGCCAAGTACTTTCGCAGTATCTTCAACCGACTCTTTCTTTCCAAGTTGAATATCGTCTTTGCCCAGGAACTCAGGTGCCGCTCCAAGGTCATTGGCTGCTACGGTGAACGCACAGCGAGTGCGGGTAGATGATTTTTCGAATAACAACGCAATATTTTTGCCTTCGCAGTAACGGTGTTTTTCTCCCCGTTTCTTCATAGCTTTCAATTCAGCGGCAAGATCGATCAGATATAAGAATTCTTCTTTAGTAAAGTCTTTGATTGCTAGAAAGCTGCGGCCTTTAAATTCTTTTCTCAATTCCATGATTCATTTCCCTCCAAATTGTATATAAGGCAAGCTAAAAGCACACGCCCTGTTGGTCCCCGCTCGGCCGAAGCCAATGCTTGCTTCGTGCGCGAGCCGGGCGTTTTAGACGGATCCCATGTCCGTCCCTCACTTTTTTGCAGGCTGTTTGCCAAAAGATTCATCTTCCTGCAAGCAGTATGCTTTTTGAAAAAAGTATATTTACTTAAACATCTTTACGCACAAGAGGCATGCTCATGCAACGTGGGCCCCCACGGCCTCGGGACAATTCCGAAGAAATGACCTCGATTACTTTCAATCCGTGAGAACGAAGCAAGTCATTCGAAACGTTATTGCGATCGTATGTAACAACTGTTCCCGGAGCGATGGCCAGTGTGTTGGAACCATCATTCCATTGTTCGCGTGCAGCAATGATTTCATCTCCGCCGCCACAAGGAATCAAGTCAAGTTCGGATACATTCAATGTCTCTTTCAACACGTTCTTAAGATCGCGTCTGTGGGTGAATGTCAATTCTCCCTCTTCTTTGCCTTTTTCAATGATATAAACATTCAATTCTCCATCTGAGTTTTGGATACCAGGATGGATGGTGAACTGGTCATAGTTAACCATTGTGAATACTGTATCCAAGTGCATGAATGCGCGGGATTCAGGGATTTCAATGGCAAGGACGCGTTTGATTTTATGTTGGCGCGCAAACAAGTTTCGAGCCAATTTCTCGATTGAACGGGAATCTGTACGTTGTGATACACCGACAGCGATGGCAGATTCACTCAGGATCAATTCATCTCCGCCTTCGATTGAGAAGGAGTTGCTTCGATCCAGCCAAACCGGAATATCGTGCCCGGCAAAGCGCGGATGGTGTTTAATGATGTATTGCATGAACAAAGACTCTCTTCTTCGTGCAGGCTGCATCATCTTATTGATTGTCAAACCGTTGCCGATTGTCGCTGCAGGGTCACGTGTGAAATACAAGTTCGGCATTGGATCCAAATAGAATGGATATTGGTGCTCCATCATTTCATACAAATGATGTGTACGCTTTGATGAAGGCAATTCAATTTTGCGGACACCGGCCATGACTTTATCAACCAATTCCTGGTTTCCGAAAGATAATAGATACTCGCGAAGAGCATCCGCAGATCCATTTGTTGTCTGCTTGGATTCTGCAAGAATATCATCTATAAATGATTCTCGAAGACCTTCCTTCTCCAATGTTTCTGCCATTAGTTTTTCAAGGTAGAGCACTTCGATATTTTGATCGCGAAGAACTTGCGCAAAATAATCATGTTCTTTTTGAACAATCGGTAAGTAAGGAATGTCATCGAATAATAGACGTGAAAGATATTCTGGCGTTAAATTTTCCAGTTCTTTACCCGGTCTTTTCAGCAGGACCGTTTGTAGCTCCCCAATTTCTGATGTTACATGAAGGGGTGTTGTCATTTCAAAAACCTCCTCTAGTGTCTTTGCTAAACTGTAACGTTTACATATTTATCTTAATATTTATAAAAAATTGCGTTGTCAGACATTTGTTGGCCGACATGTGGAATATTTCACACTGCTTGACAATTTTATTCTTTCATACGCATAAATATTAATGAATATACAGAATCCTTAGCCTATTTCTTAATCCCTCCAATGTATAATAGTGTATATTATGAACGATAAAAATATTAGCATTTTTATAAAAAACTTGAGATCGCTTTCTTTCATCGTTTTACATTGTTTCATTTTCTGAATATTCATGCACAAACCCATACATTTCACCTGATTATTAGTGGTTTTTGACCCTCCACTTCCACGATACATTTTTTGAAGCGGAAGTTTTAGCGCCAATTTAAACTCAAATAAACAGGCATCCACCATATTGTTGGATGCCTGTTTATTTTTATATGATTTTAACAATCATTAAACGAAAAGCTAATTGAATAAGAGAAACCAAGAATTTTTAAGAGTAGCCTCACATATATCCATCACGGCTGGTATAAGAGCCAAGCTATGATTGGCTCATCATTTTTCATGTGTTTTTCATGAAATAGGTGTACTATGAAATTGTTGCCAATCAGCTTCTTACCGGCTCTTGATCCCCACTTACCCTTCTTTGTCTTCACTCCCGTATTAAAGTGAAAGTTTGAGCGCCGGTTAGAATGGGATAAAAATAAAGAATACATGCGAGGTGTTAGAGGATGATTCCATGTGGAGAATGCATTGATGGAAAATTAATGGACGAGCGGCACGAAGATTACGACAAGCTTGACAAGGAGCTGACCCGGTTAGTGGACAGCGGGCAATTCTCTTATGCAGCCGCCTTCCGGAGAGCTATCCGATTGTATCCGGCTGTAATGGAGTGTCCTGATTGCCAAGGGACCGGGAAACATCCATCCACAAGAGAGTGACTCGACTTCTAAAAAAACTCCCCCTTAAGTTGGATTTTCGATCAAATGAAGGGGGAGTTTCATTCATCCTCCACCGATTAAACTTTCACTTTATTTACAGTTGAAACGATCCAATAGAGCTTGTCCAGGCTGCTGGGATCTAACAACTTCTTCATGCCTATTTTTCGTTTATTTAATCTTCCATGTATTTCTTAAAGTCGTTTGTTGACTTCACCACTGTGCAGTATCTTAATAGATTATCAAATGACTGTTTCCACGTATGGTGGTTCGGATTATCTCTTCGTATATAGACAAAGTTTTGTTTATCAGTTACATAGATCTTAAATTTATGTTTACGGCAATCCATAGTGAAAATATCATCTTCATCACAGTTTCTATCCGAGAATTGCACTTTGTCATAGACTTTCTTTTTAAAAACAAGTGTCGCCCCTTTTAAGTTAAAATTCTCTGGTAGATACATATCTTCATAATTAGGCATATGAATGGCAAGCAATTCATGGTCTTCAAAATATAAATACGCCGTGATTTTTCCTACAACAGAAGCATTCTTTTCCTTTAAAGCAGTCATGGCCTGTGTCAGGTATTTAGATGAATAGTAATCGTCATCATCAAATTTAGCTATGTGATCATATTTTGCTTTTTCAATTGCGAAGTTTAGGCAAGAGCCTAACGAAATAGATTCTGCCAATTGATATACCGAAACATTTTTAAACGATTTCGCTTTTTCTTTCCATTTCTTCATATTCATAGAGTCATTATTAAGGATGACGATTAATTCCTTTTCCTCCCAATCTTGCCTTTGGTAATTATCTAACACGTTATCGATAAATGTTTCTCTTTTTGTACACGTAATGATAGATACCATTGATCCCTTCCCTTTCTGCACGGTTCATTTTAAAAAAAGGCATAAAAATTATATGAGTGGAGGTACGATTAAAATATTTTATTAATATAGTATATGAAGTGGGGGAAAAGGAGTGAACACATTTGTCCCTTTTTATAGAAAGAGGTGTATTGCCATTGGCGAATATTCAACAAAAACTGATTGCACTTACGTTTGATGATGGTCCTTCTCTATATACAAACCAAATTCTTGATATTTTAGATGGGTATACGATTAAAGCAACCTTTTTTGTCGTAGGCGAAGCTGTAAAGAAGTATCCTGAAATAATTAGACGCATAAAAAAAGAAAACCATGTAATCGGAAATCATACATGGAATCATCCCTCAATCTTAGAAATCTCTTCAGTAGAATTATCTGATCAAATAGTGAAAACAAATGAAGCAATAAAAGAAGTTCTTAATGAGGAACCAATATTATTTCGGGCACCCTATGGAAGCATTGATAATGAGTCTTTTCAGCTTATACGAAGTTTAGGGCTTACATCTGTACTATGGAATGTCGACAGTCTAGACTGGTCTATTAATGAAAGCTCTGCGCTTGAAAAACGAATCAAAAAAGATACAGTATCCGATAGCATCATTCTTTTACATGATGGAAATCAATATGGAAGTGGCCCTAGGGATGTGACGGTAAAATCCTTACCGCAAATAATTGATTATTTAATAAAAGAAGGTTACACATTTGTCACTATTCCTGAATTTCATCAACATTGTTTTAAGATAGAGAAGTGGTAAAAATGATGTTGGTAATAAATTCATACCACTTCTTTAGAATTTGTTGCTTGGTTGATCAGGAAACTGCAAATGATTAGGTCGCCTTCAACTGGGGTTATTAGTGGAAGGGTTGATATAACTACTCAACATTTTTACAACATCGGCCAATACCTCTTTAGATTCTAAAATATCCGTGTAAAATTCCTTTTTGACCTCATTAGATATTAACCAGTCTGCGGGAGTTGAATCAATTAAGTCTGAAATATAGCTATCCTGTATTTCCAGTACTTTTTGGAGAAAAAAGGTAAGTTCTTTTTCATCATTCAACATGGACAAACACCACTTATGCACATTGGATAGTTCAAGTGTTTCGGGTTCATCCATTATTTTCTCTAGTTCCATTTTATTTAGGTAACAATTTCCATGGTCGATTATATTTATAAAAAATGTAGACTCTTCCATTGGACTTAGCAATATATTACTTTCATCACGGTCAATATTTCTTAAACAAAAATCAAATACCAAAATACCTGCTAATATGCTTCGGTTAACGATCTGCTCCTTTTCTATCTTAAACCATAATCCCATGGAGTTATCTAAATATAAACTTGCAAATTGATTCCCAGGTGTAAAGTTATATTTTTTCAGATCATTCTTCAAAAGGAATTTTTTCGGAATATTGACAATCTCAAAAGGAACGGTCGGAAGGCCAATATGTGCAGCGAGCGAAGTGCAAACGAATTCTCTCATTAACATCTTGTTCCCTTGCGGATTGTTTTTGAACTTCACTAAAAATTTTTTGTTATTGTTGAACAGCAAAACTTGAGGGTCGGATTGAGCGATTTTTGGCCAATCATCCCTATTAATTGAACCCATAAGTTTTATGGGACGAAGCTTGGATTTCCTGATCATTAAACTTTACCCCCTTCTATATTCAGTTATATTCAATATAATTTGAATTGGTTTACAATTTACGCATTTCATCTAAATAGCAGAAATCAATTACCCCTTAAGCTTGAAAACACGGCTTAGGGGTTTTTCAATTAAATCTAGAAAACAAGCTGTTTAGAGAATGTGAAAAGAGGGAGAAAACCCCTTAAAGCGGCAATCCTATAAATTGTCGGAGGTTTTTCAGCATGATTGTTCTTCCTGAGTATGTCTATTTTTATGATCAACAAATCTTAGATTCATCCTGCCCTTTTCTCTGAAGAAATCTTGGCATTTACTATTAAAATACAAAAAACTCGGCGGCATAAATCCCCTATCTCTGCAGAGTTTACCCCCACCGAGCAAACAGCATCATAATAACTCAGTCCATGAAGCTGATTATGCAACATTCCTTTTTACTTGAAAGAAGTCTTATCCAAGCTTTTGCAACTCGTAAACTTCTTCTGGGACATCTAAAAGGAACGTACTCGGCGCTCCGGGCACCATAAGGATTAATTCATGCATAGCTCTAGTACAGGCTGTATAGAATAAATTTCTTTCCCATTCATCTGCATAGGCCGCTTCTGATGCATCATGGATGATTACTGCGTCGAACTCAATTCCTTTCGCTAAATAAGCAGGCATGATCAGCACTCCTTTTTGAAAGGAATAAGTAGATGCCTCCAGCAATTGAACGTTCATTTGTGTGCTTAATACAGCATATGCCCGCTGGCTTTCTTCTGCCGTCTTGCAAATAACAGCTACAGTCTGATAGCCTTTTTTAATCCATTCTTCGATGATTGATTGGATTTTACCGTACAGCGGTCCACTAGGAGACAAAGCAACTACAACTGGTTTGTGGCCATCTCGATTGAAAGGCTGTATGTTCTCTCCACCAGACATTAACTGTTTCGTAAATTCAATGATTTGCCTTGTCGAGCGATAGCTTTTCGTCATGACGATTTTTTCTGTCTTCCCCTCATCGTACAGGTCTTCTGACATGAGCGTTGTGCCATTGATGGAATGCGCATAAATAGCCTGATTGTAGTCTCCTAAAATCGTCATTGAGCTATTTGGGAAAAAACGCTTGAACATCTCCAATTGAAAAGGTGTATAGTCTTGGGCTTCATCGATGAATACATATTTGATCGCTGTATTGATTTTCTTCCCTTCCAGCAAATCTTTCAGATATAAGAACGCTGTTACATCTTCATACGGCAAGAGATTTCTTTTTAGGTTTCCCTCTGTTCTTTGGACAGATTCTTTCCACTCCTCATCGTTCATGCCGGGATGTTTACTAGAAGACAGCATACCGATATAAAGTGCCTTCAAATGAATAAACTTCAACAGCTTCACTGCCTTCTTCAACTTCCTGAAATGCTTGCCGACAATTCGCGCCGCCAATTTAGCCTGTTCACGGTCAAACTCATCGAAGTATTCTTCCGTTTCCCGATCTTTTTCTTTCTGTATTTCTTGATAGGCTTCCACATAATCGTCATTATCGAGCAATTCAACTTCTTCAAGCACCCACTCTTTCTCTCTCTCATCCCGTTCCCTTGCCTCTAGCTTTTTAAGAAGCCACTCTTTTACAAGCTGTATTCTGTTCGGCATATGGATGGCCGGGTCCACTGAATAGAAAAAACCGTTCATTTCCTCTGCTGTCACGATCGTTTCACCCCGAAACGAGAGCGATCTAAACATCATCCCCTGCACTAACAAGCCGGAGAGAAATGCTTTAATCTCTTGTTTAAAAACCAATGAGCCCTTAAAGGAGATCGCCTTCATACGGCTTTTATAATCAGGTGCAGCATGTTGCGTCAATGCATATTCCATCCCAGCAAATGCGCTTTCCACCGTTACATTCTTGCCGATCACTTTTTCCGCATATTCCTGATAAGTCGTTTGCTGCATATTCTCTTCCCCGAGATCCGGCAATACATTTGCTACATAGCTATTGAATAATGGATTCGGCGAGAAAAGAAGAATGTTTTCTGCACGCAATTCATTCAGATGCCGATACAACAGGTAGGCTACACGCTGCAAGGCTACAGATGTCTTGCCACTGCCTGCCACTCCTTGGACAATCAGATATCGGGCCTGGTGGTTCCGGATAATGCCATTCTGTTCTTTCTGAATGGTTGCGACAATGCTTTTCATCGCTTGGTCCGCCCTGTTGCCCAATACCTCCTTGAGCAATTCATCGCCGATCGTCACTCCGGTATCGAACATTCCTTTCATCTCTCCGCGGCGGATGATGAACTGCCTTTTCAGTTCCATCTTCCCCTCCACTCTTCCATCCATCGTTCCATATGACGCAGGACCGGGAGAATAATCGTAATACATGCTCGATATAGGCGCACGCCAATCATAAACCAAGAAATGTTCAGACGTATCATCCATCAATGACGCCGTGCCCAAATAGATGGCCTCAGCTTCTTTTTCTCCTTTTTCAAGAAAATCGATACGGCCGAAATAAGGAGAGTCTTTTAATCGTTCAAGTACTTTTGCCTGTTTATAAAGCAGTCCATGCGTTCGTTCACGTTCAGATAGCATTTCTGATTGTTGTTTAATGCTTGCCAAAGTGTCGTTTATTTCTTCGCTGCTATCCACATTGACCGTTACGTCATCCCAGAAAGTCTTCCGGATGGAAAACACATCTTCTTTCAGGTTGCCACTCTTTACTTTGATTCCTTCCAATCGCCGACTAATGGTATCGAGGATTTCGCTTAACCGTTCTTCCTCCTCCAACCGCTCTCTTTGTTCATTTGCCATCAAAGCCACACTCCCGAAAAAAGATTTGACAACCAATCGTTATTTGCTATATAATTAAAATAGGATAATTATATATACAAACTATCGTGTAGTCCTATCCTTTATCTTATCAAATTGATTAGCCTTTTTCAATACATATTCAAACTGAACGGTTTTCTGTTCAGTTTTTTAATTTCGTGTTCTAACTGGCGCTGCGACTCCCGCTACGGCGAGTCATCTGGAGAAATACAAGCCCCCCTAAGAAACCAATTAGTTCAATATAACACGCGAGGAGGTAAGATGTATGGAACATACAAAAAGAAGCAATCTGGCTCCTGGAATGGAAGTGGATATTGTTTTAAAAAAAGACCAGCGGACTGGTACATTAACGCGCGGTACCATCAAAAGACTGCTGACCAACTCAGCCGTTCACCCTCGTGGAATTAAGGTTGAATTAACTGATGGACAAGTAGGAAGAGTTCAACATATCGTCAAATAACAACGAAAAAGCTGCTCCGCATGCGGGGCAGCTTTTTCTGCACTTTAGGACGGCAGCACCGACCGGTGTCTGGCGCCTTTTAATTTAACTGCTTCAACTGCATAATAAACAAACGAAAGAAGAAGAACGATCAACCAGATACGCTGCAGGACTTTATCATCCCACACACCGATGAAATAAAACATCGCAGGAAGCGTTAATGTAATCCAAGACTGGATAAACGCAACCTTGCTGACAAATTTCTCGATCGGTTTATCCATGCTGTTCAATAAATAGAACAAGAACCATAACACAACCCAGGAGGCCCATGTTAAAGCGTCAACGTAATTATGGAAATGAACGGCCGCTATAACGGTATACATAACAGCGACTACCGATACCCACAAAGAAAACCAGCCAAGCCCGCTCCCATGCATCCCTTTCAAAAAGGTACACCCGACAAATAAATACGTTAAGCCGAATAAGAATGTCGCTGCAAATCCGTAAACTGTCCAATTCGCCTGATCGGAAACAATGATCGAGTAAAATGGAAAGACAATTTGCAACACACCGATAAATAAATTAAAAACCGCTACACTTTTTGCTTCCGCTTTTCCAGAAAGCATCATGCTATTTAAAAACAATGCAGCACCGGACAAAAATAAACCTACTTGTCCCATCCCTTCTCCCCCCTACTCAACTTGCTCTGCGATGTCTATCCTTCAACAAGAAGAACAATGGCATACCCGCGATCTCTATCCTGTTTGATAGGGAACGACACGAATAAAAACTACTATAACATATTTTTGAACATATGTTAAAATAATTTTGAACATATGTAAAAACCCTCGAGAGTAAATCCTAAGGGTTGTTGGTAATAATTGTAATTACAGAGCAGGAGGCTGTGCCACTAATGGCGGACATTCATTGGACTTGTCCGCTTTTTTGCCTTTCCAATTGCAGCAGATGCTCCTTAATTGCTAATCCTCCACCATATCCCGTCAAAGTTCCGTTTGCTCCAATCACCCGGTGGCACGGGATGAAAATCGGGATTGGGTTGCGGTTATTCGCCATTCCGACAGCACGGCAAGCTTTTGGGTTTCCAATAGCTTCGGCGATATCACGGTAGCTCCTCGTTTCACCGTAGGGAATGGTGCACAAGCCTTCCCAAACACGTTCCATAAAGGCAGTCCCTCGAGCAGACAAAGGCAAGCTGAATTCTGTCCGTTCTCCCGCCAAATATTCCTGCAGCTGTTTTCCCGCTTCCTTCAATAATTCAGTCTCTTCCTGTAAAACATCAGCAGGCGGGTTTTCCCCGTCAAAATAGATGTGTGTGATCATGCTGCCTTCTTCCTGGATACCCACTCTGCCTAGTTCTGTTTGATAAAAATAACAATATTTCAAATCTTATTCTCCTTCCAACTGCCAGTTCGATACAAAATAAAACACAACTCTTCCTGCATACTTATTTTCCGGGCGTTCACCAGTCCAGGCTGCCCCCTCCCTTGCACTCCTAATCAATGGTCCCTCTATTGCTTTGACGCCTACTATACAATTTCCTGCCATCTATGTCCATTTTATAAAATATCCAAAACAGTCGCGGATATCATTAATAAAAAGAAAGTTTGTACATATTCTTCAAATATATAAAGGCGGGAATCTTTCATTTCCATCTCGCTGAAATCCATATGAAGGAGGAAAAAAATGCATCGTTTAGAAGGAAAAGTGGCAATCGTAACCGGTTCAGCATCAGGCATAGGGGCAGAAACCATTCAATTGATGGCTCGTGAGGGTGCAAAAGTGGTCGTGGCCGATTTCAATTTGCCTGGAGCCCAAGATATAGCCGAGCGGATTATTGCAGCCGGCGGAGAAGCAACCAGTGTTTTTGTCGATTCAACCCAGGAAGAGAGCGTAAAAGAAATGATCGGCCACGCAGTATCCACTTACGGCAAACTTGATATCCTCCATAATAACGCCGGTGGATCGAAACCAATCGATGTGGATGTCTCCAATATGACGAAAGAAGCCTGGGACTTTGCAATGAATCTTAATCTAACAAGTGTGATGTGGGGCTGTAAACACGGCGTGCTTGCCATGCGGGAAAATGGCGGCGGAAGTATTATTAATACAGCTTCCGTTTCCGGATTGCTCGGCGACCATTCCTATACCGCATACGGGGTGGCAAAAGCAGGCGTAGTTAATTTAACCCGCTATGTAGCCACACAAGAAGGCAAACGCAATATCCGCTGTAACGCAATTGCGCCGGGCCTGATTATAACCCCGGCCTCCGAAGCAGTCTACACAGAAGAAATCAAGGCCCAATTTGAAAAAAACAATGCCCTCTCCCGCCTGGGAAGCCCGAAGGATATAGCACAAGCCGCTGTGTTCTTAGGCAGCGATGAATCACTTTACATGACAGGCCATATTTTACAATTGGATGGTGGGAGCACTGTGCATCAACCTAATTTATCTTAACAGTACCACCTACCCGCATAGTGCTTTACCAGCTGCCGAACCGATCGGCAGTTTTTTTGTACCCTTTTCTAAAACAAAATGGTCTCCTCCCCAAAATATCCTGAGCAAAATATCGGCTTTTAACCTAGTTTCCCGATAGAATTAACAATAAGAGAGAAGGATTAAAGGAGGAAGTCATCATATGAACGTAGTAAATAATATCGCCGATTTAATAGGAGAAACTCCGGTGTTGAAACTAAATAAAGTAGTGCCGGAAGATGCAGCCGATGTTTTTGTGAAGCTTGAAATGTTCAACCCTTCAGGCAGCGTCAAAGACCGGGCAGCTTACAATATGCTAGTCACGGCCGAAAAGGAAGGGCTCATCCAACCGGGAGCCACGATCATTGAACCGACAAGCGGGAATACAGGAATCGGTTTAGCCATGAATGCAGCAGCCCGCGGCTACCGCTCCATTTTTGTTATGCCAGACAATATGACCAAAGAACGGATTAACCTTTTGAAGGCCTACGGTGCTGAAGTGGTATTGACGCCGTTTTCCAAAAGAATGCCGGGCGCAATCGCCAAAGCGCAAGAATTGCATGACCAGATCCCGGGCAGCTTTATACCGCAGCAATTTGTAAACAATGCAAACCCGGATATCCACCGCCAGACAACAGCTCCTGAAATTTACCGGCAAATGGACGGCAAGCTGGATGCCTTTGTCTCAACAGCAGGCACTGGCGGAACGATAACAGGCACTGGCGAAAAATTGAAGGAGCTGATACCCAATCTATATATAGGCGTAGTCGAACCGGCAGGATCGCCCGTTTTATCCGGCGGGCAGCCAGGTCCGCATAAATTGGTCGGCACCAGCCCCGGCTTCATACCTGATATCCTGAACACTGATATCTTTGATGAAATCATTCAAGTAAAGGATGAAGAAGCAGTCGACTTATTCAGAAGACTACCTCGCCAAGAAGGGATATTTGTCGGGCCTTCCTCAGCTGCAGCCGTATACGGAGCCATACAAATTGCCAAAAAGCTCGGTAAAGGAAAACGGGTGCTGTGTATCGCGCCTGATTCAGGTGAACGCTATTTAAGCATGAATCTTATTTAACCGTTATTAATGAAGAAGGAGGAAGCCGTTTTGGCTCCCTCCTTCTTCATGCTTCTATATTGGCACCTTGGATAAGCAACACGATGTTTTTCAGCTTATTGTGTAACTCCTGCAACTTCTTTAATCTTCTCTGCTACAGCATCAGTAAGCTCTTCTGCTGTTTTCGGCACAAAACTCTTCATAATCTGATTGACCATAGGCCCCATGGCTCCGCCTGCCGTAATATCAAGGTTTCCCGACATTGTTGTATGGGTTTCATCAATCGCGTCAGCTTGGAAGAAACCGCCGCCTTTAAAATTATCGGATAAGCCCGTCAGATTGAATGTCACTGTTGTTGGTTCTTTCCATTCAGTAATATCGATTTTAAGTTTCACTGTTTTTTTCATGAATCCCAAATCACCCTTAAATGACCATGTTGATTCACGGTCATTGATGATTTCATGGTCGATATAACCAGGTACAAGCGGCGCCCACTTGTCCATGTCGCTTACGAATGTCCAAATTTCTTCTATTCCCACCGGTAGTTGCACTGTATGAGTTCCTGCTGGCATATTAACAAACCTCCTTCATTTTTATCTCATTCTAACTGGCACTAAAACTCCCACTTCAATACGAAAGGTAAGACGACGAAGTGTAAGCGCCAGAAAAATACGATTGGTTCAACTAATGATCGGTGAGGATGATTGAACCCTCACCATCAAAGCTTCTCTATATTCTTCCATCCTGGCATCACTCGGCTCCAATTAAATGGTTTTTTACTTGTCCAACAGCCTTTCCTGCTAAATAACCGAATGTGATTGCTGGCCCAATCGTTCCGCCCGCGCTTAGATAAGCTGGTCCGAAAATACCCATTGCAGCATTTCCTGCAGCATACAACCCTTTTATTTTGTTTCCACGAAGGTTGAGCACCTGTCCATTTTCGTCAATGCGTGGTCCGCCATTTGTCCCAAGTGCGCCGAAGTACACAGGAACTGCATAGTATGGACCTTTTTCAATTTTACCGAGATTTAATTCGACATTCCCTCCACCAAATTGAAGTCCTTCAAAGAAAGTTGTACCTCGGTGGAAATCTGTATCTTCACCCGCTTCAACTTGTGCATTCCATCGTTCAACAGTGGCTTCCAATGCCTCAGGATCCAATCCGATTTGTTCGGCAAGCCCTTTGATAGTGTCTGATTGATTCACCCATTCAGGAGCATCTTCACCTGGCATCATTGTAATGATCATTGTATAATCTTTCATTTGTTGGTCAAAGATCATCCAATTGTTCTTTTCATTCGGCCATTCAACATTCACGGGGTCGAACTCATAAAATGCTTTAGGCATATCATTATAAGCAGTACCTTCATGTACGAAACGTTTTGCCTTTCCGTTAACAATAATGCTGTGTGGACCCATACGCCCACCATTGCCCAATTGGTTCAAGACACGGTCTTCGTATTCAAAAGTCGGATCCTGCATTGCCGGGTACCACCACGCTTCACTCATATTGCCGAGTGCCGCTCCGGCTTCCATGGCCATGATTAAACCATCGCCTTCATTTCCCCCTGGAGAAAGTGGATGGGTAATCTCCCCTTTCAGGAATGTTTTCACAAGCTCTTTATTCCATTCAAAGCCTCCGGATGCGAGGACTACGCCATTTGAGACGCCAATATAGACCTTTTCTCCTTTTTGTTCAGCAACAAGTCCAATGACATCGCCTTCATCGTTCAGGACCAGTTCTTTTCCGGGAGTTTCAAGAAGTATGTTAATTTCACGGTCCAAGCAAGCTTTCACTAGAGCGGCCGTTAAGGAGCGCCCCATTGTGACAATATTGTTCTCCATGCGCTCAGCAATTTTCATAAAATCGACACTTCCGTTTGCGCCACCTTCTTCAAGTGTTAGCGGCGGGAAAGCCGGGTTATTACGGATCAATGCTCCATACTCACCGATTTGATTCAGGTCAAATGGCAGCGGATCCAGAGAACGTCCTGCTTTTGCCCCATCAAAAAAGGAATAATACTCTGGATAACTTTTTGGGATCATAAAACGCACCGGTGTATTTTCATACAAATAATCAATCACTTTGTAAGCGTTATCAACATAAACCTCAATTAATTCAGGATTTGGCTCTTTGCCTCCTGTGATACGTCTAATATACTTTAATGCATCTTCACGTGTATCTTCTATTCCCTCTTCCTTCATATAACGGTTCATCGGAATCCAGGGAACCCCTCCAGAAAAGGCAGTAGTACCTCCGATTTGATGTGTTTTCTCGATGATTAACACTTTTGCTCCTTGATCATGTGCTGTTATGGCCGCAACCAATGCTGCTCCTCCAGTACCCATAACAACTACATCCACTTCCTGATCCCATTGAGTTGGTTTTTTTGCTGGCATATTATTCCCCCTATAATCGAAATAAAGATATACCGCTCACCCTCATAATTCTAAATTACTTTTTTATCTGTATATGTGAAGAAGAGCTCATAGAAATGATCACCTAGTATCGAATTCATGATAACATAAATTTCAAAATATTTGTAAAAATTTAAAAATTTTTACATTTATCTAAATAGCTATTTTATAGATTCTATACTAGATATCCTGAATATTGGCTTCTATGATTAAAATCTTCAAGTAAATGATTAAGAAACAGCCAGCTTATTCAGGAGACTTCCTCGCCACCAGGAAAGGAGCTTTTATCAGTCCTTTCTCAGCCGTATAGGGAGCCATCCAGATTGCCCAAAAGCTCAGTAAAGAAAAACGGGGGCTGTGTCTCGTTCCTGATTCAGGTGAACACTATATAAGCTCGGATTCGATTTAAAGAGGAAGCTAAAATAGCTTCCTCTTTGTGATCATCATCCTGCAAAGGTTGACTTGCTTAAAAAAAGCCATGGCCATCTATTGATATTCGACAAGGTGTTCAATGGTTGCAGGCAAATCCGTAATTCTTTCTTTCAAAAACGTTGGATATAGGCATACATCTTTTATTTCTTCAAGCTGTTTCCAACTGAAGGACAAACGATGCTTTCCTTGTTCAGTCATCACAAATTCATCCCCTCGTTCCAATAAACTGTCATCCTGCAACTCCAATAGATAATACAACCCAATTTCATGATATGGTTCCTGATTGACCTCTTCTGTAAAAAAATTCTCGACCACCCATAACAGGCGTTTAATTCCTACTTCCGCTTCAATTTCTTCTTTGATTTCCCTTTTAATGGCTTCTTCGCTGCCTTCGTGGAGCCGCACTTTCCCTCCCGGCAAATAATAATAGGGGACCTTCTCATCCCGCATAATTAATAGGCGCCCGTCATGGATTAGCACACCTGCCACTCTATATAAAAACCGCCCTGTTTCCGTCCTGAACATAAGATCATCCATCTAAACTCCCCCTATCACCCAACCAATATACCACAACAGGTAAAATATACCAATATTCAGTTATCTTTTTGAATGCACGAAAAAAAAGAAGCTGCGGACAGCCACTTTAATGCCAACTTACCATTTACTTTTTTCAAAATGAAGAACAAAATAGCCTTCTTCTATTTCCAACTTTGCATTTATCACTTCTTTAATCAATATATAGAAATAATAGTATATCTTATCAAAGAAATACCGGCATCCCTAACAAAAAGGGAGACTAACAGTCAATCGAATGCCAGTCCTCCCTTTTTCCTTAAGCCGCTTGTTTATGGTTTCGTGTTTTGGAATCATATACTTGGAAGAGCACCAATGCGACCACGGATAGGACAGCGCCCGCAATGTAAGGCAAGCCGATGGATAAGGAGAATAACCATCCGCCAAGCGGAGGGCCGATGATTCTGCCGAAAGAATCAAAAGATGATAATAACCCTGTGACCTTACCATGAGCATGCGTCGAACTCTTCGTCAACAGCGAAGACAAAGCTGGCCGGATTACCCCATTACCAAGCGCGAAAATGGTCAAAAATATGGCAGCTGTCCAAAAATCAGAAGATAAAAGGATTAACAGAAAGCCGACCGCCGAAACGATGATCCCGATACGGATGACCTTCCCTTCCCCGAATTTCTTAGACATGATGCCCACCAATCCACCTTGGACAAGGGCACTGCCGAAGCCCATGATCATGAAAATGTACCCTAAATGGACCGTATTAATCCCTGCCTTCTCAGCGGCAAAATAGGCAAACGTCGCTTCCAAGCCGGACATCGAAAGCGTCACGAACAACTGTAGCAGATACATGACAATCAAAGGTCCCTGGAAGGATTTCCACATAGACTCTTTCTGCCCGGTATGCTGGTCTCTCTTTTCCTTAGGCAGTGATTCCTTCAAAATCAGCATAACCAAAATCAACGTAATAATAGATGAAATACCGGCAATATAAAACGGTATATTCAGGCTGGATTTCGAAAAGATCCCGCCGATAGCCGGCCCAAAAATAAAACCTAACCCAGTCGCAGCGCCGATGATCCCCATACCTTTACTGCGCTCTTCTTCCGTTGTAATATCAGCGACATATGCCATAGCAGTCGGCATATTGGCTGAAGATAAGATGCCGCCAATGATTCGGGCAGCAAACAACACCCATAAAGAATCAGCCATTGCCATCATAAAGAAAGAGATCGCCAATCCGGCAATGCCGATCACCATAACAGGCTTACGTCCGATCCGATCGGATACACGGCCCCATACCGGCGCAAAAAACAGCTGCATCAATGAATACACAGCCATCAAAAGTCCAAGTTCGGTAGGGCTGCCACCGACTTTTTCAGCCAGGAAAGGCATAACAGGAATGATGATTCCAAAACCGACCATCACCAAAAACATGACTATGAACAGAACCGGCAATACTTTTTTTGTACTCATGCCATTAACTCTCCTTTTAAACCGTTTGCTGTATGATTAATACAATTAGTTATCTTTATAATAGTCAAACTTGACTATATTAGTAGTATAAATCACAGGCAGCTATTTGGAAATTATTTGCTATTGCCTTTTCTCCTATCTTTATACAAACATACAACACACTCTTACAGGGCTGCCTTCCCCATTTTTTTGCTTATAGCAACTAGCTAACAAAGTATAAAATGAGTTTGGCAAACCCCATTTCAAGGCGTTTTTTCATTGTTGAATTCTTCAGTCCAGCAAATCCTTCTTTGGTAAAGTATTTTTAACACCACTAAGTTTATAGCCTTTTGACAGACTGATTATCCATGCCTTGGCTATGCTTAACAATGGCCAACAATTGTTCAGCCATATAATCGGCACTATATTTAAACTGGTGATTAATCCATTCTTTTATCATCCCAAAAATAGCAAATGCATGGTAACTCGCTAATAGCTCCCTATTAATCACAGCATCCGGCAGCATATCGAACAAATCCTGCAAAGCTATTTCTTTCAAAACAAGGCATATTTTATCCTGGAAACCAGACAGCGTACTTGATTGCAAAAGCGTATAAAACTCTTTATAGTGATCGACATGCTCAAAAATTTTAATGGCCGAAGAGGTTAGATTTTTTACATCAAAATTCTCGTTGCCTTTGTATGGTTCGCGATAAGATTCAATCAAATCTGCTATAACATCGTCCATGATTTCCTCCAACAAATCATCTTTATATTGGTAATGTTTATAAAAAGTCCCCCTATTTAAATTAGCCACTTGCACGATGTCTGTAATGGCAATGGCTTTAAAATCTTTTTCTTTCATTAGAGAAAGAAGCGCCCCCTTCAAAGCTTGTTTAGATTTCGTTATTCTTCTATCAATATGATTATTCATATACATATAGCCCCCCCATTGTTCATCAATCTTATTTTCCTAAACAAATATGCATGCCATTGTTGGATAACAACCAAACCTGGCCTCACTTGATTATTGAAAATTAAATATATTAATTATATTATAAAATTAAGTGAGATAATGAACAAATGTTCAATAAAATGAATCTTTGATTGGCCGGGATTTTATTTTCCCTCACAGATCATTAGTTAAACAAATCAAATCCTAACTGGCGCTTGGTACCTTTTGAAGCGGGAGTCATAGCGCCAGTTGAAATGGAGGAATAGTAGATGAAACTTCAAAACAAAGTAGCAGTCGTGACAGGAGCAGCATCCGGCATGGGAAAAGCGATTGCCGAATTATACGCTAAAGAAGGCGCCAAAGTAATTGTTGCCGACCTTAATATTGAGGGTGCAAAAGCAGTTGCGGAAGGAATCGCAGCAAATGGCGGAGAAGCGAAAGCCGTCCAAGTAAATGTGGCGAAATTAGAAGACATCGAAAAGATGATTGATACAGCAGTTAAAGAGTACGGCACTTTGGACATCTTGGTGAACAATGCTGGCATCATGGATGGGTTCGAACCTGTTGGAGACATAAAGGAAGATAGATGGGATCTAATTTTTGACATCAATACGAAAAGCGTCATGCGAGCGATGCGCAAAGCCATCCCTATCTTTTTGGAAAAAGGAAAAGGAGTTATCGTCAACACAGCTTCAACCGGCGGATTGAATGGCGCCCATGCAGGCGCTGCTTACGGAGCTTCCAAACATGCAGTCGTGGGGCTTACCAAAAACACCGGCTATATGTACGCAAAAGAAGGCATCCGCTGTAATGCGATCGCACCAGGCGGAGTGGCAACAAATATCGCTTCCTCTATGAAAAGTGTGAACGAATTCGGCGCAAGCCGCTTAAAAGTCGCACAGGACGTAATGCCGAGAATGGGCCAGCCAGAAGAAATTGCGCAAGTCGCTCTATTCCTAGCATCTGATGATTCCAGCTTTGTTAACGGAACAGTCATTGTAGCTGATAGCGGCTGGACTGCTGCCTTTTAATGATTGGCTGGGCTTTGTATCGAAGACAGCGGAAGTTTTAAGCTGCCCGCTCGCCCATTTATTGTATAAGGAAAGCCCACAATCTTTTCATGTGGGCTTTCCTTTTGTCTTATTGGTTTTTCTTCCGTTTTTTATTGTTCAGTTTCTCGATTGTAGTCATCTGCTCATTAGCAAGTTCTTCATTATACCCTGCGCCATTCCCCTGTTTTTTTGCAGCATTCATGCCCGGAATCACGTGATTCGCTTTATTTTTGCTCATTTATCTCACCTCGCTTTATTCCTATTTTTGACTGAAAGGGACTAAATTATTTTATTAGCGTTTTTCATTCTGAAGAGAAATTTTAAGTGGTGGTATTCATTCACTTCCGTTGATTGCTAGTTAAACTACCTTGGCTTGATCGCACGTTTACACTTCTCCATCTCACTCTCATGTTGAAGAAAGAGTCTTAGCATTTGTTAGAACAGGATAAAAAAAGCCTGACTTTACCAAGTAAACTCCCCTTTAGGGATCAAAAGCCTAAAGGGGGGTCTGCACCTTTCCCAACGGTTTCTCCTTTGGGATCGGCCATATTAAAAAGACTGCCCAGCAAGTCAGCTCTAAACTCACTTGCTGGACAGCCCATATATTCTTACTTTCTAATTAATAAGGGTCAGATTCATGACTTTTCTTTACAGCCTCTTTTGTTGCTTCATTGGCTGCCTGAGAACCTTGGCCATATTTTGATTTTCCTGCTTCACGGCCCGGAACTTTGGTTTCTGCCTTCATTTCTTGAATTTCTTTCATTTTCGCTTGAATGCCTTCCCTTACACGGCGGCCATAGTCTTCATCTGCTTGTGTGAAATGGTCAACCATGGCATCTTGAATCCGTTTATCACAAATCGCAAGTGCTGCAGAAAGGTTTTTGATTAATTCATCGCGTTCCCAATCTTCAAAGTTACGGTATGTTTCGCCCGCTTGCCCATAATTGTTTGGGCGGTCAATCGGCGCACTCATTGCGGCCGCATTATAAGTAGGACGGTGTTGTGGACGGCCTTCCTTGCTTGCCTCCTGATAACCGCCGACCATTGATGGTTCATAGTTGATATGCGGATTATCCCCGGACTCTTTTGGATCACGGATATCCATTTGGCCGCGATGCTGATTCGTGCGGACGGGCACTTTAGGGGCATTCACCGGCAATTTCAAATAATTGGCACCTACACGATAACGTTGTGTATCCGAGTATGAGAACGTACGCCCTTGCAACATCTTATCGTCTGAGAAGTCCATACCGTCAACAAGCACCCCTGTACCGAAAGCCGCTTGTTCAATTTCGGCATGATAATCCACAGGATTGCGGTCAAGAACCATTCGGCCCACCGGCAACCATGGGAATTGATCCTCCGGCCAGAGTTTCGTATCATCCAACGGATCGAAATCTAGTTCCGGATGATCATCATCCGTCATAATCTGGACGTAAAGTTCCCATTCTGGATACTCTCCACGCTCAATTGCTTCGTATAAGTCTTGTGTCGCATGGGCAACATTCTTCGCTTGAATCTCGTCTGCCTCTTCTTGCGTCAAGTTTCGGATTCCCTGTTTAGGCTCCCAGTGATATTTCACCAGCACAGCCTCTCCCTTGTCGTTTACCCATTTATAAGTATTTACACCTGATCCTTGCATATGGCGATATGTAGCTGGAATACCATATGGAGAGAACAGGAATGTAATCATATGTGTTGCCTCAGGCGTACGGGACACGAAGTCAAACATCCGCTCAGGATTGGCAACGTTTGAAGCTGGATCCACTTTAAATGCGTGGATCATATCAGGAAACTTCATCGCATCACGAATGAAGAAAATTTTCAGGTTGTTGCCTACAAGATCCCAGTTGCCGTCTTCCGTGTACATTTTTACTGCGAAGCCGCGTGGGTCCCGCGCTGTTTCCGGTGAATCCTTCGATCCTGCAACAGTAGAGAAACGAACCAGCAGCGGCGTTCTCTTTCCGGCACCAGAGAAAACCTTAGCACGCGTATACTTCTCTACAGGTTCATCTCCGACTTTTCCGTATGTTTCAAAATATCCAAATGCCCCGGCGCCGCGTGCATGTACCACACGTTCGGGAACTTCTTCCCGATCAAAATGTGAAATTTTTTCGATAAAATGATAATTCTCAAGTGTAGCCGGACCGCGGTTTCCAATTGTACGGATATTTTGGTTATCCGTCACAGGATGGCCCTGACGAGTCGTCAATGACTCGCGTTTCATATCTTGTCCTTGTGAAGCATTCATATCTTTCTTCTCTGCCAAAGTGATAACCTCCTCAAAATAATTGATTCTTATCTTACCTCTTAGCAAAAAGCTCATCATGCATGTTCACAGTTTAGATTCCTAAACTAGAATTACTATAATCTATACATTATTATGAATTGAGTGCAAACAGAATGCAAACAATATGATAAAGCAATATTTTACTTATCAAGTATGTAAAAGAATTCTCAATTAGAAGTATTTCTGTGAAAAAATTTCCACAAAAAAAGAGTCCACATAGACAGCGCATAACCAAGAGGGACTCTCCCATTGGCTATTTTATTCCGATCTAACTTACCCTAAGACTCCCAACTTCAACTTGATCGTCAAACACAAAGAAGGGTTAAGGGGGAGATCAAGCACCAATAAGAATCCGATCGTTCAACTAATGAGTGGGGGTATAAAAATCNTAAATAAATCATTTGTGCTTCTTCTTCTTTAGTTAAACTCTGTTTGATGGTTTCGTCCCAAGCATGAACTTTATTAAATACTTCTTCTTTAATGTCCAATGCTTTTTCTGTAATAAAAACTTTATAATAGCGATTATCTTTTTGATCACGAACCCGATAAACTAAGTTCTCCTCTTCTAATTTTTTCATTGCTCTGGCGACGGTCGCTTTGTCCACTAAAAGCAGCTTCGATAGCTCCTCTTGACTGATGCCGTCCTGGCGGTAAAGCTGCAAAAGAAACCTGTATTGTCCGGAGCCAATTCCGAATTCCTGAAGCTCTTTAGAAATAATCGCTGAACCTTTGCAATAAATTTGTGCAATATAACGTCCCATCTTCTCATCGTGGTTGTTATTCATATTGTCTGGTTACCTTTCATGGAAAAATTTGATTAAAAACAGTTGTTAGCGCAACTATTTAGGCGGTTTTTATGGATTTAATATCGTATGTCGGTTCCTCAAACACTATATTAATATAATTATAAATAGTTGATAACGCAACTATTAATTAGTACTATGGATAAAACTACCCGCTTTTCCACTTCATTCAGATACGAAAAACTTTGGTTCTATACTAAATGTTGGGGTGTCCACTTAAAAATGGGCAAAAAAAGAGCACACAAGCTCCTAATTTCTTATACTTGAATTGACGAGAAACAAGATAGAAAAGGAGATGTGTGCTCTTGCATTTTAACATGATTCTGCCCGGACTTGAAGGGGCAACCATCATCAAAACCGACATCAATGAAGGAATCTACCAAATATATATTGAAATGCCGATTAAGGACCATGCCTGCCCTTCCTGTTCGAAGGAGACCAAGCGTGTCCATGACTACCGTATCCAAAAGATTAAGCATCTGAAAATGGCGGAACGCCCCACCGTGATTATCTATCGGAAAAGGAGATATGCCTGCTTGTGCGGGAAACGTTTCTATGAGGAAAATCCTTTTGTGGAGAGGTATCAACACCATTCGAAGGAATGGAATCAACAGGTCCAGATCCGTACCGTCAAAGCCAAGACATTCACCGAAATTGCGGCCCAATACCATACATCCGTCAGTACGATCATACGGCGTTTTGACCGGATTATCCCCCAATCAATCAAGGGAGAGAAGGCCTTGCCCAAAGCGATTGCCATCGACGAATTCAAAGGGGATTCCGGAAAGGAAAAATATCAATTGATCATTGCCAATGCCGTGACCCGCGAACCGATCGACATCCTGCCAAACAGACGGAAAGACACAATTAAAGAGTACTTGCGGAAACATGGGGCCAAGGTGGAAGTGGTTGTCATGGATATGAGCCACGCCTTCAAGGCAGCTGTCAAACAGGCCTTGGACGGTCCTGTGATCGTGGCGGATGGGTTTCATTTCGTCCGGTATATGAATTGGGCGCTCGACAAGATCCGTGTGAGGGAACAAAACGAGTGGCATGCATACGACCGTAAAAAGTGTAAGAAGGTCCGTTACGTCTTTCATAAAGCTTCCCACAAGCTTACAAAAACAGATAAATGGTATCTGGAAAGATACTTTGCGCTGTCCCCTGAATTAAAAATAGCGTATGGGTTGAAAGAGGCCTTTTATGAGTGGTTTAACGAAGCCAAACGGCGGGGGCCAGGCCATATCGAGAAGACAAAAGAAGCGCTGCATGCGTTTTATGAAAAGGTGGAAGAAAGCAGGATTCCTGAGTTCGTGAAAACCGTCCAGACCTATCGAAATTGGGAAACGGAAATCCTTAACCGTTTTGAATTTGGGTACTCCAATGGGTTTGTGGAAGGGTTGAACAACTTGACAAAGGTCATGAAACGGAATGCCTTTGGGTTTAGGAACTTCGCTCGTTTTAGGGCACGAATCCTCCTGCATCACCACTATAAATCAATAGGCAATTCATTAGGATAAAGGGGCAGAGAAATGTTCTCTACCCCAACACTTGAAAAAGAACCTAAAAATCCCGCCAACCAAAGCTTCACTTCATCTTTACCACAACAAAAAAAGCCAGAAACCTTTTCTGTACAAAGGTTTCTGGCTTCAATAAAAGGATGACCCAAGAGGGATTCGAACCCCCGACCCCTTCCCTGTCAAGGAAGTATTCTCCCGCTGAACTATTGGATCGTTATCTATAGTCCACTATAATATGAGACACCCCTATTGTCAACTACACTTTTTCTTTTTTCAGGAACATATGTTGTACGATGAGAGCCGCTATCACAATATAAAAGATACCGATGCAGAAGGAAGAGAATAAACCGCTCGCCGTCCCTGTGCTTTCATACGCATTCAGCGGCTCGTAGAACAGCCGCAAGGGAGGCAAAACCCACAAAATCCAGCCTATCCATTTTGGGAGCATATCCGCTAACTGTGAATAAGCCAGTGAGGCTGTGACAGTTAAAGCGCATAACAGCCATACGGAACGCGATTGCGCATACCGTGTGCCAGCAAAGAAACTTCCGGTCAGGATGCCGAGAATGCCAAGGCCAATATGGCTGTACAGCGACAGAGAATGTTCCATCAAGCCAACAGCGCTTGCAAACCGATTAGCCAGGATGGGATATAGTTCAGCGATGAACAGCAATAACAGCAAAATCAAAAAGCAGTTGATCCATTTGCCATGGAGGAAATGTTCCTTTTGTTTAAGATGGACTAGTAGAATATGCTTCTCCGCTTCTTCTTCAATCCCAAAAAAATTCATCGTAATCCAAGTTAAAATGAGATAAAGGGCAACTGCCGAATTGGCATAGCTTGAGACCACAGGCAAGGAATTATACGAATACAGCACACAAATCCATGCGATATAGATGGCTACCGGCGGGATGAACATAAAAGAACGGATATAATTTTGAAATTGATAGGTTATTAATGACATCATGATTCTTTCTTCTCTTTCACTTCTAGAATAGATGCCTGCTGGCCTAATAGATAAGCAAGGCACTCATCGCTTTCGCTTGAGCGGACAGTTATCTCAACGATATGTCCCTGGTCGGCGCTTATGCAGCCGAACACTTTCAAGTCTTCCCTATTCAGCCTGGCGGGGATTTTGGCGATAATGCTTCTAAATGCCGTTTGGGCAGTCAGTGATTCATGTTTGATCATTTTGCCATTTTTCAGAACCAGCTGTTCGTTTGCCCATAGGTCGACTGTCTCCTGCTCATGGGCGGTGAATGCCAGTGTAAAATCCCGGTCCCTTTTCTGCATCATCTGCAAAAAGTTTGTTTTCGACTCATCATCCAGCCCTGTTAAAGGTTCATCGAGCAAGAGAAGATCGCTTTCGGTCATCAAAGCCTGGGTCAAACCGGCTTTTTGTTTAACCCCTTTTGAGCAATGCTTCAGCAAGGACTTCAAATGGGGGCCCAGCTGGAACACATCGCTATAGTAAGCTATTTTCTTCTTGATGGCACCCAATTCTTCTCCGCCGATTTTCCCGATCAGCACTAAATACTCTTCTAGAGTAAAGCGGATGTTCTCCGGAAAGTGCTCCGGTACATAGGCCATTTTTTGGTGGAAAGTCTGTATGCTTCCGCTTGTTGGCATATATAGGCCTGCGATTAATTTGAGCAAGGAACTCTTGCCGGACCCATTATGCCCAATGATCGCTAATTTAGAGTTCTTCTGGATCTTGAACGATAGATCATCTAAAATAACAGTCCTATCAAATTTTTTGCTGACAGAGTCCGCTTGGATTGCGTATTCATTCATTAACTGACCTCTTTCATTCTATATTGGGTTATGCATGGTCTTTTAGAATGCCTACAGAGAAGAGGGAGTGTTAGTTATGTGAGCGGCCATGTTTTTTGGCCGCCCACTTATGCTTACCCGATTAATTCTTCATTTTCCCGTTCCTGCAACTCTTCATCCGATAAAGCTTCCTCTTCATCGCGGAGGCGATGCGCCAGGCGTGAGGCGGCGCTTGAGGCGATGCTTGCCACCATATCATCGAGGAATGTGTGGACCTTATCATCTTTTTTGTTGTCGAGGTCCCTGATGATGCCGATTTTATTTTTATCCAAATGGCCGAAAGTGGTCACAGCTATACTGCCATAGGCAAGAACCGCCCCGAAGGCAATCGTTTCATCGACGCCGAATAGGCCTTCATCACTTTCAATGATGGATTGCAGTGGTTCGGATAATTTGTGCTCCTCCGCCAAACGGTCCAACTCCACACCTACTAACAAGGCATGCTGGATTTCCCGCTTTACTAATACTTTTTCGACACTTTCTATACAAACAGAAAGCGTCAGGTTCGGATTATAAGGAAGCTGCATTTCATAAACGATTTCTGCAATTGATTCTATCGATACACCGCGGTCCTCCAACGCTTTAAGCGCTGCTGCGGTCACATCTTTGCTATGTACTCGTGTAACAGTCATGCTGATATCTCCTCTCTTACATCTCTCTATTCTTCTATTATATAATATTACTAATTAAAATTATCAGAATATATTTGGAAATTAACAGGGGAAAATTGTATCATCTCTTTAAAAATGCATAATAACGGAAAATCAGGTAAGGTTATGCTACAATTTTGATATCTTTAGTGCGTGCCAGGCCAAACGATTCTGTCACTCCCAATCGAGAGCAACGATAATCCTGCTGGCCGCCAAAATAAGCATGAAAATCACCCGATCAACCATCCGTACAAAGAAAAGGAATATCCTATCAGACCAAAGTTTTTATCAGGAGGTACACAAGTGACGATTCCCATGGGCAAGATTCAAGAAATCGCTTTTTACAGCGATTCTCTGCAAGAAGAGTTCAACCTGCTGGCGTACTTGCCGGCTTCGTATTCCCCCCTCTATAAATATACGATTTGCATCGTTAATGATGGCAAAGATTATTTTCAAATGGGACGCTTAGGCCGGGTTGCCGATTCATTATTGCATGAAGAAACGATCGAAAATACGATTTTTGTAGGAGTGCCGTACAAAGACCGCTTTGATCGCCGGCGTAAATATCATCCCGAAGGGGAACAGCAGCAAGCTTATATTCGTTTCCTGGCACATGAATTAGCCCCTTACTTGGACCATACTTTTCCTGGCTATGGAGTTGGCCATGGCAGGGCATTGATGGGCGATTCGCTTGGAGCCACTGTTTCTCTCATGGCTGCGTTACAGTATCCCCATACATTTGGAAGGGTAATCATGCATTCTCCCTACGTAAATGAGACAGTCCTTGGCGCAGTGAAAGCGTTTAAAGAACCACATCTTTTAAATCTTTATCACGTGATTGGCACCAATGAAACCCATGTACCGGAAACAAACGGCCAGTACAGCAACTTCATCCATCCAAACAGGGAATTGCATAGTATCCTTCAAGAGAAAGGTTTTCCGATGTTTTATGATGAATTTGAGGGGGAACATACATGGAAGTATTGGCAAAAGGATATGGCCCGTGCGATCCAAATGATGTTTTCTCTACACGGATAGTGAGTGTAAGGAGACAATTGGGGAGCAAGGGGTCATTCCCCTTCTTTCCTGCACATATCTTTATTTGAAATACAAGCTTTCAAAAAGGCACAATAATTTTCCGAATTTTGTTATAATAAAAGGAAATACCCCTTAGACATCCCTTCTATCAAGGGCACGCTTTAGGCCATACAAATCGGCCAAGGCACTGAACAGTCAATTATTCTACATTTAGGAGGTACCACAATGAAATACGGCATCGCTATTTTCCCATCAAAAAAACTGCAAGATTTAGCTAATTCCTATCGTAAGCGCTATGATCCCCATTACTCTCTCATCCCGCCACACTTAACTTTAAAAGAGCCGGCAGAGGCAAAGGAAGAGGAAATGGATGAGATTGTGCGGACGCTAAGCAAAACAGCCGCAAAATGTAAGCCTTTTAATTTAAATATTTTAAAGGTGAGTACCTTCCAACCTGTCAATAATGTGATCTACCTGAAAGCCGAGCATAATTCTGAGCTTGACCGCTTGCACAATCAACTGTATCAAGACTTGAAGGCCGAAGCTTCCTATGCGTTTGTTCCCCATATAACGGTTGCGCAAAATCTCTCTGATGATGAACACAGCGATGTATATGGACAAATGAGCATGCTGGATTTGCGCCATGAGGAAGTCATCGACCGTTTCCACCTTCTTTATCAATTAGAAAACGGGTCATGGACGGTCTATGAAACATTCAAACTGGAAAAGGGGCAATAACGGATGGAAGTCATGATCGCCAGAGCACCGGAAGAAATGGATGCCGTCTTTAGCCTGCGCCATACCGTATTCATGGAAGAACAGCAAGTGGACACAGAGAATGAGAAGGATTCCCATGAAGAGGAGTCTATGCATTTCCTTCTCCGGGTTGGAGGAAAGCCAGCAGGAGCCGGCCGCCTTCGTATCGTGGATGGAAACGGAAAAGCAGAGCGAGTCTGCGTATTGAAAGACAATCGTAATTCCGGATCCGGACGGCTTTTGATGGCTGCAATGGAATCATTCGCTGCAAAAAAGGGCCTCCCTGCCATCATCTTGAACGCCCAATCCCATGCAATTGGCTTCTATGAAAAACTAGGTTATTCTATTATTTCTGAGGAATTTATTGAAGCTGGCATTCCACACCAGACAATGAAGAAAGATTTGGCGTCTAACTAATAGACAAAAAGACAACCATCCAGCCAGATGGTTGTCTTTTTATTCCAATCAATCAGCTTGCCGTTTTCGATCCCTGAGAATTTTTACAACCAGGTAAATGACAAAAACAACAACAATAACTGCAATAATATAAGTGATCGGCTTCATATAGTGCTCAGCCAGCATCCAGTTTTGCCCCAGTTTATATCCGATATAGGTTAAAAGGATATTCCAGGGGATGCAGCCAAGAACCGTATAAACCGTAAATTTTCGAAAACTCATATTTGCTATGCCGGCCGGCAAAGAAATAAACGTACGGATAACTGGGAGAACACGCCCAAAAAAGACCGTAGCTGAACCGTATTTTGAAAAGAAATGTTCAGACTTTTCAAGATGGTTCACATTCAGGAAAATATACTTCCCATACTTTAAGATCAAAGGGCGCCCTCCCTTTTTGCCAACATAGAAAGCGAGCCATGAACCGACCAAATTTCCTGCTACGCCTGCTGTAACCACCAACCAAAAATTCAATTTTCCTAGTTCAGCCATAAAACCGCCGAAAAGCATAATGACTTCACTCGGAAGTGGAATACAGGCACTTTCAATAAGCATTCCTAAGAATATTCCCATATGTCCAAAAGTATCAATAAGCCAGAAAGCGGCATCCTTAAATACATCCAATAATGTATGCAACATTTGTAAGCTCCCTTTATCCCTATCTGTTCTTTTCACTTGATGCTTGTAGTGCCTCCGCCTGCCCTATGAATGAAAAAAGGCCTTTTACCTTAAGACAGGCATCTATCTTTAAAGTATAGCAAATGTAAGAAAACTTGGACAGTATGAGAGAGGAAAATACAGCCTAGTCTGAATTCCAAACAAAAACGGCTTCCTCATTATTCAGTTAATAGGGAAGTTGGTTTCGTTAGCATTCGGCTTATGTTTCCTAATATATGGAGTCTGCCAGCCAATATAAATAAATCATCATAATTCCTGGCCACATATTCATCAATCACAACCATTCCCTTTCTGAAATCTTCTACCAAAAGGCAGGTATACTTTTCATTCCAGCAAAATTGATTGATCCTCTGAAGCTCGTCCGCTAGCACTTGAAACTTCCATTCTTCTATAAAAAGCTTGACTTGATAAACCTTATCCTTATTTACAATCAAATGATTGTCATCTTTTTGGTGTTTATCAACCAAATCAATAAACTCTTTTATATTTTTAGCCAATAAATTTGCCATTTCCATCTTAAACTCCATTTCTGCATCTCCCAACTTAATACACACTTTACTAGATTGTATGAACTGGACGGCTTTTTTAATACTTAATGGGTAAACAAGATGTGGTTGCTTTTGTATCATATCAAGAGACCGTTCTTGATTACCCGGGCATTATAATGGAACCAGAAAAAGCCTCAAACAAAAGCGACGATATTTTCGCTGCTTTTGTTTGAGGCTCCCACTGTATCATCTTCATCGAAATGGAGTTGTCACAATATACCCGGTATAGTACATCCATTCTTTAAAGAAGAAAGGTAACTTCGCTTCGAATGATTTATACGCTGACGTTGGCGTTGGCGATGAATAGACTTTCATGTCCAATTGTTTCGCCAATAAAACAGACCGTTTCATATGCAATGGATCGCTTACAAGCGTATAGGAATCAAATGCAAGATGCTTCTTACGCACTT
Source organism: Bacillus testis (assembly GCF_001243895.1). Taxonomy (GTDB): domain Bacteria; phylum Bacillota; class Bacilli; order Bacillales; family DSM-1321; genus Bacillus_AD; species Bacillus_AD testis. Next base: position 1,208,887 of record NZ_LN851186.1, on the reverse strand, counting down.
CTTCTAAGGCATATTTCAGATTTTCTTCCGTTACTGCCGATTTTTCTTCAATAATGATTTTGTCTGGATCGACCCCTTGGCCAATCGCATACTCTTTGGAAGTCCTTGCTTCGGATTTGATTTCTCCGGGAGCTGTCCCTCCTGTGAAGATCAGATAATCCACTTTTTCTTTCTTATACAAATCGATTGCATGATTAAGCCTTTCTTTCAAAACCGGTGAAGGTTTACCGTTCCAGGCAGCCGCCCCCAGCACAATGGCTGCATCGGCCTTTCCGTCATTGTCCTGCAAACCGAAAGAATAGACGCTTAAGCCTGTATACAGCAAGAAACACACAACTATAATCATAATCCCTTTGACGTACTTAACCATAGCTACCATTCACCTTTAATAATTACTTATATACTACTCTGACATAGTCATCATACATTGTTTTCTTTCTAAAAATCTAGCATTTTTGATTAAATTTCAATTACATTTTTACGTTTGTTCATAGAGGCTTAAAAAACCCCTGAAGCAAGAAAAAACCGCCCCTATTTAAATTTCGGATAGGGACGGTTTTTTCTTGCTTCAGATCATTTCATCCAACAACATGCCTTTACCGGTTATGAGGGGCGCCCGAATTGGTTTGGGGCTCACAAATGGTTGATTATTGCTGAATAAAGAAGGATTTCTTTTAGAAGAAGGCTCCCGTTGCACATTTCCATCCTCTTCTCTTGATGCATGTCGCAGAACAATCGAAAAAATCGGATGAATGCTTTTTACATGCTGCATCTGTTGTTTCCTTTTCTCGCTGTAGACGGTGCGGTTTCCGTATTGCACATATTCATACTGAGTGACAGGGGCTACAAATGCCATGTGGATCCCTCCCTTTCCTTTTTGACCCATATATTGAATATTCTTCATCCGTTAAATTACCCCTCTATTTTGGAAAGTAAACACTATTAATATATTCTTTTTGTTTCAGGTTTCTTTTGATAAGATGGAAAATGACGATGATCACTCTGCCTATATGAAATAAAGCTGGTTTTGCAAACTTACTGCCTAATTAAAAGCAGTAAAGTTGCCCAAGTGTACATGATTTGAGGGAAAAGATATGAAACGAGCACTATTCAATCAAGAAATTGTCGATCTGGCGTGTATATCCCCTGATCTTCTTCAAGTAACATTCGAACGAGGGAAAAAAGGGAAGCTGACTTGCCCTGCATGCGGTAATCCAGTGCGCTTATATTTAGGAATCAGCAAAGAACCGCACTTTTACCACACGGGCAAGGAAATACCGGATTGCCATATACCGGATAAACCGCTTAACCAAACACCAAAACAGGAAAGTCCGATAGAGCGGAATGGGTTTATTATGCCGAAATCCCGATCCATCACGAAACCGGCTGAATTGCCCTCGTTTAAACAAGCCAAAAAAATAACAGGCAATCCAGCCTACTCACCGCGCAAAATAGGCACCAAAAGCCAAATTCACCCATATGTCGCCAAGTTGGCTGAACATGGTATCACCTTAGACGATGACCAGCTTTCGGCAGTAACGTCCACCGAAGGGCCATTGCTGGTTCTATCTGGTGCCGGCAGCGGCAAAACAAGGGTACTGACGGCAAGAACAGCATTTTTGCTGCAGGCGAAAGAAGTCGATCCAGGAAAAATCCTCTTGGTTACATTCACCGCAAAAGCAGCTAAAGAAATGAAAGAAAGAATGCTTACGTATCCGGATCTTACCCCCGCCTCCGTCCAAAGGCTGGTTTCAGGCACCTTTCACAGTATCTTCTATAAGATTCTGCTATTCCATGAGAGAGAGAAATGGCAAAATACCGCTTTGATCAAATTCGATTGGGAAAAGGAGCATATATTAAAATCAGCAGGACGGGAACGCGGCTTGGATGACAAAGAGTTCGCCTACGATGCCGCTCTGCAGCAAATCGGCCTCTGGAAAAACTCGCTCCTTTATCCTTCTGATATCCGGCCGACTGACCAATGGGAAGAAGACTGTCTGTATCTGTACCGCAAATATGAAGAAGCGAAGAACCGCAATGGCAGATTTGATTTCGATGATATGCTGATCGGATGCTATACAATGTTTACAGAGAATCCCGATGTGCTAGAGAAATACCAGAATCGCTTCCAGTATATCCTGATTGACGAATTTCAGGATATCAACAAAGTTCAATATAAATTAATGAAAATGCTATGTAAAAACTGCCAAAATATATGCGTAGTCGGTGATGATGACCAAAGCATATATGCCTTCAGGGGAAGCGACCCTTCCTTTATCCTGAACTTCGGCAGTGACTTTCCGAATACAAAGGTGGTTAAGCTCTCGCAAAATTACCGTTCATCGCATGAAATAGTCGCCACTGCCAACCGCATCATCGCCAAGAATGAAAAAAGAAAAGAAAAAACAATGATTGCACAGCATGATAAAGGCGGTGCTCCCACCCTCTTTTATCCTTTGGACGAAGAGCAGGAAGCAACGATGATTGTAACGGACATCGGCGAAAAAATCGAACAGGGGGCAGCCCCTTCTGATTTTGCAATCCTCTACCGGACACATTCGATGTCACGAGCGATATTCGAACGTCTTGCTGAATCGAATCTTCCGTTTGCCATCGATCAGGATGCAGAAGCGTTTTATCAACGGCGGGTCGTAAAAAGTATGCTTGCCTATTTGCGGCTGAGCATTGACGAAGACGATATCCGCGCATGTGCAGATCTGCTGCCTGCCTTATTCCTGAAAAGCTCCCTTCTACAGGAAATCAAGGCGCAAATGATTTTAAATGACTGCAATGCCTTAACAGCCTTGTCAAATGTGAAAACAGGGCATGCTTTTCAGGAAAGAAAGCTCGCCAAGCTTCCCGGACAGATCCGCAATCTGCAAAATCTTCCCCCCCTTGCGGCATTGGAGCGCATAGAAAAGGATTTCGGTTTCAATGACTATATTAAAAAGCGCGGGAATGAAGGCTCTAAGATGGAAAAAGGCTCGGATGATGTCCGGAATCTAAAAGTCGCAGCGAAACGATTTAACGATTGCCGCTCTTTCATCCTTCACGCAGACCATATGAGCGCCATGAATAAAGAAGTGAAAAAGCTTTCCAAACATTTCCCGCAAGCGGTCACACTTACGACCATTCATCGCGCCAAAGGCCTGGAGTACAAAAACGTCTATATCCTCGGGGCGGTGGATGGAGGCCTTCCTCATGACTATGCAATGGACGATTACCGCAAAGGGATCAAACATGCCCTTGAGGAAGAACGCCGTTTGATGTATGTAGCCGCTACACGAGCCAAGGATGAACTGTATTTTTCCGTTCTGCAGAGCAGAGGGGGAAAAACAGCCTATCCGTCCCGTTTTCTTTATATATAGAGAAAAGCAATCAGCCGTATGCTGATTGCTTTTTTGAATATTCAAACCTTCATAAGTATCATTTATTTCTTATTGATCATATTGGCAAGTGTGCCAAAATCCAATTGCTTGCCGTCATTTACGATTGAATGGACGAGTTTATCTTCCAATTCACTGTTGACCGGCTTTCCAGCCAGTTGCGATACCCTCTTAATAATCGACCGGACAGTTGTTTCATCTTGAAAATTGGCTCCTTGAAGAGAGCCTGCAAGCTCCATGACATCTTTCATATTAACGCCCGTTTTCTTTTCCATATTCTTAAAGAATTGAGAATCCATCTTTCATTCCCCCTTTTCCTGTAAGGCCATTATATGCGCCTTTGGGCAAATGCGTTACTTCCTCTTCAGAAAGGATGAAAAGAGCGTAAGAAACCAATCAGCCGAAACTCTCATATAATAGGCAGCAAATGCAGAAAGGAGGATTCTTATGTCTGGACACAATGAAAACCGGCCGCACCGCCGCCATCCTACAATGGTTGAGTGCTGGAGAGCATCATTTCAACTTGGCCATCGCCAACCGCACCAATGCCAAAAACAGGAAGAAGAGTCCACTTCATCTTATATCCCATCAAGAAACGCGGAGCAGCCAACAAATAACAGCCAACCAGTATCTTCGCCTTCCGTCCAGCCACAATTGGAAAATACAGTCCCTTCCCGCTCCTGGAAACCAAGTAATCAGCAGTACGGTTGCTGCTGGAAACGGCGCTAAGCAAAACACGCTTATGTAGATCACAAATCCATTCCTATAAAGAAAACGGGACAAAGAAGTCCCGTTTTTCTCTCTATTAGCAGCAGAAAGATGCTCCAACGATAATTAACAATATGAATAGAACAACAATCAATACAAATGTCGAACCGTAACCGCCGCCATAACCGCCGCCGCAGCAGCCATATCCATAACCGCCGCCGTATCCGCAGCCACCATACATACCTATCACCTCGCTTCCGCTTAGTTCTTATCAACATATGACATGCCGCCGTTATTTGTTTGGGCTCTTCCCTAATAACTAGGCCTATTTTGTCAGAATGCCGATGATATATGGTTCGAGGGTTTTCATACTTTGTTTTTATCCTTTCGGTTTGAAAAGCAGCGCTCCTAAAAAACCGAAAATGATGGCGGATGAAATACCTGAAGAAGCGATTTCAAACATGCCCGTCACTACGCCGACCACCCCGTGTTGTTTCGCTTCCTGCATTGCTCCGCTCACTAATGAATTTCCAAAACTCATGATAGGCACAGTCGCCCCCGCACCTGCAAAATCCACAAACGGTTCATATAAATTAAAACCCGCCAATACAGCACCAACGACAACCAACGTACTCAGCGTATGCGCTGGCGTCAGCTTGGCCACGTCAAACAGAAGCTGGCCAACCACACAAATAAGTCCGCCCACTACAAAAGACCAAAAAAACATGGCTAACATGATATAACCTCCCTTGCTTAGTTCAAGTGTTATTGCTTATACGCCAGCAATCGGCAACAATTAGTTCTGCTTTGCCGTCTCTATCGCCGTTATGGCGGCGAAAAATGCTAGATGGTACTCCTTCCAATCAATGGCCCTTTAATAATGAATAGCCACCGCATGCGCGATACACGGTATGGTTTCTTTCTGCTGAAAAGTTAGTGGGGACAACAATGCCCCCGTACTGACAAGCAAAATGCGGCTATAGATGCCCTTCTTCATTTCATTAAGAAGATGGCCGTACAGCACTGCGGCCGAGCAGCCGGCTCCGCTTGCACCGGCAAATACTTGTTGTTCCTTTCCAAATATCATGGTCCCGCAATCCATTAAACGAGCTTGGTCCATCTTGAAACCTTTTTCCTGCATCAGCCCATAAGCGATGGTCAATCCATTCTTCCCTAGATCGCCGGTAATAATGGCGTCATAATAATTCGGCCCTAGGCCCAAGTCCCGATGATGGGCCATAATCGTATCGACGGCTGCGGGTGCCATAGCGCCTCCCATATCGTAAGGATCAGACAGCCCCATATCGATGACTTTACCGATCGTGGCACTAAACAGTTCGGGTTGCTTTTGAGAGCCGCCCGCCTTTTTGCCGATCAGGGCTACACCTGCACCCGTAACCGTTCGCTGGGAAGTTGGAGGCTTCTGTCCTCCATATTCATTCGGATAGCGGAATTGTTTTTCCACTGCCCCCTTGTGGCTGGAGGCACCGGTTAAGATGAAATGCGCCCCCTCATAATTAACGAGGAAAGCCGCCATTGCCAGACCTTCCATGGACGTGGCGCAGGCTCCATACAATCCGAGCGTAGGGATACCTGCTTGCCTTGCCGCAAAGTTGGTCGGTGTCATTTGGTTGATTAAATCTCCCGCAAGCAAGAACTGCACATCCTTGCTGAGCGCGCCTCCCTTCTTGAGAGCGATAGCCATCGCCTCTTCAAGAAATTTGCGGTGCGCTTTTTCATGGGTTTCTTCATTGGCATAATCATCTTCATACAGAAGATCAAACGATTTCGCCAAAGGTCCTTTTGATTCAAAAGAGCCTCCTGTTACACCTGTAGAAACGATCACAGGCGTATTATTGAATTGCCAGGACTGTTTTCCGGTCAGCATTTACACCACCACCCATTTTCACTTACGTTCTTTCTTTTTCCAGCTTGATAATATCCTTGAATTCTTTTTTGGCTTTTTTCCGGGAATACGTTGGATCCTTCAAATGTTCATTCAATTTGACGGCTTCCAAAAAAATCTTATAGTCACTGGAAACGGTGAATGAATGATTGCTATACTTCTTCTCCAGCTTCTTCTTAAGGTCTTTTTCGATCTTTTTCATGCCAAAACGCTTCATATGCTTTACTTTATAAGCAACCAGCACTTTCTTTTTACCTGTTATAATAGCCGCGTCATAAATTTCCGGAAAGGATAGCACATACTTATGTAAATCTTCGGCAAATGCAAACTCTTTTTCCGTTTCGTACAGCACGGCCGGATGCGGATTAGTAGTCTTGAACAGAGCCCAAGTGGCATCGCCTGTATTCTTATCGCTGCATCCGGAAACGATGAACACGGCAATAAACAAGAGAATGGCAGCAGTTGCTCTTTTTTTCTTCTTCATTGTTTCCCTCCTAACGAATCGTACTTCTTTTATTCTCTGCAAAGAGCGTAGAATTATAAGAAGAACATAAAAAAAGAAATGCAAGATGCATTTCTCCATTAATGGGGCTTATTCAATATGTTTTTTTCTTTTTTCCGCATCCACAATTCCCTTTTTTCTTTTTAGTTTCTTGCTGCTTCTTCCCGTAATTCGTGCTTTGCGGAATAGTGAATTTTTTTTCATTCATGTAGCATGCCTCCTTCAATCGGCAACAGTAGCCAAGCTTTATGCTTCACTTTAAGATATGTTATTTCCGGAAGCTTGTTCCATATAACCGCCTAATTTTAAAAAACTTATTCTACTAAGCGCTGCACCACGCTTTCCAGTAATGCTGCCAAGCCGGCGACCGCCAGCACCGCCACGAGAGGCCCCGACCAATAGGGAATGAGATAATAGACAGCAACAATAAAAAAGGCAATCCACATACCGGTGCACCAATAACAGTCCAGCAACTGGCCAATCCATCCCCGTAGGCCTGATTGGCGGGGAACTATATAGGTTTCCATTTCACCCTGTTCATTTTTTTCCTCGACCTCTTCAAAGAAAGGTTTACGAATAAAAGCAGTAATTTTATCATATACAATCAACCTTGTCAGCCTGAAACTGGCAAGAGATAATAAAATGAAATCCAACGCATTTTCAATCATTTATATACACCGCTCCCCTTTTGACCTGAAGTGGCATTTACACCAAAATGGGCATGTAGCTCATTCCTTTTAACCTCTCCCTTCATACTCTGTAAGTGACAGATGTTAAATAACTATTAGGAGGAATATGAATGAGTTGTGGACATGACAAGTTTACAAATGACTGCGTTTGTTCAACATTGCTATCAGTGGCTGAAGCCCAGGAAAAAGTAGAAGACGAATGCAGAACTGGTTGCCAACAAGCAATTGATGAATTAAATGGCCGTGTAAAAATTAGAGGTTTCGATACAATTCCCGTCTTAATCACATGCAACTGCCAGCCGTTCTCCGGAGTAGGTGCGTTGCGAAGCGGCTATGGGGAAAAAATGTTCAATGTGATCCGGAGCTTTTTGTTCCGTGTCAATGAAGTGGATGAAAATACGTGCTGCGCTACTCTTGAGCTTTTAAAGCCTGTCGTAGGCTATCATGACGACTACGAAAGGGAAGATAGCGCCGATCACGAATACGAAGACCAATACTACCCTACCGCCTTCGATGAATTCTTGGCTGCTCTGAATGATTCCAAGAAGATTGTCCGTACGGGTATTTGTATTACATTGGATTTGAAAGCAGCAACGTCTGTCACTTGCTTGCCTCCAATTCATACAGTATAGGCGAAAATCAAGGCTACTGATCCAGTAGCCTCTTTTTCTGTACGTTTAAAGATTGCCTACCTCGATTTCATCAATGTCCTCAAGCCGCGCCGCTATTGTCTTTTCCCGATCCCCGATCAATAGCTTGATCATATATAATTGGTCCCGTTTACGCAGGACCTGCCCGACTAAATGTTCCCTGTCAATCGTAATATGACAAACCGGCCTTGGCACGGCACTAGGCATTTTGGCCAGATAATCAAGCAGATCTTCCTTGGACATTTGAGAAAAACGCTGTTTCTTTTTCTTTTTGGCAATCCGGGCGTTTTTAGATAGTTTTCTTTGTTGGCTATGATCGTCTGCTAATTCCGAATCAACGCCTGTTGACATTTCAACCATCTGGTCTTCTTCAGACTGCTCTTCTTGTTCTTTTGCAGAAATCACTCTTACTACCCGGACTTCTTCCTCTGCCGCTGGCTTTTCGTCTTCCGCCGAAGCGTCATCTATCGCAACCACCTCTCCTTCCTCAGAAGAAGATACTTTAGATTTATAATGGGACTGCATATTCGCATCTGGAGCCTCTATCTCGGGTTGCACAATGTACATATAAGGATGTTGATGCTGTTGGTCTTCCTTCTTGCCCATCGCCACTCCTCCTGACATGACATATTTCTATAGAAATCTTCACTTATAACGAATGTATTTCGGATTACCCCTTTTTATGCCTGTCCCGGAAGAAAGGGATCGGATTCTAGGCACAAAAAAAGCTCCTGCCTACATCGACAGAAGCTTTTTCATGGGAAATCTTAGCGGGCCATAATGTGGAAGCCGGAATCAACGTGGATGTTTTCACCTGTTATCCCGCGCGACATGTCACTGAATAGGAAAACAGCTGTATCGCCTACTTCTTCAGGAGTGGTTGTACGGCGCAATGGTGAACTTTCCTCGATTTCTTTCAGGATACTGTTGAAATCACTGATTCCTTTTGCAGAAAGTGTACGGATCGGCCCTGCAGAAATGGAGTTGACACGGATATTGTGTTTGCCAAGATTGCTAGCCAGGTATCTGACACTTGCGTCCAGCGAAGCTTTAGCGACACCCATCACATTATAGTTCGTCACAACACGCTCTCCTCCAAGGTAGGTAAGCGTTACAATGCTGCCGCCTTCTGTCATCAAATGCTGGGCTTCCTTAGCAATCGCAGTCAATGAATACGAACTGATATTATGTGCCAGCATGAAACCGTCCCTCGTTGTATTCAGATAGTCGCCGTCCAGTTCTTCTTTGTTGGCAAAAGCAATACAATGCGCAATCCCATGGATTACTCCAGCCTCTTCTTTGATTGCCGCAAAGCATGTCTTAATGTCTTCATCACTCGTTACATCGCATGGCAGAACAGGATAAGCATCATTCAAAGAGCCAGCAAGGTCTCTAACGCTCTTTTCCAATCGTTCTCCAGCGTATGTAAAAATCAAATTGGCGCCTGATTCATGCAAAGCACGGGCTATTCCCCAAGCGATACTGCGCTTATTCGCTACCCCCATCACAACAAACGTTTTGCCTTTTAAAGAAAGAGTCATTATATTCGTACCTCCAAATTACAACAAGTTATTAATACCTAGTACTAATAACTATTATAACGAATCCAACATCTGATGGAAAGAGTAATATGGTTAAGTCACTCTTTCTTTCAAATTAATGTAAACTTCAGTTGACAAAAAGTAGAGTTAACTTTACAATTTCTGTAAAAAGGAAAGGCGAAAACAAATGTCAATCATGAACCATATAAAAGAAATTCGGGCAAAGCATCAATGGACACAATCCGATCTAGCCAATGCCGTCAACGTTTCCAGGCAGACCATAGTCGCCCTCGAAAAAGGCAGCTATATTCCATCCCTGCTTCTGGCCATGAAAATAAGCGACGCCTTTTCCCTGCCGATTGAGGAGATATTCAAACTACAAAAGGAGGAATTAGAATGAAACTGATAAGTAACGCTTTTATTTCAATTGTCATGCTAACCTTGTTAGGCTGGGTACTGATTTCTTTGTATGGCCCGTTCACTAGTTTAGCCAAGAGCCTATCCCAAGAAGCTCCCTCTTTCTCAATCAATATCCCACTACAGCCATTTCTTGTGTTTATCCTTGCCGGAGCAATATCAGCATGGCATTTCACCCGACAGGCAGGCAAAGGAAAAAAAGCAGCCATACTCCCACACAGCCTAAACGAAAGCGATGAGCGAAACCAGCAAATCACAGCCAAAGCGTGCAGAAACGCCTACATCGCCATGTGGTATGCCTGCCCAATCGCAGCCATACTCATGCTGCTTTATCCATTCATAGACAAAACAATCCCGTACTACCCGATTATCATCATCCTGCTCATCCCACTCACACTAACAATCATCTACCTAAAAACCATAAAAAAAGAATATTAACAGAAAAGCGGAGAACACCCGTTTAGCGGTGTAGGGACTGGAGGAATTTCTCTTTGAGATAAAGGAAACACAGTGAGGCACGAACCGATGTTGACTTATCGTAGAAGAAAAGGCTGAAGTCCCCTAACCGCTGGGTGTTCGGAGCTAGACATCAAGAAAAGCGGAGAACACCCGTTTAGAGGCGTATGGACTGGAGCATTTTTTCTTGAGATATAGGAATCACAGAGAACGTAGTGATCTGATGATGACTTATCGTAGAGAAAAATGTGAAGTCCACTAGCCTCTGGGTGTTCGGAGCTAGACAACACAGAAAAGCGGAAGTGACCGTTTAGGGACGTACAAACTGGAGTGTTTCTCTTCGAAATAAAGGAAACACGGTGAGGCACGAGCCGATGTTGACTTATTGAAGAGAGAAACGCGAAGTTTGCTAGTCCCTGGTCACTGCAGCTGGACACCGAAAAGCGGAGAACACCCGTTTAGAGGTGTAGGGACTGGAGGAATTTCTCTTTGAGATAAAGGAAACACGGCGAGCATACGAGCCGATATGTCTAGCCTCACCGATCATGAGTCGTACCAATCAGATTCTTACTGGCGCTTAAACTCAAACTCCTATTTTCACTTCTTCACGTATCAATTAAAAGGGGAATCTAGCACCCGTTAAAATGGCATCAAAAAAAGAACCGGCACACCGCCGATTCTTAAATCAGATAGCTCATAAAGATAGTCGCCATGCCGAAATAGATCAAAACAGAAATAATATCGGAAATAGTAGTGATGAATGGGCCCGAGGCAACAGCCGGGTCTATTTTCATTTTATGCATCAATAAAGGCACAAGGCTTCCTGCCATAGTAGCAACGATGATGGTTGCAAAAATGGAAGCCCCGACCAGCAGTCCAAGAAAGAAATCGCCGTGCCATAAGAAGACAACGCCTGTTACCAAAAGCCCACTTGTTGCTCCGGTAATGATTCCCGTACCTGCTTCCCGCAGAACAAGCTTCCATTTGCTCTCCTGCTCCAGGTCGCCCGTTGCAATTCCCCTAACTGCTACTGCCAATGCTTGCGTGCCCGAGTTCCCAGCCATTCCCCCAATCAATGGAATGAATACAGCTAAAATGGCCTTTTGGCTTAAAGCATTTTCAAAGCGGCCGATTAAACTGGCAGTCATCATTCCGAGGAATAATAAGATTATCAGCCAAGGAAGCCGTTTTTTTGCGGCAGAAAAAGGATGGCGGTCCACGCTGTCAACGTCCGACAAACCAGCTAATTTGGAATAGTCATCGGATGCTTCTTCATCCATTACGTCGATAATATCGTCGACAGTGATAATACCCAATAAATGGTTTTGAAAATCAACGACAGGCACGGCCAGGAAGTTATAATCCTTCATTGTACGGGCTACATCTTCCTGATCATCACTGACAGAGACATGGACCACACGGTCGCTCATGATTTCCGCAATCATCATATCGTCATCTGAAATAATCAAATCCCTAAGGGAAATAACACCTGCCAACTTTTTTTCCTCATCCACCACATACACATAGTAAATGGTTTCTGCTTGCGGTGCCTCTTTCTTCAAAATATACATCGCCGAACGTACCGTTTGGTTGGCCGACAATGAAATAAATTCCGTTGTCATGATACTGCCGGCCGTATATTCTTCGTAATGGAGCAATTCTTTAATTTCTTTCGCGGCATCGGACTCCATGATCGTCAAATAACTGGCGACCTGTTCTTTATCCAGCTCATTCAAGACATCAACGGCATCATCCGCATACATCTGGGAAAGCATATCGGCAACATATGAAGGAGCCATTTTCGCAAGGATATCCTGATATTCGTCATCTTCCACTTCCAGATTTTCGAATAGTTCCGCCATCTCTTCCGGAGACAAGTAACGATATATGACCGATCGGTATTCTTCATCCAGTTTTTCAAAGAATGTAGCTTGGTCATATGGATGAAGCTCCATGAATTCTTTTCGGAATTCATCCAATTGTTCATTCTTCAAGGCATTCATCAATAATTCTTCATCCATTTTTGGTGCTTCTTTTTCGTATTGTTCAGTCATATAAGCGTTACCTCCTCCCAAAATCCGCTTTAACCCGGAACGCATCAGACCTTCTTATACTAGCAAATATTTTATGTGTTTGTCTCCAAAAACATGTATGCCATTTCTTTTTCAAGCCAGATGGCTTTCTTCTTGCACTCAGTCCTTTTACAATGGAGATATAGTATGTTTTCTCAAAATGGCCATACTACTTTATATTCACTAAAACAGAAGGAGACAAACATGATGAACATTGATGTAATTGGCGATATTCACGGCTGTTTTGACGAATTCAAGGGTTTGACCGAAGAATTGGGCTATTGCTGGGATAGCGGCATCCCCCTTCACCCAGACGGACGATTGCTTGCTTTTGTAGGCGATTTAACAGACCGCGGTCCCCAATCTCTCAAGGTCATTGAAGTTGTCTCAAAGCTTGTGAAAAGAAAAAAAGCCTTCTATTCACCAGGCAATCATTGCAATAAACTTTACCGCTATTTTTTGGGCCGGGACGTCAGTATTACCCACGGCTTGGAAACGACCGTTGCAGAATATAAAGCGCTAAACCAGCGTGAACAGGAACACATTTCTTCCACCTTCATACAATTGTACGAACATGCGCCACTTTATCAGGTGCTGGATAAGGGGAAACTGGTGGTCGCCCACGCCGGCATCCGCGAAGAATATATTGGCCGCAACGATAAGCGCGTTAAATCGTTTGTGCTGTATGGGGATATAACTGGAAAATTCCATAGCGACGGATATCCGGTCAGAAGAAACTGGGCGAAAGATTACCATGGAAAAGCGATTATTGTGTATGGACATACACCCGTCAAGGATGTGGTGATCCAGAACCACACATACAATATTGATACCGGCTGTGTCTTCGGGGGAAAATTGACAGCCCTTCGCTATCCGGAGATGGAGATTGTAGACGTTCCCTCCAGTATGGAACCCGTACCGGAAAAATTCCGGGAGCTGGATAAGTAATGTAGATAAAGGCAACGGAATGACCTCGAGACTCGTTGCCTTTTGCCTTTTTCTTACAAATCAACACTGAAAATGAATATTTCGCCATTTCTGCCCATCTTCCTCCGGCCGGTATCATGGAAACCTGCTTTCCTGTATACATGTTGTGCAGCCATATTCTTATGGTTCACTCCTAGGACGATTTCATTCTTCCCCGGAAAGGCCTGGCCAACAAATGATTGAACTTCTTCCATTGCTTTGGTTGCAATTCCTTTCCCTTGTTCCTTCTCGTTAATAGAAAAAGCCATTAATAGGAGGGCTCGATCATTGTCACTGTGCTCCTCTAATAGCACGTCATCATGCAGGACAAAAAAGCCAACCGGAGACCCTTCGGCCAGGATAACGATTGGATACTGGCTGCTAGTTGCTTGCGCTTCCTCCAAGATTTCAATCGGCAATGCTGTAAACTTTGCCTGCTCTTCAGGCAATTGAAATGCTTTCAAGGGGTCTAGATGGAACTCATTGCAATGTTCTATTATTACTTCCAGTCTTCGTTTCATTAGATTTCTTCTGCTCCTGTCCATAAACTTTAATCGGTGGAAGTTTTTATTCATCTCGCTCCGATCATAAGTTAAACCCAAATATATACTTTCAATTAATGGCCTTTCCTGTTGACGTATGAAGATATTCTGTCCATTCGACAAAAACCCTGTTTTTCCCTTCCATATAAAATAAAAAATCGCCCCCTACGGAGCGATTTCTAACGTATGTCAGCCAGAACATTTTTCATATCTTGATCCATCTCGGCTTCAAATATCATAATCCGATCAAGGAACGGATGATAAAAGGAGATTTGTTTGCAATGCAGGGCTTGTCTGTTGATGAGTTCATCCGATCCGCCATAGAGCGTGTCCCCAAGCAAAGGATGACCGATATGCGCCATATGGACACGAATTTGATGCGTTCTTCCTGTCAGCAACTTTAAATGGACATGTGAAAAACCAGCATGCTTCTCGATACATTGATACAATGTGCACGCATATTGGCCATCTTCACACACTTCCCGTTCGATAATGCTGGTTGATTTACGGGCGATTGGCTGCTCAATTCTTCCTGAATCGTCAATCTGTCCATGGATCAGGGCTTCATACAAACGGCTAACATGCCCTTTTTTCTGTTCTTGGCTCATCAAGTGATGGACATGGCGATTTTTGGCCACCAGCATTAGTCCGGAGGTGTCTCTGTCCAGCCTGGTTACAATATGGACGGTTGCAGAAAAGCCCTTTTCCTCATAATAGCCGGCAATCGCATTTGCCATGGATGAACGAGGATGTTCTCTCGAAGGGATCGTATTCATGAAAGGGGGTTTATTCAAAATGAGGAAATAGTCATCTTCATAAATGATTGATAACGGTATTTTCTCGGGAATAAGCCCTTCGCTTGTCTGTTCCCTGGGAAAAGACACCACAACCCGATCTCCTTCCTTTAAGGAATATCGGACGTTCTCTTCTTTTCCGTTCACTTCTATCCTGCCGCCATTATATTTTATATCCACCAAGGCAGCCTTGCTGATATGCTTTTGTTGCAGGAACGTGCGCAGCAGCACTCCGTCCCATTCTTCACTGACTGCCCAATGTAATTGAAAAACACTCATAAAATTAATCCTTCTTCTACTGAATTTGATGTTTCCTCCCCTTTACTCGCCAATAAAGGAATCACGCACCCTTTTCCAAAATGGGAAAGGGCGGAAACGGGCAAAACGGATCTGCTCATCCGCCACGCGGTACTGAATGGATTTAACATCCTTCTGCAGCAGTTGGAGATGGTCAACTGTTATGATGAAGTCATCTTGATTCAAGGGCTTGAGCATGCATGTATGATGGTCGGGCAATATAAGCGGCGAACCGACTGTCCGAAAAACCCGATTGTTGATGGATGCCATTTCCGTCAATTGGATCGCACGGATGGACGGGTGGATTATTGCGCCGTCCAATGCTTTATTATAAGCAGTGCTTCCCGAAGGCGTCGATAGACAAAGGCCATCTCCACGGAATGTCTCAAAAGTCTGCCCTTTAATATCCACATCCATAACAAGCGTCCCTTCCACACCTTTGACGGTCGACTCATTGAGCGCTAAATACTTGGATTCTTTACCATTGTGTTTATAGCGGACAATTATTTCGAGCAAGGGGTATTCAACTACTTGATAAGGCGTTTTGGCAATTGCTATCACAAGCTTCTCTATTTCATCGGGCGTCCAATCGGCATAGAAACCAAGATGCCCAGTATGCACACCAACAAAAGCAGTTTTGTCCAATCGATGTTTAAAGCGATGGAATGCATACAATAATGTACCGTCTCCCCCAACAGAAATGACAATATCCGGTTTTTCCTCATCCAGAGTCAACCCGAAATCGATCAGGTACGACTTCATCCTCTGCATGAGCATATTTGACTTATTATCTCCCTTTGACGATATAGCGAATTTCATAATACCCTCCTCTGCGTAATCCCTTTACCCTAACCGATACAGCACAGCATCCAAGCCTTCGAGGACCGATTCTCCGACCAAATATTTACATTATGGACGTACTTTGCCGCTTCCGCCCTCGTCTGTCTTGCGCGAAAACACGCGCTGGGCTTCCTGGATTTCCAAAGCGATTTCCGACATTTCTTTATCAAGCAGATAAGCCGCTTCGGCAGCTCGTTGCAATCGGAGTTTTATATCTTCCGGGAATTGGCCCCGATATTTATAATTGAGCGAATGTTCGATAGTCGCCCAAAAGTTCATAGCGAGCGTCCGGATTTGGATTTCTGCCAGTATTTTTTTCTCTCCGTAGATTGTCTGTACGGGATACTTGATTACCACATGATAGGACCGGTATCCGCTGCTTTTCTCATGCGAAATATAATCTCTCTCTTCAATGATTTCGAAGTCGTTGCGCATCCGAAGCAACTCTACAACCGTTTTGATATCATCTACGAACTGGCACATCATTCTTAGGCCGGCAATGTCTTGGACTTCTTCCCCTAATTGGTCAATTGCAATCCCTTTTTTCTCCGCCTTATCAAGGATACTCGGCACGGGTTTGACACGGCCGGTCACAAATTCAATAGGTGAATGGATATTTTCCCTTTCGAATTGCGTCCGCATTCCTTTTAACTTCACCTTTAGCTCCTCAACTGCCTGTTTATACGGAGCTAAGAAATCATCCCAAATCATGAATCAGCACCTGCCTCAAGCTTCTGATAAAAAGACTTTTTCAATTTTTTGGCCCATATCGTCCCCATAATTAGCATTACCTTTTATATTATCTACCAAATATGCTAATTCCTCCATGAAGTCGACAAGCTCCGTTTCTTTTTCTTCGTGGTTCACGTATACAGGAAACTGGTTTTTAAGCCCCTCATGAAGCACTGGCCATGTTTCTTCCGGAAAAGATAGGTAGGCGTATTCACCTTGGTATTCAATTATGTAAACAAGCGCAAACTGATCAGAGTCTACCAGCATTTGCCCTCGGGCTGAGATTTCAAATCCTTTGTCCAAGCGGATCTGCGCCGACAACTTATTCTGTTCTATATGTATTTCGTTCATCTCGATAATTTTTCTCATATGACCTTCCTTCCCTAAACTAACCGTGTTGCCCGAAAAACGGCCAACCATTTACTGCTTTCAAGAGATTCTTTTTCCTTTTAAAAAGTTCCACTTTATTTTACCATATCCCTTAACGTATGCCTAAGCTTGAAGTAAGATTCATAGTAGAAACTACTCACCGAAAGGATGCTGCCGTTTTGAAACAGGAAATGGAAATTGAATTCAAGAATATGCTGACCAAAGAGGAGTTCGGGCATTTATGCTCACACGCAGAAATCAATGAGGCCCACTTCTTCAGCCAAGAAAACCATTACTTCGATACCGAATCCTTCAGTCTTAAAGAACATGGCTGTGCCTTGCGAATCAGGGAAAAGAACGGTCAATATGAAATGACGCTTAAACAGCCCGCCAAGGAAGGCCTGCTAGAATCCAATTTAACGATAGACGGCAAGGAAGCGCGCCAAATAATTGAATCTGGCAATCTTACCGATAATTCGATAACCGCGCTGATTGAAGAGGCTTACCACATCCCGAAAGATGCTATCACCTATTTTGGCTCGCTCAAAACAACAAGGGCGGAGACTGAATTTGAAGGTGGCTTGCTTGTTTTAGACCACAGCGAATATCTCGGCAAGGAAGATTATGAACTGGAATATGAGGCAACGGATTACCGCAAAGGAAAGATTACTTTCGAAAACCTGCTGCATACACTGAACATTCCATTACGCCATACCGATAATAAAATTAAACGCTTCTATCTCGCCAAATACCAGCAAGATTAACAAGTGAGGTGATATATATGAATATCCAAGATCTTAAAACGATGATCGAATTGCAGGCAATGAAAGGCTTGGGCATTGGTTCATCCAATCAGAGCGAATCAACAGGAGAATCATCGGGACTTTTCAAAGAAATGCTTACAAGCATTCTTTCTGATGAAGCAGACGATCGTTCCATTTCCAATACACTAGGCATAGTAGGCAGCCTGGCTGACTCTGCAATCGATGCTGCCGGTGAAGGGCTTGGGGCTATTGCCTCTAAACTGCCTTCTTCCGTCCCTGGTTTGCTGGCCCCTCTTTTGCAACAGGGCACAAACAGCTTGGAAAACACAGGTTCTAAGTTTGCCGATCATATCAAACAAGCAGCCGAGAAGTTCAATGTACCAGCCAAGCTGATTGCTGCGATCATCAAACAAGAATCTAATTTCAACCAGAACGCCCAGAGCGCGGTAGGAGCATCAGGCTTAATGCAGCTAATGCCAACTACAGCCCGCTTCCTTGGCGTACAGAATGTCTTTGACCCGAAAGACAATATTATGGGAGGCACCAAATATATCTCCCAGATGCTTGAAAAATACGACGGCAATACAGAATTAGCCCTGGCGGCTTACAATGCCGGCCCTGGCAATGTCGATCGCTACAATGGGGTTCCGCCATTCAAGGAGACCCAAAACTATGTAAAAAAAGTGATGAGTACCTTCAACGCCTGACACATATTTCAAACCCTTGCCCATTGAGGAAGCAAGGGTTTTTTGTACTATTTACCAGTTAAATAAGCTATTTATTTGAGATAAACACCACCTCTTTGCTACAATGACTTTACATAAGTTGCTAGAGGAGAAAATGATGAAGAATTCGAATGTTCCATACGATGCGATTGGAGAACAAGGCCTTAGCGATTTAGTCGATGCCTTCTATGCCAGAGTTTCAAAGCATCCGCTGCTGATTCCCCTTTTCCCTGAGGATTTGACGGAAACAGCCCGTAAACAAAAACAATTTTTAACCCAATTTCTTGGCGGTCCGCCTTTATATGCAGAGGAGCATGGCCACCCTATGCTTCGCGCTCGACATCTACCCTTTGAAATTACTCCCGAAAGAGCACAAGCTTGGCTCCAATGTATGAGTGGAGCGATGGATGAAGTCCATCTGCAAAGCGAGTTGCGTGAATTTATTTTCCAACGCCTCACTTTAACAGCCCAGCATATGGTCAATACTCCTTCCCATTAATAAAATACTTGACTGAATCGATCATCGAACAGGTATAAAGTTCCATTTTACTTCTAATAAAATGGCCTCTATACTACAAACAGTCAAGAAAGGAGAAAGCAGTTGAGTTCTCAAAAAACAGTATTTAATTTTATGGATTGGCTACATGCCCATCATTGTTCTCAAGTCGGAAAGAAACCAATTGAAATATATGTTTTTATAGATCCATTATGTCCTGAATGCTGGGCATTGGAACCGGTATTGAAGAAATTACAGATGGAATACGGAAAGATTATAAATATCAAACATGTCTTGAGCGGCAAACTCGCTTCCCTGAACTTCCACGGCAGTACACGGAAAACAAAAAAAATTAAAGCTCTTTGTGAAAAAGGAGTAAATAGGCACGATGTAACTTGTGCAAAATGCATACCCCTCTCTGCACCCGACATTATTATGCCCTATAATGCTTCACTCGCCATTAAAGCTGCAGAACTTCAGGGCAAACGCAACGGCATCCGTTTCCTGCGCACCCTTCAAGAATTTCTTTTCTTAAAGAGGAAAAATATCTCTGATCTATCTGTGCTCATTGAATGTGCACAGGCAGCTAAAATAGATATAGAAGAATTCAAGGTTGATTTTCGCTCAAACGCTGCTATCAAAGCCTTTCAGTGCGATTTAAAGATCACTGCAGAAATGGATGTTCAAGAGATTCCTACAATGGTCATTTTTAATGAGAATATTGAAGACGAGGGGATCAAGGTATCGGGGCTTTATCCATATGACGTATATTTGTCCATCCTTGCTGAAATGTTCCCTTCCCTGCCGGAACCGTCTCCACTGCCGGACATCGAATCCTTTGTAAGATTCTATAATGTGGTAGCGACCAGGGAAGTGGCTGTAGCCTATAATCTCGATGATCAAACGGCTGAGAAAGAGCTGAAAAAACTTCTATTGCAACAAATCGTTCTGCACTTGCCGACAAAGAAATACGGCACCTTCTGGAAATATAATAAAGCAGAATAAAAAGCAGGGATTCTCGCGATCTCTGCTTTTTTATTTGCTCTGAAACAGTCTCCCACCATTGTTTCCCGCCTGTGCCAAACCAAATCCTTATAACACTCAACCGGGAAAAAGCGTTTTTAAGACACGAAAAAGCCCCGCCGGGATAAGCAGGGCTTTTTCTATTCATACGAACAAAGGGGATGGGAGAAATTTTTCACGGTCAAACAAAGGGGTATATGTTTGCTTGTGATCAACTTCACACTCATTATATTACACGTTATTATTCTAAAATACAAGTGTTTGCTCTCTAATTCACAATTTCGTCAAATTTTTAGTATGATTTGATGGTGGTTTCATATACTGTAGAAACAAGTGTGTAATAAGGAGGCGCCGATGAAAAAGAGAATGTCTCTTCTTTTATTGTTTTGTATTATTGGGGCTTTTTTTCTACATATACTAGCTTTCCTTCATATTTTCCCGCTTCTATTTTCTGTTCCCATCCTTTACTTCACCCTGCTCCTATTCCTGCTGTCATTCAAAAATAGGAATCGTTTCAAAGGTTTTTAATTCCGGTAATAAGGTATTCTAAAATAATATTTATGTACCTAATATGCAAAACTGAGGCAAGTTATAACGTTTATCAAAGTGAGGGGGCATTCCAAAGAAATGCCCCCTCTTCATCTTTTATTTGTTTTCTAACAAATGTTCCAGTTCATCCAATCTTTCTTCAAATACTTTGAAGGCTTCCTTGATTGGTTCTGCAGTAGTCATATCGACTCCGGCTTTCTTCAAGACTTCGATTGGGTAATCAGAGCTTCCTGCTTTCAGGAAGTTATTGATATATCGGTCAACAGCCGGTTTTCCCTCTTCCAATATCTGTTTACTTAAAGCTGTCGCTGCGGAGAAGCCGGTCGCATATTGGTATACATAGAAATTATAATAGAAGTGAGGGATTCTAGCCCACTCTCTGCCTATTTCTTGATCGATGACAATATTATCGCCGAAATACTTCTTGTTCAGATTATAATATTCTTCCGTCAATGATTCTGCTGTCAATGTCTCTCCATTTTGCGCCTTTTTATGGATCAGCTGTTCGAATTCAGCAAACATGGTTTGACGGAAAACAGTCCCTCTGAATCCTTCTAAATAATGGTTCAATACATACATCCGCTTCTTATCGTCCTCAATCGTATTCAACAGATAATCAGTCAATAGATTTTCGTTGCATGTGGAAGCCACTTCAGCTACGAAAATGCTGTAATCGCCGTATATGAAAGGCTGGTTATTTGTCGTGTAATAGCTGTGGACGGAATGGCCGAATTCATGAACAAGCGTATACAGGTTATTCACATCATCCTGCCAATTCATTAAGATATATGGATTTGTTCCGTAAGAACCGGAAGAATAAGCTCCGCTTCGCTTACCTTTATTCTCATGGACATCGACCCAACGGTTTTCAAATCCTTCTTTCAATATCCGGCCATAATCTTCACCGAGTGGTGCCAAGCCCTTCATCACATATTCCTTCGCTTCATCATAGGTAACTTTAAATTTCACATCTTTTACCAACGGTGTATAAAGGTCGTACATATGCAATTC
Source organism: Bacillus testis (assembly GCF_001243895.1). Lineage (GTDB taxonomy): Bacteria > Bacillota > Bacilli > Bacillales > DSM-1321 > Bacillus_AD > Bacillus_AD testis. Next base: position 1,187,452 of record NZ_LN851186.1, on the reverse strand, counting down.
ATCAACGCCCAGCACCTTTTTGCGGAGATCCACATATCGATGCAACAGGTTTAGATTCTCGTTAACCGTATTGACCAGATTATCATACACGCTTTCCGGAATATTGTTCGCACTTAAAGCAGCTTGGCGTGCAGAATCAAAATGTCTGATCCGGCTATTGAAGTTTTGTTTCTTTACGGTTCCGCCCAGTGTGGTGGAGAAAGTGTTCAAATATCGGCCGTATGTTTCATAGGTTGCTTCAAAAGCGTCTTTTCGCACCCTGCGGTCTTCGCTTTCAAGCAAAGTGCTGTACCGGCCGTGCGTCACTTGGATGTCTTCGCCGTTTTCATCCTTGATCGTCGGAAATTCCAAGTCGGCATTGTTCAGCATACTGAAGGTATTACTAGATGCATCCAATACTTCTGATGCTTGGGCAAGCAAAGCTTCCTCATTAGCTGATAATACATGAGGGCGCTGAAGGTTGATTTCTTCCAGGCTGTGCTCATACAGCTTAAGCTCAGGCAATTCCTGCATAAAAGCGGCAATCTTAGATTCATCTATGCTTAGGATTTCCGGTACAATGAATGAGAATGAGCTTGCTACTTCTGCATATAAAGATTTGGCGCGGCCATCCATGGCTTGGTAGACGGAATTAGCTGTATCTTGGTCATGTCTCATATGTGAATATGCATAAAGTCTGTCAAGTCTTTCGAAAATGCTGTCTTGAAATTGAAGGGCGCGGTATAAATGCTCTGCACTTTCACCAAGTGTTCCCTTTAAATCTGAAGCCTTTGATAATTCCTCTTTCAGGCTTTTATACTCCTCATCCCATAATGTATCTGTCGCAAATATATCTTCCAATCTCCATGTATCTTCCTCTTTAAGATCGCTGCGGTTAGGCAAAGCAGCTGTTTTTGTTTCTGACATATTATTCGTCCTCCACATCTAAGATTTCATTAGTACTTCTATAGCCCTAATTATACTATTAATTCTGTACTTTTCGCTCTTTTCCTGCATTTACTTCACTTTGCTCCCTTAGTGTATGAATCCATGCTATTTTTCATGAGTTTACTATAGATGCTCCATAACTTTTCATGCTTATTTTGTTCTATTTGCGAGGCTTTAGGATGAAAGGGAGTAAGCGGTTTAACGAAAACATAAAAACCTTCCGATTTTTCCTGAAGAATCCCTAAAATGACAAGCGCCTCCAAATACATATCTGCTGGCCAAAAAGCGTCTAAATATGAAAGTCCTGGCAGTAGGCGAAGTGAAATTTTTTGCTGCTTTATTAACGAAACGACGGTCCCTCTCCAATCAAAACGATGAAACCCTTCATTTATAGACAATTTAGACATACATTCACGATAGAGCCAGAATTGCCATTCCACACAATGTGTTTCATACATAAAGCCGCCCGGCACAGGGATTCCGATTTCTAAGGGCAATGTAGCGGGTGCTATATTGGTTTCGTATAGCGCTGTAAAAAAGGGGCTTGAATAATCGGCATAACGGCAGGCATTTATCCTCCATGCCAATTTTTTATGATGCCAACGCTGCAATGGATTTTTATGGTCGGGAGCCATATTTAAAAGATCATACAAAGTGATGGCAGACATCCGTTTGATCCACCGATTACAAAAACATTGCCTAGAAGAAAAAGGGATTATATGTTGGAGAATAGTGAATTGTTCGTTATGGGGGGAATAGAAGAACAGACGAGGGGCATGCATAGTTCCGAAAGCGGCACTCCATTGAAATGAAGACAACGTGCATTCCGTGCCTCGTCCATTTTTTAAGAGGTCGGCATTTAATATCCAAATAACGCGTATGCCAAGCTTTTTATAGCCCAAAGTTCTCTTTCGAACCTCTTCAGATGTGATAAGCGAACATTGGAACTCGAATGCAAATCGCCATTTCGCTTTTTCTATATATAAATCAGCACGCTGTTTAATGGCAGGAAAGTACATTTCAAGCTGAACATTGTACCCCTGCTTGCTTAGCCACCTGAACAGATGCTTTTTTCCCTGCAGATGGACAACCGACTCAGGTTCGGAAGCAGCACATTCCTCTTTTGAAAGATGGGCGAAATGCGGAACCATAACCCTGCCGGCCTTCATCATGACTTTTCCTTTGCAGCAAGGGCAGCGAAAAGATTCCTTGCGCATTTTCGCCAGCGTTTTTTCACTGCATCCAATCAATGTAATCCTTTCATTCTTTTGATTCATAGCAACCAGCAACAATCTCCCTCCTAAAATCAATTTATCGATGTATTCGCCGAAAAACCGTCTATTTCCTGCCTGCAACAAATAAGAAAAGGCTCTCTCACTTTTATGTATAATAGAAATAAATTCCACAAAGTGAAAGGCAGGTTTTTATGATTATTCGATTGCTTCATCCCCAGGATGCCAAAGAATACTTTACCCTTCGCCTGAAGGCTTTAAAAGATCATCCGGAAGCTTTTGCTTCTTCTTATGAAGAAGAAGCAAAACAGACGCATAAGAAATACAAAGAAAGATTCCAAACGGCCGCCACACAAACCTTTGGAGTTTATGAAAAACAACTTCTGCGGGGCGTGCTCACGATTGTCCCCCACTCACACAAGAAACTCAGCCATAAAGCCACACTGACAGCCATGTATGTCAGCCCGGAAGAACGCGGCAAAGGGTTTGGCAAATCTTTGATTCTCCACGCAATCGAGCATGCAAAACAATCAGGCTTCGAGCAACTTCAATTATCCGTCACTTGCACCAATACTCCAGCTGTCGACCTATATAAAAAAGCCGGCTTCGAGATATTCAGTACGGAAAAAAAGGCCTTAAAACATAACGGCTTTTACTATGATGAATTTCATATGGCCCTATTTTTGAAGTAAGAACATTTTGCTATTTCCCTCTCCTGAAGATGCAGTCGATAAAAAAAGGCTCCCTTAAAAGGAAGCCTTTCCAATCCATCACAGCAGCGGCGATAACAGTCGGCATGTGGATTCAAGGATTCTGGTCCCCAAATGCCTTGTATTAAACGATTCGCATGTCAGCTGCTGAGATTGGGTAATATCCATCTCAAAATCTTCTACCAGTTTTTGCGTCGACCGCGTACGGTATAAGAAGGCGTTTACCTCAAAATTGAGATGAAAGCTGCGCATATCCATATTGGCGGTTCCAATGGAAGCCAATTCACGGTCCACAATCACAATCTTACTGTGCATGAATCCATTTTTATATTGGAAGATCTTAACCCCTGCTTCCAACAAATCCGGAAAATAGGACCGGGAAGCATGCCAGACAATCTTTTTGTCCGGATTCATCGGTACCAGCAAGCGGACATCCAAACCGCTTAATGCCGCAATTTTTAACGCCGAAAAAATATCTTCATCGGGAATAAAATAAGGGGAAGCGATCCAGACCGATTCCTTAGCAGATGTGATCATACTGAAAAAGATATTCTTGATGACGCTCCATTCGTTGTCCGGCCCGCCTGCAATCATCTGCACACCGCCGTGGCGATGCTTTAAGGGAACACTCGGAGGCAGGTATAGATCGGTCAGGAAGCTATGGTTCGTACTGTAATACCAATCCTGCAAAAAAATCAATTGCAGCGACCTGACCGCCTCTCCTTTTGCCATAAGATGCGTGTCCCTCCAGAAACCATACGTTTCATCTCTGCCTAAATATTCATCCCCTATATTTAACCCTCCTACAAAACCGACTTTTCCATCAATCACAACAATCTTTCGGTGGTTGCGAAAATTAGCTTTATTGTTTAAGAAAGGCAAATGGACCGGACCGAACCTAGCCACTTCAACTCCGCCATTCCGTAAATCATCCAAGTATTCACGCGATAAGGTCCAGGCTCCGACCGCATCATACATAAAACGGACTTTCACTCCCTGGCCCGCCCGCTCCAATAGAACGGATTTAATATCTTTGCCGATTTTGTCATCCCGCACAATGTAATATTCCATGTGGATATGGTGCTGCGCTTTCTTCAGCTCGTCTATAATGGCAGTAAATGTCTCATTTCCATTTGTAAGAATCTGAGTTTCGGTTGCAAACGAAATCGGACTGTTGCCAATATTTTGCGCCAACTCAATCAAGTTTCTCTGGTGTTCCCCCATCATTTCCATTCTTTCCTCGCTGACAACCCGCTCCCCTTCATTCTTAAGGAAAGTCTGCTTGTCCAGGAAATATTTCTTCCTATACATTCTTTCTTTCCGGTAATTGCGCCCGAACAATAAATAAAAAATAAAGCCAAGCAAGGGAAAAGCGCCGAAAACAACCAACCACGCTAATGTTTGGGTCGGATGCCTGTTTTCAAGAAAAACCACGATCCCCACTATAATAGCCGCAAGTGAAATCAAAATACTGAATACACTAAAAATGCTGGTATGTATATAATCTCTCAATAAGTACCATACGGTGCCTAGCAAAACAAGAAAGATCAGAACCCGAACTGTATTTTTCATGCATCCACCCCCGCTATCCTATTTATCTGTATGTATACCCTATCCTATATACCCATTTTTTCTCATTATTCGGCATTAGGCAAGAGAAATAAAAAAAAACCAACTTCTGACTAGAAGCTGGCTCTTAACTTATGAAAAATAATGTTGGATGGTGGTAAATACATCCGCGGCAATAATTTCTTTGCCGTATTCCTGCACTCTGTGAATGGTCACAGGAGATTCAGCACCGTATTCCAACAAGATACTTAGTGTATTATCAACTGCTTCTTCGTCTTCTACATCCTCGTCAAATTCAACGTATAAGTAATATTTACCTTCAAACGTATACAAGGATGATTTAAACCCTTCCAAACCATTGCATTTACTTAGAGAAATCAAATCTTCAAAATCCTGGAACACAATCATACATTCCAGCACATCCAACTCATATTCTACTGGTTCTTCACCATCTACTTCCGCCTTCAACTGAAAATGTTGATCAAGAAGAGATTCAATTCGTTCATCTACGGGTAAATCCCGAATTTTGTCATCAGCAATAGGCAATTCAATTTTCTGTCCATCTTTGGTAAACTGCGCCTTTGTCACCATAATTTCTAAGCCTTTATCCATCGCTTGCACTTGAATCCAAAGTGGGCCTTCTATAGAAAATTCTTCTTCATGATGAATTTCGTCCATCATCTCCCAGAATAGTTCTTCACTCCGGTCGCGATTATACCAAATTTCATCACGGTCAAAGCCTCTTTCTTCAATATCCATATAAGAAATGTAAAATTTTACGGTATTTTCGTTAATGCGTTCTATTTCCATAAATCCCCTCTCCCTTCTGCTTGAGTATTGTTTGAAGGGAATTACCCCCAGTAAAAGTGAGTCAATTGTCCTTATTATTCTACCCTCTATATAAAGGGCATAACCATCTATTGTTCTATCTTTATTTTATGATAAAAATAAAGATAAGGAAAACAAAATGCAGAAATTCAGCAAAAACAAACATATGCCTAAAGATTCCTCTTATTTTACATAAAAAGAAAGCAGATATCAAGAAGCGTAATCAAGATAAAGGGAAACTTATTTTTGAAACGGGAGTCTTAGCCCTATTGGAAATGGAATAAAAAACAAAGCTTTATTATTACAATTTTCTAATTATTATGTTATTATATGTTAACTAACCTAAAAATAACATGATAGAGCTTGCACATTTTTTTTAAAAGGAGGTTGCCTATGCATCGGCCTGTACGTCTCATTAAACCTGACCCGCTCTTGGAGAATGAATATTTGGCTTACTATAATGAATGGAAAGCAGCGAAAGAAACGATCATCCCACAGGCCAGCGCAACAGATCCGTCTAATTTCTTCGCCTATATCGAAAAAGTTCGCAATGCAGAAAAAGGGATCGGCATTCCGGCCTCTTGGATTTCCAACTCCATGTTCTGGCTGGTGGATCATAACGAGACAATCATAGGTGCGGCAAGTATCCGCCACCGCCTTACTCCTCCTTTATTACAAACAGGAGGGCATATCGGTTACGGCATACGTCCAAGCCAACGCCAAAAAGGATATGCAACTGAACTTCTCCGGCTTGCTCTTATACAAACAAAAGTGCTTGGCATACCAAAAGTTTTGGTTACTTGCGATTCAACCAATATAGCTTCAGAAAAAGTGATCAGAAAAAATGGCGGCAAGGAAGACGAGGATTTCATTGAAGAAAATGGGAATGTGGTCAAACGATTTTGGATCTTCCAAAATGAATAAACAAAAAAAACCCTTGACCAACTTGTCAAGGGAACCATTTATATTAATTAACCATTTTTTGCGCTTCACGCAATTGATACGTACGCACTTTTCTTGGCAAGAAACGACGAATTTCATCTTCGTTGTATCCAACCTGAAGTCTTTTCTCATCAAGGATAATCGGTCTTCTTAAAAGGCCTGGATTTTCTTTAATAAGTTTATATAGTCTTTGTAGAGGCAAAGACTCTAAATTAACATTCAACTTTTGGAACGTTTTAGAACGAGTTGAAATAATCTCGTCTGTTCCATCTTCCGTCATACGTAAGATTTCTTTAATTTCTTCTATAGATAGAGATTCAGAAAAAATATTTCTTTCCGTATAAGGTATGTTATGTTCTTCAAGCCAAGCTTTTGCTTTCCGACATGACGTACAGCTTGGTGATGTATATAGTGTTACCATAGCTATCCACTCCCCTTGTTATAGAATCCTAGATCTATGATTGGGAAAACTTTTCCATTCATGACTCAAACAGACTAAATTGAAATGACTTTAAATAAGTAATTTCTACAGTTTATTATACATGAATTATTCACAAAATAAACACTTTTTTTGAAAAATATTAACAATATCCTTAAACCCTTGAAAGATGTATATCCACAGCTTCAAAACTCCTGAAAATCCCTTTACTTTCTAAGTATTTTTACCCAAAAACAACTAAAAACAAAGCAAAGTTATTCTAACATTATTCTCATTTATCATATTCCATTCATATATTAAAATAACTTTTTTCACATTTTTGCATTTCATCTTCATCTCGCTATATTGTATCTATACCCTTTCTGTACATTTGTAAACATTTTTGCTCATCTATAAATAAAATTTTAATTGGCCGGGATTATATTCTTCTCCACCAATCATTAATTGAGCCACAGGGATTCTAACGGGCTCTTGACATCCTCGTCTTTGCCATCTTTCGAAGTGGATTCTTATCCCCAATTAAAACAGGGTACAACAAATTTATTTATGGCTTGATTTCTTCATGGACAACGAAAGACTTTCGCTTCTTTTTTCTTATTTCCGCCAATAAGATATACAGAGGGATAGGAGGTTTTCGCAAATGTCCGATTATATATTCGATCTAGTGTTAACCGCCCTGCTGATCATAGGACTAACTGCTTTCAATGGGGTAATAGCAAACAGCATCGGAGAAAAAATATTTGGAGGCAAAAAACAGGGTATCTATCGAAACGCAAGCCTGCATACACAGAACGGATGGACGAATGCAGGAGGAAAACATGCTGAGGATTAATCGAAACCACCCATCACGGGTGGTTTCGATTATACGGCAAAATGAAACTTTGACTGGGTTCTTAGCGGCGTTTAAACGCCCTTTTGTTTTCTGTACCGGGCAGAAAAAACCTTTATTTCACAACCAATCGTTCTTTTTGATACTGATTGTATTCTTTTTCAGAGCACATCACGAAATGGCCTGGGCTTATCTCCCTCATTTTCACTTCTTCATCAGGCGTATACCCATGGACAGCTGGATTATATTCCGTTCTTTTCCGTAACCGTTCGCTGATTGGATCCGGCTGCGGAATGGCTGAAAGCAAAGATTTAGTATATGGATGCAAAGGATGGTCATATAAATCTTCGCTGGTCGCCAGTTCAACAAGTTTGCCGAAATACATAACCCCTATCCGGTCGCTGATGTATTTCACCATCGACAGGTCATGGGCAATAAATAAATAAGTCAATCCTTTCTCTTTCTGCAAATCTTTCAAAAGATTGACTACCTGCGCCTGGATTGATACATCAAGGGCAGATATCGGCTCATCTGCAATAATAAAATCAGGCTGGACCGCCAGCGCCCTCGCAATGCCAATCCGCTGCCGCTGGCCTCCTGAAAACTCATGTGGATACCGGTTGGCATGCTCCCGGCTTAACCCCACGGTTTCAAGCAATTCATATACCTTCTCCATCCGCTCTTCCTTCGTTTTGGCCAATCCGTGTATATCAATGCCTTCTGCGATTATATCGCTGACTTTCATGCGCGGATTAAGCGAGGCATAAGGATCCTGAAAAATCATCTGCATCTTATGGTTAAACTCTTTCAGTTCTTTTTTTGACTTTTTTCCATGAACATCCTTGCCGCGGAATAGCACTTTCCCGCCTGTTGCTTCATACAAACGGATAATGGTCCGGCCTGTCGTCGATTTCCCGCAACCTGATTCCCCGACTAGCCCTAGTGTTTCCCCTTCATAAATCTGAAAAGAAACATCATCCACCGCTTTCACCATGTTCGGCTTGCCTTGATTGAAATATTGCTTAAGATGCTTTACTTCCAATAATACCTTTCGTCCTTCCACTTCATTTCCCCCCATTCATCGCCTAGAATTGTTCATACCTTTTAATCACAGCAGCAGGCGGTTCAACTTTAGGCGCGTCAGGATGCAAAAGCCAGGTGGCTGCATAATGGGTATTCGAAACCTTAAACATAGGCGGCTGCTCTTCCAGATCAATAGCCATGGCATAGGCATTGCGCGGAGCAAAGGCATCACCTTTGGGAGGGTTCAGCAGATCAGGCGGGGTTCCAGGGATGACATAAAGCTCCTTGCCGCGAGAATCCAAATCAGGCATGGAACTGATTAATCCCCAAGTATATGGGTGTTGAGGATTATAGAAAATTTCATCTACTGTCCCTATCTCTACAATTTTCCCACCATACATGACCGCCACCCGATCAGCGACATTGGCCACCACACCAAGGTCGTGGGTAATGAAGATAATGCTCGTATCGACTTTCTTCTGCAGTCTTTTCATCAATTCTAAAATCTGTGCCTGGATGGTTACATCGAGTGCGGTTGTCGGCTCATCAGCAATCAGGATTTGCGGATTGCAGGCAAGGGCGATTGCGATCACAACACGCTGTCTCATCCCTCCTGAAAATTGATGGGGATATTGTTCAAACCGTGTTTCAGCCATGGGAATGCCGACCAATTTGAGAATATCTAGGGCCCGTTCCTTCGCTTCACCTTTGCTGACTTTCTGGTGCTTCAAAATCGGCTCCATGATTTGCTTGCCAATCTTCATGGTCGGATTTAATGAAGTCATCGGATCTTGGAATATCATTGAAATATCCTTCCCGCGAATCTTTTGCATTTGGCGTTCCGGCAATTTGGCCAAGTCTTTTCCATTAAACAGGATTTCACCGCTCTTGATTTCAGAATTTCCTGGCGGCAATAATCGCATAATGCTTTTAGTTGTAACTGATTTGCCCGATCCTGATTCTCCTACAATTGCAAGGGTTTCCCCTTTATACAAATCGAAACTTACGCCGCGAATTGCCTGGACCTCTCCGGCAAAGGTATGGAATGAAATATGCAAGTCATTCACTTCCAATAATTTTTTCATCTTTCTGCACCTCCCTTAATCTCGCATTTTAGGATCTAACGCATCCCTGATTCCGTCGGCAACCAAGTTAAAGCACACCATAATAAGACTGATAGCAATTGCAGGGAAAATAAGCATATGTGGATACATCATCAATGATTTGAAACCTTCATCTATCAGTGTCCCTAATGATGCAAGTGGTGCCTGCAGCCCTAGCCCAATGAAGCTGAGGAATGCTTCAAAGAAAATAGCACTAGGGATTGTAAACATTGTATTAATGAGAATGATCCCTGTTAAATTCGGCAAAAGATGTTTAAAGATAATTTTGGCATTAGAGCTCCCCAAAGTCCGGGCTGCCAGCACATATTCCTGCTCCTTGAATTTAAGGACCTGCGCCCTTACTACCCTAGCCATGCTGACCCAACCTGTAATGGACATTGCAAGCGTAATCGAAATGATTCCCGGTTCAAAAACAAGGATCATCAATATAACGACGACCAAATTCGGGATGCCCATCAACACTTCTGTGATTCTCTGCATAATGGTATCGAGCCTTCCGCCGAAATATCCAGAGATAGCCCCATAGCTAACGCCGACTACCATATCAATAGCAGCCGCCAAAAAAGCGATATAAAGGGATACTTGCGAGCCTTTCCACAATCGGGTAAACAAATCTCTTCCTAACGCATCTGTACCGAACCAGAAATATGTATCCTTTGGTACCTTTTTCATTTCGTACATATCGATTTCCTGGCCGGCTCTAGTGACCATCGTTCCATCAAAAGGAAGCCAATGGATGTTTTCCAAGGCAGGAATTTTTGCCGGCAAATTGGCAAACTTAACATTTTGGGTATCGTATTCCTTACCGGATATGAATGGTCCAATTACAGCCATGACTAAGAATAGGGCCAAAATAACCATGCAGAACACTGCGCCTTTATTTTTTCGGACACGTAGCCAAGAGTCTTTCCAAAAGCTCAAACTAGGTTTATGGATCTCTTCACTTTTAGACCGGTCAATGTCAGCCGGAATGAATTTCTCAGCCGAAATCTTGTATTCTATATTTGCCATTATTTCGTACCTCCAGCTAAACGGATGCGCGGGTCAATCAATCCATAGAGAACATCTACTATGAAAACAACGAATATAAATAATGCAGCAAATAATAAAGTCGTACCCATAATGACTGGATAATCATTTACTTGAATGGATTTAACAAATTGCTCCCCGATCCCAGGAACGGAAAAAATCCGTTCGACGACCAAAGTGCCAGTCATTAAAGAAACAGTCAAAGGCCCAAGTACAGTGACAACAGGAATCATCGCATTCCGCATCGCATGCTTGACGGAGACTTCAAACGTGCTGGCCCCTTTCGCTTTTGCCAAGACAATATATTCAGATCCAAGCACTTCGATCATCTCTGTCCTCATAAAACGTGCGGCAATCGATATAGGAAATAAAGCAATTGCGATTGTCGGCAAAATCGTGTATTCAAATCCCCGCCAAAACATGACAGGCAGCCATCCCAGCTTAACAGCAACAAAATATTGCAAAAGACCAGCAAATACAAAACTAGGAATGGACTTTCCTAATACGGCAATCAGTGTACTTGTGTAATCTACCCACGTATTCTGATAAAGGGCGGCCAATAACCCTAGCGTAATGCCGATCACCGTCCCTAAAACCATTCCTTGAAAGCCTAATTGCGCAGATGGTCCAAGCAATCGGCCTAAAATATCGGTGACGCTGATATTATCGAATTGAAAGGAAACGCCTAGGTCACCTTTTACAGTATTCAGCATATACCTTGCATATTGCACAGGCACAGGGTCGTTAAGATTGTATTTGTCTTTCATGATTTCCAATTGCTGAGGAGTCAGTTTATCTGCTTTAGAAAAAGGAGTTCCGGGTATTATTTTCATGAGGAAAAAAGTGATGGATGCAATGACAAACAGGGTAATGACCATATACACTACACGCTGTAAAATAAATTTAATCAACCTGTGTACCTCCTAATATTGAACTATCCTTCATTTTTCGACATTTTTTCTACAGGTAAAAAGAGAGTATACAGTATACTCTCTCTTTACCTGAATGAACCATTTTGCAATTACTTTAAGACTTTCATATATTGATAGCTGTATTCCGGTCCTACAAGATGATATGCAAAACCTTTTACTTTCGGCTGAATCAATAAATTTGATGCCCGTTGATACATTGGTGCGATTGCAGCATCATCCATGACGATTTTTTCTGCTTTTTGAAGCATTTCCCAGCGTGCATCTGCATCGGAAGTATTTTGTGCATCTTGGATCAATTTGTCGTACTCAGGATTTGAATAGCTCATTTTGTTGTTACCGCCGTCAGTCACCCATAGATCTGAAAAGGAGATCGGATCGAGGTAGTCAGGGCCCCATCCAGCTGCTTGCAGATCATAATCTTGTTTGACATCGCGATCCAAACGGATTTTGAATGGTACACTTTCAAGTTTTATTTTCAAACCAGGCAAGTTCTTTTCCAGCTGGTTTTTCATATATTGGTCGGTTTTCTTGGATGTTTCAGTATCCCCGCCCAAATATCTAATAGTTACTTCTTTTTTGCCGATTTCTTTCAAGCCCTGTTCCCATGCTTTTTTAGCTTCTTCAGGGTTATAAGTCAGCATATCGCCATTGCCCTTCCGGAAGTCCTCGCCTTTTGAATCTTTTACAAAATCAGCAGGCACTGCAAAGTTCGCAGGTTTAGAACCGTTGTTTAATACAGCTGAAGCCAGATCCTCTTTATTGAACGCTTGAGCAATCGCTTTTCTAATATTCACATTTTTCAGAGCATCATTGCCTTTTTGGTTCATTTTCAACCAGAATATTGTTGGTTCCAACCAACGAAGCATACGCGGATCCTTCTCATATTGCGGCACTACGTCTGAACCCAATTTCGGCGTGATATCTACTTCGCCTGCTTCCAAAGCATTCACAGACGCCTGTGGTTCTTTTGAAACATTGAATGTCAGCTTCGTAATGTTGACATTAGCAGCATCGCGATAAGATTCATTTTTTTCCATTACCCATTCTGAAGATGTTGGGCCTTCCCATTTTGTCATCTTGAATGGACCATTTGATAATAGATTCTCTGCTTTAGCAGCATATTTGCCGTTTTGCGCTGTTACAAATTTCTCGTTTTGCGGCATGTAAGTCCCAAATGCCATCAAACCTTTGAAGAATTCAACAGTCATCGGTTTTTCTGTTTGAACCTTCAGCGTATAGTCATCCTCCGCTTTAACGCCAAGCGTATTCAAATCGTATTGTTTGTTGTCGGCGCCAGCTTGAGTGATTTCGGCAGCTCCGAGGATTTTATGGTCCATCATATAATAGCCATAATCAGACTTCGTTTTAGGATCGATGGCGCGTTGCCATCCGTACACAAAATCATGCGCTGTAACAGGATCGCCATTATCCCATTTAATATCTTGCTTTAGCTTTATTGTATATTCCTTGCCGTCCGAGCTCATTTCTGGATCGCCTTCTGCGATAGCAGGTTCAAATTCATTCTTTTGGTTTTGACGGTACAAACCTTCTTGAGTGGCATTGATCATTGTGAATGAAACTGTATCGCTCACCTTTGCACTGTCCATACCAGGAATTTCAGCTGATTCCAAAATACGCACTTCCTGGGTATCCGCCAGCTGTTCTTCTTTTTCCTTATCATTGTCTTTCCCATCAGCTGGCTTTGTTCCTGCTTTATCGTCTTTACCAGAACAAGCAGCGAGGAATAAGCTAAGCACCAACAAAAGGCTTAAAATCAACGAAAATTTTGACTTTTTCAAATATTTACACCCCTTTTATGTATTTAGTATTACAAATTCATTATACAAGCTTTTACCTGTTTGTAAATTACGTTTTTGCCAGAATTTTTAAAAATATAAATAAATTAGCTGTTTTATTTTAAAATATAGTTCTAATTACCTATAACTTTTACTTTATTTTGATATTATGCAGTGTGAACGATCTAAGACAATAAAGTGACTGCTATTTCTGCTCTTATTCGATCCTGAATATATATGTATACATATGCAATTATGTTATATTTAGACGCTGCTACAAGAATTCGAAAATACCCATGAGATATAAAAAAAACATGCGGGGATTTACCCGCATGTTTACTTAATGCCTAATTGAGTTTGATATTGCTTAAATTCTTTTTCCGAGCAGAGCACAAAATGCCCCGGCTTCACTTCTCTCATTTTGAGTTCTTCGCTACCATCATAGCGATGGACTGCCGGATCATACGGCACCCGTTTGCGTGTTCTCTCGCTGATTGGGTCAGGCTGAGGAATTGCCGATAAAAGGGATTTTGTATATGGATGTAGAGGATTATTATACAATTCTTCACTCGTCGTCAATTCTACTAATTTCCCGAAATACATGACACCGATCCGGTCGCTAATGTATTTAACCATCGATAAATCATGGGCGATGAACAAGTAGGTCAAGCCTTTTTCCTTTTGCAGCTCTTTTAGAAGATTAACCACCTGCGCCTGAATGGAAACATCCAGTGCAGAGATCGGTTCATCAGCAATGATGAAATCCGGCTGTACCGCCAAGGCACGGGCAATCCCGATACGCTGGCGCTGTCCGCCTGAGAATTCATGCGGATAACGGTTGGCATGCTCTCGGTTAAGGCCGACTGTTTCGAGCAGGTGGTATACCTGGTTCATGCGGTCTTCTTTTGTTTTCGCCAATCCGTGGATATCAATTCCCTCGGCAATAATGTCGGCGACCTTCATTCTTGGGTTGAGTGACGCATATGGATCTTGGAAGATCATTTGCATCTTTCTGTTCAATTCTTTCATTTCCGCTTTCGTTTTCTTGCCGTGCACGTTTTTGCCCCGGAACAGGACCTCTCCGTCAGTAGCTTCATATAGCCGGATAATCGTGCGTCCAGTCGTTGATTTACCGCAGCCTGATTCTCCAACCAAACCTAGTGTTTCTCCCTCATAAATAAAGAAATTCACATCGTCGACTGCTTTGACCATATTGGGCTTGCCGACATTAAAATACTGTTTTAAATGTTTAACTTCCAATAACTTTTTTGGTTCAGCCATCTTATCGTCCTCCATTCATTGAGAGGAATTGTTCTCTTCTTTTGACAACAGCTTGCGGAGGCTCCACTTTTGGTGCATCCGGATGCAGCAGCCATGTTGCTGCATAATGAGTATCTGAAATTTTGAACATTGGCGGTTCTTCCTCTAAATCGATCTGCATCGCGTATTGGTTACGCGCAGCAAACGCATCGCCCTTTGGCGGATTCAATAGATTCGGAGGCGTTCCCGGAATGACATACAGCTCCTTGCCGCGTGAATCCAAGTCCGGCATCGAACTGATCAATCCCCATGTATAAGGATGCTGCGGATTATAAAAAATCTCATCCACCGTTCCGATTTCTACAATCTTGCCTCCGTACATAACAGCTACACGGTCCGCTACATTGGCTACAACACCAAGGTCGTGGGTGATGAAAATAATGCTTGTATCGATTTTCTTCTGCAGATCCTTCATCAATTCAAGAATCTGAGCCTGAATCGTAACATCCAGAGCAGTTGTCGGTTCATCGGCAATGAGCACTTTCGGGTTGCAGGCAAGCGCAATCGCTATTACAACCCGCTGTCTCATTCCTCCAGAAAATTGATGAGGATATTGCTCGAATCTTTCTTCCGGCTTGGGGATCCCCACAAGATTCAGTAGGTTGATGGCTCGCTTTTTCGCTTCTGCCTTGCTTAACTTCTGATGCTTTCTCAATGGTTCCATAATCTGTTTTCCGATTTTCATTGTAGGATTCAAAGAGGTCATTGGATCCTGGAAAATCATCGAAATATCTTTTCCACGGATTTTTTCCATTTGGCGATCAGGCAATGCAGCGATATCCTTCCCGTCGAATAAAATCTCACCCTGTTTGATTTCTGAGTTGCTAGGCGGCAGAAGTCTCATAATGGACTTTGTTGTTACGGATTTTCCCGAACCCGATTCTCCGACAATCGCCAGTGTTTCACCCTTGAATAGGTCAAAATTGACTCCGCGGATCGCCTGTACTTCCCCGGCGAACGTATGGAATGAGATATGCAAATCTTTTACTTCTAATATTTTTTCCATTAAACTTCACCTACCTTAATCACGCATTTTTGGATCCAGCGCATCACGCAATCCGTCAGCTACCATGTTGAAGCAAATCATGATCAAACTGATTGCGATTGCCGGATAGATTAATTGATGTGGATATGTTAAAAGCGATTTGAACCCATCGTCGATCAGTGTTCCGAGTGAAGCATGAGGTGCTTGAAGCCCAAGCCCGATAAAACTCAAGAATGCTTCGAAGAAAATGGCGCTCGGAATCGTAAACATTGTATTGATGATAATAACCCCAGCTAAGTTAGGGACTAAATGCTTAAAGATGATTTTTGAGTGCGATCCACCCAACGTCCGGGAAGCGAGTACGTATTCCTGTTCTTTCAGCTTCATTACCTGAGCCCGGACTACCCTGGCCATGGAAACCCAGCCGGTGATTGAAAGAGCAATTGTAATGGATAAAATCCCTGGTTTAAATACGAGAATCATCAGAATGACAACAACCAAGTTCGGAATTCCCATCAATATTTCGGTAATCCGCTGCATCACATTATCGAGCTTGCCTCCGAAATAACCAGAGATGGCTCCATACGCTACACCTATAACCATATCAATTACTGCTGCCAGGAAGGCGATGTACAGGGAAATTTGTGTTCCTTTCCATAACCGCGTAAACAAATCGCGTCCCAAAGAATCGGTACCGAACCAATAATATGTATCTTCAGGTACGTTCTTCATTTCATACATATCGATTTCATTACCTGCTCGGTTGACCATCGTACCGTCAAATGGAAGCCAATGGATGTTTTCCAGAACCGGTATTTTTGCCGGCAAATTTGCATATTTAACATTCTGGGTATCGTATTCCCGACCGCTGATCATGGGGCCAACAAAAGCCATAATAAGCATGATAACCAAAATAACGAGAGAGACGATTGCCCCTTTGTTTTTCTTGACGCGAAGCCAGGCATCCTGCCAAAAATTCAGGCTTGGCTTTGAGATTTCTTCTCCTTTGGCTGAATCAATAACGGCAGGCTGGAACTTGTTTTTTTCTATTTTCATCTCTACATTTGCCATTATTTATTACCTCCAGCCAATCTTATTCTCGGATCGATCAGTCCATACAGAATATCGACCACTAACGTAACAACAACGAACAACGCCGCGAACAGTAGTGTAGTGCCCATGATGACCGGATAGTCATTCACTTGGATCGATTTTACGAATTGTTCACCAATCCCAGGAACAGAGAATATTTTTTCAATGACAAGTGAACCTGTCATCAATGAAACAACTAATGGACCCATAACAGTGACAACTGGAATCAAAGCATTTCTCATCGCATGCTTAAAGGCAATTTCGAAAGAGCTTGCCCCTTTCGCTTTTGCTAGAGTGATATAATCCGATCCTAGCACTTCTACTAATTCTGTCCGCATGAAACGGGCGGCGATTGAAATAGGGAAAATGGATAATGCGATGGTCGGCATGATTGTATATTCAAAGCCGCGCCAGAACATAGTCGGGAACCAGCCAAGCTTAACCCCTACATAATATTGAAGTAAACCAGCAAATACGAAACTCGGTATCGATTTCCCGAGCACAGCCAGGAAGGTGGCTCCATAATCGATCCAGGTGTTCTGGTAAAGGGCACCTACCAAGCCCAGCAAGACTCCGATGATCACACCCACCACAGTCGCCTGGAAACCTAGCTGCGTAGACGGGCCAATCAAATTTTTAAGAATATCGGTAACAGGCGTATTATCAAATTGGAATGAAACGCCCAGATCTCCTTTGACAAGATTGCCCATATACTTCGCATATTGGACCGGTACAGGTTCATTCAACCCGTATTTGTCTTTCATAATTTCTAATTGTTGCGGCGACAACTTATCAGCTTTGGAAAACGGAGTCCCAGGAATTATTTTCATGAGGAAAAAAGTAAGAGAAGCGATTATAAATAACGTTAACAGCATATAAAAAACACGTTGAGCAATATATTTAACCATGTTCCGCACCTCCTAAGTATTTAGAATTTTCATTAAATACCGACAACTCTATTGACAGTAAAAAGAGAGTATATCAAAGAAATATACTCTCTTTTTAAGTACGACACTTAACGCATTGTTCTAAAAAAGATTATTCTGTAATCTTGATATCATAGTAGCTATATTCTGCACCTACTGTGTGGTATGTGAAGCCTTTTACCTTATCGCTAACCAAGACATTGGATGCACGTTGGTATAGAGGAGCGATTGCTGCATCTTCTTCAACGACAATTTTTTCAGCTTCTTGCAGTGCTTTCCAGCGTTTAGCTTGGTCGGCAGTTTCTTGAGACTCTTTGATTAGAGCATCGTATTTAGGATTTGAGTAGCTCATATTGTTGTTGCCGCCACCAGTCACCCATAGGTCAGAGAATGATACAGGGTCCATATAGTCAGGGCTCCAACCGGAAGCAAGCAAATCATAATCTTGTTTATTTTCACGGTCAAGGCGGACAGCGAATGGTACTGAAGTGATATTAATAGTTAGACCAGGAAGATTTTTCTCCAATTGGTCTTTGATGTATTGGTCTTGTTTTTTGGCTGAGTCAGTATCTTGGCCGATATAAGTCAATTCTACTTTTTCAAGGCCAAGCTCTTTCAAGCCTTTTTTCCAGCTCGCTTTAGCATCTTCTTTGTTGAATTTCAACATTTTTTTGTTGGCATCGTTGAAATCTTTGCCGTCTTCATCTTTAACAAATTCTTTCGGCACCGCGTAATAAGCGGCAACTGATCCATTGTTAAGGACACTTGAAGCCAAGTCTTCTTTATTGATTGCTTGAGCAATTGCTTTACGGATGTTCACGTTAGCAAGCACTTTATTCTTTTCGTTCATTTTCAACCAGAAAATAGAAGGTTCCAACCAACGAACTAAGCGATCATCATTTTCATATTGAGGTACGATATCAGAAGCCAATTTAGGTGTGATATCCACTTCACCGGATTCAAATGCGTTCACAGATGCTTGTGGATCTTTTGAAACGTTGAACGTTACTTTTGTTAAATGTACATCTTTTGCATTGTGGTATTTATCGTTTTTCACGTAAACCCATTCAGTTGAAGTTGGTCCGTTCCATTTTTCAAGTTTGAATGGTCCGTTTGAAAGCAATGTTTGAGCATTTGTAGCATATTTGCCATTTTGCGCAGTAACGAATTTTTCGTTTTGCGGCAAGAATGTACCGAAAGCCATCAATCCTTTGAAGAATTCAACTGTCATAGGCTGTTCAGTTTGGATCACTAATGTGTAGTCGTCAGTAGCTTTAACGCCAAGTGTATCAAGGTTCACTGCTTTTTTATTTGCAGCTGCGTCAGTGATTGCTTGAGCGCCTTTGATTTTGCCGTTCATCATGTATGGGCCGTATGGAGATGCAGTCTTAGGATCGATTGCACGTTTCCAAGCAAATACGAAATCATGTGCTGTTACAGGATCACCATTGGACCATACAGCATCTTTTTTTAATTTTACAGTAAATTCTGTACTTTCTTTATTTGTTTCTGGATCGCCTTCAGCAATCGCAGCGACTGCTTCGTTTTTATCATTCTGGCGGTACAGGCCTTCCTGTGTATTATCAAGTGTTGTGAATGATACTGTATCTTGAGCCATAACACTATCCATTGTTGGGATCTCTGCCGATTCCAGGACACGAAGCTCTTGTTTAGAAGCTAACTTGTTACTGTCTTTGTTAGATGATGAGTCTCCATCTGATTTCTTATCTCCACATGCTGCCAAGAATAAGCTAAGCATAAGAGTAAGAACCAAAAGCAGAGAAAATTTAGACTTTTTCAAATTCTGCCACTCCTTCTATATCTTTTTAAAATTCTATAGAATTCATTATACAATTTTTCGACAATTTGTAAATCAGCTTTCTGAAAAAAGTTTTTGGAAATAATTTAATATAGACAAAAAAGAGTTTATTTAATAGGCATTTTTACTTATAAAATTATTCTATTTTAATGTTTTAAAGTATTACTTTAGTGAATTATTGGTGTTTCGACTGGAATAATTTCAAATATATGTAAAATGAGCATAATATTATTTTCTTTCTATTCTGACAAATGGTATATTCAAGAATAATTTATTTAATTATTCAGAATTATTTTAATGTATGTAAAGATAATATTTATACATACATATTTCTTTCAATACTAGTGAAACTTTCTACTTTAAAAGCTTCTTTATTTGTTATACTGTAAACTATAAATAATGATGATGGTCACTCTATGTCACTTCTTCTCCATCCACCGAAGAAGAATTAAATATTACAGTAAATGAGGAATCGTTCATATGTCTTTAAAAAAGAAAAGTACCCGCGTCACAGCTATTGTTGCTGCCACTTTGCTGATTAGTGCCCTGTTGTCCGTTATCCTCTATAACCAGCTTGCGCTATTACACTTCATTAATATAAGCTTTTATTTTTCAAGCGGATATTTGTTAATAGGTTTACTGATATTAGTTGTAGAGAAAGGATTCTTTGATGGGATGTCCTATAGCTTCAGAAGGCTATTCAAACGGAACAGTGTGACAGAAGCAGGTGAAGATACAACTGATATAACGCCCTTATCAGAATTGGTCAGCGTCCCTTACTCATCCTTACTATACTCAGGATGCATCGTTCTGGCCGTCATGTTAATCAGCTTGGCCTTCTTCTATATGTAGACAACTTTCTTTTCCGCCATTTAATCAATTAATAACAAGGAGTGTTCTTATAAAATGAAAACGATTTTTTCTGGCATTCAGCCTTCTGGTTCCGTCACTCTCGGAAACTATATTGGCGCCATTAAACAATTTGTGGAGCTGCAGGACGATTATAACTGCTATTTTTGCATTGTCGACCAGCATGCCATTACAGTTCCCCAGGATCGGCTCCAATTAAGGCAAAATATCAGAAACCTGGCCGCCCTTTATATAGCAGCAGGCATTGACCCGGAGAAGTCAACGATTTTTATCCAATCTGAAGTGCCTGCCCACTCGCAGGCAGCTTGGATGATGCAATGCATTTCCTATATTGGCGAATTGGAACGGATGACACAATTTAAGGATAAAGCTGCCGGCAGAGAAGCTGTCTCCGCCTCCCTTCTTACCTATCCGCCGTTGATGGCTGCAGATATTCTTCTATACGGGACAGATATCGTTCCGGTTGGCGAGGACCAAAAGCAGCACTTGGAATTAACGCGCGACCTGGCACAACGCTTCAATAAAAAATACAACGATATCTTCACGATCCCTGAAGTTCGTATACCTAGAGTGGGGGCCCGAATTATGAGCCTTCAAGATCCGACTAGAAAAATGAGTAAATCTGATCCAAATCCAAAAGGGTTAATTGCTTTACTTGATGAACCGAAGGTGTTGACGAAGAAGATCAAAAGCGCGGTCACAGATTCTGAAGGAATCGTTAAATTTGATCCTGCTAACAAACCTGGAATCAGCAACCTGCTATCCATTTACAGCATTCTTACAGGAATTTCCATCGGGGATCTGGAGAAGAAATACGAGGGCAGAGGTTATGGCGACTTCAAAGGCGAAATGGCTGAAGCAGTTGTAGCTGCCTTACAGCCTCTACAAGAACGCTTCTATGCACTTGTAGACTCACAGGAACTGGATGATATCCTTGACGCTGGGGCTGCCAAAGCGAATGCGGTAGCCAATAAAATGGTGCGCAAAATGGAAAATGCAATGGGACTGGGACGCAAACAAAGAAAAGCGTAAGGACTAGACCATCCAAACGTACAAAAGCCTAAACATCAAAAATGCCATGAAAGGATATGACCTTCATGGCATTTTTTAATAAAGTGAAACGAATGATTGAATTCTTAGTGGCGCTTGATCTACCACTTGCATGTCTTCGGCTTCGTTCTCGTTTGGCAAACGGAGTAGCCCCAGTTAGAATTTGGTATATCTTTAAAGCATAGAGGGCCTGTCTCCCACTTCGATTTCCCAAAGTTTTTCAAAGAAAGGCTGGCCTTTCACCAGACGCTCACATAACGTTTCATGCTTACTGCTCCAACCATCCTTAGCAGCCAGAAATAATTCTGTCCATGCTTCATCAAAATGCAACTGCTGTATGTAACTGTATTTGTCCGGCGACCACTCTGTATACCAGTAGCGGATTTCTGCCGTATTTTTAGATGCGTTCAACTGGTCTAATGCCATAAATAATAATTGCTTCATTTGTCGTTCTTTCCTTGTCAATCCAAACATCATTTCCGGTTCAGGAGAAAGGATATGGTAGCCTTTCTTGCTATGTCCCTTTCCATCGAATGGAAATTCGTTTTCAGGTGCGTTCTCGATCATTTCATAGACAAGTTGTTCCTGCCTAGGAATCAAGCGGCTTTTTCTCATCGGCACTTGATAGCCCATTGTATCAATGGCAAGAATTCCATTGCCGTCAGAAGCAACAAAACAATAGTCCAGTTGAATTCGTTCATGATTTTTCCGGCAAAAAGCTTTTTGATAAATCTCTTCCAACAGTCCTTGCGGCAGCTCACTGAGATCATTCTCCATATAGTGAAAGAGAGCGGAAGATACTCGTAGCAATGGAACCTGGTCGAGCAACTCGATACCATCTTCTTTTCTCCATTCATGAAAGTGGCAGATGTTATAACCATTCTCTTCACCTTCAAACCAATTCACCCATACATCATGCAGATATAACATTTTTCATCCCTCATTTACTGGAAACTATTTGTCCATAAGTATAGTCACCATTCACTGAATTTATTCGCCAGCAGAAAGATTCTTATCGGACCTTCCTGCCGGCTCTAGGCTATTCCGAACGTTTTTCATTTTCGGCTGCCTTTGGAAGTCTCTATTTTTTCAGTAAAATGCTTAATGAACACTTCAGAGGGGAACGAAAGTGTGTCTGCAATAGCTAGCTGTTGATCTTGCGCATAGGTCTGTACCATATAATAACCCATGCTATAGCCAATCATATAAGGATGCCTGTTGTTGCCCAGCAAATACTGATCATGCCTTTTATCTTTTCTTTCTATAGAAATAGCCTCTTTAAAATGATTTTTCCAATATGCCTTCAAGTACGCTTCCGTATAGCGCTTTGTCCAAGGAGCGAGATAAGCCTCCCCCACAAGATTAGAAACAGCATACTCGGCGCATCCTTCCAGGACTGAGGAATCACCCAGGCTGTAATCCTGAACCGCTTTTTTTTGCCGTTGAAGCCTGCAGACATGGTGGTATTCATGGACAAATAAAGCTTCCAATTCCTTTGGCGGCAAATTGGGCGATAAAAATAATAACAGCTTATCGGGAAAGGCCAAACCTGATTTATGATGCCCCGGTGAAAAGAACCCATTGCGTTTATGTGGAAGGATGAACACGGGAATATCGGGCCCTCCCCATTTCTTCCTGTACGAAATGAATAACTTTTCCACTGCCTCCCATGCATTCTCCTTTCCAAGGGCTTTTGCGTCCTTCAAAGCAGCCTCTCCGCGATGATACATTCCATGGGACTGAAAATAGCGCAATAATTCTTTCGGACTTTCTTTCCCTTTGAAATGCGGCTTTAATTGCCTGGCCACTTCAACCGGGTCCTCCGCATGGTCAATTAGCATAGGATAGGTCTCTTCCACCCCCATTTCTCCGCCTCCCTTTCCGTAAACTGTATATTAATATATATATATTCCGAACACGCTTGGAATAGAGCAGTTATTATCTGCAAAACAGAAAAGCAAAAAAAGATAACTCATTACGAGCTATCTTTTTTTGCTGAGATCTATTATTCATATTTTTTGAATGCCAAAGTAGCATTGTGGCCGCCGAATCCAAGTGAATTGGAAATGGCTGCTTTCATCTCTTTTTTACGTGCTGTATTTGGGACATAGTCCAGATCGCATTCAGGATCTGGTGTTTCCAAATTGATTGTTGGCGGCATGATTCCCTCTTTCAGTGCCAATACTGTAAAAATGGCTTCAACGCCTCCGGCAGCCCCCAGTAAATGTCCGGTCATTGACTTAGTAGAGCTGACAGCCAATTTATAGGCATGGTCTCCAAAGACTTGCTTGATGGCAGCTGTTTCATATTTATCATTATAGTCCGTACTAGTACCGTGTGCATTGATGTAATCGATGTCTTCAGGAGATAGGCCTCCATCATCGATTGCCATTTTCATGGCGCGGGCGCCGCCTTCGCCATTCGGTGCAGGTGCGGTTATATGATGTGCATCGCCCGTTGAGCCATATCCCACTACCTCCGCATAAATCTTAGCGCCGCGGGCAAGGGCATGCTCCAATTCTTCCAGAACAACAATACCGGCACCTTCGCCGATTATGAAACCATCACGATTGGCATCGAATGGGCGGCTTGCTGTTTGAGGGTCTTCATTAGTGGACAAAGCTTTATTTGCGCAGAAGCCAGCAACCGACATTTTCGTAATCGGCGCTTCTGCCCCGCCGCTGATCATCGCAACCGCATCTCCGCGTTGAATGACCTTGAACGCATCCCCGATTGAATTCGTTCCGGTAGCACAGGCTGTTACCGTACATGAGTTGACACCCTTAGCGCCCAAGTAGATTGATACTTGGCCCGCTGCCATATCCGGAATCATCATCGGCACGAAGAACGGGCTTACACGGCGGTACCCTCTTTCCAAAAAAGTTTCGTACTGATTTTCAAATGTTTCCATGCCGCCAATACCGGAGCCGATCCATACACCAATGTGGTTTGCATTCTCTTCATTAATTTCCAGTTTGGCATCTTCAACGGCCATTTTAGCCGCCGCGATGGCATAATGTGTAAAACGATCCATCTTCCGGGCATCCTTCTTGTCTATAAACTCCTCAACAGAGAAGTCCTTTACTTCAGCCGCAACTTTAGCCGGGAAGTCATCTTTATTCAACCTTGTCAATGGGCCAATTCCGCTTTTACCCGCCAAAATATGTTCCCATGTTATAGCTGCATCATTACCAAGAGGTGTCACAGCACCTATTCCGGTCACTACTACTCGCCGTTTCATCCAGTGTCATCTCCTTACATCTATTAGGTATATTAATTGCTATCGTTTCATTTGTATTATATCTATCTTTAAACAGAACCCTTCTATTGTATCAAAAAATAGTTCAATGTATGTAACTTATGATTGAAAAGACTTAAACTCCCCAACGTAGGGCAATGCCTCCCCAAGTCAGCCCTCCGCCGAATCCTACCATTACAATCACATCATTATCTTTAATCTTTCCAGCCTCTAATTCCTCTGCCAAAGCAATCGGAATGGATGCTGCAGAATTATTTCCATACTTGCGGATCGTATGGGACATTTTCTCTGGCGGCAGCTCCAAACGCTGTCTGGCAGCTTCCATAATACGCAAGTTTGCCTGATGTGGTATCAGGTAGTCAACATCCGTTTTATCCAATCCTGCCTTTTCCAATACCCGAATGCAAGTATCTCCCATTTGGCGGACCGCAAACTTGAATACCTCGCGTCCATTCATGACAAGCGTACCATTCTCCATGTCTTTATAAAGATGCTTGCCTCCTGAACCATCCGCTCCCAATTCAAATGCCAGCAAGCCTTTGCCATCCGAAACAGGCCCCATCAAGACAGCCCCGGCTCCGTCCCCAAACAGCACTGCCGTATTGCGATCTTCCCAGTTTGTAATTTTGCTGAGCTTCTCAACTCCGACTATCAAGATATGCTTATATGCTTTATTATTGATGAATTGTTGAGCAGTAGCCAATCCATACATAAACCCTGCGCATGCAGCAGAAATGTCCATGGCAGCAGCTTTAGTCGCTCCAAGGCGCTCTTGCAACATGCACGATACAGTCGGGAATGACTGATCCGGTGTGACAGTGGCAACCAAAATTAGGTCGATTTCCTCCGGCTTCACACCCGATTGCTCAATTGCCGCAACAGATGCATGGTATGCCATATCAGATGTGTCTATATCGTCCCCAGCCAATCTTCTCTCTTCAATCCCTGTTCTTGTTCTAATCCACTCATCGGATGTATCCATTATTTTTTCAAGATCTACATTTGTAACGATTCTTTCAGGCAAATATTTGCCTACACCAAGGATTCCTGCATTCATTTAAAACAGCCCCTTTTCTTCACTTCTATTCTTTAATATAAACATATTATTATCAATTATTATGACTTGGTACTAATTTTACCTTAAACAGTAACCTACTTGCAAGAACCATTTTTCCTATACGAAAAGAAAAAAGACCAGAGTTGATTGCCTCCCTGGTCAAGTCATCTTTCTTTGTGCATCTTTTCTGCCCAATTCGTAGGCCTCATTCATGACCTTGGTGAACAAATCCATGAATGCCGGCAGCATGCTCATTGAAAGCTCTATGCCTTCAGTCTTCATACGGGACTTAGCTTCCGGGAAATTTCTGATGGCAATTTGGAAAAACTGGTTTTGTAACGATTGATTCACATCATTACCCCTTTTCCGGCATTTATCCCATTCTAACTGGCGCTAAGACTCCCACTTCAACACGGGAGTGAAGACAAAGAAGTGTAAGTGGGTGATCAAACGCCAGTAAGAATCCGATTGGTTCAACTAATAATCGGTAGGGGATGAATGAAAACCCCCACCGATTAACGTTTCACTTTATCAGTATACAGGTTATGCCATTTGTATGTTGATAAACATATGCTGTTTTGCTCCTATTCAGAACAGTAAGCATTTGGAAAGTGATCACCGCGATTTCACTCGCCAAGAGTACGATTTTGATTAGTTGAAGAGATTTTTCATTTTATCCAATGTGTGGAAGTGGCGATCAAGAAGAGTTAGTCCATCGGCTAAAGAGGTTTGCCGGGGAAGAATATAAATATCCTTGTCTGTTTCACTGCAAAGGCTTGTTTCAGAGGTACCAACAGGATCGCTGGCTTTCAAGAAAATATTTTTTTCATGTTTCAAATAAAGCTTATCCCAACAAGAAAACAGATCCTCTATAAATATGCTGTCCGTTACTGCCTCTTGTGTAATTGCCGTTTTCCGAAGATCGGTTAATAAAGGAGAATCCTGCGGCATCCAAGGCCCATATATAGAGTCTATATAGAAGCACTGCAGAGGAAGCCCTAAGAGATTTTCTTGCAGTTCGGGTGCGTTTGCATGCAGGAACGCCATAAACCGGACATCATCCAGATTCGATAACGGGTGCAGGCAATTTGACAATG
Source organism: Bacillus testis (assembly GCF_001243895.1). GTDB lineage: Bacteria > Bacillota > Bacilli > Bacillales > DSM-1321 > Bacillus_AD > Bacillus_AD testis. Next base: position 1,160,597 of record NZ_LN851186.1, on the reverse strand, counting down.
CGGTGGCTATTTCATCCCAACGATCAAGTGGATAATCAATAAGTGGAATGAAGACATCAGCAGATCTAATTTCGGAAAATTCCACTTTTTCAAATGGGATGTAATCAAAGTTAGCATTCCTTCCGAGATACATTTCTTTTTCTTCTGCATCTTCCGCATCTAAACCGGGCCATCCCACTCCAATCACCGTCTGGCCCCTTTCTAGGAAAAAGCTGGCCAATTGGTAACCAAAAAAATGCAGCGCACCGAAGACAATCGAGGTTGTCATATCCTATGCCCTCCTATCCGCTCAAAGCTTTTTTAACAGTATATGCACAGAAAAGCATTAAAGGACATTTTCAAATTCCTTATAAAAACGGATGGCTTCACCAGCGATTTTATATCTCTTCTCGGGCAGTAGATAAGAAATGGCAATTGTTTCTCTATTATGGCTTTGTATCTTTTTATACCATTCCATCTTTTCATTTTGGTCATGATCCAGAACATGGATAATCTTAAGGGGAAGCCCGACGCATAATGAAGGCTCCTTTTCCTTATTCAGTGTGGCCTGTATAACAGATTCGTCTGATTTCAAGGTATTTTGCATGGATTTTATAAAAGGCTGGAAATACACTTTTTTATGTTTTTCGTTTTCCAAGCATTGGGAGGCCGATAAACACGGTGTGAGGAATACAGCAGACCTAATATGCCCAGGCAGTTCTTCCATTAATTTTAATGCTACCAGCGCCCCTTTCCCTTCGGCGAACAGATGGATATTTGTGTTTAATATTTCTGTTTTCATAATCATATGGTAAATTGTCTTAGCCAAATGCACGGCTTGATCATCGCCCCAATGTTCTCCGTACAAATTAGAAGAAAAGCAAGTATACCCGCTATCCAAAAACTGATCAAGGATCTGTGCACGGCCAGGATGTTGGAGCCAAAAACTATCTTGATGGTCAACGTAGTGGTGGTGGTCACCGATAATGAAAATAGAAAAGCCGCTTGGTTTTTTCGGATAGTAGATGATATTCCACTGATCGTCATATTCAAAGCTACGCAGCATCTTATGCCCAGTCCTTTCTAATATTTTTATACGTGCAAAGATAATTGAAAATCCACTCTCAATTGGTTATCAGGTCTATTTCTCTGTTAGCCCCAAGAAAGCAGAATACGGACTCTATTCTTTTTTCCTCTCTGCTTCAATTCAAACCTGCTTAACCGATTAAATAAAATGTATGCACAATCAGAAACGAAGCACATTTGATAGAGAGTAGCAAATCGATTTATACATAATATACCATATTTTCCAAAATGGTATATAACAAGCTTGTTTTGCATATAAGATATGCTGTTTCTTCCTCAATCGTTCAAGTTTCTTTTACATTCACCGGCAAATGAAGAATACACATAACAAGAAGGCTTATACTAATGTATCATATGCTTGTTTGAAAATATGTCAGAAAAATGAATACATGACTAAAAAGATTGCGCTAATTTAGGAGCAATTATAAAAAGACATACTTTACAAGCGAAAAATATGGTAATATATTAAGGATTGACGAACATAAGAGGTGATAAAAATGCGCTATATCGTAACCTTCTTTTGGGTGTTCCTTTTAATGCAAATGGTAACTTATGTAGTTAGTTCCATGCTGGGTGTTTCTTTCAGTTTCGAAACGGCATCTTATTTATCGATTCCCGTGACGATCCTTGTTTGCATCGTGCCAGCGCTCATCGGTGACGAGCCAGTTGAAAGCGGACAACATTAATACAGATTACAAAGTGGCTTAATTAGAATTTTGTCGCTGAAAGAGTTAAAAAAAGAGACAGCTTTTGCTGCCTCTTTTTTTTCAGCATATCACTCCATCAGGAGACGGTAACCACCAGCTCGTTATTTTCTACGTCCACTATAGCTGTTTTGTTTTCTGTTACACCACCTGCAATTAGTTGGCGGGCAAGTGCTGTTTCTACGTGTTTCTGTATATACCTTTTTAATGGGCGGGCACCAAATACCGGGTCGTACGCCGCATTTGCGATAAATGTCTTGGCTTGGTCTGTGATAGAGATCGTTATAGCACGCTGGGACAATCGTTGTTGAAGATCCTGGATAAGAATTTCAACAATTTTGGCTACCTGCTCAATACCTAACGGTTTGAATAGGATAATATCATCAATACGGTTCAGGAATTCCGGGCGGAAATGGCCCTTTAATTCATTCATGACAAGCTGGCGGGCCTCGTCAGTGATTTCATTATCTACTGTTCCCTCTATTAAATAAGTCGACCCGATATTCGAAGTCATAATAATGACTGTATTTTTGAAGTCAACCATCCGGCCATGGGAGTCTGTGATACGTCCATCATCCAAAATCTGAAGCAATAGATTGAATACATCACGGTGCGCTTTCTCCACTTCATCTAATAAGATGACAGAGTATGGCTGTCTTCGCACTGCTTCCGTTAATTGGCCCCCTTCTTCAAAACCGACATATCCGGGAGGAGCGCCGATCAAGCGGGAAGTAGAATGCTTCTCCATATATTCGGACATATCGATCCGGATCATGTGATCTTCACTGTCGAATAAGGCTTCGGCAAGCGCTTTGACCAACTCTGTTTTCCCAACGCCTGTAGGCCCCATGAAGATAAAAGAACCAATAGGCTTATTCGGATCCTTAATTCCTGCGCGTGCACGGATCACGGCATCCGATACCAACTGTACCGCTTCATCTTGTCCTACAACGCGTTCATGCAATACATCTTCAAGCCGCAATAGTTTTTCTCGCTCTCCTTCCACCAATCGTGATACAGGAACACCTGTCCATCTCGAAACAATGGAAGAGATTTCTTCTTCAGTCACTTCTTCGCGCAACAGCATATTTTCATTTCCGCCTTGATTCACTTGATTTTCAAGCTCTTTCAACTCTTTTTCCATTTGCGGAATTTTTCCATGGCGAAGCTCGGCCGCTTTATTCAAATCATACTCGTTTTCGGCCTCTTCAAGCTCCCGTTTCATTTTTTCCAATGTCTCGCGCTTTTCTTGGATACGCTCTAAGCCTGACTTCTCAAGCTGCCATTGTGAGCGCATCTTATTCGCTTCATCTTTCAGATTGGCCAGTTCTTCCTGCAATGCTTCCAGCCGTTTTCGGCTAGGTTCGTCCTGTTCTTTTTTCAGGGCAGCTTCTTCGATTTCCAACTGCATCACCTTACGGGTCAACTCATCCAATTCTGAAGGCATGGAGTCGATTTCCGTCCGGATCATCGCGCAAGCTTCATCCACTAAATCAATGGCCTTGTCGGGCAGAAAACGGTCAGTGATATAACGATTGGACAAAGTGGCAGCAGCCACAAGTGCACGGTCATGAATACGCACGCCATGATAGACTTCAAATCGTTCCTTTAAACCGCGCAGGATGGAAATGGTATCTTCCACGTCCGGCTCTTTAACCAGCACTTGTTGAAAGCGTCTTTCTAAAGCAGGATCTTTCTCGATATATTGGCGGTATTCATCCAGCGTAGTGGCGCCAATACAATGCAGTTCACCGCGGGCAAGCATCGGTTTCAGCATATTTCCGGCATCAAGTGCGCCGTCCGTTCTGCCGGCTCCGACAATCGTATGAAGCTCATCAATGAACAACAGGATTTTCCCATCGCTTTTTTTGATTTCGTTCAGGACAGCCTTTAAGCGTTCCTCAAATTCTCCCCGGAATTTCGCTCCGGCTACAAGGGCGCTCATATCCAAAGCAAAAACCGTTTTGTCTTTCAGCCCCTCAGGAACATCTTTTCTGACAATCCGCTGGGCCAGTCCCTCAACGATCGCAGTTTTACCGACTCCAGGTTCTCCGATTAGGACAGGATTATTCTTTGTTTTACGGGATAGGATGCGGATGACATTGCGGATTTCTGAATCCCTTCCGATAACAGGATCCACTTTGCCGTTTCTAACCTCTTCGACCAAATCACGGCCGTATTTTTTTAATGCTTCATACGTGTTTTCCGGGTTTGAACTTGTCACTTTTTGGTTCCCCCTTATCGAATTGATAGTAGCTTCCATTTCTTTTATGGAAATGGGAAACTTCTTTTTTAATAATTTCATTTCTTCTGCCGGGCTGGAGAAAAAAGCAAGCAATAAATGCTCAATTGATAAATATTCGTCCCCAAATTCGCTTACTTTTTCCCATGCATCATTTAGGGCATTCTGCAGTCCCTGGGACATATATAGCTGGATATTGCCGTTTGCAGCAGATACTGTCGGCTGCCGGGCGATATGTTCATTTATGGCTTTGGCAAAGTCTTCTTTATTGATATTCTGATCCTCTAACACACGCTGTAGCATATAATCGTCCTGCTCCAGCATGACAGATAGGAAATGGACTATTTTTAATTCCTGCTGCTGTTGTTTCTGCGCCAGATTTTGTGCACCAATCATTGCCTCCTGCACACGTTCAGTCATTTTATTTACATCCAAAAGTATCTCCTCCTGTCATTCCTTGAAAGGATATTTATTGTCTACAGATTCTTAATGCCGGTTATCATTTCCCTCTTCTCACATCTGTTGAACGGGCGTCTAAGCACCTTTTAGAACAGGGTTCTCTAAAAAAGTTTGACCTTTATTGACCTTAATTTCATTATACAATGTATTGCCTGTATGTAAAGAGCAGCGCACTATAAAAAATGAATATTGCGCCAATATTTTGCGGGGATTATACCCAAGCACTCCTCTCTCAAAGAGCGCTGGGCATAGAAAACATTCATGGTTTACGTTGATACGTCCAATTTCTATTTTCGTTGGTGTTTTCGGGGAAATGGTCACCAGCCTGAAGGTGAATTTTTTTTGGATTCTTCACCATACTGCCTGTTTCGCCGACCTCCACATAATAGCCATTGTTCGGTGCTTTTTGTCCGTGCTTAAAGTGCCGGGTTTGTCCCATATAATTTTCACTCCCTTCCATTAGGGTTAAAAATTATTATTCCCCAAACATAAAAAAACATGGCCGTATAACTTTTTCTTAATTTTTACCTCCTTATAAAATTCATAAACCATCTTTACTTTATATATTAGAATAGTGTTAAATAAAAAGACATAACAGTAGGATTCACAGGAGGACCCGTTTTGGAACAATTTATTGAAATTCTGAAATACCTATTTTTAGGGATTGTTCAAGGATTCACAGAACCAATCCCTGTCTCGTCCAGCGGTCATTTAGTCTTAATCCAGCATTTTTTCGGAATAGAGATTAAAGGAATGAGCTTTGAACTATTGGTTAATTCAGCGTCGCTAATCGCTGTTTTGCTTATTTACCGAAACGATATCGTGCGCCTGATCAATAATGGTATCCAATATGTAACCAAAAAAGAGGAAAGCGCAAAAGCTGATTTTCGTTTTATTATCTACCTGATTATTGCCACGATCCCTGCAGGCGTTGTCGGCGTATTATTCGACGATTATATCGCTGCGTATTTCAAAGGAATACGCACATTGGCAATTGCCCTTCTAGTTACCGCCCTGGCCCTTTGGCTTATTAGAAACCTGAAAGGGCGCAAAAATGATGGGGATCTTACACTTAAAGATGCCGTCATTATTGGCCTATCCCAGGTAATTGCATTAATTCCCGGCATCTCCCGCTCAGGTGCAACCATCGTCGCTGCCATGGCATTAGGGATGAAACAGGAAACGGCCCTGCGTTTTTCATTTCTTTTATTCATCCCCATCTCATTAGGGGGCATGATTCTGTCATTTAGCGACATTCTGGCCGATCCGCAAATCGGTTCACTTGCGATTCCGTACACTCTTGCCTTTTTAGGCTCGCTGGTCGCATCCTATTTCTCGTTGAAATGGTTCATGAATATTATGGCAAAGGGAAATCTCATCTATTTTTCCATCTATTGCTTTATCGTCGGCGTAGCAGTACTTATTTTTGCCTAAGCCGGCATAACGAAAGAAGCACGTATCCCAACTAAGGAAACGTGCTTCTTTTTAATCAGCCAGCAAATCGACCAATATTGCTTTTTGTGCATGCAGGCGATTGCCCGCCTGATGGAAAACGACCGAGTGCTCGCCATCAATCACCGCTGCACTGACTTCCTCTCCCCTGTGCGCAGGAAGACAATGCATGAACAAATAATCCTGCTTGGCATAGGAAGCCAGCTTTTCATTTACCTGAAAACCAATAAAATCCTGCAACCGCTGCTGGTTTTCATGTTCCTGGCCCATGCTCGTCCAGACGTCGCTATAGATAATATCAGCCTCTTCCACCGCCTCAAGAGGATCATTGGTCAAGATAAACTGGCCGCCTGCCTGCTCTGCCATTTCACTGACCCGCCGGGAAATGAGGGGATCAGGTTCATATCCTTTAGGGGTGGCGACAGCCATCTTCATTCCCACTTTCACACAGGCTTCCATTAAAGAATGCGCGACATTGTTGCCGTCCCCTATATAAGCCACCTTCAAGCCCGGCAGTGTTCCTCTCAACTCTTTGATCGTCAATAGGTCAGCCAGAGCCTGGCATGGATGAAAGCTGTCTGTTAGTCCATTAATGACTGGAATGCTCGCATTGTCGGCCAGCTCTTGGATTTTATCGTGGCCAAATGTCCGAATCATCATTCCATCGACATATTCCGATAATACATGCGCACTGTCAGAGATGGTCTCACCCCGGCCAAGCTGTAAATCCTGGCTGCTTAAAAACAATGCATGGCCTCCCAATTGCAGCATCCCAATTTCAAACGAAACGCGTGTACGGGTAGAGGATTTTTCAAAAATCATCGCTAAAGTTTTGTTTTTCAATGGTGCATACTCTTCGCCGCAGCTATGTTTCCTTTTGATAAACTCCGCCAATGCCAGCAGGCTCAGAATCTGTTCACCGCTCACATCCGTCAAAGTCAGAAAATCTTTAGTGCCAAGAATTCGATCTGTTTCTTTTTTGGTTAATGCACTCATATATTCACTACACCTTCCCTTAATTGTTCATGCCATTCCCCCAATGAGACAACGGGAAGAGCATCGCTATGTGCAGCTCCTTCTATATATGCAGCAAATGTTTCAAGGCTGGTAAAGATCATCAATCTGTATTTTGCCGCCTTTAATCGGGCAACCTTCTCATCCTCTTCTAGAGAAAGGATGATTTTCCCTTTCCGCGAACGGAGCCATTCCTCCAAATCCGGAAATGATGCTTGGTTGAGGCCGGCAGCTTCCATACGCACCCGAAAGCTTTCATCCAAATTAACCGACGGTGAAACAAATACCTCCTCCCCATGAGAAGCAACATTTTTTTCAAGGAAAGTAAAGGCCTTAGCCAGCGCTTCCTCTTTAGTCGTTCCGATGGCGATTCCTTCTCCTGTCGATTTCATTTCCGGCCCTAGCTTACTGTCCAGCCCGCTCAATGCGAAAGTCGAAAATACAGGATATTTCACCACATAATAAGGCAGCTCTACAGAAGAATACGGTTTGGCTATCAAATCATCCAGTTTGTATTTCCCAAGCAATAATTTTGTCGCAATTTGTACCATAGGGACATTGCTCACTTTTGAAATAATAGGGATTGTCCGGCTTGCCCGCGGGTTTACTTCGAGAACGTATACCTGGTCTTCCTCAATGACATACTGGATATTCATTAATCCCGAATAATGCAGAGCTTTTACGATTTTCTCCGCATATTCAGCTATTGTCGTTTGAATGGCAGGCGAGAGATTCTGCGCCGGCAAATACGCCATGCTGTCGCCTGAATGGATGCCTGCTCTTTCGATATGCTCGGCAATGAGTGGAATAAAGGAAGCATCCCCGTCAGCCACCAAATCCACTTCCGCTTCGGTACCGGCTATATATGAATCAATTAGAATAGGATAGTTGCTGTTGATGACCCCTGCTTTCAAGCTTTCGAGATCCCCATATATTTTCATTCCGGCTCCGCCGATCACATAGGAAGGGCGCACCAATACCGGAAAGTGCAGTTCTTGTGCATAGTGCAGCAATTCGGCTTTATCGCGGGCAATATACCCTGGAACATGGGGAATATCAAGCGAATCCAGCAAAGAATAGAACCGATCCCGGTCTTCCAATTGGTCGACGACATCAAAGGAAGTGCCCAATAATCGGATTCCTGATTGTTCAAGCTGTCCCGCAAGATTAATGGCTGTTTGCCCTCCGAATTGAACAATAACATCGGTAATATTTTCAGCATCTATCACATTTAGAACGTACTCGAGAGTCAATGGCTCAAAATACAATTTATCGGCAGTGGCAAAATCCGTGCTGACTGTTTCCGGATTATTGTTGATCATAATGCTTTCAATGCCTTCTTCTTGCAACGCCAGTACGCTGTGGACGGAGCAATAGTCAAATTCTATCCCTTGGCCGATTCGGATCGGACCGCTTCCCAGGATTAGGACCTTTTGCTTCGCACTTGGAGATTGTTCATTTTCTCCGCTGTATGAGCTATAAAAATAGCTCGTCTTCGATTCAAACTCGGCTCCGCATGTATCGACCATTTTATAAGAAGCAGTTATCCCCCACTGTTTTCTTTTCTCCCTGATCTCGCTTTGAGCCACATTCCATGCATACGCTAAAAATTGGTCGCCAAATCCCAATTCTTTATACAAGGCCAGTTCATCAGGCCGTACTGATTGAAATGACTGAGCTTCAATTTGTTTTTCTACGGCAACCAGCTGGGCGAAGATATGCAGGAAGAAGTAGTCAATTTGTGTTTCCTGATGAATCGAATCGATTCCCTCCCCGCGGCGAAGCAATTCTAGAATAACGAAAAACCGTTCATCATCCTTTTTGCGTATTTCATTATAAAGGTTTTGCACAGATAGATCTTGTAGCTTCGGAAGTTTCAATCCGACCAATTTCTTTTCCAATGAAGCTGCCGCTTTTTGGATTGCACTTTCCAAGTTTCTGTCAATCGCCATCACTTCACCGGTGGCTTTCATTTGGGTACCCAATTTGCGATCTGCTTCTCCGAATTTGTCAAACGGCCAACGTGGGAACTTCACTACCACATAATCAAGAGCAGGCTCAAAACTGCAATAGGTGCTTTTGGTCACAGGATTAACCAATTCAGACAGAAGATAGCCGACAGAAAGCTTAGCCGCAATTCTGGCGATCGGGTATCCTGTCGCCTTGGAAGCCAAAGCAGAAGACCTGCTCACACGTGGATTCACTTCAATGAGAAAATACTGTTTACTTTTCGGATCAAGCGCAAATTGAATATTGCAACCCCCGATAATCCCCAGGGCAGAAATGATTTTTATGCTGGCACTGCGAAGCATTTGGTATTCTTCATCCGTCAACGTTTGCGACGGTGCTACGACAATTGAATCGCCCGTGTGGATACCAACCGGATCGATGTTTTCCATATTGCAGACAGTTATGCATGTTCCTGATGCATCACGCATTACTTCATATTCGATTTCTTTAAAACCGGCAATACTTCTTTCTACGAGGCATTGAGTAATTGGGCTCTCTTGCAGCCCTCCCCGCACCAATTCCTTATATTGTTTTTCATCAGAGGCAATGCCGCCCCCTGTCCCACCCAATGTATAAGCAGGGCGTATAATAATGGGGAAGCCAATTTCATCGGCAAATTCCATCGCTTCTTCAAGTGAGTGAATGATCTTGCTATCCGGGACCGGTTCATTGATTTGGAGCATCAATTCCCGAAACAGCTCACGGTCCTCCCCTTTCTTTATAGAATCGATCGGTGTTCCCAGTAGTTTTACCTTGTATTGCTCCAATACACCAGCTTCATCCAGTTCATAAGCCAGATTCAGTCCGGTCTGGCCGCCAAGAGTTGCCAATAAGCCGTCCGGCCGTTCCTTCTCGATGATCTTGGTAACAACTTCTTTCGTTAATGGTTCAAAGTAAACGACATCCGCATTTTTTTCATCTGTCATAATGGTTGCAGGGTTATTATTGATCAAGATGACTTTATACCCTTCTTCTTTCAGCGCTAGGCATGCCTGCGTACCGCCGTAATCAAACTCCGCAGCCTGGCCAATGACGATAGGCCCCGATCCGATAACAAGTATGGTTTGTAGTGAATTGTCTTTAGGCATATGCTTTTTCTCTCCCGCTGTTACGTTTCAATGAAACGATAAATTCGTTGAATATAGACGCACTTTCCGCTGGTCCAGGATTTGCTTCCGGATGGAACTGGACTGATATGACAGGCAGATCTTCATGCTCCAGCCCCTCGACAGAACCATCATTTACCTGAATAAAACGAGGCAATAGGCCAGTCGTAACCAGGCTTTCCTCATCAACTACATAGCTGTGGTTCTGCGAAGACATAAAGACGGATCCGCTTTTTTTATCCAATACGGGCTGATTGGCACCTCGATGTCCAAACAACATTTTCTTTGTTTTTCCTCCAAATGCCAAAGCAATCAATTGATGTCCCAGACAAATTCCCAGCGTTGGATAAGCGGTTATAGCCGCTTTGATATTCTCAATCCATGGCAGCATTTCTGTCGGATCTCCGGGCCCATTGGACAACACGATTCCATCCGGTTTAAGCGACTGTATGAAATCAAAAGTAGTATTATAGGGCACGACCGTTACCTTACATTGATGATCAAGCAAAGATTGAAGAATTGATTTTTTAAATCCGAAGTCTACCAAGACAACATGATGTTTTCCTTCCCCATATACCTTAATGTCCTTAGAAGATACCATTGGGACAGGATGCTCATACACATAACCCCCAGCATTCTCAGGAAGTTTATCGGTTGTTGAAATGCTTACAGGCATGGAGCCCTGCTCTCTGATTCGTTTCACGATGGCCCGCGTATCAACATGCCCTATCAATGGAACTTCCCATTTATCCAAATATTCCACAAGTGACTTTTTGGCATCGTAATGTGAATATGCCATATCTCCTCTGTGTACAATCACCGCTTTAACATGCGGTTTTTTACTTTCAAAATCATGTTCATTGATGCCATAATTGCCGATCAAAGGATACGTAAAAACGACGATTTGGTTTTTATAGGAAGGATCCGTCAGAACTTCCTGATAACCGGTCATTCCCGTAAAAAAAACGATTTCACCAGCAACGGTCTCTTCTGGTATGCCAGTCAGCCATTTTCCCGTAAATATTTCTCCGTTCTGCAAATGTATATAGCTGTCCATATTATCCACCCCAATTAATTAACATTCATTTATTCGCATAAATATACTTTTTATTTTAAATTTTTTTAATGTTCAACCTCCATTGAGGCGTTCAGCCATTATTGTAACGGCATATTCCAGCTCGCTCTCAGAGACATTTAGCGGCGGAAGCAACCGGATGACGTTAGGACCAGCATTCAGCACCAATAACCCCTCTTTCTGTAAATCCAAAAGGACATCCTTTACCTCATAGACCATTTCTATGCCGACCATCAAACCCAGCCCTCTGATTTCAATAACATCCCCACACTCTTTCATGGAAGCGTCCAGGGCATTCAGAAGCCATTTTCCCTTTTTCTCTACCTCCATTAAAAAATCGTCCTGCAAAGCTATGTTCAAAACGGATTGAGCTGCAGCTACACTGATTGGATTCCCTCCGAACGTAGAACCGTGGCTGCCTGCACTGAAGTAAGGCGCCAATTCTTTTTTTCCAAGCATCGCCCCGATCGGCAAACCGTTAGCAAGCCCTTTGGCAACGGTAATAATATCAGGGCTTAAATCATAATGCTGAAAAGCGAAAGGCTTGCCAGTTCTCCCAATCCCCGTTTGTACTTCATCAATTATGATTAACGCTCCTACAGCCTTTGCGGCATCTTTGACTGTTTGGATAAACGTGCTGTCGGCACAGTGAATGCCTCCTTCACCCTGGATGATTTCAATCAGGATGGCTGCCGTATCGTTGTCCGCTTTCCGCAGCAAATCCTCGCAATCGTTAAAAGCTACATAGTCAAACGCATCAAGCATCGGTCCATAGCCGGTCCTTACTTTTTCCTGACCTGTCGCTCCCATCGTCGCATAGGTTCTCCCATGAAAGGATTGCAGGCAGGAAAGGATTTTTTTTCGCCCAGTTGCTTTTTTGGCCAGCTTGATGGCCGCTTCATTCGCTTCGGCGCCGCTGTTGCAGAAAAAAGCGCAATCCAAACCAGAATAAAAAGACAATACGTCAGCCAAATTTTCCTGAAGCGGCTGCTGAAACAAATTAGATGTATGCCAGTAAAGGCCCAGTTGATCCTGTATAGCCTGCTCTACTTCCCTGGGGCGATGGCCGAGATTCAACACGCCGATTCCAGCAGTAAAATCCAAATAACGCTTTCCATTATGCCCTGTCAGCCAACTGCCCTGCGCGCGTTCCGGAGTGATATCCCATCTGGCATATGTCTGAAATAAATGACTCATGCTTGAACTCCCGCCTTTCCTGAAAATGTTGTGCCAATCCAACGGCCACCGGAAAAGAAAGGTTCTTTCCCGCTGACAATCCGCACTTTGCCGATGCCTTCCTGCACAACAGCCAAGGCGGTTTTGACCTTTGGAATCATTCCGCCAATGATCACTTGATCGGTTATTAATTGTTCCGCAGCTTCAATCGTCAAAAAATCAACTAACCGATTTTCACGAAGGACACCCTTTACATCAGTGACGAATATGCAGCTTTCCGCATTCATCGCTTTTGCAATTGCTCCTGCCGCCATATCAGCATTGACATTGAGCGTTGTTCCGGACTGTGATAAAGCTAATGGCGTTAAAACGGGTATTAAATCGAGCTGAAGGATGTCTGTGATCATCTTGCAATTGACGGAAGTGATCTCCCCAACTTCGCCGAGCCCATGCTGATCGATATATTTCCCCTCCAGTAAATGGGCATCGCTGCCATGGAGGCCGATTGCACGGAAGCCATGCCGCTGCAGCATCGACACAAGGCGCCTATTTGTCTTTCCCGAGAGGACCAACTCGACAACATTCAGTACCTCGGGTGTTGTTTTTCTTAATCCTCGGTGAAATTCAGATGCAATCTCCATTTTTTCAAGCATCCAGTCGATGTCCGGGCCGCCGCCATGGACGAAGATCAGCCGGTATCCATCATTCTGTAAATCTCGTAGACTGGAAAAAAAGGACTCATGCAGATGGTTAAGGATACTGCCTCCCAATTTAATGAGTAGAATCTTCATTTGCATGCTCCTTCCCTACGTCCGATAACTTCCGTTAATTTTTACATAGTCATAGGTTAAATCGCATCCCCATGCTACGCCACATTCATTCCCTTCCTGGAGGTGGACATAGATGGTGATGGTATCTTTCTGTAGGTATGCCTTGGCATCTTCCTCTGAGAAAGCCACAGGTTTCCCCTGATCCAACATCGTAATGCCTTCAAACGAAATCCCTACATGTTCCGGCTTGAATTGGACGCCGCTGCGACCCATTGCCGCAATGATTCGTCCCCAATTGGCATCACAGCCGTAAATGGCTGTTTTGACCAATGGGGAACCTACCACCGTCTTCGCCATTTTCCGGGCATTTGCCTTTGAGTGCGCGCCTTCGACAATCACTTCGATCAGCTTTGTGGCCCCTTCGCCATCGCGGGCTATTTTCTTTGCCAGTTGTTCGCATACGCGGGAAACAAGATCAACGAAAACTGGCCATTCTTCTTGCTCAGGCGACAGCGGTTCGATTCCGCTCATACCGTTTGCCATGATCAATACCATATCATTGGTTGATGTATCTCCATCCACCGTTATCTGGTTAAATGTATAATCCACCGCTTGGGACAAAGCCAATTGCAAATGTTCGCTGCTCACCGCAGCATCTGTTGTCAAAAAACCCAGCATGGTGGCCATATTAGGATGAATCATGCCCGATCCTTTGGCCGCTCCTCCAACCGTTACAAGACAACCATTGATACAGGCTTGGTAGGCGCAGTGCTTGGTCACAGTATCGGTTGTCAGAATAGCCTGTTCAAAAGCTTCAGCCCCGGCGGGTTCACTGGAGAGATTCAGCTGGCCGATGCCTTTATTCACTTTCTCCATATCCATGTACTCACCTATAACACCTGTGGAAGCGACCGCCACCTGATTCTCTTGTAGCTGAAACTGATCAGCAGCCGTTTTTCGCATTTCATAGGCATCATTCAGGCCTTGTTCGCCTGTACATGCATTTGCGCAGGCACTATTGACGACAACTGCTTGCAATAACCCGCTTGCAGAAAGGCTATCCTTCGTCACTAGAATCGGAGCTGCCTGGACTACGCTTTGCGTATAGACAGCTGCAGCGTTCGCTGTAACATCAGAAACGATTATGCCGATGTCTTTTTTTGCATATCGGAGGCCGGCGTGCACTCCTCCTGCTAAGAAACCTTTGGCGCTCAAAACATTGCCTTCCTTTACTTCTTCAATCTTTATTTTTGTATGCGTGCTGTTCATATCTTCACCAAGCAGGCTTATGGAAATAAAGGCACTTGCATCAATCCGGCGGTTTCATTATATCCGCAGAGAATGTTGGCATTTTGGATGGCCTGGCCTGCTGCCCCTTTCACTAAATTATCGATCACTGACACAATCGTCACTCTGCCGGTTCTATCATTTAGCGACACGGCAATATCACAGTAGTTGGACCCCATTACTTGCTTCGTGCAAGGATATACACCTGGCTGCTGAACACGTACAAAAGGTTGATTGTGATATATGTCTTTGTATAATTGCTGTATATTTTCATTCTTCCAACCATCAGCTAATTGCACATATATTGTGGCCATGATTCCCCTCGTCATTGGAATAAGATGCGTATTGAATTCGATCATACCGATGTCCTGCTGCCATTCTGCCATTTGCTGTTCAATCTCAGGAATATGCTGATGTTGGTGCACTTTATAGATTTTCACATTCTCATTTACTTCACTGAATAAAGAGCCCAAACTCGCTGACCTGCCTGCACCAGAGACGCCACTTTTAGCATCGATCACAATCGAACCGGGAATGCAGGCTTTCTCTTTCAGCAGCGGTGCCAATCCCAATAAAACGGCTGTCGGAAAACACCCTGGATTTGCAATCAAATCCGCTTTCCTGATTTCCTCTGCATTCCATTCCGACAAACCGTATACGGCACGGCTAAGCACTTCCCTATCGGCCGGAGATTTGTTATACCAATTTGCGTATATCTCCGGGGAGCGCAGTCGATGGTCACCGGATAAATCAATGACCTTCAGCCCCGCGTCCAGGAAATCCTTCGCTAGGCCGGATGCAATGCCGGATGGCGTGGCAAGGAAAACAACATCACTTTTTTGGGCAATGGCTTCGACGTCAATATCGCAAAGAACTTGAGAGCAATGGCTCAAATGCGGATTCTCGATATGGATTGGCTGCCCCGCCCTCGATGAAGAATGAAGAGAGGTCACCCTGAAGGAAGGGTGCCTTTCAAGGAGCCTTATTAATTCGATTCCGCTGTAGCCTGAAGCTCCCACAATTGAAACATTCATTTTTATAGCACCGCCTTCATTCTTTTCTTTCCCAAAGAACAGGAAATGGTTAGCCAAGTAAAAAATAGTAGATATTGATGTTTTCCATTATTTATTTACATTATTATATGCATGAATAAAAATAAATGCAAATGAATTTTTATAAATTATTTATTTTTCTAACTTATTATTTTGTTCTGTGCCATTATTGGGTTTTCCAAATATATGCTAGAAAAACCATACTATTATTCTTATATATTCCTTTTTCTTATACAGTCATTATTAATAAAATGACCCTTTAATGACGGGAGGGTTGCATCTGTCACTACCGGTTTCTAGTTGAACTTCCACTGTTCTGGTTGAAGTGTTAGTCACAAAAACAAAAAAAGCGGCCTCTGCATAAGAGACCGAAATTAACTTAAATCAATATAAAACGATGATAGTACCTATTTTATTTCAGTAATAAAAAAGCGGCTTTCCCAAAGGAGGCCGCTTACCATTCTATTCTATTCAATTGATCGTTAATACTTCATATTGGCTTGCCAGCTCAATAAAATGATCCATGCCGCTGACTTTTCCTGCGGCCAATTTATCGGTGACATCATAATAATCCGTACAAGTCTTACATGCAAAGACCGCCACGCCTTTATCCTCCAACTCTTTCAGATGTAAAGAAGCCATCGATTCATCCGTCAGCGCCAATACGCCCGAATTCATACAGAAAATGGCATGAGGCAAGTCTTCTCTTTGCTTTAACAATGTAAAAAATGTTTCTAGAACGGTTTCCCCTAATTCTCCATTGCCTGCACCGAATTTATTGGAGCTTAATAAAATAATTTTATTATTCATGGTTCTTCTCTCCTTTAAAGCATTGGTATCTATACTATACCCTTGGAGCGACCAGCTTTTTCTTAGGAAATGCCCAGCGCAATTTTAGCATAGCGGGAAAGGCGGTCCTTCGTCCAAGGCGGATTCCACACAATATTTACTTCTGTATCCTTTACTTCCGGAATATCTTCCAGGGCAATTTTCACCTGATCGACAATAGTGCCTGCTAACGGGCAGCCCATGGCTGTTAGCGTCATAGTCACTGTTGCTATTCCTTCTTCATCCAAATCTATATCATACACCAATCCAAGGTTGACAATGTCGATTCCCAATTCAGGGTCGATTACTTGCTCTAAAGCCCCCATCAGATTGTCCTTTAAATCTTGATCCATAGCATTCAACTCCTTTTAACCTATTGTATCAAAATACTCATCACTTTTCCCCATGGGCGTTCCAACCCGGGAAAAAAGGTATTAAAGATGATCCGCAAACCACTTAACCGCTGTCACAACACCTGAATTTGGCACCGCGTGCCCGGCTTTTTCATCAAAAATATAGGAAATGGGTACCCCCTTTTCCTCGTATGCTGGTTTTAGTTGCTCGTAAAATGCATACTCCGCCTCATATGGCACCACTTGGTCACGTCCGCCGTGCCAGAACATTAAAGGTCTTTCCTTCCATTGGCCAAGATTTTGCGTGATATCATACTTTTTTAGCATATCCAATTGTTTTGCTACTTGCTCGTCATTCAACCATTCAACGTTCATTTGCTTCATTGCCTGCACTTGTTGCTCGGCAAATTGCATATAGGCCGGATTCCCCATCAAAGAAACGCCTACAGTAATCCAATCATATCTTCCCATAGCCCCTAAAGTAGTGATAGCCCCCATCGAAGTACCCGCAAGGCCAATACGTCCTTCCTGAATTAAAGAACGTATTTCAAGTTCTTCTTTGATGATCTTTACTTCCTCAATGCTATTTAGCACTACTTCCCAAAAATAAGGATAAATATTCATCTTCCGCGATCTTTCTCCATGGTACAGGGCGTCAGGCAAAATGACTCTGTATCCTCTTTCGGCAAGCATATAAGCCATCTGCATATTCCGTTCTTTTATGCTTGTCACCCCGTGCAGGAAAATGACTAGCGGTATCCGCTGGTCAATAAGATCTTGTTTGACCACATGCAATAAAGGTATTGTATGTATGTGCTCTTTATTTATGATTACCAAAATGAAGCCTCCTGCCTACCATTTTCATTCGTATTCTTTCTCCTTTATACTATACCTTATAAGTTCATTGTTGGAAAAAAGATAAGACTTCCTCTACAATCAAAAATAAAATGATTGTAGAGAGAAAAAGGAGATCCCATGAAAGATAAACATTTAATCGCTTTAGACTTAGACGGAACCTTATTGAAAAATGACAAAACGATATCTGCAAAAACCAAATCTGTTCTGCTTGCACTGAAAGAACAAGGCCATGAAATCATGATTGCCACCGGGCGGCCTTACCGTTCCAGTGCGGTTTACTACAAAGAGCTCGGTCTTCACACGCCAATTGTCAATTTCAACGGGGCCTTTGTTCATCATCCTCTTTCTGCAAGCTGGGGAACTTACCATCATCCATTAGATTTGACGGTTGCCAAAGATATTGTCGAGGCTTGCGAGGACTTTCCTTTTCACAATATCATTGCGGAAGTGCAGGATGAAGTGTATTTCCATTACCATGATGAAAAGATGATCGACCTCTTTCAATTCGGCAGTCCTCAGATTACATATGGAGACCTTCGAAACTATCTCCAGGCCTCTCCTACAAGCATGTTGATCCACACAGAGGAGCAGGATGTCGCAGCTATACGCAGGCACCTATCCGATGTCCATGCCGAGGTGATTGACCATCGCCGCTGGGCAGATCCTTTCCATGTGATTGAAATCATTAAAACCGGCATGAATAAAGCCATCGGCATCCAAAAAGTTGCCGACTACCTAGCCATCCCTAAAGAAAGAATTGTTGCTTTTGGAGACGAAGACAATGATCTTGAAATGCTTGAATATGCGGGCACAGGCGTTGCGATGGGCAATGGCATTGAGGGCGTCAAATCCGTCGCTAACCACACAACCCTTACAAACGAAGAAGATGGTATCGGCTTATTCCTTGAAGAAAAATTCAATCTAAAAATGAAGTAAAAAAAACGGCGGGGGATCCATCCCCCAGTGATTCTTGTGAACCAACCCCTGTTCTCACTGGCGCTTGATCTCCTAATTTCCCTTTTTTTGTTTTTACTCTCGCATTGAAACAGGATATTAGACCCAGAAAAAATGCCCGTTATTCTAGTCCATATTCGACCACAGAACATTTCCTGCATGTATTGCAGGCTGGCAGCCCATAATAAGACTGTCGGTTTAAAGCCGGCAATTGCTTAGAATGCGAGGGGTTACTAATGGGTAAAAGCACAAAATCAAAACGTTTTTTCCAGCAAAGTAAAGACGCCGTTTCAAAGCATGATGAAAAATTCCCGTACCGCATGACCTTGGCTGAAGCCGAGGAAAGAAAATCATGCGGCTGCAGTTCGGGACCTGGATGCTGCAGTTAAACTGGCAACGAAGCTCTAACAGGGACTTTCATCCAAATTTCTGCAACAGTGTCCTTTTTCTATAAAGGGATTTTTCAACTATATGAAACCAATCTAAAGCTTCAGCTTTCCCCCACAAAAGAACGGCCAATTAACAGTGCCGTTCTTTTGCTTTTTAATGAGCCAATGGCGTTTGATTTCAAGTGCAGGAAAAATATATAAGATGGATGACAAAAAAGCTGGCATGGGCCCTTTTCCACCGGGATAGGGCCCATCCAGCTTTTTATTAATCTTTCCTGAAGAAACCAACGACATTTGTCGTCTCTACAATATTTACAAAAGCCTGTGGATCGACTTCCTCAATGATTTTTTCCAGATCATATAATTCATAGCGCGTAATGACCATCATCAACATTTCCTTGTCTTCGCCCGTGAATGCGCCTTTGGCAGGCAACATGGTAATGCCCCTCACCAATTTGGCGTGGATAGCTGTCTTTAATTCCAGCGATTTCTTGGTAATGATGAACACCGTCAACTTCTCGTGGCGTGTATGGATGGCATCAACTACGCGTGTGGACGCATATAATGCCACAAGCGTATAAAGGGATTTCTCGGCACCGTACAAACAGCCGGCACACACGATAATCAGTCCGTTCATAGCAAACAAATACGTCCCGATCGGTTTATCCTTCACACGGGATAATAACATGGCCACAATATCCATTCCACCGGTAGAGGCACCGAATTTAAGGGTGAAACCGACCCCTACCGCGCCGATGACCCCGCCAAATACAGCGTTTAATATGATGTCTGGGGACAATTCCTTAACAGGAAGCAATTCCATGAATAAAGTTAAAAGTGCTACACTCAAAAAACTGTATAATGTAAATGACTTACCGACTTTCTTCCAAGCAACAATGGTAATCGGGATATTCAACAAGAATAAAAGTACGCCTGTCGATATCGAAAAAGGGGCATGGAAGAAATCAAGCATTCCTGAAATCAATTGCGCAAGACCTGCAAATCCACTGGAATATACATTGGCAGGAATCAAGAAAAAGTTCAGAGCGATCGCATTTAAGAATGCTCCCAAGATGACAATAGTAATTTTTTTAGCTTCAGCTAGATACAAATCTAAACTCCCTCCAATTAATTCAACAACTATTTTTTCTCACTGTTGATAACTATACTCTTTTTAGCAAATCAGAACACCTTATTTCCCTATTATTGCCCGCAAATGTTACACTGTATAGAGAAATTCTATTTAAATTATATAAGAAGGTGATATGGTGAGTATACATATTATAGCCGATAGTGCATGTGATTTACCTCTATCTTATTTTAGAGAACACGATGTTACTTTTTTCCCATTAAATGTTCATCTTGACGGCAAAGATTATGAAGATGGGTTAACCATTCAAAGCAAAACGGTCTATGATGCAATGAGAAACGGCAAGGCCCCAAAAACATCGCAGGTTTCTCCGGAGTATTTCCTAGAGAAATTCACGGATTTTGCAAAGAAAAAAGAAAAAGGAATTTACATCGCTTTTTCTTCAGCGCTATCGGGCACCTACCAAACGGCAGTCATGATCAGAAATCAGGTAAAAGAACAATACCCTGACTTTGATCTTGAAATAATCGATACAAAATGTGCTTCGGTCGGATACGGGTTGGTCGTACAAAAAGCCGTTGAATTAGCCGAGACTGGAGCCTCTAAAGAAGAGATTATCGAAGACATCGTTTTTAACAGCACACATATGGAACATTTATTCACTGTAGGAAATTTAGAATATCTTGCACGTGGAGGCAGAATATCCAGAACTTCAGCGTTCGTTGGCGGATTATTAAATATTCGCCCACTTTTGCATGTTGAAGATGGTAAACTGATCCCGTTGGAAAAACTTCGTGGGAAGAAAAAATTAGTTAACCGTACATTGGAACTGATGAGAGAAAGAGGCGTCAATCTGGATAAGCAAACCATTGGCATCAGCCATGGCGATGATTTGGAAGCAGCCCTTGAATGGAAGCAAGCGATCCAGGAGGAATTCGGCACCACTTCATTCGAAATCCAAATGGTTAGTGCAACGATCGGAGCCCACTCAGGCCCTGGCACGATCGCCATCTTCTTCCTCAATAAAGAAAAAGGCAAATAATGATGGGAGCGCCCCTGTGGCGCTCTTTTTTCATGCTTGGATTCCCCTTAACCATTTTTTGTATGTTTAACAACAGGAAATGAAAGGTAAACCTAAAGTGTCATAGCAATAAGCATCAGCGAAGTTGCTTATTGTAAATGTGGATAAAGTTGCGCTAAATACTGAAAAGAAATAAAGGAGATGTATACGTATTATGAGCACAAAAAATCCAATACCAAACACTTTACAGCAAAACCGCCAACCAGGGATCCAATCAGAAATGGATCCACTACCCGAAGTTGTCCGCCCCAATTATAAAGGCAGTGACAAATTAAAAGGAAAGACAGCCCTCATCACAGGAGGAGACAGCGGAATCGGCCGTACTGCAGCCGTTTACTTCGCGAAAGAAGGTGCAGATATTTTCTTTACTTATCTTGATGAAGATCAGGATGCACAAGAAACGAAGAAACTAGTGGAACAAGAAGGTGTTCGCTGCGAATGCCTAGCCGGCGATGTCGGTGATGAGTCTTTCTGCCAAAAATCTGTCGATGAAACTATTAAAACATTCGGCAAACTAGATATCTTAGTGAATAACGCCGGCGAACAGCATGTCCAAAAGAACTTTCTGGATATCACATCCGAACAAATGGAAAAAACATTCCGCACCAATTTCTTCGGGTATTTTTATATGGCCAAAGCAGCCCTTCCTCATATGAAAGAAGGAGCCACTATCATCAATACTACATCCGTCACTGCCTATGAAGGCCATCCAGAATTAATCGATTACTCAGCAACAAAAGGTGCGATTGTGGCTTTCACAAGAGCCCTATCAAACAGTATTGCCGGAAAAGGAATCCGCGTCAACGGCGTTGCGCCGGGCCCTATCTGGACTCCGCTTATTCCGTCCACATTCCCTGCTGAACAGGTGAAACAACATGGCGGCAATACACCAATCGGACGAAGAGGACAACCTTCCGAATTAGGCGCTACTTATGTCTATTTGGCAAGCGACGATTCTTCCTATGTCAGCGGACAAATTCTGCATGTTAACGGCGGACAAGTCGTCAACGGTTAAAGGCAAGCAACTGAATACTAAATGAAAGCAAGCCCCATAAAAGGCAATGTAGATATCTGCTTTTTATGGGGCTTTTATCATCTTTCTGCCAGAAGCGTGATCAACATATTATCCTTTCATACTAAAAAAGAACAAGGAAATTAGACAATTAAAATATCCTTGCTCTTTTGGTATGAATTGTAACTTATATGATTCTATTTTATTTTTTCTCCAGATAGACACGGGCTTCATAAGGCGCAAAATGATGATCAATCCTTGCAGCTCCGCCGGCCATGTTATGAAGAACAAGTTCCACGCCAGGCTCTTTCATATCTTCTATATTATAAACCGTTTCCTCGTCGCTGAAATTGCAAAGGATATAAGCTGTTTCACCATCTAATGCCCGCTTATATACAAACATGGATGGATGATCTTCCGCTAATAATTCATAACTGCCATAAATAAAAATATCGTATTTTTTACGCAGCTGGATCATTTTTTTATAGAAATGATAAATTGAATGCTCGTCTGCTTTTTGTGCTTCTACATTGATCTTTTTATAATTTGGATTCACTTTCATCCATGGTGTACCTGAAGTGAAACCTGCATTCGGCTGACTGTTCCATTGCATAGGGGTGCGGGAATTATCGCGCCCGCTTTGCCAAATGATCTCCATGATTTCAAGCGGTTCTCTTCCTTTAGCTGTTTCCAAGGCATATAAGTTTTTCATGCCGATATCGTCATAATCATTGATATTCTCGAATCGTACATTCGTCATTCCAATCTCCTGGCCTTGATAGATGAATGGTGTTCCCTGCATAAAGAAATAGCAGGCAGCAAGCATTTTACTGCTTTCACTCCAATATTCCCCGTCATTTCCCCACACCGAAACACTCCGGGGCTGATCATGATTTTCAAAGAATAACGCGTTCCAACCTACGCCTTCGAGCCCTTTTTGCCACTTGGACAAGGTCTTTTTCAAGGCGACGACATCTACATTTTTGGCAGCTTCTTTTCTCCATAGATCAAGATGTTCAAACTGGAAAATCATATTGAATGCGCCCTGTTCTTCCCCGACCCACTCATTTGCTTGATCAATCCTGACTCCATTCGCTTCGCCAACCGTCATGATATCATAACGGTCAAATGTTTCCTTCTTCATTTCCTGAAGGAATTCATGGATGCCTTCCTGATTGGTATGCATATCAAAAGCGGGAACATATTCCAAATGAGCAGGATTTGGCATATCCGGAAGGCCTGGCCGCTTTTTAATATGGCTGATTGCATCCACACGAAAACCGTCTATTCCTTTATCCAGCCACCAACGTATCATTTCATAGATGGCTTGTCTGACATCTTTGTTTTCCCAATTCAGATCCGGCTGCTTTGCAGCGAATAGGTGCATATAGTACGCTTTCGTCTCCCGATCCCATTCCCAAGCTGAACCAGAGAAGATACTTTCCCAATTATTCGGTTCCCGTCCATTTTTCCCATCTCTCCAAATATACCAGTCCCGTTTTTCCGATTCCCGTGAAGATCGGGATTCAATAAACCATGGATGCTCATCGCTTGTATGATTGATCACCAGGTCAAGAATCACTTTCATCTCTCGTTGATGGCATTCCTCGAGTAATCGGTCAAAATCTTCCATCGTGCCGAATTCAAGCATGATATTTTGATAATCACTGATGTCATATCCATTGTCGGCGTTTGGCGAAGAATAGAAAGGGCAAATCCATAGAACATCGATCCCAAGCTCCTTAAGATAATCGAGCTTAGACAAAATGCCATTCAAATCACCAATGCCATCGCCATTACTGTCCTTGAAACTTCTTGGATATATTTGATAGCATACGGCTTCTTTCCACCATTTTCTTTCCATTTCCTGATTCCTCCGTTGTCCTTTTGTTTGTTGCGAAAAAGGCTTCTTTACCGGATATACTGAAGTCTTTGCTCTACATTTGACCAGCCATCAACGGAAGCAGAAACAAATCAAAAATAGATAGCGCCTATCTATCACAACCGTTACTGATTTCGTTTAGAACGCTTCATCACGAAAAAGATAAAGATGGCAAATGCGACCCAGACAGCAATAATGGCACCGATAAATCCCATATTAATGCCTGTCTTGTCTGTCAGTGCGTAAACTTCTGATTTCTCACGTTCGATGACAATATGGTACTTGCCATTCTTCTCCCTGGCCAAATCCCCTGCCAACAGACCCCTAAGTTCTTTCTTTTTCGCCAATTGTTCGCTTGTCAATGTCACTCTTTTTGTTTTCGAGGAATTATTGACTACAACCACGATCACTTCGTTTTTATATGATCTTTTATAAACGGCCAAGCCGTCTTGATTATAAAGGACAGAAAATGTACCTCTTGTTAAGGCAGGCAATTCCTGTCTTAGTTTTCCAATCTTCGTTAAATGGTCAATAATTTCTTTATCCGCTTTGAATCCCATAAACTGTGCGTTATCCGGATATCGGCCGCCATTCACAGCAATTTCTGAGCCATACAGTATAGAAGGTATGCCCGGAATCGTGTATAGGTACGTTAAAGCCAGGTTCCATGCTGTTGCCGGATTTCTTTTAGATTGCACGATATCTTGGGTAAACCGGGTAGTAAATAGCTCATCAATGAGATTTTCATTCAATCTAGGCTGTTTGAATAATTTCTGGGCAACTTGGACTTCTTGGAGAGGAGACTTTAAACGGTTATCACTTGAAGCAAATGCTTTTCTGATAGCGTTTACAGATGAAACATTTATCATGCCGTCAAAGCCCGCTTGTTGATAGGAAGCTGCTTTTGCCATATCTCCGCTGGCATCCATCCCAACAACATACATATTTTTTTTCGTTTTCTTCATTTCTTGATTGAAGTCTTTCCATAAAGAAGCTGGTACTTCTTCCACAAAAGGAATATAGAATCCATCAATATCCGATTTCTTGATCCACCACTTGGCCACATTAACAAGATATGAATGCACCTCTGGTTTTTCTTGATTCAGCCGCGGCAATCCATCGATCCAACTGGCTTGCACCAGGCTTCCATCTTCACCAATCGCTTTTGGGTCCTTCACAAACCAATCTGCTTTGCCTGGATCCTTCGTCCAAGGATGGTTCCTTCCAACCGAAAGTGTCGGCATCTCAATCATTACTTTTAATTTCTTTTTATGAGCCTCTTTCACTAGTTGCTTGAATTCCTGCAAACTACCATAATGTTGTTCTGTTTTATAGAAATCTTCTATACTGTAGTCATTAAAACGATCCTTCTCCGTTTCAAAAATGGGTGAAAGGGAAATGACTGTAAATCCCATATCTTTTATGTAATCCAACTTCTTCTGTATCCCTGCAAAATCTCCCCCATTAAACTTCCCTTGTTTTGTTACATCCACATTCTTATTATTTTCTAAATTTGCATCATTAAATCGGTCAATCACTATGCGGTAAACGCTCTCATCCTCCCAAATTCGATCTTTCTTTTCCAAAGCATGCACTGGCATGCCACCCATAAAAAGAAAGAGTATAAGTAGCAGAATCATTACCTTTTTGTTCACCTTATTAGCTCCCCCTATCGCTTGTTGTCTACGCTTTTAAGAGTATCGTTTTCAACTGGAAGCGTCAAACAGTAAATCAATATATTGTTCTAAAAGGGGATAGATGGAAGCGAGGAGCGTGTAATAAAGCAAACGATTGCACAACATAATTCAATGATAAAATATATCTGTTGCAACAAACCGATGATTCAATGTGAAAACGGTTGCATTTTACATCATTATACTAGCTTTCCTCTTTTTTTCAATATCTTTTTGTCCGAGCAATACGATTGACAAAAGTTACACATTGAAAAGCCAATCTTGGCATATTAACATGAAGAGATGTGTGTGATTAATTGGCGGGGATTTTCCACCCCCTTAGCAAACGTTGGTTGAACCAACCATCATTCTTATGGGTGCATGATCTCCCGCTTGCACATCATCGCTTTCCATATGAAGCGGGAATATTAACAGGATAAAAATCACAAAATCAAAGTTTATATTACCAAATAAGGAGATCGCATAAATAGTATGAAAAATCCTAAACAATTAACTTTGTTTGCCCTGACATGGCCCTTGTTCGTAGAGCTTTTCCTTCATATGCTTATGGGAAATGCGGATACATTAATGTTGAGCCTCTACTCAGATAATTCAGTGGCCGCTGTTGGCGTCTCCAATCAGATTCTTGCATTGGTCATTGTTATGTTCGGATTTATCGCAACAGGTACAGCCATATTGGTCGCCCAAAATCTCGGGGCTAAAAATCCACTGGCAGCTGCAGAAGTATCCGTCATATCCTTGGCCGCCAATTTTGCATTTGGCCTGATTTTGAGCATCACTGTCTTTTTCTCAAGCAAAACCTTGCTTCATCTCATGGATTTGCCGGCTGAATTGATGGAAGAAGCGCATTCATATCTTAGTATTGTCGGTGGTCTGGCCTTCATACAAGCTGTGATTATGACTGCAGGCGCCATTCTTCGAAGCTATGGCTTTACCAAGGACGCCATGTATGTAACGATTGCCATGAATGCCCTAAATATTATCGGCAATTATTTGTTTATCTTTGGTCCTTTCGGCATACCGGTGTTGGGTGTGAAAGGTGTAGCCATCTCTACCAGCATCAGCAGGGTGCTCGGCCTTATTGCCATTCTCATCCTTTTGGTCAAGAGGGTGCCGAATAAACTTGACTTTCTGGGCGTATTCCGAATGCCGTATCAGCATTTAAAAAACCTGCTGGCGATTGGGATTCCTTCAGCAGGCGAGCAATTATCATATAATGGTTCGCAAATGATGATTACTTACTTCATTACAATGATGGGCACTGAAGCCCTTACAACAAGAGTATATACAACCAACCTGATGATGTTCATTTATCTATTTGCTATTGCCATTTCCCAGGGCACGCAAATTATGGTCGGACACCAAATCGGAGCCAGAAAATATGAAGAAGCTTATGCACGCTGTTTAAAAAGCTTGCGCATGGCAATCTTAATTTCTTTCCTTTGCGCTCTCACATTCTCTATTTTCAGCAAACCGTTGCTGTCCATTTTTACAGACAATCAAAATATCCTAATAGCCGGAAGCTTATTGATCTGGTTGACAATTATTCTGGAACCGGGCAGGGCGTTTAATATCGTCATTATTAACTCATTACGCGCCACCGGTGATGTCAGATACCCTGTTATAGTAGGCATTCTCTCCATGTGGGGCGTCAGCGTCACCCTGTCATATATCCTTGGTATCAAACTTGCCTGGGGATTATTCGGTGTATGGATTGCTTTCATTGTTGATGAATGGCTTCGTGGATTATTGATGCTTCATCGTTGGAAATCAAGGGCTTGGATGAAAAAAGGCTTTACCTCCAGTGAAGAATTCGCAGAGAACAAAGCATCCTGATAGAACCCCGTACCATTGTTGTACGGGGTTCTTTTTTCACAAAGCTATTAGATTTTTATGATCGAGCCATCCTTTAGATAGCCTCGATTACATTCACATTGTAGCGTTCAAACCACATATCCAACTGTGCCAAGTGAGCCAGCAGTTGCGGTCCTGACATTAATTGGCCGTACCACGGTACCTGAAATGAGGATCCCTTTGATTCGATCAATTGCTGAAGCTGTTCTTTTTTGAAGAATTCATGCAAAACGCTGCTTTTTTTGGAGACACGGTCCTGAAGAAGACTAGTTACTTTATCGCGGTAAATCGGATGATGGGTTTTGGGGTACGGGCTTTTCTTTCGGTACAGGATCTCTTCGGGCAAAATGCCTTCCATCGCTTTTCGCAATATTCCTTTTTCACAATTTCCCGTCATTTTCATCTCCCAGGGAATATTCCAAACATATTCAACGAGAGTATGATCGGCAAACGGCACCCTTACTTCTAAAGAAGCCGCCATGCTCATTCTGTCTTTACGCTCGAGCAAATTGATCATGAAATAGTGCAAATTACTGTAAAATAACTGCCGCCTGCGTGATTCCTCGGCATTTTCGCCTGTCAATAGCGGCGTCTCCTTCATGGTTTGCCTATATTTTTCCGCTACATACTCTTCAACCTTCAATCTCTCACGCCATTGATCCTTTAGAAATAAGGATCTCTCCGAGGTTGAACGGATCCAAGGAAACCCTTCACTTTTTGTTGAAGGGTCATGAAACCATGGGTATCCGCCAAATATCTCGTCTGCACACTCGCCAGACAAACTAACTGTAAAGCGCTCTTTTACACGTTCACAAAACCATAACAGCGATGAATCAATATCCGCCATGCCCGGCAAGTCCTTGGCGGCCATTGCCTGTTCAAGCCCCTCTACCAGCATTTCCTGTGAGATGACACAACGATGGTGCTCCGTATCATGCGCTTTAGATACCATCTCTATCCACGGTGCGTCATTACTGGGTTGAAAATGATTGTCTTGAAAGTATAATTCATTGTCCTGGTAATCAATTGAATACGTATGGAGGGCAGGAAGATTCTCTTTTTTATAATGGCGTGAAGCTATGGCAGTGATCACGCTGGAATCAATCCCTCCTGACAAGAATGTACATAAAGGGACATCTGACACAAGCTGGCGGACGATGGCATCTTCGACCAGATACCGCACCTTTTCCGTTGTTTGCTCTAAGCTATCTGTATGCTCACCACTTTTTACATCCCAATATCGCCATATTTTCATCCCTGTGCGGGAAAGGCGCATTGCATGGGCCGGGCGCAGTTCGTTGATTCCTCTAAAGACACCAGATCCCGGAGAATGGGAGGGACCCAATCCGAACAACTCGCATAGCCCTTCCCGATCCAACTCGGCAGATATTTCCGGATGTGCAAGGATCGCTTTGATCTCAGAAGCAAATAACATTCCTTTGCCTTGTTCCTTATAAAAAAGGGGTTTAACGCCAAGTCTGTCGCGCGCCATGAAAAGTTCTTCCCGCTGGTGGTCCCAAACAGCAAATGCAAAGATGCCATTTATCCGTTCAACGACATTTTCTTTCCATTCTATATAAGAAGTTAGCAGAACTTCAGTGTCAGAATGACCTTTAAACGAATATCCTTTTAATAACAAGTATTTCCGCACATCTTCGGTATTGTACAGCTCACCGTTATAACAAAGTGTATATGTCCCTGTTTCATGTTCAATAGTCATTGGCTGTTTGCCGCCTTCAGGATCGACCACCGTCAGTCTCTTATGGGCAAAACAAGCATGCCGATCACTCCAGACAGCACTTTCATCAGGCCCGCGCAACTGCAGTGTATCTCCCATAGCTGCTACAACCGCTTCTTCATCTGCCATATGACGTGAAAAATCGATCCAACCAGTGATTCCACACATAATGATCACCCTTTCTTGTCTGTACTCCCCACCAATCACTGGTATTTCATCTGTACCCCATTTCCATATGTATTCGGAATGTACAGAAAGATTAACGCAGCTTTTATTTATTTTCAGACGTGTAATAGCCTATGCAGAAGGGCAAGATGTGTTAATGTCCCAGGAAAAAATCTTTTAACAGAGAGACCTGCATAAATTCCCGCCTATTTTGTTTGACACTTTATAAAAAAGTAGGTGAGCCATTTTCTTCAGTCGGAGGGTACAAAATGAATAAGCAACAAAGAACAGAGCTGATAAAGAATCAATCAAGATCCTTTACGGCAGGCGTCGTTGAATGTATAAATGACCAATGGATATTTTTCAGTGATGAAACGGACGAAGCATATCCACTTGAGGAATTCCTCCATAGCGAAATCGAAATCAACCGGAACAACAGGTGGCGAAAGGGCATCTTAACGGATGTGGCAGTCGTTAGTATCAAAAAGGAACTGATCTTCCTCAGCCACCAGGAAAAAGTGCGAATAAAAAAACAATTATTATACTCGTTCGAGCGTTTACTAGAGGAAATCAACGACGACTCCTTCTTCCAATTCATCATGACACTCAATTCCATGTCGTTTTCCATTTATGATTGCATTTATGGATATAACCAATTGACATTCATACGGGATAAAAGCAGCTGCAGCGGCGTCAACTTCTTCACATTCGATAACGGCCAATGCGTCTGCTCCGTCCAGCACCATTTCGTATATAGCACAAAAGAACACGACCGATTCGAATTCACCCAAAACACAGGCAAACGAATAGTAATAGAAAAATTCTCCCCTAACTAACGAAAAGCGGAAGTGACCGTTTAGGGACGTACAAACTGGAGGGATTTTCTTGAGATAAAGGAAACACGGTGAGGCACGAACCGATGTTGACTTATCGTAGAGAAAAGCCCGAAGTTTGCTAGTCCCTGGTCACTGCAGCTGGACAACGAAAAGCGGAGAACACCCGTTTAGCGGCGTAGGGACTGGAGCCCTTTCTCTTTGAGATAAAGGAAACACGGTGAGGTACGAACCGATGTTGACTTATCGTAGAAGAAAAGGGTGAAGTCCCCTAGCCGCTGGGTGTTCGGAGCTAGACACCACGAAAAGCGGAAACGGTCGTTTAGCGCCGTACAAACTGGAGGGATTTTCTTGAGATAAAGGAAACACAGCGAACGTAGTGAGTTGATGTTGACTTATCGTAGGGAAAAGGGTGAAGTTTGCTAGGCGCTGGAGGTCTGGAGCTAGACACAACGAAAAGCGGAGAACACCCGTTTAGCAGCGTAGGGACTGGAGCCCTTCTCTTTAAGATAAAGAAAACAAGGTGAGGCACGAACCGATGTGTCTAGCTTCACCGGTCACCCCCTCGAGCCATAAGCCCCTCTCTTTCGGAAACGAAAACCATGTTTCCGAAAGAGAGGGTTCTTATGCTTGTCGGGGATAAGTCTTTAGATTGCTTAGAGAATTCTTCTTTAAAACCGTTCTAAAGGCTTTTTATGTTATACAACTAACTTAGCATAATGGTAAAACAAGGAAAAAAATATATTAAAATCAGCCATTATGGGTTAAAACGAATAATGTTGATCCAAAGATGTATATGTTTTTTGGGAAAGGAGATTAACATATGAGGTTAATGATTCCCCCTTTAATAGCCTATATCATTGTTTGTGTAATAGCAGTCTTCATTCCTGCTTCTGAAGGTTATCATACTATTCTATGGAAATTAACGATTGGACAAATTTATGCCCTGCCAACTTTATTAATTGTTACCCTGGCTTCATATTATGTGAATAAGAGAAAATCGCATTGTTAAAAATGGTAGACACTTTTTTAGTAATTTTGATAAGCTAACGTCGGAATGGACTGTAATCGCAGTTCATTTTTCACTTCCACCGAACTATAAGGATCACTACATTGTTTTAAATTCTATGAAAACAGCCTTTTAAATACCCAATTAAACATTCAATTTCTTTTCAAATTCTTCAACGGTCAATGGCTTATCAATATAATAGCCCTGAGCAAAATGGCAATCCATCTCTTTAAGAAGGGATAGCTGCTTTTCTGTTTCCACTCCTTCAGCCACCACGCGGAGCGATAACCCTCTCCCCATCATGATAATCGCCTTTACAATTGCCATATCCTCGGAATCTTCTTTCAGATTGTTGATAAAGGACTGGTCAATTTTCAAATAATCAATCGGCAGATTTTTGAGATAGCTCAAAGATGAATAACCCGTTCCAAAGTCGTCAATAGATACTTTCACACCCATTTGGCGCAGTTTTTCCATAATGCCTATGCTGTACTCCATGTTTTCTAGCATACTATTTTCTGTCAATTCCAAATGCAGCAGTTGGGGAGGCAACCCGCTTTCCCTGAGGGCATCTTTGACAATTTCATAAAAAAGGGGCTGCTGGAATTGTAGTGGGGACACATTCACCGATATAACTAGTTCGCCAAATCCTGCATCCAGCCATTCTTTATTTTGTTTGCACGCTTTTTTCAAAACCCAGGTGCCAATTTCAACTATCAAGCCTGTTTCCTCCGCTAAAGGAATGAAGTCGGCAGGAGATATGATTCCCTGTTCAGGATGATTCCACCTGATCAACGCTTCACTTCCATATATGCGGCCCGCCTTCACATCTACTAAGGGCTGATAGCATAAATGGAATTCCTCGTTCATAACTGCCTTGCGTAAGCTGCCTTCAAGCTTTAATCTCTCTATTGCTTGTTTATTCATTTCATTGCAATAGAACATATAAGAATTGCCGCCCTGGTTTTTCAGTTTATTCAAAGCAATATCCGCATTTTTCAACAATTCACCTTCTGAAACTCCATCATTTGGAAACATGCTAACCCCAATGCTTGCAGACATAAAAAACTCCTTATCATTAAAAACAATCGGTTCCCCAATTGCATTGGCAATCTTTTTAATGACCTTATTCACATTCTTTATGCAGACATCTCCATGAAGAAGCAAGGAAAAGGCATCCCCCGCAAACCGGCCCATGAACCCATCCGCAGGAATGACCCTCTGCATTCTTAAAGCAATCTCCTTTAAAATCAGATCGCCAGCATGATGCCCTAAGCTATCATTCACTATTTGGAAGCGATCGATATCAATCAGTAAAACAGCCATCTCTCTTTTTTCCTTTTTGCTGCGCTGAATCATTTTATGCATAACTTGGCTGAATTTCACACGATTGGGCAAATTCGTTTGCGCATCATAGTAAGATAGTTGTGAAAGCTGCTCCCCCACCCGCTTTTGTTCAGTGATATTCCTGCCGATGCCGACGATTCCCTCCACTTCTCCCTCTATGACAATAGGCAGTTCCTTTATAGAATAATACTGTTTTTTTCCTTTTTCTCTTTCATATGAAGTTTCGTATGTCTGGATATGGCCCTGCATCGCTTTCAAGAATCGTTTCTTAAAGCGCCATACATCCTTTTGATTTACATATTTCAAGCTATCCTGGCCGATCAATTGGCGTTCTTCCAAACCGGTCGACTCTAGAAAATGGGCGTTTACTTCTGTAAATTTCCCCTCTTTATCAATCACATAGATTAAATCTAAGCTGTGGTCAAACAGCGCTTTGTATATTTTGATCATTTTTTCTGTTTGTTGCGGTTTCTGCTGTTTACTAGTCTTGGCTGCAAACTCCGAGATATTCATTTCTGTATCTATCTGTACCGTAAAAGAAAGCCTGATTGCTTCTTTAAGCGGCTTGCCTTGTGATGCTGAACCATATGGCGTGCAGCCTACCAATGTTGCCTGGGGCAAGTGCCGATAGCATACGTCTATAATGCTTCTGAGTATATCGTATTCATCTTCCTCAGCGAATACCTCAACAAGTAGATTGCGAAACTCATATAACTTTTTTTGGTTGATGTATTGAATGAGGTCAGGAATCCCTGAAAAAACATAATTAATTTTATCCATAATCAATTATCTCCGCTAGTTCATTATTGACGTATATTCTATTATTAAAATACCATAAAAAAGCATATTTTTTGAATAAATAGAAAAAACCACCATATTTTCTGGCGGTTTTTTCATAAAATATTCAGATTTATCTTTGCAAAATTTCTTATGCGAGGAAATTAATTCCCAATGGAAGCCTAAATCCTAAAGCAAGCACCGCTAAAAATGCAATGATAAAGATAACGGTCATTGCAGTGATGCCCTTGCCTTTGCCCAAACGCACCAATATCATCTCAATCAGACCGATTACGATGATTCCGAGAATCATTTTCCCATATATCTCACCTGTCAGCGTTCCTTCTTTAGAAATCAACAATCCTCCGGAAAGAATGATCAATATGTATAACACGCGAACGATCATATGTGTAATCTTAAACCCTTTATTGTTCCCTTTTTTTAGCAGGACAATTGCGACAATCATCAAGATAATAGCCAATGCCCAAGTTGTTATATGAAAATCCGTTCCCATAGTAATCCCCCCTTTTCACAAGTTAATCACATCATAACATAGATAAATTTCCCATACTATCAATACACTACCATATTTTTCGAAAATCCGGCAAACTCTCTGCTGTTCCGCCGGTCTTCCAATTTGCTTCATGTATTCTATTCCAAGTGGCGCTAAAACCCCCACTGCTCAAAACTCCACTTTATTGGCCAACGTTCCCAATCCCTCAACCGTTATTTCAATCTCATCGCCGGAGTTTAGGAATCTTGGAGGTTTGAATCCCTTGCCTACCCCCGCCGGAGTGCCTGTGGCAATGATATCGCCAGGCTCCAACGTCATTCCCTTGGACAGAGTTTCAATCATTTCAGGAATGGAAAATATAAATTGTCCGGTATTGCCGTTTTGTCTCAATTCACCATTTACCTTCGTCTGAACCTGAAGCTTCAAAGGATGTTGGATACTTGATTTATGGACAATATACGGTCCCATCGGGCAGCTGCCATCCAGGCTTTTACCGATGAAGAATTGCTTATGTCGTGCCTGCAGATCACGGGCTGTCACATCATTTATAATTGTGTAACCAAAAATATAGTCTTCTGCCGCTTCCCTCTTTACCCCTTTCGCTGTTTTGCCAATTACAACAGCCACTTCTCCCTCGTAATCCAGCTGCTCTGTCACACTAGCATGATTAGGAATTGCTTCCCCAGTGCCTATAACGGTTGTAGGCGCTTTGGTGAAGAGCATAATATGTTCAGGAATATCCGCCTCGCTGCCCATCTCAATCGCATGGTCTTTATAATTTTTACCTACGCAAAAAATATTTTTCCGCGGCCGGGGAATCGGCGCTTCAAAAACAACTTCTTCTTTATCCAAAAATAAATGCGGTTTGCCTTCCGCATAAGACTGCAACTCTTTTATTCTCTCTATTTCTGCTTTTCCTCCGTCAATGATCGCCAGCATCGAAGATGGAAAAGCGTGGTCTTCTCCATACTTTTCTTTGTTGGCACGAGCTAAATGCAATAGTTTTTCTGTTCGGTCTTCACAGATGACAAATGAAACGCCGTCTTTTTTTACAGTTGCTAATTTCATCCGTACTTCCTCCCTTTGTCTGATTTACATGAATAATAGATAATCCGAAAAGCTCTTTTAATAGGTTTGCCTTTACTAATATAATAGCCTGACTATTGAAAAAAACAATTCCCTTCACTTTCTAAGTAAAGGCTTTTTACCGTAGGTTCCCCAACGCCACACATATTCAACAGGCCCCATCCTATATTTTGACGTCCAGTATTTGCTTACCGCCGCTTGCAGGCCGTAAAAGGCGATTACTATCCCTACACCCTCCGTATAAGAAATCTTGCCGTATAAACCGAGCCCATACGAGTAAAATAAAAAACTCGCAAAAACAGATTGCAGAAGATAATTGCTGATAGATAGCCGCCCTGTGTAGGAAAACGGATGCAATACTCTTTTAGCTTGATCATTTTGCAGCAACAAAACGATCAAAGCAAGATAGAACAAGCCCACCAAAGGCCCTCCTATAAAATCTTGGATCATATAAGCTGTATAAGATTTCTTCCACACATAAGGCAGGCATTTGAGGCTAAATCCCCCGATCAATCCAACTACCAGCAAGCGGGCAAACAACTTCTTATTCGTATGGGCTTCCGCAAGCCAGCGTTTCTTGGCGAAGCCTGCGCCGATCAGCATCAAAGGCAGTATATTCAGAATCAATATCCAATAACTGCCGACATTGTTGCTTAGACTCCAGTCATGTACCCGTTGACGGAAAATCTCCTTAAAGGTTCCGCTACTGTAATGGGCTTGTGCCTGCAGTGCTTCTGTTTGATGATCCATAAGGTTGAATAAATCCGGTTGAATCCAAATTTCAGAAAGCGCAGTCAGGCCAATAAACACTCCCCAGAAGGCTATATACATGATACACCCTGTTCGCAACAGTGTCCGGGCACTTCGGCCATAGAATAAGAGAAGGAAAAATCCGCAAATGCTGTACGTAATCAGTATATCGCCATACCAAACCAAGAAAGCATGAATCAAACCGATGATCAATAAAAGTAGCATTCTCCTCAAAAAAACAAGATGAAAAAGCTGTCCCTTCTTCATACTACGTTCGGCAATAAGCACTGCCCCATAACCAAACAGAAAGGAAAATAGCGGATAAAAACTGGCTTGGGCAAAAATATCTACGGCTGTATTGACTATCCGGTCATTGGCTGATTGCCAGAAATGCTGCGGATCTATATATAGAATAGGGGTGAAGAAATAAGGGATATTGACAAAGAATATCCCTAAAATGGCAAATCCCCTCAGTATATCCAAGGCGATGATCCGATTTCCACCGTTTGAACCAAAACTGGAATCCATGTGATACCCCGTTATCTTTTTTCTTTTTTTAAAGTGAAACATTAATCGGTGAGGGTTTTCTTTCGTCCCCTTGAACCAATCGAATTCTAACTGGCGCTTGATTTCCACTTACTTTCTTTTTCCTCACTCCCTTGTTGCAGATGTATAAGCCGCTCATTGCCAAAAACAATCTGCTGCCCGATTCAGTTAACGAAGCGGCCGGATTTCCCTTTTTCGCTCCAGTAACCGTTCCTTAGCTGGACTTTTTGTATTTTTCCGGAAGCGGTCTTAGGGAGTTCATCAACGAATGTTACACCGGTTATAGCCTTGAAATGGGCAAGTGATTCCCTCGAAAAGGAAATCAGTTCTTCAGCAGTCACCGTCAATCCTGGACGCACGACTACATAAGCATGCGGTGTCTCTCCCCATTTTTCATGGGGAGCGGCAATGACGGCTGCTTCCAGTACTGCCGGGTGATTATACAGATTCCCTTCCACCTCAATGGATGAAATATTCTCCCCTCCCGAAATAATAACATCCTTCTTGCGATCAACAATATCCACATTGCCATACTGATCGACAGTAGCCATATCTCCTGTGTGCAGCCATCCATTCCGGATAGCGGCCATGGTGGCTTCTTCATTTTTCCAATAGCCTTTCATCACTCCATGGCTCCTGGTCAAAACTTCGCCAATTTCAAGTCCGTCACGCGCCACTTCTCGGCCTTCCTCATTTACGACCATTACTTTGCTACCGCACATCGGGCGCCCGGCTTTCGCCTTCATTCGGTATTTTTCCTCCGCCGGCAAATGCTGCAATTCAGCTGGAATGATGGACGCCAGGCTTAAAGGAGCAGACTCAGTCATCCCGTATACTTGGATGAACTCCCATCCCAATTCACTTTCTGCTTTGGCAATGAATGCAGCCGGAGGAGCCGAACCAGCAATCACAAGCCGAAGAGGATGGTGGGACGCCGGCTGTTCACGTTCAGCATACTGAAGGATGGAATTCAGGACAGTAGGCGCCATATGGATGACCGTCACATCATGTTTATGGATAAGTTGGAAAATGGCTTCAGGTGTAGGTTTCTTGAGGAATATTTGTGTTGATCCATTTAAGGTGTAGTAAAAAGGAGCGCCCCATCCGTTCACATGAAACATCGGCAAAACATGCAAATAAGTGTCTGCGTCGGATACCCGCAAATGATGCATGGTCGAAAAAGCATGCAAATAATTATTGCGGTGCGTCAACATGACACCTTTAGGGTCTCCGGTCGTCCCACTCGTGTAAAGCAGGGAGCAAACATCATCTTCCGAAAGCTCTTCCCTTCTGAAGGCTTCACGGGACTGGGCGGCGAGCCATTGCTCGTAATCCATTTCCGGGCAGGATTCTTCCTTATAATGCACGATAATATGCTCCACACTCTGCAGTTGGTCTTTAATCGGCTCGATAAGCGGATATAAATCTTGGTCGACCAATAGTATTTTCGATTCACTGTGATTAAGGATAAACAGATAATCTTCCGGCTTTAGCCGGGTATTGAGCGGAACCATGATTGCCCCCAGCTGGAAAACGCCGTAAAATCCCTCAAGCATTTCTACTGTATTCGGCGCGAGATAGGCGATCCTGTCCCCTTTTTTGGCGCCAAGCCCGCGCAATCCATGAGAAAGCGCATTTACCCGTTCGTTTAATTGGGCATATGTAAATACACGGTCATCACAGTAAATAGCCTTTTTATCTCCAAACAGAGTTACTGCCCGATCTAAAAAATCCGTTAACACTAATGGTACATTCATAGATTCCCCACCTTATATAAAATAAATTCTGAATATTTTATATTTTAACATACTGATTCAATCTGCTACAGACTCTTTTTACAAAGTGAAACGTTGATTGGCACTCGGTTCATCCCCAAACTATCAGTAGTTGGACAATCGGATTCTTACTGGCGCTTGGTCTCCCACTTACACTTCTTCGTTTTCACTCCCATATTGAGCACCATTCAGAAGAAGAATAAAAAGAGGGATAGCCATAAAAAAAGCCTGCCATAACCTTGGTCTAGGTTCCAGCAGACTCTTAAAAACCACTTACCGGCACATACTGTGGTTGTCCTTCTTCACTAATCCTGCCATACATCACCAATACAAGAAGTAAACGTTGTTGTAGGCTTAGGTATAGAGATCATAACTGTTATCCCTAACAACCACCATCTCCTTGTGTACCATTAGAAAACGTATATCCTTTCAGAACTGTAGTCATAAGGCGAATTATTTTATCAGCAAATCCTTAGTCGCTGCTGAAATGAAAAACGGTTTCTGCCTTATAAGAATTCCCCTCAGTCAAGACAATCGATTGAAAATGCGGATGGTGCACGGCGTCTGGATACCCTTGGGTTTCCAGGCATATAGCCATATGCTTATGCCCCTTTTGACCGTTAACCACTGTCTCGTCGGTTAAAGAGTTGGCTGTATAGACAACGACTGCCGGCTGATCCGTTTCGACTCTCATTTTCCGTCCACTGGCAGGTTCATACAAAACAATCTCTTTATTAAAATGACTGTTTAGTATAAATGGATGATCGTAGCCTCCAGCTATACAGAGCTGAGGATTGTCCTCTTTTATTCCATCCTGTATGCGGCGCTTTTCCCGGAAATCGAAAGGAGTACCTTCCACGTCCAACAAACGGCCCGTAGGCAATAGTTCATGATCCAGTTCAAGAAATTGATCGCTGTCAATCTTTAAAAAATGTGTTCCTACATCTGATTTGGCATCACCGCTTAAATTAAAATAGGAATGATTGGTCAGATTTAGGATGGTCGTTTGATCAGAGACACCCTCGTATATGATTCTAAATTGGTTTTGCTCATTAAGCGCATAGATCACCTTTACATCGACCTTTCCCGGGTAGCCTTCTTCACCATCAGGGCTGATACGTGAAAAAACAATTCTTTCTTCGCCATCTGTTTCCTCTGTCTCAGCATCCCACACCCTGGTGATAAAACCGGTCGGCCCTCCATGCAGATGATGGTGATTATCATTTTGGGCCAATTCGTAATCGATTCCTTCCAACTTGAAATTTCCGTTTTTAATCCTGCCTGCAACCCTTCCTGCCACACCGCCTAAATAAGGCGTATTTCTTTCCACGTAGTCCTCGATATCATCAAAGCCAAGCACAATATTTTCTGCAACACCATTGCGGTCAGGTATAAGCATTCTGGTAATAATGCAGCCATAATTGATGCATGATACTTGGATACCATTCCTATTGGCCAATGTATATTGATAAATATTTTCTTGATTCACTTTTCCATACAACACTTTTGTTATAGACATGTTTTCTCCTTTCTTTTTTATGGGGGAATCTCTGGCAAAGAAGAGGAGATCCGCTTTTTTTAATAGATGAACCCCGTTTATCGTTTACGGAAGCTTTGAAGCGCTGCATTCAACTCTTTTGTTTGTTGATAGACTTGCTTATATATAGGGAATAACTGTTTGTATTTCTCCACATTTTCCGGGATCGGTTGATATTGCGTTCCAGATGAGCAAAATACCTCAGCGCACTCTTCCAACGATTCAAACCACTTGCACCCATATGCGGCAATCATCGCAGCTCCCACAGCAGGCCCTTGTTCGCTCGATAACTTCACGATTGTCGCATTAAAAATATCGGCTTGTATCTGCAGCCAAGCTTTATTTTTTGCCCCGCCCCCGATTGAAACGACCGTGTCGATCTTCTTGCCGTTTTCCCGAAAGATCTCTATAGATTCATTGAGTGAAAAGGTGATTCCTTCAATAACGGAACGGATAAAATCAATCCGTTTATGCGAACTGTCCATGCCTATAAAACTGGCACGAATCACAGAATCCGCATGAGGTGTTCTTTCTCCCGCCAAATAAGGCGTGAAAAGAAGGCCATTGGCTCCTACCGGAACATTTTCCACACCGGCAAGCAACGAATCAAAGTCTTCATCACCAGCGAATGTATTCTTAAACCACTGCAAACTATGCCCTGCAGACAGTGTAACACCCATGGTATAATAAGCATTCTGCTGGGCATGGTTGAAGTAATGGACCTTTCCTTCAAAGTCAAGGCTGTTGCTGTCTTCATAAGAAAGAACAACTCCCGATGTGCCTATGCTGCAAAGTGTTTTTCCTTCTTGGAGGATATTGGAGCCTAAAGCGCCGCAAGCATTGTCCGCTCCTCCGGCAAACACCTTGACTCCTTCGCTCAGCCCCGTTGCCTCTGCAAATTCTTTCGTGATTGCCCCTGCACATTCATGCGATTCAATCAAAGGCGGACACAGCGAGATATCGATGCCAACAGCATCACAAATCTCTTGGCTCCATTCTTTTTTGCGGATATCCAACAGCAATGTTCCGGCTGCATCTGAATATTCACTGTATATATGCCCGGTCATTCTAAAACTGACATAATCTTTAGGAAGCAGGAAAGTCGCCGCTTTCTGGAAGATGTCAGGTTCATATTGCTTGACCCATAGCAATTTGGGTAATGTAAACCCTTCAAGGGCAGGATTCTTCGTGATTTCCAGCAATTTGTCTTTGCCGACTAATTCATATATTTGTTTGCATTGTTCAGTTGTCCGGGTATCATTCCATAAAATGGCATTCCTTAATACTTGGCGTTCTTCATCCAATAAGACAAGTCCGTGCATTTGTCCCGAAAAACTAATCCCTTCTATGGAAGCGGATTCAGAAATGCCACTCACCAATTCTTTGATCGCCATAGTAGTCTGGGTAAACCAATCTTCTGGATTCTGCTCGCTATAACCGGACTTTTCCTGAATAAGCGGATAAGGCTTTGTGATTTCTTGGCATAGTTCCCCAAGCTGATTCATCAAGACAACTTTTACAGCACTTGTACCTATATCTACTCCGATGACATGCTTCAATATTTACCCACCCTTTCAACAGTAGAGAAAATGTGCTGGTTCCATTAAATGAATCCAGCACATTCCCATAAAGTGTAACTTTAATCAATCAATAATCAACCAGCATCCTTCTTTACTTGCTGCCGTTCACATCTAATAAATACTGATTCACAATAGCTTTTAATTGCTCTTGTCTGCCAGATTCATTTTTAATATCGTCTAATCCAAGGGCGTATGTTTCCAATTTGCGCAAATCGGTTTTGCCTTCAACGATTTCAAGGCCAATTCCTTCTTTATATGAACTGTAGCGTTGATCGATGAAATCCTCAAGAACCTTATCGTCAAGCAATTTTTGCGCCACTTTAGCGCCTACGGCAAAACTATCCATTCCAGCGATGTGGGCATAGAACAAATCTTCCGGTTCAAAAGATCCACGGCGAACTTTCGCGTCAAAGTTAAGCCCACCAGCTCCAAGCCCTCCATTTTTAAGGATTTCATACATAGCCAATGTAGTGGAATATAAATCGGTCGGGAACTCATCTGTATCCCATCCTAGCAATGGATCTCCCTGGTTCGCATCGACGGAACCAAGCATTCCATTGATTCGGGCTACGCATAATTCATGTTCAAATGTGTGGCCTGCAAGCGTTGCGTGGTTTGCTTCAATATTGAATTTAAAATGGTCTGCCAAATCGTATTTTTGCAGGAATGCCAGGCCTGTCGCTACATCAAAATCATATTGGTGTTTTGTAGGCTCCTTAGGTTTAGGCTCTATTAAGAATTGGGCATTGAAATGTATCTCTTTTGCATAATCAATAGCCATATGGAAGAGGCGTGCCAGATTATCTTGTTCCAATTTCATATCCGTATTTAATAATGTTTCATAGCCTTCTCGGCCACCCCAGAATACGTAATTTTCTGCGCCCAGTTCTTTGCCGACTTCCAATCCCTTTTTCACTTTTGCTGCCGCATAAGCGAAAACATCCGCATTCGGAGCAGTGGCAGCGCCGTGCAACCAGCGAGGGTTTGAGAACATATTGGCTGTATTCCAAAGTAGCTTTGTTTTACTTGTCTTCAAGTAATCTTTTATCATGGAAACGATTACATCTAAGTTTTTATTAGTTTCAGCTAGGCTGCTTCCTTCAGGGGCAACATCCACATCATGAAAACAAAAGTAAGGTACATTCATTTTTTCAAAAAACTCAAAAGATGCTTCAACACGGGCTTTTGCAAGATCCATTCCTGAAAAATGATTATATGGGCGAACCATCGTTCCTTGGCCGAATGGATCTGTTCCCTCAGCGGTAAAAGTATGCCAGTAGGAAACCGCAAAACGCAACAACTCTTCCAT
This sequence comes from Bacillus testis, assembly GCF_001243895.1. Taxonomy (GTDB): domain Bacteria; phylum Bacillota; class Bacilli; order Bacillales; family DSM-1321; genus Bacillus_AD; species Bacillus_AD testis. The sequence continues at coordinate 1,118,224 of NZ_LN851186.1, read as the reverse complement.
TGTTTGTCCGTTAATTACTTCTTCTGGATTATAATATTTAAATGCAAGCGGATTTTGAGAATGTGATCCTTCATATTTGATTTGGTCGATATTTTTGAAATAGCTCATAATGTCCTCCTATTGTAGAAATCGTTTTCAAATCTTTCTAAATTAGATTCTAGCACTTCTTACTTAGTTTGTATAATGAATTAACTAAGTTTTTTTATTAACTAGTTTCGTATATAAAAAGCGAAAAGTAACGCATGCAATGTTACGCAATATCCTTCTTCCACACAGATTCCATTTCCTCCAGGCTTTTTCCTTTCGTTTCAGGAACCATTTTCCATACAAAAATAGCAGAGAGCACGCTCATTACTCCATAAAATACATAGGTTAATCCACTGCTGTATTCCATCATTGCAGGATAAGTAGAAGAAATGAAATAGTTGGCCGCCCATTGGGCAGCTACTGCAATTGCTACAGCTTGGCCCCGTATTTTATTTGGGAAAATTTCCGAAATTAACACCCAGCAAATTGGTCCCCAAGACATCATAAAGGAAGCCGTAAATATGATCATGAATAATAGTGTGCCAATACCAATCGAATTGACAAAAGCCATGCTGCCTATTCCGAACATCCCAATGGCCATACCGATTGAGCCGACGATCAATAGTGGTTTTCTACCCCATTTATCAACTGTCATAATGGCCACAACAGTAAAGACTACATTCACAATACCCATGACAATTGTCTGCAAGAAGGATGCATCCTTTGCGGCACCCATACTTTCAAAGATACGGGGAGCGTAATAAAGAACCACATTGATTCCAACAAATTGCTGAAACACCGATAATAATATGCCAACAACTATAACAACTTTGCCATACGAAAATAATTTGCCGGTAGAAACGGTTAACGTTTGCTTAATTTCCTTCAATATCTTGTTGGCTTCGGCAGAACCATTGATTTTCCCTAAGATGGATAAAGCCTTGCCGTCTTGATTTTTTTGCACAAGATAACGGGGTGTTTCTGGTACAAAGAGCAATAATAATCCAAATAAAAGAGCCGGAATCGCTCCTGAAGCAAACATATATCTCCAGCCTATATCATTGATCCACTCCACCGATTGCCCATGGGCGATCGAGTAGTTAACAAAGTAAACCACAAGCATCCCCAGAATAATCGCAAATTGGTTAAAGGAAACCAGTTTACCACGTATATCAGACGGCGCAATTTCGCCAATATAAATCGGCACGATGGCTGAAGCGAGTCCGACACCGATTCCCCCAATAATCCGATAAAAGTTGAACATAAGTAATAAAGCAATCGTCGGATGCCCTTTTTCAAAAAATAAAAACTCTGGATATGCTGAACCCAAAGCTGAGACAATAAAAAGGGCCGCCGCAATGATTAGAGATTGCTTTCGCCCAAGCTTTGTGGCGAATATTCCTGAAATGATCCCTCCGATAATGCATCCGATTAAAGCACTGGATGTTGTCATCCCATGAATAAAGGAGCTTAAATCTAAAGGTTTTATAAAATATGCTTCCAACGATTTTTCGGCCCCAGAAATGACAGCCGTATCGTATCCAAAGAGTAATCCTCCTAATGTGGCTACTAAAGTAATGGTCATGAGATAGAATACATTTCTCTTAGCATTCATAATAGTGAAGTCAGCTTTCGCAGTATATATGAATAAACGAAAACCTGCTTCTCTCCCCTCCCCTATTTTATTGATCCTTACTCCATGAATCTCATGTGGTTCTGGCCGTTATGCTGATCCATTTCCCATCCCCTTAAAAAGCAATGATATGCGCCTTTCTATGAAAACGTTTCCAAAAAGGCTTGTTTTTATTTTATAAAAAGATACTTAGTTTGTCCAGTGAATATACAAAGTTTCTCTAATCCTTTTTAATATGGTATAAATAAGGAGGAAGAAAGATCTCTGAATAACGAAGAAAGGGATGAAGCTTAAAAGGATGAAATGGAATCAACAAAAAATAAAGATAAAAAACAAACAAAAAATTCTTCATACAGTCATTAACCAAGCCCCTATATCAAGAGCTGATCTTGCCACGCAGCTAGGATTGACAAAAGGGACGGTTTCAACATTAGTCGGCGAATTGATTGAAGAAAAGATTTGTTTGGAATCCGGCCCGGGAGAATCAAGCGGTGGACGAAGACCTGTCATTCTCCTTTTCAACGAAAAAGCCGGTTATTCTGTCGGCATTGATTTAGGCGTTAATTACATATTGGGCATTCTGACTGACTTAAAGGGCCAGATCATCCAAGAACAGAAAGAAGAAATGGATACCCGCAATGAAGACGAATGTGTAGAAGCAATCATCAACATGATTCACTCCCTCATCAGCTCAGCCCCTCAAAGCCCCTACGGCATCGTCGGGATTGGCATCGGCATTCCAGGTATTCTCAACAAAGAAGAAACCATCATTCTTGCGCCAAACCTAGGTTGGGAAAATAGCAATATAAAAGATCGCATCCAAGAAGCATTCCAAGTACCAGTCCTTCTGGAAAATGAAGCAAATGCAGGCGCATATGGCGAAAAGAAATACGGAGCAGGAAAAAATTATACCAATGTCGTTTATGTCAGTGCCGGTGTTGGCATTGGCGGGGGCATTATTTTCGACAATGAGCTATATCGCGGCAGCCGAGGGTTTTCAGGCGAGATCGGCCACATGACGATCGAACTGAACGGGAAACCCTGCCGCTGCGGGAATAATGGCTGCTGGGAGCTGTATGCCTCAGAAAAAGCCTTATTAAACCAGGCTCAAGCAATATTAGGCGCAAATGAGAAAGTAAATCTTGACTATTTAGTGAAAATCGCCGAAGAAAACGAGCAAATAAAACATGTATTCACCACCTTAGGTAAATATCTTGGTATCGGTATACTTAATATCATCAATACATTCAATCCGGAAGAAGTTATTATCGGCAATCAATTGGCTAGCGCAAAAAAATGGTTGATCGGCCCTATCAATGACTACATAGAAACGCATAATATAAAGTTTGATGAAGGCCATATAAAAATAACATTCGCAGAACTTGGCTTCCACTCCGCCGCACGCGGTGTTTCAGCCCAGACAATCGACCATTTCTTAAAATCCCGGGAGCAGATAGCTTTAGTCTGATCAACAAGAATCAAACCACCTATTATGAAAGTCTCCAGCAATCAGCAGCATTCACCGTTGCTGATTGCAATCAAAACCTCTCTTCATTGCACCCAGGCATGCAAATGATCCCTCATCGTCCTAAATTCGGCAATCACAAAGCCCAAGTCCCCGGCATAGCATAGTAAAGAATACACCAAGGCGGAGGTGATTGAATGCCTGCATTTGTCGGAGCAATCCAGTTGATCAATATAGGGACCAGCGGAGTGTTCCATGTTGGGGATGTTTATAAAATAGCGCCGATTTCCACCTCTAAAACCTACGCAGGGGCAGGTTCATTCAATACAGGCGAACGTATCTCCGTATCCAATAACAGAAGCCGCCAGACCACTAGCGATAATGAAAACATCGATCAACCTATTCTGTTCAATCTATAAGGGCGGGAGCAGGAGGATATACAATGAATTATTATATTACCCAAACCATCCAGATCCACAGCATCCGCATCGGCAGCATTACAAACTCTTCTATTTTTCAGATTGGCAGTGCCGGTATTATCAAATCTCTCAGTACTCTGTCCAATACAGGCCAATTTACAGAAGAAGCACCGGCCCTTCCAAGTGATGGAGCTGTTACCAAAAGGAGCGAACAGTAGGCATTCACCCAATTATGCCTTTTGCATAGACTGTGCTTAAGCATATACCACTCCAAGAGGAGATGTTATCGATGAATGATCTATACTCGTATGCGGCCGAAATGAAAAAATACTTAGAGAACCAGGCAAATAGAATCCAGGCATTAGAAGCTGAATTAAAAAAATTGAAAGATTTGCAGCAAAGATCCAATGCCCCCGCTCCCATCCATATTGATAAGATTGAATATAAATTCGACCAGCTCAAAATCGAAAAGCTGGACGGCACATTGAATATTGGCATCAACCCTTATGATCTCCAGCATGAAATAGAAGAAATAAGCGCCAATGGGAAGCCTTTCCCTGTGCCCTATTCGCCACAATTGCGCGAAAAACTCACCGAAGAAATAGCCGGAGAAATCACTGTTTTTATAGAAAACGAACTACCTTCTATCATCTCATCTACAGAACTCGAAATGGGCCGCAGCTTCCACGGAGAATATAATCAATTCATTCAAGACGATTTGCTCAAACAGCTGAATAGCCGTATATCCTATTATCTGAACCACTCTTCTCCGCAGATGCTGGATAGCCAAAGGGAAGATTATAAGGAGCGGATCATTGAACAGATAAAAAGCGATATCGAGCAGGCAGTACGCGTATTTTTAATGAATATCCATGAAGGCACGAAAGGAATGGTCTAGATGGAATACCAAGTTACAAACGAAAACCTTTGCGTAAGCAAGGTTAAAGTGATTGCGGTTGCCAGCTCCTCGTTGCTGTTGGTCGGAGATGCCCAAACGATACAGCTTTCTTCCGCTTTTGATACTCCGCCAGAATCGCTCATCATCGGGCCGTTGGTTCCTTTAGCGCCAAAGGCATAGGCCAATATGCTAAGCCGTTCCAGCCATGTCAGGCAACTCAAAATTGTCAATATCGGCCTTAGCTCCATTATGCAAATCGGCGATACCAGCTATATCGACGCCTCGTCCCAAGCATTAGCTGTTCAACAGGATACTAGTTACCTGGAGGATGACCCTGATCAATTCGAAAACTATTCGGTTTTCCGTTACCGGTCCCCACTTCCTGTCATTTTCGAACCCATCCATATGATCACCAATAATAAATGCCTACGCATTAACGTCGATTTGCTGCAAGTGGTAGGGATGGCTTCCTGCTCGATTGTTCATGTAGGAAACGTCCGCCATGCACGAACCGCTACACGGATTCTGAATATCCGAAGGTTGCCGCCATCCTATAATCCGGTTGAACAGCAAGGCTAAAAGGAGATGATTATGCATGCCGGCTATAGTGGGCCCCATTCAAGTAGGATCGGTGACAGGAGGCAGCATCCAATTCGGCGATGCGTTTGTCTACTCCCCGAAATCCTCCAGTAAAACAGCCGCTGGTTCCGGCACCACCAATACAGGTGTCTTTATTATTACGAATAGTGGGCTAAGCGCCACTAATGTACTAGATGCTAACGTTGTCGATCAGCCTATTGTTGGCAATAATTAAAAGGAGCTACCCATGCGGATGCTCCTTTTGCCATTTGTTCGACTCTTGATAAGAGAGACAGTTATAAGAAAAGGCATAAAAAAAAGGGATGACCAGGCCCTAATAAGCCCAGCCATTCCCTGACTGTCTATATTGCTTTCTCATTGTCGCTAAGACTCCCGCTTAGAATGAGATTCAAGATCAAGCAATGTAAGTGGAAGGATCAATCTCAACTAATGATTTTGTGGGAATATATGAAATACTCCTATCAATCAAAGTTCCACTTTATAGTTCCAACAAATGGCCGCCGTCATCAAAAAAGTACAGATAACGGCTGCTCAGCGAGATGCCGAGGATTTCTTCGACAGCCCGTGAATAAAGTTGTATCTGAACAGCATATCGTTTCTCAAGGATGGGCTTTGCCTGCTCGAATCCTCCCGGGAAACGATCCTTGATCCGGTCTGTCTTATAATCCAGCAGAACCGTTCCCTCGGCATCGGTAAACAGGCAATCAATGATTCCCTGCACCATAACAAGCTCGTCAGGGCCATCCCAATCACTGTACGCTTCATGGGCAGGGATCATCAAACTGAATGGCACCTCTCGCTCAATATGGTCGCTGTTCTTCATCCGTTTCGCCACATCCGTCTGGAAAAAGCGGGCAATTTCAGCCACCCGTATTCCTTCCGCCTGTTCAGCAGTCATATATTCACGCTGGACAAGATCGAGAATAAGAGTAGAAATGCTTTCTTCAGTTACTTCTTTTCTTACATCCACTTGCTGCATAACCAAATGGGTAAAGGTTCCGCGTTCAGCGGCTGTCATTTTCTTCGCTTGCATGAAGGCAGGACGCTCATAAATCTTCTTCCGCGGTTTCACTACCTGTAAGGCATTTCCCCTTTCCTGGATTTCAACTTGCCGTTTCAGCTCTGTGACTGTTTGTTTTGATAAGTTGACCACTGCTGACTCACGTTCATATTTCCATGCCAATTGTTTGGCGATCTCCTCGCTGTATGGGGAGTCGACTGGCACTGGCTGGAATGTTTGAATGTATGCCATTGCGTCTTGCTCTACAGCCTCTTCCTCATCTGCCTTCCGAAGGCCGGCAGCGTCTACCAGACTCATTTTCCAGCAAGATGGATGTTCGATAATGTCAGCCGGTACATGGCGTTCAGCGCCGCCCCCGTAAAAATCGCTGTTTTGCTGATGGCGGGCAAGAGCGGGGCCGATCCAGTCGCTGTAGCTTTTCGCCGATGCACGCAGATAGTCCATCAGCTGCCATTCTCCATGGCTCTGTGCATTCCGCCAATTCTTCAAGGTTTTATCTCTGTCCTTCAAGCTGCCGACTAGGATCAATTTTTCTTTTGCCCTCGTCAAAGCGACATACAGGACGCGCATTTCCTCTGCTATCAATTCCAATTGCTTCTTCCGTTTAAAAGCGATTTGCGGCAATGACGGATAAGTGATACGTAGCTCAGGGTTGGTGTACTTGCACGCAAAGCCATATTCCTTATCCAAGAGATAGCTTTTCCGCAAATCCATCATATTGAACTGCCTTGAGATGCCGGCAACAAACACAACCGGAAATTCAAGCCCTTTGCTGGAATGGATCGTCATAATACGGACAACATCTTCTTGCTCGCTTAATGCTCGCGCTGCCCCTAAATCTCCGCCCCGGTCTTGCATACGTTCAATGAAGCGCAAGAAACGGAACAACCCGCGGAAGGAACTTTCTTCATACTGGCGTGCCCTGTCGAAAAGGGCGCGAAGATTGGCTTGCCGCTGTTTCCCGCCTGGCATGCCCCCGACGTAGTCATAATACTTCGTATCTCTGTACAGCTGCCAGATCAGATCTGATAGAGAATGCTGCCTTGCCATTTCGCGCCAATCGTTCAACTGGTTGTAGAAGTGGTGGACCTTACCGTAAAAGTCTTTATGGTTTTCTTGATCCCCTTGTTTGCAGAAAGCTTGGAGAGCCTCAAAATAAGAATCCCCTTTACCGCAAACGCGCACCTTGGCCATCTGTTCCTCATCCAGTCCGACAATCGGTGATCTCAGTACAGATGCAAGGGGAATATCCTGAAGCGGGTTATCGATGACTTTCAAAAGCGACATCATGATGGCTACTTCTGTCGCTTCAAAATAACCGGATGACAGGTTGCCGTATACAGGTATACCTTGCTTCTTGAACTCTTCCATAACTTCTGGGGCCCATGTCATCGACCTCATCAAAATAACAATATCGCGATAAGTAATCACCCGTTCCATTCCTGTTTTCGGATCCGTGATTTTTCTCTTTTCATGAATCATCTCTTTAATAGAGCGGGCAAGCAACCTCGCTTCCAACTGGGCTTTGGCAAGCTCTTCTTCGTCCTCCCCAGAATTAGGCGATCCATTAGTGCCTGCGGCTGCACCGTCTTGGTCGATATACATTACTTCAATCGGATAGGTTTCCCCTGTCGGATAAGGAGCCCCTAGCTTTAATTCAGCATCCTCATCATAGATGATCTCACCGACTCGCACACCCATCAGCTGTTTAAAGAGATAGTTTGTGCCATCCAGCACTTCCTTCCGGCTTCGGAAATTCCGGTTCAGATCAATGCGAAGGCCTCCCCCCGAGCCATCGTGGCGATAGCTGGTATGCTTCGCAAGGAACAGATTGGGCTCAGCCAACCGGAATCGATAGATCGACTGCTTCACGTCCCCAACCATGAAACGATTGCCCTCGCCGCCATTTTTGCTTACGAGGTTAAGAATAGTTTCCTGCACTAGGTTTACATCCTGGTATTCATCCACAAGCACTTCCTGGAATTGCTTCTGATAGGCAAGGGCCACATGTGATGGCACCAATGTTCCGGTTTCGTCTTCTGCCGTCAAGATACGCAGACAATAATGTTCAAGGTCTGAGAAATCGACCAATCCCTTTTCCCGTTTCTCGGCTGCATATTTTGCCTTGAAAGCTTTCACTAATTCCGAAAGCATCGATACATAGCCCCTCAGTTCCTTCATATCGTGAAGATAGCTTTCCGGATTGCGGACAAATAATTCTTTCTTCAGACCTTCGATTGCATCCTTGGCCTGCTTTCTTAAATCCTTTGACTGCTCTGTCAATTCAGGGTTGTATTCATCCCCTTTCACAGATTTCATGGTAGAAAACTTGATCGCCGACATAGCTTCATAGAGCGCATTCCAAGATTGCCGGGAGGCTTGTTCTAACGTCTCCAAGAGAGCCAGATCCTTGATGAAGGTTTCCGCCCTTGGCGCCGGGCCGTCCGGCAATTTTGTCAGTTCCATCGCTCTCTCCAGACAATCCCGGGCTTGCGCCAACTGCAGATTGATATAAAACTGCAAAGCTGGGAAAAACGGCAAATCATCGACGTTTGTCCCATCCTGCACTTCATACATATCCACCATGCCGTCAAGCCAATCATTCGGATAAGGATGGGAGCTTGAGAAATCATCCAGTGTACGAATGATATTCTGCAGCTCAATATCATTCCGGTCACTGCTGAAAGCATCTACCAGCCTGAAGAAAGCTTCATTGTTTTCGATGGCATACTGCTCTTCCAGCAAGTCATCCAATACTTCATCCTTCAGCAGCTCCGCTTCCGTACTGTCTGCAATCCGGAAGCCCGGATCAATATCAATTTCGTAGTAATAGGTACGGATGACATCCAAACAAAATGAATGCAATGTCGATATAGAAGCCTTGTTTAATAGACTGAGCTGTCTGCGCAGATGTTGCGATTCATGATGTTTCTTAATTTCTTTATCAAGCGCCTCCGCAATCCGGTGCCTCATTTCTGCCGCTGCTGCATTCGTAAAGGTCACTACCAACAATTCATCGACATTTATTTCCTTTGAAATAATCTTATTGATAATACGGTTGACAAGGACAGCCGTCTTTCCCGAACCGGCCGCCGCTGCCACCAATATATCCTGCCCTTCAGCCCAAATGGCTTTCCATTGATTTTCTGTCCAGGTTTGTTCAGGCGGCATAGCAGGGATTTGGCTTTTATTCATGCTTGTCCTCCTCATCTTTGATACACTGCATTACTTCTTCCGGTTTCTTTGGCGGCAGAATGCGGTACTGGTTTTCTTTCAATGCATTGTCAAACATGCACACACTCTTATACGGACAGAAGGTGCACGGTATGCGGTCTTTTAGTTTGTATGGGTTAATGATGGTATTGCCATCCATGATTTCATTGCCTGCCTGCTCATAGACATGATGGATATGCCCGCGAAGCCGGTTCATATCCTGTTCACTCGCCACTGGCGCATTTTTCGCAAAGGAACCATCCTTCAAATAGCTCATTGAAATGACATTAGAAGAGCTTTTTTCTCCCTTGACCAAGTCATGGTCCATCATATTCAATACATCTTGGTCTCCAAGCAACAGACCTTTCATCTTAAATTGCTTAAAGATTTCTTCTTCGATGACATCCCCGCTCAGCATCTCGTTCGCTTTGATGATCGGGTTATGCATATGGAAGTAAAGCATGCCTGCCGGATGGGCGGAAGTCCCGATCAGTTTTTGCGCATGGAGGATAATCACGTCGATATAGGTAAGCATCTGAAGAGCCAGGCCGTAATATACCTCATCCAAATTGATATCCTTGCTGCTTGATTTGTAATCAATGATGCGAAGATACGTTTGCTGGTCTATTTGCGCTTTATCCACTCGGTCGATCCTGCCGATCAATTCCATCTCTGTGCCATTTGCCAATCTGAATGTCAAAGGCGGCAGGCTGCCGGTACTCCCAAATCCAAAATCCAATTCGAGTTTAATCGGTTCAAAGCCGCTGTGCCGGGCTTGCTCGCTCAAGACCATGCTTGCTCTGCTGATGACATTTTCAAGTTTGCGTTTGATATAGAAATGCCGGTTCGTACTGAGCAGGATTTGATTTTGCAGTTTAGGAGCCAGCTGTTCGACTGCCCCATTTGCATATTTTTTGCATTCCTCTTTTGTCAGTGAAGCCCATGACCGCTTCTTCTCCAATAAAGCATCCGATATGATTTTTAATGCCCCATGGAACATTTCGCCAATATCAGGGGCTTCCAGACGGAAGACTTTGCGCTCCTGCAGCTTCAGCCCATGCGATGCAAAATGGGAAAAAGCGCAAGCATTGTATTTCTCCATCCTTGAAACGCTTGCCTTCATGCGTTTGCCGTACAGTTGCTTAGAGGTTTCTTCAGAAAGCGGCTGGGCAATATTTTCATAAAAAAGGCTGCCCAACACTTTTTTGGCCGCTTCTGAATAGATGTCCGATTGGATCAACTGGTTATAGAGGCTGTACCACACGTTTTCAACTTTATAACCGCGGGTTTTCTGCTGAAGCACAGCGGATAAATAGGACAGGGCGACATTTTCATTCGGCATGTACGCAAGCTGCTGTTCTTCGCTTTCCCCGCTCGGCTCGTTTTGGTAGGATTGTTCCTTCAGAGAAGGAATTACATCTTTAATCCTTTGCACATACGGTGATGGCAATAAACTTCCACCTTCCTCATCGCCCAGCGGGTAGCTGAGGAACAATTTCTTTGAAGGAGTGGTGAAAGCCCTGTAGGCGGTGAATTCCTCATCCAAGAGCCGCCGCGTGGAATCCGGCGCCAGTTCAATTCCTAAAGATGAAAGGGATTGTCTGTCCTTATCAGAAAGAATGCCTTCTTCACTGACTTTCATCGGCAGGACCCCTTCATTCAAACCGATCACAAAAGCAATATGGACATCTGTCAGGCGCGATAAATCCATATTGGCGACCATGACTTGGTCGATTGCCGGCGGAACTTGGGAAAACTCCAGCGCTTGGAGGCCGGCATCCAAAATGGTAATGAACTGTTTAAGGCTCAGAGAAGTGCTGCCCAGCGTCTCCACAAACTGATCCAATAGTTCTATTACTGATTTCCATGCTTGGTCATGCCGCCTAGCGCTCAGTAAATCGCCCTTCTCTTCCGCAGCCAGTTCAAGTGCTTCCAATTTCTCAGGGATTTTTGATTCTTCGAGAAACAAATATAATGCCTGTGCATAATCCTGGCCCGTCTTGGCTTTTTTGCATCTTTTCTCCAAAAGGGCAAGTGGCGCGGCAAAAAGTTCCTTCAGTTCATTCAATGATTGCTCAATCGCCCGTTCTTGATCGGTCTGCCCTTTCTGTTCCAATTCAAGACCGCGGAATCTGCGGTATCTCCATCTCTCTTTATCCGTCCAACGATTCCCTTTCACTCCCCGCGAAAGTACATAGTTCTCCAATTGGTCGACGCGCAGCCTCATATCCTTCAGATCACTTTCCAATGGATAAAGCATATCCGTTTTTATCGCCCGGAAGACCGGTTCATATCGCCAATGGGTATTTATGGTTTCAAGCGAGGAACGGATTAGTTCGATCAGTGGATGATGAAGCATTGTCTCCTTGCTGTCAATAAAGACAGGAATGCGATAATCACTGAAGACAGTTGTTATGAGGTCGCTGTAATCATGGCCGTTGCGGACAAGTATAGCAATATCTCTCCATCTGCAATGCCCTCCTCTAACTTGGGAAATAATGTCGCGGGCGACGCCTTCTATTTCTGCGCGGCGATTGACGGCCATCGACAAAGTGATATCACTCTTTCCTTCAAACGAATGCGCCGGTCTCTTATTATAGTAATACTCCAGATGTGCAAGGCTTGGGGATTGCTTGAAACGCCGGATTTGCGAGAATACTAAGTCTTCTTCTATCTCAACATCCAGTTGGCGTGCATGTTGGTATAGCTGATCATACAGGCGCGCGCTCATTGCGAAAAGATAGAATTCATCAGGCGGGCCCTGCCTGAACGGGCGATCCATCGTAAGTGCAATGGTCACCTTGCGACAATGCTTCATCAGCCCATTCACTACTTGTAATTCCTGCGGTGTCATACTGTAAAAACCGTCGATATAAATCTCGGCATCCTGCAGATAAGCCGAGTGCGGTATCTTCTCTGCAAGCAGAGTCAGATAATCCTCTGAATCTATATATTTGCCTATCAAGGCTTGTTCGAATTCACTGTATATAATCTGAAGGTCATGCCATTTATCTTTCAGGCTCTGTTCGGTTTCCTGCTCCATTCTTTCCTTCAGCAAGTTTCCCATATCTTCCGGGGAAATGCAGTACCGCTTCAATTCAATCAGCATCTGTTCCATGGAAGCTGTGAATCCCGCTTTGGATGCGGAACGTTGGAAAAGCCTAAGTTCATCCTTCTTCTCTTCAATGATCTTAGTGATCATCATATTAATGCCTGCAGAGCTTAGATGCAGCCTGCTCATGCCCCCGGTTTCCTGCAGCACCCGAAGGGCCAACCGCGGGAAACTGAAAACCTGCGCTGCTATCGTTCCTTTTAGCCCGGGTGTTCCCGCCAAATTGTATTCCGATAAGAATGTCATTTGATCAGGGACCAGATACAATAATGGTTTCCGGCCAGGCTGATCGTACAGCTTTTGTCTAATATCATTGATCATATAAGTTGTTTTTCCGCTTCCGGAACGCCCTAACACAAAACGCAGTGACAAAAGACACAACTCCTTTCAGGGTAAAACGATGTATTTATTATATCATTTTTGGCCCTTATACCTTTAATGGCAACTGCTGTTATCCAGCATTTCCCTAAAACTCAAAAAGGCAGCTCATGCCCCGAGCTGCCAACAATCAAAATCCAACTTTCAATTCGTCGATTGGCCAATACCTGGCCACCACTTTCCCAACCACTTTTTCTTTTTTGATAAAACCAAAATGCCTGCTATCCAAACTATTCAGACGATTATCTCCCATGACAAACAACATATCCTCCGGGACCTTTTTTTCGCCTGTAAAATCCTCCAACGAAAAATCGCCTGTTTCCTTTTGGCCTAACAACGGTTCAGGCAATCCTTTCAAATACGGTTCCTGGTAATACTCCCCATTTACCAAAAGGCGATCATCTTTATAAACAATCCGATCCCCCGGCAAGCCTATTACCCGCTTTACATAATTTTTTTTAGAATCACCTGTAAATACAATGATATCAAACCGCTTGATAGGGTTGAATTCATAGCTGATTTTATTCACAATCAACTTGTCTGTATCATTTAAAGACGGTTGCATCGAGATGCCATCCACATCATAGCTTGAAAAGAGGAATGCCCGTATACAAGCAATGAGCAACAAACCCCATATGGCTGCTATCAGCCATTGTATTGCTGCCTTTTTGGCACCTTCCGTGGATTGTAATTGCTCCATGCTATCCCTTTTCTCTCTGTCTCTTTTTAATTTTTGATTCTATATCCCTATTTAAGCTTAGTTCAATTCTCTTTCCAACATACCACAGAATAAAAATAATCACTAAAACAATAGCCGTACGGTACGGTTTTGTAATCAGCGATGTGATATCGCTCCCGACGTAACTGATGGTGAAAATCATAACAAGCTTCCCCGCTGCCACAGCAAACATATATTTAAGCGTACTGATCCGCGACAAACCGGCCACAATGTTTACAACCGCTGAAGGGGTAAAGGGAAAGCACAGCATAATGAAGATAGGGCCGAACCCATGTACATCCAGCCATTTAGTTAATTTCTTAACTTGCTTATTCCTTTTAAAGAATGCAAGAAATTTAGTATGGCCATATCTCCGGATAATCAGGAAAACCAATATGGCCCCAACCGTTGAACCAATCCATGTAATCAGGAAACCAATCCATAACCCAAATGCATTCGTATTCGCAATCACAAAGACGACCAGAGGAAGGAATGGAAGAAAGGCTTCAACTAGTGGCAGGAGGATCCCCGGGAATATGCCGAATTCTTTATACTGTTGAATTAATTCGAGTATATGTTCTGTTGTAAAAAATGTTTTTAACGTCTCTGCATCCATATAATGCTCCTTACTCAAACATATTCTAGTAGTACGATAACGTTTCAAATATGTACGTATATTATTTATATTACCTTTTTTTCATATAAAAAAAAGACTATGTTTTCTTTTCCATTAATTTTTTCTATACCCTTTTTTCCACCCATGCCAATCATGTACGCGAAAAAGCCCAGCAAGGAAATATTTTCATTTTTAAGGGGATAATAGCGAAAAGTAGAGACAAAAGACGACTTGATATCAAGCCTATAATCCTATATGATAAAAAGGAACGTATGTTCTATAAGGTGATTGATTGGTTGCAGGAGGGATTAGCATGACACGTATACCGGCGGAAGATCGCGACAAAATTGAGCAGGCTATCTATTTGCCCATGGTGCTGATCATTCTCCAGCGCGATCTTTCCATTTTTGAGAAAGGGCCGTTCAAATTAAGGAACCCTTATATAGAATGGGTTGAACAAACAATTGTATACGTACAGCACGAATTAAGGGACGTCAAACATTTTTTGAGGCAGCAAAACATCCGGGTGAATGAAATGAAACGGGATGATGCTTTTACGATGTATGCCTTTTTTTATAAAGGATACGAAGAACATCATAATTATTTTAATCCAAGAATACGCAATAAGGTAGAAGAGCTATTGAAGCATTATCTTTTCGGGCGCCTGCAATAGCCATGTTGCCCTACGTTTCCTGATCGGCCAAAGCATATCTGCGCTTCGTTTCCATTACATTCTGTTCAAGCTTATTCTTAAGGATTGCTGTTCTGGCAAACTGGGTTTCAAAAGCGCTGAATGACATGGAGAGGCATATCTGTTTTTTATTCCTATAAACAACCCTTGTACAGAAAGGGCCATCTTTCATGTACTGTTTAATATTTGAAAGAGCGATCCAAATGCAATTATCCCTGTCCGGAGAAGTCGTCGGGAACATATATAGAGAAAACGATTTTTCAATTTCAATCGGAGCTTTATGCGTATAGCCCGTTAAATATCTCGTGCCCTTCCTTCTGCCATTGTAATCGCTTCCGAAATATTCACAGCTCTTTTTAATGATATCAATCGGTTTTGCCTTTACCATGATCTCTTCCTCTACTTCTACGATACGCGAGTACATAAAGCCCTCAATCCAGACAGGTTCAATCCACAATGTAAAAGGATTGATTTCATATTCCTCCACCACATTCAACATACCCCTCATCCTTTCTCATTAAAGTTTATAGGAATAAAATACCATATTTTTCTCCCTGTACAGTATTTTTCACAGAAAATTCTAAATTAATTTATGATTATCCTCTAAACCGCCTGTTTTTTTTCGGTATAAAAGTTTTTGGTTGATAAAATTCTGAAAATTCTATATAATTATAAAAAGGTTTAGGGGTGATGCTTCATGAATAATGAACAGTCTTATACAGAAATGATGAAAGCTACTTCAAAGAACAAACAAGCCGCAACTGACACATTCATGCTGGAACTCTATGTCGATATGATTCTTCAGGAAGCACTTCTGAAAGCACAGAAAGAAAAACTGCTACAAAAAATTGACGATGCTCTCGACCACAGAGATCATACCCTCTTCTCAACATACTGCCAGGAATTAATTCAATTGAATAAAAAATTTGGTGCATAAGGCCATAGCCTTTCCGCCCATTATAGTCCGCTTCTGCTAAAAAAAGCCCGCTGTCTTTAGACACGGGCCTTTTGCTTATTCCAAATGTTTATTGGTTTTTCCGTAGCTTTCCAACATGGATATCCGCTCCAGCATGGATGGGTGTGTATAGCGAAATAGCTTCACCAATACGGGCGGGTTCACTTGCGACAGTGAAGACTTCGACAATTCCTGAAAAGTACGAATAGCGGAATCCGGATCCCTCACCATTTC
The DNA here is from genome assembly GCF_001243895.1 of Bacillus testis. GTDB lineage: Bacteria > Bacillota > Bacilli > Bacillales > DSM-1321 > Bacillus_AD > Bacillus_AD testis. The sequence continues at coordinate 1,102,244 of NZ_LN851186.1, read as the reverse complement.
GATTGCATATTGATCGGCACTTTTTTCCTCATAGCGCGATATAGCGTTTGAGACCGGACTCGAAAGGAAACTCAAAATAGATACTATACAAAGGAATACAGGCAGAGAACTTAAGCTCCCCATAGAAGGGATATGCCATTCCATCCCTTTCCTTCTGACCAGCCATTCCATCCATTTCGCGGTGAGCCATAAACCGGCAAAACCTGCTGCTACATACATAGCAATCCCATAATAAATATGTTTTTTTACATAATGGCCCATCTCATGCGCCATAATAAATAAAATTTCATCGTCGCTCAACTTCTGAAGTGTGGTGTCCCACAACACAATCCTTGAATTAGATCCTATTCCTGTCACATAGGCGTTCATTGTATTTGTTTTCGTTGCCATGTCCACTTCAAACACATGCTCAGCAGGAATATTGGCCTTCTTCGCCAAGTGAAGGATTTTGTTTTCCAATTGCTTATCCTTTAGCGGGTAAAAATCGTTGTATAGAGGATCAATCACCACAGGTTTAATGAACATAAAGAACAGCATAAAGGGAATCGACAGCAACCATAAGTAAAACCACCAGCGCTTAGGGCTTTTCCTGATTAAGTAATAAAGCGTGCAAACGATCAAAGTCGTAATCAAGAAAGAAACCCAAAAATCAATCAAACCATCTTTCATCCACATAGCAAAGGATTCATTGGAGATATTATATTTTTTCGACAAATAATAGCTAAGATACTGAAAAGGAAAAGAAGCAGCATATGAGATGAGCGAAAGATAAAATACATAAACGGCATTCTGAATAATGGATAATCTGCTCATCGAAGCGGCAGTCTTCGCCATTTTCCCCGATAAGCCCACTGTCAGTATAACGATATACAACAGCCATTCAAACGGCGTATTCAAAAAGAACAAAAAGTTCTTTACCTTGGAATACTCCTCACTCAATAAGAGCTGCCTTTCATTCATAAATGTAATGGGATCCGCGCTTGTCCCTTTATATTGCCCGGGTATGGATGGATCGCTAAACACAAAGATATACAGATAAACAGCGAGCGCAAATATCACATATATACCTGCCCACTTCATTACTTTTCGTGACATACTCAACCTCCTCCTGCACTAATAGCCTCCATTATGGCGAAGGCAATTCTTAATGCTGTCATACAAGCCCCTTATTAATGTAATGTAAGATGGGACAAATTAGAACCAGCTATTAAGGAAACAGGCCGATAAACAATCAATCGCGATTGTTCATATATTATTCAATATTTTTCCTTTCTACTCATTCATTACCAATAATTGTTGATGTATGATTACGAGGAGGCCATTTCCTTATAAAACGTCACCAATAGGCGCACGCCTTATTGTACATGGCTCCCTCGATGATCACAGTGAAGAAAAGAGGCATCGGCATGAAGAAACTATATATCATATTTACCCTTTTATTAGTGGCCGGGATTGGCTCAGGCATTTATTATTTCACTGAATACCGGCAATCAAAAATGGAATTTCCCAAGGATGCAGTATTACAGACACAATGGGGCGATCCCTATACATATCGTCATTTAACACCCAAAGTCCGGCTGATTGAATTTATGTATACGCAATGCCCTGATATTTGCCCTAATACCACCTTTCAGATGAAGCAGCTTCGCGACCGCCTTGAAAAAGAGGGCGTGTTCGGCAGCAAAGTTGAATTTTTAACCGTATCCTTTGATCCGGACCGGGATACAAAAGAAGTCCTCGACCGGTATGCCCAAACGTTTGAAATAAACAAAAGCAAAGGCTGGTATCTATTGAGCGGAGAGAAAAAGGATGTCCAAAGTCTAGCTGACCATCTGAATTTCCAATACCGCGATCCGGGAACCGGACAATTTGTCCATTCCAGCGCGACCTACTTATTGGATGCAAATAATCGTGTCATCGAGGTATTTGGCATGGGAGAAAAAGACTTTAATCAAAAAAAAGTGTATAAAAAAATCATGCGTGCTATTTAAAGCTTTGAAAAAGAACATCCCGATCAGGATGTTCTTTTTCAAACGAGCATGGCGCGGTCGCTTGCCATTTGCTCTCCACGGATTCTTTGAAATTCACTCAACAACTTTTCAATCGTTAATTGTTTTTTCTGTTCCTCGTCACTCATAAAAATAATCTGGCCTTTGTCCATCAGAATCAATCGATTGCCTAGATCGAGGGCCTGCTGCATATTATGGGTAACCATCAAAGTTGTTAACCCATACTCTTTTACAATATCCTTCGTCAACCGGGTGACCAGCTCGGCACGCGAAGGATCCAGGGCGGCTGTATGTTCATCAAGCAAAAGAATTTTGGGTTCAGTGAATGTCGCCATCAATAAAGATAATGCTTGCCTCTCTCCCCCGGAAAGCAGCCCCACCTTGGCATTCAGCCTGTTTTCCAGGCCAAGGTTCAACGATTCAAGCTTCTCGCGGAATAATTCCTTCCTTTTTTTAGTGACTCCCCATTTAAGATTCCTTGTAGCTGTCCGCCCATAAGCAATAGCTAAATTCTCTTCTATCGTCATAGCCGGAGCCGTTCCGGCCATCGGATCCTGAAAAACACGGCCGATTTGCCGGGCACGCTTATGCTCCTGCAGCGATGTGACATTTTTTCCGTCAATCATGATTTGCCCGATGTCAGGTTTGAGTTTGCCGGAAACCATATTCATTAATGTCGATTTCCCGGCCCCATTGCTGCCAATGACAGTCACAAAGTCACCCTTGGACAAATGAAGATCAATGTGCGACAACGCCATTTTTTCATCAGGCGTGCCTTCATTGAATACTTTATAGATCTGCTTTAATTGTAGCAATATGATCACCTCCAGTAGTGCTGCCCATATCACTCTTCAAATGTAATTCTTTTAGGCGCTTCTGTTTCCGATTGCGTTCTTTCTGCTTATCGATGATTTTCGGCAAAATCAAGGCGATGATGACGATAATGGCTGTAATCAGCTTCATGTCCCCCGTATCCAGGAAGTTAGCCTGCATGGCGAGCGTAACGACAATACGGTAGATGATAGCCCCGCCTACAACCGCAAACGTAGCTCTCATAATAGAACGGCTGCCGAAGACTGCTTCCCCAATTATGACGGACGCCAGGCCGATGACAATCATTCCGATTCCCATACCTACATCACTGAATCCTCCATATTGGGCGATGAGCGCTCCCGATAAAGCGACCAATCCATTTGAAATTCCGAGACCGAGGATTTTCATATTGCTTGTATTGGCCGAAAAACTGTGGATCATATTTTCATTGTCCCCTGTTGCCCGAATCGCAAGGCCGACTTCCGTTTTTAGGAAGGCATCGATGACACACTTAATCAGCAAGGTAACCACAAGCATCGACAGTAAAACGCCCCAGCTTGACGGAAGAATTCCCTGCAGTCCGGCGCTGTCCAACAGCGAACCAACAGCACCGTTTAATGAAGATGAATTCCAGGAATCGCGGATTTTGGAGATGACAGTATCTTCCGTCAATAACGGGACATTCGAACGGCCCATAATCCTCAAGTTAATTGAGTACAGTGCGATCATCATGAGAATTCCGGATAACAATGGATTAATTTTCCCCTTCGTATGAAGAATGCCCGTTATGGAGCCAGCCAAAAAACCGGCACAGGCAGCCACAATCGTCGCTATAATCGGATTATGCCCATTTACAATCATAATTGCCGCTGTCCCTGCACCTGTCACAAAGCTTCCGTCAACCGTCAGATCAGGAAAATCAAGGATTCGGAATGATAAATAGACTCCTAACGCCATAATGGCATATATTACCCCTGCTTCTATTGCATTAAAAATAGCTCCCGCCATACGCCTCTTCCTCTCTCTACAAAATCCAAAGGCTGCTAAAAAAGAAAGCCGACGCAATATCAGATCATTCTTCCTGCCTGCGCCAGCATATCAGCTCTTCTCCTTGCTATAGCAAGTCCCTCTATTTGACGAGCTCTGCTTTTTCCTTCCATTCATCTTTCACGGTCACACCCATTTCTTCAGCCGCTTTTTCGTTGATGGAGAAATGCAATTTTTTTGGGTATTCCGCTGGGATATCCTCTGCTTTTTTACCGTCTTTCAAGATAGAAGCCGCCATTTCGCCAGCCTGATAACCGATATCATAGTAACTGAATCCATATGCAGCGAAAGCACCGCGCTTTACGGAATCCAATTCACCTGCGAATAAAGGCAATTTTTTGTCCTTGGCTACCATAATGACTGATTCGAGAGCTTGCACGACTGTGTTATCGGTTATGATATAGATGGCATCCACTTTGCCTGCTAAGGACTCGGCAGCCTGCTTCACTTCAGATGATGTAGAAACAGATGATTCGACAACTTTCACTCCTTTTTCTTTTGCCGCTTTTTTCATCTCCTTAATTTGGACAAGCGAATTTTGCTCGCCGGAATTATAGATGGTCCCCACCCGCTTAGCTTTCATTTCATCGGCAATGAAAGCCACTGTGCTCGGAATAGCCTCCGGATGGGTGTCAGATGTTCCCGTAATATTCCCGCCAGGTTTCTCCATCGATTTTACCAATTTGGTACTGACAGGATCAGTGACCGATGTAAATATAATCGGAATATCCTTTGTCGCATTCAAAGCAGCCAACGCACTTGGAGTCGCATTTGCAAAAATCAAATCAACTTTTTGCGACACAAAATTATTGGCGATTGTAGCTGTGTTATTCTGATCGCCCTGTGCATTCTGATCATCATATTTTACTTTGAGGCCTTTATCTTTGATTGCTTTCTTAAACCCTTTGCTTGCCTCATCAAGGGACGGATGCTCCACAAATTGCGTAAATCCGATCGTATATGTTTGATCCTTAGAGTCATTTCCGCCCTTTACATCATCATTCGTCTTCGAACTGCAGCCGGCCAATAATAAAATTGACAGCACACCTGCTGCCATTGTCCACCTTGCTTTTCCCATTTGATTTCCCCCTTAGTTTCCGCTCCAATAAAGTGAAATTTTAATTGGCGACGGTTTTCATTCATCTCCGATCGTCTTAGTTGATACAATCAATTTCTTACTGATGCTTGATGACCTGCTTGCACTTCTTCGCCTTCACATATCTTTGAGTCTCAGCGCCAGTTAGAATGGCGGGATAAATAAAGCCAATTTGCTTTTATGCTTTTATGCACTAAATTATATCTGTTTTTTCAAAAAATTCAATCTCTTTTCGATCTTTCTGTACGTTTAAGTGTACTTCAGATAACGGAAAGCGCTTTCTTTTTGGATTTTCCTACCTCCTTTTTTACTTGTCTTTACAAAAGTATTCCACAAGCTCTTTCTACATTCCTTCCCTTTTTCATCAAGAGAAATCGACATCCATCAGCGAGAGGCGAGCTCTTTTTTACATTCTTCCAGAAATTTCATAGGCGAAGAAGCTTTGATGTTGATTTGGCATGAATGATAAAAAGCCTCCCTGAACGAAAGGCTGCTACTTTTATTCTTCTTTTTCCAAATTGTCTTTAACGCCATTTTTTAAATCGAAATAAGCTTTGATGATTCCCTGGCCAATCAATTTATTAATCGGGTCGTTATCGCTCCTCATAGAAGGCACGACAACAGAGAAAGCTACCTCCGGATGTTCATAGGGTGCATAGCCGACGAGTGTCAGGTTATAGGTCGGTTCGCTTAGGTCGGTTTTGTGTTTGACCGGATCGTAGTAGAAGGACTGCGCCGTTCCAGTTTTTCCGGCTATATGGTACTGGCGGTATGGCTCGTGGCCGAAATACTTGAAAGCCGTCCCTCCCTGCTCCTGGTATACACGGCGAAAGCCTTCCTGGACATTGGCGATTTCATTGTCTTTATTATCGATTTTATTGAGGTACACCGGTTTAAAAGAACGGATTAACGATGATTGATGGCGATCGGTAGTGGAAGGCCTGCGAATTTCTTTCACAAGATGAGGTTGCACACGATAGCCCCCATTGGCGATGGTCGATACATATTGAGTCAGCTGCATCGGCGTATACGTATCATATTGCCCGATGGCAAAGTCGAGCAGCAGGCCGGGTGTTTCGGCACGGTTTTTCACACCCGTTGATTCATTTGGCAAATCGATACCCGTTTTCTCCCCAAGTCCAAACTGGCTAAAATGATAGCGCATTTCATCGAAGGCTTCAGACCGATTTGGCAATTTCATATTAGGATGATACTCTCTTCCAAGCATTTTCATCGCCAACTTGAACATATAAACATTGGATGATCGCTTTAAGGCATCTATTTCATTGACCCATCCCATTGAGCTGACGGATTTCTTTACATGAGTGCCTCTCAATTGGATCGGTGCATCCAGCATAGTTGTATAAGGACTAATTTTTCCGGAATGATAGCCAGTCAGTACCGTTGCCCCTTTTACCACAGAGCCCATCTCATAAGCCGAATTGATGGTTCCCAGCGCATAGTCCTTAACCTTTAATTTTCCATTTTCCCTTGTAATCTGCTTGCCGGCCATGCTTAATATTTCTCCGGTCATCGGATTCATCATGACCACAAAAGCTTTATCCATAAATTTGCCTCCGCCGCTGCTTTTGGCCCGGATCAACTCTTTAGTCAGGACATCTTCCACTTTCTTCTGTAGCTCTATATCTGTCGTCAAGACCAGGTCGTCACCTTGCTGGCCTTCCTTGACCGACTTGCTGTCGATAATCTCTCCGGCATTATTTGTGACGACTTCATTCACTGGCTTTACGCCTTGAAGGACGTCTTCGTATTTCATTTCAAGCTGGCTTGTTCCTACACGGTCATTGCGGCTATAACCCCGTGCCAAGTAATAACTGAGCTTTTCTAGGGGCAGCCCCGTTTCAGATGTAGTAACTCTCCCCAATACCGACGCGAATGTATCTTTATACGGGTATTTCCGTTTCCAGTCAATGACAATATCCACACCCGGCAAATCGTCCAGCACTTCACTTACTGTTGCGATTTCTGCCGATGTAACACCTTTATCTTTTATTGGCTGGGGTGTAAAGGCATATCCTTTCTTCATCTCCCGGAAAATGGCCAATACCTTCAGTTCTGCCGCTGTAATGGAATCTAAATCGGCTTTTGTTATTCTCTCCAGCTGCAGATGGTACAGATCTTCCTGTTCTAACTTCTCATTTTGCAATTCGTTTTTATTAAGCTTAGCGGCTGCTTTTTTGGGATGAAGCAGCATCCAATAATCTTTCATATCCCTTTCCGTTATCTTGTCAGTCTCAAGCGTTATGTAGCGGGAAAGTTTTTGGGCGGTTTTGAGCATTTTCTTTGGTGAATCACGTTCACCCTGAATATAAACAATGCTATTGACTCCTTCATTATCAACAATCATGCGATAGTTTTTGTCCATAATGCGACCGCGGGGAACCGATGTTTTGACCGTTTTCTTTTCGGTCTGGTTCACTTGATTCTTATAGTAATCGCCGGATAAAATTTGGACATATCCCAAACGCATAATCAGAGCCACAAAAAGGAGGAAAATCATAAAAAACATGATATTGAGCCTATTCGAACTGGTTTTTTTCTGTTTTTTACGTTCTTTTGCCTTCATTCCTATCTACACTCCTATACGGGTTCCTCAAAAAACCAATAAAGAAACCAGAAAGATTATTCCTACAACACAGTAGAAAAAAATCGTCAAGGGCTGGGGCATAATGATGTATAACATAGAGCAGCAAATGAAGGCGATCCCACTGAACGCACTGACGTTTTTCTTAAACATACTGAAACTCCTTTCAAATCTAATTAGACTGTTAATGTATATGGCTGCCTGTTTAGGCATGCCCCCCACTTCCAATGGCTTCTTGGGCAATGTAAATAATTCCGAGTCTTCCTTCAAAAAGAATTGGTTTATTCATTAAACACTCAGGCTCAGGCTTGGCGAGGATATCCATCTTCGCTATAAAAACCTAATAGGACTTCAATAACTAGCATAACCCCCCCTATCTCATTCATATGCCTTCTCCATTTCCTGATGGGGATACTTTTTTATCTATTTCAAATGATTGGCATCTATTAATCTATTATTCTATAATTATAAAATTGAAACACCAAGCTAACCATGTAATGCAAATGATATGTAAATAACAAGTATCAGAAAATTAAAAATATAGGAGGTGTTCGGCAGTTGATCGAACCGTTTAAACTTATGCTGAAATCTTTCTATGCTGAACACAGAGGAAAATATACATACATTCATGATGGGCAATCCATTCTCATTGGCAGGGCAAGTCTGCATTCTAAAGCGGATTTCACTATATACAATGACTTTGTTTCCAGAGCTCACTGCAAGTTGGCCTTTTTAGAAGGAGTGCTTTATATAACCGATTTGGAAAGCAAGCATGGAACAGAGCTTAATGGCGTCAAGCTGCCCCCTATGCAACCGATACCATTCAATGAAGCTGACCAACTAACTCTGGTGAATGGATTGATTGAATGTCAGATTGAGAGGGATGACCAGGTCACGCGTGAACTGAACCTGGACGATTTATTGAGAGAGAAAGATATAACGTTATATGACAGTATGCAGACACTCTATATCGCCGGCCAGCATATTAAAATGCCCGCCAAGGAATATCTATGTTTCAAGCTCTTATACTCCCGATTGAATGAAGTCGTCCCGAAAGAGGAAATAATGAGGTTTGCCTGGGAAGAAAGGTTGGATACCCCATATTCTTTTGTCAGTGACGAAGAACTCACATCGCTTATCTACCGTGTTCGCAAAAGAATCAAAAGCCATTTCACCATCAAAGCCGTCCCACATAAAGGCTACTATCTGGAAAGAATACGAAAATGAGGGCTACACCATTCCTTAGCAGAAAAAACCAGCCGCCGGCGCGGTTGGTTTTATTCTTCTTACTTTGTCACGATTTCCTTCAATGCCCGGCGAAGAATCTTACCGGTGGTATTCTTCGGTAGTTCCTCCAGAAATTCAATCATCGTCGGCCATTTGTATTTAGCCAAATGCTCCTTGCAATATGCCAACACTTGCTGTTCGGTTAACGAATCGTCACTGCGTACGATAAAAGCATGGACAGCTTCTCCCTGGTCTGGATCAGGAACGCCAAGAACAGCCGCTTCTACGATGCCAGGATGTGAAAATAATACTTCTTCCACTTCACGCGGATAAACATTGTAACCGCCTACAATAATTAAGTCTTTTTTCCGGTCGACGATGTATAAATATCCGTCTTCATCCATGCGCGCCAAATCGCCTGTGTACAGCCATCCGTCTTTAATCGCTGCGGCAGTTTCTTCCGGCATTTTATAATAGCCCTTCATGACATTGGAACCTTGTACGACCAATTCGCCGACTGCCCCTACCGGAAGCTCTTCGCCCATTTCGTCGACCACTTTATTCTTTACATTCAGAATAGACGTACCGATCGATCCGGCTTTTCGGGGACGGTCCAGTGGATTGAAGCAGGTAACCGGCGAGGCTTCAGATAAACCGTAACCTTCAGAAATAATGACATTAAATTTCTGCTCGAAAGCCTTCAGCAATGCAACTGGCATGGAAGCGCCTCCAGAAATGCACAAGCGAAGCGATTTAAAGTCATCCGTGTCTCCATTGTATTGCAGCAAGAAGTTATACATCGTTGGAACTCCTGCAAAGATGGTAGCTTCATACGCTTTCGCTACACGGTAAATCTCTTTCGGACTGAACTTAGGAATGATAATAATCGTTCCGCCCGACATCAATGGTGCGTTCATGCATACCGTCAAACAAAATACATGGAACATCGGCAGAGTTGTAATGACACGGTCATCGGAATTGATTTTCAGATAATCCCCGACATCCTTGGCATTACGGTACAGATTATGGTGTGTAAGCATGGCTCCTTTTGGCTTACCGGTCGTTCCGGACGTGTAGAGAATAACCGCTACATCATCCAGATCCAATTCAGGTTCATCGAATTGCAGGTTGCCCATGCCCAGCACTGTATCAAAGCCATGTAGTTTTGGATAGATGCCTAATTTGCTAGCATCAAAGTGCTCAGGTGCTTTTCCAGTTTCGCATAAAATATAATGTTCTACTGTGGTTAAATGCTTATGTATGCCTTCCATAAGCGGTGCCAGCACATCCAATGTAATAACAGCCTTCACATCCCCGTTCATAAGAATGAAGGAAATTTCATCAGCTGTATAGATTGGATTGATGGGGATCACTGTTGCCCCAGCGCGCAATGCCCCAAAGAAGCCAATCAAGAAATGCGGAGAGTTGCCGGTAATCAGCGCAATATGGTCTCCCTTTGCAATGCCGAGTTTCGTTAATCCACTGGCAAACATAGTGACGGCTGCATCCAGTTCAGCATACGTCTTATGTTGGTCCATAAAATAAAACGCAGCTTTATCCCTATTATCCAGAGCCGTCTGGTGAAGCTGAGATGATAAATTCATACTATTCCTCCCCCATGTACGCTTGCGATTACTCGCCATAAGGAGCCTCATATGTAAAATGTTCATAATGTCCGCACATAAGCTCGGGCATCTGGCTCTGAATGGCTCATGATCGAAGCTGTGCTAAATCAATGAAGATACACACTCACCCTTTTGGGATAAGTGTTCAATGAATTGAATGCAACGGAATAAAAGTCCAAATGTCTGTAACTAGGCTGACTTCTCTTCAATGCATTTCCATAAGGAAACCCCTCACGCAATGAATGAACAGTCACTCATTTTCCGTTACTTCCTATTATATACAATGAAAAATTATCCATCAACCCATAAGTATGACTGCTTTCAAAATTCTGTCAAAAATTGCATGCTCTGTTTTTTTTCCATTGTAAAAAAGACAGAGAATATATTCTCTGCCCTTTTTCTTTTCCTTTTACCTGCTTATCAGTAAATCAACTGGACAATCTCCTCATTGGTTACATTGCCGAAGTAATGCTTCACATCCACCTTTTCAAGAGCTGCCGTGATAGATGCTTTCTCATATTGTACACCAACAAGCAACTGTTCGATTTCCTTTACATCGCCGACACCAAAGAAATCGCCGAAGATTTTGCATTCCTGGATGATCCCCTTTTTTACATGCAGCCGGAATTCAATCAGTCCTACCGGAAAACGCTTGCTGTTCTGGATATTAAAGCTTGGCGATTTACCGTAATTCCAATCCCAGGATTGATAGCGCTCCTTGGATAATTTGTGGATGTTTTTCCAGTCTTCTTCTGTCAGAACATATTCCGGTATGGAATCATACCCTTCAAAGATATTCTTAAGCAATACCTGTTTGAATTCTTCGATGCTCATCGGTTCTTCCAGGAATTCAGAAATATTCGCAACTCGGCTGCGGATCGATTTAATCCCTTTTGACTCAATCTTATCTTTCCGCACCTTCAATGCTGAAACCACATTCTCAATTTCTGAATCCAGCATTAAGGTACCATGGCTGAACATTTTCCCTTTCGTAGAGAATTGGGCATTTCCAGATATCTTCCGCCCATCTACCTGAATATCATTCCGGCCGCTTAGTTCTGCATGGACACCCATTTTGGCAAGCGCCTGGACGACGGGTTCCGTGAACTTGCTGAAATTGTGAAAGCTATTGCCGTCATCCTTCGTGATAAAACTGAAATTCAAATTACCGAGATCATGATAGACGGCACCGCCGCCTGATAATCGGCGGACTACTTTAATGCCGTGGCTTTCCACATATTCAGTATTGATTTCTTCAATTGTATTCTGGTTTTTCCCGATAATGATGGAAGGTTCGTTGATATAGAACAGCAGATAAGAATCCTCTTCTCCTAAGTTCTTAAGCGCATACTCTTCAATCGCTAAATTCACGCGCGGGTCTGTAATCCCTTTATTATCAATAAAAAGCATCTATATTCCTCCAAAGCTAGTGTAATACGTTCTCTTTCATCCCACTGTTCTTTATTATAATAACATTTCACGCTTTTCTACAACTTCCACGCCCAGATGAAAACCAGTTGTATAGGCATTTTAATCGATTTTATTTGTTATAAAACAATCATTGACATTATCGGTACTGTTATAATACAATATAACAAACAAGAAAATTATTTATTCTAAAAATTAAAACGGAGGTAATGACAATGATTCAAAGCAGTGTTGAGTTCTTTAAAAATTTACCGCCAAAAAAATGTACAGAATGCGGAAAAGCCATTGAAGAACAGCATGAGTGTTATGGAAATACCTGCGATCAATGCAATACGCTTGCCTGACCTAAGCGGGTTAAACAAAACGCATTAACGTTTGTTTTTATACTTATGGAGCCAAATTTCTGGCTCATGCTCCCTGTGTATGCATTCCCTGACTGATGTATATAACGCGAAGATGTTCCCTGACATCTTGATTTGACCAGCCAACACAACGGCTGGCCTTTTTTTGTTTTAATACAAAAAAGCCGGTCCATCAGGCAATTGCCCGCTGACCGGCCTTCTTTCGTCTTTTAAGCTTCTACTGTATTTTCGGAAGTAATACCGCTGTATCTTCTCTTATGTTTAAAGATAAAGTAGCCAATCGTTCCGATTATGAAGACAGCGATAAAGATCGCCAAAACACCGATGTTCTGCCACATATAGCTGTAGTCACCACTTGAAATCACCGTCTTGTATCCTCTTACCGTGTAAGTCATTGGCAAGAATGGATTGAAGATTTGCAGGGATTTTGGTAGCAATTCTAACGGGAAAGTTCCTGCACTTGTTGTCAATTGGAAAATCAATAGCAAAATGGCTATAAAACGCCCCGGGTTTCCGAGCGTAGTGACAAAGAATTGGATCAATGTCATGAACACTAAGCTGGTGACAATCGAGAACAGGATGAATAATGGAACACTCTGCACATCGATCCCCAAAAGAAGAAGCATAATGGCATCCGCGATGAGCGCTTGGAGCACTCCGACAATCGCCAATACACCAAACTTGCTCAGGAACCAGGTAAAACCGTTTTTCGGCTGTACAGCTGGCTCAAATAATGGGAAGACGATCGACAGCATCAATGCCCCGACAAACAATCCGAGTGAAAGGAAGTATGGTGCAAAACCTGTGCCGTAGTTTGGTACTGGATCGACCGCTTTTTTATCGACTTCCACTGGTTTTGACATCATATCATACGTTTTATCATCCGCATTTACCTTCGAACTCTCATCGGCGGCTTTTCCAAGCTCATCCTTGAACTGTTTCGTGCCGTCTTCCACTTTGACTGTGCCATCCTGAAGCTCTTTCGCTCCAGCAGACAACTGATTGGTGCCATTCGCCAATTGGCCGGATCCGTCTGCCAGCTGTGTAGCACCGCCGGTCAATTTGGTTAATCCGCTGTTGAGGTCTTGTGAACCTTTTACAGCCTCATTGAATTTTTGCCCATATTGCTGCATACCAGCTACAACTTTATTCTGGCCGTTCTGCAGTTGGCCGATTCCATCTTTCAATTGGCCACTTCCTGCCGCCAATTGGCCTAGGCCATTGTTTAATGTCTGGCTACCATTATTAAGCTCGCCAAGACCAGATGATAATGCTCCGGCGCCATTGCTGACTTTGACGGCTCCATCTTTCAGCTGTGTCGCTCCGGCGTTCAACTGATTAGCTCCTGCTTTCAGCTCATTGGCTCCACTGGCTAGTTTTCCTGCTCCAGTAGCCAGCTCGCCACTTTTAGCAGCTAATTGGCCGCTGCCCTGTTGAAGCTCGGATAGAGAGCTTTTCAGTGCTTGCTGGGCATCTGGCGGCAATGAAGCTAGAACCGGTGCAAGGTTCTCATTCAACTTCTGGATACCTGCTTGCAATTTGGCAGCTCCCTCAGAAAGCCCTGAAGCTCCTTGGCTGACTCCTTCTGCACCTTGAGAAAGATTGTTGGCTCCAGACGCCAATGCAGGCGTTTTACCTGCCAACTGTGCCACACCATCTTTAACCTGATTAGCTCCAACAGCCAATTCTTTTGATTTAGACGATGCTTCTTGCAGGCCGGAAGATACTTTCTGGCTTCCGTCAGCAGCTTGGTTTATCCCGCCGATAAGTTGGCCGCTTTTTGAAGCAAGTGTATCAATCCCTTGCTTCACTTCAACAGTGCCGTTTTCAAGTTGGCCATGCGCTCTGCTCAATTGAACAAGGCCGTTATTCAGCGATTGAGACCCTTTGCCGGCCGCAATCAAGCCATCGTAGACTTGGTCAATTCCGCTCTTGAATTCAATCTGCTTAGAAGCTAGCAATTCGAGTTTTTCTTTGATCGTTTTAGTTCCGTCATTCACTTTCGAAACGCCGTCATACAATGTATTGGCGTTTTTGCTGGCATTTTGATAACCGTCTGCCATTGTCTTGACTTTATCAAACACTGTTTCCGAATAGGTTTTAGTAATCTCTTCAGAAACTGCTGCCTTTATTTTCTCCATGGCTGTATCGCCGATTTGGGCGGATAAGAAGTTATACGCTTCATTCGGCACATACTTCAATTCCAATTTTTTTGGCTCTTCATCCAGGATGGTGGTGGCATTCTTAGAGAAATTCTCCGGAATCTCAACTAGCATATAATATTTCTGGTCATTCAAATCCTGATAGGCCTGCTGTTTGGGTTTATTGACAAATTTGAATTGTTTATTTTCATGCAGGTTATCCGCCAGTTTATCCCCAAGCTTCATTTTTTCATTTTCGAATGTTGCACCTTGATCCTCATTGACGATAACAACAGGCAATTCACTCAGTCTGTCATAAGGGTCCCAAAAAGCATACAGGAACATTCCAGCGTAAAGCACTGGTATCAGCATTACAGCAATGATAGGAATAAGAAGCGATTTATTCGTAAAGATCGACTTCCATTCTCCTATAAATGATTTCCCCTTCATTTTATTCCTCCTAAAATTATGATCCATTTGAAAAATCGGTCATTTCATTCCAAAAAAACGCCTCTTACAACATGTTTATATGAGCACACATAAATTTTAAATAGTTGTAAGGGTCTTTTCTTTTTTATTTTTCTTACTTTGGAAATATGACCAATATATTCATTTAGTCATATAAAAGTAAAAAATGAGGATTACTAGACTAAATCAGTAACCCTTTCTCGACAAAATTCTGGAATAATGTCGCTATTTCTTCTTTCTGTAACGGTTTGTGATGTTTTTCCCAATCAAATATTAATGTTTTGTACGTTTTATACATAAGGAAGGCTGCAAGTTCTGGATTACTTATTTCCAGGCCCTCTTGATTGGCGTCGATTACTTTTTCTTTGATGTAAGCCACAATCGCTTGTTCAATCTCATTCACCATCTCTGCCACTGCAGGGGTTCCGATTTCTTTTTCTTCTTCAAGGAGCTTCATCATAAACTGATGCTTTGTCCGGAATTCCAAAATTTCATTCAACGCTGCCTGAACATTTTCCTGGAAGCTGTGGTCTGGGTCCATGCTTTCTTCTGCCGTTTGCTTGATCTCTTGAATCAATGATTGGACGATTTCCTTAAAAAGCTGCTCTTTATTCGTGAAGAAGTTATAAATCGTACCTTTTCCGACGTTCGCAAGTTTTGCCACCTGCTCCATTGTTGTCGCTTTGTATCCAAATAAGGTAAAAGATTTTGTGGCAGCAGCCAGAATCAGCTGTTTGCGATCAATAGCCATTTCATCACCTCAACATATATGTAGTATCACGTGTGTGACCGATTGACGAATCCGGTCACAAAGTACAAAAAGTACTATATCACAGCCCTTATTTAATTGCAAGATGATTATAGCCACACAAATATAAAATATACGGCTGCAATAACCAATGAAAAACCGATCAGATACAGCAAAACAGTGCCAATTTCTTCGGCGATACGATGCCATATGGCTCTTTTTTTCTTAGGTGTCCCATTCTCATGATGTCCATTAACCAACAATTTATGTTCCTTCTTTCTTAAAAAATCAAATGAAATGAACAAGAAGCTATCCCTTGACTGGTCAGGAATAGCTTCTTGATCTGTTTTTAATTTTATTTCATATTTAGTTTTTTGAGGATAACATCAGATACAGCATCTATAAACTGGGGCTGGCTATTAGGCATTTTTGGGCGGTAGTAAGAAACGCCCAACTCCTCTGTGATCACCTTACATTCGTAATCATTATCATAGAGGACCTCCAGATGCTCTGCCACAAATCCGACTGGGATATAGACAAATGCCTGATAATGGTTTTTTTCGTATAATTCCCGCGTCAGATCCTGAACATCCGGCCCTAACCATGGGTCTGGAGTATTACCGGCGCTTTGCCAACCTAAGGCCCAGTTTTTCACTCCTGCCCCTTTGACAATCATTTCAGCCGTTTCACGTAATTGATCCGGATAAGGATCGTTTTGTAACAAGATTTTTTCAGGAAGGCTATGGGCTGATATTATGAGGACATAGTTCTCTTTCTCTTCGTCCGTCATGCTATCGACTGTTTCATTCATCCGATCTACCCAATACTGTATAAATTTTGGTTCGTCATACCAGCTTTCCACACAAGTGATTTTCGGCCCGCCGATTTTTTCGGATTGAGCCAATGCCCGTCCATTATATGATTTTACACTGAACGTTGAGAAATGCGGGGCAAGGACGATGCTGACAGCTTGCTCAATCCCATCCGCTTTCATTTGGTCCACTGCATCTTCGATGAACGGCTCAATATGTTTCAAACCTAGGTATGCCTTGAATTCCACTTCATCTTGAACGGCATTTAGATGCTCCTCAAGCCCTTTCGCCTGAGCCTCTGTTATAACTGCAAGCGGGGAGATTCCGCCTATTGCTTTATATCTCCGCTGCAAATCCTCCAGCATTTCGGGTGTCGGCTTTCTGCCGTGTCTAATATCAGTATAATAACGCTCTATATCTTCTTCTTTATACGGGGTTCCATATGCCATCACAAGTAAGCCCATCTTTTTTTTCATCCTACATCCACCTTTACCATCGACTTGGTCTGTGTCCGCCTCCTGGGCACTAGCTTGGCTTTAGCCGGGCAAGAACCCAAGATCCGCTATTTAGAAGCAATCAAACGAATAACAGACCCCTATAAATCAATTGTGCCTTACTGTGTCCCTTCCGTTCAATTATTAAGCTCAAATGCGCCACGGCATCTTCTTTATCCCGTTCTTACCGGCCCTAAGATTACATTCCACGGAAGTGAAAGTGAAGAAATGTAAGCATGGAGATCGGACGATCATAAGAACTTGGGTTGATTCACTAATGATCGGTGAAAATGAATAAACACTCCCACCAATCATCGTTTCTCTTTATTTAGCTGAATACGAATGAATAAGATCTGTTAATCGCTTAAGTGTATCGGGATTAACTTCCGGAAATACTCCATGGCCAAGGTTAAAAATATAACCCGGATCCTTCATTCCCTGATCCAAAATAGCCTTTGTCCGTTCTTCTATGACGTCCCAAGGAGCGAGAAGAATTGCCGGGTCTAAATTGCCCTGAACGGTCTTATGGATGCCCATTTCCCTGGCCTGGCTGATTGGAAGCCTCCAATCCAGCCCGACAACATCCAGTGGTAAATCATTCCATTCCATTGCCAGATGGCTAGCGCCGACGCCAAACATAATCAATGGGACCTGCTCTTCGCGAAGGCTGCTGAAAATACGCTGCATGACCGGCTTAATAAATACACGGTAGTCCTCGACATTCAGTGCCCCTACCCAAGAGTCGAATATCTGGATGGCTGTGGCTCCAGCTTTAATCTGTGATTTCACATATGTAACCACCATTTCAGCCAGCTTATCCATCAATGAAAACCACGCTTTAGGTTCTGCATACATAAAAGCTTTCGTTTTATTATAGTTTTTGGATGGGCCGCCTTCGATCATATAGGAAGCAAGTGTAAACGGCGCACCGGAAAAACCGATTAATGGGACATTTAACTGTTCCTTCGTCAACAGGCTAATCGTATCCAGTACATAAGGCACATCTTCCTCAGGGTTGATTTCTCCGAGATTTTCAACATCTTTCAGTGAACGGATCGGGTTTGATATAACTGGCCCGATCCCAGACTTGATTTCCACCTCGACACCAATGGCTGGCAGCGGCGACATAATATCTTTATAGAGGATGGCTGCATCCACCCCATAATTTTCGACCGGAAGCCGGGTCACATAAGCGCACAGTTCGGGCTGATGGGTTATTTCAAACAAAGAATATTTTTCTTTTATCTTGCGGTATTCGGGCTGCGATCTTCCGGCCTGGCGCATATACCAGACTGGAACATAATCTGTCTTTTCTCCTTTTGCCGCTTTTAACAATGTATCGTTGAATGTTGAAGTCATTTAGTCATCTCCCTTTGTATCCCATTTGTATATCTGAAACTGACATTGTTGCGGTTGTGCATCACCATGCGGAACACCCGCAACAATCGTTTATTTTATAGATTTCATTCGATTTTTGCATGCTATATCCACGAAAGGGTAATATGTAAATATAAAACAATATATCCTTTTCTACTAGCAATGTATAGATAACTGAAGTAATTGTCGAAAAATAGTCGTTTTTCTTTTTAGTTACACTATTCAAACATAAGCAAGGATTATATGATGATGGAGGAGAACGAAAATGAATATGTATATTACGTCCGGTACCTATGATTTCTTGGACACCATGAAAAAGAAACATCCTGATTTGAACCTTATTATGCTTCAAGGCGGCCCTTCAGCATTGCTCATCCAGGAAACGGAAGGAAAAAGCATTTTTAAAGAACCGCGCAAATATGAAGTGGTTGAATCAATCGGGGAACTTCGCCAAAATGGCTTCATAGCCATGAACAGTGTCCCAGTAACAGAAGAAGACCGTACAACATTCGAGCATACAAGCAAGTCCAATGAATTGAAAGCCTCACGCCAGCCCGGTTTTGTCGCCAGCCGAATTCTCCGTCCTATCAAGTCTGAAACCTATATTATTCTAACACAATGGACTGAAGAAAGCGCCTTCAACGATTGGCAGTCAACGAAAGAATTCCTTGGAGTTGAAGATCCTAAAGAGAAAAGCTTGCTCGTCAATCCCCAAAGTTTATTTTCAGGCAGAGCCATATTGAATAAGTATTATGTTTTGACTGAAAAACAATAATCCCAGAGCTGCATCACCATATGCGCCCTCTTTCATATTCTGTAGTAAGCATTTTAGGAAAATGCCTATGCCTGCACAGATAGAAGGAGGAATTTTTTTGGGCGTTGAATTGTCTCTCATCCATTGGCTTTACGTGATTTTCATCCTGGGAATAATCGGGTTCATGGTAATGAGGAAAGATACCACCCTCATTTGTATAATCGGCCTGTTCGCCATCGCATTTGTTTCGACGCACAGCTTTGCAGGCAGCATAAGCGGCGTATTCAATAGTTTTGTTTACGCCATTTCCGAGCTTCTACCTACCATTCTGATCATTTCAATCATTGTTTCCATGGGCAAGGTTCTCAGCGATACGGGTATTAATGATGTGATGGCTAGGCCATTCACACGCGTGATGAAAACCCCTGCTCTAGCCTTTTGGACAATCGGTCTTGTCATGATGGTCACTTCCTGGTTTTTCTGGCCATCACCCGCAGTCGCCCTTTTGGGAGCAGTGCTCCTCCCCGCTGCGCTAAGAGTTGGCCTTCCCGCAATAGGGGCAGCTATGGCGATGAACTTATTTGGGCACGGGATTGCCCTCTCAGGCGACTTCGTCATTCAGGCGGCCCCTAAAATCACCGGAGATGCGGCAGGAATCCCTGCCAGCGATGTTATATCAGCGAGCATACCACTAGTCATTATTATGGGTGCTGTAACGACCATTATTGCCTTTTGGATGCTGAAACGTGACATGGCCGCAAACAAACTATCTACCTCTTCTTTAAAACCCATCCCACCTCAACCCGAAAAACAATTATTGCTTTCTACGTTACAAAAAAGGATTTTCGCTATCCTCATTCCTTTATTGTTCATCCTCGATATAATCGCCATGTTTACGTTGGGGCTGCAGGGAGGGGAAGCCACAGCTATTGTCGGCGGAACAGCCATTTTTATTCTGCTTGCCTTGACCATGTTCGCCCATAAATCCAACGGCCTTGAAAAAATAACTTCTTACTTTATTGATGGCTTCCAGTTTGGATTTAAAGTATTCGGCCCGGTCATCCCTATTGCCGCATTCTTTTATTTGGGGGATGCGGGATTTGTGAAAATGATCGGCGACGTTCTTCCGAATGGTTCACAAGGAATTGTGAATGACTTAGGGCAAGCGTTGGCAGATGCCGTGCCATTAAATAAAGGTATTGCAGCCGGGACACTGACAGTCGTCGGCGCTATTACTGGGTTGGACGGTTCCGGATTCTCCGGCATTTCTCTTGCAGGTTCAGTTGCTCACTTATTTGCCCACACCCTCTCTTCAGGAGTTGCTACCTTGACCGCCCTGGGCCAGATTGCAGCCATCTGGGTGGGCGGCGGCACAATCATCCCCTGGGCACTTATACCGGCAGCTGCGATTTGTAATGTAGATCCGTTTGAATTAGCCAGGCGAAACCTTATTCCCGTTTGTATTGGTTTGGCTATCACCACAATCGTTGCCATGTTCCTCTTATAATAATTAAACAAATAGGAAAGGCGTGCAGCGATTCGCAGCACGCCTTTCCTATATTGGCAAATGGCCTTATTCAAGTTCTTTCTCCGGATTGTCCGCTTTTGGTGGAACGAAAGAATCATAAGTTGCCAACACCAAAAGCAAAAATGAAAGCCCCAGACAATAACCCGCTATAATATCCGTTGGAAAATGCGCACTTAGCACAACCCTGCTTATACCGATGGATACGATCAGCACCAAGGCGCCTAACCAAATCAACCATCTTTGCTGTTTACGATCAGCATATTTCGCTAAGAAGTAGGCAATAACTCCGTACGTAACAATCGAAGCCATAGCATGTCCACTCGGAAAGCTATAGCCATAAGCATCGATAGCAGGATCAACCATCGGCCTTTCCCGGGCAACAAGATTTTTCATAAAATGATTCAATTGCTCATTAGCTAAGACAAGGACGACACAAGCAATCCCTCCGATAAAATCCCGTTTTTTCCAAACTAGCCAAATTACCAGCATGGCGGCTGCCAATCTCGTCATCCATGTTGACCCCAATTCTGTCCAATAGACAAAGAATACATGCCAATTCCCGTGGTCCCAGCTTTGAAAATAGGCCTGGATCGGTTTTTCCCATGAGAATGCCAGCCCCGCATTGATTCCATACATAAAAAATAGATAAATGACAAACAAAACAAGGATGAAACCTGCTGTCCAATACGTTTTCGGGCCAGCCAAGACTTTTTGACCTTTCTTCAAAAGCAGCCACCTCCCGCAGCCTGTAATATTCGAACATCTTTGTATACATATATGACCAAGATAGCGGACTATGACATTTTGTCCCAAAAGGCGGACTAAAAATCATCTCGACCAAAAAAGGATGCCTTCACTATAGACATCCTTTAATCGGTTTAATCCCATTTGGCTTTACTGACTTTGACCAATTTTCGATAGGTTCCTTGCAATAGCAAGACAACGGCCAAAGAAACGGCCACAATTGCGATTGCAGCAATAGCGCTATTCGTGATTAGCCCAATGGCAGCAAAAATAACAATCTGCACGGCCATTACGGCGTTCAAAAGCTTTAGGATAGAAGCATCCTTTACCGTCTCTGCGACCGGATACAAATCGTGCCATATCAAATTTTCATGCTGTTTGCGGATTGCCATTAATTGAATGCCAGTCAAATAAACAATAAGGCCAGCTGTAATCATCTGTGGCAACAGTGTGTCGAGCGATAGCTCAATAAGAAGGCCGATGACAGTCAACCTTGCCACTAAGCCTAAAAAATCGCTACTACGTGCAAACGTGCGGACGTATAAATACATATAAGCATTTTTTTGTTTATAGGACACCATTTTCAGAATCGGATCCATCCATTTACGTCGTGCCGGTTTCTGTTTTAGTTTCGGCACATCGGTGAATAAATTGGCAAACCGATAGAACGCCATCATCCTTTTACTCTCCAGGGAAATCAAATGCTCCCAACGAAGCCGCTTTGATTTTACGGCATTTTCGTAATAAAGCCAGATTGCCGTCAAAATCATAAGGACAATCGCCATAAAAAGGAGGCTCCCTTTAGAGAAGGTTACATACAACAAAGCACCGTTAATACAATAGCGGATCAGGCTGTCCATCAAATGAGTGGATCGTTCCTCAAACTTCAAAACGGACCATTTGATGCGCAAATTGACGTATTTGACCACAATCAGCAGGATTAAAATCCAAAAGAAATCTGAAAAACTTCCTTTTTCCACGGCGGCATACATAGGCATGCCCGCAGCAAGGAACAAAAGGAGAATGTACGATTGCAATACCAGGCTAAAGTTGATACTTTTCTTGAAATAAGGCTGAAGCCGTGTTTCGACCGGCAGCAAGAAAAACATGTCTGGTTCCTTCAATAAAGTATGAACAGGGCTATTCGTCAATGGAAAAGCTATTATGATGGAGAGCAACAGGGCAGCCGGGAAGCCCTCGTCTAAAGATTTGACCCACTCGCTGTAATAGTAGGCCAGCCCGCCAAGACCGATGATCAGCACAAATAATAAATGGCCATTGAAAATATAGCGCAGATATTTCTGCAACTCCTGCACAAAAATGCCGAAACGTTCTTTCCATAATACGCTGCTATTCATGGCTGTCTTCTTCTTTCGTCAGTTCAATATACAAATCATCCAGTGTCGCCTGAGGCATAGCGAATTCTCTCCGCAGATCCTCAAGCGTACCCTTGGCGCGAATCTGGCCGTTATGAAGAATAATAAAAGAGTCGCAATAGCGTTCGGCAGTGGCAAGAATATGTGTCGACATCAAAATCCCAGCCCCGCTTTTCTTCATATCCCCCATCATATTGAGAAGCGACTGGATGCCAAGGGGATCCAATCCAACAAAAGGTTCATCCACAATGTATAAAGATGGTTGGATAAGAAACGCACACATAATCATGACTTTTTGCTTCATCCCTTTGGAAAAATGGGCAGGAAACCATTTCAGCCTCTTTTCCATTCTGAATTCTTTCAACAGCTTTTGCTTGCGGCTTTCATATTCCCCTTCCGGCAATCCATATGCCATGGCTGTCAGCTTCAGATGCTCCTCCAATGTTAATTCATCATATAAAACCGGCATTTCCGGAACATAGGTGAACTGCTTGCGATAATTCTCCAGATTTTGATCGGCTGTCATCCCATTAATGGAGATGGTCCCCTTTTTAGGTTCCATTGTGCCAATTATATGCTTGATGGTTGTGCTTTTACCTGCTCCGTTCAAACCGATCAGTCCTACCAATTCTCCTCTATCCACATTAAAACTCACATTATTCAGTACCAGGTTTTTGGTGTACCCGCCTGATAGACCTTCAATTTCCAGTAGTGCCATAATTCAAATCCTTTCTATATGTACACGCTATTAATTTGATTTTATCAAATTTTCTTGTCCATATACACTGTGGCCTTTCTTCAATCCAAAAATAACCAAAAGTTTTTGTTATAGAAATCGGAAATCTGGTTATCATAATTAGTGAGGAAGGGATGACTTTCGTAATTGATGTTTACCCGCCATTTCATCCAATGAAATGAGGTGTCTGAAAAAGACGCAAATGTCGATCCCAACAACTTTCCTAAGATGCAATGAGATGGTTCTCTTGTATCAGGCGGATCGTTCATAAATGAGCACGCTTGCCGATTTCAACAATTGAAATGAGGTGTGTGTGAAAGGCATCCTATCGCTTTAGACGTTGAAAGCATTTCATGTGACAACAAATAGGAGATGGTTGCATTGGACGTTGAAGCTTCTCACTGAATACACTACATGATAAATGAGGTGTCTGCGGCAGAGATCTATTAGCAAAGTTGACGAAAAAAAGTTGATTCCTTCCTCAAAGAGACAGGGTGCACTATCACAAGTGCATCCTGTTTTAATGTCCATGTAGACTCGAGCCATTCTGTGATAAAATAACAAATGAATCCCGCAATTTATTTAAAAATACAGGTTTGAAAGGAACGGTTATTATGTCTGATTGTGTTTTCTGTGGAATCATTAATGGGGATATCCCTTGTTCAAAAGTGTATGAAGATGAGCATGTCCTAGCGTTTCTGGACCTTAGCCAAGTAACAAAAGGCCATACATTAGTCATACCAAAAGTACATAAGAAAAACGTCTATGAATTAACACCTGAAATTGCTGGCCACGTCTTTGCTGCAGTACCGAAGATCGCCAATGCCATCAAAACGGAATTCAATCCAATCGGCATGAATGTCCTTAATAATAACGGCGAAGCAGCTGGCCAATCGGTATTCCATTTCCACATTCATTTATTGCCGCGCTATGGAGAAGGCGATGGCTTCGGTGCTGTATGGAAAACTCATACCAGCGATTATACAAAAGAAGATTTATGCCAAATTGCTGATTCCATCCATCAACATCTGTAAAAAGAAAAACGGCCGGTTTGATTATCGGCCGTTTTTACACATGCCATGACCATATAGCAAAGATTTTTTGAAATTTTTTAAAAATTATGTCTTTTTTAAATGTTTTTTGCTACTATTAAGGGAATTTACCCCGTGACTACAGTAAGGAGGAACAAAGAATGAAACGTGCATACAATTTCAATGCTGGTCCAGCCGCGCTGCCGGAAGCCGTCCTGCAAAAAGCAAATACTGAATGGCTCAACTTTCAGAATTCCGGCATGAGTGTCCTAGAATTAAGCCATAGAAGCCGGTTGTACAGCGATATCCACCAGCAAGCACAATCCTTATTAAGGGAGTTGCTGGATATTCCAGATGAATATGAGGTGTTATTCCTGCAAGGCGGAGCCAGCTTGCAATTTTCAATGGTACCCATGAACCTGCTTGCGGAGGGAAAAACCGCCTCCTATGTCCTCACCGGTGTTTGGTCAGAGAAAGCCTTAGCTGAAGCCAAAAAAATCGGTTCCGTTTCTGTAGCGGCATCTGCAAAGGAAAGTGGCTACAGAACGATTCCTGCCAGCGGACAGCTTGCGTACAGCGAAAATTGTGCCTATCTCCATATCACCAGCAATAACACTATTTACGGAACGCAGTGGCATGATTTTCCAAAAACAAGCGATATTCCTTTAGTGGCTGATATGAGCAGCGACTTGTTAAGCAAAGTGATTGATGTGAAACAATTTGGCCTCATTTATGCCGGTGCCCAAAAAAACCTTGGCCCCTCCGGCGTCACAGTCGTCATAATCCGTAAAGACCTTATAAACAGCCATTTAGACAATCTCCCGGTTATGATGCAGTACAGTACACACAGCAAAGCCCGATCATTGTATAATACACCGCCTACCTTTGCGATTTACATGCTGTTGCTTGTCCTCCAATGGACTAAAGAGCAAGGTGGCATCCCGGCTATCCAGCAAAAAAACGAGGAAAAAGCAAAATTAATCTATGATGCTATCGATGGAAGCGATGGTTTTTATCAAGGACATGCCGATGCCGGTTACCGGTCCAAGATGAATATCACTTTTACCTTGCCTACACAAGAACTGACGGAACAATTCCTTAAACAAGCGGAGGCAGCCGGTTTTGTCGGATTGGCTGGCCACCGTTCGGTAGGAGGCTGCAGGGCTTCAACTTACAATGCAGTTCCCTACGAACATTGCCAAGAGTTGACGCGTTTCATGGAACAATTCCACCATTCAACCGCCAAATTACTTCTAAATGAACAGGCAAAATGATATAATACCAGTAAGTTTTTCGCAGCAGGCACGAGAGCACTGCTGGAGGAACCCAATAAAAGAGCTGAGTTTAGCAGAGGAGAGAATTGAATATGAATAACACAAAGACTTTAGTTTCACTTGCCCTTTTTGTCGGAATCGGAGCCATCCTGCATGCAGTCATACCCCCTATCTTCTTCGGAATGAAACCGGATATGATGCTAACCATGATGTTTCTCGGTATACTTCTTTTTCCACAAATCAAGAATGTTGTATTGCTTGGAATCACAACAGGGATCATTTCAGCGCTCACTTCCGGTTTTCCAGGAGGCGCCTATGCAAACCCTGTAGATAAAATCGTTACAGCATTCGTATTCTTCGGAATGGCCTTGATTATTAAGAAAATGCACTATTCCATCGTGACACTAGGGATGATTACAGCAGTTGGAACATTGGTCTCTGGACTGGTATTTTTAGGAACAGCCTATGTAATCGTCGGCCTGCCCGGCCCTTTCCTCGGATTGATTGGGGCAGTCGTATTGCCTGCAATGGCTTTGAATACCATTGCCATTGTCATTATGTATCCAATTGTCAGTGGAATTCTACGAAAATCACATATACAAGTACAAACAATCAAATAAAATTTGATCGGTAGAGATTCTAATCTACACCAATCGGATTCTTACTGGAGCTGGTTCGCTTCTTCATCTTTACTCCCGCATTAAAGCGGGAGCCTTAGCGCCAGTAAGGCACGAGAAAAGGGACTGCATCAACATATGCAGTCCCTCTCTTTTGCCTTTTATACTTTCCGCCCATCCTATCTTCTTTTATTGCCACATGGTAAAAATCAAACCCAGCAAAAAGCACAATACCGCCACTCCTAAAAACAACAAAGCCTTGCGCCGTAAGCTGTATTTGGAAGGAAAAACGCCTGCGTTGAATGAAAGTGCCGCATGAAATCCGGCCAACGCCATACATATGAGCATCATACCGAATGCAATATACACCATTCTTACCATCATCCCCCTTTGCATTTCCCAAAAAAGCGTTATGGACAATCTGCACCTATAACACATGTATTCCCCAAACCGGGAGTAAATGCCGAGAAAAGAAAGAATAGGGGGCCAAGTTTCATGGTTCAATCAGCTTAAGTTATTCTTAAATAATATATTTTAGCATAAGATTGGTTTAATATGTATGAGATGTGATATATATATTGTATGGAATAAATTTAAAAACTATTTTTAAAAATTTATATTATATAAAAAAGGGATTATCCCTGTTTTGTAGAAAAATAATATATGGATTTTTTTAAATAATTTGGAATATGCATTGACTTCATTTCTTGTTTCATGTTAATTGGAAGTACTAACATTATTCTAAGCAAAGAAAATGAACGATTAAGAGGTGATTAAAATGAAAGGCAAAAACGTGATGCTTGGATTTTTGGCTGGTGCTGCCGTAGGCGGCATAGCAACACTTTTATATGCACCTGCTTCTGGAAAGGATTTGCGCAAAAACATTAAAGAGAATAAGGAAGACATACAAGTTATATTGGCAGACATTAAAGAACGGATTAAAGATATGAAATCTGAAACGGTTTCCGCCTCTAATGTCAGCAAAGAGACCATCAAGGTTTTTGTCAGTGACGTGAAAGAACGCATTTCAGCCTGGAAAACAGACATAGAACCTCACAAACAAGACATCCAATACCGGATAAAAGAAATTGAAAGCGCATTAGGTGAATTGGAACAAGTAGTTTCAACATCACCGGCAGGATCAGAAGCTGAAAAATAAACGCCCGGCAAGGCTTATACAAGGAAAGCATCCTTTCGTCTTTTCTTGTATAAGTTATCATTTTTTAAAATAATAATTATGTAAATCAACTTTAAAAATAAGTAAATTTCTAAAAATTTTGTAAATTTTTACTTTATTAATTTTTATTTTCTTGTCATAATAAATATAAATGATTTGTAAAGTAGGTGGAGTAATCATGGAAGAAAAAAATTATTCGATGAAAGAAGCAATCCTGTTTAGTCATCGAGTTGCTCAGCTCAGCAAGGCATTATGGAAATCAATCGAGAAAGATTGGCAGAATTGGATCAAACCCTATGATTTGAATATCAATGAACATCACATTCTATGGATCGCCCAACACTTGAACGGCGCTTCCATTTCAGATGTGGCCAAATTTGGCGTAATGCACGTTTCGACTGCTTTTAACTTTTCCAAGAAGTTGGAAGAACGCGGTTTATTGAAGTTCTCTAAAAAAGAAAACGATAAACGCAATACGTATATCCAAATTACAGACGCCGGAGAAGACATCTTACTGAAGCTGATGGAAAACTATGATCCTGCAAAGAATGCCGTGTTTGAAGCTTCTCTTCCATTGCATAGCCTTTACGGTAAATTCCCGGATATGATTGAAATCATGGCGATCATCCGTAATATTTACGGAGATGATTTCATGAAAATCTTTGAAACATCATTCAGCAATATCGATAAAAGATTGACAGAGCATGAAGGAAAACTCGTTGAAACCAAAACGGCTGAAACAGTATAAAAAAGTGGGCCCGTTCGAACCATTCTCTTCATTTCTGCAAAAAACGCTACACTCACATCTTGTCTTTTTGGCAAGCGTTTATTAATCTGCAACCGGCATGGAAACGGGCATTTCCAATTGCAAAAGAGACAGAAGCGGATCAAAATGTGATATATATTCCGCTTTTTGTTTTTTGGATTTTTTGCTCAATCATTCACAATGATAACCTTTCCTTCAACACTGATCATTGCTGCTTCTCCATTCTTATTGTATGTCCAGGCATGGCTGATAACCAGCCGTTTTTCACGCCTAATCATTCTCTCCGATTATGTAAACGCCTTCTTTATTCACCTTAATAGGGGCTTCTTGTGATGCCATCTTCCATCTTATTTTCCGTTTGAAAAATTATCGTTTTTCCGCTGAAGAATGGTATTGCTTTTTAGCTTGAAACATCGTAAAGTATTGTAGTATTTTCAAAGCCAACTATAGATTGGCCACCTAAAACAAGCCTTTGGAGGGCAACATGCACTGCTGGAAATCTGTAAACCTGAACAAACAATATGGACCTCAACGGATGTTCATTATTTCATTATTGACAATGCTATTATCATTTACTACTATCTACGCACTGGTGAGTGCCGGGCTTTCAAAAGGCACGCTACATGATGATTATGCCCTGCTTTTCATGGCCGGTATCTTCATGCTTTACCCATTGCATAAAGTGCTGCACCTTCTTCCGTTGCTTTTTGCTTTCAACAAGCTGAAGATCCAGTCGAAACAGCACTTTTATATTCCACAATTTACGATAAGGGTCAAAGATCCCATTTCAAAAATGCTTTTTTTATTCTCACTTTTGACGCCCTTTGTCGTCGTGACAGGAACCTGTCTGTATTTTGCTTTAAGGCTCCCTGCCTATGCGCATTATTTTACGATTCTCTTATCCCTGCATATCGGATTGTGCGCCTCGGACGCCATAACTTTATTCAATATTCTACGGTCTCCCCGCTGCTCTTATGTAGAAGAAAACGATGAAGGATTCGAAATTCTGGTCCGGGAGGCTTAACGGCCCAAAAGATAGTTGGAGTGCCTCCATACTATCTTTTTTATTCTTTATTTGATATTGTATGAGTACAGAATTCGTTTGTAGTTGGGGGGAAATCCGGTTGTCTTGGTTTTTCATGGTTGCCTACTTTATTTTTTCATGGTTCATTCTATATAACATGAACGCGATGACTTATAAATTAATCATACAAAAAGAAATCCCGGAAGTAAAACAGCCTGGCGTGTTTCGGATGATTAATGTCTGTATAACAATCCTATTAATCTCACTCTATGTGAAAGTAGTCTTTACATAAAAATTACTTAAAAAGGCGAAGCTCTCTGCTTCGCCTTTTTATCTGTTTAAAACCAAGAGCAGCCAATAATCACTAAAAGGATGAATAAGACAACCAATAGTGCGAATCCGCTGCCATAGCCATATCCATATCCACCTGACATATTTTTTCCTCCCTTCCTTTCTTTGCATACTGTACAAAGATTTCAAAGCCAGCAGCCCCGATTACCACGAGCAGGATGAATAACACAACCAGTAAAGCCAATCCACCCTAAAAACTTCTACCTGTAGCAGTAACACCTCCGTATCAGGTAATTACCACATTATATTCGGGGACCTTTCGCTAAGAGCAGGCGTCTGTCCTTGTTTCTTTTCTTTTTATCCGATGAATGCACAGCCAACTATTACGAGTAAAATGAACAACACAACCAGTAAGGCAAAACCATTGCTATAACCGTAGCCCATTTTCCATACCTCCTTTATCCTGTACGCTACATACTATGTATTAGGGGATGAGTTGAGTAGGTAACCGCCCATCTTTTCCTAAAATTACTTATTCGCGGCTGAAATTTTTTGAAGTCGGTGCTTTTTATGATATAGTAAGTTTTATGATAGTTTTTGGAATTTAAAAATCTAGGAGTTGTTATGATGAAGAAATGGATACTTCCCGTAGCCCTTACACTTAGCATCACAGGATTGACTGCATGCTCTAACGGGGATAACGAAGCGGTTGTAGAAACGAAAGCAGGCAACGTTACAAAAGATGAATTTTATGATGCTCTTAAAGATAATGGAGGCGAACAAGTCCTTCAAGAACTTGTTTATGAAAAAATTCTTTCCAAAGAATATAAAGTCTCTGATAAAGAACTTGATAAACGTGTCCAGTCACTTAAAGAGCAACTCGGTGACAACTTCGAAATGGCCCTAGCCCAATATGGATATAAAGACGAAGCTGATCTTCGAAAGAACTTCAAGATCGCTATGCTGCAAGAAAAAGCGGCTGTGAAGGATATCAAAGTAACCGACGAAGAAGTTAAAAAAGCTTACGAAGAATACAAACCTGAAATCAAAGCGCGCCACATCTTGGTAGCTGATGAAAAAACAGCAAAAGAAGTGAAGGCTAAATTGGCTGCAGGCGAAAAATTCGAAGATTTAGCGAAGAAATATTCAACAGATACAGCTTCTGCTAAAGAAGGCGGAGACCTAGGCTGGTTCGGCGCTGGCGCAATGGTTCCTGAATTTGAAACAGCAGCTTACAAATTGCAAAAAGACCAAATCAGCGATCCTGTCAAAACGGACAATGGCTACCATATCATTCAAGTGACTGACAAAAAAGAGAAAAAACCGTTCAAAGACATGAAGAAGGATCTTGAATATCAAGTAAAAGTGTCTAAAATCGATACTGAAAAAATCCAAAAAGTAATGGAAAAAGAACTGAAGAAAAACGATGTAAAAGTGAAAGATAAAGATTTGAAGGATGCATTTAAAGCTCAAGAATCTTCAGCTCAATAATCCTATAGAAAGAAGCCTTGTCCTAAATGTGGACAAGGCTTCTTTTCATTCACTTCACTTCTGCCTGTTCGATTCGCTTCGCTTTTTCCTCATACATACGGGCAATGTACTTCTGCCCTTCCTGCTCGATGTATTCATTCTCTATTTCACGTTCTTCGCGCCCCGACTTGATGGCCATAAAGCCGCTCGCCAGAATTCCCGCCAAGATTATGCCGATCACTATTGTCATCTGCCCCATCTCCTTTTTCTGAATGCCCGTGTACAAGCACTGCTACAGTTTATGCAGGCGAAAGAGATTTATGACTGGTCCTTATTTAATTTGTTCTGTGTTTTCGTAACGGCTGTCCAGATAATCAACAATATGGACGATATAGCCTTCGACCGTCTGCGGGCTCCGTATACAAGAGCCCCACTCCGGCAAGCCGTGGTGGCTCAAAATACAATGGCATACGGCATGCAAGTCTTCCATCGTGATGGCAATGCCTTCCGCTTCGATGATTTTTGTGAAAAACAGGACACCATAAGGGATATGGCCAATCATGACTCCCAACTGATCCATGATTATGCCCGTTGCTTTTCTCGATGAAAAATCCGCTTCTGCTGTCGGAAATAAGAAGGAAAACTCATCATACTGTTTGCCTGCATGGTCGTATTCAAGCATCTTGCCGATATCATGGTATAAAATGCTGGTCATAATAATATCGTAATTTGGTTCATTTTCCTGATAATTCATCATGCCATACAGCATTTGATACAGATGGTCGATGGTTTCTTTCCACACAAGCTGCTGGGTGTTGGCCTTGCCTGTCTGCATCTGTGCCCACAACTCATTCTTATGGGCTTTTTCAACGATGCTGATCAGCTTCATCACCGCCTGATAATGGTTTTCTTCTGTTTTCATGATAAAGCGGGCGAATCTCATTAATCCGACAGTGTGCTTCAAAAGCCCTCCCAAGTAATTATGGTGAAAGCCTTTCGCGGCTGGCCGAAGAGAGAATTGCGTCCAAAAACGTTTCATGGCGGCCATGGCTATATCCTTGAACGGTGCATTCAGCTCATCGAGATAGGAAAATAGCTCGACGGTCAGCTCCTCCATATCCTGATGAGTGTAGGCTAGGAGACTAAAAGGATTGATGTCCCCCTTTGCAGGCGCCATGCGATGGACTGTGATTGATTTGAACCCTCTATAATCTTCCACCCGCCCTTCTATTGTAAATACAGAATGCTCCTCAAGAAGCGGTACATACGTTTCCACTTCTCCCTGGTTGTCCCACATTTTTGTATTATAAGCTCCGTTATGATTACTGAATCGCATTTTTAAAAACTGTTTATTTGTTTTAGTCATCTCTACTGAATACTCATTTAAGAGCAAAGTGACCTTGACATTATTCCCCTGCACTTCGTTCTCCAAAGTAAAAGATTCTTCCGAATTCGGCAGTTCGGGGGCAGGAAAAGCAGCAAGGATTTCTTTTCTTTTTTCATCGCTGCAATCATATTGAATCGGGATATTATTATAAAAATAGGTCTTATCCTGTAGCATGTCCTCTTCTTCCCTTCTTTCCGCTTCAAACAGCGGATTCAATTAACGAAATAACCTCGTCTTGCTTGAAATAGTCCAATATATATTCATGGCAAGTAAAGAAAATGATCTGATGCTGTTTCTTCAAATCCCTCAATATAGCCAGCACTCTTTCCAAACGGCGGCGGTCCAAATTAACAAAGCTGTCATCTATAATAATTGGCTGCGGATCCTGCTTATAGGATTCCCTGGCTAAAGCTAAACGAAGGGCTACGTAAACAGCTTCCTGTGTTCCCCTGCTGACTTCTTTAGCTTCGAATATCATCCCATCTTTGCGCTGAAGAAGCAAACAATCGCTTCCTTCATCCCACTCCAATGCTGTATACTCTCCGCCTGTAATGTTAGACGTATAGGAGACAGCACGTTCGAGGATACGCGGAAAACGATCCTTTTTATATTCTTCAACCGTTTTTTCCAGCATGGCTTTCGCTAAGGAAATTTTCATCCATTCACGGGCATCTTCATTCAATGATGATTTTTTCATTTGAAATTCGAATAAACGTTCATCATAGGTGCCCCCATCTTCCAATGCAGCAATCGTATATCTTACATCTGAAAGTTTTTGGACCAATTGGTTTTTCCGTTGCTCTAGTTGTTGCTTCTCTTCCTTCAGCAATTCGATGCTATAATCATTGATGATTTCTTTGCTTTCTTTCCATATCGGTATTTCATCTGCATAAGGTTTTAATTGGATTGTGATTGTTTCTAATTGACGCTGCAAAGACGCTGCTTCTTCAGATTTACTTGCCAGTTCAATAAATGTCTTTTCGTCTTTGCATCCAGCCTGCTGGAATAACTGCTCCATTTGGCCAAGCAATGCCTGATGGCGTGCAGAAGCCTCCTGCTGCCTTTCCTGCCAGTCTTTCAACTGATCCGCCAGTTGCCGATGCTGGATTTTATTTTCCTCCAGGAGACGCAAAGTCTGTTTCAGCAATACCGCTCCTTCCGTGATTGAATCCGGCTGGCGGCCGATATGCTTTTGGCACAATCCGGACAGCAATTGAAAATAT
The DNA here is from genome assembly GCF_001243895.1 of Bacillus testis. Classification (GTDB taxonomy): domain Bacteria; phylum Bacillota; class Bacilli; order Bacillales; family DSM-1321; genus Bacillus_AD; species Bacillus_AD testis. Next base: position 1,068,594 of record NZ_LN851186.1, on the reverse strand, counting down.
TCATCCATTCTTTCTTCTGCAGCTTTCTTTCTTTTGTCCAATTGCCGTTTGCTGTAAATGGATTGCTTTAACGCACTTATCGATTCAAACAAAGATTGCAGAAGAGTTGGAGTGCAATGCAAAATCGGCAATCGCCAGCCATTCAAAATGGTTTGCATGTCAGCTTGCAGCTTCATCTTCCCTTGCTCCCAATGTTCGAATTCATCAACGGTACTGTGGAAGGCTTGTTCATGCTCAGCTTGTTTGACCTTTTCACTATTTAGCTGTTGTCTCCATTCATCATCCTTCTGCAACGATTCCTTGGCTTGGTACACTTGTGCATACCCGGAATCTCCTTGCTTCGCCATGCATTTTTCTTTCCTTGCATACAACTCTCTCAATTCTTCTTCCAACATTCCTGCACCTGCAGGCAGCTTTATAGTATGTTGAAAAAAGTATGCCACTACAGCCACAATCACGGCTATTGCTGCCAAAAGCCAATTTTGCTGGACAGCAAAAACAATCAACAGAATGATACAGAGGGCATAAACAGCCATAAACAGATTCCTGGCTGTTTTCCTCTTATGTTTGTCGCTTCTTTTTTCCAGTTGCACTTTCTTTTCCAATGATTCAATAGATTGGTTAATGAACTGCAGCTCTATTTCATTTTGTTGTTCATTTTGGCTGTTTTCTGTGTAAGTCTGTAGCCGGTCTCTCTCTGGCTCGGGAAGAATCTGCTCCATCAAAAACGAAATTCGTTGTTCAATTGTCCGCAATTGATTTTGCTCGGCTGCCTGTTTTTGGTCAAGATGCTGCTTGTCATTATCTAATCGTGCCGCCTCCTGTTGGATACTGATCACTCTTTCCTTTAGAGAAGAACCAGTATCGAGCTGAAGAATTTCTTCTTCTCCGAGCGTCGTATGGATAAAATCCCGCAATTGCTGGATCTCATCTTGGTTTTCTTCAAGCTTCTGGTCCAGCACCGCCATATCCTCCGTCATATTTTGCATAGAGGGCGCTTGATCGATTGCCTGCCGGATTTTTTCTTCTTCTAGTAGCAATTCTTCATTCACTTCTGCCTTGTCCAATTGCTGCCTGACATTATTTATTTGCTGCTGAACAGTCTCTAAAGATGTTTCAAGCGGCAATAATTCGCCCTTCAGCAACTTTAGCTCGTCCATAGCTCCTTCCGGAAAGGATATATTACCCAATAAAGATAGTTTATCACTGATCCTCGATTCTTCAATCAGCAACGGTTCTGCACTTTTGAAATTGTAACTTGAAATAATTCTCTGCTGGATTGTTTTCAGATTCTCTTCCATTTGCACTTGCTCTTGTTCCAAAGAGGCCAGGGTTTCCTGCCATTCCTTATAGCGGTCCTGTTCCTTTCCAGCCTGGGCTACGCGTTCGTAAGCGTGCTGCAATTCTTTCAACCCTTCATTGATCACCGGCAGCTTCCCGGAAGGCTTGAATAATTGATCCATTCTCTTTTGGAGCCGCTGTTCAGTCTGCAATAGGCTGTCGCTGCCGACCAGTCCTGTAGAAAGCAAATAGCGGCTGATATCTTTTTCATTGACTTCGCTCAGTCCATTTAACCCATTCAGATCAAATGAATAAATATTCTGGAACGTCGTCTTATCGATGCCCTGAAGAAGGATCTTCAAATCTTGCTCTGTTCCCTTTCTTCCATCACTGTAGATGATTGATACATCCCCTGCCGCTTTCCCTTTCACCCTTTGGATGATAACCTCTCCGGCAAGCCGACTCTCCACAGTGATCCTTCCGCCATATGCCGAGTAATCCTTGGGTTCATACCTTTTTTCCGACTGGGACTTTAACGGAAAACCGAAAAGAATGCTGTGGATAAAACTCATCAATGTAGATTTTCCCGCTTCGTTTTCGCCAAAGAAAACCTGAAGCTCCTTTAAATCGGAAAAAGTCTTATTGTGGATTTTTCCGTATCCATATATAGTGATTTCTTTAATAATCAAGATTTTTCTCCCCCAATGGATAATTCAAGTGCCAGCAGTTTTTCAGCTTCCTCTTTCAATTCACGTTTCTCATCGGAAGTTAGGGTGTCTATGTATTTTCTTCCCAGACTATGTTTGAAAATCGGCCGGACGGCTTGGTCAATTTCCTGCTGCGTCCATTCATGCTGATGGATCAAAGCCATAACCGGCTGTTGGAGAAGAGCCGTTTGTTCCTGTTCGACCCGTAGCTGTACCGGAAAGACAAATTGCGGTTGTTTTTCTTCTTCCTCCTGCAGTAACTGCAGCAAGTCCTCGATATAAGAAGAAGTATGGAGAGCGGTATTAGCGCTATGCACCATAATGGACGCAAGCACCTGATAGCGATTATCTCTTTTTTCTTGAATAGCTGCTCTACAGGCTGTAAAAAGGTCGTCAAACGTTTCATTTTCCTTAAATTCCACATCAAGGCTTTCCCAGACAATCGGCGATGTTGCAATGAATTCAAAGGACGACTGGCGCCCTTCCAATTCCACATAATAACAGCCTTTCATGCCCGTCTCTTTGCGGCTGCGCCCTTGAATATTGCCGGGGTAAATAACCGGTGGTGATTGCAGTAATTCCTGCCTTTTATGTATATGGCCCAACGCCCAATAATCGAATTGCTTTTCCTGGAGTTCCGCTAGCGTGAATGGGGCGTATTGGCCATGCTCTGTTTCTCCCTGCAAGTTGCCATGGAGCATGCCGATATGGTAATCCGCTCCCTCTTTCTTTCTGTAATGCTGGATAATCCGGTCCTTGACATGCTGCGTAGGATAGCTATATCCGTATATATGGACAGTTGCCCCTTCTTTTTTCCACGTCATAACATCGAAATGTTCTTTAAATATATGGACATTTTCTGGCTGCCTGATATCAATCCAGCTGCCGCCTAAGTGATCATGATTTCCGTGGATGATATAAACATCAATACTATTTTCCTTCAGTCGCTCCATTTCATTTCTGAGCCTTACTTGCGTCCGAAGATTACGGTTCTCTCCATCAAACAAATCGCCGGCAAGCAACAGGAAGTCGACCTGCCTGTCGATAGCGGCCTGGACGATCCGCTGAAATGAAACAAAAATAGCTTCCTTCATCTGTTCCATGATTGGCTGGGGAAGGTGCCTCAAGCCGACGAAAGGGCTGTCCAAATGCAGGTCCGCCGCATGGATAAAGGTTATTTTTTTCACTTAACATCACCTCATATACTGTCTATCTTACCATAAAGCGCAAGCATCCCTCAGAAGCGGTTTTTAGCGGTTTTTCTTTTCGCTGGAGCCATTTCCTTGCCCGCTTCTTAAGGCCTTTCTGCCAATTACGCCAAAAAGGCAAACAGATTAGCCTGCTTGCCTTTTATCCTTATTTTTTTGTCATCTCCAAAGCTCTCTTAATATTTTTTAAAGAGCCTCCTTTTCCGTACATTAGCACGCCGCCCCTATAGACTTTGGCACCGAAAACAGCCAATGCAATAATGGTCGCTAAGCAAAGAACGACAGAGATGGCGACTTCCAAAAAAGGTACCTCAACCATTCCTACACGAAGGAACATCAACATAGGAGTAAACGGAGGGATAAAGGAACCAACTTTGACAAAGCCCGCTTCCGGATTGCTAAGGCCGAACATCGACATCATGAAAGCGATGATGATCAAGTATGTCATCGGCGTAATCATGGATTGCACTTCTTCCACCCGGCTGACAAGCGATCCAAGAAAAGCGGCCAATGTCGCGTAAATGAAATATCCAAGCAGGGTAAAAAGAATCGCATAAAGAATCGTACTGATCGAGGTATCTCCGAATCCAAATACAGAGAAGAAATCCCCGGGCATATCTGCAAGTGACTTTTTAATGGCAAAATACCCGACTCCAAAAAACAGGAGCAGCTGCGTCATGCTGAGCAACGCGACACCAAGGATTTTGGCAAACATCTGTTGGACCGGAGAGATAGAAGAAATCAATATTTCCATGACACGCGATGTTTTTTCCCCGGCCACCTCAGAGGCAATCATTCCGGCGTACATGAGCACCCCAAAATAAATGACGAACAGAATGACGTAGACAAGTCCTCTTGCCTGATTTAGCTCTTCCTGCGTTTTGGCGCTTTGCTTCGTGGCTACCTTCTCAAAAGCAGCGGGAGCATACAGCTCGGCAATTTTACTGTCGGATAACTTGAGCTGGCTGGCATACAGCCTGTTCTTCAAAGAGGTAAGATGTTGCGACAGTTCATTGCTAACCGTTTCATCGGAAATGCTGTCTGCTTTGTAGATCCCTTTGGGCATTCCTTTGGCGTCCTCTTCAATGATCAAATAGCCATCTACCTTTCCAGAATCCAGCAATTTTTTTGCCTTCTTCTCATCCTTTACTTCTTTTGTTATAAGCTTAGCATTTGCTTTCTTCAATTGATCAGCATATGGCTGGTAATACTGTCCGCTGTGATCGATGACGCCTATAGTCGGATCGCCTTTTTTATCGAATAAATCTATGATTTTCGGCAAATTGCTTACCACAAGCAACAGTACAAGGATGACGGCCGTGGTCACTATGAAACTTTTGGTCTTAAGTTTAGAGAGATATGTATGGGAGAGGACAACCCAGAATTTTTTACTCAAGAGAAGCACCTACTTTCTCTACGAATATGTCGTGCAAGGACGGTTCTTCCACTTCAAATTTCCGGACAAACCCTCGAGCAAATAATTGGCGCTGAATCTCCTCGGCGACAGATTCATCTGCAATCTGAAGCGTGGCCCCTTCCGCTGTCATCCTCATTTTCTTTACTCCCGGTATGTCGGAAAGGGACGACATGTCTAGATCGCTATGTATAATCAGATTTTTCTTGCCGAATGACCGCTTAATTTCTTTTAATTTGCCATGGACAACCGGTTTCCCTTTATCCATGATGCACAAATGCTCGCATAATTCTTCGACATGTTCCATTCGGTGGCTGGAAAATACAATCGTTGTGCCTTTGTTTTTTAATTCCAGGACAGCATCCTTCAATAAATCCACATTCACCGGATCAAGTCCGCTAAAGGGCTCATCCATGATCAATAACTTTGGTTTATGGATAATAGAAGTAATGAATTGAATTTTTTGCTGATTTCCTTTCGATAATTCTTCTACTTTTTTATTCTTGTAATCTGGCACTTTAAAACGATCCAGCCAGTAATCCAATTCTTTAATCGTCTCTGACTTCTTCATGCCGCGTAAACGGGCCAAATAAACGATTTGGTCGATTACTTTCAGCTTAGGGTAAAGTCCTCTTTCTTCCGGCAGATAACCGATTGTATCACTAACGGAATAATCAATCGGCCTTCCATTCCAAGTCACGCTTCCAGAAGTCGGATCAAGCAACCCGAGAATCATCCGGAACGTGGTTGTCTTCCCGGCACCGTTTGCCCCTAAAAATCCAAATATCTCTTGCTCCGGTATCGTGAAGCTAATATGGTCTACAGCTGTGAAATTACCAAATTTTTTGGTAACAGAATCAATAACAAGGGCCATCGTATGCAGCCTCCTTTTTCTCTTCACCAACTACAGTGGGCCTCTTTCTTTACAAATTAAGGATAACTATGCAAAAATAAGTATTAATCTGAAAATAAAAAAGGTTGTGAACTAAATGGAAACATATAAACTTACTGCATTTGACCCAAAAGGAGAAAAACTGCTGGATGAATCTTTTCAAGCAGAAAATGATGATCATGCCAAGTCAATCGGCGAACAGCTTTTAGCCGAAAAAAAGGTTGCGGATATTACACACCGCTGTGTCTCTCCTCGAGGCAAGCTAATTTTATTCCATCGCTAAAAAATCTGGCAGGCCCCTCAACTGCCATAAACACACACATTCACTGTTTGTTGTAAAGTTGTATTCTTTACGTTTAGTATATTTTTAGGTTCAGATGAAGTCAATAATGCTAAATTGTAAAAATTCAACAATTAATCTTTAACGAAAAAGAAGGAGCATCTCCATGCCGTTATATCGGCTAATGAGAAAGCCCCTTCTTTTTTATCCTGTTCTCCCTGGCGCTAAGACTCCCACTTCAACACGAAGGTGAAGACAAGAAAGCATAAGCAGGAGATCAAGCGGCAGTAAGAAAAAGTCAACGAATAATTGACAGGCGGATTAACGCCCTCACCGATCAGCACTTCACTGGATTATTTGCCTTGAAAATTCGGTTTTCTTTTTTCAAGAAAGGCTTTTACCCCTTCTTTATGGTCTTCTGTCTTCCGCATCTTTAATTGCCCATGCTTCTCAAGCTCGAGCATTTTCAATAATTCTGGGCGATTACGCTCAGCCAGGATTTTTTTTGTGCGAATCATGGCTTGAATCGGGCTCTGGAGCCATTCTTTCGTTTTAGTGCCCACAGCCTCTGCCAAATCATCAGTCACCCCGTGGATCAAATCCAATTCTTTTGCTTCATCGGCAGAGAGCACTTTGCCTTCCCAAATCAATTCTTTAGCCTTGACATCTCCAATTCGCTTGCTGAGGAAGAAATGGCCGCCCCCATCCGGGATTAAGCCGATTCCGATAAAGTTCATTGCAATTTTACTGTTGCGGTCGGCGATCATATAGTCCGTTGCCAATGCAAGGCTAAGGCCAAGCCCTGCCGCAGCACCATGTATTTCACAAATCGTCAATTTTGGCATGCAATACAGGGATACTGCCAGGTCAGAAATATACTCCATTACCGTAAAGAATTCTTTCTCCTCATCCATTTGCAGCATCATCTTAATATCGCCGCCTGATGAAAACGCTTTCCCAGAACCTTTTAAAATGACAATGTCGACTGTTTCATCAGTAGCAATATCCCGCAGCACATGGCTAAGTTCCTTTAACATCTCAACATCCAAAGCATTCATCGATTGTGGTCGGTTAAGCTCCACCGTAATAACACGATCATTTTTATGAACTAAAACCGTCTCAGTTTTCGAAGCATAATCCACTTCAGCCAAAACATATTCCTCCCTTTCCCCTTACAAAAAATGGTCCATACTCTTATTATATCGTTTCATCCCAACACAGCAAACTAATAATTCAGATAAAATAGAAAAGCGGAGAACACCCGTTTAGCGGTGTAGGGACTGGAGGACTTTCTCTTTGAGATAAAGGAAACACGGTGAGGCACGAACCGATGTTGACTTATCGTAGAAGAAAAGGCTGAAGTCCCCTAACCGCTGGGTGTTCGGAGCTAGACAAAATAGAAAAGCGGAAGACCTCCGTTTAGCTCCGTACAAACTGGAGTGTTTCTCTCAAAATAAACANGCGGATTAACGCCCTCACCGATCAGCACTTCACTGGATTATTTGCCTTGAAAATTCGGTTTTCTTTTTTCAAGAAAGGCTTTTACCCCTTCTTTATGGTCTTCTGTCTTCCGCATCTTTAATTGCCCATGCTTCTCAAGCTCGAGCATTTTCAATAATTCTGGGCGATTACGCTCAGCCAGGATTTTTTTTGTGCGAATCATGGCTTGAATCGGGCTCTGGAGCCATTCTTTCGTTTTAGTGCCCACAGCCTCTGCCAAATCATCAGTCACCCCGTGGATCAAATCCAATTCTTTTGCTTCATCGGCAGAGAGCACTTTGCCTTCCCAAATCAATTCTTTAGCCTTGACATCTCCAATTCGCTTGCTGAGGAAGAAATGGCCGCCCCCATCCGGGATTAAGCCGATTCCGATAAAGTTCATTGCAATTTTACTGTTGCGGTCGGCGATCATATAGTCCGTTGCCAATGCAAGGCTAAGGCCAAGCCCTGCCGCAGCACCATGTATTTCACAAATCGTCAATTTTGGCATGCAATACAGGGATACTGCCAGGTCAGAAATATACTCCATTACCGTAAAGAATTCTTTCTCCTCATCCATTTGCAGCATCATCTTAATATCGCCGCCTGATGAAAACGCTTTCCCAGAACCTTTTAAAATGACAATGTCGACTGTTTCATCAGTAGCAATATCCCGCAGCACATGGCTAAGTTCCTTTAACATCTCAACATCCAAAGCATTCATCGATTGTGGTCGGTTAAGCTCCACCGTAATAACACGATCATTTTTATGAACTAAAACCGTCTCAGTTTTCGAAGCATAATCCACTTCAGCCAAAACATATTCCTCCCTTTCCCCTTACAAAAAATGGTCCATACTCTTATTATATCGTTTCATCCCAACACAGCAAACTAATAATTCAGATAAAATAGAAAAGCGGAGAACACCCGTTTAGCGGTGTAGGGACTGGAGGACTTTCTCTTTGAGATAAAGGAAACACGGTGAGGCACGAACCGATGTTGACTTATCGTAGAAGAAAAGGCTGAAGTCCCCTAACCGCTGGGTGTTCGGAGCTAGACAAAATAGAAAAGCGGAAGACCTCCGTTTAGCTCCGTACAAACTGGAGTGTTTCTCTCAAAATAAACATACTACTATTTTTTATATAGTAAAGAGGAAGAAACGGCCGCGTGTTTCCGAGGATCTTGAATCCGTAAAATAAACTGGCCTTCTTCACTTACCTTATTTGAATCAGTTTTTAGTATGTTGGATCCTTTGAGATCGTGTAAAAGAAATGGGAATCGATAAGAGTAAGATGGAGACTTCAATTTCATTTATTTCAGGAGGAATCAGAATGAAACACGTCATCGCTTTCGATGTCAGTATGGGGAAAAGTTATATGGTGATTTACAATAGCGCACAAAAATGTGAGTACGAAGGGGATATCCTTCATACACGCCCATCATTCAACTGGCTGAAGGATAAAGTGGAGGAAATCATTCAAGTAGATGGCGAACAGCCTTCCATTGTCTTCGAATCCACGGGAGTCTATTCCCGTCCTTTAGAACGTTTTTTCAGAGAAAGTTCCTTGCCTTATTGCCTTCTTAATCCACTAGAAGCAAAAAAACAATGTGATTCCTTACGAATCCATAAAACTGATCGCAGCGATGCCCATCGCTTGGCATTAACCCACTTCAAAGAGAACCGGCGAGTAGAAACGCCGGNCCGTGGATCAAATCCAATTCTTTTGCTTCATCGGCAGAGAGCACTTTGCCTTCCCAAATCAATTCTTTAGCCTTGACATCTCCAATTCGCTTGCTGAGGAAGAAATGGCCGCCCCCATCCGGGATTAAGCCGATTCCGATAAAGTTCATTGCAATTTTACTGTTGCGGTCGGCGATCATATAGTCCGTTGCCAATGCAAGGCTAAGGCCAAGCCCTGCCGCAGCACCATGTATTTCACAAATCGTCAATTTTGGCATGCAATACAGGGATACTGCCAGGTCAGAAATATACTCCATTACCGTAAAGAATTCTTTCTCCTCATCCATTTGCAGCATCATCTTAATATCGCCGCCTGATGAAAACGCTTTCCCAGAACCTTTTAAAATGACAATGTCGACTGTTTCATCAGTAGCAATATCCCGCAGCACATGGCTAAGTTCCTTTAACATCTCAACATCCAAAGCATTCATCGATTGTGGTCGGTTAAGCTCCACCGTAATAACACGATCATTTTTATGAACTAAAACCGTCTCAGTTTTCGAAGCATAATCCACTTCAGCCAAAACATATTCCTCCCTTTCCCCTTACAAAAAATGGTCCATACTCTTATTATATCGTTTCATCCCAACACAGCAAACTAATAATTCAGATAAAATAGAAAAGCGGAGAACACCCGTTTAGCGGTGTAGGGACTGGAGGACTTTCTCTTTGAGATAAAGGAAACACGGTGAGGCACGAACCGATGTTGACTTATCGTAGAAGAAAAGGCTGAAGTCCCCTAACCGCTGGGTGTTCGGAGCTAGACAAAATAGAAAAGCGGAAGACCTCCGTTTAGCTCCGTACAAACTGGAGTGTTTCTCTCAAAATAAACATACTACTATTTTTTATATAGTAAAGAGGAAGAAACGGCCGCGTGTTTCCGAGGATCTTGAATCCGTAAAATAAACTGGCCTTCTTCACTTACCTTATTTGAATCAGTTTTTAGTATGTTGGATCCTTTGAGATCGTGTAAAAGAAATGGGAATCGATAAGAGTAAGATGGAGACTTCAATTTCATTTATTTCAGGAGGAATCAGAATGAAACACGTCATCGCTTTCGATGTCAGTATGGGGAAAAGTTATATGGTGATTTACAATAGCGCACAAAAATGTGAGTACGAAGGGGATATCCTTCATACACGCCCATCATTCAACTGGCTGAAGGATAAAGTGGAGGAAATCATTCAAGTAGATGGCGAACAGCCTTCCATTGTCTTCGAATCCACGGGAGTCTATTCCCGTCCTTTAGAACGTTTTTTCAGAGAAAGTTCCTTGCCTTATTGCCTTCTTAATCCACTAGAAGCAAAAAAACAATGTGATTCCTTACGAATCCATAAAACTGATCGCAGCGATGCCCATCGCTTGGCATTAACCCACTTCAAAGAGAACCGGCGAGTAGAAACGCCGGGTGATGATGTCCACCAACAATTGAAATCTTTATCTCGCTTATATGACGAGCTAGACAAAGAATTATCCATGACCCGGAATCGTTTACATAAAGTCCTACAACTTACCTTTCCAGAGTTAGATACGCTCTTCTCATCTAAATCTGAGTTGTTCCTACAAATCGTTCAATTGTTTCCACATCCAGATTTGGTCCTGGCCCATTCTAAAACGGTGATTAAAAACAAGATCATCCATCGCACTCGAAAGCGCCTATCCAAACTCCAAGCCGAACAGAAAGCCATTGAACTCCTGGAAGCAGCCCGAAACTCCTATCCTGCCGTCCACTCTATGGATGTGGTCTGTGATCAAGTTCGGCTCTATGCCCAGCGCTATCTTGATATCAATGAACAAAAAGAGGACTGCATTACAAAGATGATGGTATTCGCACAAGAATTAGAAGAATATCCTATCCTATTAAGTATTCCTGGAATCGGCCCTAACACAGCTGTTCGCTTAATCGCCGAAATTGGCAATATCCACCGGTTTACTACCCATAAGCAACTGAATGCTTATGCAGGGATTGATATACGCCGATTTCAGTCTGGCAAGACCTTTTACAGGGACAAAATTAATAAACGAGGGAATAAACACTTACGAAAACTGTTGTATCTGATCATCCAAAACATGATTAAACAAAGAAGGTTTGGCCATAACCATATTGTTAATTACTATGACAAATTAAAAATGCAACCCTATAACAAATGCCATAAGGTTGCATCCATCGCATGTGTAAATAAGCTGTTGAAGAATATCTTCTTTCTTATTACACACCATGTCACCTATGACTTCCGGTTAGCCGCCTGATGCATAGGTGACATCCTTATCATACCATAGCCCCCCTAACAAAAAAATGAAATCCAATCGTTAGGTCTATTTGGTATGCCCTATTCCCCTCATTTTTTACTAATAATTTTCATTAATATGCTTGACTAATCGTAAGAAAGGATACACGGCGAGGCACGAGCCGATGTTGACTTATTGAAGAGAGAAACGCGAAGTTTGCTAGGAGCTGGAGGTCTGCAGCTAGACACCACCGAAAAGCGGAAGACCTCCGTTTAGCTCCGTACAAACTGGAGTGTTTCTCTCAAAATAACCACACTAGCTCCGCTCGCAAAAAAACTGCCTGCCGAATCGGCAGGCAGTTCCATCAGTCAGCAAAAAGCTGCTTAAGAATTTGAATTTTGTCTTCTGTATATTTTTTGTAACTGTCATTATATGATTTTGGATCTTTCGGATTCGCAAAATGCTGGATGGCACCTGTATGCCGATCGATGAATTTGCTGGCCGCTCCGCAACCGATACCGATAATCGTCTGCTGTTCTTCCATAATCATGATATTATAGATGCTTTCCTGGCCGGGGAACGAGTAGCCGACGTTTTCCAGGTTGCCGAGAATATTCTGCTGGCGGTACAAATAATAAGGCACATAGCCGTGCTCCCTCGTCCAGCTTTCCGCAAGATTCATCATCCGCTCCACTTCATAACGGTCTGCTACTTGATATTTATCCTTATTCTGCGTCATTTCCGATGCCCGCTTGAATGACAGGGTATGCACTGTTAAGGATTCCGGCATAAGCTTTTCCGTTTCATCCAACGAATGCTGGAATTCTTTTGTACCTTCACCCGGCAGCCCTATGATCAAATCCATATTGATATTATTCATACCCATTTCTCTCGCCATATGGAATTTGTCAATGGTTTCTGCTACAGAATGATGGCGGCCAATAGCTTTAAGGGTTTCATCTGAATAAGATTGGGGATTGATAGAGATGCGGTCGATGTTCCACTTGTTGAGCACTTCCAGCTTTTCGGGTGTGATTGTATCGGGACGTCCCGCTTCCACTGTTATTTCTCTGACATTTTTCACATCCGGGAAATGCTTATACATTTGTTCGTACATCATGTCCATATCTTTGGCGCTGACTGAAGTTGGTGTGCCTCCCCCATAGTAGATTGTCGTGATAGGCACTTTTAACTCTTTCAATACTTGACCGATTTTTTCAATTTCATAATGAAGCCCTTCAAGGAAAATCGGCACAGAGCTTCTTTGGGCTGCGATGGCATAGGCCGGGAATGTGCAATACGCGCATTTGGTCGGACAAAATGGAATGCCGATGTAGATGCTCACTTCATTACGCAAATCATACAAATCCGGCACTACTTGCAGCTGGCGGTCCACAATCTCTTGCATAAGATCAATCTTTTCGTCGGTAATGCTGTATTGGTCATGCAGGAATCGGTGGGCCTCTTCCTTTGTTGCCCCTTCCCGCAGTGATTTATGAAGTAATTTAGTCGGGCGTATGCCTGTCAGGAACCCCCATTTCTGATGGATGCCGGTTAGTTGCTGAAGGGCATCTAGATAAGCATAGGACACCGTATTTTTTAACTGCGTGAAACGCTCCTTATCCGTGCCTTCAATATCTTCTTTTCGGCAACTCCCCTTATATATACGGGAGGACGATTGGTCTGTCAATTCCACATCGACCAATATGCCGTTGCTGTACTTTACCGTGAAAGAAGCGATTAACTGCGGCCCTTTACCCTTGGCAAAGGTCACCTTGGTATTCTCAAAAAATAAATTAGCAATCAATCGCAATGGTCTGAGGAATCTTTCATCTTGCAATCCCTTTATTTCTATTAGCAAAACTATCACCTTTAATTCGTATTTTTTACATTTACAGTCTGCTAATAGTGTACAGAAAGGGATTGGCAAGGTCAAACAGAAGCAGCAAAACACCGTTAGCAAAAAAACACAAAAATAGCCGGAGTTTACTGCCCCAGCCATTCGTATGCTTCATTATTTTAATAAGTTCAGTTTTTCAAGAAACTGCAGCTGATATTGTTTTCGGAATAATTCCTTTACCATATAAGATACACCTTCATCATCATTCCCTCTGGTTACCCAATCCGCCTGCATTCTTAAGGACGGGCTTCCGCTGCCCATTGCTACTCCGACGCCGGCTCCCAAGATCATGTCGCAGTCGTCGTCACTGTCACCGATTGCGACCAACTCACGGCGATGGACCTTAAAATGTTGGGCAAGATAGTCAAGCCCCTTCCATTTACCGACACCTTCAGGAATAATGAACACTTTGCCGTTATCCTTCAAGATGACAGACACATCATCGAACATTTGTTCAATGAGGGTACGGCATTCTTCTTGTTCCCTTCTACTACTGAATTGCGCCTCTATTCCCAATGGATGATCCTGATGGTCATTGAGATAGTCAGAAACGCTGTCTACATATTGTTGCGAGAACATTGTTTGTTCACTTACATACAAGGCTGCTTTCCCGATGAAATGCTCAGGCATGTTTACCCGATTGCACACTTGTTTCTTTTCATAATTCAACTTAAATGGGGTTGCCAAGCCTTCGAGCAACTGCACAACGCTTTTTGTCGTCTTTTCGGATAATTTTTTCATAAACAGCGGCTTATCAATCGATGTTCCAATATAGGCACCATGTGCGGCTATAATCATCGGATTGATTTTCAGGGATTTAGCCACTTTTTTGCAGGATTGATAATTGCGGGAAGTAACGAGGGCCACAATGACTCCTTTGGAATGTACATATTCGAGCGCTTCCTTAGTAGCCTTGCTGAAGCGTCCATTGCTTTGCAGGAGCGTTCCATCTATATTAACGGCCAATAGCTTATAAATCATGGTGATCTCCCCTTATAAGTAGGATGTTTACCATAATACTTATGACGCCAGCATGCGCAATAGAACCTTCCCCATCACAGGCAGAAGCGGTTGCGGGGCAAAAGAAAACTCCCTCTAAATGTGCAGAGGGAGTCTTGACTTAAAATGGTTGCGGGCCGTATAAATCTTCTAAAGGTTTCATGATGATTTTATTCATTTCGCCGATTAGCATGCTTAATCTTTGTTCGGCATTCATCAGTTTTGCAATTGTATCGTGCTGTTGGACAAGCTGAAGCGATTTTTGGGCATGGTCGATTTCTTCTTGTGTAATTTCTTGGCCTGCCATTTGTTTTTGCTGAAGCTGCATTTGCAGCTCGCGAAAGTTATCAAACATTTTCTTTGCAGCCTCATCTTGGTTGACAGCATCGAACCATTTTTTTAATTCGTTGTATTCTGTACTTTGGCGGATTCCTTTTTCCATTTCATAAGCTATATCATATACATTTATGCTCATTTTTCCACTCCTCTAAGCTTTATTGTCAATCGTTCAGAACAGCATGACGACAAGGCCTTGCACTAAACCGATTACGCCGCCCAAAAAGCCGCCCAGATAGGTAATCATTCCAAGCTCCCTCTTGGCGATGGAAAGAATGATCTCTTCCAATCTTTCCAATGAAAAAGTATTGACCTGTTCTTGTACGATCTCGTCTAAATGCAACTTTTCCACAAATAATTCAACATGGGCGAATAGCCGTTCAAAGACAGCATCCATTAACTTAGGAAGCAGCTGATCGTTGATAAAAGCTTCATTTGCGGCTATGGCTTCCCCTATGGAAAGAGCATAGTACTTATCTAATTGTAACATGTTTATTAGTTGGTGTTGAAGAGGGGCTATTATTTTTCTGATTTGCCATTCCTCAGCAAGAGATTGAATGTCGCGCCCCTTCAATATATGCCATTCTTTCATGATTAATTCGGTCATCGTTTCTTTCGTTCCCTCAGAACGCAGGAACTTTAAGATTTCGGGTTGGATTTTGTCGACCAATTTTTCGTTTTTCATAAACATCTGAACCATATTCCAAAGCATTCCTTTATCTTCAAAGAAACGGTCCAGCAATTTTTCAAGCTGCTTTCTGCCTTCAGGGGAGCTGAAATACTCTTCACCCTTCTGGATAATAAAATCTGCTGCTTCCGGAATCTTCGCTTTTACCGCATCGACCATTTGGTTAGGCAGGACTTGTTCTAAAGGGACCTGCTTGTTTTCTTCCATCCAAGCGTCAATTTTTCCGGCAACAAGAGAAGCTACTTTATCTTCAATTTTTTGCTGTGTTTGGTGAAACCCCATGTCTTCCAGGCTTTCTCCAATGCTTGTCTCGTTCTGTTTCATCTGCTTCACTTTAGACTGAAGCCAACCAAGCAAATCTTGGCGGAACTTGGCAGTCAGGATTTTTTGCTGGATGCTCTCTCCTGTCAGCAAATGTTCTACAACTAACTTCCCTACCTGTTCTGCCAGCTCATTTCGCCGCTTCGGAATCAAACCCGGAGTGAATGGGATCTTCTTTCCGAATAGATACATCGGATTGTAAGGCCGGAACAACATTCTAATGGCGATGAAATTTGTAAAAGCACCGATCAAGGCGCCAATAATTATCATGAAAATAATTGAATACACATTATTCATTATTTTACCCCTTTATGATTATGCTCGCTATTTAGTTATTTGCTATCTATATTATAGAAGGAAACTCTTAATCGCAACCTGAACGCATGCGCGCACATTATTTTTCCCGTCCTTCCCCATTATTGTCTCCACACATCCACTCTACTATAATGTGGATATAATACTGCCAGACAAAACATGATCCATACTAATTCAGAAAGGCGGGATCAGATTGATTGCCAACTTGCAGAGTTTCTATAAAGATACCATTCTAACAACAACCGCTGCGCCTTCATCGCCAGGTTACTTTTGGATTGAAGTAGGAGCAGAAAAATTGGGCATTCCCTCCAATCAGCTATCCCAGGCTGAGAAAAATTTATTGGAAGCCCTCTATCCTTCCAGCCGCACCATTCGCCAAAATAGCCGACAGCTCAACTGGCGGCTGTTCTTTGAAGAAGACGACAAATTGCCGCTTACCAACTGGAAACAGCTTCGTATTCTGTATTTCACCATAACACAGGAAGACCTCGCGCTCCAAGAATGGGAAGAAGCGCTGCTCTCTTTTTTCCATCCTGATTCGATTCTCGTATGGACAAGCCAAACTGAGGGCTTCATCTTGGAAGAAAGCAAGACTCATTCCATCGACAGGGAGGAATTGGAGACCATTATTCATACATTAGAGATGGATTTTTATTGCGGCATGCGGTTCTATATCGGCAGCCAACAAAATGTTGGCACAAATTTGCGCAGCCATTACCGCATGGAAAAAAACAGTTTTTTTAAAGCATTGGCCTACAATCCAACCAAAAAGGTATATTCCATACAAAGTGCTTTTCTTTATCTCCTCCTATCAGGCCTTGGACCGGAAACCAATTGGTATATTAAAGAGATTCTTGGCGATACAGCCCGTGACCAGGAGATGATTAAGACCATCAAAACCTATCTGGCCCACAATCAAAACGCCACATTGACTGCCAAAGAATTGTTCATTCATCGCAATAGCCTGCAGTATAGGATCGATAAATTCATAGACAAAACGGGCCTCGACATTAAACAATTCCAGGATGCAGCCGTTGTCTATATGGCCATTCTTTTACTTAAAGCCCAAAGGAACACAGATGCACAATAAAACGTTTTCATTTTTATGCACTATACCCATATTCAACCATTAGTCCTTCTCCTAAAATGAAAGAAGACAAGATCCAATCTAACTTGTGGAGGGACTTTATATGGCTGAATTGCGTTTGGAGCATATCTATAAAATATATGATAATAAAGTAACGGCAGTGGAAGATTTTAATCTACATATCGAAGATCGGGAATTCATTGTTTTTGTAGGGCCGTCTGGCTGCGGAAAATCAACAACCCTCCGTATGATTGCTGGCCTGGAGGAAATATCAAAAGGCGACTTCTACATCGATGGGAAACGCGTCAACGATACGCCGCCTAAAAACAGGGACATCGCCATGGTTTTCCAAAATTATGCTTTATATCCCCATATGACAGTATTCGATAATATGGCTTTTGGCCTGAAGCTTCGAAAAATGCCAAAAGCAGAAATCAAGCAGCGAGTGGAAGAAGCCGCTAAAATACTCGGCTTAGAGGAGTATTTAAACCGGAAACCTAAAGCATTATCAGGCGGGCAACGCCAGCGTGTAGCATTAGGGCGGGCCATTGTTCGGGATGCCAAAGTATTCTTGATGGATGAACCATTATCTAATCTTGATGCGAAATTACGGGTGCAAATGAGAGCAGAAATCGCCAAGCTCCACAAACGATTGAACACAACAACCATCTATGTTACCCATGACCAAACTGAAGCAATGACGATGGCAACCAGATTGGTTGTCATGAAAGACGGCATCATCCAACAGATTGGTGCGCCTAAAGAGGTATATGAAAATCCGGAAAATGTATTTGTCGGAGGTTTCATCGGGTCACCTGCCATGAACTTCCTCTACGGAACATTGCAAGGCGGATTCTTCCATATGGATCATCTGAAGCTAGCTGTGCCAGAGGGAAAGATGAAAATGCTAAGAGAAAGAGGATATGAGAACAAGAAAATGATCCTTGGAATCAGACCGGAAGATTTTCACGATGAACCTCTCTTCATTCAGTCATCCCCTGGAACCGTCATCAAAGCCCATATTGATGTAGCTGAGCTAATGGGGGCGGAATTCATGCTTTATTCTTCAATCGATAGCCAAGATTTTGTAGCAAGAGTCGATGCAAGGACGATCGTTTCTGCCGGACAAACGATGGATCTTGCACTAGACATGAATAAAGCGCATTTCTTTGATCCTGAAACAGAAACCAGAATCCGATAGTACCCAAAACTCTGATAATCAATCGGTTATCAGAGTTTTTTATTCCAATTAATGTTTATTTTGTATATTTAATGGGTATTATTTACAAAACAAAGATTAAAAAAATGCACCCAAATTGGATGCATTTCTTGTAAACTAGGATATTCACATTCTGGCTTTGATATAAGAAAGGCATTGATTATGCTTATTCACATAGCTCTTAGCCACTCCGTATTTCGCATAGCCGCCTTCTCCACGGTTATATGCACTCAGCACTGCATTTTTAAGCGCTGTTCCTCTTAATCCTTTACGTTGATACTTTTTATAAAGGTCAGAAATCATATACGTTCCCCAGTTCATGTTTACATAGGGATCAAATGGTGCATTTTTTGTTCTCAGCGTTTTTGTCAAACGGGCATGATTCACTTTATTGATTTGGAAGTAGCCGTAATTGCTGCCTCCTCTTGCTTTCGGTTTAAAACTACTTTCATGTTTGATGAAAGCTAGCATTTCCGCGTAATTCAACCCTCTTTGTTTACTTAGGTTGTACAAGTATTTTTGCTGAGCTGCCGGCATTGGGATACCTTTCACGTAATAAGAAGGTGACGCCGCTTCAGCCTTTACCGTGAAGCCTTGCAATATATTAGAATCTGATTGTTTCGTAAAGCTGGATGCCAGCTCTTTCCCTACTTTAGAATCAGCCAATGTCAAAAGTGCCATTACCATTACTGTCATAATCCCCACTCGAGAAACATTCTTAAAAAAAGTTGTCATGTACTTCTCCTTTCAATCACTGTGTTGTTTTTGCTGCCCTTTACATGCGATGTAATAAAAGTAGCGGTGGCGTTACATAATGTAACTCCCTTGTTACTGTTCTGTAACATAAAAAATAAGGAGATGCTCAGCATCTCCTTATAACAAAATTTGTATATGATTATTTTTCTTATTCAACATTTCTTGAAGTTGGCGAACGCTAGTTTCACCATATTTGCGGCTATTATTCGTATTAATCATAAAATAGTACCTCATAACGGAGAAACTCTCCAACTTTCTGTAGATTTAGTCTTGTCCATCGCAAGTTCAGCGGCATTCTGTCCAAGTTGTTTACACCATATACTTATTAGCAAAATGCACGAAAAACGAGAATAGTCTCTCTTTTTCCAATAACATTATACTAACTTGTGCATAATAGGTTGTCAACAAATTGTAATCGACATCATTCTCGCCGGGTCAATCGACAAAACAACTATCCTTTAAAAATAGTCACTTGTTGGAGGTTTCCGCATGCCGGACAAAAAAAACAATGAATGCAGTTCTCTTCCATTGCTTCATCATCTTCAATCCTCCCCAATGTCTCATATTCTTCATAGGCGCTGTAAGGTCCAAAAAAATCCGTAACCTTTCCGGAATCAGTAAGTAATGTTTGGCATCGTTGGCATTTGACATCGACATTTTGAAATCCATTGCATAAAGGACATATCATCTTGGCATCCAACCTTTTCTATAAAGTGAAACTTGAATCAATGGTCGATTTCATTCATCTCCCACCGATTAGTAGTTGAGATTCTTACTAGCGATCAGACCCCACTATATCTCTTCGCCTTCACTGTCTTAGAGCCTTAAAATGGGATCAAGCATTCAATTCTTTTATTTGTATTGCTGGTAGCCTTTTTATTTTCCATGAATGTCAGGCGTGCCATTCAGGCCAACAATTACCAAAATAATACCCGATCTTTCATTTCATACTATCTATAACAACTTACATCAATGGGTTAAGCCGAGTAGAGGACTTGGGAGAATCCTCAGGATTCTCTCCATCCGCTGGTGCAACTCCAGATAACCCAACCATCCTTTTGTTGAAACAGGAATCATTACATAGTCATGTATGTCCCAATCAACAATACAAAATAAAAAAACAAAGAAAAGAGGATCTGAAATGGCAAACCAATCATCAGGAAATTCATCATCTAATGAGCTACTCGTTGCAGGAGCACAAGCTGCCCTAGACCAAATGAAATACGAAATTTCTTCTGAATTCGGCGTAAACCTTGGACCAGATACAACTGCACGCGCTAACGGTTCCGTCGGTGGAGAAATTACGAAACGATTGGTCCAAATGGCAGAACAACAATTAGGCGGTACATCCCGATAAGGTGAAACTTTGGCCGGTGGGTGTTCATTCTTCACCGTCCATTCATTTCTAGCGCTCGATTTCCCGCTTATATGTATGTATCTCTAATCACCTTTTGAAATGGGTAATCAGCGTCCCTTACAGAATGATATTCTTAACCAAAAAAACAGCTCCAAACCTCTAGATGGCTTGGAGCTGTTCTCTATTTCTGTCCTTCGGTTCACACCATGGCGTGCGGATCCATTATTTGATCGAACTCTTCTTCGCTGACATACTGCAACTTTAGGGCTGCTTCCTTCAACGTCAAGTTTTCTTTGTATGCCAACTTGGCAATTTCAGCCGATTTTTCATAGCCTATATGTGGGTTAAAAGCGGTAACTAGCATAAGCGAATGATGAAGATATTCGTCAATTTTCTCTTCCTTCGCAATCAACCCAGCCAAACAATTATCCGTAAAGGAACGCAATCCATCACTCAATAAGCGAACTGATTGAATAAAATTATAGATAATAACCGGTTTAAACACATTCAGTTGAAAATTTCCCTGGCTCGCCGCTATTCCAATCGTCGTATCATTGCCCATCACCTGAGCGGCAATCATGGTGACGGCTTCGCATTGTGTGGGATTCACCTTCCCTGGCATGATGCTGCTACCCGGTTCATTTGCCGGGATTTCCAATTCACCAATTCCGCAGCGTGGACCGCTTGCCAACCAACGTACATCATTAGCTATTTTCATACTATTGGCAGCAAGGGCTTTTAAGGCGCCATGCACATAAACGAGCGCATCATGACTAGTTAGTGCATGGAATTTATTCGCAGCGCTTTCAAACGGATAACCCATTTCCTCTTCCAGATATTGTGCCGTCTTCGGGCCAAAATTCTGATGGGCATTTAAACCGGTGCCTACGGCCGTTCCTCCTATCGCCAGCTGCAATAAAGATGCGGCACTTTGGATAATCATATGTTTGCTTTGTTCGACCATTGTTCTCCAGCCGCTGATTTCCTGTCCTAGCGTTAGAGGTGTGGCATCCTGCAAGTGGGTCCGTCCAATCTTCACAATTCGCTGGTATTGATCCTCTTTATCCTGCAACACCTTCGCCATATCATCCAAGACAGGTACCAGCTGTTCCTGAATGGCACAATAGGCTGCTATATGCATCGCTGAAGGGAAAGAATCATTGGAACTTTGGCCTTTATTCACATCGTCATTCGGATGCAGAGCCTCTTCCTTTTGAAGCAGGGCCAAATATTGATTTCCCTTGAATGCGATAACTTCATTCACATTCATATTTGTTTGTGTGCCGCTCCCTGTCTGCCAAACAGCCAATGGAAAATGGTCATCCAATTTTCCTTGAATAATATCATCGCATACTTTTTGAATAGCTTCTGACTTGTCGGCAGAAAGCATTCCCAGCGAAGCGTTAGCAAGCGCGGCACTTTTCTTAAGCCGTGCATAAGCGACAATTAATTCTTTCGGCATCTTTTCTTCGCCAATATGAAAATTCCGCCTGCTCCGTTCAGTCTGTGCCCCCCAATATTTATCGCTTGGCACCTGAATTTCTCCCATTGAATCTTTTTCTATTCGCATTAACTGCTCATCCTCCTTCATTCCGTGCACGCGCCAAATTAGGTCTCTCCTTGCATATATACCACACTGCAAGGTTGCTTTACACATAAAAAGACAAATAAGTCAGAAAATAATGACTTGAGGAATATTTTCCTGACACCAACAAAAAAACAACCTCTCATCTAAATGAAAGGCTGATTTTATCTTGCTATTTAAGAAGGTTTGGTCAAAAGTGCATATCCCATGAAAAATCCAATTGTAATGATACTGGCAATCGCCAGTGTAACCGATAACAATTCCATATCTACCACCCCATTCTTCCACTCATCCTATTGTTAAGATAACACGAATAATATTCCTTTTCAGGAAATAAAAGGAAACATTCAGTGTCATCCTCATGAACAATGTTTGAACAGGGAATCTACATAGCCAATTCAATGCCCCCTACCTGCATCTTATACATACTATAATATTTTCCTTTCAGCTGTATTAGTTCTTCATGGTTGCCTTGTTCCACGATTCGACCTTTATCCAGTACAAGAATACAATCGGCATTTTTAATGGTGGAGAGACGATGGGCAATTATAAACGTAGTACGCCCTTTCTTCAATACTTCGAGCGCCTGCTGAATCAAGAACTCTGTTTCCGTATCAATATTAGAGGTTGCTTCGTCCAATATAAGAATAGCGGGTTTAAAGGCCAATGCCCGGGCAAATGAGATCAATTGGCGCTGGCCGGATGAAAGCGTACTTCCTTTTTCAATGACCGGTGCGTCAATTCCACCTTCCACCTGCAGTAAAACTTGTTCTGCGCCAACCTTGCTTAATGCATCCTTCACCATTTCCCTAGTTATCTTCTCTTCATTTAAGCTCACATTAGATGCAATTGTGCCAGTAAATAAATAGGGATCTTGAAGGACGATGCCCATATGTTCCCTTATTGCTTGTTGGGGAAGCATCGTGACATCCTTGCCATCGATGGTAATCTTACCCTTTTGCGGATCGTAGTATCTGAAAAGCAAATTCATGATTGAGCTCTTGCCTGAACCAGTATGTCCAACAAAGGCAATGGTTTCTCCTTGTTTGGCTGAAAAAGTAATGTCTTTCAGCACATAGTCATCATCCTTATAACCGAACCACACATGTTCAAAAGAAACATCTCCCTTATACCGTTCTATATGCGTTTCACTGACGTCTGTTCCTTTCTCATCCAGCAATTCGAAAACTCGCTCTCCGGCAACCAATGCCTGTTCAAGATTCGCAAATTGATTGACAATGCTCTGGATTGGCTGAAAAAGCCTGTTTAGATAATCCACATAGGCATACAACATCCCCATAGACAAAATGCCCGTTCCATCCAGAGAAATATGGCCGAAATAGGCAATAAACGCAACGAATGCCAGATTGCGTAAAAGCGTCACCAAATTATGCGAGGTAAACGAATTCAATCGCATCATTTTATTCTGGAAGGTAAAATGCTCTTCATTCAATTTTTCAAATGACTCTTTTGTCTCCTCTTCGCGGCCAAATGCCTGAATGATATTCATCCCTTGAATGGACTCATTTATCATGCCATTCAGATCGCTGATTCGTGCTCTGATGACTTTATTGAATCGGGAACCATATGTCCGGTAGACAAGCGTCCAGGCCACTAGAATCGGCAAAAGGATTAAACATAACAGTGCCAGCTTCATATTAAGAAGGAATAAAGCGATATAGATGCCGATGATATAGACCGAGCTCAAGAAAAAATTGCTCAAGACATTCATGTACAGCTCTTTGATTGCTTCTGTATCATTGGTGATACGCGAAACAATTTTGCCGGCCGGCAAATTATCAAAAAAACGGATCGGCAAACGCGATAAGGTAGTAAACAACTCATTTCTCATACGTTGAATAATTCTGTTCGCCGATTTCTGCAGATAGTAATTCTGGCCGTATTGAAAAATTGTCGATAAAACTAAAATACCAAAATAAAAAGCGATCAGCTTCATGATGCGGGATACTTCAGGGCCATAAAAAGCAAGTACTTGCTTTTTGGGCAAAGGGACGGCCGTGGCTGTTTGTTTCTTGCCATCAAGGATAAATGTCACTTGATTGCCATTCCATTTTTTCTTTACATCCAATGGGACAGTCCCTTCCACATAAAAGAAATCCAAGCCCTCTTGTACAATCGTCGCTTTCTTTCCTCTTTCTTCATCCGGCTTAAAATAAGCTTCTCTTTTAATGAATGTCCCGTCATATGGAACACTGTCCTTCCCTTCCGTCGTTTCATACCAATACGATTGAATACCTAAAATATGCTTATCGATAATCGTTTTGGCGACCACTGGGCCGGCAAGATCCCCGATAACGGCGAGGGTCAGTAAAGCTAAAGCCAAACCAATCATTTTTTTATAATGGAGAGTATAGCGGATCAAACGTTTACCTGTACTCATCCTCCTCCCTCCATTTCCTCTTCGATTTGCTGACGGTCGTATTGTTCCCTATACCAGCCGCCTAGCTTATATAGTTCATCATGGGAGCCAGCCTGGACAATCCTTCCGTCATCAATGACTGCGATGATGTTCGCGTGTTTCACCGCCGACATCCTGTGGGTTGCGATAATAGTCGTTTTTCCGAATCTTTCCCGCTGGATGTTCTTAATAATGTTTTTCTCCGTTTTGGCATCGACTGCAGACAATGAATCATCCAGCAGCAACAATTCAGGATCCTTAATCAATGCGCGCGCAATCGATATACGTTGTTTTTGGCCGCCTGAGAGTGCAACTCCCTTTTCGCCGACCATTGTTTCCAGCCCTTCCGGCAGCATATCAAGATCCTTCCGAAAATCTGCAAGAGCAATCGCTCTCTTCAGCTCTTCTTCAGTAGCATCCGTTTTACCGAAAGTAATATTATCGTGAATACTTTTAGAAAATAAGAACGGATCCTGCGGCACGTACCCAAGCCAGGCGCGGATATTCTCCAGCTTCAGATCCTCCAAGCGGCGGCCTGAAATGGAAATAACCCCTTGGCCGAGAGGATACTCCCTCAGTAATTGGCGAATGAAAGTTGTCTTTCCGCTACCTGTCTTTCCGACAAGCCCCAAAGTTTCACCGCGCTTCAGATGGATATTGACCCCATCAAGGTTCACCATGGAAGAGGACGGGTATTGGAATCCTACCTGTTGGAAATGGATATCCTCCGGTTGCGGAACATAGACTGCTTCCCCCTCTGGATCACTTACATCCGCTTTGTACCGCAGGGTTTTTCCCACACGGTCAAGTGATGCGTTACCCCGCTGCATGATATTAATGAGTTCCCCGATTGCGAACATCGGCCAGATCAGCATCCCTAGATAGACATTAAATGAAACCAGATCGCCGAGCGTGATTTGTTGGTGGAAGACCATTTTTGCCCCATAGCCTAAGCCTATTAAATAAGAAATGCCAACCAGAATATTGATAGTTGGATCAAACAAAGCATCAATCCGGGTTACACGGAGATCTTTCTGAAATACATCTTCCGCCATCTCTGCGAACTCGCGCTCACTTTGTCTTTCTCTGACATAAGCCCGAATAACACGGACCCCGGCCACCGACTCGAGGACAGAATCATTCAATTTACCGAAAGAATCCTGTGCAGCTGTAAAATGGGTATGTAGTTTTTTACCGTATACTTGCATTAAGAACGCCATTAACGGTAGAGGAATAATAGATAAAAGCGTCAATTTCCACGAAATTGTAAAACCCATCATACAAAGGATGGTCCCTGTGAACATAATACTGTCCGTAAAAGATAAAATCCCAAAGCCGGCAGTTAATTGAATGGCTTTCACATCATTTGTAGCCCTGGCCATCAGGTCGCCGGTCCTGTTCTTTTCATAAAAAGCCGGCGTCATTTTCAATAAATGATCCATAAAGCTGAAACGTATTTTCCTTTCCAATAAGAACGCTCCGCCGTACAGATTGTGCTGCCAATAATACCCCATGATGTAGACACTTACAGCAATTCCGGCCAAGAGGGCAATATAAATAGCGATTGTTTTGGCATCGAGTTCTTGCTGGTGGATGCCGTCAATGGTCATTCCGACTAGCTTTGGAGGGACCATATCCAATAGGTTTACCATGCACAAAAGCAAAATAGCGCTGGCATACCTTTTCCAATTTTCTTTAAAAAACCAAGCCAACTTTCCATAAACATCAAACATTCCGAACACCCCTATTCCGACTGTTTTCTCGCCTCGTTTCACCACTCCCCCTTCCGTAGGACAACAAAAAAAGCCCCTACCATAGCATAGGAACTTTTAACAATTGTATAAAAGCACATGCTGCGGATTAAGCAGCACAGCATTCAGTCCTTTATTCGTCCAAAAGGCCTTTCAATTTACTACAGCAGGCTGCCGGTCATTATTTAATTGAATAGATAAACGTTTGAGTTTATTAATCATGTCCTTCAGCCCCTTTCAGTCTTTTCAAATATTTTACATTTATCAGAATATAAAGTCAACTAGTTCTTACATCAACTAATAAATACTCAAACGTCCCTTTTTTTCCTTATTCATGGTCCTTTCTTCCTAAATATTGAAACCGATGTTTTGCAAAACAGCAAGTGGGTAAATTTCTAGTACAACAAACGAAATCAGTTATCACAAATAAAGGGGTAATTAAAATGAAAACAATCGTAGCATCTGATATAACACTTAAAAGCGCTGTGCCCGTCCGCAGACTTATGGAAATATACAGTGAGATTAAACAATGGGGCGGCGAAGTATTCTTCGTGCAAAACCGCAGAATGGTATCAAGCTCATCCCTCCCAAAATTATTGACTTTCACTTTAACAGTCGATGCAAAAGCACCCGTAAAAATGATTGTAGAAGGACAAAAAGCAGAAAAAATGAATGAAATACTCAAAACACAGTTTGAACAATCTTCAACAAACAATAAAGCTATCGAGGAAAAAGACTCTACACTGGAAATGGTAGCACAATAACAGAAGTGTAAAAGTTCCAAAGCGAAAGGAGAGGTTGAACGATGAGAACCATTTTAATGATAATCGGCGCAATTGTAGTGATTGGATTGATCGTTAATTTCATCTTTTAGATATTATTTATATGATTTTTATAGAAATGTATGACCATGTAAGCGTACTCCCTGGAGAATCACTATCACTTGATTTCTCTCCTCTTCTTTCGCCCCTATATGGCAGCCCTTTACAAAAAAGCAGCCCGGCTGCTTTTTTGTTTTGTACAAATCTCGCTATAACTGGCACTAAAACGCCAACTTCGACTCGTAGATATAAAAAAATTCGAATTTAGTTTGGTTCAAACGAATGATTAGTGAAGGATCCCCCCCTCCACCGATTAACGTATCACTTTATTAGAAAAATGTTTTATTTATCGTTATACTAAATTTATATAATTTTAATTTTCAGCAAGCAAGGAAGGATTCTTTGCCGAAATGAATACTCCTTCTAAGGAAGAGAGAAACAAAAAAAGAAATGAATTAAAAGGGGATAACGGTTTGAATAAGATGAAAGCAAAAACGATCAATAAACGTAAAAGGAATAAATGGAAAATTATTTCGCGAGTTTTATTAATTATCATCGGGGCCTTTATTACTAGCTACGGACTGGAAGCAGTATTGATCCCTAACAGTGTATCGGATGGAGGAGTAACAGGCCTAAGCATTGTCGGCTCGCAACTCTTTGGATTTCCCTTGGGGCTTCTAATTGCTGTCATTAATATTCCGTTTGTTTGGCTGGGATATAAGCAAATTGGTAAAAGCTTCGCTATATACTCGATCGTCGGCATCGTTTCTTTGGCTATTGGCACAATTGTAATGCATCCGGTACCGACAATTATCCATGGAGACACATTGTTGATCACGGTAGTCGGCGGTATTATTATCGGTTTTGGGATGGGTCTTGCGCTTCGTAATGGCGGTGCGTTGGATGGCATTGATATGCTGGCAGTCCTGCTTTCTAAAAAGCTGCCCTTTGGAACAAGTGATTTAATTCTCTTCTTAAATATGTTCGTCTTTATCATAGTCTCTACTGTATTTGGCCTTCAGGGAGCCATCCTCTCTGCGATTGCTTATTTTATCGCTTCTAAAGTAATCCACATTGTTGAAGAAGGTTTAAGCGGTTCTAAAACGTTTAAAATCATTACGCAACAGCCGGAAGAGATGGTTGAGACGATCAGAGACCGGCTGGGACGGAGCGCCACATATAAAGAAGCGTATGGAGGATATTCACATGAGAAATTCATTGAAATCACATGTGTCATCAACCGTTTGGAAGAAAGCAAAATAAAAGAAATCATCAATGAAATCGATCCTCATGCTTTCGTAACCGTTTATGACGTAGCCGAAGTAAAAGGCGGCAATTTCAAAAAGAGTGATATCCATTAATCAAATTCGCGAATCAATAACAAGCTATCCTTTTTGATTCGAGCTAAAAAGGAAGCTTGTTCGTAGGGAGCCCGGTGGTACAGCGCCATCGGGCTCCTTTTTCTTATTCCGGCTAGTTCTATGCCACTAGACCTTTAGGAACGATTGCTCTATTTTAACAAACGTACAATCTCGTTCAAAATACTTATTTACAGCGAGACAGGCGGATATCCTTTTCATACATCAAACAGCGCTAGAGTTCTGCCCCTCCTGCTCTCGTCCATCTTAAAACTTTTTCAACCGCCCAACCGGTAAAAATCACCTATCCCCTTCCTTTTTCATGCTTAAATGACAATTTTTTTAGATATTCCTTAATGTTGCCCAC
The DNA here is from genome assembly GCF_001243895.1 of Bacillus testis. Classification (GTDB taxonomy): domain Bacteria; phylum Bacillota; class Bacilli; order Bacillales; family DSM-1321; genus Bacillus_AD; species Bacillus_AD testis. The sequence goes on along the minus strand of NZ_LN851186.1, from coordinate 1,040,084 downwards.
TTAAATAAAGGAATTGTATATTGCGTGTAGAATACATTAAAAAAGCAATAATCAGCCGTCATGCCATCTCTTACTGACGATTCATATTATCCATACATACTTATTAATAAAAATGGAAGCCGTTTTTTACAATGGAGGTGTTTCTAATCATGGACAAGAAGGAAGGGATTATCATAAAAAGATTGGAATTATATCAAACGAACATGAAACTAATCTGGAAAAACAAGATGATTATTTCTCCTCAGGATCCTCTTAAAGACATTATTCTTCAAAACACAATAGCTATGTTTAAAATGTTTATCGAAAAGCTTAAAGTGCCCGATAAAAATTTCAAACATGATATTACTGAAATGGGCAAAAAAATAGCTATGGAGCGCTTGAAAGTGAATGTTCCCATATCGGATTTTCTGTACAACATCTCCATCGTACGTACGGACATACTTTCCTATTTGGATACATTCCCACAGTCAGAATACCTGGCCAAGGTTAAGCAATATATGAACGAGAGCGTCGATTTTCTTCTGCACGAAACCGTCACCCATTATTTAGATTTACAGGAGCAGATCAACCATGAAGAAAACGCGATTCTTTCCGAGACCCATAAAGAACGATTAACGATCCTTGGACAGATGACATCCAGCTTTGTTCATGAATTCCGCAATCCTCTTACTTCCATTAAAGGTTTTGTACAATTATTGAAAGCAGAAAATCCCGAACTGAAATATCTGGATATTATTTCAAGTGAGTTGGAACAATTGAACGCCCGAATTTCACAATTCCTTATGATTTCAAAAAAGGAAGACTTAAATTCCAATCCGGAAACGTTTTCATTAAGCTCGTTAATTGAGGAAGTCATCACTTTTCTTTATCCGAGCATTGTGGATACCAATGTCAGGGTTGAAACCATTGTAGAAGAAACCTCATTGATACTGGGCTACCCGGAGGAAATCAGGCAAGTTCTCCTGAATATCATCTTTAATGCGCTTGATGTGCTGTCTGAAACCGCCAATCCGGTCATTACGGTTGCCACAAAAGAAATGGATAACCAATATGTGCAGATAACGATCGCCAACAATGGCCCTAAAATCAGCGAGGAGTTACTGAATGACATTTTCAAACCGTTCATTACAACGAAGAAAATTGGAACAGGTCTCGGTCTCTTTGTATGCAAAGAAATCATCGAAAAACACAATGGTGCTCTAACATGTACATCTACAGACGATCTTACCCAGTTTACGATTCTTCTGCCAGAACACCGTACATCTAATTAAGCAATCATTTTTTATACTAACGAAAAAAGCAGCGGATCCTTACCACTGCTTTTTAATATGGCGCCATCAATGAATGGCTTGTTTCTTGAACCTGCCTCCCCGGACTTCTGATATGTTTGCAACAGCCAGAAATGCATCGGGATCTTTTTCTTCGACGATGGATTTGAGCTTAGCCTCTTCCAGCCGGGTTACGACACAAAAGACAACTTTCTTTTTATCCCCTGTAAAGGCTCCTTCACCGGTTAAATAGGTAACGCCCCTCCCTAAACGGGCAAGCAGTGCTTCTCCAATTTCTTCCGATTTATCGCTAATAATCCAGGCTGATTTCGACTCCTCTAAACCTTGGATAACCACATCAATCGTCTTATATGCTACAAAGTAAGCAAGCAGAGAATACATCGCCCTGTCCCAGCCGAACACAAACCCGGCGCTGCCAAGAATGAAGATATTGGCGAACATAATCATCTCCCCTACTGAAAAGGGCGAATTCTTATTGAAGAGAATGGCCATGATTTCTGTTCCGTCCAATGAACCTCCGTTCCGGATGACAATCCCCACACCGGTGCCAATAATAATCCCTCCAAAAGCTGTAGCCAGCAATGGATCCTTAGTCAAAACAGGCACATCATGCAATAGGGCCAAGCTGATGGAAAGTATAATAATTCCATAGATGGTCGAAAAGGCGAATGTTTTGCCAATCTGTTTGTAACCGATAAAGAAAAACGGCAGATTCAATAAAAAGATAAAAATACCTAAACTCCAATCGGTAAAATGAGATAAAATAATAGAAATCCCCGTAATTCCTCCGTCGATCACATTATTCGGCACAAGGAAACATTCCAGCCCTACAGCCATTAATATGGCACCAATTGTTATAGCAAGCCCTTTCTTAAAAATTCTCTTCTTCGTTAACCCTTTATGTTGAATTTCCTTAAGTGTTTCTACACTAATTGTCTCCATCCTTCATCCCCTTTTTAACCTTTAATGTACGTATATGTAATATTGAAGTACTGCAGTTATGTAAGAGGCTTTAACATGGTATGTATCTGAATACCCTCTTTTTCATTATACAGAATAGTGTATACAAATAAAAGCCGCTCGCTTTATTAATATGTTCTAGTGATTAGTGAAGCAGAACTGATTCGGTAGGATATTCATCTATTGCCGATCACTTTTTAAACCAACCTAAGTTCTTACTATCACTTGGCCTTACATTTTGTTTTCTTAACCTTTTACTCCCGTCCTGAAGCGGTTCTTAAACCCTTAAGAAAAAGAAATGATTTACATGCAATAGGCTTCCTTTCTCACAGAAAAGCAGCCTATCTACAGATGATATGTCAATTATGCCCGCATCTGTTCTCTCACCTTCTCTTGTTCAGAAATGAACAAAGCACATGCTGCATCTCCCGTTATATTTAGGGATGTCCTTGCCATGTCAAGCAGGCGGTCTATGCCCAATATTAATCCAATTCCTTCAACCGGCAAGTTTACAGAAGTCAATACCATGGCCAGCATGATCAATCCGACTCCCGGAACTCCAGCAGTTCCAATGCTTGCCAAAACAGCCGTCAATATCACTGTAAGCATTTGGGCCATTGTCAATTCGATACCATACACCTGGGCAATAAAAATAGTGGCGACCCCCTGCATAATTGCAGTGCCGTCCATATTGATCGTAGCCCCTAGCGGTTGAACAAAGCTGGAGATCGAATCTTTCACTCCAAGTTTTTCCCGGGCTGTTTCCATCGATACCGGCAGGGTTGCCGAACTGCTCGATGTACTGAAGGCTACACTCATTGCAGGAGCAAAATTTTTAACGAACCAGATGGGATTCTTTTTAGCCAAAAATAATACGGTACCGCCATATGTAACGATTCCATGGAGAATAAGTGCCGCCACTACTACGACCATGTAAAGACCCATGGCTTTCATAGCACCAAAACCTTGGCTGCCGACTGCTGTTGCAATTAAGCCGAATGTACCATAAGGAGCCAATTTCATCACTAAGGTCACAAGATACATCATGATTTCATTCCCTTGTTCAACCAAGTCAAAAATTCCTTTTGTTTTCTTGCCAAGTGCAGTCAGGGCAAGGCCGATCAGTACAGCCATAATAATAATCTGTAGCATGTTCCCTTCGGTCAAGGCTGCAAACGGATTTTTAGGGATAATATTCAATAACGTATCAGTTACCACAGGTGCCTCTCCGGCAGAGAAAGATACATTGCTTATATCAAAATTTCCTTTGGTCCCCGGTGAGATGACGTTCGCCAATGTCATGGCAATTATAATGGCAATGGCCGTTGTGAGTAAAAAATAGACAATCGTACTAAACCCTATTCTCCCTAATTTTTTTGGGTCTCCCAAACCGGCTGTTCCCAGTATGATGGAGAATAATACAATTGGTACAACCAACAAGGTAATCAAATTGATGAAGATTTTACCGATGGGGGTAAACAGATAACTGTCTAAATACGGAAATGCATTTGGCGCAAATTGATTAAGGGCAATCCCAACGATGGCTCCCAGCAATAATCCTATAATAATCTTTGTTGTAAGACTTGATTTCTTCCATTTCATTTGCATCATCCTTTTCTATTTTTTCGGACAGATTGTGTGCACACCATAAAATCAAAAGTGCTCTTCAGAAAGACACTCCAGATAAAAGGAGACCGCTATAAACATCTTGTGCCCTAAGTGCTCCCTTATGTATATTCACGCTATGAAGATACCTCTGATGGATTGCTCTGCCTTATTGGACTAGAGAGTAAATACTGTTTTGTTTCCGCAATTAAATGCAGACTGAAGTGTAAGTATAAGTATGGTGGCTATAATCGAGGTCATGCCTAAAAGTATGAACAAATATTCAGAATATAGAGGCTACATTCTAAATCGTAACGAATACTATTATATATCAAATAAAACTATTCGAAAAAAGTAATGTTTTCCAAATATAATTTTAAACTTTAAAAACAAATAATCACATAATAAAAAAACCTTAATGTTCCTAGGCAAATTTACAGGCATCAAGGTTAAAGCAATCATATAATAAAACAATAAATATTTTTATAGAAAAACTTATATTTCAGGAATTGAATGAGTATGAATCAAGACTCTTTTATCAGAATAAACAGGTTCATTCCAAGTGTGTATATGGGAAGCCGCGTGTCTGTCAAAAACGGTTTGAAATACATCAAACCTGGATTTTGTTTTCTCCACCTTTATTCCTTTGCTCTGAAGTTGACTAATGATATCATTGATCATGCAGTTCACCCCTTTACTACATTGTATCATTCGCGTTTGTATATCTTTTCCCCAATCGTTGAATATTAATCCACTCTTTTTATGATAAATCAAAATTATGAAAAAGATATGAATAAAACGAAATATCTCATTAAAGTAGCCAACCACTCTTTACTACCTTCTATTATGGTCATATATCTATAGGAAGGAAAGAAGATTTTTCCTATACGGCGAAACATTGATCGGTGGGGGATGAATGAAACTCCACCGATCATTATTTAAGCCAACCTCTTTTTTTACTGGCGCTTGATCTCCCACTACACTTCCTCCTCTTCACGCATCTTTTTAACTCAGGAGTCTTAGCGCGAACAGGATAAAATCACTTCATCCTTCAAAACTGCCACAGCATTCGAACACCAGCTTTCCGTAGTGACCGTATGGGGTTTTGGCTTGCTTTTTACCTTATTTACAAAGAAAACAAGATAAAATCAGCGACTAATCACATATAATCCTCCATATACTTAAAATAACTCTTTTTTTCCCTGAATCGCATGTTTGACTGATAGGTAAACATTTTCTATAATTATCTTAATCTTACGAGTTGTATTGAGGTGATGAACATGGGGCAGCAATGATGATAAAAAAGCCATACCGCAGCTTTTTGGCGAGCTTTTATTCTTGCATGGAAACAATCTTCCTTCAACCGTGCCAATCAATACTTCAACATAACCTAAAAAATGTAAGATTTTATTACTCTGGGAGGTGACTCCTTTCTCGCTATAGATGCGGGATAAGGAAAATTATTTGGACATATTAAACTTGGTTATCTTGGCCCTGTTAATTGCTTTGACAGCATTTTTCGTAGCCTCAGAATTTGCCATAGTAAAAGTAAGAAGCACAAGGATAGATCAACTTGTGGAAGAAGGACGGGCGGGAGCACTGTCTGCCAAGAAAGTGATTACACATTTGGATGAATATCTTTCAGCCTGCCAGTTGGGAATCACAGTTACCGCATTAGGACTTGGTTGGATTGGAGAACCTACTATCTTAAGCATCTTCTCTCCTGTTATCGATAAGATCGATATGCCGTCTTCTGTTTCACATGTTCTATCGTTTATTTTGGCCTTCTCCATCGTTACGTTTTTACACGTGGTCATTGGGGAATTGGCTCCAAAAACATTTGCCATTCAAAAAGCGGAATCCATTACCCTGATTGTGTCTAAGCCTTTGATGATTTTCTATAAGGTGATGTTCCCTTTCATTTGGATATTGAATGGATCTGCCCGGATCGTGGCAAGTATGTTTGGCCTTAAGCCCGCTTCTGAACACGAAATCGCCCACACTGAGGAAGAACTCCGGATTATCCTGTCAGACAGTTTTAAGAGCGGTGAAATTAACCAATCTGAATTCAAATATGTAAATAAAATTTTTGAATTCGACGACCGTATCGCAAAGGAAATTATGGTTCCCCGTACGGAAATCGTCACACTTGCAAAAGATGATGAACTTGAACACGCCTTCTCTGTTGTTAAGGAGGAGAAGTTCACCAGATACCCTATTATCGACGGCGATAAAGACCGCGTCATCGGTATGGTAAACGTAAAAGAGCTATTCACACACATGTTGTCTCTTGACAGTTATGAAGAAAAAAACTTAGAGCCTCTTGTAAGGCCTATTATCCGAATCATAGAAACAGTCCCTATCCAGGAACTCCTGCTGAAGATGCAAAAGGAACGCATCCATATGGCTATTCTGATGGATGAATACGGTGGGACTTCTGGATTGGTTACAGTTGAAGATATATTAGAAGAAATTGTCGGTGAAATCCAGGATGAATTCGACCTTGATGAAGTGGCTGAAATCCGCAAAATCAAAGAAGATAATTATATCATTGATGCAAAAGTGCTGATTAGCCAAGTCAATGATCTCTTCGGTTTAGATATTTCCGATGAGGACATCGATACCATTGGCGGTTGGATCCTAACCGAAAATTATGAAGCTAAACAAGGTGATACCATTTCGTATGAAAATTATCATTTTACCATCCTTGAAATGGAAGACCACCATATCAGTTATATTGAAGTAACCAAAGTTGTCGAACCGATGGTCACTGAAGCGGAAACAAACTATTCCGTAGAGCCTTCTCAAATGCCTTTGAAGCAAACAACAGAAATAGTATCCTGACCGGAAAAGGAAGCGCATGATGCTGCGCTTCCTTTTTTATGCCTTGTTTCAGCCGAAGAATAAAATAAAACCTTTTCGGTGGGGGTTCCAATTATACCCCACTGATTGCTAGTTGAACCAATTGGATTCTTGCTGGCACTTGATCTCCCACTTACACTTCTTCATTCTTCACTCCTGTATTGAAGCAAAGTTTTAACGCCAATTGGAACGGGATAAAATACCCTGCTTCTTGTATAGAGATTCTTTGGCGTGAGCATACTACTAAAAACATGAGAGACGAAGACATCGTCTCCCTTACATTACGCCTATCAGTCCAATTTTGAGGAGTGAATCACTATGAAATATATCGAACTTTGCCCTAGTTGCAAAGGGAAAGGGAAAGTTCCCTTTCTTCAGTTCTTTTCCCGTTCTTGTACTGCGTGCAGCGGTAAAGGCCGCACGGTTAAACAGATTTCCTCAAAACCATTCTAACTAACCTGCAACAACCAGATAGATGTGGGCACATGTTCTTGTAATATATCAATTCTCTCCTTATCACCCAGAAAATTACAAATAAAATCGAAATTTTTAATAATTTTATGTGTATTAATATAACTTTTGACGAATGAAGTTTATACTTAGATTATAGTTTTAAAAACTTCAGTTTAGGATAGAGACAGTTAAAGACTTCTAGGAGGTGAACGGGGCGACTGGCAAGACGCAGTCCCCTGAGAATTGGTTATCGTAAATATCTTACTTGTAGTGGCATTAATCATTGCTACCGCTTTTTTTGTCATTACAGAATTCTCTATTGTCAAAGTGAGGTCGACGAGAATTGACCAGCTTGTGGCGGAGGGAAACCCCAGGGCGAAAACGGTAAAAAAAATTATCTCATCATTGGATGAATATCTATCAGCCACTCAACTGGGTATTACCATTACAGCTTTAGGTTTAGGTTGGCTGGGAGAACCCACGATCCAAGCTATTCTAGCACCCGTTCTTAAACAAGTGGATATCCCTGCTACTGTCAGCCATGCCATATCGTTTATTGTTGCTTTTTCCGTCATGACTTTCTTGAATGTTGTACTAGGGGAATTAGCTCCAAAAACATTTGCCATCCATAAAGCAGAAGCGGTTTCCATGATAGTAGCTAAACCTATCTATATCTTTTATAAGGCTACGTATCCAATCATCAAACTTTTAAACGGGTCGGCTAATTTTATTGTTGGTTTGTTTGGCTTGAAAGAAGCATCTGATAGCGAAATTGCCCACACAGAAGAAGAATTGCGTATGATTCTCTCTGATAGCTACAAAAGCGGGGAAATTAACCAATCCGAATATCGGTATGTGAACCGGATCTTTGAATTCGACAATCGGCTTGCAAAAGAAATTATGGTCCCCCGGACGGAAATGGTATCTGTTTCAAAGGATGCTACTTGGGATGATATTCTTGAAATTGCCTCAACGGAGCGTTTTACGCGTTATCCCGTAATAGACGGTGATAAAGATTCCACGATCGGCATTATCCATCTCAAAGAATTATTGTTTGTAGCGCTGAATAAAGATCGTTCAGAGCTTCGCTTAAGTGATTATATTCATCCTATTCTTTCTGTCATTGAGACGATTCCCATCCACGATCTATTATTAAAAATGCAAAAGGAACGCATTCATATGGCCCTATTGTTTGATGAATACGGCGGAACGTCCGGTATTGTGACAGCGGAAGATATCCTTGAAGAAATCGTCGGGGAAATCCAGGATGAATTCGATGTGGATGAACGTCCGCATATCCAGCGCCTTTCACCAGATCATATTATCGTTGATTCTAAGTTTTTATTAGAAGAGTTGAATGCGCTTCTGAAGATTGATTTATATGAAGAAGGAATCGATACGATTGGCGGTTGGCTGCTAACGCAAAAATATGATTTGGAAACTGGGGATTCAATCGAAAGAGGACCTTACGTATTTACCGTTAAACAAATGGATGGACACCATCTTGAGTTAATCGATATTAAACATAAGCGAGTCGATCCAGCGGAAGAAGAAGCAGCCGCAACAGTAGATAAATAATAACAAAGAGCACAGGTCAATAGGCCTGTGCTTTTTGTTATCCTAAGGAAGAGCAACATTAGAATTTGCCACTATATTGCATAGCTACAATAAAAAGGCCAAGAATCCAGACATAAACAGCGAACGCTTTTAATGAATGTTTCTTGAGATAACCGATCATCCATTTCACCGCCGCATATCCGACTGCCGCCGAAGCGATAATCCCCATGGCAAGTGCACCAGGCGATATGGCTTCCCCTTCCCCTTTCAAAATATCCATACTCTGCAGAAGAATAGCGCCGGCAATAGCTGGCGTGGACAGCAAAAAAGAGAAATAGGCCGCTGTTTCACGATCAAGTTTTCTCATCAGAGCCGCCGCCATCGTCATCCCTGAGCGTGAAATCGCCGGAAAAATGGCCGCTGCCTGGAACGTTCCGATAAAAACGGCATCCTTGAATGTCAGGTCCTCCATCTGCTTCCTGCCTTTTTTAATAGAATCAGCGAACCATAGGAAACAGCCCGTTATCAGAAATTCCCAACCAACGGTCACACCACTTTTGGAAAGACTGTCGAAATAATCTTTAAAGGCAAATCCGACGATGACCGCAGGTATGGTGCCTGCAATCAACAGCCAAGTCAGCTTGCCGAATGGATTCCGGCAAATCCCTATGAATTCACGGCGATAGAAAACTAATACAGCAAATAGCGTACCGATATGTAGCATAGTGTCCAATAAAAGGCCCGCCTCATTCAAGCCGAACATCTGCCTTCCTAAATATAAATGGCCGCTTGAACTGATTGGCAGGAACTCCGTCAATCCCTGAAGAATTCCCAAAAACAATGCCTGAATACTATTAACCATAATCCCCGCCCTTTTCTTCGATCTCCTTCTCCTTGAATGAACCACCCCGATGTCATTCTTTACAGCCGCTCTCTTTTAAGCAGCCATTTCTACTATGTAATATATTCATGGAACATCCATATAGTACAGGCTTCTCATCTTGCCGGGCAAAATATGCAAAAACCTCGGCCCGTTGATTGGCCAAGGTTTTCAAGGATTCGTTTAACTTAATTTTAAAGAAACATATTTGATTTCCATAAATTCGTCCATGCCATATTTACCGCCTTCTCTTCCGATCCCACTCTCTTTCATGCCTCCAAATGGGGCTTGTGCGACCGATGGCAGACCGTCATTCAAACCGACAATTCCATATTCCAACGACTCGGCAATTTCAACGGCCTGTGAGATATCTCTGGTGAATACATAAGCCGCTAAACCGAATGATGTATCATTCGCTCTTTTAATTGCTTCTTCCTTTGTCTTGAAAGCAGATACAGGAGCTAATGGGCCGAACGTTTCTTCATTCATACACTTCATCGAATCATCTGCATGGCCGATGACGGCCGGCTGCATGAACAAACCTTCCCTCTTCTTTTCCTTTGTTAAAAGCTCTCCTCCTTTTTCAATGGCATCACGGATCTGTTCTTTTACTTTTTTAACTGCCTCTTCATTGATTAAGGGACCGATGACAACGCCTTCATCCATGCCATTCCCTACCTTTAATTTTTCAACGGCGGCAGCAAATTGTTTAACGAACTCTTCATAGATTCCTTCCTGTACATATACGCGATTAGTACAGACACATGTTTGTCCGGCATTGCGGAATTTACTGGCCGTTACAGCTTCCACTGCTTCATCTATATTTGCATCTTCCATAACGATAAACGGTGCGTGGCCTCCAAGCTCAAGTGATACTTTTTTTACTGTATCCGCGCTTCCCTTCATTAATTGCTTTCCTACTTCTGTCGAACCTGTGAAAGAAACTTTACGGACTCGTTCATCTTTCATCCAAGCGTCCGATATGCTAGCGGAATGGCCTGTCACCAGATTAATCGCACCTTTGTCAATGCCAGCTTCATAAGCCAATTCCACTAAACGGATCGCCGTGAGGGGCGTCAATTTCGCCGGTTTGATCACCACTGTGCACCCTGCCGCTAAAGCCGGTGCCACCTTTCTTGTAATCATAGCCGCCGGAAAGTTCCATGGAGTGATCGCTGCAACAACACCGATTGGTTGCTTCAGCACGATTATGCGTTTCTCGCTGTCACTAGCCGGAATAGTATCCCCATACACTCTTTTAGCTTCTTCCGCATACCATTCGATGAAGCTATTCGCATAGGAAATCTCCCCTTGTGCTTCCTTAAATGGCTTTCCTTGCTCCTTTGTCATGATTTTTGCCAATTCATCTTTATGATCGTTAATAAGATTATACCAATTACGTAGAAGGCGGGAACGTTCCCCGGCGGTTTTCTTCGCCCAGCTTGGAAAAGCATGATAGGCCGCATCTACAGCGGCACGCGCTTCCTCTGCCCCGCCGTTCGGAACAGTGGCAATCACCTCGTTCGTTGCCGGATTATTGACTTCAATCACGTCCTTGCAAAGGACTTCTTCACCGTTAATCAGCATGGATGCTTTTTGCATGTGTATGAAACCTCCCAGATTTTATTTTCATAAAAGCTATCATTCTTTTTAACTCTTCCACCAATCCCCTGGCATTAATCTCTTTTTGGGTATCCTCTTCTATCCTATGATTAAATCGTCCGTTGCTGTAAAGCAAAATGCCTTTGTTCGATATCCACTCTCTGTTATGCATGCATTGGTCGTATTGGGGCAAAATCAAAAAAAGAAATACATGCCGGGAGGAGGATAGCCCTTTGATGGGCGCCAAAATATGCTAAATCTTTTATATGTAGCATTTCTGATTGCATTTACCGGTTTTTTTGTCGCTTCTGAATTTGCCATTGTCAAAGTACGGAGCACCCGCATCGATCAGCTTGTGCTAGAAGGGAATAAACGCGCACCGGCTGCCAAGAAAGTCATATCATCGCTCGATGAGTATTTATCCGCCTGCCAGTTGGGCATAACGTTGACATCCTTGGCACTTGGCTGGCTGGGAGAACCCGCCGTAGAAAAATTATTGCATCCTATTTTAGTTCATTTTGTTTTAAGCGAGCCAATTATCCAAGTGATTTCCTTTCTGTTTTCTTTTTTTGCCATTACATTCCTTCATGTTGTAATCGGGGAACTTGCGCCTAAAACATTGGCGATCCATAAAGCGGAAACCATCGCTTTATCTTTTTCTACTCCTTTAATATGGTTTTACAGAGTGCTCTATCCGTTTATTTGGATTCTGAACAAATCAGCAGCGCTCGTAACTGGGCTATTCGGCCTCAAGCCTGTTTCAGAGTCCGAAATGGCTCATTCGGAAGAAGAACTGCGCCTTATTTTATCCGAAAGTCTCAAAAGCGGGGAAATTAATCAAGCGGAATATAAATATGTAAATAGGATCTTCGAATTCGATGAGCGGATCGCCAAAGAAATTATGGTTCCCCGGACAGAAATAGTGTCTGTCTATAGTGATGCCACTCTTCAGGATGCAATTACCCTCGTACAGCAAGAAAGGTATACACGCTATCCAGTAGTCGAAGGCGATAAAGACAACGTCATCGGCATTATCAATATGAAAGAAGTGCTGACTAGCTTTATCATGAACGAAAAGGAATTAATAGATGACATTACACCTTACATACATCCTGCCATATCAGTCATAGAAACATTGCCCATCCATGATTTGCTTGTCACCCTCCAGAAAAACCATTCCCACATGGCTATTCTATTCGATGAATACGGCGGAACTGCAGGCCTCGTGACGGTCGAAGACATTCTGGAGGAAATCGTAGGCGAAATCCGTGATGAATTTGATGCCGACGAACTTCCCGATATACGGAAAATAGGCGAGGGCCATTACGTTTTTGAAGCTAAAGTCTTGATCGAGGATGTCAACGATATCCTCGGCACAGATTTAATGGAGGACGACGTAGATACAATCGGAGGCTGGGTCCTCACCCAGAAATACGATGTGGTAAAAGGAGACCAAATCACCGAAGACGGCTACATATTTACCGTCACAGAAATAGACGGCCAACACATCCTCTTCATCGACGCACGAAAAGCGGAAGCGGCCGTTTAGGGACGTACAAACTGGAGGACCTTTCTTTGAGATAAAGGAAACACAGCGAACGAAAGAGAGCTGATGTTGACTTATCGTAGAAGAAAAGGCCGAAGTTTGCTAGTCCCTGGCCGCTGCAGCTAGATCACGAAAAGCGGAAGCGGCCGTTTAGGGACGTAGCCTTTTTCATAACAACTCCGTAAACAAATGAATCGGATCATGCCAGGGGCATGATCCGATTACATTAATTATATGGAGGAATTTCATGCTTTTCGACGATTGAATCACACGATTTGACCGTACAGTGTTTATTCAACACGCATCCTGCACATTTCCCTGATTGCTGTTTTTTGAAGTTTTTCCATACCGTAAAGCCTACATAGCCGAGGATCAATAAACCGATTCCAATATTGATGAACAAGGACAATCCATTCACTCCTTTAAAAAATGAATCTTCAATGATGGGAGACACCTCTTATCGCATTTAATGCATACATTACCGATTCGGTGAATGAGCCAAAAAACAAAGACAGCCACATAACCAATCAAGTCATTCTTCTTCGAGTTGAAGTAGGAGTTTTAGTGCAAGTTAGAATAGAACAAACACCCCTCTCTTTTCCAAACTAGGTAAAGTTTTCTCCTTAGTTGCCTCTCCCGCTTCCGCCAATTGAAAAACCGCTCTGGAATCAGAACGGTTTCGTATCGAAAGAAGTATTTAATTCATTATCTTTTGCATCGAAAAACTTTCACGTATAATAAATGGTGAAAGGGAGGTAGGAATAAGTGAACCCAGAACAAGATAACAATCTGCATAAGGAATTGGATGAGGAAACGTTGTTTCTCGTCACCCAGACATTCAAAGCTCTTTCCGATCCCACCCGGCTGCGCATACTTTACTTGCTTTTCCAAGGAGAGCATTCTGTCAATGAAATAGCTGAGAAATTGTCATTAGTCCAATCGACTGTTTCCCATCAGCTTCGATTCCTGAAGAATCTGCGCCTTGTCAAATTCCGCCGAGAAGGAACGACACTGTTCTATTCACATGATGATGAACATGTCATGAGTATCATCATCCAAACGATAGACCATGCCAACCATCATTAATTACAGCGCTGAGATTCATTCGGACATCCGGTTTCCGTTCTCTCTACCTGAAGCGTGCTATGACGGATATGAAACTCATGCTCCAATAGATGTTGGGCTTCAAAGAGGACATCATCCTGTACACCGGTTGAACTGATCATGATATGGCAAGATAACATCGGTGTCTCCGAAGTGATTGACCAGATGTGCAAGTCATGAACCTCGTATACATGCGGGAGCTTTTCTAATTGTCCCTTTACTTCTTCAAGATTGATGTTCTCTGGAGTTCCTTCCATCAATATGTGGAAGGAATCTTTGGTGATTCTGACTCCGCTTATGATAATCAAGACAGCCACGATCAGACTGGCAATCGGATCAGCATATGTCCAATCAAAGAAAAAGATCAATAAAGAAGCAATAATGGCTCCGACAGAACCAAGCGTATCTCCCAACACATGCATATATGCGCTTCGGACATTCAGATTTTCTTCTCTATTTCCCCTCATCAACAGGAAAGCTGCCCCGATATTCACCAGCAGCCCAATAATAGAGATGACCAACATCCCGCTGCTCTGAATCTCGGGTGGATTCTGGAACCGGCGATATGATTCATAGAAAATATAGGCTGAAATCAAGACTAACGTTAGCCCGTTAAGAGCGGCAGCAATGATTTCAAACCGTCTGTAGCCGAATGTATTTTGGTATGTGGCATTCTTTTCTCCCAATATGACAGCAAAAAGACTTAAACCAAGTGCCGCCGAATCGCTTAACATATGACCTGCGTCTGACAGCAATGCCAAACTATTCGTTAGATAGCCTCCAATAATCTCAACAACCATAAAGATGGTGATTAAAATGAATGACAATAGCAATGCTTTTTTGTTTGCTGAATGATGGTGGTGATGATGCCCGCCACTATGATGATGGCCATGCTGTTCCATATTGCACCTCCTAATATATGAACATATGTACATATATATTATTCAATAAGTTGATCCACTTTTCAATCCCTCTATCTGTCCTTTTCTTTATAAACTATCTATACCCGAAAAATGTTCCTTAAAAACAACACCCTTCCTTACGTATTTTTTAGGCATAAAAAGAAAGGCTTGTTTTCCACAAGCCTTTCTCCTCCTTAGTGCTGTTCTTCGTATGGAGTTGTTGCATACTTAAGTTCTTGTTCAAGCTGCTGGGACAATTCTTTTTTCTTTTCTTCACTCCAACCGAATGCTCCAGCCATATAGTCGATCACTGCTTCTTTCCACTGATAGACCCAATGGATATTAAATAGCAATGCACCGGTTCTTCTCAAAAAGAAATCAACAGGAGTTGCCAAACTCTCTTCATCGATGGCATATTTTAGGCGGGCGTACACTTCCTTTGAAAGTTGGGATTTTTCCATATCTTCTCCGCCGGATGAAAGAATTTGAAAGATTTTTTTCACATTTGTGCCATATGAATGAACCAGTTCACTCGCTTCATCCCGACTTAACCCGAGTGCGGTTCCTTTCTGCACCTGCTGTTCAACAAACCGATCAAACTTGCGGGAACCGCCGACATCTCCGCCGGAAATTGGCAGATGCTCAGTTTGGCATTCTCCGAATAATTTATATTGTTCCTGCTCGAATTGTTTTGCCACCTTGTCTACCACCATCTCGGACATTTTTCGGTACCCTGTCAACTTACCGCCCGCAATAGTGATAAGGCCGGAATCCGATACCCATACCTCGTCTTTACGGGAGATTTCCGATGGATCCTTGCCCTCTTCCAAGATCAATGGCCGAACGCCTGCCCAGCTTGATTCAATATCCTGCTCCGTGATATGTGCATCTGGAAACATATATTGAATGGCATCTATCAGATAGGCCCGATCTTCTTTAGTTGGGTGAGGAGCGACCGGATCAGAATCGTAGAAAGTATCAGTCGTGCCAATATAAGCTTTATTCCCCCTTGGGATCGCAAATATCATGCGGCCGTCTTCTGTGTCGAAATAGATTGCTTGCTTTAAAGGAAACTTGGCTTGGTCTAATACGATGTGGACACCTTTGGTCAACTGCAAGGTCTTGCCTGCTTTAGAGCCATCTTTTTCACGCAATTTGTCCACCCACGGCCCAGTAGCGTTCACTATTTTTCTGGCATGGATTTCATACATTTCGCCTGAAAAACGATCCTTCACTCTAACCCCGGCCACTTTGCCATTTTTGTAGATGAATTCTTCCACAGAGGCATAATTGATCAAATCGGCACCAAATTCCTTTGCTTTCTTGGCTACTTCGATTGTTAGACGGGCATCATCTGTACGGTATTCAACATAATAGCCTCCGCCCTTCAGCCCATTCTTCTTCAGCAACGGCTCTTTCTTCATTGCATCTTGTTTTGAAAGCATGCTTCTCCGTTCGCTTTTCTTAACACCGGCAAGAAAATCATATACTCTTAAACCGATGGATGTCGTGAAAGGACCAAATGTCCCGCCTTCATACATCGGCAAAAGCATCCACTCAGGAGTAGTTACATGAGGTCCATTCTCATACACGACGGCGCGTTCTTTCCCGATTTCTGCCACCATTTTGACTTCAAACTGTTTTAGATAACGAAGTCCGCCATGCACAAGTTTTGTAGAACGGCTTGACGTTCCGCCTGCAAAATCCTGCATTTCACATAGGGCCACTTTCATGCCGCGGCTAACAGCATCCAATGCAATTCCTGACCCAGTTATTCCTCCTCCAATCACAAAAACATCATATTCTTCTTCACTCATCTTCTTCAATGTGGCCGACCGTTCCAAATTAGTAAATGCCATACTATTCTCCTCCAATTATGTTTATACTTCTGGTCCTTATTTAATAAATACCCAATTTTTTATATTTCACCCTTAAACGGCAGCATTCAAGTCAATCTTTTACCCATGGGTATCTTCGCTTCTTTTCGGCCGGAGGGACATTTTATATCTGCAGGAAATGGCAGGGTACAAAAAAAGAGACCACAAGGACACTTAATGATTTCCATCAAAAGTGCACAAGTGGTCTCTCCCATTTCTCCAACCGATTCATTAACTTATCTATATGCTATCATACACGATGAAAAAAGTGTATCTGTTTGCTTAACAAGTATCTGCGCACTTATTCCATTTAGTAAAACAAAGACAAGTAATGGAGATCCAAGCGGCAGCAAAACTCGGATCGGCGGGGGATTCATGATCTACCACCAATTCTTTATAATTTGAAAGACATTGCCGCCTTTACAGCCTTTTGCCATCCTTTATATGCCTTAGCGCTGTCTTCATCAGACATCTTCGGATTAAATTCCTTATCCAACTTCCATCTTTTGGAGACAGTTTTCTGTCCATCCCAAAAACCTACAGCAATACCGGCTAAATAGGCAGCACCTAGAGCGGTTGTTTCATTGATGACTGGACGTTCAACCGGCACGCCAAGGATATCGCTTTGAAAGCCCATCAAGAAATCATTCTTAACCACTCCGCCATCGACTCTAAGCTTTTTCAAAGAAATGCCTGAATCTGTTTCCATTGCGCCTAGAACATCCTTTGTTTGATACGCCAGCGATTCAAGGGTAGCCCGTATAAAATGCTCTTTGGTCGTTCCTCTCGTCAATCCGAATACCGAACCCCTCACCTCGCTATCCCAGTAAGGCGTGCCCAATCCGACAAATGCTGGTACAACATATACACCGTCTGTAGAAGAGACTTTTTCCGCATATTGTTCGCTGTCCTTGGCATCCTTCAGCATGCGCATACCGTCACGGAGCCATTGCAACGCTGAACCTGCCACAAATATGCTTCCTTCGAGGGCATACTCTACCTTGCCATTTATGCCCCAGGCAATGGTGGTCAACAATCCGTTTTCCGATTTCACTGCTTTTTCACCCGTATTCATCAGCATAAAACAGCCGGTGCCATACGTATTCTTGGCCATCCCATCCTCAAAGCAGGCTTGGCCGAACAAAGCCGCCTGCTGGTCTCCGGCCGCACCGGCAATCGGAATTTCCTCCCCGAAAAAGTGATATCCAACTGTTTTGCCATAGACTTCCGATGAAGGTTTAACCTCTGGAAGCATGGAGGCAGGAACCCCGAGGATCTCCAATAACTCTTCATCCCATTTAAGATCATAAATATTATACATTAATGTACGAGAGGCATTGGAATAATCAGTTACATGTGCCTTACCGCCGGAAAGCTTCCAAATAAGCCATGTATCGATTGTGCCGAATAACAGCTCTCCTTTTTCCGCTTGCTCCCGTGCACCGTCGACATGGTCCAAAATCCATTTTACTTTTGTCCCCGAAAAATAAGGGTCTACCAATAAGCCTGTTTTTTCACGGATTTTATCTTCATAGCCCTGCTTTTTCAGTTCATTGCAGATGTCCTGCGTTTGTCTGGATTGCCATACAATTGCGTTATGGATTGGCTTGCCGCTTTCTTTCTCCCACACAACAGTTGTTTCCCGTTGATTGGTGATTCCGATTCCGGCGATTTGCTTCGGCGAAATGTCAGTCTCGGATAAGGCACTTGCAATGACAGCCAATATGCTTCCCCAAATTTCACTGGCATTATGCTCCACCCAGCCCGGTTTAGGAAAATACTGTTTGAATTCCTTTTGAGCAATATGGACAATCTCTCCATCCTTATCGAATATAATTGCTCTTGAACTGGTGGTGCCTTGGTCTAAAGCCATAATATATTTTTCCATGTTTCCCATCCTCCTACAGAATCTTCAATCTCCAAGCAAGCTATCGGCTGCCTGGATGTCTATCAAACTATATATCCCGTTAACAGGTGCTAAGACTCACACTTCAACGCGTAGAGTGAAGATGCAGACGTGTAAGTTAAGAAGGCAATAATGAAGGTTGGTTCAACGAATGATTGGCGGGGAGTGACTGAAGATCCCCTACTCATCAAAGGTTCATTTTATCTCTTAGCAACCACTCACATTTGAACGTCATTGCGTTGCAAATGTGCAGGTTTTTTGCCGAAAACGACAGCCCCTGCCAAGATGGCAACCACTGCCCCGATCACCATCCAATAAGAAGCCTTAAATGTTGAATCGAAAACCGTTTCATAAAAGACAGCGGCAAGTCCGCCACCCATTAAAGGGCCAAGGACAGGTATCCAGGCATATTTCCAATTGGAATTCCCCTTGCCTGCAATCGGCAGGATAAAGTGGGCGATTCGAGGGCCTAAGTCACGGGCCGGATTTATGGCGTAACCCGTCGTTCCGCCAAGCGACATGCCGATTGCAACAATCAGAAGGCCGACTGCAATCGGGTTAAGGCCATCCGTAAATTCATTTGCCCCAATAAACAATAAACCCAAAATCAAAATAAATGTGCCAATTAGTTCACTCATCAAGTTAGCAAATGTATGCGGAATGGCCGGACTTGTAGAAAATACCCCCAGTTTAGTTCCCTGGTCCGGAGTCGCCTCCCAATGCGGCAAGTAATGGAGCCATACAATAGCAGCACCCAGTATAGCCCCTATCAATTGGGCGGTGATATACCCCGGCACTTCGCTCCACGGGAATTTGCCGATCAAGGCAAAAGAAAGCGTCACCGCCGGATTCAGATGGGCACCGCTTATGCTGCCAACAGCATAGACACCCAATGTTACGCCCAATCCCCAGGCCAGAGTAGTTACGATCCAGCCTCCATTATGGGAAAATGTTTTACTCAAACTCATCCCGGCCCCTACGCCACAGCCAATTACAATCAAAATCATCGTCCCTACAACTTCTCCCCAAAATGCTGTCATTGTTAAACCCCTTCTCCCATATTTGTTGTAAGATTTAAACAACTGTATAAACTTTTTCCCTTTTCAAAGCAGAAAGAAACGCTCTGATCAAAAAATGTAAGCGTAAACATTTAATTGAAAAATAATAGTGCCTAACCTACTATATGAAGCAAGATAGGCACTTAATCTTCAAAGAATAAAAAAAGATGCACATCAATAAACCATGGGGTCTACCGTGTGCATCTCCTAGTCTCCGTTGCGTATATTAACTTAATTATCAGTATATAAAAATGAAAAAAAGTTGTCAATTATTCTGTTCACAAAAAGTTCAATGTTAAATCCGATCAGTGTTTTTTCAAAATAAAATATTTTTGATTGCCTTTAATGGCATGATGAAGTGGATGAACAATTATTTGCTATTATCCGCAAAAAGGAATAATGAATTGTCATCAATCTCCCTCAACCAAGGCTATTCTCATACTGTTTCCACAAATCAGTGTTCGAGGTCGTTATTGCGGAAGCACCCGCTTTCAAAGCGCGTTCCACCTCTCCGGGACTGCGGATAAATCCTCCTGCAAAGATGGGTATATTGGTCCTTTCTTTGATTTCGGCAATGATCCAGGGCATTGCCCCGGGCAGCACTTCAATGAAATCTGGCTGGCTCTTCATAGCGATTTCCAGGTTTTTGGATAGAGCCTGCGAGTCAATCAAAAATACGCGCTGCACCGAAATGATTCCTTTCTGCTTTGCTTTCTTAATGACATTGGCTTTTGTGGAAATGAGCCCTTTTGGCTTAAATTCTTGGATCAAGTATTCAGTGGCGTAATCATCATTCCGCAGGCCATGAATCAAATCCATATGATAAAACATATTTTTGCCTCGGGATAACGCCATATTTTGAATATGTTTCAACTGGGCAACATGCGTTTCCAGAAAGACGCCGTCCATATAAGAAGAGTCGAGGAATTTTTCAAATTCCTTCATATTTCTTGATGCTGGGATTATTTTCTGCATCCCTCCAACCTCCCTTATTTGCTAATCACTCAAAATGGCTATACAATGAAGCTGAAATAATGTAACAGCTTTGTATGCAATAACTGGCTGTCTTGCATAAATGCACACCTTCCGGAAAAAATGTAACTATTGTGAAGTGATGGTGTATACACTATAATAAATGCTTATAAGACAACTTACATCTATATATATACCCATTGAAAGGGGGGATACAGCATGCTTGAATTTCTCGAGTTAAATGATGTGTCAGCTTATATCATGTTTGCCGGAATGCTTGTTGAAGCCACTGCGCTGATTGGTTTGTTCTATTTTTTGAAAGTGTATGTCAATAATCGCTCGCATTTTCAGCCAAAGCTCTCTTTTTCAAAAGAGGAAGGCCATTTCCATTCCCAGCGGCAGCCTAATGAAACGAATTCGATTGGTCTCTGGATCGCACGTTGCGCAGGCCGAAAGGATTCGCCGGATGATGGTCCGGCACATCACCTTCTTGAATGTACGCCAATATTTAAAATTCAAGGAGGATCACAATGGAAAAGAAATCTAGACGTTCTGTATCTCTCACTTTCGCGGGAACTTTTGCTGTAATCGCAATATTAATAGGAAGCATGCTAATTGGCGGAGACCATACATTTGCTGCCGGTACTAGCGGAGCTGACGCCTCCCCTGGCTTCTTCCAGCATTATTTTGTACAGCCTCTTACTTTTGTTCTCGATACGGTGGCCAATTGGTTTTCAGGCAATTATGGGATGTCCATTATCATTGTCACATTGCTATTGCGCCTAATCATTATGCCTTTGATGCTTCGTTCATCCAAAACACAAATGGTGATGAAAGACAAAATGGCGCTTATCCAGCCTGAAATGAAAATAATCCAGGAAAAGATGAAAACAGCCACAAGCCAGGAACAAAAAATGAAGCTGCAACAGGAATTGATGATGCTTTATAAAAAGCATGATGTGAATCCTATGGCTTCTCTTGGCGGCTGCTTGCCTCTCTTGATCCAAATGCCAATCTTAATGGGATTTTATTGGGCAATCAAAAATTCACCAGAAATCGCCGGCCATAGCTTCTTATGGTTTAACCTTGGATCAACAGACATTCTGCTTGCCTTGCTTGCAGGAGCCGTTTATTTTGTACAATTTAAAATGTCGCTCATCGGCATGGCCGAAGAACAAAAGAAACAGATGGCCATCATGGGGTATATCTCGCCTATTATGATGATGTTCGTTTCGTTCAACGCTCCGGCCGCGCTGCCGCTTTACTGGGTAGTCGGCGGAATCTTCCTGATGTTCCAAACGTATTTAAGCCGCAAGTTATATTCTTCGAAAACAGTTCCTGTTAAAGAAGTAAAAACAACTTGATTAATAAAAAAGGAGCTCCATGCATTGGCATGGAGCTCTTTTTTAGCGTCTGACAATTCATGGGCAGCAGCCCTGTTGTTACCGTTCCAATCCGGCTTCGTCAAGCAACTTTTTGACCAGCTCCTCAGCTGGAAGCGGACGGATGCCTTTAAACCCTGTGCCTGCCCATAATGACATGTATCCAGCGTCTCCTCTATCGGCAGCCGCTTTCCTAATTGGCTGTGTTAATTGGTGGACATATGGATACAGTGCTGGTGCGCAATCGTCATATGCTGCGATAAAATCATTTTTCAACCCTCTTGCCGGACGGCCCGTAAATGATCTTGTCACAATCGTTTCCGTGAACGCTGGATTCCGGAGAGCTTCTTTATATATAGGATGGGCCCCACTTTCTGGACAGCAAAGAAAAGCCGTGCCCATCTGGACAGCATCCGCGCCGGCATCTAGCATTTCCCGTATGCCGGTTCCGTCCATAATCCCGCCGGCTGCAATAAGCGGGGCAGACGTGATGCGGCGAACACTTGACAAAATCTCTAAAAGACTTGCCTCATCCTCTTTAGGACTGCCATTATTCTGAAAAACAGAACGATGCCCTCCGGCTTCAGGGCCTTGAACACAAAGAGCATTTGCCTGATTTTTGAGGGCTTGTTCCGCTTCTACCTCATTCGTTACCGTAACAATCACCGAAGTCCCCTTCTTTTGCAGCCACTGTATATCGGTTCTATCCGGGCAGCCAAATGTAAATGAGACAAACGGAATTTTTTCTTCTGCTACGATTTTCTTTTTTTCCTCCCAATCATCATCATCCATCCGGACCTCTCCAAGGGAGCAGCCTAATGCCTTTGCTGCCCTTTCTAATTTCAATTTATATGCTTCCAATCCCGCCAAGGACGCAGGATCACTGGAAGGCACAAAAAGATTGACGCCAAACGGCGCTTTTGTCATTTTCCGGATTTCCCTTATCTCTTTTTTGATCTCTTCCGCCTTTTTATAGCCACCTGCCAAAAAACCGATTCCACCGGCGTTGCATACAGTTGCCGCTAACAATGGATTGGCCGCCCCTCCCGCCATGGGTGCCTGAATGATTGTACTTCCTTGGAATGCCATACCCTTCCCCTTCTCTCTTTTCTATAAGGATTTTAAATGTTAGATGATCGCTAATTGGAACACATCATTCACTTTTGATTTTCATTCAAAAAGAGAAATGATCGTTTCTTTTATATCATACTATTCGATCCTTGCATGGCTAATCCTGCATACTTTTTCCTCTTGATCCAGAGCCGCCATCATTGTTTATTCAACAATTTAGTGTAAAAATGCCGAAATCAGGGTATATGGTAACATCATAAAAATAGTCAAAACCAACAAGGAGTTGATTGCATGTTAAGAACCATCGGATTTCCAATCGGCAGGAAAGAACACGAAAAAAGACGAGCTTTAACGATTGAAGCGATCAAGGCATGCCCCTATAAGGAACAACTTGTGTTCGAAAAGGATTATGGAACAGTGCTCGGCATCTCCAATAAAGAACTAGCGAACACGGGTGTACATATTGCAAACCGGGAAGAAGTATTGCGCCAGGATATCATTTGCGACCCTAAGGCAGGTGACGCAGAATATATCGAATCATTGACATCCGGGCAGATTTTGTTTGGATGGATTCATGCTGTCCAAAATAGAGAGCTTACAGAGCAGCTTGTCAAAAACGGCATTACGGCCATTGCATGGGAGGATATGAATGAAAGAGGCAGACACCTTTTTTGGCGGAATAATGAAATCGCCGGCGAAGCAGCTGTCCTTCATGCTCTTGAACAACTGGGCATCCTGCCTTACGAGGTTAAAGCAGCTATATTAGGGCGCGGCAACACAGCCAGAGGCGCTTATAAAATATTGACGAAGCTAGGGGCGGATGTGACCGTCTACGATCGCCGCACAGAAGAATTATTCCGCCAAGAAATCGATCAATACGATGTATTGGTCAATGCGATCCTATGGGATATCAATCGCAATGACCATATCATCTATAAAGAAGACCTGCAGAGAATGAAGAAAGGTTCCTTGATTATCGATGTCAGCTGCGATGAAGGCAAAGGGGTAGAAACAAGTAAACCTACCACCATCGAACAGCCAATCTATTCTATTAATGGCATCTACCATTATGTCGTTGACCATACACCAAGCATTTACCATGCATCAGCATCAAAATCGATCAGTGAAGTGGTATCCAAGTATTTGCCTATACTGCTAACTAAAAAGGAACAAGAAAACGCTGTCCTCCAAGAAGCGACAATCATAAAAGACCAGACTATTTTAGATAAAAAGATATTAGATTACCAACGCAAACCTTCCCTTCTCGCTTAACCAGCAGATATTCCACACTTAATGGCCGCTTGGATTTGCGGCCATTATTTTCAGACTATGCACGGAGAGAGATGATTTTCTGATAAAAATCCATTTACAATAGGATATAAGATAAAATGGATAAACAAACCGAGGTAATCAACATGGCATACAAAGGTTTCAATGCTTTCCTGCGAACTTCTGCTAAATGAATATTCAATCCTAGTCCCACCATTGCAGCTGTCAGGCACCAAGTGGTGAATGTTCCGATGCCAGTCAACACAGCAGCCGACACAGGTATATAAATCCCCAATACAAAACTTCCGATCACACTCATGATGACAAATCCAATCAAAAAATAAGGAAAATGAAGCTTCTGTTTTTTTCCTTGCGCAGCATCTTTCCGGCTAAATATCCATACGAAAATGAAGCATAGAGGAACAAGGAAGAATACTCGTCCTAGCTTAGCCAGCAACGCCATGGCGAGCGGTCCTTCCCCTGCTGGATCCGCCGCAAGGGCGACATGGCCAAGTTCATGCAAGCTAAAACCGCTCCATATTGCATATTCATAAGGATCCAATGGCAGCAACGGCCTGGCCAACGTATATATTATGGCAAATAATGTGCCGACTAACGCAATGATCCCTACCGATATAGCCGTCTCGTCATCATCAGATTGGATAATCGGTGCAATGGCGACTATTGCGGCCGCTCCGCATATCCCCGTACCTACTCCGAGCAGCATAGAAATTTTATCGTTCCCCTTAAAATATTTGGAAAGCCACAGCATCAGTAAAATGGAAAAAGCAATAAACAGCATATCCTTCCATAGTAAAACAGGCCCTTCTGAAATCAAGACGGCTATATTCAATTTTAATCCATATAGGATGATGGCAAGCCTTAACAAAATTTTAGATGAGAAAGCAATTCCTTTCTTCAGCCTGACAGGATATCCCCATACCTGCCTGTAAATCACAGCAAGGATAATGGCACATCCCATCTGGCCAATCATAGAGACACCAGGGATCTGCGCTAAAAGATATCCTATTAAAGCAATCCCAAAAGTAAAAGCTACGCCAAAAATCATTGGCTTTTCATCCAGTTGTCGTTTTTCATCATGCATTTTCTTCGCTGCAGACATAATCGCCACTCCTTCAATAACCGTTCTTTTTACCTATGTTCAGATTATCCCTTTTATAAGAAAATTATGCTTTATAGATACAGTCAGAGAGATTATTAAGGTTATATGTGAATATTTATTTAAAGTCATTTATTTTTATTCATTTTTCAAGTCTTATTAGTTCACTGTTTCCAGAGTGTGTGGGTATAATGTTTCTATGCTTTTTATTTCTAATGAAATAATGATGAAAATAGTAATAAACAGTAAATTGTAATAAAAGAAAACATTTACAATTAATGGTTTATTTTATATAACTATAATTAGGCTATTCCAAAGTAAAACGTTTTCATCATGTTCATCAGTTGTTTTTTGATAGTCGATGCCACTTGTAATGGTACAGAACCCTCACTCTGACCCCAAACAACGTGCAAAGATTTACGTTTTATTCTCTTAAAGGAGCGATTGTATGAATAAAGATCACGAGGAACCACAACAATTACAGAGAACAATGAAATCGCGGCATCTCTTTATGATTTCGTTAGGAGGGGTTATTGGGACAGGGTTCTTTCTCAGTACGGGTTTGACGGTAAACCAAGCAGGGCCAACAGGAGCAGTCCTTTCTTTTTTAGTGGGCGGTTTCATTATGTATTTAACCATGCTTTGCTTAGGTGAACTATCAGTTGCGATGCCTGTTTCCGGGTCATTCCAAACCTATACATCCAAATTTATTGGACCGGCTACGGGTTTTGCGATTGGATGGCTGTACTGGCTTGGATGGGCAGCCACTGTTGCACTTGAATTTCTATCTGCAGCGACACTTATGCTGCGATGGTTCCCCCATTCACCTGTCTGGATGTGGTGCGCCATATTCGCCGGGCTTCTCTTCGTACTGAATGCCTTGTCTGCAAAAGCATTCGGCGAAGCGGAATTTTGGTTTTCCAGCATTAAAGTCTCCGCTATCATTTTGTTTATTATATTAGGGGGAGCTGCAATGTTTGGGCTCATCGATATGAAAGATGGCCAAGCAGCGCCGATGCTCACTAATTTTTATAAAGATGGTTTTTTCCCTAACGGCCTTCCTATATTGATCACAACAATGATTGCAGTCAATTTCTCCTTTCAAGGAACTGAGCTGATCGGAATTGCGGCCGGGGAAAGCGAAAATCCGGAAGTAACCATCCCACGTTCGATACGACAGACTGTTTGGCGGACATTGTTCTTTTTTGTACTTGCGATTTTTGTGCTTGCCGGGATGATTCCTTGGGAAAAAGCCGGATTACTGGAAAGTCCGTTTGTTACCGTATTTGACAATATCGGTATTCCTTATGCTGCCGACTTGATGAATTTCGTCATTCTGACAGCACTTCTATCAGTTGCAAACTCTGGTTTATACGCAGCTTCACGTATGTTGTATTCATTGTCTACAGAAGGAAAGGCAAGCCCAGCTTTTGCCAGAGTCAACAAAAGGGGAGTTCCTATGAATTCCTTAGTACTGACATTGGGAGTCGCTTGTCTTTGCTTATTATCGCGTGTTTTTGCAGCGGAGACTGTTTATGTTTGGCTACTGGCCTTAGCTGGTCTGGGAGCACAAGTTGGCTGGATTGCCACAACTGCATCCCAGCTTGCTTTCCGCCATAAATTCATTAAAGCCGGCGGCAATGTGAAGGATTTGAAATTTAAGACTCCTTGGTATCCTTTCCTTCCGCTTCTCGGGCTTATCCTAAATTCGATTGTCATGATTTCACTTGCTTTTGACCCTGACCAGCGAATAGGATTGTATTGCGGCATTCCATTTATGGCAGCCTGCTATATCATTTATCATCTGCGCATTAAGAAAAAGCAGCATCTGAACCGCGACCACGCCTTTACGGTTGAATTGAAAGCGGGCCAGACGATAGATCTCTAAGATTCGAAAATTCTAAAAACGCCTCCGGCAATTATACCGGGAGGCGTTTTTAGCGTGTAGTCAAAGTAGAGGAATATTCATTACGCTGTTTCTTTTTCCTCTCGCCGTGAACTTCGCAAGGGTAAAGTTACCTGTTACATAAAAGGATATACGCTAAAAAAAGACCGCATACTAACAAAGATGATTAGTAAGATAACTGGAGGAATGATCATGCAACAGCAACCGTTTAATTCATTTCAAAAAGTGAACAACGTCCAGATGCCCCAAGCGCCTATCCAAACTGTGCCGCCTGCAGCGAACCATGGAGGCCATGAACTGTTTGACATGCATGAAGTACTGTCAGGAATGATCGGTGTTCTGGATCAGTTCATGATATTCCGGACTTTTTTAAAAGACCCGGTATTGGTCGACATTTTGGACCGCCAATATTATTTTATTCTTGACCATTATAATATTGCTTGTGAAACATTCAGTACAGGAACAAAACCATCCCATAAAGCGGAGCCGTATATGATGAAAGAAACGGCAAATGTTACGTATGGGATGAAGCCATCCCAACCGAAGAAGCCAAATCAATCCATTGCCGAGGTGAAGGATCAAGGAATATCCGGACATATGCTCGGCTTGGTCAAATCGTTGGCTTCGCTACTTGCAACAGCCACGCCTGAAGTCACGAATCCGGTATTGCGCCGCGTATTGGCCGACAGCATTCCGGATTATATTGAAATGGCTTATGAAATCTTCCTGTATCAAAATAAGCACCAATATTACCAGGTGCCTCAGCTTCCGAACCAAGAGATGCAAACGATGACACATGGATATGCGACTATGCAAAACCAACCGCAATTCCCGCCTTCCGGACAGCCGCCGATGCAGTAAGCACACAACAAAAACGCCTTCCAATTGGAAAGGCGTTTTTGTCACGTTATTAGAAAGTGCCTAAACAATTATTTTAGGTTGCTCTTTACAGCTTCCACAATCGCTTCTGGGGTCAAGCCATACTTCTCGATCAATTCAAGCGGCTTCCCGCTTTCACCGAACGTATCTTGGATTCCGACCATTACCACTTTTGTTGGTTGATGTTGGCTAAGCACTTCACTTACTGCAGAACCCAATCCGCCGATGACATTATGTTCTTCACATGTCACGATAAAGTCGCTTTCTTTCGCTAATGAAATGATTAGGTCTTTATCGATTGGCTTGATTGTCGGCATGTTGACAACAGTCACATTAATGCCAGACTCTTTAAGGATTGCGCTGGCTTTTAAGGCTTGCTGCACCATGAAGCCAGTGGCAATCACAGTTACTTTGCTACCTTTTTCAAGGACAATTCCTTTACCAATTTTGAATTCGTAATTGCTTGCGTCATTTACCTGCTCCACTGCCAATCGGCCAAGACGCACATAGCATGGGCCTTCATATTCCGCAACAGCTTTGATCACCGCTTCTGTTTCTACAGCATCGCACGGAGAAAAGACAGTCATATTCGGAATACTGCGCATAAGCGCCAAGTCTTCCACTGATTGATGCGATGCCCCGTCTTCACCCACAGTGAGTCCGGCATGCGTCGCACATACTTTCACATTCATTTTTGGATAACAAATGGAGTTTCTAATTTGCTCAAAAGCTCTTCCTGCAGCGAAAACCGCAAACGTGCTGGCGAAAACCGTATTTCCATTGGCAGCCATCCCAGCCGCTACCGACATCATATTCCCTTCGGCAATTCCCATATTCACATGGCGTTCCGGACAGACTTTTTGCGCATCGCACGTTTTGGTGGATTTTGATAGATCGGCATCAAGCACGATGACATTCTTATTCTCTTGGACTAAGTTTGCCAACGCAGTCCCGTATGCTTCTCTTGTTGCAATCTTGCTCATTATTCATTACCTCCAAGTTCATTGATAGCCTGTTCGCATTGTTCAGCAGTCGGTGCAACGCCATGCCAGCCTGCTTGGTTTTCCATGAAAGAAACACCCTTGCCCTTAACAGTCTTAGCAATAATAACAGTAGGTTGCCCTTTTGTCTCACGCGCTTTTTGGTAAGCATCCAATAGTTCAGCATAATTATGGCCGTCGACAGCCAATACATTCCAACCGAATGCTTCGAACTTCTTATCAATCGGATTTGGATTCATTACTTTTGTGATATCTCCATCGATTTGTAGACCGTTAAAATCGACAATCGCAAGTAAGTTATCCAACTTGTAGTGGGCAGCTGCCATTGCTGCTTCCCATACTTGCCCTTCCTCCAATTCTCCATCTCCTAACAGTGTATAGACACGGTCAGTCAAACCATGGATCTTATTGGAAATGGCCATTCCGACTGCTGTAGAAATCCCCTGTCCCAATGAACCTGTTGACATGTCCACCGCCGGGATATAATTCATGTTCGGATGGCCTTGAAGCTTGGAATTCACTTGCCGGAAAGTAGATAAATCTTCAGTGGATATGAAACCTTTTTCATGTAGTACGGAGTAGAGTAAAGGAGAAGCGTGCCCCTTGGAAAGTACGAATTTATCACGTAGATTGTCATTCACATTCTCTTCTGTCACATTCATCTCTGTGAAGTATAAAGATGTCAGAATTTCAACTGCTGATAGAGATCCACCCGGATGGCCGGAACCAGCCTTTGTAACCATTGTGATAATATTTTTTCTGATGTTTGTTGCTTTTGTTTCTAATGCTTTGAAGTTATCCAACAAAAATCCTCCTAATTATAAAGTGAAACTTCCATCAATCGAATGCACTGCCGTTAGCCAATCAGTCTATTTCAGCAGAAATGTACTTATCATGCATCAGGTGGAATGACTGACAATGAATGATAGGAACAGGATAAGTAAAAGTTGACATAAAAAGATAGCCAGCGGAAATATTGTGTCATACTTCACATATCATTATATTAGTAATTTGTTATACTCCAAATAATGCCTTATCACTCAACATCTGTTGTCAGACTTCTTACCCAAGAATGACTTCATTATACACTATGCAAGTAGAATTATAATACAGTGCTCTTCATTTTTTGCTACCAAAAATGACCACATTCACACACTTTTCACGTCTTTTTAAGGTTGATGGCCATTTTTCATTCCCTAGTTCTATCGGTTTATCTCCTGCCCACAGACCTATGAGAACAATTGGATGTTATGTAAGATCCTAATTTTCCAAATGGTTTATTGCTATTTCAACATAAAAAAGAAGAGACATTAATCTCCTCTTCCATTTGGATTTCTATTTCTTTTTTACCGGCCTATCCGCTGGATAACCGTGCAGCAACCGAAATTGTTTTCTTTCATTCGTAAAATTCGGCTATGTTTTGGTGCTATCCGGGTTAAACGCATAATGAACGACACAGCGTAGTTGATCTTCTACACAAGGATCAATAGCCTCTTGATGGACTTGTCCCAAAGCGTCAAACAGAAGCGCCCCAATGTTTTTTCCTATTTATTCCATCAATATTATACTCAAATGATTGACGAGTTTCTCTGCTAAAGCCGAACCGATAGAAGGAATTTGCTGAAAGTCTCTGCACGGCTTACCGACGTTTTCAGCAGGCTTGCCAAATCGTGGACAGACATCTTATGGACTTCACTCGCTTAATTCCCGCTTTTCTAAGATACTCCTTTTCTTCAGCATCAAGAGAAAGTTTTAGTGTTTTAAGAGCCGCAGGCATATGCCCTCCAATCCCTTAAATCAACATGGATCCCTCATATTTTAAAAAATTTTGTCAAGTAATAAAATGTGACGAGGGCATAAATCCCTTGAACGACAAAAAGAGAGCCGATCATAATGACCATTCCGATTGCTGTCAGGATTGGATTGAACAAAGCAATGAACCCTAGGATCATACCGATTACACCAGACCCCATGATCCAGCCCCAGCTCCGGAAACCAAATTCCCTTGCTTCAAATCCAGCGATTAACCTCAGCAAGCCAGAGAATAACACCCAAAAGCTAAAAAAATAAATCAACGTCAAAGTCCCAGTCACTCTATCGAAAACTAAGACCACTCCCAATAAAAGAGTCAATAGTCCATCTGCCATCAGCCAACCTGATGTTTTTCTTTGGTTGCGATGATAGAAAAACAAGATGATATGGAAGATACCGCTGACAATCATTAATAAACCGATAAAAACAGTAATCGCCACTAAAGATACGGGCGGATTGAGCACAAACCAAAAACCCAGGCAGATCATCGCCAATCCGGATAGTAAAACAAGAAAGCGAGAAAAGGCATTCATATATGTATCTCCTTTTTGAAATCTATTATGTTATTTTGTATGGTCTTTTTAACACAATTTCATACCCAATAAACAAGAAAAATCCTCCTTTTCAGGTTAAATAAACATGCAGTTGCCCTAACAAAAACGGTAGGCTTCGATGAATGGCAAGTACCTAAAAAGAGAAGTGGATTCCATAAAGTGAAACCTTTATCCCATTCTTACTGGCGCTTGCTCTCCCACCTACACTTTCTCGTATTGAAGTGGGAGTCTTAGCGCCAGTTAGAATGGGATCAATTCCGGAACCTTTCAGGAGTATTTACTTCTCATCTTCTCTATATAGACGTTCAGACTACTCCTTTTTATCATCGGCAGATTGAGATAGATAAACATAGTCGGCCCTCACTGCTTCTTTTTCCGCTTCAACAGCTCATCAATTTCCTCGTTTAGCCAGTTATATTCATCGGTACCCGGCTTCAATGCGCCAAGCAGGCCGATGCGCTCGATTAATTTCAACTCCAAGACTGCTTTTTCATTGTCTTCCTGAAGGCCGGGCTGTGTCTCCTTCATATGCATTCTCTGTTCATATTCCTTCAACGAAAATTCAAATCGCTTCAGCCGTTTATCTTCGATCACCAATAATTTATCGCACACTTTATCCACCAGATAGCGATCATGAGATACAATCAACAATGTCCCTGTATATGCCAGCAATGTCTCTTCCAACGCTTCCCTGCTGGGCAGGTCCAAATGATTGGTCGGCTCATCAAGAATCAATAAATCGTATTCATCCAGCAGCATTGAGACGAGCTTCACTTTCATTTTTTCTCCTTGGCTGAAGGCCGATAACGGGTGTATGAGCTGGCTTGCATGAATACCCATATTGGCTAAGGTCGTTCGGGCCATGGCCGTTTGGCCTCCTGCATTTAGGTATTCCAACGCTGTCTTATCCGCCGGCAAATCATTCATCTCCTGCGGCAGATAACCGATTTTAAGGGAAGGGCTTTTCCAGACTGATCCTTTCGTGATTGATTCCGCCCCCAGCAACATGCGTATGAACGTCGATTTGCCGCTGCCATTTGGGCCCAAGAATCCAATTTTTTCTCCGCCCTTTACATAAAAATGACTCTTCTCAAAAAGTGTTCTGTCCCCGAATATTTTTGCCAATCCTTTCGCTTCCACCATGCGTTTGCCTTTTTTTGCATCCCCGCGGAACGAAAAATCCACTGACCATTCTTCTGCCGGCTTTTCGATGGTTTCCTTCTTCAATTCTGCTTCAAGGCGCCTCATTTTGGATTGTACCTGCCGATCTCTTTTCTTTGCGCACCCCGTCACTTTCTTTCATTTTGATTTCCGCAGCAAACCCTTTTTTCCCTTGCTCCCGATGGGCCTTCGCCGCCCAGCGGGATAAATGGTCAATTTGGCTTTGTATTTCCCCGATATGCTTTTGCTGTTTATCATAGGCCTTTTGATGATGTTGCCGTTCCTCCCGTTTTTTGGCTGCATAATCGCTATATGTGCCCGTATAGACGGTCAATTTCCCCTTATTTAATTCCACAATTTCATTTACCGTCTGATCAAGAAAGTAGCGGTCATGGGAAATCAACAGGACGGCTCCCGCATAGGAAGATAGCTGTTCTTCAAGCCACTGCATTCCCTTTGCATCAAGATGATTGGTCGGCTCATCAAGCAATAGCAATTCAGGATTTTTTTGCAGGATAGCGGACAAGGCCAGTTTCACTTTCTCGCCTCCGCTGGCGTGCTCCATATCCAGACTCTCCAGCGCTTCCTGCTGCAACCCAAACCGGCTCAATTGCCGTGCAAATTCATTGCTCCATAAATCCCCTTCTCTAGACTGGACGACTGCTTGCGGCAAATAGCCAATCTGCGGATGATCAGATTCGTATACAATCTCCCCTTCATCAGGCTCCACTTGCCCCAGCAGCATCTGAAAGAATGTCGTTTTACCTTCGCCGTTCCAGCCGACAAGCCCTATTCGATCCCCCTTCAAAATAGTCAGCTCGCCATTTTTAATGATTTGTTTTCCCGGGAATGATTTAGAAATGCCTTTTGCTTTCAAAATGATATTGTTCATACACTCACTCCTTTTGCCATTTATTGATGAATAATGAATGAGATTAATGGACAAAAAAACCTATCTCTTCGTCGAGATAGGTTTCATCGCTATATCTACAAATCCGTACAGAAAAGAACCTTCCATAGACATACGCACAAAAGGCGCTTCGCCTACAGCAGGAAATAATACGGCTCATATAGACAGACTAATCCCATTCTCTCCAGATTTCTCATTTTTTGCTGTTTGAGATTTCTTTCGCAGACATGAGATTAATTATCCATGGACGTATACCTTTCCTTTCTTAATGGTACTTACATTGTAATTTTGCTTATTGGAAAAGTCAACCAGACTTTCCAGATTGAATCAACCTGAATTGTTTTCTGAATCTTTTTTGCTTATACTGCTCTTATGCCTAAAGATCATAAGAAGAGAGTGTTAGCAATGGATGTTATAAAGATAACCAACGAAATAGAATTACAGGATGCCTTTGATATCCGGAAAAAAGTCTTTGTCGAAGAGCAAAAAGTTCCGTTCGAGGATGAGTTTGACCAGTTTGATACATTAGAAGGAGATACTGAACATGTATTGGCCTATTATGGTGGCCACCCTGCCGGAACGGGAAGGATGAGAATCGTTGAAGGGATCGGCAAGCTGGAACGTATCTGCATTTTGGAACCTTTCCGCAAGCATGGTTTAGGAAGAATCATTATAGCCAAGCTGGAAGAATTAGCAGCTGCCAAAGCACTGAACATCGTAAAATTGCACGGGCAGACACAGGCTGAAGGGTTTTATAGCAAGCTCGGCTATCAAACAGCATCGCCTGAATTCATGGAGGATGGGATTTCTCATGTTCTTATGACAAAAAATCTTAAACCGTGACAAGTTAGTTTGATCGATGGGAGTCTCCATTCATCCCCTACCGGTTATTCATTGAACCAACTTTAGTTCTGGCTGTCGCCTGATCACCCACTCTACTCGCATCTTTTGAAGCGGGAGTCATAGCGCCAGTTGGAACAAAAAACAAGAGACATAGCCAGCGGGCCATGTCCCTTATCGCCTTTCTATCAATTAAAGTTCAATCCTCATCTTTAAATAACATATTGGGATCATTGGATACAAGCCGCGAAACAAATAAAGATACTTCTTTTGGTGTCTGCTGCATCCCTGTTTCCAACCAATGTTGGATCATCCCTAATTGCGCCGAGATAGCATACGCAGAAATAAAATCAATCGGCACAACCAGCTTATCTTGATCAATGCGCGCCTGCAAATTATCTGTCATTCCTTTTCTCATAGCCTCTTTAAATTTGGCGTAAAAGCCCGCATTCCCTTTAGGGCCAAGTATGACTTTCATAAAAGCGGCATTTTCCTGAATATATTCGTACAGTTTCGTCACAAACGGAAATGCTTGCTTATGATCAATGAGTTTCTGGATATCAGCCTGGCAAATTCGGTTTGCCTCTTGGATCCTTTGAATAGCAAGTATGATTTCCTCTTCATTCTGTTCCAACAAATCATATTTATCCCGATAATGCAGATAAAACGTACCACGGTTAATGTCAGCTTTATCCGTTAGATCACTAACCGTTATTCCATCGAATGCCTTCTCCTCCATCAATTCCGTTAACGCTTTCCTAAGCATTCTCTTCGTTCGGGTGACTCTTCGATCGGCAGGCTGATTCTTCATGTTAAAACACCCTTTTATTTCTTCTAAATTTTTTGAGCCTTCGGGCCATTTTTTTGATTGTTTCTTATAAGTGAAATTTTAATTGGTGAGGGTTTTCATTATCTTTTCCGATTATTTACCCTTAAATGAACACACCGTCCATTAATTGATATTCTGTTCTTTCCTTGCACATATGTCAATTAAATTGAAACTCTAACCCATTCATGACATTCCTGCCTAGCCATAAAAGCAAAGAAAGGCTATTGTTAGCCAATGAAGAAACTATGGTAAACCAATAGAACAGTTTATCGGGGAATCAAGCAACAAAATCTGTAAGGAACTAAAAAAGAGCTGTGTATAAACAAATACACAGCTCCCTGTTACACCAATTGAGAGGTATTCACTACTCTATGATGAAATTAGCTTCTAGTTATATTCACCCTTGTCAGAATGGGATTTCCAGACAAAGCGATCATTAAAGCAGAGTTTTGTAAGATTTGCTTTAACACGAGGAAAACATTTTTCACAATAATAATGTGTAATTCCGCTTCTTTTTTCATATAACGCAGAAAATTTGTTGTTTCGGAAGTTTTGTTTACAATATGTACATTTATTTATTCCCATTGAAATATTCCCCTCCTTATTAAATATAACAAGAGAATATTAAATTACCGTTACATGGAAATAACAATTTCTTTTCTGCTTTTCAACAGAACTGCTGTCTTGCTCTATTATTTTGGAATAAAAGGAAAAAGACACTCCTCAAAAGAAGCGCCTTTAGACGGTTTGATGCAGAAATTCATCCAATTTATCAGTGCTTGTCAATTGTTGGTTACATTGAGCGGCATCTTCACATATATAATTGCCGAGCACTTTGTATTGGTCGGAATTCCCCTTTGATTTCATTTCTACTGTGTATAAGCCAACTTGCGAATGATGGTTGCAAAAGTGGCAAATGCCTTTTTTACTGCTGGGAAGGAAACGGCCGTGGATACCGACGATTGTTCCATCAAGCTCTCTTATAATGAATTTTCTGCCCGTTCCTTTATCGATCCAACTTGCATATGTCAAATGCTTTCGGTCTTCTTCAGTGAAAGGAGGATGGTTCAGCTTTTTCACCTTCCTGAATAACTTGCTGATTTTCCCGTCGGTAAGCTCTGGAAAAGGGATGCAATATTCTTCAATTGTCCGCTGATATTGCTCCATTTCTACATCTGATTGGATCTCAACCATCTTCGTCAGTAATCCCCGTTCTTCTTCTCCAATAGCAGGAAACAACGCCAAAACCTTATCCAAAGCCGAATGAATAAAAGCCTGCTTCACTCCTGCATCGTTTACTGTATGCTTAGCAGCCGCAATTTGCTTTGCCTGCTTCATAATAAAGTTATATTTCTCATTTGTGATAAAGGGAATCATATTCTTTCCTCCTTGCCATCTATTGTAACAAGTTCAACAACTGCCATATAGTCTAAGAATAGCTATATTTATTTTCGGCACTTTCTTGAGGTTATCGCAGAAAAAGCAGTAGTACGCGAGCAATTGGCATCTATTCTACTATTCGAGCTTCCCGCTTGGCGGGCGATCAACATCCTCATTAGCGACTGTCCCGCTAGCCTAACGCTTCTTCCACTCCACAAACCTAATAAAAAAATCATGCAACCCCTCGCTGCATGATGTTACACCGATTATTGCCTGTACACGATATTCTTTATCGTATTGGGCGATAAGTGATATAGAGCGCCTAGTTCTTCAAAGGAGGCGCCTCTTTGATAATCCTTCTTGATTCGGAGATTCCGGTCTTCCAATTGTTTTCTAATTCCGGATGATGTACCCCATTTCTTTCTGGCCGATCCTTTGACCGGAATATACAGAAGTTCACCATCAATATATTTTTGCACTTCCCGTAAAAGTGTATCTGGCAATAAATCTTGTGCTGATTGATATTTCATACTGGCCCGCTCCTTATTAAAAAATAGATTTAATAATGGATGCAAAGCCTTTGAACCGGGCGATCATGATCTACGTTCTACCCCATGTAAAGGACCGCCACTTTGGAAAAAAGGCTTTACATGGACCGTTCCAGTATCCTGTTTTTTCAAGCTGACCACCTCCTGGTTCCTTATTTAATCTGACTATAGAATACAGTTAAAGAAATGTCAACGGATGAACAAACCAATATTTCCCGTTGATTCAAAAACGCACGCTCCTTATAATCCAGGGTAGAAAGAATGACCAATGACCGTATGGCTATAATACATATTAAAAGTTATTTCATTCATCCTTAATGTTACTATTGGAGGTACCACATGATTCAAGCAATCGGAAAGATCACCATTTATGTAGAGAACCAAGCTGAAGCGAAAGCTTTTTGGACAGAAAAGATGGGTTTTACAGTAAAAATCGAACAGGCAATGGGCCCGGGAACAACATGGCTGGAGGTTGGACCAAGCGATAACGCCTTCACAACGCTTGTACTGTATGATAAACAATCTATGATGAAGCAAAACCCTTCCACAAACGTTGGACATCCTACCATCATGTTCAGCACAAAAGATATTGAAGCTTCTCATAAGCAGCTGCAAGATCGAGGAGTAGAAGTTGGCGAGCTAATGAAATTCCCTTATGGTTCCATGTTCTCCTTCAACGACCACGAAGGAAATAAATTTCTATTGCGCGAGGATAAGTAATCCTGCCGTTAAACAAGGATCAAAAACAAAAATACACTGCAGACAGTTTTCCAGGCTGGATGCAGTTTTTTTATGTTCAAGCTCTCTGGCAAGTGTCTGCCACCTATCCTCTATGCTTATAGAAACCATGATGAGCCATCTGTCCAATGTTTATTTCATCTACAATGCGGTATCTAATATATGACTAAATAAGTTAGGAGGAAGGCGTATGAGCACACCAAATGCCCTTGAGCAGAAGCATCCTTTCGCGCTTATCATCATCGATGTGATCAACCATTATAAATTCAAGGAAGAAAGCCATCTATTAGAGTACACAAAGAAAATGGCGGGACCGCTTAAAAAATTGAAGGAACGCGCTAAGGAACAAAAGGTACCTGTCATTTATGTAAACGATCATTATTATATGTGGCAGGCCGATTACCATAAAATCATCGACCACTGCAAAAATGAAGAAAATCAGGAAATCCTCGAAACTCTGTCACCCGCTGAGGATGACTTCTTTCTGATTAAGCCAAAACATTCGGCTTTCTACGAATCGGCATTACATACTTTACTGCGCCAGCTCCATGTAAAAAACATCATTGTTACAGGTGTTGCCGGTAATATATCCGTCCTGTTCACAGCCAATGAAGGATATATGAAAGAATATACAATCTATGCCCCGGCAGATTGCATTGCCTCAAATACCAAAGAAGCAAATGAGTTTGCATTAAATATGATGAAAAACGTCCTTGGAGCCGACCTGACGGAAAGCAGCGAGCTCACGTTCACTGAACCAAAAGAAAAATAGCAACCCGCTGATTATTAGCTGAACCAGCCTGAATTATCATTGGCATATGATCTCCAACTCCCACTTCTTTGCCTGAAGTGGGAGTATTAGAGCCAGTTAGAACGGGATAAATAAAAGAAGAAAAATAGACCTAAAGAATCAATTGTTTGACATCTTTAGGTCTATTTTTCTTTATCTTTCATTATTTTCTTATCTATCCTTTATTATTTCTTTGGCATTAACTCGACAAAGAACTGTTCATTCTTTTTTAAATGTTCAAAGATATTAATGATGTCGTTTAAAATAATACGGTCATCCATTCTTAGAACCTTACGAGTTTCCTCTTTGATTTTCTTAATGAGCTTATCAAACCCTTCATTACTTGATTCTAACATTTGATGTATATCTTGTAGAATTAATTGAACAGTTGAATCATCGACTTTATTTTTTTGTGTACGCAAGAATAATACATAAATCGCATTATGAATGATTCTTTGTTTTTCCAAAAAAGGTTGAGAATCCTTCCATTCTAATGTTTCGTTATGTAACAAAATGCGATCCTCAATGAAAGAAGAAACTGCAAATAAATGATTTATACTATGTGCATTAGACTTCGTTTTGAAAAACGTATATACTTCTTCTATCAAATGTTTGGATACATCTTTGTACATACGAACAAGAGAAGTCGTACCTTTTTGAATACTATGTGGAAAAATGAAACGATTGGCAATCATACCAATTATGATTCCTAACAAAACATAGAGAATACGATCAAACGTTACTATTTGCACGTCACTTACAAGAGCAGCGTTACCAAGTGCTACTACTGTAACAATAATACTGATGTTTCGATAGGCGACAGCATAGCCAATTAAATATCCGGCAATAGAAATAATGAAAGAACGACTGGTAACATCCGTAAAAATACGAAAGAGCATAATGAATATTACAGCACCGATTAGAGTACCGATTATTCTCCGTGAAAATCTGTATCTAGCATGCTCCATATAAGGCTGAGTTACTGAGAATACGGTAAAAATAATCCAACGTCCATTTTCAAGTGCAAAGTAGTCAGAAATGAAAGCAGCAATTGTAATGATGATTGCTAATCGAATCGCATACGTGAAGCGAACAGAATGTTTGTTAAAATTGATAAAATGATCATAGGAATAGGTAAAAGTTGTTGGAATATCTACTAATTTTTCAACATGACGTAAATCTTGCTGACTAGCCGAATAAAGGTCATTCAACAAGTCAAAAATGAACTCGAAAGTATTCACTACCTCCGTCATATAGAGTTTATGATTATCGACTGAACGAAGTGAGTGAAGATGGTTTGTCGGAACGGCTCCTTTTTCTATATATTCTTTAACAATTTGAAGTTCCTGAGAGATTGTATCTGATACTTCGTATATTTGCTTTTGATCCTCAAGACGGTTTAGAAGCAGGTTTAACTTTTCTAAACAGGCTGATATCTTTAGTATCAATCTACCTTCGTTTGAAAGATAATATCCATCTACACGTCTGCAATAAATGACTTTTCTAAGTTCTTTTATAGAGCTTTCAATGGAATGATTCATTTCTGAATGATCATTTTGATATTTAATCGCATCTAATTTTGCCATTAATTGATCGCAAATGATTAATATATTTTTGTTACCTGATTTTGTTATTTTGTTTTTATTAACGACTATTTGGGCGATCATAATGATTGCTGCACCTGATGCTAGCGCTAAAAGGCGATGTGGTAAATCTGACATGGCTATAGGTGTAGTGATAATAAATATATATTGTAAACCAAAAGCAATATATATTGGTTTTCTTAAGTTGAAGGTAAAAAAATAACCTACTATGAACATAGAAATTAAATTGAGAGGAATACCTAGCCACATATTATTGGCTGATAAGAATCCAAACATACCTTGTAGGGCATTAATAGCTAATAAGAAGAAGAAGCTTTTCCATGGGTTAGCAGTTAGATCTCTTTCTAAATACATAAGAGTTGCAATAATAATAGTAGCACCAATTAATGCATTTTCTGCCCCAAATAGGCTTTTAAATCCCGCTATGAACAAAAGTATAAATAGAAATTGAATTGTTTTTGTAACAATTAACTTTTTCATAAACGACCTACCTTACAAAACATATAATTACTATATTAAGATAGTGTTGAGGAGTATACCATAATTTTATTATTATTTGAAAGGCTTTATTGTATTGTGAATTCAACGAATTAGTAAACTATGCCCACGGAAAAAACCATTCATTGTTTGGAAAGCTTAAGGTTAAAGATCATGGAATGCCATTATTTTTCGCGAAACCTATAAAGTGAAACTTTTTTATTCATCCCCACCGACATTCATTGAACCAACTAAAGTTTCACAATCTATCTACTCAAAAAGATTCACAACTAAATCTGTGTATGATTCCACCCATTTATAAAATGGAAGGTTCTCATCCCAAGTAACCATATTCATTGCCTTTGCACAACCCCAGTCTAAAACACGTTGATGAAGCATA
This sequence comes from Bacillus testis, assembly GCF_001243895.1. Taxonomy (GTDB): domain Bacteria; phylum Bacillota; class Bacilli; order Bacillales; family DSM-1321; genus Bacillus_AD; species Bacillus_AD testis. The sequence goes on along the minus strand of NZ_LN851186.1, from coordinate 998,840 downwards.
TGAACTTTCATACGTTTTATGATCGTCTCTTTCTCTTCTGCTAATTCTCGGCAATAGACTTTAATCAAATGTCCAGCTACATCACTGTCATCAGCATCTATATAATAAATTACCATCTTCATTAAATCTGTAATTGGATCAGCAAAATATGAATTTGTAAAATCAAATACACCGCCTATCTCCCATTTATTTTCCTTTGAGTGGATTAGAAAATTTCCCGGCTTGAAATCACCCATTATAAAAGTTGGGGTAATGAACTTTTCAAAAGCCTCATTGGATTGTTCGAATAAATCCTCCACCCAATGCATATCTCTAGCTGTGATTTTGGAATATTTTTTAGCATCCTCTAACCAAAACATAATTCGCTTAAAAAGCCATTGCTTATATGAATCTTTAAATGGAGCGACCGTAAAATGTTCAGTATTCAAATCCCCAAAATCAGTTACTATCCAAGTATGAAATTCAGATAAAGTTTTAGCGATTAATTCAGCTACTGTAAATTTTTCATCTTTACTAAGGTTATCTTTAAAATAATTGGAGTTTAAATGTTCGCCTGGTAGACGGGGCATCAACGCATAACTCCACCCAAAGATTTCTCCAGACTGATCTATGATATATGGCATTGGGACAGGCACTTTAGTCCTTTTATAAATACTTTCGATAAAAAACTTTTCCTCAAGCAATTGCCCATCATAAAGCGGGTTGCCTTTCAAAACGAAATCTCCTGCCGTTGATGAAACAAACATAGTCTGTCCCATTGCCCCGTTTGCTGTTTTTTCAGATGAAATAAGTTTGCCCAATTCAAATCGATCGAGCATTGCTTGTAATTGCCCATCATTTAGTATTCCTAATCTATTTGATGCAAACATTATGTTCGAAGTCATATATCATCCCCCAAATCTCTAGACCATTACCTAATTATTCTATACACTTCCATTCAATCCTTCTTCTCTATCATTCCCGCTCGGGCAGCGGTCAGAACTCAAGTTGGTTCAACTAATGCCAAAATTTAACTTTATCTTGTAGTATTAAATGTTTATCTTGTGCACAAAATTACAAAGAGACAAAATGATACTTTTTTGGATGATGAAGGAGGACATATGAATAAATATCTAGAAAGCGCTAGAGCAATGAAAGATGAGTTAATACAATATAGAAGAGAAATCCATCAACATCCTGAAGTAGGAGATGATCTGCCGCAAACAACAAAGTTTGTGATGGATAAATTAAAAGAATTTGGCTATGAACCTGAAGAAATTTGTAACAGCGGGATTGTTGCTTTAGTAGGGAATCCAAAAAAATCAGATAAAACTTTCCTTTTGCGCGCTGATATGGATGCTCTTCCTATTGAAGAACAAACAGATTATTCTTTTAAAGCAACAAATGGAAACATGCATGCTTGCGGGCATGATTTTCATACAACCATGCTTTTAGGAGCAGCTAAATTATTAAAACAATACGAGGATGAACTCGAAGGGACAGTAAAGCTCGTTTTCCAGCCCAATGAAGAAGGATTCAAAGGCGCAAAATTAATGTTAAAGTCGGGAGTGTTGGAAAACCCTAAAGTAGATGCTGCTATGGCATTGCATGTACATTCCGGGACGCCTTCCCATATGATGCTGTATGGTCAAGGAACTAGCACGGCTGGTTGTACCATTTTTAGAGTTACCATAAATGGTGTTGGATGTCATGGCGCCATGCCTGAAACTGGCGTAGATCCCATTAATATAGCAACACATATTTATTCTTCTATGCAAGAAATCATCGCAAGAGAAGTTTCACCAACCGAATCAGCAGTCCTTACTGTCGGAAAGTTCCAAGCAGGAAATACACACAACGTCATTCCTGATCAAGCTATATTAGAAGGGACCATTCGCTTTACATCTGTTGATGTCGGTGACTTTATTTATAAAAGGCTAGAAGAGATTGTTCCTGCTACCGCGAAAATATTCCGAGGAGAAGCAAACATTGACATATTAGCTTCTGTACCACCATTAAAGAATGATCCGGATCTAGCCAATGACCTAGCAACTTACGTAAAAGAAATCGTTGGAGAAAAATCTGTTGTATCCTATCCAGGCGGCGGCATGGGCTCCGAAGATTTTGCATCATACGGCTACGAAGTACCAAGTGTTTTTTTTATGATTGGAGCTGGTACAAAAGAAGAAGATTCACATTATGGATTCCCAATGCATCACCCACAGGTTGTCTTTAATGAAGCTATATTGCCAACCGGTGCGGCGGTACATGCCTATACGGCGACAATGTGGTTAAAATCTCATTAATGTCGGCTGATTGCCCCGTTTTAAAAGCTGATTACTTCCCCTTAATCTTTGATTGCACTGATTATTAGGAAATTCTGTAAACCGACTAACAGAGCTATCTATTATAAGGTTGATCAAGTTAATTGATTGGCCTTTTTATTTTTCAATAGAAAAAACCATCATAAATCCCCTATCCAACGAAAATAACTTCCTTTCGGTAAAATAACAAAACCACTTCAAACCAACAATCTACCTTCATTCTTGAAAGTCCAAGCAAAAAATCCCTTTCTTCGGCCTGTTTGTTTCCAATGATATTCACTCATCTTTTGAATTGGCAGTCTTAGTGGCAGTTAGAACCGGATATAATACACGGTTCAACCCATTTCCATATTTTATCCAATGTTCGCATTCTTCTTTTTAGTTAACATTAAGCTAGAGTATGTATTGCAAAGGAGTAAATGAATGAGGCCTTTCTATTTTATATGTTCTTATTTATGTTGCATTTTTGTAGCTGCCATTTTAGCCATCGTGCATAAAAATATGACTGAAACCACGTTCAAAGAAGTGATTAACAATCAACTTAAACACGATATATACAGCCATTATTTTGACCAGCAATCTATTAGCTTCGAAAAGAATCATATCATTGTGAAACTAAATGATAAAAAACCATTTATTGATTTAAAGAATGAAGATAAGTTTGTATTGTTGAATGTTTTCCAACAAGAAATTGAATATCTCTTACAATATAAAATCCACAATCCTCTTCATTTAAAAGATATTTGGATATCAGTTGAATCAAATGACGATACATATCTCTTTAAAGATGCTTATGCTAATAAAAAGAATATGCATATACGGAATGGGCAATTATTTATAAATAATGATAGACTAACGGAAAACGAAGTGATTAACACGCCTGAATTTCATAATACATATATCAAGCCTTGGGCAAATGATACGACCTCTTCAGGATTTAGGGAATATGATATTATTCTTTTTATGGATAAGTATTTTAAAATTATGACTAAGAATCTTGCAGATGCCCATCCATCAGATGAAAGACTCATAGTGGCCTGGGCTATGGAAAAGTTCCAATTGAAACAAAAAGAAATTATAGAATTATACTTAAAATGGAATTATGATATTCTACTCTCTCCATTCAAAATCCCTCCTGCATAATGAAGGGAATGGAGCTCCAGAATCTCTTTTAACTGCCATCCATGATCTCTAATCCAAACCGCTTCTGCTTATTGTTTAAAACCGCCCTATGTTTAAAAGTCCGGAGACCGGGAAGAAGATGATTAGTTCAACTGATAAAGTGAAGCTTTAAACGGTGAAGGTATTCCTTCATCATCCTACTATTCATTAGTTGAACCATACGAACTCTTTCTGGCGCTTGATCTTCCACTTGTACCTCTTCGTCTTCACTCTCGTATGAAAGTGGAAATCTTAGCGACAGTAAGAACAGGGATAATATTAAAGGGAGGAATTTTTAATGGCTAACAAAAAAGATGATCGTAAAATGACACTAGAAGAAGCAGGACGTAAAGGCGGAGAAGCTACTTCCAAATCTCATGACAAAGAATTCTATCAAGAAATTGGCCGCAAAGGCGGAGAAGCCACTTCCGATAGCCATGGCAAAGAGTTCTATCAAGAAATCGGCGAAAAAGGCGGAGAAGCTACTTCCGATAGCCATGGCAAAGAATTCTATCAAGAAATCGGCGAAAAAGGCGGAGAAGCTACTTCTGATAGCCACGGCAAAGAATTCTACCAAGAAATCGGCGAAAAAGGCGGAGAAGCTACTTCTGATAGCCACGGCAAAGAATTCTACCAAGAAATCGGCGAAAAAGGCGGAGAAGCTACTTCTAAAAACCATGATAAAGAATTCTACCAAGAAATTGGAGAAAAAGGCGGAGAAGCACGAGGCAATCAACGCAACGATAGCAATGACGGCAAAATGAGCCGTGAAGAAGCTGGCCGCAAAGGCGGAGAAGCACGAGCTAGACAACGTAAAAACGATTAATGGAAACATTAGATTTATGGGAACACCCGCAATAAAGACAGACGGAGAAATATTTCTTTGTCTGTCTTTTTTATTATGCCATACGGGCAATTGAAAAGGAGCAGCCTCATTAGGACTGCTCCTTTTAATCTGTGATCCACTTCTTAAGCGTTCAAAAGCTTTTGATTGTTTCCAGCCTTCCAATCCTGGACACTCTGGATATGTCTGTAATTGACAACCGTATAATTATTCGGATAATCCAATTCTTTTGCAATCTCAAGATCGATTTCAACCATCACAGAATTTTCTCTAAGTCTAGTCACTTTGCCAGAAATGGATAATCCTTTTCTTTCAAAAGTAATAATATCTCCTATATTAATATTCATAGAATGTTTATATGTAGTTTCTTCAATCGGTTGAAGTACAGTTTTTGCTCCCATACAAATCCCAGCCTTTCTCAAGTTTATAATACCTTTTACCAACTAACATTATTCTTAAACCTATAAAGAGGACCTTTGATTGGCAGTGTGTTCTATTTATCCCTAGCAAAGAAAGCGCGGATCGCTGTCTCCACTCTTTCCCCAGCTCTCGCGTTAATAGTACTTAGCTACATTAAAGCCTTTATATTTATAGTAATCCAGTGTTCCGTAATAAATTGCCTGTGCAGCCTTTTGCCGATAAGATGGCGATGCTAGTTTAGCATTGTCTGCCTTTGTATCGATGAAGGCAAGCTCCACTAGAACTGCCGGCATTGTATTTTCCCTCAGCACATGCAAATCGCCATGCTTTTCGCCGCGGTTTGTCGTTGATAAAGCCGACGTTAGCCGTGCCTGGATAAACTGGGCCAGTTTCATGCTGGCGGTCACATTTGGATTAGCTGCTTTACCGTAATAGTATGTTTCTGAACCAGTTCCTCCTCCCGCATTGGTGTGTATGCTGATAAAAGTATTAGCTTTGGCATTTTTTGCAAATGCAACACGACCCTGAAGTGTAACGAATACATCTGTTTCCCTTGTCATCTTGATATTAAAAGGGGTTTTACTGAACAAGCTTTTTAGTCGTTTGCCCGTATCCAATACGACATCCTTCTCCTTTAGCCCGAAGCCGACTGCCCCTGGGTCTGTTCCTCCATGGCCAGGATCGATGACAATCGTTTGCGAACTAAGTGATGTATTGCCTGTATTATTTGCCGGAGGCGCGACTGTCTCAGAGCTACTGCTTAAGTAGGATTCATGAACAAAGCCGATTACACCTGAGCTTCCCTTAATCAGTGCCCAGCTGCCAACTCGGTAACCGAGGCTGACTTTTTCATTGTTTTTCAATGTTCCAACCTTATTGTATAAAGTGGATGGACCTGTACGGATATTCAATGAATCTACTTTAACAATTCTCTGACTGCTGAATGATATATGTTGCTTTGTTCGGTATGTATAATTGATAGCCCGTACAATGAATACAGCGCTGGCTTCTCTTGTAGCTCTTGAAGCCGTACCGAAATTCGCTGTTGTTTCTGAAGATATCCCCAACGATACTAGTGCTTTGGCAGAACCTGCCGATGTATTGTTCGTGGAGTAACCGAACGCCCTGCAGATCATGGTTGCCACTTCCCCTCGGGTGATCAAACCATTGGGCCTGAATGTGCCATCTGGATAACCACTTATTATTTTTTGCTTCGTTGCCTGCTGGATATAGCCCGAAGCAAAGTTCCCCGCTCCCACATCCCTAAAAGATGTTTTTTGTTTAGTCCCGTCAAAACCTAATGCCCGTCCCAACATTGCGGCAAACTCTGCTCTTGTTACATTGTTTTTCGGTTTAAAATATCCTTTCGTGTCTCCACTGACGATTTTGCCCTGCGCTAAATAAGAAATTTCTTTATAAGCCCGATGATTGGATGGGATATCCTTGAATACATTAGATGCTGCTCTAGCAATAGAGCCATCCATCGCTAAAGTAGAGATCCATACTAAGATGCACAATAACAGTGTCAGTCCTTTTTTCAATTGTTCCCTCTCCTTTCATCTCTTAACTTAACATATTACTGAAATAATTTATGGCTATTCACAATATTTACTCAAAATAAACAAAATACAATCATTTTTTCCATGTTTATGCCTTTAGAGTTCCTAAATAACACTTTGACAGACAAGGGGCATCCATCCCCTGCCTATCATTAGTTGAACCACTCTGATCCTTACTGGTTCTTGATTATAATGATACCTGTTCATTTTTATTCTTGTGTTAAAGCGGAAGTCTTAGCTCCCATTAAAACGGAAGAAACCAGAACGGCTTCCGTGGAAATACGCATTACAAAAATTCCATACAGAAGGTATTTAACATAGATAGATTCCCTCAAAAATAATATATCAATATATTTAAATATTCATTTTAATAAACCCAAAGAAAATAATCATCACTGAAACTGGCCATCGCTTTGGTTTGTCTCTTCAAACATAGGGTATTAGAAATATAGATCACAAAACACATGAAAAATCAAGGAGGAATTTAATATGAATAAAACATTATATGGTGTATATGAAACGAGCCCAGAAGTAGTACAAGCCGTTAACAGTTTAAAAGCAAAAGGATATGACAGCAGCGACATCACAATCGTGGCCGATGAAGCCAATAGACTTGCTGCAGTAGATACAGCAGGCACAGAAGTAAAAACAGTGACCGATGATGATTCATTCATGGATAAAGTAAAAAAATTCTTTTCTGGAGACATGGGCGGCAATGCTGACCATGCATTTGATGACCTTGGCGTGACAAGCGTAAAAAGAGATGAATATGCTCGAAACATCCAAGACGGCAAAATCCTTGTATTTGTGGATGGAAACCGCGGTATATTGGACGGAAGAGAGACAGCAGCCACTGCTGAACCAGCTCTTGGGGTAGACCGTACCAATCCTGTCAATACAGCCCTTAATGGAGGAGACAGAACGCCTGGAGATCTGGAAGAGGAGCAAAAAATCCGTTTGCGCGAAGAAAAACTTCAAGTTGAAAAAGATGCCGTGCAAACAGGAGAAGTTGTCATCAACAAAGAAGTGCATTCAGAACCAAAAGAAGTCAAAGTGCCGGTCGAACACGACGAAGTATATGTGGAACGCCGTCCAGTGACAGATCCAACTGCCGATACAAACGCTGGTATCATCGCTGATGATGACGAAACCATCCGCATCCCAGTAGTCGAAGAACAAATCGAAGTGACGAAAAAACCTGTAGTAACAGATGAAATCGTCATTGGAAAAGAAAAAGTCCAAGAAACAAAAACAGTCCATGATAACGTCAAAAAAGAGGATGTCCGCGTAGATAAAAATGGCAATCCAATTCTTACAGGAGACGCTGATGAACAAACAGACCTTCCATTGGAGAAAGACCCATTAAACCCTCTAAATGATACAGACACCACCGACCCATTGTTAAGAAACAACGTAGACACAGATAAACTGTAATCCAATACAGATAAACTGTAATCCAATATTAACAAGCAAAAGGCCTCCGCCCATAATAGGTGGAGGCCTTTTGCTTATTGCTTTCATATTATACAAATATTAAATTCCCCAGAGAGTTGACTATTGGCCCGAAAAAACGCAGCCGTTATAAATAATCTTAAGAAAACGGTAAAAATAAAGGCTTCGAAAATACCGCCGAATATCCTACCATCCTTCGCCTAGGACTTAATTGCTGAATGTACATTTAACCAGGTATACTGTCCCATAACCAGCTAATGCAGCTCCCGGGTCTTTTTCAGCATCTTCAAATATACTAGCCGATAACGATGCATTTCCATTAAAGAAACCAGCAAGAATCAATTCTTTTCCATCAACAATTTTACTTTTTGGATTAACTGTCGACATGTTTAAAGAAATTGGTTCATCTGCTTCGGTGGCATTCGATACCGATCCGCCATTGCCGCCGATGGCCAATTTGAATGCAGGGCGCATTCCTTTTATGTTTGAATTCATATTAGTGAGAGAAACGATCAATTGCCCGTTTTTCTTTTCAGGTGCTGTACTTATTTTACCGATTGACGCTGATCCTTTTTTGCCATTATCATATTTTTCTATCCAAATGGATGTTTTCTTGTAGGGCTGCGATAGCTTATAATCGAATACAAATACTTTATCATTCAAGCTGCTAAGAATTGTTTTTTCCCTCTCCGTTAATTTTGTCTCCGTAACTAAATTTTTTTCTTTTTCGCCAATAGACGCTGTAGAGTGGCTACATGCGGTGACTGCTAAAAGGAACAAGGCAGCCAATAGTAGTCTCAAAATTTTATTTATAACCCTCACACCTTTCTTTACGCCCATCAATATGTCTTTAAGGAGGAACTGATTATGAGAGAATTGATCGGCTATTGTTCTCAATGCCAGAAGGAAATTTTTTGTCTGGATGGATTTTTCAACGGTGTTATGCTGGACGGTGAATTATTCTGTTTTGAATGCGACCATGAACGATTTAAATGAAGTCGCCTCTCCTTGCCCTATCAGGTTGCATCTCAACGATCCTATCATCCTATTCACCGGAGACGGCCATGATTCCTCCCTTGCGGCTCCTTTTTTCGATCCTTCACACTTCAAAAGTGAGACTTTGAAGTGTGAATTCTATCTCTAATATGCCTCTCTATACTTCCTGTATTTTTCTCTTTAAGATCAACTCCAAAAACCCCCATCGGAATGGATGATTTGCCCCGTCACCCATTGTGCTTCATCGCTTGCCAGAAATGAAACCAGACGACCTGCATCCTCTGGAGTCCCAATTCTTTTCAGTGGAAACTTAGACTTTAAGTAAGCTTTCGTCTCATCACTCATCCAACCGGTATCCGTCGGTCCTGGATCCACCGCATTTACGGTAATCCCCAATGAAGCTACTTCAAGCGCCATTGTTTTAGTAAAGGCGGATACAGCCCCTTTTGTGGCTATATAAGCGAGATTCCCAGGTTCAGGGCTTTTATCCTGTCCAGATACCAAATTAATGATTCGCCCTCCCCTTCTGCCCTCCAGCCTCTTAGCAAACTCTGCGGACAACATGCATGTGCCTACTATGTTGATGTCACAATGCTTAGATAGAAGCTCGGCACTCAATTCCCGGAAACTGGCCTCTACACAATACGTGGCATTATTGACCAATATATCCGCTTTTCCAAAAACACCATCCACTTTATCCAAAAGGGCTGAAGGGGCACCCCGATCACTGAAATCCAACTCCATGCTTTCCGCCCGTACGCCTAGCTTCCTTAATTCTCCCTTGAATTCCTGGGGCCACCCGCGATCTATTCCTTGATAATTCATCATCTCATCATATTTATAAAGATGTGTAAAGAATATGGATACGCCTTGTCGGGCCAACTCTCAGCATATCCCAGCCCCTATGCCATTGGCACGGCTGACGCCGGTCACCACTGCACACTTGTTATAACCCAACACACATCTCCCCTTCATCTTATAATAATTAGTCTAAAGGTTTCGTATCTTCAATGAGTCCCTCAATTAAAGTGCTGTTCACCAAGTAACAATAACTTACTTCATTCCCGCTTCGATCTATACCCTATTCATCTAGTTTTTTACGGATTTCGGCAGCTACTTTTTTCAATGCTTTTTTTGATCCCCGTTCAATGTCATGCTTTAATTTACGGTCTTTGTAACCCACAAAAAGAGTATCCAAATCATAACCTTCCGGATATAAATCAACCGCTTTCAATTCCAATTCCACTCTTTTAACATTCACCTCTTTAAATACCCCTTCATAAAACACAATCAAATTATGATTGGCGTCCGCCGGTTGATAGACAATTCCATGGTTGCCCTGCTCCAGCAATTTAACCCGATCTCCGACTTCATAGATCCATTGATTTGATCTGGATGCTGTTTTGCTTTCATCCTTCCCCATTTTTTTCATTGAAACACGTTCCAAGCCATATCCCTTATTGTCCATATAAGCCTGTGCCTTCTCCAGTACCGTGCTCGGCACATTCATTTTTTTCGCGATCCACAGGGCATTGCTATCTCCAGAAACACCGATTTGCAATTGATAAAGCGGTTCAAGCGTTTCACTGTCAAATTGCATGGCAGCGTTCATAAAATCACTGTGCATCTCCGAATAACGCTTTATTTCTCCATAATGGGTGGTAGCCACAGTAATACAGCCTTTCAGGTAAAAATCCTCCAATATGGCAATCGCCAAGGCGGCCCCTTCATTAGGTTCCGTGCCGCTGCCGATTTCATCGAATAACACTAAAGTGTTTCCAGAAGCCGTTTGCATAATATCAGAAATATTCTTCATATGGGATGAAAAGGTGCTGAGTGCGTTTTCGATACTTTGATTATCCCCTATATCGACGAAGATGGAATCAAACACAGCCAATTCCGTTCCTACCCCGCCGCTAATATGAAAACCAGACATTGCCGCCAGCGTAAGAAGGCCAACTGTTTTCAGGACAACTGTTTTCCCCCCGGCATTAGGCCCGGTAATCACTAAAGTACGATAGTCCTCCCCAATCCTAAAATCCAGCGGCACGCTGGTTTTCGGCAGAAGCGGATGACGGCAGCCTTTCAGCGCTATATAACCATGATCGTTCATTTTAGGCTCAACGGCATCCATACTTTTACTAAATTTGGCTTTAGCGAAAATCATATCATACTGACTGACCAATTCAATGTTGATCCTAATCGGCCGGATTTGTTCCAGGAGCATGCCGGTCAAGGTAGCCAAGATTTGATATTCTTCCATGGACTCCTCTGCCTTCAGAGCGGCGAGTTCCGTAGCGAGCACCGTTACAGCTGCCGGTTCCATAAACACAGTAGAACCCTTTGATGAAGTTTCCACAATGGTTCCATCCACATGATTTTTATAAGATGCCTTTATTGGAATCGTAAAGCGGTCCTCTTTTTTGCTAATAAAAAATTCCTGGATATACTCCTTATTGCTTTTGTTTTTTAGAAATTTCACCAATCGGTCTTCTATTTTAATCTCCGTTTTCTCTATTTGGCTGCGTACCTTTTTTAATTCTTTACTGGCTTCAGACGCGACACGATTGGCTTTGATGGCAAATTGGATTTCCTCTTCTATGGGCCTGAATTCTGTCATCGACCGAACATAAGTGGACAAGGTAGGTGCAAGGGAAACTTTATTCTCCATGAACCGCTTGATAAGTCGGCATCCCCGCAAAAAGTCAGCGATGGATACTAACTCTCCTGGATCTAAAATCATCCCTTTTTCTATTTTTTCAATATGCTGTGTGATATTAGAAATTCCTTTAAGCGGAATATGATTTTCTGCGTCAAGCAGGTTTCGCGCTTCAGTCGTTTCATTCAGACGATTGCGCACGACTTTCAGTTGGCTGCTTGGCTCCAACTGATCCAGGAGAGCTTTCCCTAAACCGCTAGCACAATGATGTTTGACCATTTCTTTTAGTTCAGTGTATTGTAATTTTTCATATGTCGCCTTATTCATTATTTATCCTCCTTGGTCGAATGGGGGGCCAATTCCCCGCTAAACAAAAAATGCCCGCGGATTGCCTTCCTACCTATTGATGGGACAGTAACGACCCTATCAACAAAAGCTCCCCGCGGGCATCGACCATGGTGGTCTGTATTAAAGACGCGCAACATTAATCTTGTTTGCCGCAAAAAAGCATGGCAGGACAAATCCCGCCATGCTTTCCGCCGTAACCCCGAACGTTTACGCGAATTTAATGGAAAAGGAGTCAGTCTTCAAGTAGGCATTCACAGGCAGAACGCTGTGAAAAAAGGCAACCTTAACAAACTGGCAAAAACCAGCCATTAACTACCTTATTCAACTAAATTAGTTGATGCCTACTCCTGACATAAAACACCACACCTTTTCTTAAGTTGGTAATAATATACCATTTTTCCAATAGAGAGTCAATCGGATAAGAGCCTTACTCTTAAAATGTAGCCGGTGAAAATCAACACATTCATTTGCGCTCACTTGTTCACCTGTAGTGTCATGGGTGTAATAACCAGCTTATGCAATATGTTTTTGTCCACATTGGCCTCATTGCCTTGTATGTAGAATATGAGGATGCCTGATTGCTTAACGAAAAAACCAGAGGCAAAATAAAAAAGCCAACAATCGTTGACTTTACTGGCTTGCCAGAATTGCGACCAGCACGAAGGCAATCATTAAGACAAAAAAACCAATCATGCTATAGCCGACCACCCTGATGCCTTTAGGCTGCCTTCCACCCTTTCTGTAGGGCGGTATATCATTTGTAGCTTTTAATAAGTCTTCAATAGGCGAGAACACGATTCCGCTATCCTGGCTGTTCTCCTTTTCGGATGAATGCGATTCTTGGATGTCCTTCACTCCTCTTCCCCCTATCTTTATCGCGTCAAATATAATAAAAGCCGTTTTCCTATACGATTGGTTTCCTGTTATTACTTCCCTATGAACCCGTTATGCTTCCTCCGTTCGGATGTAAAACCTGGCCGGACATATAACTGGAATCGCCCGAGGCGAGAAACACAAAGCCAGTAGCGATTTCAAAGGGCTGGCCGGCACGCTTCATTGGGGTTTCAGGCGTATATGATCCAAATGTTTTTACTTCTTCCGCCGAGAAAGATGATACCGTTAGCGGTGTCCAAATCGGGCCTGGCGCTATCCCGTTTACACGAATCCCTTTATCAACCAGGGAAAGAGAAAGGGAACGCGTAAAGGTAAGGATAGCCCCCTTAGTGGCCGAGTAATCAATCAAATCTTTATGCCCTTCATAAGCCGTGATGGAAGTAGTATTTATAATCGTACTGCCAGGAAGAAGATGGGGAAGAACAGCCTTTGTCATATAAAAGAAAGCAAATATATTCGTCCGGAATGTCTTTTCCAGCTGCTTCGATGTAATTTCCATAATGCTCCTCTGTACATATTGCACTCCGTGATTGTTAACCAGCGTATCAATTTTGCCGAATTGCTCCATCGTCCTCTTTACTACTTCCGCTGACATTTCTTCCTTCTGCAGGTCGCCGGGGATTAACAGGCATGACCGGCCTATTTCTTCAACCCTCGCTTTTGTTTCCAGCGCATCTTCATGCTCACACAAATAAGGGATTACTACATCGGCACCTTCTTTGGCAAAGGCATAGGCGACAGCTCTCCCGATCCCGCTGTCTCCTCCTGTGATGATTGCCACCTTATCTTGGAGTTTGCCGCTGCCGAGATAATCCGGATTTTCTGAAATAGGCCGGGGGACCATGATATATTCGAGGCCCGGATGCTGGTCTTGAAATTGCGGAGGAAAAGTGAGCGGTACCTCTTTGCATTTCTTTTCTGTTCCAAACGGTTGGTAGACTGGATACATAGCGCACCTCTTATGATGAGATTTATTGAACCCTAGATATATATTCATAAATGCACGGCCTCATGCCCCGCTCTCATAATAATCCCCGTCAATGGAGAGACTACTTTTATGACCTCACCTAAAAGGATGCGACACACAACCCATGAAAAAATTACTGAGCGACCAAAATACATTCAAACGTTCCTTCCTGCCTTTTACAAGCTTGAAAAACAATACTTGGCACTATGTGACGGACGGAGTCTGGGTTTATTTAAACCGTATTGTGAATATTGCCGTTGTTCAAGTCTCACCTAAGGAGCTTGTGATCATCGATGCTGGAATGCCAAAAGACAGCCAAAAACTCATCCAAAAAATAAAGCAGCGCTTTCCTGAAGCCAAACCCATAGCCATCATTTTGACGCATGGCCACTTCGATCATGTCGGTTGTCTGGCCCATTTTATCCGTGAATGGCAGGTTCCGGTTTATGCAAGCACCTTGGAGATGCCGTACTTGACTGGAAAAGAAGATTATCCGCCAGGGAAAATCACAATGAAAGGGTTGGTATCGTTGCTTTCCAGAACCTTTCCCAATCATGGAATCGATCTAAACGGCCATCTATCAGAACTGCCAGCCGATAAAAGCGTACCCTATTTGCCCGGATGGGAATGGATTCCCACCCCCGGCCATACACCAGGTCACATTTCGTTATGCAATTGGAAAAATGGCATCCTGATTGCTGGAGATGCCGTAGTAACCGTCAAACAAGAAGCTCTCTTCCCCGTTATATTCCAAACTTTTAGCCTGAACGGTCCTCCCGATTATTTTACGCCAGACCGTAAACAGGCAAAACAATCATTAGTTGCCCTTATGCAGTTTCCCGCTAAACATTTAATCACCGGACACGGAACTGTCTTAAGCGGACGTGAACAAATCAAAGAAGAAATGAAGAAGCTGCTGCAATCCTATAGTGGCGAATGAAAGCGCATCGCCTTGGAGATGCGCTTTTTGGGGCTGCCTGCAGCCTGTGTCCTGCAAAAAGCGGACATGCCATGTTAGAATGAACATTCAGAAAGGATGAGAGACAACATGAAATGTTTAAGCAGTATGATTCTTGCGGTGTTGTTGCTTGCCGGATGTTCCAATGGCAACATTACAGAAAACAACCCGTCGACCACTCACAAGCAATCGCAAACTAGCGAGGCACAGGATTCAGCGGCCACTAAAACGATTTCAGCAAAGGTAGTGCGTGTGGTGGATGGCGATACATTCATCGCTGAAATCAATGGCAAACAAGAAAAAGTAAGGCTGCTTTTGGTGGATACACCTGAAACGGTAAAAGCCAACACACCCGTACAGCCATTTGGCCCTGAAGCAAGCGCCTATACCAAAAGCCTCCTGACTCAAGGAAAAAACGTACAGCTGAGCTTTGATACAGAAGAACGCGATCAATACGGCCGTTTGCTTGCCTATGTAACGGTCGACGGGAAAATGCTGAACGAATTACTCCTGCAAAAAGGACTAGCGCGCGTCGTCGTTTTCAAGCCCAATGTAAAATATGTGGATACATTCAAAGAAATCGAGAAAAAAGCACAACAACAAGGGATAGGTTTATGGAGCCAGGAAAAAAGCAGCGGGTCCAAGAAAGAAACGACCGCCCAGGACAGCCAGCAATCCTGCAGCAATCCAACCATCAAAGGCAATATCAACCGTAAAGGAGAAAAAATATATCACCTCCCCGGCGGCCAGTCATACGGCCAAACAAAAGCCGAAGAGATGTTTTGTACGGAAAATGAAGCAAAGGCAGCAGGCTTCAGAGCAGCCAAATAATAAGAGAATCCTCCATATTGGAGGATTTTTGCCTATTTAATGTTTGTTTACCGCCGCCAAAATTTATCAGGCGCAAGGAATACAGCTGCCCCGATCAGAATGGCAAAAAAACAAATGCCGATGCCCCCTAAATAGCCAAGACCCCTCATAAATAGATCTTCTCCGGGATATAAAGGTGTCAATGTAGTATTTTTATATAAAAAATACACCAATAAAACCCCGTAAACCGAGTGGCCGATTAAAAAGGCATATGCCCGGCCCCAAAAAGGAGCAGTAAACCCAGCTCTGAAAAAAGTCCAAACCAACACACTGGCAAAAGGGGATCCCACCATTACTAAAGGAACCGGGACAGGTAGTTTAAAAACCCCGCAGACCGTTGCCGTTATGATCACTGCATTCACAAAAAGTAGTTTACTGCCCGCCCACCAGACGGACTGTTGTTTTGGATTTTGTTGGATAAGTGCTTTCGAAATAAACAGACAAAAGATGGAAACAACCAAAGCTAACACAAGCAAATTAGTAAAAGACATTATTTATCTCCCGCAACCATTTTTAACATTCATATAACATCATTTCACTTGTCCAAGTATTGCATAATAACCATCAAAAAGTAAATAAAAGGGAAAACATACTATCTTTTGATAAGGTGGTAAATGGAACTGAATGAATAATACAAAGAAAGGATCAATCATGATTGGGTTTTGTAGTAGGGCCATCATTGGTTGGATTGCCGGTTTAATTATAAGAAGAGATATATCATCGCAATAGTATTGCAGGTTGCTGGGTTAGGATCTTTATTACTGGTCGAACGGAAGATCAATCACTAAGAGGCTGAGTGTATTCAGCCTCTTTTTTGATTCTTATTGAGCATCATTAACTGAAGATGGGCCAGATGCCTCCCTGCTATTTAAATAAGTTCTTACGTAGATTGCTTACAGGGAAGAAAGGTTAAATGGCCTTAAGAATTCTTTCTTTTTTTTATCAAGCCACGAATATATTTTTTTACAAAATAATAGCCCATCACCATACTAATGGCCATAGCTGAAATGATCAAGAATAGACCAAAGTACTCTACCCAGGAAAAATGTGAAATCACATTCCAATTCCATCCATTCTTTAAATCATCTACGGCTATATTCATGCCGAGTATGCCAGAGATGACTGAATAGATGGTCAAAACCTGCAAGAGGTTATTGGTTCTGTTTGCTGTGAGTCTTTCATGGTTTTGATAAAGAGTCTCCAGTGTATTCCCCAAATGGCTCTGCAGGTATTCGATTCGAAACACCTCTTTGACGATTTCATACATATCTTTGCCAAAGGTGCTGTTATTCACCTCGGGGAAATAGTAATTCGCCGAAAACTCGGTGATATCAATAATCAGCTCTTCTATTCTTTCTTCATTCTGGTTAATATTCGTATCCGACTGACTATGCATCAGTTTCATTAAGACAATCCTATAGAAAAAATATAATAAGACTGAATAATAATGCTCACCATACATGGCACTGATGATCTTATTCTGCAAATCAGGACTATCTGATTTAGTTAGGCAAAAGAAATTGTAATTCGTTACTCCATAATACGTATCATTTGCCCAAGCATCATATATTCGTTTGTCATAATAACGATTAAGGAAATCAGGATTTGTCGGTCCTAATCGTGCTTGCCCTTGTTCATCGCATCCATATATATGACCGATCCGGTAAAGGTCCATACAGTCAATCTGAGATTCTGCTGTAAGTGCAACATAGCTAATCACGAACATTTTTTCATTCATAAAGAAGGGAAGGCTGCCAAAAAGAGGAGCCTGCTCATCTGCATTCTCCAAGTAATCCGCTATAAAGGGAGTTAACTCCTTAAAAAGAAAGTCTTTCATTTGCTCGTATTCGTGGCCATCAACCGAAATCTTAGCGGCATCTTTTTTCTCGAGAGGCTCAATTGTTCTAAAAAGATCAACGAACTCAATCGATTCATCAAAAGCCAGATTTTCCGGCAGATTTACACGTATAGTTATAATACCAATGTGAAACGGGCAAATAAGAATATCGAACGAAGGAATATGAAAAGGTATTTCCAAAAAATTTGCCGCCAATGTTCCTGACAAATCAAGTTTTTTTGTAAAACGTTTGATATCCCTCTTGCTCATCATTGATTCCGGAAACAACAGTTGTTCAATATTGGGAAGAAAGTACTTTTCCAGCTTTCTGTGAATGACATGGTGATCCCCGTAAAACTTCTCACCTTGACCTTCATCCTTTAACCTAAAAAATTCGAACCCCTCTTGTAATAGTTGTTTCCTTAGATGATCTTTCTGATTTTTTTTCAATAAGAATGGAAACATAAATTGATAATGGGAAGCGGTAGTTCTTTTTATTTCCATCTTTTCACCCCCGGGAGCGTGCCTAAAAAAGACAGCTAATCCTCTTTGAAAAAAGTTATGTGTATATTAAAACTACCCAGCGCCCTTCTCTTCAAACAAAAAAAAATTGACAGTATTGTGCCTATCAGTCAGGTTGGGCGCAAGTGATTTTGAAATGATAACCATTGCTTTCCGAATAGCTTACTGCCGTTAGCATGGTGCGACCCCCTACATGCAATAAAAAAAATATTGCTTTAAAGCATACACCGATTCCGCGGGCATTATCCGGAGACAATGCCCGCGATAACCCATATTCCTTCAGACCTTCGGAAACAAACTTCAAAGACAATAAGCAAAACAAACAAGGAGATGTATATACACATCTCCCTACTTTGATATTTTACAATGCTCTTTATAAGCATAAGGCACATTTTTTCAAATTTGGTGCTTATCCCCTCTCCTTTTTGATCAATATCAATATAATAAATTAATCTTATAAAAGGAAGTGTCTACATGGGTTACAAAAAATGCGATTGCGACAGTTACGACGATTACAGCTATGAGTATCACGATGAATCTCAAAGCTATTATGAATCATTCGATTTTCAAAGCCATAATGAGCAGTCCGGCAACAAATCCAGATATCATCACTATCAAGAAAACCAGTATGATCATTCCCATAAAAAAAGAAACCATCGCCCGTACGAAAAGAAATTTCATAGCTACTATTTTTGGTAATCGGTTTGCTTTCTTATCATTAAAATAACAAATAAAAGACGGCCTTTTAAGCGGCCGTCTTTTATTTGTTATTTAGTATTTGCTTGCATGTCAGCAGGCAATGTATTATGTGTTTTTAGAGGAGCAGGTTTTAAAATAGGTTTTGCTCCTTCTGGCTTAGGCTGTTGAACATATTGATATTCACCTTGGCCATCCAATGCAGTGCCTTGCGCCCAGCGTCCAGTGCTGCTTTCTTCGCCTTCTGAGAAGTTATATAGATTATAAGCAATATCCATACGTTCTTTTTCACGAGGGAAAGTGCTTGGCACTAGAATTCCTTCCTGTTCCTCAAGCTCTGCGATTGCTGCCGCCCATTGGTTTTGGTGGTAAGAATCACGCGCAATCAATACGGAAAGAAGATCTTTTACACCTTGGTCATCTGTCATTTCATAGATTCTGACAGCTTGAAGGCGCCCTTGCGATTCAGCATTCAAATTTGCGCGGAAGTCCGCTAATAAGTTGCCGCTAGAAGCTATATAGCTTCCCATCCAAGGGTTGCCAACACTATCAGATGGTCTTGCTCCTAAACCGGAAACAATCGCATGCTGAGGATTCATTCCAGAAAGGATAGCGCCAACGGCAGGATCTTTCATCGCTGCTTCCTGATCCTCGATTGGGCAATCATCCAACAATCTAGCAACCATTGTCGCCAACATTTCGATATGGCCGATCTCTTCCGTACCAATATCTAATAAAAGATCTTTGTATTTACTATTTCCTCGAGTGCTCCAACCTTGGAAAAGGTATTGCATAGCAACACTCATCTCTCCGTATTGGCCGCCGATTAATTCTTGTAATTTTTTAGCCATTAATGCATTTGGCTGATCAGGCTTTGCTTCAAATTGTAGTTCTTTAATATGATAGAACATTCTAATACCTCCTAATGTTTTAGTCTGCACTATCATATATACCACTTTGTCCCTATGCTAAACTGTGCCAACAAAACATTTTAATAGGCAATTCCATTTATTATAAGAAGTAATCAATCCAAGTAAAAAGTCCATCTATTAAAAATGTCTGCTATCTCTTTTCCAGAGATATCGAATCTATCTTTTAAAACTTCGATCACCAAATCGCCATCCATGTCTTTTCTTTCCTTCTTATTTATGGTTAGGGTTTTATGGAAAGAGAGTAGATACTCATATACCTCTTGTTCCGGATAACCACTTGACGTTTTTCTCTTCTTTAATTGTTCCAAGTAATCAGCAAAATAAGGTGATCTTAAAAATTCTTGCCTGGTTAACCTTTTTTTATTAATAGAAAGAATTCCGTTCGTCATATAAACAAGCTTCTTATTGGGGTAAGTATCCTCAAAATGATAATCAACGCCATCATCATAAGCTGTTATAGATATATTCTTTTGATAAAAGTAATTATAGGGATAATCCTGCTTTAGGTTATACCTTAGCTTTCTATGAATAGAGGAAAAAATCATAAACTGCTTTTCAGGGGGATTTTGGCTGAAGCCGTCCCTTAATTTGATGTGAAGAGCAATATCATTATTTTTGTAGGAGAGGCTGTAACCTTTAATATGTAGTTTCGCTTGATGCTCATTCAATACATTCTCCACCTCATAAACAAATTGTGCCCGAGTCATTTCACCACAAGCATAGCTGAGGAATAATGCAGCGACTACACAAATACTGAAAGCAAAGAATAAATATTTTTTTCTCATTCATACTCCACCTCGCTTCCCATTTGCTCACCAAGTATTATCTTAACATAATAATATAAATCAGACATTTAATAATATTAGATAATTTAACAAATCTTAAAAACCCTGCTTTTTAAGCAAGGTTCAAAAATGATTTCTTAGGTTTCACTTGTATTACAATTTTCCGTTCTTTATTGATAACACATCGTTCATTGCCTGTTTAAAAGAACCAAAAGTCCGCGCGTTCACAGAGATATTTCTTTGGATGAGGTTTTGGACCAATTCAGCGGACATGCCAGCTATCATCAGCTTAGCTCCCATTAATCCAAGTCCTTCTGCTAAGGATTCTAATTCATATAGATAAGAATTTACCGTCAGCCCAGTTACACCAGTAAAATCGATGATAAATATTTCCCCTTTTCTTTTTCCGCATTCTATCATCACTGTTTCCTTCATTATTCGCAGACGATCATCTGTCAAGGTTCCGACTATTGGTATCATATAGACATGGTCAATAGGTGTTTCAATGATTGGTGTATAAAGTTCTTCCAACAATTTTTTATTTCTTTTCTCATTCTCGGCAAATTCCGTAACGTCTTTCCAGGTAAGTACATACCCTTCATGTTTATTATGTATCATGAACGGATTCACAACAATGCCGGCAGTAAATTTATTGAATAAATTGATAGTTGTTTCATAGGGAAAAGGCACATTTGTAAGGATATACTCCTGTTTAGCTGGATTGACATGAAAGTCCTTAATATGCCTTCCGATCAATTCTTCTCTTTTGGTTATTTTTATATAACTTCCAATCTTTTCAATTAATTTGTCAGCATACTTATTTACCCATATAATAAAAAAATCATTATCACAAACAAATATATTTTCCCCTATAGAGTCAAATAATTGAACATATGCTTTTACCTCAGCTGGCGTTTCCATGTATGATTTCCCCTTCTCCTTATTCTTATTTTAATATACCACTCTATTCATTTAGCTGGCAATTTTATGATTCCCCCCTAAAAAAGAGGCAACAAAAAAAAACAGCCTATCATGTAGGCTGCCTCTATCTTAAATTTGTTTAAAAGGATAGAAATAAACGTGGCGCTCTTTAGAAAAGTGACACAGCTCCGGTTCTTTTTTCAGGAGAAAGGACAACATGCTATTAGCACGCAATTCCACTTTTGTTTGCGTAACCTTCCATTTATCATGGTGGATATCCCCCCTTAATAACATACCTAACCGGAATGTATACAAGCAATATCTTTCTAACAACCAATGATCCAGTGTATCCGGCAAATTTTCAATCAAAACAGGGCCTTCCGTATAAGAAACGTCTAGCATGTGACTTCTTTGATCAAATCGCCTTGTGCTGTTGAAATGATAGGCATTATCATCATGGCGCATAGACATCCTTGCATACCGGTAAGGAAGCCCTGTACTTGCTTGTGCCCCTACGACAGCCAATAGCTCGCTTGCATCCAAACTGAAAAAATAAATACCCGGTATACCATCTTTTTTGACATAGGTTCTTACATTCAACTCTAAAAAAGAACTAACCAATGGAATGGCTGGCATGTACCGTACCCTCATATTAGTGATTTTAAATGGAAGGACAGTAATCCATGCTTGCCCATTAAATGTATCAATCTCCAATCCCTCCGGAATATGCGGACGCAAACAATCATATTGGATGGGATAATGCATGAATAGAACATTTTCCCACGTTTGAGTCATTATCCATGGTGACGCAGGCAAAGGATAAGGACGATGATCCAACTCTAGAAATTCTTTATGCATTGTCTTTCCTCCCTATCACTCTGTTTCTATATATGTTCTTAACTGCTTAGAATAGATAAGAAAAGAGGCAGGAATTCCGCCTCTTTTCCTCAAAAAAATTACTTATGCTTAATGAGAGATGCTTTTATTACATTTTATATTTACCACTTGTTTCAATTTCAAAACGGTATCTGAAAAAGCAGGAAATTTTATAAAGTGAACGACTAATCGGATTCTTACTGCGCTTGGTCTTCCAATTAAGCTTCTTCTTCACGCACTTTTTCACCCCAACATTTAGTATAGAACCTATAAGATTGGCTCCGTTCTAATATAGGCACTTCAAATAACAAAAAAAACTAACCTCCCGTGAGATTAGTTTTATACGCGCCTTAGAGGATTCGAACCTCTGACCGACGGCTTAGAAGGCCGTTGCTCTATCCAGCTGAGCTAAAGGCGCATGATATGTATGGCGGAGAAGGAGGGATTTGAACCCTCGCGCCGCTTGCGCGACCTACACCCTTAGCAGGGGCGCCTCTTCAGCCTCTTGAGTACTTCCCCATAAAAAAAATGGCTCCGCAGGTAGGACTCGAACCTACGACCGTTCGGTTAACAGCCGAATGCTCTACCACTGAGCTACTGCGGAACAATCAAATATTATTCATGGTGGGCCTAAGTGGACTCGAACCACCGACCTCACGCTTATCAGGCGTGCGCTCTAACCAGCTGAGCTATAGGCCCATATAAAAAATGGAGCGGGTGAAGGGAATCGAACCCTCATCATCAGCTTGGAAGGCTGAGGTTTTACCACTAAACTACACCCGCAAGGATGGCTGGGCTAGAAGGATTCGAACCTTCGCATGACGGAATCAAAATCCGTTGCCTTACCGCTTGGCTATAGCCCAAAAATAGTATGAATGGGGCGACTGATGGGAATCGAACCCACGAATGTCGGAACCACAATCCGATGCGTTAACCACTTCGCCACAATCGCCATGGTCATTTTCTTTCCTATAAGGGAAATGGTGGAGGGGGGCAGATTCGAACTGCCGAACCCGAAGGAGCGGATTTACAGTCCGCCGCGTTTAGCCACTTCGCTACCCCTCCGTATTAACATAAAAAATAAGCATCATTATAGCAATGGTGCCTGGAACTGAATGCCATCACCATCCATGGGATTATAAATCCCAATTTTATATGGAATGAACTAAAATACTATAAATGGCGGTCCCGACGGGAATCGAACCCGCGATCTCCTGCGTGACAGGCAGGCATGTTAACCGCTACACCACGGGACCTTCATGATTGCGGGGACAGGATTTGAACCTGCGACCTTCGGGTTATGAGCCCGACGAGCTACCGGACTGCTCCACCCCGCGATAATATGAAAATAATGGAGGAGGTAGAGGGATTCGAACCCCCGCGAGCCGTTAAGCCCCTGTCGGTTTTCAAGACCGATCCCTTCAGCCGGACTTGGGTATACCTCCACATTAAAATCAATGGTGGAGCCTAGCGGGATCGAACCGCTGACCTCCTGCGTGCAAGGCAGGCGCTCTCCCAGCTGAGCTAAGGCCCCATTTTAAAGATTCATAATGGTCGGGAAGACAGGATTCGAACCTGCGACCCCTTGGTCCCAAACCAAGTGCTCTACCAAGCTGAGCTACTTCCCGATTATACTTATAAATCAAATAAATATGGCGCGCCCGAAAGGAGTCGAACCCATAACCTTCTGATCCGTAGTCAGACGCTCTATCCAATTGAGCTACGGGCGCATATTTTATTGGAGCGGAAGACGGGATTCGAACCCGCGACCCCAACCTTGGCAAGGTTGTATTCTACCACTGAACTACTTCCGCATATGGTGCGGGTGAAGGGACTTGAACCCCCACGCCGTAAGGCGCCAGATCCTAAGTCTGGTGCGTCTGCCAATTCCGCCACACCCGCAAATCTGAATGGTGAGCCATGAAGGATTCGAACCTTCGACCCTCTGATTAAAAGTCAGATGCTCTACCAACTGAGCTAATGGCTCTCTATTAAAAGAAAGATGGTGCCGGCAAGAGGAGTCGAACCCCCGACCTACTGATTACAAGTCAGTTGCTCTACCAACTGAGCTACACCGGCATGTAAGAAAAATATGGTGGAGGATGACGGGATCGAACCGCCGACCCTCTGCTTGTAAGGCAGATGCTCTCCCAGCTGAGCTAATCCTCCATATGAAAAGTGGTGACCCGTACGGGATTCGAACCCGTGTTACCGCCGTGAAAGGGCGGTGTCTTAACCGCTTGACCAACGGGCCATCTAGATTGCCTGGCAACGTCCTACTCTCGCAGGGGGAAGCCCCCAACTACCATCGGCGCTGAAGAGCTTAACTTCCGTGTTCGGAATGGGAACGGGTGTGACCTCTTCGCCATCATTACCAGACATTCATTTGAGACAGATATCATTATATCTGCTTGCCCAAATAATTTCAAGAAGAAATTTATTCCTTCAAAACTAGATAACGGAAGGGTAAATCATGTGTCCAAACATATTAATTAGGTTAAGTCCTCGACCGATTAGTATTCGTCAACTCCATGTGTCGCCACACTTCCATCTCGAACCTATCAACCTGATCATCTCTCAGGGGTCTTACTAGCTTGACGCTATGGGAAATCTCATCTTGAGGGGGGCTTCATGCTTAGATGCTTTCAGCACTTATCCCGTCCGCACATAGCTACCCAGCGATGCCTTTGGCAAGACAACTGGTACACCAGAGGTGCGTCCATCCCGGTCCTCTCGTACTAAGGACAGCTCCTCTCAAATTTCCTACGCCCGCGACGGATAGGGACCGAACTGTCTCACGACGTTCTGAACCCAGCTCGCGTACCGCTTTAATGGGCGAACAGCCCAACCCTTGGGACCGACTACAGCCCCAGGATGCGATGAGCCGACATCGAGGTGCCAAACCTCCCCGTCGATGTGGACTCTTGGGGGAGATAAGCCTGTTATCCCCGGGGTAGCTTTTATCCGTTGAGCGATGGCCCTTCCATGCGGAACCACCGGATCACTAAGCCCGACTTTCGTCCCTGCTCGACTTGTAGGTCTCGCAGTCAAGCTCCCTTATGCCTTTGCACTCTACGAATGATTTCCAACCATTCTGAGGGAACCTTTGGGCGCCTCCGTTACATTTTAGGAGGCGACCGCCCCAGTCAAACTGCCCGCCTGACACTGTCTCCCACCCCGATTGAGGGGTGCGGGTTAGAATTTCAATACAACCAGGGTAGTATCCCACCGACGCCTCCACCGAAGCTGGCGCTCCGGCTTCAAAGGCTCCTACCTATCCTGNGGGACTTGAACCCCCACGCCGTAAGGCGCCAGATCCTAAGTCTGGTGCGTCTGCCAATTCCGCCACACCCGCAAATCTGAATGGTGAGCCATGAAGGATTCGAACCTTCGACCCTCTGATTAAAAGTCAGATGCTCTACCAACTGAGCTAATGGCTCTCTATTAAAAGAAAGATGGTGCCGGCAAGAGGAGTCGAACCCCCGACCTACTGATTACAAGTCAGTTGCTCTACCAACTGAGCTACACCGGCATGTAAGAAAAATATGGTGGAGGATGACGGGATCGAACCGCCGACCCTCTGCTTGTAAGGCAGATGCTCTCCCAGCTGAGCTAATCCTCCATATGAAAAGTGGTGACCCGTACGGGATTCGAACCCGTGTTACCGCCGTGAAAGGGCGGTGTCTTAACCGCTTGACCAACGGGCCATCTAGATTGCCTGGCAACGTCCTACTCTCGCAGGGGGAAGCCCCCAACTACCATCGGCGCTGAAGAGCTTAACTTCCGTGTTCGGAATGGGAACGGGTGTGACCTCTTCGCCATCATTACCAGACATTCATTTGAGACAGATATCATTATATCTGCTTGCCCAAATAATTTCAAGAAGAAATTTATTCCTTCAAAACTAGATAACGGAAGGGTAAATCATGTGTCCAAACATATTAATTAGGTTAAGTCCTCGACCGATTAGTATTCGTCAACTCCATGTGTCGCCACACTTCCATCTCGAACCTATCAACCTGATCATCTCTCAGGGGTCTTACTAGCTTGACGCTATGNTCTACCCCGTTCCTTTGTAACTCCATATAGAGTGTCCTACAACCCCGAAAGGCAAGCCTTCCGGTTTGGGCTATCTTCCGTTTCGCTCGCCGCTACTCAGGAAATCGCGTTTGCTTTCTCTTCCTCCGGGTACTTAGATGTTTCAGTTCCCCGGGTCTGTCCTCCATACCCTATGTATTCAGGTAAGGATACTGCTCCATTACGAGCAGTGGGTTTCCCCATTCGGAAATCTCTGGATCAAAGCTTACTTACAGCTCCCCAAAGCATATCGGTGTTAGTCCCGTCCTTCATCGACTCCTAGTGCCAAGGCATCCACCGTGCGCCCTTTCTAACTTAACCATTATGGTTATCGCATCTTCCGTCAGGAAGAATACGTTCAACATTTCGCAAGAAATATTGGTTTTACTTGGTGTGTTTGGATGCAAAAATTTACTTTGCCTTCTTACTGTTATCTAGTTTTCAAGGAACAAATCCGTCGAATGATCAACTTCGTTCTTCTTCGTCAGCTTCAATCACTCAGTCACTCACTTATGCAAATAAGCTCGTTCCTTCGTTCAATCGCTTCCTCGAATAACTCGTTGCTGATTCGACTCAGTTTTATGTTTGAGAAAGGAATGCTCTCTCAAAACTAAACAAGACAGTCACGTAACATTCTTCTAATTTCCTTAGAAAGGAGGTGATCCAGCCGCACCTTCCGATACGGCTACCTTGTTACGACTTCACCCCAATCATCTGTCCCACCTTAGGCGGCTGGCTCCAAAAGGTTACCCCACCGACTTCGGGTGTTACAAACTCTCGTGGTGTGACGGGCGGTGTGTACAAGGCCCGGGAACGTATTCACCGCGGCATGCTGATCCGCGATTACTAGCGATTCCGGCTTCATGCAGGCGAGTTGCAGCCTGCAATCCGAACTGAGAATGGCTTTATGGGATTGGCTAAACCTCGCGGTTTCGCTGCCCTTTGTACCATCCATTGTAGCACGTGTGTAGCCCAGGTCATAAGGGGCATGATGATTTGACGTCATCCCCACCTTCCTCCGGTTTGTCACCGGCAGTCACCTTAGAGTGCCCAACTGAATGCTGGCAACTAAGATCAAGGGTTGCGCTCGTTGCGGGACTTAACCCAACATCTCACGACACGAGCTGACGACAACCATGCACCACCTGTCACTCTGTCCCCCGAAGGGGAACGTCCTATCTCTAGGAGTGTCAGAGGATGTCAAGACCTGGTAAGGTTCTTCGCGTTGCTTCGAATTAAACCACATGCTCCACCGCTTGTGCGGGCCCCCGTCAATTCCTTTGAGTTTCAGTCTTGCGACCGTACTCCCCAGGCGGAGTGCTTAATGCGTTTGCTGCAGCACTAAAGGGCGGAAACCCTCTAACACTTAGCACTCATCGTTTACGGCGTGGACTACCAGGGTATCTAATCCTGTTTGCTCCCCACGCTTTCGCGCCTCAGTGTCAGTTACAGACCAGAAAGTCGCCTTCGCCACTGGTGTTCCTCCAAATATCTACGCATTTCACCGCTACACTTGGAATTCCACTTTCCTCTTCTGCACTCAAGTCCCCCAGTTTCCAATGACCCTCCACGGTTGAGCCGTGGGCTTTCACATCAGACTTAAAGGACCACCTGCGCGCGCTTTACGCCCAATAATTCCGGACAACGCTTGCCACCTACGTATTACCGCGGCTGCTGGCACGTAGTTAGCCGTGGCTTTCTGGTTAGGTACCGTCAAGGTACCAGCAGTTACTCTGGTACTTGTTCTTCCCTAACAACAGAACTTTACGACCCGAAGGCCTTCTTCGTTCACGCGGCGTTGCTCCGTCAGACTTTCGTCCATTGCGGAAGATTCCCTACTGCTGCCTCCCGTAGGAGTCTGGGCCGTGTCTCAGTCCCAGTGTGGCCGATCACCCTCTCAGGTCGGCTATGCATCGTTGCCTTGGTAAGCCGTTACCTTACCAACTAGCTAATGCACCGCGGGCCCATCTATAAGTGATAGCCGAAACCATCTTTCCTTCTTCCTCCATGTGGAGGAAGAACCTATCCGGTATTAGCCCCGGTTTCCCGGAGTTATCCCAGTCTTATAGGCAGGTTGCCCACGTGTTACTCACCCGTCCGCCGCTGACTTCCGGGAGCAAGCTCCCTTCTGTCCGCTCGACTTGCATGTATTAGGCACGCCGCCAGCGTTCGTCCTGAGCCAGGATCAAACTCTCCAATAAGCGTTTGACTTGCTCATAAAATAAAACTTGTGTGTTTCAACTCTGTTGAAACGTTTAGTTAGAATTAACGTTGACGTGTTGTCTTGTTTAGTTTTCAAAGAACATTTTTTGCTCACAAGAAGCTTTTTTATTATATCACATCTTCTTTAGTGAGTCAAGAACTTTTTTAAAATATTTTTTCGTCGTTTTAACGACTTGATTATCTTAACATTTCTTTGTGTTGCCTGTCAACAACTTTTTTCACTCTTTTAAAAGTGTTTCGTTGTTGTCCCGGCGACGTTTATTAATATACCAAGATAATATTATATAGTCAATAACTTTTTTAAAAAAAATCTCTATTAAATTTGAAAAGTTGCTTTGATAAGCAAATCCATGAATGAAACCAATAAACATAGTGATCTTCCACCACACTGTCAATGACTAGCTCTCTTCGAAAAATGAACTGCCGCTATCCCTTTCTTTTAAACTAGACAAATAAAAAGCAACGCTTGAATCATTGTTGGATGAATCAAGCATTGCTTTTTTAATGGCCGCCTAAATAGGCTTTCTTTATCTCTTCACTTGCATTTAATTCATCCGCTTCTCCTGAAAGGACGATTCTTCCTGTCTCAACTACATACGCACGATCAGCAATTGAAAGAGCCAAATTTGCATTTTGTTCTACTAATAAAATGGTCGTTCCGGTTTTCTTTATTTCTTCTATAATGTTAAAGATTTGCTTTACAAGCAAAGGAGCCAATCCCATGGACGGTTCATCTAACAGCAGCAACTTGGGATTAGCCATCAATGCCCTTCCCATTGCGAGCATCTGTTGTTCGCCGCCTGATAGCGTCCCGGCAAGCTGCTTTTTCCTTTCGTGCAACCGTGGAAACAGTTCATAGACCCTTTGGGCATCATTTTTGATTCCTTCTTTATCTTTCCGCAAATATGCGCCCAGCTGAAGATTTTCCTCTACGAACATATTGGCAAAAACTCGCCTACCTTCCGGAACTTGCGAAATACCCCGTTTTACGATGTGCTGAGCTGGTTTTCCGGCAATGGATTGTCCTTCATAGAGGATTTCTCCCTGTTTTGGTTTTAGTAAGCCTGATATCGTTTTAAGTAATGTACTTTTTCCCGCTCCATTCGCCCCT
Source organism: Bacillus testis (assembly GCF_001243895.1). GTDB lineage: Bacteria > Bacillota > Bacilli > Bacillales > DSM-1321 > Bacillus_AD > Bacillus_AD testis. The sequence continues at coordinate 969,429 of NZ_LN851186.1, read as the reverse complement.
ATCAAGGTGACAATTTCCCCAGCATTCACTTCCAGCGATATACCTTTGAGTGCTTGGATGTTTCCATAATAGACATTTATATCATTGACTTTAAGCATTAGGATGAAACCTCCTCGCCGAGATATGCTTCAATTACTTTCGGGTTGTTTCGAATCTCATCAGGTTTTCCTTGAGCAATTAGCTGACCGTGGTCAAGTACATATATCCTTTCACAAACCCCCATCACTAGCGGCATATCATGTTCAATCAATAATACAGTCAATTTAAACCGCTCGCGGATAAAGGAAATTAAATTCATTAATTCATTGGTTTCCTGTGGGTTCATGCCAGCAGCAGGTTCATCTAACAGAAGTACCTTGGGATCAGCCGCCAAAGCCCGGGCTATTTCTAATCGGCGCTGTTGCCCATAAGGTAAATTTTTGGCCAGTTCATGCTTATAAATGTCCAATTTAAAAATTTTTAGAAATTCAATTGCCTTTTCGTCCATTTCTTTTTCTCCTTTAAAAAAGGGCGGAAGACGGAGAATGGAACTTACAATACCATGTTTCGCCAACGAATGATAAGCGACCTTTACATTATCGATCACTGTCATATCGCCGAACAAGCGAATATTCTGGAATGTACGGCTGATGCCTTTTTGATTAATTTTATAAGGAGGAAGCTTTTTTAATCGCTTACCATCTAAAGAAATTGTTCCCTCTGTCGGTACGTATACGCCCGTCAATAAATTAAAGAATGTCGTCTTTCCTGCCCCGTTCGGCCCTATCAATCCAACCAGCTCTCCCGGATACAACTCCATATCTACGTCAGAAACAGCCCTCAGTCCTCCAAATCGTATGCCAATAGAATCTACTTTAAGTAACGGATTGGTTGCGTTCATGTTTAGCCCCCCCTTTGCGTGTGAAGTAGCTTGTCAGTTCTTTCGTTCCCATTAGTCCCTGAGGGCGGTAAATCATCATAATAATAAGAACAAGACTATAGATGATCATTCTTGTTTCAGGATAGTCCTGCAAGAATGTGGTGACAAGCGTCAAAAGAATCGCAGCCAATACTGCGCCTGAGAGGCTCCCTAACCCTCCCAATACGACGAAAATTAATATATCGAAAGACTTTAAAAAGCCGAAATTGCCAGGTTGGATAATATAAAAATTATGCGAGTAAAGGCCACCGGCAATTCCCGCAAAGAAAGCCCCTAACGCAAAAGCCATAACCTTATAATAGGTTGTATTGATTCCCATAGAATCGGCTGCTGTTTCATCTTCGCGTATGGAAATGCAAGCCCGACCATGTGTCGAAGTAGTAAAATTCCTGATGACGATAACAGTGATTACAACAGATGCAAAAACCCAGGGCCATGTTGTCAGGTGGATGATCTGCATGCCACTTGCCCCGCCTACATAGTCTGTATTCAACAGGAATATCCGGACAATTTCCCCAAAACCAAGAGTTGCAATAGCCAGGTAATCACCTTTTAGCCTTAAGCTCGGGATGCCGATCAGTAGTCCGGTTAAAGCGGCTAAAATTCCTCCGGCCAGCAGAGAGATAATGAAAGGCATTTCGAAATTCATTGTCATAACTGCCGACATATACGCACCTACCGCCAAAAAACCGGCATGACCAATCGAAAATTGCCCGGTAATGCCTATGATCAAATGAAGGCTCACCGCTAAAATGATGTTAATACCAATGAACATCAAGGTATTTTCATAAAAAGGATTCAGCAACCCGCCACTGATCAAAAATTGGATAACAAAGAAAACCATCAATGAAAGTATAACCGAGAGCCAAAACCCCTTCACCCGCTTAAATGTCCCCATAACGTTGTCTCCTTTATACTTTTTCTTTTTTGTTTTTTCCAAACAGCCCCTGCGGCCTAAAAATTAAAATAAGAATAAGGACAACAAAGGCTGCTCCATCACGCCAGAGAGAATAGCCGATTGCACTTACCAGTGCTTCAATGACTCCCAGCAGCAATCCTCCAACCATCGCTCCTGGGATGATGCCGATTCCTCCCAATACAGCGGCTACGAATGCCTTTAAACCAGGTAGTACGCCCATTAGGGGTTCGATTTTAATATAATAGATTCCAAAAATAACTCCTGCCGCACCAGCCAAGGCAGAACCGATAGCGAAAGTGGCCGATATTGTGTTATTTACATTAATGCCCATTAGTTTTGCTGCATCCGCGTCAAAGGAAACAGCGCGCATCGCTTTTCCAATCTTTGTTCTATGTACAATCACTTGTAAAATAATCATTAAAACGACCGAAACAGTAAAAATCAAAATGGATTGGCTATTGATTGTCACCCCGAATAGATTCAGGGTTGAAGCCGGAAGCACATCATTCGGATAAGCTTCAGGTTGGGCGCCACGAACATATATAAATCCATATTCAATCAACAAAGACATGCCAATCGCTGTAATCAGTGCAGCAATCCTTGTTGCGTTCCTAAGCGGTTTATAGGCAATTCTCTCTATCAAAACACCAAAGATCGCACATACTGCCATAGATATTAAAAGAGCGGGGAAAAAGGATAAATCCAATACCGTGATGGAATAAAAGCCGACAAATGCGCCGACCATGAAGACATCTCCATGCGCAAAATTGATCAATTTTACAATTCCGTAAACCATCGTATAGCCAAGTGCAATCAGGGCGTAAATACTGCCAAGCGATAGTCCGTTAACGAGCTGTTGTATTATTTCCATGTACGTCTCTCCTTGCTATAGTAATTCGAAAAGCGGAACATCATGATAAGGACGTTGAATAGGATGTGGACGCGAGCTGTCATTTAAAAATAGGAGGCCAAAATAGCCTCCTATTTGCCATGCGGTTTTATTTTGGGTCGATTTTAGCTTTATATTGTTGTTCACCATTCACAAATTCCAAAATTGTAGCCGATTTAATCGGATTATGCTTCTTGTCGAAGGTGAAGTCACCTGATACCAATTCCAATCCTTTTGTTTCTTCAAGAGCTTCTTTGATTTTTTTCGGATCAGATGAGCCTGCACGCTTAATGGCATCAGCCAAAAGATAGCCTGTATCATAGCCAAGCGCAGTGAAGGCATCCGGCGATTTACCACCATTTGCATCCCCATAGGCTTTTACAAATTCTTGGATTTTTTCGTCCGGGTCACCAGAGGAATAATGATTGGTGATGAATGTATTATTCAGGGCTTCCTTGCCGGCAATCTCTATTAGCTTTGGAGAATCCCAGCCGTCTCCACCCATGAAAGGGACATTCAGGCCGGCTTCGCGGGCTTGTTTAACGATGAGCCCCACTTCTTCGTAATAGCCAGGCAGGAAAATAAAATCAGGATTCTGTGATTTCAATCGCGTTAAAGTAGCCCGAAAATCGGTATCTTTGGCTACAAAGGCTTCATTTCCTACAATGGTGCCGCCATTTTCTTTGAATTGTTTGGTAAACGCATCCGCAAGGCCTTTCGAATAATCACTTGAGCTATCCAAGTAGACAGCCGCTTTTTTGGCTTTCAGTTCTTCGGTTGCAAAGTTGGCTGCGACTGTCCCTTGAAACGGATCAATGAAACAAGTCCTAAAGATATATTCATTCAGTTTGCCATCCTTATAAGTTAAATCTGGGTTTGTTCCAGTCGGCGTAATGACCGGCACTTTCTGCTTATCTGCGATTTGCAGTTGGGCGGTCGTATCTCCGCTGGTTGCTGCACCGACGATCGCCGAAACTTTCTTTTGTGTGATCAACTTAAGGGCAGCACTAGTGGCTTCTGAAGGTTCTGACTTATTGTCCACCTTGATCAACTTGATTTTCTTTCCGTCGATTCCTTTTTTATTGATTTCATCGACAGCCAATTCAAGCCCTTGCAGGATTGATTGCCCGTAAGACGCAGTTCCCCCTGATAATTCAAGGTTTGCCCCAATGTTAATGACATCGCCTTTGCTTCCACCCGATCCATTCGTAGAATTTGAGCAACCCGCCATGACTCCTGCCGCCAAAGAGAGAGACAAAACGATTCCAGCCAACTTTTTCTTTTTCATATTAACCCCCCATATCATTATTTGACACAATACATTTCTGATTTTTCTAAATATTTAAAATGATATTTGTTAGCAATATCTTACATTAGAAAAGGATAAGCCGTCTATACCATCTTTCATTTTTTGGAAATTATTTTTTGAAAAGCAGATGTCTAATCACTATATCCAGTTAAAAGATTCTTTCGCTAACTGCTCCCCTTTTTATATTTGATATGAAGAACATAAAAAACAGCCAAAAAGCCCATCGATTTGATGGGCTTGCAGTGTACTCTTTTCTACGACTTTTTATTTTTGGAGAAGTCTTGGTAGAGGGAAAGATATAAAATACATTCATCCCTGTGCCTTATTTGTTTTCTAGTTGCTGGTGATGGCAGCCGTTCACCTTTACCCATTTAATGATCGCTTCAATAACCTCTTCCAGTTCTTTCCCTTTTGGAGTCAGCTCATACTCTACTTTTCTGGGTGATGACAGGGATGTTTTTTTCACAACTAATCCTTGCTGCTCCATTTCCCGCAAGCGCTCAGTCAATAATCGATCTGAAATACCGTGGATATTGGCCAGCAACTCATGATAGCGCATGGGGCCTTTCAATAAATGATAGATAATGATGCCCATCCAACGTTTACCGATAAATTCAATCGTGCCATGAAAACTGTCGCAGATTGCCATGCCTTTTCCTTGTGAAGCTGATTGAATCAGATTGTCCATTTTTTCTTCCATAATTAAAACTCCATTCTTTTACTACTGCCAGTTTAGCATATTCTAATTTGACAACTCAAACTTACTTATAGTAACCTAAAATCGGACTTACTAAAAGTAAGTTAATTAAACAGCCTAACAACGGAGGTCAAATATGTCACAAAAATACAATAACCTAATGGACATTATATATGAACGTAAATCAGTCAGAAAGTTCGACCCTGCTTATAAAATTGATCGAGCCACTATCGATGAAATGTTAACAGAAGCTACGCAGGCCCCTTCCTCTAGCAACTTGCAATCTTGGCGGTTCATGGTTATCCAGGACGACGAAACGAAGAAGAATATTCAAAAATTCTCATTCAACCTCCAACAAATCGAGACGTCCTCAGCTCTAATAGCAGTGATCGGCGATACAGAGGCTTACCATAATATCGATGAAATTTATCACCGCAACCTAGAAGCAGGTTTTATCGATCAGGTAAACATGGAACGGCAAATTTCCAATGCTAAAGCTCTTTACCCTAATGCCCCTTTTGAAGCCAGATTAAATATCGCCAACTTCGATGCCGGACTGATTTCTATGCAATTCATGTTGATTGCCAAAGCAAAAGGATTGGACACAGTATGCATGGGTGGCTTCGACAAGGATCAGTTCGCAAAACAATTTGGGCTAGACAAGCGGTACGTTCCGCTTGTCTTAATTGCTTTGGGCAAAGCTGCGGCTCCTGCCTATGGATCTACACGGTTGCCACTCGAAGATTTAATGCTGCAACCTGCCAATAATAAATAATCAGGAATAATGACGGAAGTCCCTATCTATACGTTAGCGGGCTTTCGTTTCTTAATAAGTGTTCTTCAAGATATGAAAGGGTCTTTTTTATTTGAAAGGCGCAAGGCATTAAAAGAAACCATCATAGGAAGAATGGTTTTTCAATTTCCCTTTTATCACATATTTTAAGTAAAACCTGCCCTCATGCTTCCCAAAAAAACCTACATATTCTTCACTTGTTTTATTGAAACGTATATATTCTTGCCGAACTCCTAAAGAGGAATGGCTCGCTCCTGTCGAAGACCAAGAATAATCTAACTCTGGTATGGATCTGTAATACAGCCATGTCTCATCTTTAATCGAAAGCCCTCTATCTCGGAAGACATATATACGGAACATCATTATTGATGAGGTTTGCCCATATATATTTATGTTGTTCTGTATCTTTGCATCCGCCTTAAAGGAAGTCATATATTCCACTTTCTCAAAAGCCTGTAGCTGTTCATGAATCGCCTTTACCTCATTTGTCTGATGGATAGAAACGGGCGGCAACATATAGTTATTTAAAATAAATTGGAATAAGGCAAATAGAAGCACCATTTTCTTTATGCCGATATTAGACTTTGTCCATTTCCTCAAGATAAGATATCCAATTAATAAACCAAGTGGAAGATGAATGCGGCCAAAAGAAAACGAGACGAAGAAGGACAAAAATAAAAGTGCGACCTTCCCCCAAAAAAAGCCTTCCTTTTGATACCCTTCTCTGCGGATCAAAATGATCAGCAATACAAAAATAAGCATTGTAACAAGATAAATGATTGCCCTCACTCCCTTCCAAATCCAATCAATTAAATCGGAACATATTATAAGAATTGAAATGAGTTCTATTTTTGCAGGCTTTCAAAATGGACATGAGTCGGCCGCTCCGCCAACAGTGGATGAGCCGTAATCTTAGCAATTATTTTAAAAAAACCTCCTCCCTTTTTTGGTATTGCCATAGAAAAGCTTCATAGCCACACCGCACCAACACGCAGTTTATGGAAACTGTAAAATATCCACATATAATACCCGCCATGGCAGAATCTAACGGTAAATCAAATGAAAAGGAGATCCTTTTATGCATACAGTTTGGAAAGGCAGCATTTCATTTGGACTTGTCAATATACCGGTCAAGCTTTTTTCGGCTGTTGAGGACCGCGATATCAAGTTCCGCCAATTCCACAAGGAATGCCTATCGCCTATTAAATACCGCAAAGTGGCCGAGTGCGATGATGATGTGACAAATGATGAAATTATAAAAGTGTACGAATCCCCAAATGGACGGTTTGTGGAGATAACCGAAGAAGAAATCAAGAAATTGAAAGAAGAGCATGAATTAAAACAGGTGGCTATCATTGACTTTGTAAAACTGTCGGAAATTGACCCCATTTATTTCGACAAAACCTATTTTATCGGCTCTGACAGCGGCGGAGCAAAACCGTACACGCTAATCTCAGAAATCCTGAAAAAAACCAAGAAAATCGGCATAGCCAAGATCACCATCAGAAGCAAGGAACGTTTGGCGGCGATCAGGCCCCATAATAATATGCTGCTTCTCGAAACGTTGCATTTTCCCGATGAAGTCCGAAGCTCAGCGGATGTTCCTCTCGGCGCGGCAGATAAGTCAGCGATTTCCGAGAAAGAATTCGACGTCGGGCTGATGCTGATCGACCAGCTTACCACTAAGTTTGATCCAACTAAGTATACAGATACGTACCGGACAGCCCTTGAGAAGCTCATTCAGGATAAGATGGCAAGAAACGAGTACATTCAGACAGCCGAAACACCGGCTAACGAGGATCGGAGCAACGTGGTCGACCTGATGGCCGCTCTCCAGGCTTCTATCGAAAAAACAAAACCAAAGCCTGCGGCCAAGCCTAAAACGGCTAAAGCTAAGCAGACAACGAAAAAAACGAGTTAATCCGCCGCCATGTGGGAAAAGGAGTGTGACATATGACATTGCAACCCATCATCCCTTTTGAGCCCGTGTCCTCGGATCAAATCCCTAATGGGACGGACTGGATTTCCCAGATTAAATGGGACGGGGTTAGAGTGCTATCCTACTTGGACGGAAAAGAAACAAGACTGTATAACAGGCAATTGAATGAACGGACCCGCATTTTCCCGGAAATCGCGGATGCAGCGGCTTACACAGATGCTTCGTCCGCCATCCTTGACGGTGAAGTGATTGCCCTTGATGAAACAGGCACCCCCTCCTTTCATAAAGTAATGAGAAGGGACGGAATAAGGCGATTAGACAGAGTGCCGCCGATGATGGAGAGCGTTCCCATCTATTACATGGTGTTCGACGTGGTCTATTACAATGGAAAATGGGTCAACGTCCTGCCTCTCTATGAACGGCTACAGCTTCTGGATCGGATACTCCTTCCCAATGCCCACGTCCAGCTGGTGCCACGCCAGCAGGATGGCAACCAATTGTTCAACGTGGTCAAAGAAAGAAATATGGAAGGGATCGTCTGTAAAAAGTTGTCCAGCACTTATATTCTCGACGGCAAAAACGACAACTGGCGGAAAATTAAAAACTATAAAGACATCATTGCTGTCGTTGGCGGGGTGACATACCGTTCCGGTATCGTCAATTCCTTACTGCTTGGGCTGTATGATCAAGGTGAGCTTTTGTTTATCGGCAGCGCCGGCACCGGCAAGCTGACGGCCGCCGACTGGCGCCATTTAACTGAATCCTTGGGGCCTTTTAAAATCGAAGCTGCTCCTTTTAAAGCAATCCCGAAAAGCATCAAGAATATCCAGTGGCTAAAACCGGTGATCACCGTAAAAGTCCAATTCATCGACTGGCCTGAAGGACACTCAATCCGCCAGCCGAGCATCCAGGCATTCGTCCAGCAAAAACCGGAAACATGCCTGTTTCCTCAGTAAAGAAAGGAGCTATACATGAATATCCGTTTTCCTATGGGCAAAGGAAAGTACAAAGGGATTTTCTTCATTTTAGGAATGGAAACAAGCCGGAAGTCTTTCCTGGCAGGCGTACTGAAGGAAGGAGAAATAATAGCTTTAGGCTCTTTCTCCGCCGGTATAAAATCAACGGAACGCCAGTCTTTAGAAGAAGCAATCCGCAATAACCAAACGTGTTCAGAGGCTCAGATGATTCATATCGATCCCGCCATATGTGTCGAGCTGTCTTACATAGACATACAAGATGGGCAGCTGATCGAGCCATCTTTTATTTCTTTCCAGTTGCAGGAGCATTGGGAAACTTGTACATGGGACCGATTGATTCTCGCTGCTGCAACGGAAGAGAAAGTGAACATCACCCATCCTGAAAAAACAATATGGACCATTCCTTCTATACCTAAAGAACGCTTTCTTGCTTATCTGATCCGGATTTCTCCTTACATGCTTCCTTTTTTGGCTGATCGAAGGCTGACGGCCATCCGGTTCCCAAATGGCATTCCCGGAGAGTCCTTTTTCCAAAAGAACTGCCCGGATTATGCACCTGATTTTATTAAGATCGCACCAGCTGAAGGAAATAATTATATCGTATGCGATTCACTCTCCTCCCTACTCTGGCTCGGAAACCAATCAGCCATTGAATACCATGTCCCTTTTTCGCAGGTCGATTCCAATCTGCCGGTGGAAATTGTCTTTGACCTTGATCCGCCTGACCGGGACGCTTTTCACTTAGCGATCAAAGCAGCGCGGCATCTCAATGACATCTTCACGAGTTTCCGGATTGTCAGTTTCCCCAAGCTATCCGGAAGCAAAGGGATCCAGGTCCATATCCCGATTGCCCAAGACAGTCTTACTTATGAGGATACACGCGTCTTTACTGAATTTGTCGCTTCCTATCTCACCGAGCAGTATCCTGATTCCTTCACGACGGAAAGATTGAAAAAAAACCGGGGCGGACGGCTTTATCTTGATTATGTTCAGCATGCACCAGGCAAAACAATCATTTGTCCTTATTCCCTCCGTGGAAAAGAGGGAGCCACCGTTGCTGCCCCTCTGTTTTGGGAAGAAGTTAATAAAGACCTGCGGATGGAAGATTATACGCTTACTACAGTCCTTGAACGGCTGGATAAGGGAGACTGCCCGATGAAGGATTACTGGAAGCATGGCAATCCTTCATTAACAGGCATTATCAGCCAGCTGAAGGAAAATAAAGTGAAACTTTGACTGGCAGAGATATTCAAAAAAGCAAACAGCCTGAGCGGATTGTGCTCAGGCTGTTTGCTTATTATAATTCCAACAATTCAAGGATTTTTCCGGCGATATTCCGCTCCTTCCCTTCATAAGGATAGGAATGGATATGGATGGCTGGATTAAAGTTCAACTCAATAATCGAATAGGAATGTGATGGACTCTCTAGATCTTCAATAATCATATCGACGCCGCATATATTTGCTCCTACACACTTGGCTGCCTGGACAGCAATCTCTTTATAGTAAGGCGGGACCACATCTGTTACATCTATGCTGTCTCCTCCAGTGGAAATATTAGAGTTTTCCCGTAAGTATTGGACTTTACCGTCTGGTAAAACGCTGTTTATCGTCAACCCATGCTGCCGTAAGAATAATCTCATATTATCATCTATCTGGATGATTTCGAGCGGCGTTTTATACCCTTCTCCACGCAAGTCGTCCAGATTTTTTTGGGCGATCAAATCTGCTATGGATGAGCGGCCGTCCCCCTTCACATTGGCCGGCACTCTATGCAGTACAGCAGCAGTTTCGTCGCCGATTGTTAAGAAACGGTATTCCTTCCCTTTAATGAAAGGTTCGATCAATACCGATGTATCTTCCTTAAAAGCAATCCTGAACGCTTCGGCTAAGCCTTCCTGATCTGTCCCCTCCGAAAAGACCGAAATTCCCAAACCAAAATTGGTCGACTTAGGTTTGACGACAACCGGTCGGCCTATCCATTCATCCACGGCGCCAAGCGCTTGCCCCATCTGCTGGAATTCCTCGCCTGATGGTGTAGAAATGTTGTTTTTAGCAAGGATTTTCTTTGTCACACTCTTGTTTTCCATGATCAAAAAACTGATGTATTGGTCTTTGCTTGTTTTCGTCGCTTGTTTAACATATTCCGTCTTTTGCCCTTTTTGCAAAGCGATAAAATTTTCTTTCCGATCTAGTATGTCAAAGGAAATCCCTCTTTTAATGCTTTCTTTTAATAAAATTTGAGTGGATAATTCAAGATCTGTATAAGGGGTTAAGCGAAAGCGTTCCTGTCTGGCTTCTTCTTTATACTTTTTGGCGAGATTCATATGGGCGCCGATATAGCCGCTCTTCTTGCACAACTCCGAAATCCGGTAGGAATATGTCTTTTCCGGATGATTCAGCACATCCAGTTTCTCTTTTACAAGATCTATGAAAGGAAGCTCTGCATCTTCCACAAATTGCAGAATTTCTTCAAGTATTTGTTCTCCCCAGTCACACAGGGAGACGGCCTTGCCATCACGCAGCAATTCAGTACGGAAATCCAATCCTCTTTTAGCTGCCATTTCTTTATTCGCTATACTTTCAGTTTGCCAGCCTTCGTACTCGCTCTCTTGCTTAAACAGACAAAATAATAAAAATACATGGATAAAATCCAAATCATCTTTACTCAATCCGCTTTTCAAGAAAGGATTTACATCGATGCTCCGCAATTCTACGTATTCTATTCCGTTTTCCATCAGCTGGTCCAAAGATTGCGGCTTCTTCCCTTTCAGTCTTATGGGCGAATATAATTCTTGCATATTTGCGATCACACCTGTGTTGATGGCTTCCTGTATCGATTTCACATACGTTTCAATAGATCCATAATCAAGAATAATGTGTTCTTTATTCTGGTAGCCGCATGAACTATTCCGGAATGAAACGGCCCGGGCATCTGAATAGGTTTCAGCATTCACTTGGTCAAGCTCATTCACGCACTCTTTATCATAAGTCTTATGAAGTGTATTGGCTGCACCCAATAAATAGACAAGAAGCCAGTTATATCGCAGGAAATTGCGGGACAATTTTAGATAGATGCCGTTCTTAAAGGCTGGAAAAGCCTGCCCATTGGCTGACTCCTTATGTAACGTCTTCAGAAGGCGGTCACTGAAAGAAAAATTGATATGTATCCCGGAAATCAATTGCTTTTTACCCCCGTATTTATCCATCAGGTAAGCCCGGTACTGATCCTTTTGGCTGCCCCGCTCCTGATCGAACACAGCCAACGGGATGTCTACGTCTTCAGGTGTAATGGCCGGCATGGATTGCGGCCAAATAAATTCATCCTGAAGGGCTGAAACGGCAATATTATACAGCGAATCCAAAAAACCGACCGCCTCGTTTGAAGATGAAAAAACAGGTGTGATCAGTTCTAATTGGCTCTCAGAAAAATCCGTTGTAATATAGGGATTTTCATTCTTGTCGCCAAAAGCTTCCGGATGTTTTTTTAAGGAAAGCGAACCATCGCCGGCCACTCTCAACCCCTCTCTCTCAATACCGAAATTTGCTTCCAGCAATCTTTCTTTTGTGATAACATTCTGCATTCTGTTCCCGCCTTTCTGTATTGGTGTTAATTCTTTGAATGAAACAGGCAAGCCCAAGATAATAATTTTAATCATCATTTTTATATTGATCCGCGATAGCAAGCTAGAAAACAGGATGGACATCTGTATGAAAGAACAAAAACATGCTCATTTGTGCTGATCATCACGCATTCCAGACATTCTTACTTACTATTGCACTATATCCTTTCCCTTTAAGCAATGAAGATTCCTAGACAATTTTCTATCTAAATAAGCAAATACATATATAGGTTTTTTATTCATTCTGGCACTCGATTTCCCTGAAATTAGAGCCTTTACTCTATTTTGAATGAGGATTCTTGCACGCTATTAGGACGGGGGCAAACATTTATTGGATGGCAGTGAATGAAAAGCGAGCATTCTGACAGTCTAAAGGCTATCTACGAATTACATACAAGCAACGACGGCTGGAACATAGCCAAGGCAAAAAAAGCAATGAGGCATACCCGCCACATTGCTTTCATAACAATAAAAAATGTAATATGTTGCTTACGAATTTTCATTCACTTGGCCAATTTCCTTTGAAGCGGCCCATACATTTGCCTCTTCCTGTACTCTTAATTTATCAATAGAATCTCCGCCGTGCTTTAAATCATTCTTTACATACACCTTATCTTTATAGCCTTCCTTATTGTCCATAAGTATGCGCTCCTTTTTTTAGTCTCACCCTTACTGTTCGAATTCAGGATGAAATTTATTCATCTTCCTGTATGCAAACCATAAATTGAAATTCATTACATTTTCAAACGAATAACAGAGTGTATAGGGAATCTGGGCAAAAAAGGTTGACTGATCAGGCCTTGCCGGAAGTAAACAAAAGCCACAACTTTTTTAGAGCTGTGGCTTTTGTTTAGGAAGATTCTTGATTGGCAATTTCCTTTGCTAAAAAGAGGAAAGAAAGAAGAGCAATAATAGAAGTGGCAAACAGAATAACGGCCATTGGAACAGCAGACTTTTCTGTAATCCCTACTAGAGGTGCCACAATCGCGCCGATGATCAATGGAGACATCCCCAACAGGGCACTAGCACTGCCGGCTCTATGCGGTTGTTTGTCTATTGCAAGCGTGTAAGAGGTAGTCAAAATAATTCCCATGCATGTCATGTAAATAAATATAGCCATGACGATCAACGCTAATGGCGCCTTTATGATAGCCATGGCCACTAAACAAGCGGTGGCTGCCGAAGCTATGGCCACTCCTATTCTGAGTAATGTTCTCTCGGAAATACGGCCTGCGAATCTGCCGACCAGCCATGTGCCTATAATGATGGCCAATCCGTTTATGCCAAATAAAACGCTGAATGTCTGCGCTGACACCCCATATATGCCTTGATAAACAAAAGGAGTACCCGAAACATACGCAAAGCTTCCCCCATGGGCAAATCCGATTGTCAGCACATACCCCATGAAAGAGCGGTCTTTAAACAGTTCCCCAAAAGAAGTGAAGATCGATTTGATGGAACTTGGCGTCCGGCGTTCTGGAGGATGGCTTTCCTTTTGCTTCCATGCTGTGATTAGAACAATCAGGACTCCTACAATCGCCAGGAAGTAAAAAATCTCCTGCCAGCCAGCAAACGGGAACCATAATATCGCTCCGCCAATGAGTGGCGCCACTAATGGAGCAACCGCATTAATAACCATTAACAAGGCATAAAACTTAGTCAATTCATTGCCGCTGAACACATCCCTTACCACAGCGCGAGAAATAACGACGCCGCCTGCCGCTGTAAATCCTTGCAAAAACCGGCCGAACACCAGCCAGGTAATGGAAGGCGCCAATGCACACAGCAATGAAGCGAATGTAAATAAAATAACAGAAACAATCAATGGCTTTCTGCGTCCTTTTGCATCGCTGATTGCCCCAAACAAGAGCTGCCCCAATGCCAGTCCGAGCAAACACGCCGTCAAGCTTAGCTGAACCATTGATTCGCTTGTTCCTAGATCTTCAGATATGTACGGGAAGCTCGGTAAATACATATCAATGATTAAAGGTCCCAGTACCGCCAGCATTCCCAGCAAAAAGGCCAGTGCCAGCCGTTCTTTCCCTTTTGGATTTTCTAACATATCATGTGAGCTCCAATCAAAATTACTTATAAAATGGATCCTACTGAGATTTTATTATACAAAAGGAAACGAGCCGATCATACTGTTTTATAAAAAATAGAAGGAATGCTTCCAAATCCTCAAACTGCAAAGCAGACGTATGTAAACCAAACACCCTACCACAGAATGTGCAGGGTGTTTACGAATGTTCCTTTATACTATCCGTTCTTCGCTGTTCATTTAAGTAGCTTCGTAAAAAAATAAAGAAACCATACTGCATGATTTTGCTCATCGGCCGCCACTCTTCTAAAGGCTTCTTTTATTTGCCCATTCGTAGCCTCATCGGACACGCTTAAATAAAAATCGACCGTCTCCTGTTCATCCTTGATTGCAGCTTCTAATCCTTCCATATATTGTTTGGCGCATTCTTCCGACATTACTGGTTGTGGCTGGTTTCCTGTCAATTGGGTATAAAATTGGCTGAAAAGCTGAAAATGCTTGATTTCATCTTCTCTGATCTCCATAATTTGACGGCGTTGCTGCTCATTTGCCGCCATTTGTGCAAGCCGGGCATAGCACTGAATGGCACTGTATTCCCCATTAATGGCTTTTTCCAAATCGGCAATCAACTTCGTATTTTGCCTGTACATATCTTGATGGTAGTCTATATACATACAGTATCGGCCTCCTTCATCATTCAATATCCTACTGTATGTTGTAAACGACCAGTGCGTACCTCGTCTTATAAAGAAACCGATAAAACACAAATAAGCCTCCGTATAGCAGAAGGCTTATTGCATCTTTATTCTATATGCCGCTATTATTGGACGATTGCCCTTCTGCCATGTTCTCTTTGCTTTTTTGATATAAGAAAACCGTCAAAAGGATAATCCCGGCCGCAATCCAGATAGCCCTGTTCCCCAGATAAGTACTAGAAAACGTTCCAAGCAAGGCGCCGCCTATAAAAGAAAGAATAATCGCAGCGAAACCTTTGAATTTCCTCATCGATTCCGGATCATGTTCCACGAATGCCGCATAGGAAGCTTGTGCCGCAGTGCGCAGATTCCCTGTTGTAATCGTTGAATTATAACTCCAATTTTCCAGCTTATTAAAGGTAGCTATTTGCAGGGATGAAACAAAAGCAATACACATGGTAATGAGCATATTCGGCACGCTTCCCGGCAAACACCCAACGATGAATAATAGCGAGCATTCCAATATGAGGATCGCCCGACCATGTTTAGTATGCTTATCCTTTATATATTCCGCCACCAAGACACCGGCGACAAAAGCCAGGAAAGGCGGGACGTTCTGGATTGCCCCATTGTATTCAGGACTGGCAGCCCTCACCGCAAACAAGACTGTATTCCCCGTTTGTGCAGTTGCAAACACTCCGTCCCTCGTAATATATGTATAAGCGTCTAAAAAGCCTCCGACTAAAGCTAATATGACTCCCATGACCAATGAATTAGACGATAATAAAAAGAACCGTTTCAGTTTATTTCCCATGTGGTTGATCTCCTTATTGAATATACACACCTAGTATGTCCATGCATATTGAATTTGCTTTGAAAGGGTGTTTATAGCTTCACCGAACGGTTATTATTTATTCTGTTTTTGGCCATAGCCTGGCGCCGCTTGGAATGGGATCAAACATATCATTTTACTTTTATATGAAAAAGCGTATAATCATTTACGGAAAATAGTTATCATTGATAACTAAAATAGGAGGTAAGAGGATCACTGTGTACCAACAATTATTTTTCCAATTGATTTTAGCGACCCGCCCGTTTGATACCCAATTAAAAGAACAGCTTGCCAAATATAATCTGCATCGCACAGAGTGGGCTGTGCTGACTTACCTTATGACGGATGAAAATATGAGCTTGGTAACAATCGGCAGGGTATTAGGAATGGATAAACCTAATGTTACACGTACGGTCAAACGCCTTATCGAGCTAGGCTATATCGAACTGCATCCTTCCGAGAACGATCGGCGCATCAAAATGGTAAAGATCAAAGAAACAGCCCGCAGTCTTTATCAGGAAATCCGCACAACGATCGATGCCTTTGAGCAAGAAATATTGGGAGGTGTTTCAGAAGAAGAACAGCAAGCAATGTACAATGGTTTAAAAAAAATACGCGAAAACTTAATTAAAAGGGCTGGGGATATTTAAATGAGTCAAACAAAAGAAAAACTATGGACAAAAGATTTTGTGTTCATGGCTGTCATTAATTTTATACTGATGGTCATATTTTATTTATTGATGGTCACCATGGCTTCATACGCTGTTAAAGAATATCATTCTTCTGTTTCGCAAGCTGGCCTTGTAACCGGGATTTATATTGTCGGAACATTAATAGGACGAATATTTACAGGACGGATTATTCATAAAGTAGGCACGAAAAAAATATTAATGATTGGTCTAATTCTCTTTCCTATCACCATGGCCTTTTATTTTATCCAGGCCGGTATTGCTGTATTGATTATCAGCCGTCTGGTAAACGGGATTGCAGTTGGTATTGCTTCAACCGCTACCAGTACAGTCGTTGCTCAAATCCTACCCAATTCCCGTAAAGGTGAAGGAATTGGCTATTTCAGTATGAGTACAACACTCGGAACAGCCATCGGACCATTCTTCGGCCTTATGTTGAGCCAACATACGACTTATTTTG
This sequence comes from Bacillus testis, assembly GCF_001243895.1. Lineage (GTDB taxonomy): Bacteria > Bacillota > Bacilli > Bacillales > DSM-1321 > Bacillus_AD > Bacillus_AD testis. The sequence continues at coordinate 952,648 of NZ_LN851186.1, read as the reverse complement.
TTATTTTTATGTTATGTATGCTTTTAGCAATCATCGCTTTAATTAGTTCCTTGTTTGCGAAAATACCGGCAAACGATCCATATACCACCGCCCCGGAAGAGAAAGGTTTTCGCATTTCTCAATATATTGATAAAAAAGCACTTCCTATAGCCATAATAATGTTATTGTTTTCCCTTGGCTATGCAAGTGTGCTCTCCTACCTGAACTTCTTTGCTGAAGAACGGGATTTGGTCAGCACATCAAGCTTTTTCTTCTTTGTATATGCCCTATCAATCCTTTTTACACGTCCATTTACAGGTCCTTTAATGGATACAAAGGGAGCTAACTATGTTGTATACCCATGTGCGATTTTCTTCGGAGCAGGCCTGATCCTATTAAGCTTCTCTCATAGTCCCTTTGTTCTATTGTTATCAGGCGTTATCATCGGCATTGGCTATGGGAATATTTCTTCCGTCCTTCAGGCGCTTGCCATTAAAGTTACGACTCCGGAAAAAATGGGACTTGCCACTTCCACATACTTTATCGGTTTAGATGTCGGCCTTGGCTTCGGGCCCTATTTATTGGGGTATTTGGTGCCATCCCTAGGATATAGCCATTTATACGTTTGGTTAGGCATCTTTATGTTCTTCCTAATGATTCTTTATCTCTTTTTACACGGAAAGAAAGACCATTTACTATCAAACAATCAATAACTGTCTAAACTACGCTAACATTATTTTCTCGTCTTATAGATGAATACGAGCCTGATCCCGTGGTGGATCAGGCTCTTTATTTTCCTCCTTAAAAGATTATCCATTGAATAAACCTATTGCCAAATTATTCATCGTTCCATTGTGTTCTGAGTCACATTTTTTTGATTGAAAATCACTTATAGTTAATCCATCAATTGCTGCCACCTGGAAAGCAGGATGATTGTTCGAATAACAAAATATCAATATTCAGCTTTCTATTAGACAAATATAAATTGAAAGGAACTAAAGCGATGGATACCTTAACAAAAGAACATGTTCTTGAAAAACTGGAAAATGTACTCGATCCCGAGCTTGGAATTGATATCGTGAACCTTGGGCTCGTATATGATGTCACATTTGTCGGACCTGACCATCTGAAAGTGACCATGACAATGACATCAATGGGTTGCCCTATGGCAGGCCATATTGTCGCTGAGGTAAAAGAAGCATTGCTTATCAATCTTCCTATCCTGAAAAAGGTTGAAGTTGAAGTGGTGTGGACACCTGTTTGGACAAAGAGCCGCATGTCACGTATAGCAAAATTAGCTCTAGGCATACATGGTTAATAAATAAAAAGAAGAGGTGATTGATCATGTCATTCTATAAAACACTAACTCCCTATTACGATCAAATTTTTCCTGCAAACGAAAAGGCTTTATCATTCTTAACATCCCATTTCAAAAAAGGAGACACCCTTTTGGATGTAGGTGCGGGTACAGGCAATATGGCCATTTCCCTCTCACAACAAGGTTTTCAAGTAACAGCAATGGAACCAGAAGAGGGTATGGCAGAACAAATTCAAATTAAATCCGAGTCTTGTCACCATCCAGTCACCGTTACTACCAAAACAATGGAACAAATAGAAACAATCGATGAAAATTATAATGGGATCTACTGTATAGGGAATACTCTCGTTCATTTAAATAGTTTTAAGGATATCCATTCATTTTTTAAACAAACGTTTCAAAAATTGCATTCAGATGGTGTATTTATCTTGCAAATTGTTAATTTCGATAAAGTTTTGATAAAGAAAGATTTCACCTTCCCAGTCATAAAAAAAGAGGCTTTTACGTTTGAACGCCATTACGATCTGGATGAAAACCATATCCTTTTCACAACAACACTTTCGGCTAATGGAGTTTCCCAAAAGAATACGATCCCATTATATCCAGCCACTTCAACTCAACTGATCCCACTATTAGAACAATGCGGTTTTGAAAGGATCAAAGCATACGGAAACTTTGAATATAAAGCTTATTCAATTGATTCACCAGCATTAATAATAGCAGCTAAAAAAGGAAAGCAGGAATCGTTATGAAATTAGATGAATTAGAATCATTCATTTTAGAAAGGATCACACTGGAGAAAAAGAGCCTGCCCGCTCCACTCTCCTGCTAACTAAACATCCCTCCATACCCATGTATAGGAGGGATGTTTCATATAAGTCCTTATATTAAAACAACTCTTTTAAAGCCTTTACATCACAAATTTGTATTTGTCGGCCCGATATTTTAATGTATCCTTTTCTTTGGAAAAATGAAAGTTTCCTGCTAAGCGTTTCCCTTGTAGTGCCTAACATTGAAGCAATATCCGTTTTATTAGTCGGGAATTCAAAAATCAAATTCTCGCTATTTTCGCCATGTTGAAGAATAAATGCAGCTACTCTTTGAGCTACATCTCGGTGGTTAAACTGACTTAATTGAAATTCTGCTTTTTCAAGCCGTTCACTTAATTGATCCAGCATATTAAGCATTAAACTTGGTGATTTTTCTAGTGTTTTTTTGAATTCCTCCCCTTTTACCAAACATATTTCAGTTAATTCAATGGCTTCTGCATTTGATGTTAAAGAGTTATTTCTAAATAAAGATAAATCGCCAAAAAAGTCTCCCTCTTGAATAATTCGAATGACTTGTTCATGGCCTTCTTCAGTAACGCGCGTAATTTTCACTTTTCCTTTACGAACGACAAACAAATGATTATTTAAATCACCAGCTAAAAAAACGGGTTCTCCCTTTTTATATGTCCTGTGGATAATAATCTTAGACAGTTCTGCCATTTCATCGTTGTTTAAACCTTGAAATATAGGCACAGAAGACATACAATACCTTCCATTGCATTGCGAACAATCCATTGTTCTCTTGCCTCCTCCTGTAACAATATGTATTTTGTATAAATGACCATGACCGCTTTTCTAAAAAGCAGAAGAGCCTTGAATACGTTCATTCAAGGCTTTTGTCCTACATATTATTATTGCATGATCATTTGATTTTAATAACTGAGCATATCATTGCTGCATTTCCATCAAAACTTATTTTCGAATATTTTATGCAGATCAATCGCCATTGCTTACTAAAACAAAATCACAAATTTTATCTGAGCAATGTCCATATTCCCGAATGGAACAAATGAAGAAGGAAGAAACGTAGCTTTAACATTGTTTCTGCCTTTTGTTTTTATTTGTTTATGGAGAAAAATGATCTCTTATGAGACAGCCCCTTCCCCATCAGCTCATTCCGTTACTAATTGTTCAAAGGCCGTTAAGAAACTTTGATACGTATGCTGTCCGTACTGAAGGGGGTCTCCTTTAAAAAAGTGGTTCTCCATAAATATACGTACTTCTTCCTTTGAAAAACTTCTTTTTCAATAAATTAAAAATCGAATCCATTATTTTGTTGCTTCAATAATCGCCGAGACAATATATTCTTCTACTTTATGGTCAGGTGCCCATTCCTTAATGAATTCTTTTGATTCATCTTTTGGCACAATGGAAACATTTCGAAAACCAGCTTGTTCTATAATGGATGTCAGCTCTTCAATGGAGGATGCACCTGAGATACATCCCGAATAGAGATCCATATTCGTTCGCAATTCTTCTGGTAAGTTTGCTGTCATGACAACATCAGAAATAGCCAAGCGACCATTTGGCTTCAAGACGCGATAGGCTTCTTCAAACACTCTCTTCTTATCAGGAGAAAGATTAATCACGCAATTGGACATGATGACATCGGCAACTTCGTTTGCCACAGGCAAATATTCTATTTCACCCAAACGGAACTCCACATTCTCAAACTTATTTTTAGATGCATTCCGACGTGCTTTTGTAATCATTTCAGGTGTCATATCCACGCCAATGACTTTCCCTGTTGCTCCCACCTTAGGAGCAGCCAAGAATGCATCAAATCCGCCACCGCTGCCTAAATCAAGCACTATTTCTCCCTCTTTGAGGTTGGCGATGGCTTGCGGATTACCACATCCTAATCCCATATTGGCGCCATCAGGGATGTTTTGCAGTTCTTCCACGGTATAGCCCATCTTTTGGGAGATTTCTTCTACTGAAATGTTTTGATTGGTATCTGGTGAGCAACAGCTGGGTGCACAACAACTAGTATGATCAATTACCTTTAAGGCGATCTTTTTATAATTATCACGAACTTCATTCCGAATTTGGTCTTTCTTCATATCACTCATTTTTCTTTCCCCCATCCTTATCTTCAATCTACTTACCGACTTCAGTTTCATGAATGCGCTTCTTGGTTGCCAAGAAAAACAGGTATCCCTGGGACCCGTTAAAAAGACGGCTACAAACCAGTTCAGCCAATGTTCGGTAAGGGATGAATAAAAACCCCCACCAATCAAAGTTTTACGAAATAGTGTCTGTTGAATAATGAAAAAACAAGATGGAACCACCGAACATGGGCGTTGGCTCCATCCATTCTATTTTTGGTAACTTAAAACGACTTAGCAACAAGAATTAGCGTCATATCCATTAAGGACGATGCCCATTTCTCCGTTTTCTTCTTCCACGTCCACAGTCACACCATTTAATTGGTCTTTGACATCAGGGTGTATGGCCACTTTTATCCCATTGATTTCTTCTACGCTGTCTTTCTCTTCAGCTTCTTGTAAAGCGACCCCTAAATTCACGCCACAACATCCTGCAATCCCATAAAAACGCAATGTTGATACATCACTGTCCTTCATAGCTTGTTGAATATAGCCTTTTGCTTGATCTGTAATATTCATTTCAATTCCTCCACTTATTCTTTATTTGGTTTATAGCAGATGGTTCAAACCATCAGTCCCTTTTGGTTCCTGTACACTCCAAGGAATAATCACCATGTGTCCGTTCGATAATTCATTGACTCGTTGAATCCAATTCTTTTCCGCCTGCGCTTTTTGGGCTAAAATGGCGTCCAAAGTGTCCGTGACATAAAAACTTTGATTAATTACCCACCAGTGGATGGCAATATTCGCTCTTTGTAAATCTTTTTCCAACCGAGTAGCTTCAAAGACTGGTGTTGCTTCTGGCAACGTAGTGATGATAATACTGGTGTATGATTCATCACGCAATTTCGGCAGCAACTCCCGAACGGATTCAGGGATCTCGCCTGAAGAACGAGAAATTTCTTTATGATAGGCTTCTGATGCATCCAATAACAGAAGAGTATGCCCAGTAGGTGCGGTATCAATGACTACAATCCGATCTTTGGATTCCGCAACCACGTCTGCGAATGCTCGAAAAACGGCAATCTCTTCTGTGCACGGGGATTCAAGGTCTTCTTTGATATAAGCTAACCCATCTTCATCCATCGTCTCACTGGCTTTAGAAATGACTTCATCCTTATATTCCTGAACCACTTTTTTAGGATCAATGGAGCTGATGGACAAGTTTTCATGCAGCCCGTTTTTCCCTAAAGTCCAAGCAATATGGGCGGCAGGGTCAGTAGTAGTCAAATGAACTTTTTTTCCTCTCTCTGCTAAGCCGAGGGCAACGAGGGAAGCAACCGTCGTTTTTCCGACGCCGCCTTTCCCCATCGTGAAGATGACCCTTTGTTGATGCTCTTCATAAAAATCAAGCATATCCTGAACTGATTGATATGAAAGTGGCTCTTTCACTGTTTCCACAGAAGCCATTTCAAAATCATGATTCAACCATTTTTCCATTTGTTTAGTGCCTGTAATGGAGAAAGGGGCCAAAGGCAAATAATAGACAGGATACAGTGATAGGCCTGTCGGGATTTCCTGCAACGCTTTCTGTTGTCTTTCATACAGGGTCTTAGCATAATGGTCTTTCAACGCCGTTTGCTCAAAAAGGCCATTGATGATGACTTGCTGGTTGCTTATCCCGATGTCTTTCAGTTCATTAGAAGCCCGTGCAGCTTCTCGTAATGGACCTTCTTCAGGACGACTGACTAATAAAAGCGTGGTCCGATTGGCATCAGATAAGACTTTCACGGCTTCGCTATACATTTGTTTCTGGCTTTCGAGGCCTGCAAGTGGTCCTAAACAAGAAGCGCCATTCGTATTATCCTCCAGGAATCCCGACCAGGCAGTCGGCAATTGAAGCAAGCGCAAGGTATGACCTGTCGGTGCCGTATCAAACACGATTACATCGTATTCAGCATTTATCTGTTTATCGGTCAAAAGAGATGAAAATTGGTTGAATGCCGCAATTTCCACTGTACAGGCACCTGACATTTGCTCTTCCATCGAAGAAAGAACGGCTTCAGGCAACTTTCCTTTATAAGGAGCAATCATGCGCTCTTTGTATTCGGCAGCTGCTTGAATAGGGTCCAAGTTCAGTGCATACAAATTAGACGTATCATGAATCAACGTAGGATGATTGGTCAATGTTTGGCCAAAAACATCTTGTAGGTTAGAAGCTGGATCCGTACTGATTAATAGGACTCTTTTTCCTTGTTTGGATAAGGTCAGTGAAAGGGCACTGGCAACTGATGTTTTTCCTACACCGCCTTTACCTGTAAAAAAGAGATAATGGGTAGCCGGAAAATCTTCTGGTGTGAATCGTTTCAATTCAATTCCCTTCTTTCTTTGCTTTAAGAGATAAACGAACCTTTGGCTTTTGTGTCAATTCTTCCGCCGCAAATCCCGTCCATTGCTCAAACTCCTTGTTCGAAGGGTATGCTCCTGTTAACTCCACTTGGCCATCCACCAATACAATTGGCAAAACGGAAGGCCCTTTTTCATTCAATAATTGATTCACTTTAGCATTCTTCATGAAATGCTCGGTATCATTCGCCAAATTAAAACGCTCGATCGGATACTCTTTTTTGGATAAGTTACTGACAATAAAAGAAACACGCAATAATTCGGGATCAATGGACGGTCCACAAACACCTGTTGAACAGCACATGGCTGGGTCAAAAATTTGAATCTGTTTCATGTTACTCCACTCCTTTTTCTATTGGCATGTTGATTCACTTAAAAATAAGCATACGCTTATATATTTATTAAAGAGATAGCCAAGAAAATCCCTTGGCTATCTGTTTGTCATTCTCCCGTACGGGCAAAACGCTCAATACGTTCCCCAATTTCATCCCGCACTCGTTGGAAGAAAGCCCATTTTTCTTCATCTGTACCTTCTGCTTTTGCTGGGTCATCAAATCCCCAATGCACGCGTTTCACGTGAGGAGGAGTCATTGGACAATGTTCATTGGCATGGCCGCATAACGTCACTACCAAGTCTGCATTGTTTAGAATAGCTGGATCAATGACATCGGATGTTTGATTGGAAATATCAATGTCGACTTCTTTCATGGCTTTTACAGCATTAGGATTTAACCCGTGTGCTTCCAAGCCTGCGCTTTTCACATTCCAAGTGCCATCCAGATGTTTTTTTGCCCATCCTTCAGCCATTTGGCTGCGGCACGAATTTCCTGTACAAAGAAAGTAGATGGTTTTTTTCTGTGTCATACCGGTCTTTCCTCCTGAATAAATAACTACAATTTAATAGTCCTAAAATATTTCTTTTCCCATCTTAAAGCTACGTTGACCAGAGCAATTAAGACAGGAACCTCCACCAACGGTCCGATAACGGCCGCAAAGGCTTCTCCACTGTTGATGCCAAAAACTGCAACAGCAACCGCAATCGCCAGTTCAAAGTTATTGCTTGCAGCTGTGAAGGAAAGAGAAGCTGTAACTGGATAAGACGCGCCAGCTTTCTTGGACGCAAAGAACGAAACCGCGAACATGATCAAGAAATAGATGAATAATGGAATCGCAATTCGAACCACATCCATCGGCAAGGCAATAATTTTGTCTCCTTTTAAAGAGAACATCATGATAATCGTAAACAATAGCGCGATGAGTGTAAGGGGTGAAATTTTCGGTAAAAACGTTTGTTCATACCACTCTTTCCCTTTTATTTTTAAGCCGACGATTCGAGTAAGAATGCCTGCTGCGAAAGGAATCCCTAAATAAATCAATACGCTTTTGGTGATTTCCCACATAGAAATGGAAACCGCCATATTCTCTAATCCAAAAACGCCAGGCAAGACATTTAAGAAGAAATACGCGAATACGGAATAAAACACAATCTGGAAAATCGAGTTAAAAGCAACCAATCCTGCTACATATTCGCGATCACCACGCGCCAGGTCATTCCATACAATAACCATGGCAATACAACGGGCTAGACCAATCATAATAAGGCCTGCCATGTATTCTGGGTAATCATGTAGGAACAAAATAGCCAAAAAGAACATTAGGAAAGGTCCCAGTAACCAATTTTGAAATAATGATAGCAATAAGACTTTCCAATCTTTAAAGACTCGCCACATTTCCTCGTATTTCACTTTCGCCAGTGGTGGATACAACATGATAATCAATCCAACAGCAATCGGAATGGATGTTGTACCTACCGAGAATGTATCCAGTGTGTCTTTAAAGCTTGGTACGGAAACCACCAATAAAATTCCAATAGCCATGGCCACAAAAATCCAAAGCGTCAAATAACGATCCAAAAATGAAAGCTTCTTCGTTACACTTTTTTCTGCCATTTCAGCCCCTCCTCTTCTAACATCGAGGAGAACATTTGGTGACTCGGATTGGCTCCAACTCATCAATAATGGATTGGATGTATGGTTCTTGACGATCGTTTAGTCTGAAGTGTTTCCATGTCCCTTTTTTACGTTCAAGAATAATGTCTGCTTCTTTTAGCTTCTTTAATTGTTGACTGACGCCTGGTTGTGAAATCTGTAAGACTTCCACTAAGTCACAGACACAAACCTCTCCTTGTTTCAAACAAGCAAGGAGCTTCAACCGATTGGCATCACTGACAGCTTTTAATAAAGTAGCCATACGGTCCATTTTATCCATTCTTAGTCCTCCTCTTATAATATTACCAATCACTTATATAAGATATTACTTATATTAGCAGTATATGCTTAAACAATGCAAGTGTGCACGGTTAAAACCTACTATATTTCCATACAGATTGTTGCTTTCTTATTCAACAAACGGAGGAGTCTAGTTGAATAAGACATTATAAAATTTAATAAACAAAAGAATTATTTTGTTACAAAAAATACGCCCTACAAATGTAAGGGCGTATTTATTTGATTATTCCTTATTTTCCGTTTCCATATGAAGAAGAGGAGGAACTAACCATCCTGCAAAACTTAAAAGCATCCAAAGATACAGTATGGAAACAAACGAGAAATGATGCAATATGAAGATGTCACTGATGAAATATGGAAAAAATACTTCCATACTAACGTATTAGCTGCAAATGGGCTATGTAAACTCTACCTTCCAAAAATGCTGAAAAATAATGATGGCCGCATTATTTTTATTGCAAGTGAAGAAGCAATAATGCCTTCAGGACAAATGCCTCAGTACTGTATGACAAAATCAATGCTGCTATCATTGTCAAAAAGCTTATCTAAATTAACAAAAGGAACAGAGGTTACAGACAATACGATTATGCCTGGACCAACACTTTCTGAAAATGTACAAGAAATAATTGAGGGTATCTACAGTAATGAAAACATGTCTTTTTCAGAAAAAGAAAAACAATTCATGGTCAATAATCTGCCCCAATCTGAAATACAGCGATTTATTAGACCAATTGAAATTGGAAGACTAACTGCATTCTTATGCAGTCCCTATGCCTCTGCGTGTTAACTAACATATCTACTCTAGGGTACTTTGAAAATAACGCCTCTCTTTGTTGAGCATCCACAATATCCGCTGCAGCATTTTGAGGTGAAGTTAGCGGGAATTCTGATTTAATTTCTTGTACAGTTCGTTCTGCCTCTTCATAATTCCGTCCATTTATGAGTACGTTAACTCCTTCTTTAGCGAGTTCTTTTGCTATTGCTTTACCTATACCTTTTGTTGAGCCTGTAACTAAAGCCGTTTTATTATTTAATCCCATTTCCATCATACATTACTCCTTTAGGTTGGTTTTCAATGTAGTTCGTTTATAAGTGCATGTTCAGCACGCCAATTTAAAGGGGTTTCACCTTCCCAACTGCGGAAAGCTCGATAGAACGAGCTCTGATCTTTATATCCAACAAGAAAAGCCACTTCTTTAATATCTAGAGCAGGATCAGCCAAGTACTGTCTTGCCTGTTCATGACGGGCTTTCTTTAGCAGTTCCTTAAAGCTGGTTTTGGCATCAGTAAGCCGACGCTGTAAAGTACGTTCGCTCATGGCCAACTCACTTGCTACATCTTGTATGTCGAGTCTTTCTCCTGTTAAATTGCGTTTTATAATCCACTTAACTATCTCCGTTATTGAGTGATTGCGATGCTGCTCATCCAACGTCTGCTCCAAAACTGGTGTTAAAATCTCCAGTAATTCAGCGTTGTATGAAATAAAAGGACGATCGAGATCTTCTCTTTGCAATGTCATTCTATTACGTTTTGCACTAAGCTGAATAGGACAGCCAAAGTATTCTTCAAGTGTCTCTACTTGACCAAATGAATGTGTAAATTCTACTAATCTCGCTTTTAAAGGATTACCGATTCCTCGTCGTCCTAGTTCCAGTAAAAACGCGAGTGTCGTTCCAATTAGCATTGGCGGTCCGGCTTGCTCCGTGTCCAACCATTCAAGTTCAATCACACAACTTTTGCCTTCCTCCACAATGCGTAATTTTTCAGGGGGACACATTTCCTTATAGCGCACCATTCTTTGTAAAGCATCTCGATAATCACGAGCATGGTAAGCTGCCAGTACAGATGGGGGATACTGCGCTGTTTCAAATACTATCGGAAGTTTAAGAATTCCAGCTTCCATGTCACCGATGATATCCGAATATGCTTGCCATAATGCGTAGTATTGTTCGACAGTGACAACTGATTCAGTGATTACAGTAAGCGGCAATTTTGCTTTTCGAACTAAATCTCGTGTATTAACTCCAAGTTGTTTCAGTCCTGTCCAAAGTCCATCCGGTATTCTAATACGAGTATTTGTAGTCATATTACACCTCTCTATCTATCAGCACATTACGTTTCAGCTTGTATTTGTTAACGGGATAGTCATTTCATTTTACTTATATATAGTCTTTCTGTAATTAGCAAAGAGCGACAATCAATTCGCCAAAAACGCCAATAATAAGAAATTTATATTAATTATAACAACTCTTCCTTAATGTATTTTATGATCTACTATATATCTCTTAAAGCTACTTTAACCAAAGTTTAAATTTTTTGCTTAACCTCAAGAAAACTCTAACTCTTATGATGAAAAAGCACTAAATTTCTATTATTGGAGTGGATAACATGAAAGTAAGAAAACTTGGACATAGTGATTTGGAAGTGTCTTCTATAGAGGGCTAGGCTTGATGGAGATGCCACCAGAATTTAGGGTCAGACGTATGATGAGGAATCAATTAAAACAATTCATCGTGCTATGGAATTGGGCGTGACATTGTTAGATACTGCAGATGTTTATGAAAAAAAAAGCAAGTGAAACTAATTCATAGTTCCCTTGCTTTTTATTAAATATTTATTCCTTGATTGACTTTAATAAACGAAGTCCATTCAGAATAACAAGAATAGTACTTCCTTCATGGCCAATTACCCCAAAAGGAAGGCTAATTGTTTGTAAAAAGTTAGAACAAATTAATAACACTATTACACTTATAGAGAATATAACATTTTGTTTAATAATCTTATTCATCTTTCGAGATAGGACAACTGCTTCGGCAATTAGAGATAAATTGTTTTTCATCAATACGACATCAGCTGTTTCAAGTGCTACATCCGTTCCTTCACCCATTGCGATCCCGATGGAAGCTGTCGCTAATGCAGGTGCATCGTTAATTCCGTCCCCAACCATCGCTACTGTGCCATACTTCTCTTTTAATTTTTTCAGTTCATCTACTTTCGTCTCTGGTAAACATTCTGCAACAAATCCATCTACGTGGCTTTCACTTGCGATTGCTTGAGCTGTTGCTGTACCATCACCTGTTAGCATAAATGTGTAAACACCCACAGATTTTAACTTTTCAATAGCATCTATGGTTTCTTGACGAACCGTATCTTTTAACGTAATTAAGCCTGCAATCCCTTTGTGATCACTGGCAAAGACAATCGTTTTGCCCTCGGCTGCCAATTGTTTGGCAATGCCATTTTGAAAAGCAGCAGCAGCTTCTGCTCCAACAAAATCTGCTTTACCTACTTTCCACTCGACTCCCTGCAATATTGCTTTTACTCCAAAACCTGATAGATCCTCTGATGTTTCAGGTTTAATAAACGATAGATTCATATTGTCCGCAGCATACTTTACAATAGATTGCGCTAATGGATGGTTGGAATATTTTTCGACTGATGCCACACACTGAAGAAAATTCTCTTTCGTAAAATCATCTCTGAATAACACATCTGTCACTTCTGGCTTACCTTTAGTCAATGTCCCTGTTTTATCTAGGGCAATAGCCTTTAAATTCCCTAAGTTTTCTAAGTGAACGCCACCCTTGAATAAGATGCCTCTTTTTGCGCCATTTGAAATAGCAGAAAGTGTAGCCGGCATAACAGAAGCTGCTAATGCACAAGGAGATGCCACTACTAAAAGAACCATTGCACGATAAAACGTTTCATTCCAACTCCAGCCCAAAATAAAGTGAGGCAAAAATAGCATGAATGCCACAACAATCAATACAACATTTACATACATACCTTCAAATTTTTCTATAAACAATTGTGAAGGAGACTTTTCACTTTGTGCTGACTGTACCAACTGAATAATTTTCTGGAATAGTGTTTCTTCCTGAGGTTTCGTTATTTCAACCGTAATCGTTCCTCGAAGATTTACAGTACCGGCAAATACTTCATCACGCACTTTTTTACTAACTGGCATCGATTCACCAGTGATGGCTGCTTCATCAATATTTGTCGTACCTTCAATAATGGTGCCATCAGAAGGTACTCGTTCACCCGCTTTAATTAAGATATGGTCTCCTATTTTCAAATCAGCTGCCGCAACTAATGATTCATTTCCTTGGGGATCGATTAATAGTGCCTTTTCAGGCTGTAAGTCCATTAAAGCTGATATTTCTTTATGACTCTTGTTCATTGTATATGTCTCAAGTGCACCACTTAAAGAGAAGATAAAGATTAGAATCGATCCTTCAGCCCAATAACCAATAATAGCAGAGCCAACGGCAGCTAATATCATAAGAATTTCAACATTCAATTTTTTCGTTTCGATTGTATCCAATATACCTTCTTTTGCTTTAGCGAATCCGCCAATAGCAAAAGCTAATAAATAGGCAATAATCGAAAATGCCACCATGTCATTTTTAGATAAAGTCCAACCAATCAAGATAAATAAACCGCTTATTAATGCCGCAATTAATTCAATATGTTCCCATGCTTTTTTCCAGATAGACATTTGAATTGTTTTTTCTGAAGCCATTATTATTCCCTCCTATTCTTAGCTGTTATTTATATAAAATCGCTTTTTTGTTATGCTCCATCTTTAATTCAAGCATAACAATCTCAATCTCAGAAGTCAATCTAATTGAGAAAATAATAATCTAATCGAGAACGATTATTAGTTATAACAACAAAAATCTAATAAATGATAATAATTATTATTAATAATGGTTCTCATTTGCAACTAGGGGCCTTTAAGAAACCCATCAGATCAAGGTTAAAATAAAGGAGCCTATTGGAGTCCGTTCTAAAAAAGAAATAGGAATGGATTTTCTTATTTAATGCATTCCTTTTAGAAACATTTCTCTCCAGTAATAAACGGGGATTGAGATATTAAAGACTTATTAACCGAGGATGACTATCCCTTAAATAATACGAACATCGAATTAATGGACTGTAATAACAGGATTATTTGCGGAAATTTTCTTGTCAAAAGACTCTATTCAGTTATACTATATACCAGTAGTAAGTGGTACTGAATATTAGTAATACAAACTATCAGTGAGACAGATACCGAGAAAAGATAAGTACAATACAATTGGAGGGGCAAAAATTGAAAAATATAACGGAAATGCTGAAAGGGGTGCTTGAAGGTTGTGTGCTTGAGATTATTAGCCGCGGTGAAACTTATGGCTATGAAATCACGCAACAACTGAGAGAACTTGGCTTCACTGATGTAGTTGAAGGCACAGTTTATACGATTCTTATGCGGCTTGAGAAAAACAACCTAGTAGAATTGGAGAAAAAACCATCCACTATGGGTCCGCCGAGAAAATTTTACACGCTCAACACAGCAGGTCAAAAGCATCTAGAAGTTTTTTGGGATAAATGGGATTTTGTTTCAAGTAAAATGAACGAACTCAAAATTAAACACATTCCAAAGGAGGATTAAAATGAGTATACTTGAAAAAATTATCGGAAGTTTGAATGCCAAGCGAGAATGGAGGGAGATTGAGGCGCGTGGGAAGGCACTTCCAAGTGAGTACCGTAACGCTTACAATGCTATCAAAAAATATATGTATACCTGCGGCGGCCCCACAGACTGGAAGGACACCAGCTGCATTTTCAGTACCCTTCTCGATCTCTTCGAGGAAGGCGCAGCGGAAGGAAGGAAAGTAACTGACCTCACTGGCGAGGACGTAGCTGCTTTCTGCGATGATCTAGTGAAGGATGTGAAAACTTGGAGTGATAAGTATCGTACAATTCTGAATGATACTATTCACCGCAACTAACGACTGAATCCGAGCAGAGTTTCGCCTAATATCAACACTGGATGACAAACTATTAGCTGATTTCGTATTATAAGGTCAACCAATTAACTTGGTCAACCTTATAATACGAAGGGGCAGTATTCTTGTAACAACTCCATTTTTAAAATTCAAAGAGAAACTTTTTAATCATTCTTTCTTCATAAGCTGCATTTATCAACTGATTCAAAACCTTTCGTTTTCTTAAACTGCATATGGTGTTGAAAATTCGCCATTGAATCGGAGCAATCTATATGATCTAAATCCAAAGAGTTTAAAATGTCACGTTCTATTTTAACAGACAATATTAGAATACGTTCATTATATCCTGTAGCAGTATTTAACTTTTCTTCATAGGTATGAATAATAACAGTCTTTAATGGTAAAAGAGCAAATAAATCTCTAGCAATCCGTATTGTGCAGCTACAAACATAATCTTGCTGTAAATCAAAATAACGTGTTTTAGTCATCTGTTTTATGGATAATTTACCCGTTTTAGTTAGACGTTTTTCCTCAGTTGGAATGACATCTTTAAAATGAGCATCAAATTCAACCTCCATATAGGAAGGGTCATCGGTTGAAAATTCAAACCCACTTCCAAATTCGCTTAAATCTTCTAATGGATTCATTTCTTCAATTACCTTTAGATAAGTGTCGATATTACCATTGAGCACTTCTTCTGCAATTGCAACTGTATTCTTCCATTCATTGTATTCTTTTTGATCCTCTTCTTTGGCTGCCTCAATCTCTTTAGCTAATTGGTTATACACTTTTTCTTCTCTTTTAAATAACCGATCAATGAATGTAAGTTTATGATTTTCATACTTCTCTTTTGCTTCTAATTCATGTCTCCCAATACCGCCTAATGGATAAGGTGGTTGACTGTTTAAAATGGTATGCCAATCGACATAATCATCACATTCTTTATGAATGGATTTTACTAACTCACACTGATTTTCAAATACAGCTACTTCATATTGCGCTTGTTCTCTTTCTTGCGCTTGTTTAATAGCTCTTTGTTGTGATTGTAGATTATTCCTAGTTTGATAAGCTTTTGTTTTATAGTTTTTTGAGGATGTATATGATAACCCAGTCCCTGGTACACCCACAGTCGTTGTAGATCTACCTCTGCTGTTAACACTATACCGCAAACCTTTTCCACCAACACTTATACCTGCACTCTTTCTCCCTACATTAAGTCTAACTCCAGGTGCAATCTTTATGCTTTTACGAAATCGTAATCCCATCCTAGTCCCCTCACTTTATGAATAAACTTTTGTTGTTATTTTAATTTTATAATAATTAAGGATGTATTTCTTGTAATCCTTTTAATTTTGAATTTCTGCTTTAAATCGACGCTGCTGAGGAAGCAGCTGCTTGATCAGCCTTCACACAATCAATTGCAATAACGAGTGCAATAATAATAGTTTCCATTTCTTCATCTACTATTTGAACCTTGTAGCTGTCGCCCCAAGTGAACCACTCCTTGCCCACTTCACCTACAATTTTACCATTCTGCAAGACTTGAAAATCCATATCCCACCAATTACCATGCACTTCTATTCCTGCCGCATCAATTGTATATCGTGCTTTAAAGAAGGAAAATTCCTTCTTTATTGTGAATACCTCTCGACCATTCACCTCAACCAAAAACTTCGGCAAAAGGCTGAATACTTTTTTCGTAATGAGTGCTACTTCATCTCTTGCTGTATTCATAATGGAGAAAGTCTTTGGAACTTGCATAAAACTTCCCTCCACGTAATATATATCCTTCTCCTGCTGATCCTTTACTGTAAATTTCCCGCCAAGACTGAATACCTTTTGCTTTATATAAAGCTGCCTCATACTTACGCCTCCGAACTTAAGTCTTTTACATTACTTACGTTTGAAATAAGCATTGGTTCCAATCATGAGCTTTGAAAGTAATTACAATAAACTTGATTGAACAAATAAGCCTTGCCTAATCGGCATGGCTTTAGATTACTCAAATAAAAAATCAGGAAAATCCATTTGCTTCCTTTATATTTCCGTATTTGGGCTCCCAAAATCTAGATTAGATAATTTTGCCCCCACGCTCTTAAAGAATTAATGATAGATGATAACTCATTTCCTTGTTCGGTTAAGAAGTATTCTACTCGTGGTGGGACAGTATCATCTACCTTCCTTTTCACAATTCCATCAGCTTCAAGTTCCCTAAGTTGCAAAGTTAGTATTCTTTGCGAAATGCCCGGTATTAATCGTTTAAGTTCATTAAATCTGATTGATTTTTCGGATAATAGGTCGATAATGATACCTTTCCATTTTCCACCTATAATCTGTAAAGCCATCTCAATAGGACAAGCCCTTATAACCTCTTTACTGCAATCACCATATCCTTTTAACCCATATCCCATATTTGCCACCCCATTCATTAAGTTACAAAAATGTGCCTACTTACATGCATCAATGATTTCCACTATACTTACTATATCAAAAATGAAAGCGGTTGATGCCTAATCAAATTTATATCATCTTAACGAGAAATTAAGATATTTTGCACATCACCAGGTTAAAGAAATTGATAAAGGGGGAATTTTTATGGATAAGCCAAAAATCGTTTTAATAACAGGGGGAAACAAAGGTATTGGTTTTGAAACAGCTAGACAATTAGGAAAAATGGGATATGAGATTTTATTAGGATCAAGAAATGAAAAAAGAGGACTTGAGGCGGTAACGTTATTGGAAAAGGAGAACATTAAAGCTAAAACAGTGGGTCTTGATGTTACAAACCCCACCTCAATTCTTTCCTCTGTAGAAAGAATTGAACAAGAATATGGATTGCTTGATATATTGATTAATAATGCAGGCGTATTTTTTGAAGGCGAAATCAATCAGAGTGAACTGGAATTGTCCGTCCTCAAAAGCACATATGAGACAAACGTTTTTGGTGTATTTTCTGTAACAAAAGCGATGCTCCCATTGCTCAGAAAGTCTTCTTCCGGAAGAATCGTTAATCTTTCCAGCGGATTAGGTTCCTTAACCTTGAATACAGACCCCAAATCAGAATTTTATAATGTGAATACGCTCGCCTACAATAGCTCCAAAACGGCCGTAAATGCTTTAACCGTTTTTTTCGCTAAAGAATTAAGCGATTCTCCTATTAAAATCAACTCCGTTTGCCCTGGATTTACAGCAACTGATTTAAATGGTAACAGTGGCTATCGTTCGGTCGACCAAGCCGCTTCCATTGTAGTGAAGCTTGCCACAATAAATAGTGATGGTCCAACTGGAGGCTTTTTTGATGATAATGGAGTTGTGCCTTGGTAAAATGGAGGAGGTGGAGATTAGTACTTATTTTACTCGAGGCTGTATCTGATGATATAAATATGGTTTTTCGAAATGTATGTTTGAGTCAAATAAAAAATATAATAAAATACAGAAAAAGTCTCTAATTTAAACTAATCTCCATGTCAAGGACACAATAAAAAAAGAGACTAAGCAGCTTGAAGGTGGTTTCTATACTGAATAGGAGCCATCTTTTTTAATTCCACTAGTATCAATAGTTATAGTCACAAAATTTTTATACTCCCAACTCATTTTGAGAAAGCTGCCTAATGAATAACCTTGTCTAATTTTTTAGAGTCACTTCATCTGAAGAAACTTTTACGAAATACAGTTTGACCGAGTGAAGTAAATTAATTTTATATCACGTGTAAATTTAGTCACAAAAAACTGCACCTCCAAATGCTAGATTGTGTCTAACATCTGGGGTGCAGTTCAGTAATTCTACTGGCTATCCCACTCAAAATTAATTCTTATACATTCTCTTTCTATTATATAAATAGAATTTTCCTTACAAATACTTCTTATAAATCCCCTTGCTATCATAACTATATAAAATCGGCTTATCTTCCACAATCGTTTCCATATGGACGCCGCGGCCCCACAGCTGATAAATATAAGGCAGCACTTTCTCTAAATATTTCACATCCAATTCAATGCCTTCATACCAGTGCTTCAGATAGAGCTCGCCATTGCGCAGATAGTCGCCGTCATTGACGGTGATGTACGGAAATCCCCCGTTCACTCTCATTCCGACCAACTGATCGCGCACATGGGTCCATTCTTTATCGACCACTTTATAATCGCGCCCTTGTTTTTGGAAGAGATACATATCCTCGTGCATCACCAAATCCTTGGTAAGATAATTGCGGAGGAAGGAAATATCCGATTCGATTTCGCGCACTTCGAACATTTGCTGGCGGTCTGAGCCAGGTTCCACGCCCGCATTAGCTTGGCGAACTCGATGGATTCATCGGAAGTTAGGTTTAATTTACTAAGATGTCCAGCCCTCGTTCAGCTAAAGATTTTTAGGAAGTTAACGATTAATAAACAAATGCGGATTTTAAATTAGGGATTATTCAATCATTGTGCTATACTGAGTCTACCATTTGAATTACTTGTTTCAGATACGTTTGTTGCATAAGCTCTATTCATTCATTGAATAGGGTTTTTTTATTGCCAGAATTCATTTCAAGCAAAAAAAAAGGATCCCGCTTTACGCAGGATCCTTTTTGCTGTTATTAAGCTTTTTGAACGTTAGTAGCTTGTGGACCGCGTTGTCCTTGTTCTACTTCAAAAGTTACACTTTGACCTTCGTCTAAAGATTTGAAACCTTCGCTTTGGATTGCTGAGAAATGTACAAATACATCTTCTCCGCCTTCACGTTCGATAAATCCAAAACCTTTGTCTGCATTAAACCATTTAACTTTACCTTGTTCCATAATTGTTGCCTCCTGGTATGGACTTTTCCATACAATGTGTTACTATCCTTGCTCAAATACCTTAGACGAAAATCAAAATCGCTTCTCAATCTGACAGCGAACAAAAATAATTCTTCTTAAGAATAACAGATAAAATTTAAAATAGCAAATAAGTAAGATACCCATCTATAAATGACTAAACTTTAAAAAAGAAGGTAAAGCCACCTGTTTTATGAGTGGATACCCAATTTATCTATCCAATATCTTGCATTACAACCCTTAATATTTTCGAACAATAAGAAATTGTTTCTAATTAGGTCATTAAAAAAAGCCAGCAGTAATTCTACTGGCTATCCCATTCAAAATTAATTCTTGCACTATCTCTTTCTATTATATAAATAGAATCTCCCTCACAAATACTTCTTATAAATCCCCTTGCTATCATAACTATATAAAATCGGCTTATCTTCCACAATCGTTTCCATATGGACGCCGCGGCCCCACAGCTGATAAATATAAGGAAGCACTTTCTCTAAATATTTCACATCCAGCTCAATGCCTTCATACCAATGTTTCAGATAGAGCTCGCCATTCCGCAGATAGTCGCCGTCATTGACAGTGATGTACGGGAAGCCCCCGTTCACCCTCATCCCGACCAGCTGATCGCGCACATGGGTCCATTCCTTGTCGACTACTTTGTAATCGCGCCCTTGCTTCTGGAAGAGATACATATCCTCGCGCATCACCAAGTCATTAGTAAGGTAATTGCGGAGGAAGGAAATATCTGATTCAATTTCGCGCACCTCGAACATTTGCTGGCGGCCCGATCCAGGTTCTACTCCCCGTCGCTTCATCTCCTCGGTCGGATTATCATAGCGCTCTTCGATATCCTCGAAAATTTTCAACCCTAGATAATACGGATTGATGGTTGTTCTTGAAGGTTGCACCACACCCGCATTGAGCTTAGCGAATTCGATGGATTCATCGGTCGTCAGGTCAAGTTCGCGGAGGATGCGTTGATGCCAATAGGATGCCCAGCCTTCGTTCATGATTTTCGTCTCCAGCTGTGGCCAGAAATAAAGCATCTCTTCGCGCATCATCGTCAATATGTCGCGCTGCCAATCAGTCAGCTCCCGGCTGTATTGCTGGATGAATAAGAGCAGGTCCTTTTGCGGCTGGGATGGAAATGTTTTGTATTTCTTTTTTGCCGGTTCGGGTTTACTGTCTTTTCGGTCAAGGTTCCAGAGATCATCATATGGGGATGCTCGTTTTTCGAGTGGTTTTTCTTCTTCTGTCTCAAGATCTATGATTGTCGTTGGATGAAGCAGTGCCGGGTCGATATGCTCCTCGATGGCAAGGACTGCGTCAAGGAAGACTTCTACTTCTTTCTTGCCATGCTCGATCTCGTATTGGCGAATGCGGTCGGCTGTGGCTGCCATGCTTTCCACCATATCTCGTTTAGTATTCTGGAAGCGGATATTATTTTTGAAGAAGTCGCAATGCGCCAACACATGTGCAACAATCAACTTATTTTGTATTAATGAATTGGAGTCTAATAAAAAGGCATAACAAGGATTAGAATTGATCACTAATTCATATATCTTGCTTAGTCCAAAGTCATATTGAAGTTTCATCTTATGAAATTGCTTCCCAAAGCTCCAATGGGAATACCGGGTGGGCATTCCGTATGCGCCGAAGGTATAAATGATTTCACTTGGGCAAATTTCATAGCGCATCGGATAATAATCCAGGCCGAAGCCCTTAGCGATTTCCGATATTTCCCCAATCGCTTTTTCCAGTTCTTTATGTTCGGTAGCTCTCACTCTGCCCCCTCCTTTTTCTTCTTACCTCATAGTATGAAAAGGAGTTGATAAAATGACGAAAGCAAATAATATTTTCCCGCTGGGCGTTTATCATAAAAATGAAAAAACCCCTGCAAAAAATTGCAGAGGATACTATATTAGGATGGCTGAAGCAATTCGGCTTTTTGAATAAAGGACAGGAGTTTTTCATCATCCATATTATGGTTCTTTATGTCTCTTAGGAAAGACAATATGCCTTTCTTGATTCCCTGCCTAAAGGCGACTGTCGGAACAATGTTCATGCTGTTGACCGGCAAATTGGTTGATTTCGTCACTTGTTCTCCATCATACCAATAGATAGGGTCCAGGGATCCATGCTTGATTCCAATCAATACATGCTCACCTTGGGGAATAATGACCAATTCTTTATCCATCATCCCCTTGCCTATTTCCAATGTTTTTGTGCCGATCAATGAAAAGTTCAAAAGAAGATTTGAAATAAAGGGCAAGACAGGGACAGCGAATCCTTCCTTGGACAGTGCTGTGTTTCCCATTTCCTCTGATTGCTCAGCCAGGTGATAATTGCTGAAAAAAGAAACACCATTCAGCAGAAAATCAACCTTTCCCCAAAGAACCGCCTCTTCATCGGATTGGCCGCGGTAATCTAAATCCGCGTGAAATATAATCGAGAAATCCATATTCGCACCTCGAAACCGTCCGGGCTCACGAGAAGCCAGACTTCCTTTTATGTACAAGTTATTTATGAAACTACTTGTATAGCTTTCTTCCAGTATAGAATGAAAATAAAAAGTTTACAAATATTACATTTATATGACGTTTCTATTTCTGGATGAACTATTTATATAGTATATCATATAAGAGCGTATGTACCTCTTGATAATGTTACAGAGTTGAATCATTAGAAAAACCTCAAAAATAACCGTTATATTAGGTCTTTTTCTGTCCTTGGTTTCCTATTCTAAAAGAAACTCCTATAAAAGCAGCATTTGCCTCCTATATACTGGAAATATTTGATGATAAAGCATACACTATTAGTAGGAAAATATGAAAGGAGTGGATGTTTTATGAAAAGATTGCATAATGGATTTGCCGTAAATGAGGAGGTACACATCCACTAAAGCCAGGCTTCTCTCAGACAAAAATGATTGGTTTCCGCCACTGGCCACCCTTTACTATTTGCACCATAGAGCCATCGGACAGATCAACATACAAAAAGGGATGTACGTCCCTCCTCTCCATATACTCATGCCAGTTGATTAGATCGAGGAGGACAAACATGACTGAAAACAGATTAGAACAAATAGGATTTGATTGTTTTTTCCAACAAGAAGCTGCCCGTTTTCCGCATTTATTTGCGGCTAAGGTTTCTTCGCAGCATAAAGAAATATATAAAGTGATCGGCCAACAAGGTGAAATGCAGGCCAAGGTGGCCGGCAAGCTGAGTTACTCAGCGTTTGATGCCCGCGATTTTCCGGCCGTCGGAGACTGGGTAATGGTCGACCGGGAACAGGATAGCAGTGGCGATGCTATCATTCATCATATCCTTCCCCGCAAAAGTATATTTGAGCGCAATGCTGCCGGCCTTTCAAATGATGTCCAAATTATAGCCACGAATATCGATGTCATCTTTATTTGCATGTCGGTCAACAGTGACTTTAATTTGCGAAGATTGGAGCGATATTTGGCTGTCGCTTGGGATAGCGGCTCTACGCCTGTTGTTGTTTTGACTAAAGCCGATTTATGTGAAGATATCGGCGAAAAATGGGGGCAGGTTAACGAGGTCGCCATCGGGGCAGAAGTAATAGCTGTCTCTTCTATGCAGGAGGAAGGTGTGGCCAATGTAAAAGCAATGGTTCCCTGGGGAAAATCTGCCGCTTTCATCGGCTCGTCAGGTGTCGGCAAGTCAACCTTAATCAATTCATTGATGGAGGCTGAAGTGCTTGCTGTCAACAACATCAGGGAAGAAGACGATAAAGGGCGCCATACGACCACCCATCGCCAACTATTACTTCTGCCAGGAGGGGGAGCTGTCATTGACACACCGGGGATGAGAGAATTGAAGCTAGAAAGTGGCGATCTCTCGCACTCTTTTGCTGATATTGAAGAATACGCCCGGCAATGCCGCTTTTCCGATTGCTCCCATCTAAAAGAACCCGGTTGCGCCGTGAAAGAAGCGATTGCCGACGGAAGCCTCCCTGCCGAACGTTTCAGCAACTACCTGAAGCTACAGCGGGAGCTGCACTACCAAGAAATGAAGGCAAACAAGCGGGACAAAGCAAAAGCGGTCAATATGTCCGGAAATATGAATGCCATGAAGAAAATTTCCCAGCAGATTAAAAGGAACAATAAAAAAAGGTAGAGTAACCTTTAATCGGTGGATATTTTTCTTCATCTCACTCTCGGGGACCCTCGTGCCCGTCAGCACAGTAAATCAAAAAAAGAAACGCTCTATATCAAGGGCGTTTCTTCTTTTATGCTATATTTTTAGCTGCTTGGATCCTCTTTCAAAGAGCCGATACGGCAAACTGCTTGCTTTGCCAGCGGGCCATGCCATATTGATTGATTTCCGCTTCAATAATCATATACCCTTTATTTAAATGAGATGTGAGATCCTTCAAGATCAACGGATACGTTGCTTTGATTTTTGCGTTCAACTTATCTTTGCAAGCTCTTGTCAATAAATGCAGTCCTTCAAATTCCAGCCTCTCATGGATATCGATCGCAGTGCCGTTATGTAGATGGATGGAAAGAAGGATGGCTCGGCAATATTCAGAACATTCAAGAAACCCGTGCCAATCAAATGGATTTTTGCCTTGCATTTCTATTTTATATTGTTTCTTCATCCTCAAACCCCTCAATCAAACGCTTTGTTGAATATCATTCTATTCAGTTGTGTCCACATTATTTTACATGAAAGTGCCTGTCTATCACAGAAAAAAATAGGATTCTCTTTCAGATTTAGGCCGCTATCTTCAGTTATATTTTTTCTTGAATTTTTCAATTTTTTTATTTTGGCCGATTACCAAAAAACGGTCGCCCGGCTTGAAAGCCACATCAGCAAAATGGGATAAAAGGGGTTTGTCATCTCTTATAATCAAAGAAACCACCAAGTCATATTTTTTGGAAAAATCAAGCTCGCATAAGCTTTTCCCATAAAGAGATCTTGGAACATCCATTTCGACAATGGAGACATCGTTGGTAATTTCGTAATATTCAATGATACCCGACATCAATTCCTGCCTTGCCGCTTTTTTCCCCGCTTCCTCTTCCGGATAGATGACGCGGTCGGCCCCGATGCTCAACAGGATTTCACCGACTTCCCGCGATATTGATTTTGCCACAATCCTTTTGGCATTGCGTTCTTTGATTTTTTTGGTAATGAGGATTGCTGAAAAAGCATCTGTGCCGATCGCTATAAAGACTGTATCGAATTCTTCGATATTCAATTCATCCAGCACATCATTGTCACGGAAATCGCCGATGATTGCATGGGTGGCATATTGGTCAATCTCATCTAATTTCTGCTCGTTTGTGTCACAGACCACAACTTTTGCACGTTGGTCATACAGTTCCTTAACAACGCCGCGTCCAAATCGGCCTGCGCCTATCACCAAATATTGCCTCATTATTACTCCTCCTCTTAACCGACAGCCAAGTCTTCTTTCAAATATCTCATTTTTGATTTTTCGACCCTGAATACAAAATAAATTAAGGTAAAAATCCCGATTCGCCCAATGACCATCAAGCACATCAGAATAATTTTCGAAAAAACAGTCAGGTGCTCTGTTATACCCATCGATAATCCAGTGTTTGTTAGGGCAGAAACCACTTCAAATACGATCATTTCAATCGGTTCTTTCTCAACAATCGATAAAGCAACTGTAGAAGAAAATAATAAAATAAGGAATGAAATCAAAATCAAAAATGATTTATTGATTGTTTCCTGCGTAATTGTTTTCTTATAAATGACTGTATGCTCTTCTGACTTCACCACGGAAATCATCTTGGCGATCAAGACGGCAAAGGTAGTCAGACGAATGCCGCCCCCGGTACTGGTCGAAGCACCGCCGATAAACATTAATAGCGTCATAATCAGGATGGTTGTGATCGTTAATCCTGATAGATCGAATACAGTCAATCCCCCGTTGCGCGTCGTTGCAGACAGGAACACCGCATTGGCCACTTTATCCATGAAATTCAAGCCTTTAAATGCTTTTCCGTACTCAAGTGCCATATAAGCCAACATCCCCGCCACCAATAAAATCGCATGCATACGAATATTGATTTTAGTGAATAAACTTTTTCTTCTCCGCAACGAAAAAATATACTCCATAATCGTTGGGTAGCCAAGACTGCCCATAAAGATGGTGAACGAAGTGACGTACAGCATCAGGTCATTATGTTTAAACGAAGCAAAACCGCCCTCAAATAAGTTAAAGCCGGCATTCGTAAAACTGGCCACTGCGTGGAAGGCCGTCACAAACATTGCTTCTCCGGTGGAATCGAACTGTGGACGAATCTGTCCATATGTAAGGAATGAGCAAATTAGCTCGATGATGATGGCAATCAATAAAACCGATATGCTTAGGGACTGGATTGTCTTCAAATTGGTTTGGTTTTGGTCTCTGCTAATCAAAATCAAACTAGTCATGGAAAGCCGTCGCCCCATCATCATAAATAAATAACTGATCAACACCAAAATCCCAAGGCCTCCAAGCTGCATCTCGATCATCATCAGTGCTTGCCCCATTCTGGTCATTTCCTCTAATACATTGACAGTTGACAGGCCTGTGACGGCCAAGCAACTGGTAGAAACAAACATCGAATCAATAAAAGCCAAATTTCCTTTATGGCATAAAGGCAACATATACAAAATGGCAAAGAGAAAGATGCCTGTTATATAAATGATGAAAATCGACCGAAAAGATTGGATCGTAGATTTTGAAAGAATCATAGAGCACCTCCTCTATTAAACTTCTTTTTCTTTTTTATCCCATTCTAACTGATTCTAAAACTCTCCTACAACGGCCATGTTGGAGATCAAGTGCTAAAATTCAATTGGTTCAAAATGATTGATAGAAATCCCGCCGGTCAAAGTTTTACTTTATCTAGCTCAATCTAAAGGTTTCTATATCCATTATCCAGAATTCTTTTTTACATGGCAAAGAAAGCCTATAAGCTTTCTTACCCTATTGATATAAGCATAGCTCTTCTTCATGCAAAGGAACCATATCCAACAACTTGCTTTATGAAGGGACATAGAAAAATTAAATATGAAATCGAGGAATAGCCTAATAATCCCCCTACCACATCCAATAGAATAGGATTTATTCTATTTAGAGTTCTAAAGCCCTAACTGGTGAGTGGTTTGATCGAGTGGAATCTTCATTAAATAAATTAAGTGCATAGCAAAAAACTACTATCCTCATGGCAGATGCTTTACATGTAACTGATCACTTTCAAAAACGGATACTTTTCACCTAGATATTCCACAGAAGTAAAGAAAGTTATTTTTTACAATTACCAATAAAAGGTATTTTTTACCAACTAAGAAGTGTATAATCACAATAAAAGTTATTTACGATTTGAGGGGTGGTTACATGCATTTTTTTTGGAAACTACTTGGGTTAGAACTATTGTTAATATTTTTCTATACAGCAAATGGAGCTTATTCTAGTATAAAGGAACCTTCTAGTCCTTTTTTTCAATTCATTGGTCTGGTGCCGTTAGCATTAGGGATTCTATTATATTTGTTAGTGAGAAAGAAATGGGCGCATTATTTTTTTGATGGATTAAACAATTTTCAGTTTGTATTACTATCACCATTAATAATCGTGCTATTGATGATTTTAATTGGCAATAAAGGACTTGATGTAAGTTCGATTTCCCATTTGGTAAGTATGTTAATCATGCAGATTTTTGTAGTTGGTTTGATTGAAGAGACTTTTTTCCGAGGGTTTATGCTTCGGATGTTAATGCCGATTGGAGTTAAGAGGGCAATAGTGATTTCTAGTTTCCTTTTTGGACTTACACACGCTCTGCAATTAATGAGTGGCCAGTCTTTGGAAGATACCCTTCTTCAGATTCTTTATGCTATTTTGGTTGGCTTTGTACTATCTCTACTCATCATTCATAGACAATCTATTATTATTACAATTGCTTTTCATGGTTTAAACAATTTTTTGAATTTCATGGGGCAACAGAAAGGAACGATGATTTCTGCTTATTTGATCATTATAATTTTATTTATCTATACCATTTATTTATGGCAACGAATAGATAAGATAGAAATCAAACAGGATTGTCAATCTGTAGTTTAGCCACTTTAAACACCCTCCGGACAGTCCCTTAAATCAGCCACATATACATTCACCGCAATCTATCTCACTTTTGTAACACTGAGCACTTATCTTGTGCAAATCATCCGGCAAAACACAATCAACCGTAATACACCTAGCGGACTTAACAAAACGCTTTTTGCTCAAACAATCCATACGCAAAAAAAGCAGAAGGTAGACTCCTTCCGCTTTACTCTATTTCATTCTATATGATCCAGTCTTCTAAGGTTCAAGTCCATTAACGGATATAGATAGTCACGCAACTGGCTGAACAAAAATCCCTGCCCCTTTGCTTTTTGGTTGGATAAGGTATAGGAAGAATAAGCGTCGTACGGACCTTGTTTTCCATCTTCAGCAAACTGTACGGGCACTGAGGATTGACGCCCATAATAATCCATGATTTCCTGCAGATCAATGGTTCCATCGCTGCTCGCGTTGATTGCCCCGAGTTTCTCTTTATCCGCGCACCATACCAGAAAACGGCCTGCTTCCTTGCTGCTGATAAAGCACATTTCTCCGGAAGCTGGTTTTATTTTTTCGCCCTTTATGATTTGTTCGCCGTAATAAAGCAAACGGCCGGTATAATCATCTTCTCCAAGGACAATTGGAAAGCGTACGGCCGTTACGTCCGTGGGAGCGTTTTGGAAATAATATGCTTCCGCCCGCCGTTTTCCCTCTCCATAATCCGCTTCCTCATTGGAGTCCCAGTCATAATCAGAAGGAGAGAAAGCGTTCTCTTTAATCTTCTGCCCAGATTCATAGACTGCCATTGAGGATGTGAAGATCAGCTTTTTCACAGATGGCGTCAATGCCCTGCATAAGTAAGCGGCTTCTTGGTCGTTATAGCCGATATTATCGTAAACGATGTCAAAGTCATCCTGCTGCAGGCAATGCTTCATGCTCTCCGGATCACGGCGATTGACAATCAAACGCTTGACTGCCGGGCCAAAACGATCCGCTGTCTTTCCCCTTGTCGCAACAGTAACATCATATTGTTGCTTTATCAATTGATGCACCAACTCTTTCCCGAAAAAACGGGTTCCACCCAACACCAATACTTTTCCCATACAATTCCCCTTCTGTTTGCAAATTCCCCCATAATGATTCCATGGAAGTTCCATCCTATCTTAATATGTCTCCATGAGTTTATTCAAGGAAAAATAAGGGATTAAGCACATGACCCCTTCCGTAACATCATATAGTAAAAATAAAAAACAAAATGGAGGAACGCTATGCAAATTCATGTAGTAAGTGCAGGCCAAACGGTGTACAGCATTGCTCAGGCCTACAATACAACGGCGCAGCAGATTATCTCAGCGAATCAACTGAGAGCACCAAATGATTTGGTTGTCGGCCAGGCATTGGTTATACCAATCGTCGGCCGTTTCTATTATGTACAATCGGGGGACAGTCTATGGAGCATCGGCAGGAAGTATGGGATTTCCCCGCAAGAATTGGCAAGAATAAATAATATATCTGTAGACAGTCCACTGACAGTCGGTCTACGCCTATATATACCTCCCCTGCCGAAAAAAAACGCTGAGTTCCTGGCCTATGTAGAACCGCAAGGCGCAAGTGTATCGCCCACTTTAGAAAGAAGTGCCAGAGAAGCTGCTCCTCACTTGACCTACCTCGCTATCTTTAGCTTTCAAGCCCAGCGGGATGGCAGCCTTCGAGAGCCATTACTAAATAACTTCGCCACCATCGCTTCTTCACAGAGGACCGGCCTGGTGATGGTTATATCAAATCAGGAAAGCGGCGAATTCAGTGCTGATCTGGCAAGGATTATTCTGAATGACATGATGGTTCAGGATGCATTTTTAAAAAATATCGAAGAAACGGCCAGAAAATACGGCTTTAGCGATATCCATTTTGATTTTGAACATATGCGTCCCGAAGACCGTGATGCATATACAGCATTCCTCAAAAAAGCAAAAACGCGTTTTTCTAAACAAGGATGGCTGGTATCCATAGCCTTGGCGCCGAAAACGTCCGCCACGCAGAAAGGAACTTGGTTTGCAGCTTTTGATTATAAAGCACAAGGAGCTGCCGTGGATTTTGTGTTGATCATGACATATGAATGGGGATATAGCGGCGGGCCGGCTCAAGCGGTCTCACCGATTGGCCCTGTACGAAAAGTGTTAAACTACGCCATCAGTGAAATCCCGGCAAATAAGGTAATGATGGGACAAAACCTGTATGGCTACGATTGGACACTCCCTTTCAGGCCAGGAACAATCGCCAGGGCAATCAGCCCGCAAACAGCAATCGATTTGGCCAGACAATTCAAGGTGCCTATCCAATATGATACAGTCGCACAAGCCCCTTTCTTTAGATACCGTGATGAATCGGGCAATGAACATGAGGTATGGTTTGAGGATGCCCGCTCCATTCAGGCAAAATTCGATTTGTTGAAAGAACTGAATTTAAGAGGAATGGGATACTGGAAATTAGGCTTATCTTTCCCGCAAAATTGGCTCCTAATACAGGAGAATTTCAACGTTGAAAAGAAAGGCTGAAATCCCCTGCCAAAGCTGGAAAATCAACCCTTGCCGGATTATTGGATCCATGCATAATGTCCGCCGCTAAAATACTGAAGCCCCCCTGGCAAATTAATACTCCACCTTCTGAGGCATCCCACCAACTTTTGCATAGAAAACATTTCTCGATACGGCACAAGATAAATATATCTCCTCGGATAAGGAGGCGGATGTAATGAACAAGACTGATTACGACAGAGCCCTCTATTATACACATCGTTCAGAATGGGATAATTTATTGATTCTTATGGTTCGGACCGAAGATCAGTTTTTATCCAAAAAAATTGAGCATTTCCTGCATGCGTATAATTTCGAGCATGATTACACAACGATCCAACGCAATCTCTATGCACTGCTCAGGTATCTCGAACATGCGTCATGGATGGTGATGCAACATGGCGTTCTTCAGGAATCGTATTCTTAGTTTTTCGCGATTGGTAATAATTATTCTTTACGGGCCAATGGATGGAGCGGAAAAATAAGGTACATGGTGAAAAATAGCGGTAAACGAAACAAAGGTACTTCCAAAAAAGAGCTGAACCTAGCTCTTTTTTGGCGTTCAATTTGCGTTCGCCAAGAACTAATGATGGACTAGCTGTAACCATACATACTATAATTTTTTTAAGCATACTTTTGATTAGGAGGAGAAACGCTTGGACCATAAAAAGAAAGAGAATATATTATTCCTTGCTTGGGCCGCGTCTGTCATCGCCACATTGGGCAGTCTATATTTATCGGAAGTTCTCCACTGGGAACCATGCAAGCTGTGTTGGTTTCAGCGAATCGCCATGTATCCGATGACAGTCATCCTTGGCATTGCTTATGTAAAGAAACACTTCGAAATAAGCTTTTATACTGCGGTGCTGTCCTGTATAGGCGGCCTGATTTCTTTATATCATTATTCCATCCAGATGGTTCCCGTGCTTAAAGAAGCATCCCAGTCATGCGGACGGGTTTCTTGTACCGAAGACTACTTCAGTCTGTTTGGATTTATTACCATTCCGTTCCTTGCATTAGCCGCATTCATTATTATTTTTGTATGTAGTCTAATTGTTTGGAAGAAGCACTCTAAGGGGGTTGCCAATTGAAAAAAATCATTATTTTTCTAGCTGGAATCATCGTCCTGTTCGCAGCGATCTTTCTTGTGACCAATATGTCCAAAGACCAAAAAAAATCAGAAAACGCTTCTAAATCAGCCAAGAGCCTGTATGATGGCAAAGACTTGAAACAAGAAACAATCGACCAGCTGGATGATCCGAATTATCAAAACATCATTTTGCCTGAAGATTTGGAGAAGAAACTTGCAAACGAACAACAGACATTCGTTTACTTCTTCAGTCCGACTTGTCCTCATTGCATCAAAGCAACACCAAAAATGATGAAGGCGGCAAAAGCGGAGGGGGTCCATATCAACCAGTTCAATTTATGGGAATTTGAAGATGGCTGGGACAAATACCATATTGAAAGCACACCGACACTGATTGTCTACAACAAAGGCAAAGAAGTTGACCGCTTGAATGGGGATACAAGCCAAAAAACATTCGCCTCTTTTATTAAACAATACAAACAATAGATCATTTGTCTAACGACAAAAGCTCAGTGCAATCCATTGATCGCACTGAGCTTTTTTTAGATTCCCATGTTAGGCAAGAATTCGATTCATAGGCGATGAAAACAACATCTCTGACTCATGTTCATCTTCCTGCATGCGGAATCGGTCCATTACTATTGGAAAGAAGAGTCCGAAATGGTTTATAATATGCACATTGCGGTCATACAGATTTCTGTATTGGCCAAGTTCCTGTTCTGTGCATCGATTCACTAAGCCGATAATGGTTATTAGAGTATGCAGTGCGGTCATAAGCTGATAGGCTTCCCGCAACGTTCCATTATACTGTGTGTTGTGGTCATTAAATTGTAAAAGCCCCATTTCAACATAGGCGTCAAGTTCTTCAACAGTTAAATACATGGGAAGAATGTCACACCGTAAAGCATCCAACAAATCCTCGATTTCTTCTTGCTGCTCTGCCATTGAAGCATAGGCAATCTTCATATATACCCCACCCCATCTCGTCTTTGTTCTATTGGTAATATTCTGACATACCCCACAATAGAATAACATAAAAAAATCGGCAGTAACTTGGTAATTCTAAATATTTGAATGTTTTCCACACAACAACCAACGATGAGGAAGCAATAAAAGCATATTTTTGAAAGAAGGATTGAAAAAAGATGATACAATGCGCAAAAAAAGGTAAATTCCTAGAAATAACTGTTCCAAAGGAATGGCGAACTTTAACTGTGGATACTTTGCTCAGAGAAAAGTGGAAAGCGCCGAAAAAAATGGTCCATGAATGGAGAATGGAGAAAAGTATTCTTTTGAACGGAGAAGCTGCGCAGTGGAATACCTTATTAAAACCGAATGACAAATTGCTCATCCCAGTCTTTGAGGAAGTTTCATCCGATATCGTACCTTGTTATATGGATTTGATGGTCCTTTATGAGGACGAGCATTTAATGGTGCTTAATAAACCAGCAGGTATCGAAACACATCCTTCCCAACCGGGACAGATCGACTCGCTCCTGAATGGCGCAGCCTATATCATGCAGGCTGCCGGCGAAACCGGAGAACTCCGCCATATCCATCGCCTAGACCAAGATACAACAGGTGCCATCCTTTTCTCAAAACATGCATTAGCGGGAGCTCTATTGCAACGGATGTTGGATGAACGGAAAATTAAACGAACATATAGAGCTCTTGTACACGGAGCAATCGATCCCAAAGAAGGGACCATTACAGCGAATATAGGAAAAGACCGGCACCATGCAACCAGAAGGCGCGTATCCCCAACCGGACAACCAGCAGTGACCCATTACCGTACACTTCATTATGATCCGGCTGCCAAACTATCTCTTGTCGAGTGCCGTTTGGATACAGGGCGTACGCACCAAATCCGCGTCCATTTGAGCAGTATCGGCCATCCGCTGGCAGGAGACCGTCTATATGGAGGGACCCCCATCTTTCCACGCCAAGCGCTCCATGCCGCAAAATTAGAGTTCGTCCATCCTTTAACCGAGGCTAAACTTACGATTGAGGCACCATATCTAGATGACCCGTCCATATTTGCGGACAAATAAGGACATACAAAAAAGGACCGCGATTAGCGGTCCTTCCTTCTGTAAATGATTATGCTCTTCTCATGCCTCTAAAGATTAGGCTTAAAATAAATACCAATATAATAGCTCCAATTAATGCTGGAATAATAGCGAAGTCGCCTACAACAGGACCCCAGTCTCCAAAGATCAGTGAACCTAACCATGCACCGACGAATCCAGCGATAATATTACCGATGATGCCAAAAGGGACATCTTTACCTACAATTAATCCTGCAATCCAACCAATAATACCTCCGATTATTAAAGACCATAAAAAACCCATTTTTATTACCTCCTAATTGTTAATCATTCAATTATTTTGATTAAGTGATTATTTATAGTATTGATGGCCATCAACCTCTGTGGTTATAACTTACCTCCTATTAGCCCTCTTCAAACATTTTTTTGTCTAATTTATGTTTTTCAACAAAATCCATTGACAAATCCCCTTTTACAGCAGACATTTTGGCAACTGATTTTTATATAGTATGGGAACAAGCTGCCTCCTTTAGCCGCTCTTCAGCCTTTCCCTTCCAGAATCATTTGTCAAAATCCCTATTCATAAAATAAGGCAAAAGTGCGCAAATTATGTAGAGTAAATGCGCAAGGATCTATGATTTAATATCAAAAAAAGGATAATAAATCCAATGTAAAACTAACAAACGTTCTATTATTAAGTTTATGTAAATTTTGATGTTTTTCTCTATCATATATAGTGTTTTATGAGTAAAATGATGTAGTTCAAGTAAATTTGAATATAATGTCGAAAAATAGAAAAATAATACTTCTTATATGTGGGGGAATTATCAATGGTTTTTAAATCTAAAAAGGACAAGTTCTCTATTTTGCTGACAAATATCGCAGAGAACCTTAAAGAAGGAGCAGACTACTTCGCTCAATACAAACTGAACAACATCAGTGACCTGAAAGTTTTCACTGAATCGATGAAGGATTATGAGCATAAGGGAGATGACTTTGTCCACGAAGTCATCAAGGAATTAAACCAAGCCTTCATTACTCCGATTGAACGTGAAGATATTCTTCATTTAGCGATGAGCATGGATGACGTGCTGGATGGCCTTGAACATTGTGCAGCCTTATTTGAAATGTATTCAATCGTGCAAGCTGATGACTATATGAAAAGACTTGTGGAAAATATCCAAAAGAGCGCATATGAAATCGAAAAAGCCGTTCAGTTGCTTTCATCGAAGAAACTTTTGAATATTAGGGAACATGCCATTAAAATCAAGGATTTCGAATCTGCATGCGACGGCATCCACCGCCAAAGCATTAAAAACCTGTTCGCAACCGAGAAGGATCCTATCCGAATCATTCAATATAAAGAAATCTATGAAAGCTTCGAGGAAATCGCCGACTTCTGTCAGGCTGTTGCCAACACACTTGAAACGATCATCATGAAAAATGCGTAAGGAGCTAGTGTAAATGGATACAGTTTTATTAATCACAATACTTATTGTCATAGGCGCACTTGCATTTGATTTTATTAACGGTTTTCATGATACAGCTAATGCGATCGCTACAGCCGTGTCAACAAAAGCTCTAACCCCAAGACGCGCCATCATTTTAGCCGCAATTATGAACTTCGTGGGGGCCATGACATTCACAGGCGTGGCAAAAACGATCACCAAAGATATTGTTGACCCTTTTACACTTGATAATGGATCTGTCGTCATCCTAGCGGCATTGATCTCAGCCATAGCATGGAACCTAATTACTTGGTATTTCGGCATCCCGAGTTCTTCCTCGCATGCAATCATAGGAAGCATCGCCGGTGCTGCCATTGCCGCTTCTGGAATTCACTCAATCAACTTCAAGGGATTCACAAAAATATTTGAAGCGTTGATCTTTTCACCTTTACTGGCATTCGGTCTTGGCTTTATCGTCTATAGCATCTTCAAAGTGGTTTTCAAAAATAATAACCTGCCTAAAACGAACAAACGGTTCCGCTATTTACAGATCGCTACAGCTGCTATCCAATCCTATACACACGGAACGAACGATGCACAAAAAGCCATGGGAATCATTACAATGGCGCTGATCGCCAACGGTTACGTTACCTCTTCCGATATTCCTTTTTGGGTACAGTTGGCCTGTGCGACAGCCATGGGGCTAGGAACCAGTGTCGGCGGTTGGAAAATCATCAAAACGGTCGGCGGAAAAATCATGAAAATCCGGCCAGTCAATGGAGTTGCTGCTGATTTAACAGGTGCCGCCATTATCTTTGGCGCTACCTTCATCCATTTGCCTGTTTCAACTACCCATGTTATCTCTTCTTCCATCCTTGGTGTAGGATCTGCACATCGGATTAAAGGAGTTAAATGGGGTACAGCACAGCGTATGGTGATTACCTGGGTAATTACATTGCCGATTTCCGCTGCTCTTGCTGCTGCTATTTACTTTATTCTTAACTTTTTCTTCTAATGAAGACACTTTTTTTAAACACTCCCAGTTTCTTTGGGAGTGTTTTTCTTATTTTCGAAGGGATTTTTAATACCGGGCTGCATGTATTTGCAACGAGGTGATTTCTTTGGACT
The DNA here is from genome assembly GCF_001243895.1 of Bacillus testis. GTDB lineage: Bacteria > Bacillota > Bacilli > Bacillales > DSM-1321 > Bacillus_AD > Bacillus_AD testis. Next base: position 916,833 of record NZ_LN851186.1, on the reverse strand, counting down.
CTGGAAATGCTTAATCTCCTTTTATGTATTAAAATAACATGTAAGGGATTACAAAGGGGGTTTTTCCATCATGCATAATCAACATGCTATTTTCAAAGGGCTACACGGGGATCTAACTGAATTTGTCGACCGTATTAGCCTTGTCCTCAATTGCCCGGTGACACTCGAAGACGCCCACCACCGATTGCTTGCTTATAGTGTACATAACCAGGACAGCGACCCAATCCGCATTTCTACCATTATAAGCAGAAGAGTACCGGAGAAAGTCATAAACGGGCTATGGAAGCAGGGCATCATGCCATCTCTTCTCAAGCAAAACGAACCTCTTCTTGTTCCCGCTATCCCCGATTTAGGGCTCGGGAGCAGAGCGGCCATATCTGTGAGGAAAAACAATGAAGTGCTAGGGTTTATCTGGGCCATGGAAACAGATCACCCCTTTAACCAACAGGATTTTGACTTTCTTCAATTTGCTGCCAAAGAGGCAAAAAACCAATTGCTTCAATTGCACAGCAAAAAGAACCGGCATAAGGAAAGCAAACAAGAATTCTTATGGCAACTTCTTACCGGACATTTCGACACCGAACAGGAAATCAATACGGTCTGCATACAGCAATCCATTTCCTTGCCGGATGAATTCTCCATTGCCACATTTACCTTTGCTGCTGATATCAGCCAGATCGATGAACGAAATATATCTTATATGCTCAGCACCATCCAGAGCATCAAGCCTATTCTTTATACAATTGACCACCGGACTCTTATCATTCTGGCCGGTCCCGGCAATGAAAATGAGTTGAGCCAGACCCTTTTGTCGTTCATTCCTTCTTTTATGGACCAAATGAAAATTCGATTTGATACGACAGTGTCCGATGGCGCATGCGGCCAAGTCTACAAAACATATGTCCAAGCAAGAGCAAGCTACCAGGAAGCTTTATACACACGAACCATCCAGCACGCTTTTCCCGAACGTAAAGATGATCTGGTCAGCTATTCATCGCTCGGCATTTATCAATTTCTACAAATAATGCATGAACACCGCTCCCACACTACTTTCCAAGAAAGTATCGAGCGGTTGGCTAAATATGACCTAAAAAACCAAAGTATGCTCATCCACACGTTAAAAATATATTTAGAAAATGATGGAGATGCGCACACGGCAGCTAAACAGCTGCATCTCCATGTTAACACCATCCATTATAGGCTGAAGCGGATAGGGGAAATAGGTCAGATCAATCTGAAAGATCCCCTTATAAAAATGTCCCTTTACCTTGAATTTTTGCTTATTCAATATGGAGATTATGTAAAGGGCATGAAAGCCTAACCAGAAATAGCCGGCGTATTTGGATCCTCACCATCAGAGGTATTTTTCTGTATTTGTGCAATTCTCCAAAAGGTTAGTTTGCATTTCTTCTGATTCCACAAAGAAAAATATGCCAATGCCACTTATACTTTTTACAAAGACAATTGATGGAGGTTTTTGGCATGCGTATTTGTGTTCCTAAAGAAATTAAAAATAACGAAAACCGTGTCGCCTTAACGCCGGCTGGTGTTATTGCCCTGACTAAGGACGGACATGAAGTATATATGGAAAAAGGCGCTGGGGAAGGCAGCTCTTTCACAGATGACGCCTACTTGGCTGCCGGAGCGAAAATAACAGAAGACGCAGCCGCTCTTTGGGAAAAAGCCGATATGATTATGAAAGTGAAAGAACCTGTTCCTTCTGAATACGGCTATTTTCGTCCGGGCCTGATCTTATTTACCTATCTTCACCTGGCAGCAGACCCGGAATTGACTAAAGCGCTAAAAGAGTCCGGTGTAATAGCGATTGCTTATGAAACCGTTTCCGTTAATGGCAGCCTTCCACTCCTTACACCGATGAGCGAAGTTGCCGGAAGAATGGCGGCGCAAATTGGCGCTCAGTTCCTTGAAAAATCCCAAGGGGGTAAAGGCATCCTGCTTGGAGGCGTACCAGGGGTCAAAAGAGGAAAGGTCACAATCATCGGAGGAGGCGGTGTCGGTACGAATGCAGCCAAAATCGCGATCGGATTGGGAGCCGATGTTACAATCATCGACTTAAGCCCAGACCGCCTGCGCCAATTGGATGATATATTCGGCAATTCTATTTCAACGCTGATCTCCAACCCTTACAATATCGCACACGCTGTCGCTGAATCTGACCTTGTGATCGGCGCTGTATTGATTCCTGGCGCCAAAGCACCTAAACTGGTTACAGAGGAAATGGTCAAATCCATGTCCCCTGGTTCAGTTGTAGTCGATGTGGCGATCGACCAAGGCGGCATCTTTGAAACAGTAGACCACATAACAACCCATGATAACCCAACCTATACCAAGCATGGCGTTGTCCATTATGCAGTAGCCAATATGCCAGGGGCCGTACCACAAACATCCACCATCGCGTTGACAAATGTTACAGTCCCATATGCCCTGCAAATCGCCAACAAAGGAGTTGCCAAAGCCATAACTGACAACCCTGCACTCGCCAAAGGCGTCAATGTGGCGAACGGACATATTACATTCGAAGCGGTAGCCCGTGACTTGAATTATGAATATATGCCTGTCGAACAAGCAATCCAGGGCAATAACAACAGCGCTCACCAGCCTCAATAACTCAGCCGATGACAAGCTGATTTCCACAAACTATGTGGGAATCAGCTTTTTTTCTGCCATAAAATTTGGCGAAAAAACGGTTATCCCTCTTCCGTTTAGTACATTCTATGATAAGAGAACCCCTATATTAACTGCATAAAAATATGCATAAAAATATCTGATGCGCTGCTGTAGATAATCAATCTATTTGGAAATCAAATGGATATTTTTCTAACTAATCGTTGTATTATCAATAATCTAAACTGTATTTGTAGTTCAAATAATCTGTACTATTCCTTTATATATTTAAAGTGCTAAAAATTACTTTGGTATTATTATTCAATTGACTGAATAAATTTATTGTCTTAAAATAAAGAACATCGAGCAGTTTATTTTAGCATTACTTTAACGCAGTAAATCATCATTTAGGAGGTTCTTTAATGGGAACAGCTATGACTCAACAGAAGAACAAAAGTAAACACCCACCTGGTTTATACTTGCTCTTCTTCACTGAAATGTGGGAACGTTTCAGTTATTATGGAATGAGAGGTATCCTGGTTCTATACTTAACGAAAGAAATTGTTAGCGGCGGATTGGGAATGAACTCAGCCGTTGCAATGAGTATCTATGGTTTTTATACAGGAGCCGTATATATTACGCCTATGATCGGCGGTTGGCTGTCCGATATGTACTTGGGCAAGCGATTGGCTATCACCATTGGTGGTATAACCATGGCGCTCGGGAACTTTGTTATGTTCCTTGGCGATGCCAAATGGTCGATGTATCTAGGTTTGATTTTATTAATCATCGGTAACGGCTTCTTCAAACCAAATATTTCCTCATTAGTTGGGGATCTATACGATGAAAAAGATCCAAAACGCGATGCTGCGTTCACTATTTTCTACATGGGGATCAACCTTGGAGCGTTCTTCGCACCGCTTATCATTGCATTGGTAACAGACAAAATCATGGGCGGCATGCAAGGTGATGTCTTCGTCTATGGATACAAATATGGTTTCTTGATTTCTTCCATCGGTATGGTGATCGGCCAAGTCCTATTCAATGCACTTGGCAACAAATATTTGGGCGACCTTGGTAAAAAACCGAATGGGCGCCAAGTGGTAGACAATGTGGCTGCTAAGAAACAGCCGCTTACGAAAGTGGAAAAACAACGCACTACAGCAATCTTAATCTTAGCTTGTTTTGTTGTCTTCTTCTGGGCAGGATTTGAACAAGCTGGAAGCTCATTGACACTATATACGGATAAATTCGTTGACCGTACGATTTTCGGATTTGAAATTCCAACTCCTTGGTTCCAATCCGTTAACCCATTATTCATTATCTTATTAGCTCCTCTTGTATCTATTTTATGGGTTAAATTAGGCAACTCTAAACGTGGAGACCTAAGCTCGCCATCCAAAATGGGTATCGGGATGGTCCTTCTTGGACTTGGTTATATGATCCTGCTTGTCGCAGTTATGGGTACAGGAAGCAATGAAGAGCAAATCGTATCTAAAGCGCATATTATCTTCATCGTCTTAACGTACCTGTTCCATACGCTTGGCGAATTATTCTTATCGCCAGTAGGATTATCTACAGTAAGCCGTATCGCTCCTGTGAAACTGGCTTCCTTATTAATGGGTGTCTGGTTGGCAAGTTCAGGCGTAGCGAACATCCTTGCCGGGCAGCTTGCTTCTGTAACACAATCACTAGGTTACTTCGAAGTATTCGCTGTCATCGGTGCAATGGCTATTGTCCTTGGATTGACCCTGCTTGCATTCTCGAAAAAAATTACAAATATGATGCATATTGATTGATGCTTGTTAAAAAGAAGCCGCTAGCCGGCTTCTTTTTTTGGCCTCTTAATTAAAGCGCTTACTCTTAGAAAATATTGTATACTATAATCATTATGAAAACCTTAAAGGGGATGATGTTGATGAAACGCAAGGACCATATTCTGCAGACCATTCATCAGCACTATGGAAATAATACAACATTCACCACCCACGAATTGGCAGAACTTCTACAAATGAACCGGGCAAACGTGAGCAATGATTTAAATACACTGGTCAAGGAAGGCGCTTTAACCAAAACAACTACACGTCCAGTATGTTTTTCCCTAAAAAGGAGTAGTTCTGATCCTAAGCCAGCTTTCAAAAGCCAGGAAGCATTAATGGATCTGTACTATACAGATAATAAAAGCCTCCAACCTGCGTTGGACCAGGCGAAATCGGCAATCCTTTATCCTCCGAATGGAATGCATACCCTTCTGCTAGGTGAAACAGGCGTAGGTAAATCTTTGTTCGCCAGTATTATGCACACTTTTGCAGTCCAATCAGGCAGATTAGCGGACAATGCCCCTTTCATCGTTTTTAACTGTGCCGATTATGCAAATAATCCTCAGCTGTTGCTTGGACAATTATTCGGGGTTAAAAAAGGCGCCTATACGGGGGCAGCTGAACAAATAGGCTTATTAGAAAAAGCAAGCGGCGGAATTCTTTTTCTTGATGAAGTCCATCGGCTTACACCTGAAGGGCAGGAAATGTTATTCACTTTTATCGACCATGGTTTTTTCCGCCGCTTAGGTGATACGGAGAATAAACGAAAAGCAAATGTGCTCATCATATGTGCGACAACCGAAAACCCAGATTCCACGCTTCTCCATACCTTTAATCGGCGCATCCCAATGGTGATTACCCTGCCTCCGTTGAAGAACCGGACGAGAGAGGAACGTTTTTTATTGATTCAGCGCTTTTTTACGGAAGAAAGTAAACGGATCGGCAAAGACATCCATGTCAGCTCCAATTCAATGCGCTGCTTCTTGTTCTATCCCTGCCCGAATAATATCGGACAGCTAAAGGCAGATATCCAACTCGCCTGCGCCAAAGCATATGCCGATTATATAACAGGGAAAAAAAGTGCGATTCAAATCTACTCAACAGAGCTGAATTGGTATATCCGTGAAGGGTTATTCATCGAGAAGAAAACAAAGCACGGTATCAAACTGTTCGATGAAGCCTATATATTCAGCAGTACGGAAGGGCTTATGACCCAATCCCACACTTCTTCTATCTCCATCTATGAACAGATTGACCAGAAATACAATGAATTGAAGAGTAGAGGCCTTGATTATGAAGAACTGGCGCTTTTGATGGAGAATGATATCCACAATTACTTTACCGCCTATCTGCAGACAATCAATAAAAAAATGTCAAAAGAGCATCTGTTGAAAATTGTAGCTCCCGAGATCATCATGATCAGCGAACGGATCATGATGCTTGCCGAAACGACACTGAAACGAAATCTTGATGAAAATATGATCACCGGGCTTTGCCTCCATATTCAAGCGTTACTGCAACGCATTAAGTCTGGCAAACCGATCTATCATCCAAATATCCATACGATTCGGAGCACCTATAAACACCAATTCAATCTGGCGACTGAATGCATTAAATGGATTGAAGACGAATTCAACATCGATATCCCTTTTGACGAAATTGCTTTTTTTACGATGTTTTTCGTCATCGACAATAAAAGCCGTGATACTGACTTTACAAAAGTCATTGTGCTTGCACATGGAAACGGCATTGCCAAAGAAATGGCATCTGTAACCAACCATTTATTGAATGCCGATATGGCAACAGGAATCGATATGCCTTTACATGAAGATCCTAAAGAATTTTTGGACAGGGTCAGGGAATATGTCAGCTCCTCCGAGCAGCCAGCCGGCATCCTCCTTTTGATTGATATGGGTTCATTGGCTTTCATTGGCGAAATGATCGAGAAAGAATTCCACATCCCGGTCCGGGTCATCTCGATGGTCAGCACCGCCCATGTCCTCGAAGCTTCACGAAAAGCCCAGATAGGCTACGGTTTGGAAGAGCTTTACCATGACGTCAAAAACCTTACTACTTTTTATGTACAGACAAAAAATGAGCATAATGGAGAAAAGCCGATGCTTAAGTCCGTGATATTAACGGCTTGCCTCACTGGCGAAGGAAGCGCCATTGCCATTAAGTCGATGCTTGAGAATTATTTGCATTACGATCAAGAAATAGTTGATATTATACCCATTTCCATCTTCGACCGCCACGAATTACAGTCAATGCTCCATAAAATTTCAAGAGAACGCAATATCCTATGCATTGTCTGCAACTTTGACATAGAAGCCCCATTCCTGACATTCCATCTAAAAGACGTGCTTTCTATGACAGCCACTAAAACGATCCAAGAACTAATCACCATCGAAGAAGCTTATATACGGATGGCGGATACCTTGGAGGAAACGCTGAACATCACAGATGGCAGCCATTTGGTCAACTCCATCCGGATCGCTCTACAAGGGCTGCAGAATGAGGCGAATAAATTCGTGAACATAGACAGCCTTATGGGCATCGTACTTCATATCAGCTGCATGGTCGACCGCTTGCAGCAAAGGCTTCCACTAGCTAATTTCACCAATAAAGAAGAGCATATCACCATGAATTACCGTTTATACATGAAAACCAAGCAATGTCTGGCTTCATTGGAATCCCACTATCAAATCAATATTCCAGATGATGAAATCTGTTATATCATGGATATTTTCCTAAAAAACGATGAGGTAGTTCCTCTGAAAAAAGTTTGAGGCAACATATAAAAAACACCTTCCTACGTTCATGGGAGGTGTTCTAAAAGACTGAGACAATGCTAGCTTAGAAAAATTTAAACAGTAGAGATACCAATCATGCTATCCAAGTAAAATAGAAAGGATATGAAATATGAAGTACTCAAAAGGCATTCAAAGTGTACTACCACTAGGGATGATTTTTGGTTGTACGATCGGCGTCATTATTGGCATCCTTTTCAAGCCAAGCTTTCTAGTATTTACAGTTAGTATAGGAACTGTCATAGGCTTTTTAATTGGAATCGCCGTTTCTTACATGTACCACAAGCAAGAAAAATCATAGTTTGAGGAGAAGGATAAGAAAGAAGCATGCTGTATGTTCAACATGCTTCTTTCTTTCTGGCTGGGGTGTGGCCGATCTGCCCAGTTTTCTATTTAACGGCAGATTAGACAATACGTGACGGGAAGAGTGTAATAGCAAGAGGAATTCTATTGTCTAAGATTCCCCTTCTGTTTAACCATTCAATAAGTTTAATAATAATCAAACTTCACTAACTCGCAAGAATCCGGCAATTCAGCAGCCATCAAAACCTCTAGTTCCTTTAGCCGGGGCAGTACATAAGACGCCCCCTTAAACAAGGGTGCATCCAGATAAGCCGGGTGGCACATTATTTCCACTGTCTGGCCGTCCTCTGCCCATTGCGGAATAGAGGCAAAAAAGCCAGGAGATACACCTTGATCATAGAAGTGAAAAAGACTCACATCCGAAAACATACTCACTCCTTCAATCCCTTTTTCTCCACCCCTTCTGACAGGAACATGATAGATCCGGGAAAGCCGGCGCGTCACTTCCTGCAATTCCGGCAACATGTGGACGTGATGGTGGCTGTCAAGATGGGAAAGATGTCTGCCGGAGGCTAAAAATCGTTCAATCTGTGCCGTCCATTCTCTTTCGACTTCTATTGGATCCAAATCAAAGGATTCCTGTATGGAATTCTTTTTCTTAAAGCATCCATCTTTACCAATCAACGACCCGACGCCATCGGTTAAAATCGGGGCGCCTGCTGTAAGAACCAAGTGGACGCCAAGAGCCAAATTGGGATACTTGGATGCAAGTTCAAAAGCATGGTCTACTTCCTTCATGTTCATCATCATGGTAGCCGAATTTAAAATCCCATAGCGGTGGGCATCTATTATGCCGTAATTGACCCCTTTTGAATAACCAAAATCATCCCCATTTATAATGACTTTAATCAATGCCATTTTCTCCTTCCCATGCCAATGCCCTATGATTTGTCTCTGTGTCTTGATTATGGCTTTCGTTGAATAGATTACTCTACCGTTTCTAGCTTTCTGGCAAACTGGGGCAGATACTCTTTATGTGCCTCTAGCATTTCATCGAGTATTTGTTTAGCAACGACATCTGAAGGCACCAATGGATTAATGGCCATAGCCAACAAGGCTGTAGAGTAATCTCCGGTTACCGCCGCTTCACAGGCCGTACGCTCAAAAGATTTTATTTGTTGAACCAATCCTCGTACAGGCACCGGCAAATCCCCAACGGCCATCGGCTTAGGGCCATCCTTTGTAATGACACAATTAACCTCGACGGCTGAGTCATCCGGAATACTGGCGATTGCTCCATTATTACGGGTATTGACCGGTTGGATATCCCCTTTATTATTATAGATGCTCGCCATTAGGCTGCAGGCCGCATCACTATAATAGGCGCCTCCCCGCTTTTCCAGCTGGGGTGGTTTAATATCCAACTCTGGGTCTTTATATAAGTCGAATAATTCAGCTTCCAGCTTTTTGACCACTTCACCGCGGCATCCATTCTCGGCTGCTTCTTTCTTTTCTTCTTCCAGCATTTCACGCGTTTTATAATAGTAACGATGATAAGGGCAAGGTATTGCCTGCAGCGCCTTAATAAATTCGGGCTCCCAGTCAAGCGAAGCGATATTTTGCATCGTCATATCCTGGTCTTTGGCAGTCAGTTTCTCAATCACTTCTTTGGTGACTTCCTTGCCATCCAGATATACATGCAAGCCGAACACCATATGATTCAAACCGGCAAAATCCACATGGACACGGTCACTTTCCACTCCCAACCACTCAGCAATATTCATTCGGATATGAATCGGTACATTGCACAAACCTACAACCCGACGGAAATTGGAATACCGGAGTACAGCTTCTGTTACCATTCCAGCCGGATTGGCAAAATTGATCAGCCACGCTTTGGGACATAATTCCTCCATGTCTTTGACGATATCCAATACAACAGGAATGGTCCGTAGAGCTTTAAATAAGCCCCCTGGCCCGTTCGTTTCTTGGCCGATCACATCATATTTCAATGGGATTTTTTCATCCAATATCCGCGCATCAATTTGTCCGATCCTCATTTGTGTCGTTACGAAATCGGCATTCTTCAACGCTTCCCGCCGGTTCAATGTCAAATGGATGTCCATCGGCACCCCTGCCTTTTCAACCATCCGTTTCGCCAGTTCTCCAACAATATGTAACTTTTCCTTGCCTGCCTCAATATCAACAAGCCATAATTCCGTTACCGGGAATTCATCATACCGTTTAATAAACCCTTCCACAAGCTCCGGTGTATAACTGGATCCCCCGCCTATCGTCACTACTTTAATGCCGTTTCTCATTAGAACTGCCTCCTTTATAAAATCAGTGGGGGGTTCATTTATCCCCCACCCATGATTCGGTGAACCAACCCGAGTGCTTACGGGCTCTTGATCTCCCGCTTATCCTTATCCGTCTTGCCGCCGGTTAGGCCCTGATCAATGAAGAAAGAAGAGATACAATTGCGGCTTCCCTCTTAAAATCAGACACTCTTATTCTTTCGCCATCTTTTCGTGTAAGAAGATAATTTCTTCAGCCAATTCTTTAACCGTGATTGTTGTCATTAGATGATCTTGTGCATGAACCATCAAAATTGTCACATCATTCTTCTCTCCGTTCGCTTCAGCCTGGATAAGAGAAGTCTGTGTGCGATGCGCTTCATTCAATTCACCTTTGGCAGATTCCACCTTTTCCTTTGCTTCCCCAATCTTCCCTTCGCGCGCCAGATACATGGCTTCCATGATACTGCTGCGTGCATTGCCACTGTGAAGAATCAATTGAAAAGCGATTTGGTCTACTGAGACAGATGCTGTCATGAGGTCTCCTCCTTTATATAAAATAGTGTAGTCTATTTTTGATGGCTCCCCATCCTTGCCTTTGCTATCCTATGACGGGGAGCAGTCTATTTCTTGGGAATAGAGCCCTCTTTTTTTGATAAGATGGAATCTATTAATCAATGCTATGACTATACAATTAAGCAGCCTGGCCGCCGTCTTTCGCCTTGTTTATCTTTTTCTGGTCCATCCGTTCCTGGATCATCACGAACGGCAGATAAATCACAATGGATATAATCAAGTTGATAGCGGCAAGCACCGCCCCTGATACATGCCCTCCTGTCGCTAGCCAGCCTCCAAATACAGCAGGCGTGACCCACGGGATTGTCGTAACGACCGGATACACTAAATGAAGCGATATAGCCAAATAAGAGATTGCCGTTAAAACAAGCGGCGTAAGAATGAACGGGATTGCCCAAATCGGATTCAGGACAATCGGCATACCAAACAGAACCGGTTCATTGATTTGGAATATACCTGGCGGCAACCCTAGCGCCACCATTTGTTTTCGTTTCTTCGATGCGATCCAGAGTGAAATCAATAAGCCAAGTGTGGCGCCCGAACCGCCGAGGAAAACGAAAGCGTCGAAGAAAGGACCCGCCATAACATGGTATTTATCCATATTGGACACTCCCGCTGCATACATATCAGTATTTTCGGTTCCGAGTTTCGTAAATAGCGGTGTGGTAATGCCTCCAAGAATGTTCGGGCCATGGAGGCCAAGCATCCAGAATAAATGGATCAACAGTCCAAGAGCAAGGGCAAATGGCAATGAATCAGCAGAATTGGTCAGTGGAGCAACCAAGATTCTGTTTATCCAATCGTGGAAATATTCACCGTTTGTAGCCATCCGGAACAGCAAGCTGACAAGACCGAATATGAAAATAGTGATCATTCCAGGAAATAATTTTGCAAAAGACCGGGAAACTGCCGGCGGAACGCCATCTGGCAATTTAATGACCAAGTATTTTACTTTTGAAAGCCGAACAAACAATTCCGTTGCCAATAAAGCGATAATAATGCCAGTAAACAATGCGGTCGAGTTCACATAAGAAATCCCAAAGAAATTGCCTGAAGTTCCAGTGACTTCTTTGCCGCTTATCGTCAAAGTGATGTTAGCGACGCTTGGTGATACAACGAAGAAGCAAGACAAAGCCACAAGCATGGCTTCAAAGCCATCATCGTCATACGAGCGCGCTAATTTATAGGCAATCCCCACTACCGCAAAGATTGTCATGAAAGCCAGTGTTCCGAACCAAATGTCGCCACCGAGTTGGCGGTAGTTATCTCCGAAAAGCGTAAGCATCATTTTATCATAGGGTTTAATAGCGCCCCCCAAGTTATTGATCAATACAGCGAACGCGCCGACCATCGTTATGGCCAACATTCCAATCAAGGCATCACGAACAGCTAACAGATGCCGCTGGTTCCCGAGCTTCGTGGCCCCGGGAAGTATATATTTCTCCATAAAATTCATCATGGCCCATCATCCCTCTTTTCCATCGATTTTTGACTTTACGATCAGGATCCAGCAAGAGTGAGCGCTTGCTCAAGTACTTTTGCACCGTCCATCATGCCGTAGTCCATAGGATTAATCACATCGACCTTGACCCCTTTTGGCTCTGCAAGCCCTTTCATTTGTTTCAATAAAAACCGGACTTGAGGCCCCAGCAAAAGAACATCCGCTTCATCAATATTTGCTTTGGCAGCGTCTCCCGATACGGCCCAAATTTTAGCGGTAATGCCTTTGGCTTCCGCAGCCTTTTCCATTTTTGATACCAGCATGCTCGTTGACATCCCAGCTGAACAAACCAACAAAATATTCATCTCTATTTCCACCCCTCCACTTAGATACAGCCTTTACGCTACTTCGTATAGATCCTATAATAAATGCCTGGTTCGAAAGGCTGAATTTTCTTTACGCTCTTTTAATATGCAAGCTGCGTGCCAACTTTTTAAGAGTGCTTGCCACATTCCGTGAAGCTTTACTCCGTGGGGTTTTCATTCATTCCCCATCAATTCGTTGAAATTGAAGTCTTAACGCCAGTTGGGATGGGATCAAAAAGCAGTCAATGCTGACAAGGTTTCTTAGAGAATTTTTCATACAAAATCAAAGAGAAGAACGAAATGAAAAACAGTGTTTCTGTAAAATACGCTAGTGTTTCCTTTTTTCAACCAGTGTTTCGTTATATAGGCATTGTGTTTTAAATGTAAGGTATAAAGGGAATATAAAGAAATAGTGTTTTAAAAAATGAAACGATGAGGGGAACGTGCAACATGAGCGGAAAAAATGAATGGGGACCAAAACAATTGGTCCCCGAAGTATTGCCTTCCGATTTTTACCTCCAGCCAACATTAGAGTTAGCTAAATCACTATTGGGGTGCCTGTTGGTGAAAGAAAGCGACGATGGCATCACTTCCGGTTTCATCGTCGAAACAGAAGCATACCTCGGCCCCGAAGACCGCGCTGCCCACAGCTTTAATAACCGCCGTACCAAGCGGACTGAAATCATGTTCAATCATCCCGGCCATATTTATACCTACGTGATGCATACCCATTGTCTCGTCAATGTGGTCAGCGCCGAACATGAACGCCCTGAAGCTGTGCTGATTAGGGCAATCGAGCCATTCACCGGTATAGAACGAATGAAAAAACGCCGCAATATGACGGACCCCAAAAAACTGACCAACGGGCCGGGAAAATTGACCAAAGCCATGAATATTACCATGGCTGATTACGGCCACACATTTTATGCATCGTCATTATATATCGCATCCGGATACCTTCCCAGCCATATATCCACCGGCCCGCGTATCGGCATCGACAACAGCGGCGAAGCCAAACACTATCCATACCGCTTCTGGGTAACAAACAATCCATTTGTTTCAAGATAGAAAAAAGCGGAAGGGCGCGTTTAGCGACGTACAAAACTGATTTTATTAGTACATTCCATTCCAAAAAGCCAGCATCGAATTTTGCCAAGTAATGTTCGATGCTGGCTTTTTGATGGGTCATTATACTCTTTAAATAGCATGGGACTGAAGCAAATCCCTGCTTAGAATAGTGGGATGGGCGCGATTCCACAAGCACTTTGCCGCCCGCCCCGCGGAAAGCAACCATTCTATATGTAGTAGATTCCGTGCTTCGTGCCCAGCCGTTTGATTCAAAGACTCGTTACGAAGACACGGTCACCCGGCCCCCGGCATCCATGCTTTGCTTGTGCGTAAAGATACTAACCGCAATCATCACAAGTACATTTAACAATAAAGCAAGGAATGAACTGTTGATATCTGTCACCCAAGCCGGAAAATCAGGAAGCAACTGTTTCAGCGTAGTGCCCGACAGTGTCATATACAGGACTGTGGCTTCTCCTGCCAATATTCCGGTTATGACCCCTTGTTTCGTCATTCTGTTCTTTTTCATAAAACTGAAAAACAGAGAAGGCGCCATCTGAATGATCAGACTATAGCTCATAATATTCAAGATAGCCATGGCTTCCCCGCCTTTCACCGCAAAATAGACAGCAATCGACGACATGCATAGAATCAACAGTTTAGAGACAATCAAAAGGGTTTTATCCGTTGACTTCGGAAAGATAACTTTATAAACATTTTGCGTAAGGCCGGCTGCAGTAGACATCAGCATGACAGACGTAGGCACCAGGGCTGTCAATAAACCAGCTGCTCCAATTATCCCGATCACCCAGGGATCAAAAGTCTTAATGGCAATTTTCAGCAGCGCCAAATCTCCGTCAGCTCCCTCTAAACCGGGAATGATTGTGATTGCCGAGAAGCCGATAAAGAAAATAAATAATAGCATAATCGTATAAATCGGCAAGGTGATTGCATTCTTCCGGAGATTTCTTTCATTTTTGGCAGACAAGATCACCATAAAAGAAGTAGGCATGATATAAAACCCGATGGCATTGAACAACACGGTCGAGATGAACCACGATGGGCTGAAGCCTTCTTGCGAAAGTGTCAGCAATTCTGGTTTTGCCGCTTCGATACTGTCGAATAAGGGACGAATCCCGCCAAAATAATGCATAGGAATATAGATACCAAGAAACAGAACGACCAATACAATTAAAAAGTCTTTCATAATAGACGTCCAGGCCGAACCATGAATACCTGAAACCATCACATATATGGTCACTACGATTGCCCCTATGGCGCTGGCCCAACCTGGGCTGATGCTGCCGTAGGAAGATTGGGACACAATGATGCCGAGGCCCCTGAATTGAATGACCACGTACGGAACCAATGCAATGCAGCCTACGATTGCCGCCAGGACGCCGAGAGCCGTACTGTTGTATTTGGATGCAAAAAAGTCAGGCTGGGATATCAGCTTATGCTCTTTGCAATATGTCCAAATTTTTGGCGCCAGCCAGTAAGATAAAATGTACGCAAGAAAAATATAGGCCGGTACATAATAGGCTGCCGCTCCGCGGGAATAAGCCCAGCCACTGCCGCCCAATAAGGTGAAGGTCGTGTAAACTTCTCCAGCAATCAAAAAAAACACAATGAAGGTACCGAACCCCCGTCCCCCTACTGTCCACTGCTCCATGTCCATATCTCTCCCCCTAGACGAACGGATGCCGAGATATAAAGCAAGCAGCAAAAAAAAGGCAATGATGATTAAAGGCAAATTCATGAATCTCCCCCCTTTTTGTTATCCGGGTCCAATACATACACAATCCCTATTAAAACAGGCGAAAGAACCATCCAGAGAAGAAGCCAAAATAAGAAAAAAGGCATCCCTAGCACATAAGGCTCGATTGTATTCGCCCAAGGCAAAAAACCAAGATAGCCTATGAATGGAACGAGTACTAATAATTTTATCGCTTTCATTTCTTTCCCTCCCCACAATAGCTTCCTTTCGTACACAATTAATTAACAGACTATTGCATTCTTTCATTATAAATAGGGATGGCAGATAGCGGCAACTTTTAGCCGACGCACAAAAAAAGGCACCTTGTTGAGGTGCCTTCTCCTTATCGGAATGATTTAGTTTTAAGTGCATCCAATACAGTCCGCACTTTTGCTTCGTCCAAACCATTCGCAAAAGATCCGTCTATGCGGAATCCTGTTCCCAAATGGTATTCGCTTCCTTGTAAAAAAGCATGCAGGTCGCCAATATTGCTTGGCTGTACACCGGAACCGATCAAAATAGCTGGACCATGCCACACATCGGATAGCGTCATCAATTGCTGTAGCTGTTCACGGCCGGCGACAGCTGTTTCTTTCCCGCCCGACGTTAAAATACGGCGGATATGGCCGCGATATTCGCAAAGCACTTCCAAGCCGTCCGCTTGATGGGTCAAATGATCGAATGCCCGATGGAATGTGATGTCAAACTCAGGTACAGTGGCAATCACTTTTTCCAACAGCGCTTGATCAACTTCCCCATTCTTCGTACAGCCGAATACGATTCCTCTCGCACCCAAATCTTGAAGCGCCAGCAAATCCTCACGAATACTATGCCAATCGCTTTCATCGTATTCGAATCCGTAGCTGTGCGGGCGGACCATTACCTGTACCGGGATAGATACATTTTCAATCACTCGCTTAATAATTCCGTAACTAGGAGTCAAACCGCCTTCTGAAATAGCCGAAACTAGTTCTAAACGATCGATTCCCAGCCGCTCTGCCTCAATGGCATCTTTTTCATTCTGTACAATGCATTCTACTATCATATCGTTCACCTGCTTTTTATTTATATCTGAATTTTCATTGTTGATTATTTTTAGCAATGGCGATCTGCTGCTTTTTCATCACCATTATAACCGAACAAAATCAATTAACTACCCTTTTTTTCACCGGCAAGGGAGTCGTTTTCCTTTTAATGGAACAGGCAAACGAAAAACTGTACATCCTAATCTATTCCACCACGCGCCGTTTTAAAACCAAAAACCGCAGTACCGTAATAGGCTGCGGTTTTTTCTTATTCAAGGAAATCTTCCAATGCCTTTTTATTCTTTTCCACATCGATTTCCAACACTTGCATATTATTGCGCTCAGGCAATGCCTTTTCTTCATAGCTGTCTTCTACTGGAACGGTCAATTTATCGATTGTTTGATCATCACTCATCAAGAACGAAGTTAACACCGATATCATCCGCGTTTTACTGATATTGGTTGCAAAATATGGCTGAATCGTCCCGATAATTCCAGGCAATTTTGTCACACCGTGCACACTGACCATTTCCTTGGTGATCGCTTCAATCACTTCCTGTTGGCGCTTGACCCTTCCGAAATCACTTTGGGCATCTTTCCGGAAGCGTGCAAACCCCAGAAGCTCTTTTCCGTGGAGCCGTTGGACGCCCGGTTCCAATGTGACCCAGATTCCTTCAGACATTTCATGCTCGACGTTGACCTCAATGCCATCCGGAAAAGCTTTATCAATTCCTTTAATGAAGCCATTAAAATCGAGAATCGCATAATAGTTTAAATCTATATCAAAATTTTCTTTAATTGTCTTACGCAGCAGTTCTGGCCCACCCATCAGATAGGCGGCATTCAATTTATATTTCTTATCTTTTCCCGGTACATCGACATACATATCCCTCATAAGGGACACAAGCTTAGCCTTCTTCGTATCGGTATCATATTGGGCAATCATCATGGAATCGGAGTTTGAAGCATCTTCTCCCCTTGAATCCACACCAACCAGCAATACATTCATTTTTCCTTTGAATGCGTCTCCATTGAAAGTAATATCCTCTTGCTTTAAGCTTGATTCTTTTCTGGCATCACTGTAGCTTTTGTAATAATCCCAAGCAAAATAGGCTGTAGGCAATAGAATTAACAGAGTTATAATCAAAATCACACATAGTACAATTTTCTTTTTCTTACGCTTGCGCTTCTCGATCCTGTTCATTCACATTCTCCAGTTTGATTAAAGTTTAGCTGAAAACGCTACTATAACTTTAGCAAATGGATAGTCAATAAACAATCTTTTCTTATCAACCATGTGAAAAATCCAACAATCTTTATCAGCTGATTGCCCCTTTTTCCTTTGAATAAAGAGCCTTATCTGCTTGCCGTTATTTTTGAAAATCCATTGTCGAGCAATGTAACCGAATCTTTCCAGATATCCGCTTTTGTCGACTTCAAGACGACTGCTACGAGATGCGTCTGCTCATGCACGGCTGATGAAACCAAACAAGATCCTGCTTGATCGGTGAACCCCGTTTTAATTCCATTTGCCCCTTGATAGTAATAAGCACTGTCAGGACTCAGTAATTTATTTGTATTTTTGTATGTGACCGACCTATCGGAATATTCGTCCCGAGTCACGATCTTCTTAAAATCTTTATTTTTCATAGCGGTCTGAGCGATTTTTGCAAGATCATAGGCAGTAGAGTAATGGCCATCCGAATGCAGGCCATTCGGATTCACAAAATGAGTATCCCGCGCACCCACTTTTTTTGCTTTCGCATTCATAAGCTTGGCAAAATAGGCCATTGCCTTCTGATTGGACATTTCTTTGTTACCGCTGACTTTTCGGGCAATATAAATACTGATCGTCCGTGCCGCATCATTGCCGGAAGGAAGCATCAATCCTTGTAAAAGCTGCTCTAAGGTCATAGTCTGGCCTTTTCGCAAAAATGCAGTACTCTCTCCCTTTTCTTTTAGCTCCACTTCTTCTCCTACCTTCACTTTTTCGCTTAAATCGCCATTTTCTAACGCCAGCAAAGCCGTCATAATCTTGGTGGTGCTCGCTGGATAAAGCCGCTTATGTTCATTTTTAGCATAAAGGATCTTTCCTGTATTCTCCTCCATTAAAATCGCGGCCTCGCCAGTAATGTCGATAGTAGAAGCGGCTGCCGGATTCTTCATTACACTATTATTTCCTATTGTTTGGACTGTTTCTATATCCTCCTGATCATTTTCAAATGCCCATTTTCCCATCATAAATGTCCGTATATTTGGTGTTGCCATACATAGCAGCAATACGATGATGAAAAAACCATATACCTTCGTTTTCATCTCTTTTCCTCTCCCGTTCCCAATCTACTAATAGGAACAGTCTAGCCTTCTTTTCTTAAGAACAACCGTACGCAATACTTAAATTTTTCTTAAAATCAGTCAATTCAGCAAAAAAAGCCCGGATGATCCGGACTTTTTCCTTTTTTTAACCAGCTCTGCTCCCCATCCATATGAAAGCGGAAGGCGAAGAAATATGGGTGATTAAGTGATCGTATGAAAACAAGCTTGGTTCAATGAATGACTGGCGAGGAATGACTGCTTCACGGTTTAAAGCGTCACTTTATATAGCCTATTTCCCGGGTTCAATGGACCCATTTCTTCTGGAACGCCGCCATCTCTGCATATTGGTCCGTCAAAAGGCGTGAAAGGCTGATGAACATAGGAATCATCTCTTGATAGATCTCCACATTCTTTTCATTCGGTACATGATGGTGGTCAGACCCTACCATATCCTTGACAACATCCAACGAATCTACCTCGCCCACGCTGTAAAGGCCAAGGATGACCGCCCCGAGGCAAGAGCTTTCAAAGCTTTCTGGCACGAACAGTTCCTGATTAAAAATATCGGCCATCATCTGTCTCCAAAGGCTTGAACGGGAAAAACCGCCAGTGGCGTGGATGCGTGTCGGCTGGCCGATCAGTTCCTCGAGAGCAAGCAGAACCGTATATAGATTAAATACGACCCCTTCCATCACTGCCCGGATCAAATGTTTCTTCTGGTGATGTAAACCTAATCCAAAGAAAGAACCGCGAGCATTTGCATCCCATAGAGGTGCACGTTCACCTGCTAAATAAGGATGGAAAATCAATCCCTCGGCACCAGGGGGGACTGACCCTGCCATTTCACTCAAGGCGTCATACGGATTCTTGCCAGTCCGTTTGGCTTCTTCTGATTGCGTTACTGCCAATTGATCGCGGGCCCAGCGCAGAATCATACCGCCGTTATTCACAGGACCGCCGATAACCCAATGATTCTCGGTCAGTGCATAACAAAAAATCCGTCCTTTTGGATCGGTCACAGGTTTATTAGTTACTGCACGGATTGCACCGCTTGTTCCGACAGTTACTGCCACGACCCCTGGTTCAATGGCATTGACGCCAAGATTTGAGAGCACCCCATCACTTGCCCCCACAATAAATGGAGTCTCTTGCGCTAGATTCATTTCCTTGGCGTATTCTGGATTCAGCCCTACCATTTTATACGTAGTCGGAACAGGCGTCGACAATTGCTCTGCTTGAATTCCCGCTACTTCAAGCGCACCTTTGTCCCATGCCAGTTTTTCCAAATTGAATAAACCGGTTGCAGAGGCAATTGAATAATCAATTACATACTGATTGAATAAACGATAAAAAACATACTCTTTTATCGAAATAAATTTATAAGCCTTTTCAAAAATAGCTTGCTTCTCATAACGTAGCCACGTAATTTTAGATAAAGGAGACATTGGATGGATCGGTGTGCCTGTACGCATATAAATCTCATGGCCACCGAGCTCTTTCTTTATCTTTTCAGCCCAGCCTGCGCTTCTATTATCTGCCCATGTGATGCATTTAGTCAGAAGGTTTCCTTCTTGATCAACAGCAATGACGCTATGCATGGCCGAACTGAATGAAACGCATAGCACATCGGCTGGATCCACCCCGCTCGACTTCACAACATCTTTAATCGTCATGACTACGGCCGCAAAAATAGCTTCGGGTTCCTGTTCCGCTGTATCTGGCGTAGGTGACATCAATGGATAATCAGCTGCAGCTCGATCTATAACAGTTCCGTCTTTTTTGAATAACACAGCCTTTGTGCTGGTGGTTCCCATATCCACCCCTATGACATATTTCGTTCCCATCTTTGCAATCCCCTTTCTTCCGTAGACCGACTATCCCATTATTGGATAGCACCCCCGTTTAATGGATTTCTCATATGAATATGGCAATTTGCCAACCGTCTCAATAGATCTGATTGTAAGACAAACATCTTATCTGCCTTATAACTGTTTAACAGAATAAGAATCGATCAAATGGCTGTATCAGCCAACTCTCTATCTCTGTTCTATTCGATTCCTACTGAACTTCCATAATTATCTTATCCTACTATCCTGCCTTCCGTAAAATATCATGTTTGCTTTTCTTATGCATCCGCTTACAAAAAACAACTATTTTTATATAGAAAATGCAGAAATGCCCAATCTAAATCCGCGCCACTTTTTCTCTTTATTTTCTACATGAGGCAGAAAAATGCAAATTTCTGCGGATCATTGTTATACTTTTTTAGAATAGAATTTTACATTAGATTCAGGAAAAGGAATTTGTCGCCTGAAACGTATGCAGTTTTCAGGACTATTCTTTTCATACGATCAAGGGGGGATTAAAGTGGATTGGTATTTATTACTGGTCACATTAGCATCGATTGTAATCGTTATCATCGGTGTGTCTGTATTTAAATGGCACGCTTTCATCAGTTTATTGGTCGCCAGTCTATTCCTGGCCATCGTAACAGGGATGCCATTCACTAAAATTGTAAGCGCCTATGAAACAGGTGTAGGGGGAACACTTGGTCATTTAGTCGGGATTCTAGCCTTGGGAACAATTTTGGGGAAATTATTGGCCAGTTCGGGAGCTGGTTTGCAAATCGCCAAATTCTTCATTCGGATTTTTGGCGAAAAGAAACTCCCTTGGGCAATGTTCTTCGCAGGCTTTATCATCGGTATACCTGTTTTCTTTGAGGTCGGGATTCTTATTTTGTTGCCTTTAGTCATTTCCATCCAAAATGCGACAAAGAAAAATATATTACTCATTGCTTTGCCGGCCATTGCAGGACTATCCATTGTCCACGGACTGGTTCCGCCTCATCCAGGGGCAATTGCAGCCATCAGCATTTATAATGCAGACCTTGGGAAGGTTTTGATTTACTCATTGATCATCGCTTTGCCAACAGGGATTATTGGTGGGCCTTTATTTGCGAAGTATATACAGAAAAAGGTGGTTCCTGTTGGCCAACCAGGATTGGTGACTGTTGAAAATGATGCATTGTCAGAAAAATTGCCTAGCACAGGAGTTTCTTTCCTGACAATCCTAATGCCTATTATCCTGATGATATTCGGTTCAGTGGCTCCATATCTTTCCCTGCCTAAAGGAATCGAGCATTTCATCCTATTCCTAGGAAGTCCGCTGATTGCTCTTTTATTATCTTGCTTTATTGCCATGGATTTATTGGCGTTCAGACAAGGAAAAGATGGCAGTGATCTTAAGAATTTAGTGGATGAATGCTTTTTGCCGGTCGGATCGATTATTCTAATCATCGGCGCAGGCGGAGGATTCAAACAGATTTTAATAGACAGCGGTGTAGCCGATTCCATCGGAACAATGGCTCAAAATTTATCTTTATCTCCGCTAGTTCTAGCTTTCTTGATTGCAGGGCTTATCCGGATTGCTACAGGTTCTGCCACAGTTGCGCTTACAACAGCAGCTGGAATCGTATCGCCTATCATCGCTTCCATGTCCGGTGTGAACCTTGAACTGCTTGTCATCGTTACAGGGGCAGGTTCCTTAATGTTCTCCCATGTAAATGACGCCGGTTTCTGGATGGTCAAAGAATATCTTGGCTTATCAGTTAAAGAAACCTTTAAGACATGGACCATCTTGGAGACTGTATTATCTTTCATTGCATTTGGCGGTGCATTAATTATAGATGCCATCATCTAAATCAAAGAATGCCCGGACGCTCCTTAAGCATCCGGGCATTCTTTGGTTCATCATTATTGGACTTCTAAATGAAGATCTCCAGCATTGACTTTTCCCATCATTTTTAAGCTTCTATGCAAGGCAAGCGTTATAAGCCCAGGTAAAATCATACCTGCTCCTACATACACCAAAAATACTTGGAACCCTTGGGTCATCAAAATACTGATAGGGGCAATCATTGAACTCAACCCCATCCCTGCAAGTTCATATGTAGTCTGGAAGTGAAACACCATCGTCGCAACCGGCGCGCTGATGGCTGCAGCTACAAAAGGAGGGATAAGGTACAAAGGATTTTTGATTAAATTCGGGAATTGGACTTTAGGCGTTATAACAGCTTGGGCTAAAAATCCTCCAAAATCATTGTCCTTGCGAGACATATATGTAAAACCAACAAATTGGACCGTACAACCGATCAACGCTGCCGCACTTGATACCGGGTCAAGCTGAAGGGCAATAGCCAATGCAGCGGAAGACGCGGGTGTCATTAATAACAAACTGAACACTAAAGCAATCACTATGCTGCCAAGAACAGGCGATCCTTGGACAGATTCTGTAATTTGGCTTGAAATCCAATTCAATAAAGGAGTAGTCACTTTTGCCAAGTAGACACCTGAAACTCCGCCGACAAGCACCGCTCCCAAAGGAATAGCCATAATATCAAGCTTTGTTTTCCCGGTGATTTTAATCCCGATGTAAGTGGCAAGAGCTGCTGCAAGGACTGCCGAAATGGGCTGCCCGGTCACCAATGTGAACCCTTCAGCAGTACGTTGAATGGCCGCTCCTCCGACCGCACCGCTGGCCATTGCACTAAAGATCACAAGGGAATTTCCGCCCAGCTGGTAGGCAATCCCGGCTCCCAAAGCCGGTGCGAGCAACACTTTTGCAGCTCCCCCGACAGCCAGCAATACATCCCAATGCAGATAACCCCCCACTGATTCAAGCAGTAAGCCGATTCCCAAAGTAACTAAGACGGCATTCGCAATACCAGTCGAGGCCTTATATAATAGTTCAACGTACTTTTCCCTTTTAGTCATGATGGACACTCCTTTGTTAAATTAACTGAATATTCAATATTATTATTTCAAATAAAAAACCGATTATCGGTTTTGGGTTACTGAACTGCCAGAACGCTTTGCTCACAGCATCACAAAATAAACTCTGAATGTCTATAAGCATAGGGTTATCTAGCTTTTCAGCCTCATATTAAAATAATATTAATAGTATAATGACAAGGATTAGCCTCCATAATCAAGTGCCCCTCTCTGAAGATTTTCACTTATCATATCACCAATCGTTTGAAAAATCAAAATATTTATCTATTGAACAATACTATTTCCATGAAATATAGAGTGATTAAACGCAAAAAAAGAAGAGGATTCCCTCTCCTTAAGCATGAACGGCCTGCTCATCTTTGTGAAAAAAGCTTTTCATCGCATGAAATACATCGCTTTTTTGTTTTAAAATGTAATAATAAAATTTTTCATTTTTTAGATTTTTATAAGCACTCATCAAAGTAGAGTGACGGTTATATTGATTGACCTCCCCATACCCGAACATATTGGAGCGTTTCATAATTTCTTCTACAAGCTTGACACAACGGGCATTGTCGGATGTTAAATTGTCCCCGTCAGAGAAATGAAACGGATAAATATTATATTTGGATGGTTCATATTTTCCATCAATGATTTCTAATGCCTTTCGGTAGACTGAAGAACAAATTGTCCCTCCACTTTCCCCTTTTGAGAAGAAATCCTCCTCGGATACAACCTTTGCCTCCGTGTGATGAGCGATAAACTCGATTTCAACACTTTCATATTTCGTGCGCAAAAAGCGAGTCATCCAGAAGAAAAAGCTCCTGGCCATATACTTCTCCCATAATCCCATCGAACCTGACGTATCCATCATAGCAAGGACGACCGCTTTGGAATCTGGTTTAATAATTTCATTCCATGTCTTAAACTTCAAATCCTCCTGCACGATCGGATAAAAACCGGGCTTTCCTGTTAAAGCATTGCGTTTGAATGCTGCAAACATCGTTTTTTTCTTATCGATATTGCCCATTAATCCTGTTTTTCGTATATCATTAAATTCAATATGCTCGACCGTTTGGTCTGCCATTTCTTTCTTTTGCAGGTTAGGCAATTCTAATTGGCTGAATAGCACTTCCTCTAATTCGAGCAGCGAGATTTCCGCTTCATAATAATCCTCGCCCGCTTGGTCTCCTGCCCCTTGGCCTTTGCCGGGGGCCTTCTGTGCCGGCGAACCATCCCTTGCCACAACATCGCCGATCTGGCTTTCTCCATCGCCCTGTCCAACATGCTTATTCTTATCATAATTATAACGAATCTTAAATTCATCCAAGGAACGGATGGGAATCTTAATTACATCTGTCCCATTCGACATAATAATGCTTTCTTCAGAAACAAGATCAGGTAAATTATTCTTAATCGCTTCCTGGACTTTTTCTTGATGGCGCTGCTGATCATCAAATCCTTTGCGATGGAGGGACCAATCTTCCTTTGATACTACAAACTGGTGTTGTTCATCAGCCGACATGTCATCTTCCCTCCCCTTATTCAATTTCTGTCAAAATCACTTTCCCAAAGACTTGGCTTCTAATGTATTAATCTATCTTATGCAAATCCTCATCCTAATTTGCAAACAATTTAGATAATTAGGCGAAAAACAGAAGTGACCGTTTAGGGACGTACAAACTGTGAGCTAAAATGAAACTTGCTCAGTGTTCATGGTTTTCTTTGCATCCACAATGTTTAATCCCTTCTTTTTATATGAAAACAATTTTAATTAAGTTGTGCTAGCAGTTTATGAGGGAGAAAAGGAAGAGGTAAAGGTGCAAAAGGAATGAAAAATTGAAGCCATTGGTAGGCGAATGTTCTGAATGCAAGATTGTTAAGTGATGTACTTAAACAAACGATAACAACTTTTATTGTAGTAAATAAGGTCATTTGTAGTACAAAAAAGGATAGATAGAGCATTTATCCTGCTTATCTGTCCTTTTTAATTTATCATTATTAACTCCGAATCCAATGGTGTTAGGGCATCAAGAAATAGATAAAACCAATGATGAGACTTTTACTCTTCTGTAATGGCCATTGCCTGGCTGCCCATTTGGATCCAAGACTTTTCAAATGCCGTGCGCGAAATGACCCTATTTTTTCTAGACTGTAGAGGGTCATTAACGTAAAGGTGGTCAGCGGTATACCCCGTCAATATAACACTGTGCTGGCTATACGTCACATTCATTGGTCCTTCCTTCGTCTTCCATGTTTGAAACTCAGCGTCTGAAAGCGGCTGAAATTGAACATTGGTAAGAACCCAGATAGGAATGCCTTTATCCAGCAACTCGTACAACTTGGACGGGCTACTTCCCGTTAAATCAATCACATTATTTTGCCCAACATAGGTTTGTGCCAATTGGATAATAGGCTCAACAAAAACGCCCAATCCCGGTTGGTCAAATGTATACATGTTACCGACAAATCCGGTATGCATGTTGCCTCGAAATCCATTATCATTATAAGGCTGATGTGCGATTTGTTTAGCCAATACCATTTTGTCAACAACGTGCCCCATGTATTGAAGCAGCATTGTGAGTGACGTTACTTCACAACCTCTGGGTAGCTCTGGCATCTGTTGCACTAATGGAACGTCCATTGGAAAACGGTCATTTGAAAGCTGTTCAATCGCTGCACTGGACAATTCTTCTTTTTCAGGCTCAACCATCTTGACTGATCGATCATTGCTCTTAAGAATGATGTTTTGCAAATATTTTCCGAGAGAAACTCCAGCACAAACAATGAAAACAAAAAGAACAATGATTATCGTCATATTTTTTTTTGTAAAAAAGGCGGCTATTCTCTTCATCTCATCACCTTCCAGCATGCTTGTCTTCCTAAAATCAGCAGATAGTCTTATATTCCAAATGAACAAATAGTCCCTATATCCGTCAAGTATAGAAAACTTTTCCTGATTTTTCAATTTTTTAATCTGTGATAAAAGAAGACAAAACAGCTTAAGGCTCTTAATCAAACAAATTGTCAGCCAATCCTCTGATCATTCCTTCCAACCGGGTTCTCCTTTTCTTATTGGACTGATTGAAAAAAGGATTCAGGAATAGAAGGATTCGATTGATAAATCATTTGTGAAACCGTGACGCATTGGTATCCTTCACGGTCTAAGAAATCCGTAATTTGTTCCAGCGCCTGGACCGTTTGCGGATTTCTTCTCCAATCATGAAGTAAAATAATATCCCCAGGGTGGAGATTTTTGATAATATGATTAGCTATTGTAGATGCGCCGGGGCTTCGCCAGTCTTTTGGATCTTGGTGCCATGACCATAGAACGACCCTATAGCCATTCTTGACGGCTGTTTCAACCATCATATTATTGTACAACCCCCCAACCGGCCGATAGAGGGTAGGCTTTTGCCCTGTAACTTTATGTATGATTTTCTCTGTTTCTAAAAGCTCTGACTCGAGTTTAGCCGATGTAATCCGCCGATTATAAATATGGTTGTAACTATGGTTGCCGATTTCATGGCCTTCTTCAAAAGTCCGGCGAAGGATTTCAGGATGCCGGCTTACTTTAGAGCCTGAAACAAAAAAAGTCGCCTTCATGTGATGTTTCGCTAAAATATCTAGGATTTGCGGGGTATAAATTTCATGGGGGCCATCGTCAAAAGTAAGAGCCACTATCTTTTTTTCTGTTTTGCCTTCCCATATCACTTTGCCCGATTGTTCATAATCTGCCCTGCTTTGGCCCTCTGCACCCACACTACCCGCAATCGGCCCAACAGTAAGCATTAACAAAAGGTATCCTGCATAAACGTATTTTCTCATTTTGTGTACACTCCATCATATTAAGTCAATACTAGTAGTGTATGAAGTAGGCTTGTAATTATCCGTAGTACCCACAGGCAAAAAGATACAAAAAATGGGCACCCCATTGGGATGCCTATTTTTCCTGGCCGTTCAATTCTTGGATAGGATCTGTATAAAGATGCTTTTCTTCCTGCAACTCTTGCCCCGTATCCATTCGTTCCATCTCTTTGCCAAGCTCCTTAACCTGCTTCATATCCGAAGCCATTGAACTGTTCTCCGGTACAACGTTCTTTTTCAGTGATTTCATTCCCTCTTCCAAACCTCTTCACCCCTAAGCTTCTATACCCGCCCGAGAGTGTTGTAAACTTTTACCATAGCTAATTTAACGGTTCAACAGACTGCCGACATACCGCAGCAATTCATTGGCGGACGTGGTATTGTAGCCATGTTCATTCACCAGTCTTGCCACCACTTCATTGACTTTCTTCAACTGCTCCTCATTAGGCGTTTTAGAAGAGGTGGTGATTTTAACGACATCCTTCAAATCAGCAAATAATTTCTTTTGGATTGCTTCTCGGAGGCGGTCATGGGAATTGTAATCAAATCGCTTTCCTTTTCTAGCAAATGCAGAAATGCGGATTAATATTTCTTCGCGGAATGCCTTTTTAGCGTTTTCTGAAATACCGATTTGTTCCTCAATCGATCGCATCAACTTTTCATCCGGTGTAATTTCCTCCCCTGTCAACGGATCGCGCAATTTGGACTTATTGCAATAGGCTTCTACATTATCAAGATAATTATCCATCAGCGTTTTGGCTGATTCTTCGTATGAATAAACAAAGGCTTTCTGCACTTCTTTCTTGGCGATATTATCGAATTCCTTACGGGCCAACGAGATATAATTCATATATTTCTCGCGCAGCTCGGAAGTGATGGAAGGATGTTGATCAAGCCCTTCCTTCAAGCTTCGGAGTACATCCAATGCATTGATGGATGCCACCTCTTTGCGGATGATGGTAGAGGAAATGCGGTTAATGACATATCTTGGATCAATGCCGCTCATTCCTTCATCTTGATACTCCTTTTTCATCTCTTCAACGTCTGCGCTATTAAAGCCTTCAACATTTTCACCGTCGTACAATCTCATCTTCTTCACTAGATCGATATCGCCTTTCTTCGGATCTTTCAATCGGGTTAGTATGGTGAACATAGCGGCAACCCGCAGCGTATGCGGAGCAATATGGACATCGTTGACATCACTCTCGCCAATCATTTTTTCATATATTTTTTCTTCCTCGCTGACCCGCAGATTGTAAGGCACAGGCATAACGATAATCCGCGAATGGAGCGCTTCATTTTTCTTATTGGAAATGAATGAACGATATTCAGTTTCGTTCGTATGGGCAATAATCAATTCATCAGCAGAGATTAAAGCAAACCGCCCAGCCTTAAAATTTCCTTCCTGAGTCAAGGAAAGCAGATGCCACAAAAACTTTTCATCACATTTCAGCATCTCTTGAAACTCCATAATGCCGCGGTTTGCCTTATTCAACTCTCCGTCGAAACGATAGGCGCGAGGGTCTGATTCGGAGCCGAACTCAGCGATCGTCGAAAAATCGATACTGCCTGTCAGGTCGGCAATATCCTGCGACTTAGGATCAGAAGGAGAGAAAGTCCCAATTCCTACCCGTTTGTCTTCTGAAAGAAAAATCCGTTCAACCATAACGTCTTCGATACGGCCGCCATATTCCTCTTCAAGCTTCATCACATTTAGCGGGGAAAGATTCCCTTCTATACGGATCCCATATTCGTCATAGAAATCATTACGCAAATGCTGGGGGATTAAATGAAGAGGATCCTCATGCATCGGGCAATCTTTAATGGCATAAATAGCTCCGTGATCCTGGAGAGAATACTTTTCAAGGCCTCGTTTGATTAGGCTGACAAGTGTCGATTTCCCGCCGCTTACCGGTCCCATCAACAAGAGAATTCTTTTTCGCACATCAAGGCGCTTAGCAGCCGGATGAAAATACTCCTCCACAAGCCTTTCAAGGGATTCTTCCAGACCGAACATTTGATTACTAAAGAAGGAATATGTCCGTTGGCCATTAACGTCTTCAATACCGGCATCTTTTATCATATTGTATACACGCGAATGTGCAGACTGAGCAATCCAGGGCCGTTCTTTCACTAATGCTAAGTAATCTGCGAAGGTACCTTCCCACTTAAGCTTTTGCTCTTCTTCTCTATGTCTTTCAATTTTGCGTAAAATATCCATAAGGAACCTCCTCTGTATTTTATATCAGGGATGTTTCTTAATACTGTATGCACACTTGCCTATGAAGATGATAACTCTCTTGCCGAAATCCTTCTTCACCTTTTTGCCATCCTTCCCGGCAAAATTGCATAACCCTTCTTTTCGGAGACAGTGATATCCGCTATAATAAAAATATGTAAAAAATGGATTTATTTGATAAAACAAAACTTTAATCGGTGGAGGAATTTTTTTCATCCCCACCGATCATTAGTTGAACCAATCGATGCTTCTTACTGGCACTTCTTCGTCTTCCCATGAAACGGAAGTCTTAGTGCCAATTAGAATCAAATCAAAAGGAGGAATAACCATGGGTTTAGTAATCATTTGTTTAGTAAGCTTATCTTTCTTAACAGCCATCTTCACAGCAGGCTACAACGACAAACCAACAAATTAACACCGAAAAGCGGAAGTGACCGTTTAGGGACGTACAAACTGGAGCTCTTTTCCTGAGATAAAGGAAACACAGCGAACGTAGGGAGCTGATGTTGACTTATCGTAGGGAAAAGAGTGAAGTTTGCTAGTCCCTGGTCACTGCAGCTAGACAACACCGAAAAGCGGAAACGGTCGTTTAGCGACGTAGGGACTGGAGCCCTTTCTCTTTGAGATATAGGAAACACGGTGAGGTACGAACCGATGTTGACTTATCGTAGAAGAAAAGGGTGAAGTCCCCTAGCCGTTGGGTGTTCGGAGCTAGACAACACCGAAAAGCGGAAGTGACCGTTTAGCGGCGTAGGGACTGGAGCCCTTTTCAGCTCAATATTTACCCCAGCAATCACAAAAGGACAAGAAGGCCGACGCCTCTTGTCCTTTTATGATTGTGATATATCCTTTAAAACCCCGGCTGTTGTTGCAGAGCCGTCCATATGGCGGGCAAGATCACCAAGCGAAAGTATGCCGACGCATTCTCCATTTTCAATAACCGGGAGCCTTCTTACCTGCCTAGAGGCCATTAAGGATGCTGCTTCATCCAATGACTCACCCGACGAAATAGTTGCCATTCCCTCGCTCATGATATCAGTCACTTTAGTTGAACCTGGATGTTTACTTCCTACACCCCGAATGGCAATATCCCGGTCCGTAATGATGCCGATCAGTGAGCCATCCTCATAAACAGGGACTGCACCGATTCCGTGGTCTTTCATCAGAAGTGCAGCTTCATATACATTATCCAGCGTAGTGCAATAAATCACTGGATTACTCATAACATCTCCGACAGTAATCAACGAAATCCTCCTTTTTTTGAAAGATATCATTATTGTTTCTCTGATCGGGACTTCTATTCCCTTAAATGGCCCGCCCCCTGAAACAAACGCATATAAGAAAAAACCTGAGCTTATCGCCCAGGTTAATGCAAGTGAATATAATTCTGCTGGCGCAGTGCTTCATAGATCAGGATGGCCGCTGTGTTGGACAGATTCAAGGAGCGGATATTGTCGTTCATTGGGATGCGCAAGCATGTATCCATGTTCTGTTCAATAATTTCTTTCGGCAATCCCTTTGTCTCCCGTCCAAAAATGAAATAATAATCTTTGGACACATCGCTATAGTCGAAGGTCGTAAACGTTTTTTTGCCGAATTTCGTAATGAAGAAATACTCTCCACCCTTTGTTTTCTCAAAGAATTCATCTATACTGTCATAGTAAAAAATCTTAACATGCTCCCAATAATCCAATCCTGCGCGCTTTAGCATTTTGTCATCGGTCGAAAAGCCAAGCGGACGGATCAGATGGAGCGTTGTGTCCGTTCCTGCACAAGTCCTTGCGATATTTCCCGTATTAGCCGGAATCTCTGGTTGATATAGAACTACATGTATTGCCACCTTTTATTCACCTCTAAAAATTACTTCAAATTTCATATCTTTCTATTATAGCATGCTTTTAACAAGGGGTCCTATTCATCGTCTAAGATGTGGTAAAACCGGTATTGGATATTTGGCGTATAAGCAGTGGAATCCTCATACGACCAATAGCGCATCCGGCTGTCGGTTGTATGGGCATTTACCAACGGCATGCCTGCCCCATCTTTTCCCGTCACGATCGTGTTATGATTGAACCTGCCGTCACCCTCAAAATCATAACAGATAATATCGCCAAGCATTAATTCCTCGGGTGAGGAAACACGTTCGGCTCGCAGCCCGATTGTGCTGTGCTCTAAATACAGATTCAGCGCATGGGCGACTGACCAGCTGTAGCTCCAGGAAGAACCTGTATACCACCAGCCAGTCGAACGATTGCCCATCCCTCTCATCGGAGCCCCGCCGGCATGAAGACATTGAGAGATATAATTTGTGCAATCGACCTCGAAATACTGATAATCGGGATTATAGCTGTCCCACCATGTTTCGGCATACTGCACAGCCTTTAACCGGTCATAACGAAAAGCCAGCCTCTTCAAGCCATTTTGTGCATCGAATGTAAAATCCTCATCAATCGCCATTTTTTCAATTGGCACCTCAATCAGACAATCGTCTTCCGCAAGGATCGCCCGTTCTATTCCCGCTTTTTCCTCGATATAAAAATGATCATGATGCTTAAGGAAATACTGCCATCTCGTGCGATAATAAGCTTCTCTGCCACGATCTCCATCCTGTATGCTTTCAATTTTTGCTCTGCAGCGGATAGACAAAAGCTTCGCTTCGCGTTGCTGCCAAACTCTCTGCTTTCGATGCGGAGAGTCCCCAAGCTGTTCTTCATTGACCAAGCTATTGCATTTTTGTTGCAATAATTGACGCAATTCTCTTTTCAAAAGCTTCCCTCTCCCTTCCCTACACTTATATGAAGGAAATGGATAAAGTAAAACTTTGATTGGCGGAGTGTTCTTACTAGCGTTTGATCTCCCACTTATCCTTCTTCGAATTCGTTTTGAAGCAGGAGTAAGAACAGGCCCAAAAATAAGCAACAGTCATCACTGTTGCTCTAAGGCTTTCTTTATTTCCTCACATGCATATTCATCGCTTTCTGTTTCAAGGGCCGCCCGCAGCGCTTGATATCCCTCTTCTACACCGATTTTGCCTATCGCCCAAGCCGCTATTCCGCGGATATCAGGCCGGGCATCTTTTTGCAATACCTCTATTAAATCCCCAAGTGCCGATTCTTCCTTAAAATGCGCCAACGCGATGATGGCATTGCGCTGAATTGGCTTCTTCCCCCGCCATGCGCCGGATACATGGCCGAATGTTTCCTTGAACTGGCGATTGCTCATATGGAGAATCGGTGTAAGGAGAGGCTTAGCCAATTCAGGCTCCGGTTCCATCCGTTCATGAAGATGGAAATCCATCCCCTTATTTTTAGGGCAGATCGTCTGGCAACTGTCGCATCCATATACGCGGTTCCCAATTTTTTTGCGAAATTCTTCAGGCAAGGGTTCTTTGGTCTGTGTCAGGAAAGCAATGCAGCGTTTAGCATTAATCTGCCCACCGCTCACCAAAGCGCCAGTCGGACAGATATCAAGGCATTTTGTGCAACTGCCACACTGGTCTTCCAACGGCTCATCCGGTTCAAACGGTATATTCGTGATCATTTCCCCCAAATATACATACGAGCCAAATTCCGGCGTAATAATGGCACAGTTTTTAGCACTCCAGCCGATCCCGGCCCGCTCGGCAACAGCACGATCGGACAATTCGCCCGTATCCACCATCGACAGGGTACGTACTTCCGGTACCCGCTGAGCCAAGTAATCCTCCAGCATCTTTAATTTTTCCCTCAGCAGGATATGATAGTCGACACCCCAGGAAGCACGGCAGAAAATACCTCTTCGTTCCCCTTTTTTCCCTTGTATATGATCCTTCATTTTCGATGGATACGCTAAGGCAATCGCTACAATACTTCGCGGTTTTTCGAATAACCTTGCGGGATCTGTACGTTTATCGATATCAGGCTCTTCAAAGCCTGAGTGGTAGTTAAGCTCTTGTTGGCGAATCAAACGGTCCTTTAACTCCGTAAAAGGATCAGACGAGGCAAACCCTATTTTGTCGATGCCGATTTCTTTACTGTAAGAAATTAAATCCTGTTTCAATTGTGTATAATCCACGTGGTCCTCCCCTTTCACGGTAAATCTCTATCCATTAGCAAATCATAGCATGATTATACAGCTTCAATCAAAAATAGCCGCAGAACATAATAAAAAACGCAATGCTTCGTTCTCCTATGTAACGAAACACTGCGTTAGTAGCTATGTATGGAGCGGGTGAAGGGAATCGAACCCTCATCATCAGCTTGGAAGGCTGAGGTTTTACCACTAAACTACACCCGCATGATTCAGTTTTTGTCGAACTTTGTATTTTTTCAACAGAAATTATTATATCTCTGCCCTATATAAAAAGCAATATCATTTTGCGAAAAAGTTCACTAATCCACCTTTTTTTATTCACAGTTCACACATTGTTCACATCTAAAATTCTATGTGATCATTTTTGAAACAATCGAACTGCCTTTCATAGGCATACACCGATATCTGCGTTCTGTCATTTGGCATGACGGCAATCATGCACATGGGTAGAAACAGATAGGAAGCTTTTAAACCATTAAATCTCCCAACCTTTAGGCTGGGAGATATTTGCATCTATCTCTTCTATTGCGAAAAAATCAACTGCACCCAATAGAACAATAAATATAAAGTAAGAATAGCAGTAAGCGGAATGACAATGATACTTAAGCTTAAATAATCCTTCCATGTCACCCTCACTTTGTTTTGCTTTAGGATATGCATCCATATCAAGGAGGCTAATGTACCGATTGGCAGCAATAGAGAGCCAATGTCGCTGCCGATGATATTGGCTAAATAAATGGTTTTTAGAGTTAAAGGGTCCAATCCCATCTCTGTCAATGTAATCGTCCCAATCATCAAAGCCGGATGATTATTGAATAGATTTGACAGAACAGACACTAAGCCTCCCATTGCTAAGCTGGCATGCATTAAACCTTGATTAACGATTGGTTCGCATAACTTAACTAGCAAATCCGTCAGTCCTGCATTGTTGAGGCCGTAAATGATGACATACATCGAGAAAGCAAATATAAGAATGTGCC
The DNA here is from genome assembly GCF_001243895.1 of Bacillus testis. Classification (GTDB taxonomy): domain Bacteria; phylum Bacillota; class Bacilli; order Bacillales; family DSM-1321; genus Bacillus_AD; species Bacillus_AD testis. Next base: position 882,505 of record NZ_LN851186.1, on the reverse strand, counting down.
AAGGAATCTTCTTCAGTATGTCTAAAGGATTCTTGCGAAGATAATGCCAGCGGACAGCAAGCAATACGATAGAGCCTAGCACTGCGACTAGTTCGATAGGAATGGAGAGAAAGGAAGCGACAAAAAGGAGGCAGCGAATTACAAAGACGAACAGCAATACCTTCAGCATGAATTTGGTCCTTTGCCGTTTTGTTTCTACAGAGAGCTGCCCCTTTAATGGATGAAAGTTTTTAATAAAAAAGAAATGTTCCATATCATAGCTAACTTCCGGCAACTTCTTGGGAAGCTTAGGCTTTATGAGCAGAAACATCAGTCCAGACATAAAGAGCAAACCCATGGAAGCAGGTATGAACATCATAGCTGTGTGCATATAGAGACTCATATCTATAATTTTTAGAGCAATTAAATTAACGATATTACTGACCCCGATTGGAGCGCTGGACGCAGTAGCAATAAGTGCGCCGCTTAGTAAATAAGGTATCTTTTGATGGGTTTTCAGACGAAGATTTCTGAGGAGTAAAATAAGAATAGGGGTGGTGATCAAAATGCTTCCATCATTATTGAATAATAAGGTCATTAGAAAACACATCAATTGGATCAGCCAGTAAAGCCGATAACCCGACCCTTTTGACATTGTCACCAGTCTTGCTGCCACCCAGTGAAAAAAGCCAAAACTTTCTAGTATGACCGCCATAACCATAGTGGCCATGATTGTTATAGAAGCTCCTCCTATATTATGGATAATACTGATAATATTTTCTTTTGAAACGATGCCTGTCAAAAGAATAAGACTGGCACCGATTGACGCCGGCCATGCTTCATTAATGTTTTTCGGCCTCCAAAAAATAACGACCAAAGTTGCTATAAACACAAATACCGGCCATATAATGTAAATGTCCATAAACGACGTCACTCCTTTCCTTTGGGCAGTTATGGAATCAGCCATTAGCATTCTTGTCCCATATGTAATGTATATATATGTGAGCCTATCAGGAAGAGGAAAGGCAAAAGACTATATATTGAAATATGTACGTTTGTTCTGCCACACTTTCCAAACGAAACAATGGGCATCTATCAGGCAGGCTTGCAATATCCAGTTCTATATATAGGGACAGATATACACCATATACCAGAAAAAATCTATTGCTGCCTAAGCACTCCCATTCCATAGTATAAAAGGCGGTCCTTAGCATATAGGACCGCCTTTTATATTTATTTATTCCGTTCAACTGGCGCTAAGAATTCTGCCCAATCACTTGAGTGAGGACAAGAAATCTAGTGGGCAATCAAACAATCATAAGAACTCGGGTTGGTGTCGATGGGGAATTTTTTAGGGAGCGAATTTCATTTTTTCGTCACATATAGCAGGGTAATTCTTGCGTTCTATTTTTCGCTGTCCCCATTTTAATCTTCACTGAGCTTCTAAGAGTTTGTAAGATAAGCCTTTTTTTAGATTACCGCCTATCATATATTCTTTCCAATCGCCATGGGGAATATAAATGGCCCTACTATCAAAAAGTGGATCTCTATCTTTATTATAGAAATAAACAAAACATTTTTCTTTTTTATTCGTATGAAGGTTTTCAACTTCCATAATGACTTTATGGTATTCATTTTCCGGGTTGTTTTCACTTATAAACCCTTCCATTTCGTCCATGGCTTTCATTGCATCCTCATAATGGTCTTCGCTTAGCACCATTATTTCTCCCATTACAACATCTTCACCAAAAGTTATAGCAGGATACCCTTTATAGGGCAAATGATGTAATTTCATATTGTTTAACTTGGCCTCTTTTTTCTCAATGACCTTATTAGTTAAATACTTATTATAGTTAAAAAAGCCCTCTCTTAAACTTCCATAAACAAAAAGATTGATCCCTTTCATTAGCAAATTTCTCCGCCTATCGCTTTGATATCTTTGTCATAAATAACACAAGCTTCAATAGCAAGCTCTAAGCCTTTAACGATATCATTCAATGACATAAATGGGGTATTCTTCTTATTCATCACTTGCGAAGTCATATAAGGAATGTGTATAAAACCGCCTTTTATATGAGGGTATTTCTTATCGATCATGTAAAGGATTCCGTACATTACATGGTTACATACGAATGTTCCTGCCGTATTGGATAACGTTGCTGGTATGTTATGTTCATTCATGTGTTTGACCATCGCTTTTACTGGCAAATTCGAGAAATATGCTGGTTGGCCATCTGATTGGATGACTGCATCGATTGGTTGGTTCCCTTCATTATCTGTTATTCTAAAATCATCCAGATTGATCGCCACTCTTTCAGGAGTAATGTCATATCTTCCTCCAGCTTGGCCTACAGATATTACGATATCCGGATTGTGTTTTTCGATCGCATTCTCGATTGCTTTAACGGATTTAGTTTGAACTGTAGGGATAATTACTTTAATAACCTCAGCCCCATTAATATTGTCACTTACCATTTTAACAGCTTCTTCCGCTGGATTTACTGGCTCCCCACCGAATGCGTCAAATCCTGTTAATAATACTTTCATTGTTTGTCTCTCCTATTGAAATGTTTTATCCCGTTTCTAAGCACTAGCAGCACAAACGTAGATACATAAGTAGAAACTCAAGCCTTGTTGATTTTAAAATCCTAAAATATACATTAAGAATATATGAACAACTAATAATGTTAGGGCTAAAGGAGCTTGTACCTTTATGACTGAATTTTTATCTTTTAGGTCAAGTAATGCTGCCGGAAGCATATTAAAGTTAGCAGCCATAGGTGTTAACAACGTCCCACAGTATCCTGCTGTCAATGCAAGGGTACCACAGATTAAAGGGTCTCCTCCTATAGCAAAAACAAACGGTACACCAATTCCTGCAGTTATAACCGCAAATGCTGCAAATGCATTACCCATTATAATTGTAAATAAGGCCATCCCGATGCAATAAGTAGCTACACCTATAAATTCATTACCTGTAGGTATAACAGTTGATATTATGGAAGCTATTTTATCGCCTACTCCTGCTGTGGTAAATAATACACCTAAGGAAGCTAGTAATTGAGGCAGAATCGCAAATGATCCTATAGATTGATAGGTTCTATGTGTATCTTCTAATAGCTCTTTTGGCGTCGCTTTAGTTAAGACAAATGTTAGTACTAAAGCACATACTGTTGCCATACCGATAGCAACGGTTCCTGGAAAACTTGTAAAAGATGCCACAAGCATGGCTATTAGTGCAATTGACAGAGAAGGGACGAATATTTTCAACCCTAATTTATCAGCTTTTAACGTTGCAAATGTTTCATCTAATTGTTTTAACGTTCCCATATTTATTTGCTTTGTAGCTGATAAAATGGCTATCCCAACCACTAATAAACCCACTATTGTACTTGGAATATAGTTTCCTAATATGAAAACGACTGCTACGATCCCCCAAAACAATGCTGTACCAATTCTTGTTTTATGGTTTTTATCTTTTAAGGTAAATATCATCGTAATCCCCATGAACAAACCGATCATCGTATAAAATATTTCTAATAAAATATTAGAGATTTGTGCTGTATCCATTATTGCTCACCTCTAACTCCGCCATTTTCTTTAGAAGAATATTTTTTCTTTAGCTTTTTATCTAATAATATATTTTGTGTTGTCCAGAATATAAATGCGATTATGGATAGGCAACACTTAACTGGACAAAAAAATTAAGGTGTGGCGGACAAAATCCTTATTTTGAGTATAGCTTCCCTATAAGATGGAAAAAGCTGTACTAGTCACTTTATATGGAGGTTCTGGCATGGTAGCCTGACGTGGCTTGCCAGTTTGATAAACTGGCAGTCTGGCTTTTCAGCCATGCCAGTAGAGGCTCCATGTCAAGTGACGGGGTGAACACTCTATTTAACAAGTCTGCCATTACCTATTTAGTTAAGGAGCGTTGTATATGACCAGATCGAGACGAACATTTACCGAAGATTTCAAGAAACAAATTGTATTACTATATGAGAATGGAAAACCACGAAAAGAGATTATCACTGAATATGAGCTAACCCCGTCTGCCCTAGATAAGTGGGTGAAGCAAAGCAGAACGGCTGGTTCCTTTAAGGAAGCAGACAATCGTACACCTGAACAAACTGAATTAATGAAGATACGCAAAGAACTGAAACAGCTACAAATGGAAAATGACATTTTAAAGCAAGCCGCGCTGATCATGGGACGAAAGTAAAAGTGATTCGAAATAACCGTCACAAATACTCGGTATCAGCAATGTGCATCGTCCTC
>NZ_LN851186.1:863547-876721 GCF_001243895.1 Bacillus testis | reverse complement strand
AAGAAGAACTGGCTGTCGTTGTCAGTGACCTGACGTATGTACGTGTCAAGGATTCCTGGAACTATATCTGCTTATTGATTGATTTATATAACCGTGAGTTGATTGGACACAGTGTAGGACCGAAAAAAGATGCCAAACTGGTGAGTAAAGCACTGTCTACTGTGCAACATGATCTGCGATTGATCACCTTATTTCATACAGACCGAGGCAGCGAATTCAAAAATAAGCATTTGGATGAAACGCTTGAAACTTTTGAAATTAAGCGGTCATTAAGTATGAAAGGATGTCCCTATGATAACGCAGTGGCAGAAGCGACTTACAAAATCTTAAAAACAGAGTTTGTGAGAGGACGAACATTTGAAACACTCGAACAGTTACGTTCTGAACTATATGATTATGTCCATTGGTTTAACCATTTCAGAATTCACGAAACATTGGGATATTTAAGTCCCGTTCAGTTTAAAGAAACACACCTTAAAAAAAGTGTCTAGTTTAGTGTTACCATTCCATTACAGCTACTGGTATAGCAACTTTCGACACTTGGAGTGTATCTACCTGCATTCCCAGCCCCTCTAATGTAGAAGCAATTAAAAGGACGCCCGCATTTGCTATAAATACATTTTGGGCAAAGAAATTACCAATATTATCTGAAGCTGCAGAATAAGCTTTTATTTTTTCAATATCTTTTTCATCTACTTTATCTCCGCACTGAGCAACAGTTGCACCTTCTGCCATTGGACTTACTAAAGGCCTAACAAATTGCGGGTGTCCACCAAGTGTTACCCCCATTGCTATAGTTGCTTCTCTTAATAAAGTATAACCACTTAACAATTTCCCCACTGATAAGTTCCTTGCTTTCTTAATGAGCATTACTGCTTTAGCTTTTAATCCATATCTTTCACATAATCCTATAACAGGAATTGTGATCATAAATAAACAAGTTACTCTATTGTTTACAAAAGCTTCTCCTAATGTATTCAGTATTTCTACAATGTTCATTTTTGCCACTAATCCAGTCGCAATACCAGCTGCTACTACAACAGCTATTGTATCTAACTTTAATGCAAATCCAATTATTATTATGGCAATTCCTAATAACTCCATTTACTGCACTCCTATTCCATTAATTTATTATTTCGCAATAGTTTTTTAATTATATAATCAACCTTTTACAATGTAAATAACATGGGAACATAAACACGAAGACGCTTTAGGAATTTAACTGGTTATATCGGTGGAAAATGGTTTAGTTAGAGGTATTAGAAAAGAGGAAAAGAGCCTTGCTGCATCATTCATGTGTAATGCAAAATAAAAGTGCAGACTTGTGCAACGTTTTTGTACAGAGTCTAGCACTTTTTTTAGTGCCATAAAAAAAAGACTTGCCAGTCACCCCAAGTCCCTCTACTGTATAGGTGTCTAATCAAACAGTGGAGGTAAGAAAGGATGCTAGCAATGTCTGAGGTTCATTGTATCAAATTAATGAGAAATCAAAAAGGGTTATCTATTTCCAAAATCGCAAAAACCATGAATATCAATTGGCGGACCGCAAAAAAATATGCGGATAAAGATCAGGTACCCACTTCTAAAATTCAATCTAAAAAAGGAATGATGTATGAAGAACGTTGGGGAGAGATGGTATGTGATTGGTTGGAAGAAGATGCTCGCTTAAAAAAGAAACTTCGTAGAACAAATAAACAACTTTTTCAAGAATTATTGAAGTATGGCTTTCCCGGTTCTTATCGAACCGTTTGCCAATTTATTTCGGATTGGAGGGCGACTGAAGAGAGTCAAAAGGATAAAGGATATGAGCGATTGAATCATCCAATTGGAGAAGCTCAGGTTGATTTTGGAATCATGGAGGCTGTGCTGGAGGGGGAAATAGTCGATATACATGCATTAATTATGTCTTTCCCCTATAGTAATGTGGCTTTCTCTGTCCCACTTCCTTCAGAAAATCAAGAATGCTTTTTAAGTGGATTAAAGCAATTGTTTGAACAAGCAGGTGGCGTACCAAAAAGTATACGAATTGATAATCTAACGCCAGCTGTCAAAAAAGTAAGGGATTCAAATGGAGAAGCTCAATTAACAGATGAATTGATGGCTTTTCAAAACCATTATGGATTTGACGTACAAGTATGTAATCCCCGAAGTGGACATGAAAAAGGAAGCGTGGAAAGAAAGGTTGGTTATATACGATACAACTTTTTTAGCGTCCCTCCAGTAATAAAGGATTTTGATGACTTGACTGAACAATTAAAAGAAGTATTACAGAAAGATCGACAAAGAGAACATTATAAGAAACAAGAATCAATAGAGTATCTGTGGGAAGAAGAACAAAAGAAGTTATATAAGCTGCCAGAAGAAGATTATCCTGTGTTTAAGGAAACATTGATTAAAGTAAATAAATACAATGAATTCAAATTGGATCAACATCTTATTCATATTCCTAAAGCCAAAAATTATTATCCTTTATACTGTATTCTATATTGGGATCAATATCGGATTGTGACCGGTAATGGAGAAATATTACTAACGGACTTCCGTCCGTACATGAAGAAGAGAAGATTAATCCCATGGAGTGACATATTGAAAGATTGGATGCATAAACCGCGTGTTATTGGACATTCACGATATAAGGAATACTTACCGGCTAGGATTCGTGAGTATCTTTTGGTTCCCTCATTAGCTATTCGTAAACAACGAATCAATGAAATAATTAGTCTGTTATTACAGCATGATATGAAAGAAATTGAAGAACATTTTTATGAGTATATTGGCCAACGGGATAACGAAATCAATCATCCTTATGAAGTGGAGTGGTCTAGCTATGATGCTTTACAACCTACTCCGGAAGGAGTGCAACAAGAGTGAATGAGGCCATTTTAAAGTTATGTAGGCAATTAAAATTGCCTTATATGGCAGAAGGATATGAAGACATTCCTTTTACGACTCGGGAAGAATTCATTTATCACCTTTTATTAAAAGAACAAGTCGGAAGAGAACAAGCAAAAGCGATAAGAAATATAAAAAAAGCTCGTTTTATTGATCATAAAGTATTAGAGACCTATCAATGGCACAAGGATATCCATTTACCGGCCCATCTGACAAAAGAGGAACTAATGGATCTATCATTTGTTTCGAGGAAAGAAAATGTGATTCTAGTAGGAGCTCCTGGAACAGGGAAAACCCACTTAGCTTCCGCCTTAGGTAGACGTGCGTGCGAAAAAGGATATGATGTGAGATTTTATAGGGTATCTCATTTAGTAGAGGAATTAGAGAAAACGTTAGCAAATGGTCGATTTGCTTCTTTCCGACGAAAATTAGAGAAAGTAGATGTATTGATATTAGATGAAATGGGCTATGTCCCTTTTGGCACAGAAGGTGCCGAATTACTGTTTCAACTCATTTCAGAGTGCTATGAACAAAAAAGTTTAATTATTACTTCTAACTTGGAGTTTAGCCAATGGAATCGAATCTTTTCCGATTCCCGATTAACAGCAGCTTTAGTAGATCGTTTAATTCATCACGCTCATATTGTTTCATATACCGGAAGTAGTTTCCGTTTGGCTAATGCCTTNGGTTCTTTTTCAAGTGTTGGGGTAGAGAACATTTCTCTGCCCCTTTATCCTAATGAATTGCCTATTGATTTATAGTGGTGATGCAGGAGGATTCGTGCCCTAAAACGAGCGAAGTTCCTGAACCCAAAGGCATTCCGTTTCATGACCTTTGTCAAGTTGTTCAACCCTTCCACAAACCCATTGGAGTACCCAAATTCAAAACGGTTAAGGATTTCCGTTTCCCAATTTCGATAGGTCTGGACGGTTTTCACGAACTCAGGAATCCTGCTTTCTTCCACCTTTTCATAAAACGCATGCAGCGCTTCTTTTGTCTTCTCGATATGGCCTGGCCCCCGCCGTTTGGCTTCGTTAAACCACTCATAAAAGGCCTCTTTCAACCCATACGCTATTTTTAATTCAGGGGACAGCGCAAAGTATCTTTCCAGATACCATTTATCTGTTTTTGTAAGCTTGTGGGAAGCTTTATGAAAGACGTAACGGACCTTCTTACACTTTTTACGGTCGTATGCATGCCACTCGTTTTGTTCCCTCACACGGATCTTGTCGAGCGCCCAATTCATATACCGGACGAAATGAAACCCATCCGCCACGATCACAGGACCGTCCAAGGCCTGTTTGACAGCTGCCTTGAAGGCGTGGCTCATATCCATGACAACCACTTCCACCTTGGCCCCATGTTTCCGCAAGTACTCTTTAATTGTGTCTTTCCGTCTGTTTGGCAGGATGTCGATCGGTTCGCGGGTCACGGCATTGGCAATGATCAATTGATATTTTTCCTTTCCGGAATCCCCTTTGAATTCGTCGATGGCAATCGCTTTGGGCAAGGCCTTCTCTCCCTTGATTGATTGGGGGATAATCCGGTCAAAACGCCGTATGATCGTACTGACGGATGTATGGTATTGGGCCGCAATTTCGGTGAATGTCTTGGCTTTGACGGTACGAATCTGGACCTGTTGATTCCATTCCTTCGAATGGTGTTGATACCTCTCCACAAAAGGATTTTCCTCATAGAAACGTTTCCCGCACAAGCAGGCATATCTCCTTTTCCGATAGATAATCATGGTGGGGCGTTCCGCCATTTTCAGATGCTTAATCTTTTGGATACGGTAGTCATGGACACGCTTGGTCTCCTTCGAACAGGAAGGGCAGGCATGGTCCTTAATCGGCATTTCAATATATATTTGGTAGATTCCTTCATTGATGTCGGTTTTGATGATGGTTGCCCCTTCAAGTCCGGGCAGAATCATGTTAAAATGCAAGTGCACACATCTCCATTTCTATCTTGTTTCTCGACAATTCAAGTATAAGAAATTTAGGAGCTTGTGTGCTCTTTTTTTGCCCATTTTTAAGTGGACACCCTAACGTTTAGTTTTAAATATACATACAATAAAAAACCTTGCTATGATTACTCAAAGCAAGGTTTTTTATGACTGTCTTTCTAATACCGGTGGCCGGGGTCGAACCGGCACTCCGTGAGGAACACGATTTTGAGTCGTGCGCGTCTGCCAATTCCGCCACACCGGCAAATAATTGGAGGCGGCAACCGGATTTGAACCGGTGATAAAGGTTTTGCAGACCTTGGCCTTACCACTTGGCTATGCCGCCAGACAATATATATTATGGAGCGGAAGACGGGATTCGAACCCGCGACCCCAACCTTGGCAAGGTTGTATTCTACCACTGAACTACTTCCGCATAAATGGCTGGGCTAGAAGGATTCGAACCTTCGCATGACGGAATCAAAATCCGTTGCCTTACCGCTTGGCTATAGCCCATTAATCATATATATGCACTCATTATTTAATTTATGATAGGAATAATGGGGCGACTGATGGGAATCGAACCCACGAATGTCGGAACCACAATCCGATGCGTTAACCACTTCGCCACAATCGCCATTATTTAATTGGCAGGGGTAGTAGGAATCGAACCCACACTGACGGTTTTGGAGACCGTAGTTCTACCTTTAAACTATACCCCTATAATAAATGGTGGAGGGGGGCAGATTCGAACTGCCGAACCCGAAGGAGCGGATTTACAGTCCGCCGCGTTTAGCCACTTCGCTACCCCTCCGATATAAAGTTTGAGAAAGATGCCGGCAAGAGGAGTCGAACCCCCGACCTACTGATTACAAGTCAGTTGCTCTACCAACTGAGCTACACCGGCATTGTAAATATGGTGGCTCAGGACGGAATCGAACCGCCGACACAAGGATTTTCAGTCCTTTGCTCTACCGACTGAGCTACTGAGCCAAAAATATTTTGTTTCGAGTGAAAATGGCGGTCCCGACGGGAATCGAACCCGCGATCTCCTGCGTGACAGGCAGGCATGTTAACCGCTACACCACGGGACCTTTTCGATTGCGGGGGCAGGATTTGAACCTGCGACCTTCGGGTTATGAGCCCGACGAGCTACCAGACTGCTCCACCCCGCGATGGTAATATGGTGGAGGATGACGGGATCGAACCGCCGACCCTCTGCTTGTAAGGCAGATGCTCTCCCAGCTGAGCTAATCCTCCGTAATATGTAAATGGTGACCCGTACGGGATTCGAACCCGTGTTACCGCCGTGAAAGGGCGGTGTCTTAACCGCTTGACCAACGGGCCAACTGCTTATTTTAATTAAATGGCGGAGAGCAAGGGATTTGAACCCTTGAGACAGTTTATCACCGCCTACACGATTTCCAATCGTGCTCCTTCGGCCTCTCGGACAGCTCTCCATATTATGGCTCCGCAGGTAGGATTCGAACCTACGACCGCTCGGTTAACAGCCGAGTGCTCTACCACTGAGCTACTGCGGATCAATATGAGCCTGGCGACGTCCTACTCTCGCAGGGGGAAGCCCCCAACTACCATCGGCGCTGAAGAGCTTAACTTCCGTGTTCGGAATGGGAACGGGTGTGACCTCTTCGCCATCGCCACCAGACATTTGCTGTCTATCTTCCTTTTGGAAAACAGAAGCTTTTCTCTCAAAGACATATATTATTATAATATATTTTGAGGAATTTGCAAGAAGAAATTTAAATTTATTTCTTAAATTTATTCCTTCAAAACTAGATAACGGAAGGAGTAAATCATGTGTCCAAACATGNTTGTTTCATATACCGGAAGTAGTTTCCGTTTGGCTAATGCCTTATCAAAAAAAGCATAAAAAATACTGGGTGGCAATACTCTGTATTTTCCGCTGCAATACTCTGCACTTTTTTCTTGCAAAATACAATTCACACAGCAAGGCTCTGGCTCTAACAATAAAGTGAAACTTTGATCGGGCAACATTAATTGGGCCAACCGATTTATTACTGCGCTTGATTTTTCGCTTATACTTCTCCATCTTCATTCTCGTGTGGAAGCAGTAGTCTTAGCACCAGTTAAAACAGCATAAATGCAAAAAAAGACCTCAACTTAATGGTTGAGGTCTTTTTTGTTTGTCTTTCGACCAAATTTGATACCGGTGGTCGGGGTCGAACCGACACTCCCGAAGGAACACGATTTTGAGTCGTGCGCGTCTGCCAATTCCGCCACACCGGCATAGAAAATATTGTGACATAACAAATTGACACTTATTATATTATATGAAAATCTATCTGTTGTCAATCATAAAATAAAAAAATATAGATGCTTTTACCTAAAAAATTTTATTGGAGCTAAAGCGTTTTCTGCAAATAGATTCATGGGTGAAGTTTTCATACATCCTCCGCCGATTTTTAACAGAAGCGATCGAATTCTTACTGGCGCTTGATCTCCGACTTGCACTTCTTTGTCTTCACTCCCGTGTAGAAGCGGGAGTTTGAGCACCAATTGGAATGAGATATAACATCTGTAGCGCTTCTTCTTTTATCTTTCAACCATGGCCTTGTTTGGCTTTGTTACACTACGCTTCATTCAAACTTATACACTTTTTTAACTTCAAAGCAAAATGTCTTTCCAAATACCGTCTATCTTATTTCGTAAGTTTGTGGGAAGATTTATGAAATACATAACGGGCACCTTCATATACTTTTTGTGGTTGTATACGTATGCCATCCATTTTGTTCCCTTGCACGGACTTTATCGGTCGAGTGTTCAAATTCATATAACGTACCAAATAAAACTGATCCTCCATGAAAAACAGGCTCTCCAAACCATATTACTTGCTAGCCACTCCCACCTTGCTCCCACGTTTTCATAATTACTCTTTAATTGTGTCTTGCCGTATTTAATCGGCATTTCAATGAATATTGGTAGATTCCTTCATTGATGTCGGTTTTGATGATGGTTGCCCCTTCAAGTCCGGGCAGAATCATGTTAAAATGCAAGTGCACACATCTCCATTTCTATCTTGTTTCTCGACAATTCAAGTATAAGAAATTTAGGAGCTTGTGTGCTCTTTTTTTGCCCATTTTTAAGTGGACACCCTAACGTTTAGTTTTAAATATACATACAATAAAAAACCTTGCTATGATTACTCAAAGCAAGGTTTTTTATGACTGTCTTTCTAATACCGGTGGCCGGGGTCGAACCGGCACTCCGTGAGGAACACGATTTTGAGTCGTGCGCGTCTGCCAATTCCGCCACACCGGCAAATAATTGGAGGCGGCAACCGGATTTGAACCGGTGATAAAGGTTTTGCAGACCTTGGCCTTACCACTTGGCTATGCCGCCAGACAATATATATTATGGAGCGGAAGACGGGATTCGAACCCGCGACCCCAACCTTGGCAAGGTTGTATTCTACCACTGAACTACTTCCGCATAAATGGCTGGGCTAGAAGGATTCGAACCTTCGCATGACGGAATCAAAATCCGTTGCCTTACCGCTTGGCTATAGCCCATTAATCATATATATGCACTCATTATTTAATTTATGATAGGAATAATGGGGCGACTGATGGGAATCGAACCCACGAATGTCGGAACCACAATCCGATGCGTTAACCACTTCGCCACAATCGCCATTATTTAATTGGCAGGGGTAGTAGGAATCGAACCCACACTGACGGTTTTGGAGACCGTAGTTCTACCTTTAAACTATACCCCTATAATAAATGGTGGAGGGGGGCAGATTCGAACTGCCGAACCCGAAGGAGCGGATTTACAGTCCGCCGCGTTTAGCCACTTCGCTACCCCTCCGATATAAAGTTTGAGAAAGATGCCGGCAAGAGGAGTCGAACCCCCGACCTACTGATTACAAGTCAGTTGCTCTACCAACTGAGCTACACCGGCATTGTAAATATGGTGGCTCAGGACGGAATCGAACCGCCGACACAAGGATTTTCAGTCCTTTGCTCTACCGACTGAGCTACTGAGCCAAAAATATTTTGTTTCGAGTGAAAATGGCGGTCCCGACGGGAATCGAACCCGCGATCTCCTGCGTGACAGGCAGGCATGTTAACCGCTACACCACGGGACCTTTTCGATTGCGGGGGCAGGATTTGAACCTGCGACCTTCGGGTTATGAGCCCGACGAGCTACCAGACTGCTCCACCCCGCGATGGTAATATGGTGGAGGATGACGGGATCGAACCGCCGACCCTCTGCTTGTAAGGCAGATGCTCTCCCAGCTGAGCTAATCCTCCGTAATATGTAAATGGTGACCCGTACGGGATTCGAACCCGTGTTACCGCCGTGAAAGGGCGGTGTCTTAACCGCTTGACCAACGGGCCAACTGCTTATTTTAATTAAATGGCGGAGAGCAAGGGATTTGAACCCTTGAGACAGTTTATCACCGCCTACACGATTTCCAATCGTGCTCCTTCGGCCTCTCGGACAGCTCTCCATATTATGGCTCCGCAGGTAGGATTCGAACCTACGACCGCTCGGTTAACAGCCGAGTGCTCTACCACTGAGCTACTGCGGATCAATATGAGCCTGGCGACGTCCTACTCTCGCAGGGGGAAGCCCCCAACTACCATCGGCGCTGAAGAGCTTAACTTCCGTGTTCGGAATGGGAACGGGTGTGACCTCTTCGCCATCGCCACCAGACATTTGCTGTCTATCTTCCTTTTGGAAAACAGAAGCTTTTCTCTCAAAGACATATATTATTATAATATATTTTGAGGAATTTGCAAGAAGAAATTTAAATTTATTTCTTAAATTTATTCCTTCAAAACTAGATAACGGAAGGAGTAAATCATGTGTCCAAACATGTTAATTAGGTTAAGTCCTCGACCGATTAGTATTCGTCAACTCCATGTGTCGCCACACTTCCATCTCGAACCTATCAACCTGATCATCTCTCAGGGGTCTTACTAGCTTGACGCTATGGGAAATCTCATCTTGAGGGGGGCTTCATGCTTAGATGCTTTCAGCACTTATCCCGTCCGCACATAGCTACCCAGCGATGCCTTTGGCAAGACAACTGGTACACCAGAGGTGCGTCCATCCCGGTCCTCTCGTACTAAGGACAGCTCCTCTCAAATTTCCTACGCCCGCGACGGATAGGGACCGAACTGTCTCACGACGTTCTGAACCCAGCTCGCGTACCGCTTTAATGGGCGAACAGCCCAACCCTTGGGACCGACTACAGCCCCAGGATGCGATGAGCCGACATCGAGGTGCCAAACCTCCCCGTCGATGTGGACTCTTGGGGGAGATAAGCCTGTTATCCCCGGGGTAGCTTTTATCCGTTGAGCGATGGCCCTTCCATGCGGAACCACCGGATCACTAAGCCCGACTTTCGTCCCTGCTCGACTTGTAGGTCTCGCAGTCAAGCTCCCTTATGCCTTTGCACTCTACGAATGATTTCCAACCATTCTGAGGGAACCTTTGGGCGCCTCCGTTACATTTTAGGAGGCGACCGCCCCAGTCAAACTGCCCGCCTGACACTGTCTCCCACCCCGATTGAGGGGTGCGGGTTAGAATTTCAATACAACCAGGGTAGTATCCCACCGACGCCTCCACCGAAGCTGGCGCTCCGGCTTCAAAGGCTCCTACCTATCCTGTACAAGCTGTACCAAAATTCAATATCAGGCTGCAGTAAAGCTCCACGGGGTCTTTCCGTCCTGTCGCGGGTAACCTGCATCTTCACAGGTACTATAATTTCACCGAGTCTCTCGTTGAGACAGTGCCCAGATCGTTACGCCTTTCGTGCGGGTCGGAACTTACCCGACAAGGAATTTCGCTACCTTAGGACCGTTATAGTTACGGCCGCCGTTTACTGGGGCTTCGATTCAAAGCTTCGCTTGCGCTAACCTCTCCTCTTAACCTTCCAGCACCGGGCAGGCGTCAGCCCCTATACTTCGCCTTGCGGCTTCGCAGAGACCTGTGTTTTTGCTAAACAGTCGCCTGGGCCTATTCACTGCGGCTCTCTCGGGCTTGCACCCTACCAGAGCACCCCTTCTCCCGAAGTTACGGGGTCATTTTGCCGAGTTCCTTAACGAGAGTTCTCTCGCACACCTTAGGATTCTCTCCTCGCCTACCTGTGTCGGTTTGCGGTACGGGCACCTTTTATCTCGCTAGAAGCTTTTCTTGGCAGTGTAGAATCAAGAACTTCGGTACTAAATTTCCCTCGCTGTCACAGCTCAGCCTTCACGGCAACGGGATTTGCCTCGTTGCCAGCCTAACTGCTTAGACGCACATATCCAGCAGTGCGCTTACTCTATCTTACTGCGTCCCTCCATTGCTCAAACGATAAAGAGGTGGTACAGGAATATCAACCTGTTGTCCATCGCCTACGCCTTTCGGCCTCGGCTTAGGTCCCGACTAACCCTGAGCGGACGAGCCTTCCTCAGGAAACCTTAGGCATTCGGTGGAAGGGATTCTCACCCTTCTTTCGCTACTCATACCGGCATTCTCACTTCTAAGCGCTCCACCAGTCCTTCCGGTCTGACTTCACAGCACTTAGAACGCTCTCCTACCACGCATACCATACGGTATGCATCCACAGCTTCGGTGATACGTTTAGCCCCGGTACATTTTCGGCGCAGAGTCACTCGACCAGTGAGCTATTACGCACTCTTTAAATGGTGGCTGCTTCTAAGCCAACATCCTGGTTGTCTAAGCAACTCCACATCCTTTTCCACTTAACGTATACTTTGGGACCTTAGCTGGTGGTCTGGGCTGTTTCCCTCTTGACTACGGATCTTATCACTCGCAGTCTGACTCCCGATGATAAGTCTTTGGCATTCGGAGTTTGACTGAATTCGGTAACCCGATGAGGGCCCCTAGTCCAATCAGTGCTCTACCTCCAAGACTCTAACAATCGAGGCTAGCCCTAAAGCTATTTCGGAGAGAACCAGCTATCTCCAAGTTCGATTGGAATTTCTCCGCTACCCACACCTCATCCCCGCACTTTTCAACGTGCGTGGGTTCGGGCCTCCATTCAGTGTTACCTGAACTTCACCCTGGACATGGGTAGATCACCTGGTTTCGGGTCTACGACCACATACTATATCGCCCTATTCAGACTCGCTTTCGCTGCGGCTCCGTCTCTTCAACTTAACCTTGCATGTAATCGTAACTCGCCGGTTCATTCTACAAAAGGCACGCCATCACTCATAAATGAGCTCTGACTACTTGTAGGCACACGGTTTCAGGATCTATTTCACTCCCCTCCCGGGGTGCTTTTCACCTTTCCCTCACGGTACTGGTTCACTATCGGTCACTAGGTAGTATTTAGCCTTGGGAGATGGTCCTCCCTGCTTCCGACGGGATTTCTCGTGTCCCGCCGTACTCAGGATCCACTCAAGAGGGAACGAAGTTTCGACTACAGGGTTGTTACCTTCTATGACAGGCCTTTCCATGCCTCTTCATCTACCCCGTTCCTTTGTAACTCCATATAGAGTGTCCTACAACCCCGAAAGGCAAGCCTTCCGGTTTGGGCTATCTTCCGTTTCGCTCGCCGCTACTCAGGAAATCGCGTTTGCTTTCTCTTCCTCCGGGTACTTAGATGTTTCAGTTCCCCGGGTCTGTCCTCCATACCCTATGTATTCAGGTAAGGATACTGCTCCATTACGAGCAGTGGGTTTCCCCATTCGGAAATCTCTGGATCAAAGCTTACTTACAGCTCCCCAAAGCATATCGGTGTTAGTCCCGTCCTTCATCGACTCCTAGTGCCAAGGCATCCACCGTGCGCCCTTTCTAACTTAACCATTATGGTTATCGCATCTTCCGTCAGGAAGAATACGTTCAACATTTCGCAAGAAATATTGGTTTTACTTGGTGTGTTTGGATGCAAAAATTTACTTTGCCTTCTTACTGTTATCTAGTTTTCAAGGAACAAATCCGTCGAATGATCAACTTCGTTCTTCTTCGTCAGCTTCAATCACTCAGTCACTCACTTATGAAAATAAGATCGTTCCTTCGTTTAATCGCTTCCTCGAATAACTCGTTGCTGATTCGACTCAGTTTTATGTTTGAGAAAGGAATGCTCTCTCAAAACTAAACAAGACAGTCACGTAACATTCTTCTAATTTCCTTAGAAAGGAGGTGATCCAGCCGCACCTTCCGATACGGCTACCTTGTTACGACTTCACCCCAATCATCTGTCCCACCTTAGGCGGCTGGCTCCAAAAGGTTACCCCACCGACTTCGGGTGTTACAAACTCTCGTGGTGTGACGGGCGGTGTGTACAAGGCCCGGGAACGTATTCACCGCGGCATGCTGATCCGCGATTACTAG
>NZ_LN851186.1:606047-861047 GCF_001243895.1 Bacillus testis | reverse complement strand
TACCGCGGCTGCTGGCACGTAGTTAGCCGTGGCTTTCTGGTTAGGTACCGTCAAGGTACCAGCAGTTACTCTGGTACTTGTTCTTCCCTAACAACAGAACTTTACGACCCGAAGGCCTTCTTCGTTCACGCGGCGTTGCTCCGTCAGACTTTCGTCCATTGCGGAAGATTCCCTACTGCTGCCTCCCGTAGGAGTCTGGGCCGTGTCTCAGTCCCAGTGTGGCCGATCACCCTCTCAGGTCGGCTATGCATCGTTGCCTTGGTAAGCCGTTACCTTACCAACTAGCTAATGCACCGCGGGCCCATCTATAAGTGATAGCCGAAACCATCTTTCCTTCTTCCTCCATGTGGAGGAAGAATCTATCCGGTATTAGCCCCGGTTTCCCGGAGTTATCCCAGTCTTATAGGCAGGTTGCCCACGTGTTACTCACCCGTCCGCCGCTGACTTCGGGAGCAAGCTCCCTTCTGTCCGCTCGACTTGCATGTATTAGGCACGCCGCCAGCGTTCGTCCTGAGCCAGGATCAAACTCTCCAATAAGTGTTTGACTTGCTCATAAAATAAAACTTGTGTGTTCCAACTCTATTGGAACTTTTAGTTAGAATTAACGTTGACGTGTTGTCTTGTTTAGTTTTCAAAGAACATTTTCACTCACAAGAAGCTTTTTCATTTTATCACATCTTCTTTAGTGAGTCAACAACTTTTTTCAGTTGTTTTTTCATTCGCTTAGCAGCGACTTTTTTAATATAACATTTGGTTTAAAACCTGTCAACAACTTTTTTAAAATCTTTTTCATTAGCTGTTGTTGTTATATCAGTTGTTTGCGCCATCTCTTAGCGACGATTTATACTTTATCATCAAATATATTATTGGTCAATAACTTTTTTCAAAAAAAGTTATTTAATTTTATATAGACGATGATAAATTTCATTTCCCTTTGTTTCAATCAGCACTTCTTCAATAAGATCCTTCTCGATCATATATTCAATTAAGGGAGCTAGGTCTACGGAATAATATTTTAATTCTTTTTCATTAACCAATTCATTAATCGTCCAAGGCTCTTCCCTGGATGAAAGGATATCCATTAAATGCTGTGTTCCTGTTTCAGTTCTGCTGTAGATTAAAAATTCGCTTGCCAAAAATAACAGTTCAAGTCTTTTATCCAATCCTTCTTCGCTAGTGATTAGTTCTTCGTATAACTTATAAATTTGGGGTTCAATATGCTTTACCTGGTCCCAAACGGTAACTTCAGGATAAAATCCGCTTTCTATGACAGCGAGCCTCGCCAAATGGTGCAAAGAATGAATGATATTATTATAGGCATCCATATAATGCTCTGAATCGAAAAATACCTTGCCATCTGTGTATCTGCGGATCAGTTTAGCAAATTCAAGGCCTTTTTTCAGTTTTCTGCCCTGGAAAGGAAAATCCATAATTTCTTTTTTGAGCTGCGAAATATTCTCATTACGGTCATAGATAATCTTCCCGTTATGGAGCCACTCGATTAAACGGCGGTTGCTGCCAAGCAAAAGCCATTCCTGTACCTGCTTCATTCCCACTACATAAAGGGCAGCCTTTTTATCTTGATACGAATAGTGTTTGATATTTAATTCCGGCTCCTCTTTATTTGTAATGACAATCAACACGTAATCGAACGAATCCGTTATATCTGTCACTATATTTTTCTTTTCAACAAGCAAGATTCCCAAAGTCGAAGCCGAGCTGGCTCTTTCCTGATAGATAGGGCGTAATATATCCTCCATATTGATTCCTCCAAATATTTCACTAAATGATGTTTTCGACGTAACTATTATAATTCCTCCTTAGCGATTCAACAAATTTCGACAACTCCCTTGAAATAACTCGTCCACTCTATTGGTTAAATATGTTATATTTAGTAATTAGAGGAGTGATATAATGGCTAAACGATCGAGCAAAATCAACCGAATCCGCACTTTTGCACTGAGTCTCGTTTTCATCGGCATCATCGTTATGTACGGAGGCATTTTTTTCCGCGGCTCACCGATTGTAATGAGCATCTTTATGATTCTTGGCGTTCTCTTAGTGCTGGCAAGCACAGCCATCTACTTCTGGATTGGGATGATTTCGACCAAGACCGTTCAAGTAACTTGCCCCAATTGCCAAAAGGTAACGAAAATCCTTGGCCGAGTGGATATGTGCATGTATTGCAATGAACCGCTGACATTGGATAAAAATTTGGAGGGCAAAGAGTTCAAGGCCTCTTATAATAGAAAAAGAATTGATTGAAGAAGAAGGCCGCCCAGTGGGCGGCCTTTATTCTACTTGTAAAACGAAAAAAAGAAGCGGGCGTATTCCAGTACGCCGGCTTCTTAATGCGCTTCTTTTGCTAGGCAGTCCGGACATTCGCCGTACACTTCCAAACGATGTTGGTGGACCTTAAATCCTGTAACATGCGCAGCCAATTGTTCCACCTCATCCAATCCTGGATAATGAAAATCGACGATATTGCCGCAATTCATGCAAATGATATGGTAATGGTCGGAAGTAGTGAAATCAAACCGGCTGGAAGAATCTCCATAGGTTAATTCCTTAACTAATCCTACCTCTTTAAAAACCCGAAGATTATTATAAACCGTTGCCACGCTCATGTTCGGGAACTTGCCTTCGAGAGCCTTGTATATTTCATCTGCTGTAGGATGGGACATTGAGTCAATGAGATACTCAAGTATCGCATGACGCTGAGGCGTTATTCGAACACTTGATTTCTTAAGCATTTCCAATGCATCTTCCAACTCATGTGTCATCGTCATGCACCTCCTTTATATTATATAGACTCTTTTATTTTGGACCTATTATTATTTTATAATGTTTATAATCAGTGTAATCCGCGTATGCTGTTTTTGTCAATCAATCTATCTATTGGTGCAATGTCGGTTCTGTACAATGTAATTTATGGTTTACATAACGGGCGGCAATGAACAACAGATCGGATAATCTGTTCAAATACGAAAGCACAAGGGGGTTCACTTCTTCACCGAGCGCCACTGCTTCCCTTTCTGCACGCCGTACAATTGTTCGCGCCACATGAAATGCAGCTCCACTTTGATGCCCTCCCGGAAGAACAAAATTGGTCAGCGGAGGAAGCTCGGCATCCCAACGGTCAATGGTCTCTTCCATATAAGTAACATGTTCTTCCTTTAATTTCCACGGCACTTTTTTCCCCGCAGGCGTTGCTAGCTCTGAACCGACATGGAATAACTCTGTTTGCACTACATGAAAAACCTTCTCTACTTCTTCCTTGGTATCGAATTGCTCATTGCGCAAGTGGCTGATGGCTAAACCAATCATCGAATTCGCTTCATCACATGTCCCATATGCACTTACCCGCAAATCTGTTTTTTTCACACGCTGGCCATAAACCAGAGATGTTTTCCCTTTGTCGCCGCCTCTTGTATACACTTTCACCTTTCATTTCCCCTTTTATATAAGTTATTTCATTGTCCGATGATTATACATGCTCTTTAGATGGCTGGCTTGGACTTATATACCCATCATACCATCCTTCACATGGAAGCGATAATACCAATATAAGCACATTAGCATTATTGCTTCAGGAGAAAAAAAGCAGACCTTTAAGATCCGCTTTGAAAGTAGAAACTTTTATGAGGAGGTGTTTCCTTATACTGCATGATATGCAACTGCTCGTATCAGGAAGTGGACAGCCGCCCCTCTTCTAAAAATTAGGCTTCATTCAATTCTTCCCGTATGAATGCCAGCGCTTCTTCCACATGCCCTTTCACCTTGACCTTCCGCCACTCTTTGGCCACATTGCCATCCACGTCAATGACAAAAGTGGAACGCTCAATGCCCATATATTCTTTGCCGAAATTCTTCTTCAGCTTCCAGACACCGTACGCTTCCGCTACTGCATGGTCTTCATCAGACAGTAAATAAAAAGGCAGTCCGTGTTTTTCTGTAAATGTTGCATGCCTAGCGATTGGATCGGGGCTAATTCCGAGGATCACTGCATTTTCATCCGCAAACTCGGAATGCCGATCGCGAAAATCACATGCTTCCGTTGTGCATCCTGGCGTCATATCCTTTGGATAAAAATATAATACGACGTTTTTTCCTTTATAATCAGACAATGATATCTTCTCTCCCGTAGAAGTTGGCAATGTAAAGTCAGGTGCTTTCATTCCGGCTAAAACAGTCATTTGTTATCCTCCCATTCTCATTTATATCTTCTAGAGTACAAAAAATACGCTCCCGTTTCAATTCAATCAGCGCTTTGAGACATGATCAAATTCAATGACCGTTCTGACAAAAAAAGCTGCCGGCAGTACATATCCAACAAAAGCCTGCACCGTGGCGATCATCCTGCCGATGCCGATTGGCGTTAAATCTCCGTAACCAACTGAAAACATCGTCATTGTACTAAAGTAGATCGATGTTTCAAGCATAAGGAAAAAATCTCCCGTCAACCGTATGCCGTTGTCGAGAATGACGCTCATATCTCTCATTTCCAACAGAAGATACAACAAGGCAAAGCCAATACAGATTGTCCCATATAAAAAAGCCAACCAAATAAAATGACTGAGCGATATTTTTTGCATTCCTTCATCTAAAGGAGAAAATAAGGCTTTGATGCTCATTAACATGCACAGAACAACCGCACTGACCAGCAAATAAAAAACCACAACCATCCCCCGCTTCTCTCTATTAGTACACTTTACTCCCGATAGGCCCTGTTTATGTTCATTACTTTGCGCAGACATAATCACGATTGAAGCCTATTGTTGTTAGAAGAAGAATAGCTATTTGAACAAATTGAAACAGCTCTCCGCTTTCACACGACATCATATTGTCCATCTTACAGTTCCATCAGAAAGCTACAGAAGACAGTCATTTTTCTATCATGTTAATGGTACAATGAGTACGTGAATGCATAGCATTTGTTTTAGTTATGAAGGAGAGGATCAATAAATGAATGTAATCAAATCTGAAGCATTACATAAAGAAGCATTGAAACATATTGTGGGCGGGGTGAACAGCCCTTCCCGTTCATATAAAGCAGTGGGCGGAGGTTCCCCCGTTGCGATGGAGAAAGCAAAAGGAGCCTATTTCTGGGATGTGGACGGCAATAAATACATCGATTATTTGGCTGCCTACGGCCCGATCATCACAGGGCATGCGCATCCACATATTACGGAAGCCATCAAAACAGCAGCAGAAAACGGAGTTCTATACGGCACTCCAACACCTTTCGAAGTCAAATTTGCTGAAATGCTAAAAGAAGCCATCCCAGGCATGGAAAAAGTACGGTTCAATAACTCGGGAACTGAAGCAGTCATGACAACCATCCGGGTGGCACGTGCCTATACAGGGCGCGACAAAATCATCAAATTTGCCGGCTGTTACCACGGCCATTCTGATTTAGTCCTTGTCGCAGCAGGATCAGGCCCTTCCACGCTCGGAACGCCAGATTCAGCAGGAGTACCAAAAAGCATCGCTCAGGAAGTCATCACAGTTCCATTCAATGATATTGATTCCTACAAAGAAGCACTGGACAAATGGGGCGACCAAATAGCTGCTGTCCTGGTTGAACCAATTGTCGGCAACTTTGGAATTGTTGAACCGAAAGAAGGATTCCTAGAGGCAGTCAACGAGCTGACTCATGAAGCAGGTGCACTTGTTATCTATGATGAAGTAATTACGGCCTTCCGTTTCATGTACGGCGGAGCGCAAAACCTATTGGGGGTCACTCCCGATCTGACTGCTTTGGGCAAAATAATCGGCGGCGGCCTTCCAATCGGCGCCTATGGCGGCAAAAAAGAAATCATGGAAAAGGTTGCTCCGTTGGGGCCTGCCTACCAGGCTGGAACCCACGCAGGCAATCCTGCATCCATGTTGTCCGGTATCGCCTGCCTTGAGGTTCTGAAGCAAGAAGGTGTATATGAGGAACTTGACCGTCTCGGCAAAATACTCGAAGATGGAATCCTCGCTGCAGCAGCTACCTACAATATGCCGATTACCATCAATCGATTAAAAGGTGCTCTGACCATCTATTTCACAGAAGAAAAAGTGTATAACTACGAGCAAGCTGAAAATACAGACGGAGAAATGTTCGGGAAATTTTTCAAGTTGATGCTAGAACAAGGCATTAATCTAGCTCCTTCTAAGTATGAAGCCTGGTTCCTGACAACCGCTCATACCGAAGAGGACATCCGTGAGACCATCAAAGCCGTGGAACATGCCTTCAGCGTACTCTCTAGCGGTAAATAATATACATTTTATTCATTTTTTATACACCCCTGAAGTTTAAACGCTTCAGGGTTTTTATTTTCTCTTTTTGAAAACGTTTACAAATAAGGGGTGGAGCTATTTATGCAAATACCCGATATGATTCGCATATCCATCTTCTTGTATATTTAATTGATTTCAGAATATTTTGATGATATTATAAATCTATCATTCTCTAACCCGCTTTAGCGCATTTCTTTTTAATTTCTTTCCTGAAATATGTCTTTTCAACTTCTTACATTTATCATTTTTTAGGAGGTGGACGGTGGATATGGGCTTTTCGCTTATGTTCGCCAACTTATTATGGACCAACAATGGAGCCCACGTTTATTCAGCGATTTCCACAAGCAGGAACACGATGCCTGCGGTATTGTCTCTTGTATTGAAAAAGAGCGCATCCCCACCAGAAATAATATTTTTACCTGTATAGATGCCTTAGTAACAATGAATCATCGAGCCGGTTTTATAAATGGGGAAGGCGATGGAGTTGGAATCCATATCGATATCCCCCGTGCCTTATGGAAGAAAAAATTAGAGCAGCAAGGATTGGACGCTGAACTGGCTGAATCAGAAACATTTATTGTTGGGCATTTCTTTTTGAGCAGACAGTTCGAGACAGCAACATTGCAGCAAGAAATAAAAGAAAAAATGCTTCAGGCCGGCCTTCCTATCCTATTTGAATCAACAGAGGTCCATAATCCGTCAGCACTTGGCCCAATCGCCATTCAAGAGAACCCCGTTTTTTGGCAAATAGCCTGCCACAGCGATACACAGGACCAGAAACAGCTTTCCAAAACCCTCTTTACGCTCATTCAAACAATTGAAGACAACGATTATATTCACGTTGCCTCTCTAAGCCAGTATCACGCGGTTTATAAGGTAATGGGGGCAGGCCATATTCTCCCCCAGTATTACAGTGATCTGGCTGATCCATTGGTGGCTTCCACCATGACGCTCGGCCATAACCGTTATTCCACCAATACACTCTCCAGCTTTTTTAGAGTGCAGCCATTCTCGGTACTTGGCCATAATGGGGAAATCAATACAATCGCCCGTCTTCGCAAAGAAGCTAAAATGGCTGGCGTTCATCTGGTAAAGGACGGAAGCGATTCCCAGGATTTGAGCAGGACCATTGAGACATTCATCTGTGAACACGGCTTCTCATTGTTCGAAGCAATGGATATCGTATTCCCGCCAATCATTAATGAAATGAAAGCCTATGATGACAACCTTCGCAATGCATATACGTATATACGCGAAGCGTGGGGACATTTCGCCCAAGGGCCTGCCGGCATTATTTCCCGTTACGGAGACGAAGCGGTCTTTTCGGTCGATGCACTTGGGCTCAGACCGTTATGGATGCTAGAAACCGAATCTTCCTATTTATTTTCTTCCGAACCGGGAATCATCCTTTCATCCGAATATTGCTGGGAACCTAAACCAATCGGCCCCGGCGAGAAAGTCGGCCTCAGATGGCAGGAAAATACAATAAAAATGTACGACTATCACAGCTATCAAGAAGAAGTTTTTGCCCTGTTCTCAGACAGGTTTTTGATCGACAATGACGGCAACCGGCTAAAAAGCCCGAAATTAAAAACAACCCATTCGCCTGCTGTTCCAAATAAACTGCATAATGGCCATTATGCAGCCATGGGCTGGGAAAAGGACCATGTGCAATACGTTGAACAGCTGGCCGAAAAAGGAGCTGAGCCTATCAGGTCACTTGGGCACGATGCCCCTCTGGCTGCCTTGAACAACGGCAGAAGGAATGTGGCTGACTTTATTAAAGAAAGCGTAGCTGTCGTGACCAATCCCGCCATCGACCGCGACAGGGAAACAGAGCATTTCTCCACGCGGACCGTCCTCGGAAAACGGCCATCGCTGTCAAAGAAACAACGTGCTAAACATGTCTTAGAATTGATTTCGCCTATTTTAGTAGAAGGATCTATCGGCAATGAGTGTTCTAGCTTGATCAATCAACCCAGCTATGACAGCGTAGTATCCTATTTTAAGGATAAAGGCTTGTCCCATACCCTATCGTGCGCTTTCCAGGAATCGAGCACTATTAAAGATGCTTTGGAACGGCTAGGCGAGCAAGCAAAAGCCGCTGTTCTGGACGGCGCCAGCCTGTTAATCTTAGATGATGGTTCAGCCCATCAGGACGGAAACTTATGGATTGATCCACTCTTGGCCACATCTGTTGTCGACAGGGCGCTTTCTGAAGCCAACGTCCGCCGGGATTGTTCCATCCTGCTACGTTCCGGTGCAATTCGGTCTCTCCATGATTTGATGACGGTATATGGACTGGGGGCAGATGCCATCAATCCTTATTACATGTTCCTCACAGTATCAGGCGAGGAAATAAAGCCAGTCGTCAACCTGTTCACCGGACTGAATAAAGGAATCGAAAAAGTGATCTCAACCATCGGAATCCATGAATTGCGGGGATACGGCCGTTTATTCTCAGCCATCGGGTTGAATGAGGAAATCGCTTCTCAGCTAGGCATAGTGAATTTCCTTGGGTCTGATGATCTGGCCTATGATTTTGAACTGCTGAAAAACGATGCCCTGCAAAGAGCGGAAGATTTTCAAAATGAAAAAGCAAAAATGGGCCGGCCATACAGTCTCCTTCCAAGGATTTGGAAGGCAATCGGCGAGGTAGCCGCCACGGGGAAATATGACACTTACCGAGATAAAATCGCCGAACATGAAACCGGTACGCCGACATCGATCCGCCATTTAACCACTTTCAAACAGGGAAACAAGCAGATACAACCTTCCGATGTAAACATCGGAGTTGGCGAGCACAGCTATCCATTCATTATTTCATCCATGTCTTTCGGCTCGCAAAATGAAATCGCCTTCCGTGCTTACGCGGAAGCCGCCGACCGCCTTAATATGATTTCTTTAAATGGTGAAGGCGGCGAAATAAAAGATATGCTCGGCAAATATCCGAAAACACGCGGACAGCAAATTGCATCTGGCAGATTCGGCGTCAATGCAGAACTGCTTAATTCCTCTAACCTGTTGGAAATTAAAATCGGGCAAGGAGCTAAACCCGGGGAAGGCGGCCATCTCCCCGGCTCCAAGGTAACGGCCAAAATTGCCGAATCAAGAAATGCTACAATCGGGTCAGATCTCATTTCACCTTCGAATAATCATGATATCTACTCCATCGAAGACCTTTCACAGATGATCCTTGAATTGAAAACGGCAAACGACCAGGCGAAGGTAGCCGTTAAAGTGCCTGTGGTCCCCAACATCGGCACCATCGCAGTCGGAATCGCCAAGGCTGGAGCTGATATTATTACACTTTCTGGCTTTGATGGAGGCACCGGCGCAGCCAGAATCCATGCCCTTCAGCATGTGGGCCTTCCTGTAGAAATAGGCGTAAAAGCTGCCCATAATGCATTACTTGAGGCCGGTTTAAGAGACCATGTCGAGCTATGGGCAGACGGCGGAATAAAAAGTGCAAATGATGTATTGAAAGTCATGCTTCTCGGCGCCAATCGAGTAGGCTTCGGGACCCTTTCGATGATCGGGGTCGGCTGTACAGCCTGCCGCGGATGCCATCTGGATACATGCCATGTGGGCATTGCCACACAGATTGAAAGTGAAGCTCAGGCAAAAGACCATGGTTTGCGCCGCTTTGTTCCCCGCCAGTTTGATACGGCCGTCATGAATCTTACCAATATGTTTAAAGCTTTTGGAGAAGAACTCCAGCGATTGGCAGCAACGTTGGGCGTTAAGAATTTACAGGATGCAGTCGGCCGTTCTGATCTGCTTGAACAGTCCACCGGCACAGACCTTCTGGATCTAACCTATTTGTTAAAAAACCTGGAAATCAGCCAACTGAACCACCAGGAAGCAGCAGCCTCTTCAGAAGCCCATACGTATCAAATGGCAGTCGGAGCTGAATATCTAGATGGCAGTGAGGAAGCCCTCCACCAATCAAGAGCATTCAGTGAAGTTACGTCCGAGCAGCGGGTCCTTGGTTCCCGGGTATCGTGCCACCGTGTCCGCGGCCGCCTTGATGGCTCATACAAAACACTGCCGCCAGTCTCGCTCTCTTATGCAGACGGCAGCATTCCCGGCAATGGACTAGGGGCCTATAACAGCAGCGGCATCGACATCAGGGTATCCGGCGGAGCCCAAGACGGCATTGGAAAAACGTCCTTTGGCGGTAACATTATGGTCTTCAAGTCAAAAGGCAAAGACGGACATATGTATAATGGCTCTGTCGGCAAAGGATTTGGCTACGGCGCCCAAAAAGGCCTCTTGATTGCCCAAGGAAACGCCGATGCACGCGCTGGAATCCGGCTGTCCGGAGCTGATTTAATCATAGGAGGCCAATTGATAAAACCTATTCCGAAAGAAGAGCATGGTAATATCGGCATCCATTCCAACATTAAAGGATTCGCCTTTGAGTATATGACAAACGGAAGAGGCTTAGTGTTGGGAGACATTGGGCCATGGGCCTGTGCAGGGATGACCGGAGGAGTGGTTTACCAGCGAATCCAACCGGATATGGGATTAACCACAGAAGCCATTATGAGAAGAATATCATTGGGAGCAAAAGTAACGATCGAAGCTCTCACCGATTCAGGCAAAGAGGATATTACGGAACTATTGACACATTATTGCACCGCTTTAAGAGAACAGAAACAAGAGCGGGAAGCTGAACAGGCAGAAGCATTGCTGAGCGCCCCAGAGAAACACTTTGTGCAGATTGTTCCAGTCAAGGAACAAGCAGATCCTTCCGTTTCTACCGAGTAATTGATGTAACTTTTTTAAATATGTCTAAGGCATCCCCTTTTATTTTTCAACGGGATGCCTTTTCTTTGCTTCTTTTTCAAAACTATTAAATAAATATGATTGTTAATTAGGCTAAAAATAGAGTGATTGGGGAAAAACATTCTAACGGTGTTCAGCCGATTTCAATTTTTTTAATTTCTCCACTTCATTCTCTTATAGTCATATGAAACTCGCCAAAAACAGCGTTTATTAACCTAATAAATCCCTTTCCGCACTTGCGCAGAAAGCCAAACTCATGTATATTACAGTATTGTTTGTTTATTAAATGTACATTTGTGTAAAAGAAAAGAATAAAATAAAATTATCTAAACGAATGAGAAAGGAACCTATTTTTATATGAAAATCGGTGCCCGTATAATTAAAACCGGCATTGCGATTGTCCTGGCCCTTCTGCTAGCACGAGTGCTGAAAATTCCTACTCCATCGTTTGCAGGAGTTGCCGCTATTTTCGCAATCCAACCTACCATCTACCGTTCTTATCGGACTGTTATTGAACAAATACAAGGAAACATCATAGGTGCCTTGATTGCAGTTGTTATGGTTCTAATATTCGGAAACAGTGTCTTTTTTGTCGGGCTTGCTGCCGTATTGGTGATTATTTTTAATCTTCGCCTTAAAACGAACAATTCCATCACACTTTCAGTCGTTACAGTGATTGCTATCATGGAAACTCAAAACGGCGCTTTTCTGCAATTCGCTTTTCTGAAATTCACGACAGTACTTTTAGGAATTCTATCAGCCTTTGTCGTTAACTTGCTATTTATTCCGCCAAAATATGAAACCAAGCTGTATTATCAGCTAATAGGCATCTCTGACGAAGTGTTTAAATGGATCCGTATATCGACCCGCCATACATCCGAAAATACACATATCAAAAATGATATTCAAAACTTAAAAGACCAATTGATTAAAGTCGAACAACTTTATCTGATGTATAAGGAAGACCGCGAATGGTTTAAAAGAGCCCAGCATGCCAAAGCGCGCAAATCGGTCGTCTACCGCCAAATGATTGCCTCTACCAAGAAAGTGCTAGAAGTATTGCGGAAACTGAACCGCTATGAGAACCAATTCCACCATATGCCTGAGGAGTTCCAAACAGCCGTACAGGAACAACTCGATTATCT
The DNA here is from genome assembly GCF_001243895.1 of Bacillus testis. Classification (GTDB taxonomy): domain Bacteria; phylum Bacillota; class Bacilli; order Bacillales; family DSM-1321; genus Bacillus_AD; species Bacillus_AD testis. The sequence continues at coordinate 848,826 of NZ_LN851186.1, read as the reverse complement.
AGTAACACAGCATGAACAGATTCATTTAAAGTATATACGTAAAGTAAAGGCATCCTATACGTATGAATTCAACCCTGTTCAAAGCCCGCGGGACTTGTTGAATTTATTTCTATCGATTGAAAAAGATTCAGATAAAAAAGATGAAAAGGACATCTATCATATGATGGCCCTCACATCATCCATCATGGAATATGAGGAACACCTTCAGCATCTTGACACATTGATCAGCTCATTCCAATCTTTCCATAAAGAAGATGAGGAAATTAAGGTAGAATCTCAAATCCAAGAATAGATACGCATAACAAAAAGCAGCCGTCAAACGATAGCTGCTTTTTTGTTACTGCTTCCTCAATCAATATGTTAGAAAACCGCCTTTAATTTTTCATGCGTGGATCCAACGCATCCCGCAGTCCGTCTCCCATAAGGTTAAAACCAAGCACTGTCAACATGATGGCCACCCCTGGGAAAATCATGGTCCAAGGAGCTGTCGTCAAAAATGGCTTTGCGTCGGAAAGCATTTTACCCCATTCAGGATTAGGAGCTTCTGCCCCCAGCCCTAAGAAGCCCAACGCTGCCGCTTCAATAATGGCTGTTGCAATGGCCAGCGTCCCTTGGACAATGATTGGCGCCATGCTGTTCGGCAACACATGCTGAAACAGGATCCGTCCATTTCCCATGCCAATCGCTTTAGCGGCCACTATGTATTCTTCTTCCTTTACGCTAAGTACCCTCGATCGGATCAACCGTCCGAATGTTGGTATATTTACAATAGCAATGGCAATAAGTGCATTTTGCAGCGAAGGTCCAAGTACAGCAACGATAGCGATGGCTAAAAGAATACTCGGGAATGCCAACATTATATCGAAGATTCGCGATATGATGCCATCCACCCATCTGCCATAATATCCAGCGACTATTCCCAATAAGCACCCTACCGTCAAAGAGCCGATCACCGAAAAGAATCCAACCCATAGGGAAATTCGCGCCCCATATACCACCCGCGAAAAAATATCGCGCCCAAAGTCGTCCGTACCGAACCAATGATCGGAAGATGGCGGCTTTAGTCGGTTGGCAAGCTCCTGCCCTTTAAAATCATAGGGAGCGATTAGAGGAGCCAAAAAGGCCAGCAATAGAAAAAAGATGACAATAATAGTTCCTACAAGCGCTACCTTATTCTTTGAAAAACTTCTCCACGCTTCTAGCCACGGGGAGACTACTTTCTCTTTATTTTCCTGTATCGGAGGCTTCGTATTCTTATTTGCTGCTAATTCCATTTTTTATCCTCCCATCCTACTTATACTTGATTCGTGGATCAACCGCTGCATACAGTAAGTCCACTATCAGGTTGATCAAGATGAACAGCAAGGCGATCACCAGAATGCCCGATTGAATGACCGGATAATCCCTATAGCCGATTGCTTCATATATATAGCGGCCTATGCCCGGCCAACTAAAAATGGTTTCAGTAAGGATTGCTCCGCCCAACAATAGGCCAGTCTGTAACCCAATTACAGTCAATACGGGAATGATAGCGTTTTTAAAAGCATGCTTGTAAACGACCCAGAACATCCGGAGCCCCTTAGCGCGCGCTGTACGGATAAAATCAGAACGCATAACTTCAAGCATTGTGGAACGAGTGATTCTTGCGATAATGGCCATAGGAATGGTAGCAAGTGCTACACTCGGCATGATGAGATGTTTTAGCACATCAATGAATTGATCGGTTCTTCCCTGCAATAGCGTATCAATCATATAGAGATTGGTAATTGCTTCTACCGGGTCCCGGACGTTATCGCGTCCCGATGTTGGAAGCCATTCCAAATTATTTGCAAACACCCATTGCTCCATCAGCCCCAGCCAAAAAATAGGTATGGATACGCCGATTAAAGCTAATATCATAGCCGTATAATCAAACCAAGAATTCTGGAACCAAGCAGAGATAATGCCTGCATTGACACCGATTACGACAGCAATCAGCATAGCGCAAAGCGCCAATTCTAAAGTTGCTGCCAAATAAGGCCAAATTTCCCCGGAAATTGACGAATTAGTTCGAATGGATGTCCCCAGGTCTCCCGACAGCAAGTTGCCTAGATATTTTATATATTGGGAATACCATGGCTGGTCAAGCCCCAACGTCTTTGTCATCTGTGCGATTGATTCTTTAGTGGCAGCTTGTCCAAGGATGACCTGTGCAGGATCCCCAGGAATGGCACGGATAATGAAAAAAACAATCAACGATAGACCCAATAATACCGGAACCAGCAGGAGCAACCTTCTAACCGTATATGATGCCATATGTCTCCCTCCTTTATTTCACCATGCATCTGTTCGGAAATATCTCTGCCCTAAATCGGCAGAAAAAGCCTGTTCGTTCAGAAAGGAAGCCAGGCTTTGGCTTCCTTTCTGACTGTTAAACCATTATTTTTGAATTTCAACTTTTTCAAGGAAATCTGAACCTGTTGGATGGGCAATGAAATTTTTCACTTTCGCACTGCCTGCAAGCAATGGTGTTGAATGCACAAGAGGAATCCAAGGTGCATCTTCTTTGATTAGTACTTGAGCTTCTTTATATAATTGGTCGCGTTCATCGTCATCGATTGTCTTTTGGGCTGCCGTCAACAATTCATGGACTTTCGGATTGGAATAGCGAGCATAGTTGTTTGTACCGATTGTGTCTTGATCCAGCAATACATATAAGAAGTTATCAGCGTCACCGTTGTCCCCAGTCCAGCCCATCAGGAATGCATCTGCATCACCTTTTGCTGCTTTATCCAAGTACGTTGCCCATTCATAGGAAACAATTTTGGCTTTTACGCCTACTTTGGCAAAGTCAGCTTGGATTGCTTCTGCTACTTTTTGTCCATCAGGCATATATGGCCGTGCAACCGGCATTGCCCAAAGCTCAATAGAAAAGCCTTTTTCATATCCTGCTTGCTTCAGAAGTTCTTTTGCTTTTTCAGGATTGTATTCATAATCTTTCACGTCTTTATTATAGCCGGCTACCACTGGAGGCATCGGATTGATGGCTGGTTCGGCAGCTCCAGAATAAAAGGCATCAATCAAGGCGCTCTTATCGACTGCGTAGTTTAAAGCCTGGCGGACCAATTTGTCTTTTAGCGGGCCGCGTGTATTCGTCAACCCGAGATAAGCCGTATTAAATGAAGGACGCTTAAAAATTTGTAAATTGCTGTCGCCTTCGATGGCAGGCATATCGCTGTAATTGACTCCCTCAATAATATCCGCCTCATTATTTTTCAGCGCATTCAAGCGGGCGCTGTTTTCAGGAATCACCTTAAAAATGACACTATCAAGCTTAGGCAGCCCTTTTTTCCAATACGTTTCATTTTTGACAAGTGTGATTTTGTCATTGCGTTTCCATTCTTTAAACTTGAATGGGCCGGTTCCCACTGGATGTTCATTGAGTTTATCCCCGTACTTTTCAATAGCCGCAGGGCTGGCGATGGCGAATGGGGACATAGCAAGGTTTTTAAGAAAAGGAGCAAGAACACCATTCAGTTTGAATTCAACAGTGTTTGGATCGACTACCTTCACTTCTTCAATGCGGTCTCCGAATTGCGATACATAATAATCAAATTTTTTGTCTGCGCCGCCTTCTTTCCAGCGGTCGAAGTTAATTTTAACTGCTTCGGCATTGAAGTCAGTCCCATCCTGGAACTTGACGCCTTCACGCAATTTCAGCGTATACGTAAGGCCGTCTTCAGAACCCTTCCATTCTGTGGCAAGTCCAGGCACAAGCTCCGTGTTATCATCGCCAAAGTCTATTAACGTATCAAAAATATTCTTTGTGACACGGAAAGCTTCCCCTTCCGTAGTTGCTGCAGGATCAAGATTAGTGGAATCTCCGCCCCGGGCAAAGACTAGCGTCCCGCCTGAACTGGATCCAGACCCTTGATTATCTTTACCGTCTGCATCCTTATCCTTGTCGCCGCCGCATCCCGCTAAGAATGCTGCAAGCACTAAAAGCATCGTAAACAATAGTGCAACACTTTTTTTCTTCATACTGTTCCCCCTTTATAGCTTCTCGCCGTTCCGGCATGTTTTATCATACATGCCTCCTTCCGCTTCATTTAAGACTCATATAAGTGGCAGGAGACATAATGACCCTCTTTTATTTCCTTTAATTCAGGCCGCACAGTTTTACATACATCCATACACTCCTTGCAGCGAGTATGGAAAGCGCAACCCTGGGGCGGATTCGCCGGATTCGGGATGTCTCCGGCAAGCAACTCTGTTTGTCTCTTAACAGTAGGGTCAGCAACCGGCACCGCTGAAAGCAATGCCTTGGTATATGGATGAAGAGGATCTTCATACAAAAGCTCCGCATCGCAGATTTCTACCAATCTTCCAAGATACATGACCCCCACCCGGTCGCTTATATGTCTGACAACCCCAAGATCATGGGCTATGAAGATATAAGTCAACCCAAAATCCTTCTGTAAATCTTCCAATAAGTTAAGAACCTGGGACTGGATGGATACGTCCAATGCGGATACCGGTTCGTCAGCAATGATCAATTTCGGCTTTGTCATCAGCGCCCGGGCAATCCCGATACGCTGGCGTTGCCCTCCGCTGAACTGGTGTGGATAACGCTTGGCATGATAGCTACTTAACCCGACCGTCTCCAACATTTCTGTAACCAAACGCTTTCGTTCGGCACGGTCGCCGATTCCATGGACAATCAAAGGCTCTTCCAATATTTTTTCAACCGTATGACGCGGATTCAAGGAAGCAAATGGGTCTTGAAACACCATCTGCAGCTCGCGCCGAGTCTTTCTCATTTCCGTTTGTGTCATCGAAGTCAAGTCCTTGCCATTGAAGATGATTTTTCCTTCAGTCGGTTCGATCAGCCTCATCAGCATTCGCCCTGTAGTGGATTTTCCACAGCCCGATTCACCTACGAGGCCGAGGGTTTCCCCTTTTTTAACAAAGAAACTTACATCGTCTACCGCTTTTACCTGTCCGATCTGGCGGCCCAGAATTCCTCCGGTTATCGGAAAATGCTTCTTGATCTTCTCTACTTGAAGAAGTACATCGGTCATTGTATGCCTCCTCCTTCCTCATGCAGAAAACAACGGACTTGATGGGCCTGGTCCTCCGTTGCATATAAGTCAGGCGTGCTTTCCAGACAACGTTCAAACGCATGCTCGCACCTGGCAGCAAAACGGCAGCCTTGCTTGATGGACCCGGGTTTTGGCACATTGCCGGGAATGGAATACAGCCGCTCTTTCTTTTCCATGATATCGGGCACCGATTTAAGCAATCCTTGCGTATATGGGTGCTTTGGATTTTTAAAAATATCTTCTACGAATCCTTCTTCCACTATTTTGCCGGCATACATTACGATGACTCTTTGGCATACTTCGGCAACTACCCCTAAATCATGAGTGATCATGATGATGCTTGTATCAAGTTTATGATTGAGATCCCTCATCAATGCCAGAATCTGTGCTTGGATCGTTACATCAAGCGCAGTTGTGGGTTCATCGGCAATCAACAGACGGGGATGGCAAGACAACGCCATGGCAATCATGACCCGTTGCCTCATGCCTCCTGACAATTGATGCGGATATTCCTTCATCAATTGCTCAGCTCTCGGCAGGCCGACGAGCTTCATCATGTCCACCGCTTGGCTGTAAGCTTCTTTCTTGGTGGCATTGCTATGTAATCGGATCGCTTCCATCAATTGGTTTCCGATTGTAAAAAGTGGATTTAACGAAGTCATCGGCTCCTGGAAGATCATCGCCACATCATTCCCTCTGATTTGGCGCATTCTCTTTTCCGAAACATCCACTAAGTTCTCGCCGTTTAGACGTATTTCACCGCCAATAATCTTTCCGGGCGGCTGGGGGATTAACCGCATGATGGATAGAGAGGTGACACTTTTGCCGCAGCCTGATTCACCTACAATCCCGATTACTTCTCCCTTTCCAACAGAAAACGTTATATCTTCCACCGCCGGCACTTCTCCCTCACCTGTAAAAAAAGAAGTCCGTAACTGCTTTACTTCTAACACGGGAGTCTGGCTCACACGCCCACTCCTTTCTTCCATTGTTGTTTTGTTTAATGTTTTTTACATTTATGGAAAATTATATTTCCGGTAAACATATTCTATTAAAAAATAAGACAATCGTCTAGTTATTTTTCTAAATTATCAAAAAATATAAAATTTTAAAAATATACTATTTTCCTCCTGTTTAGTCGATTTTGTATGGTAGAGCATGAAAAACTAAAGCCTTTTTAATATATGGCTATTTTGAGATGCTACACAGCAAAAGAGTTTATACTATATTGATATTAAAAATAATGTCCTGATAGACTGCCGTTCATCTCGGTCTTATACTGCTTCACATTCTCGTTTTGAAACGGGACCCTAACGTCAGTTGGAATGGGTAAATCTCATTTCATTCAGTCATATGCAACCTTTAAGCGCATACAAAATATTGAAATATCTTTTTCACTCGGATCAAAGATACGTATCTTTACATAAAAAACGAGTATAAAACCTTTTCGGTTACATACTCGTTTTTCTCTGTTATTCCAAATATATTTACGATTGCCTATTCAAGTTGTTGTACCTGGAATAGATCATAATAATGCCCCTGCTTGGCCATCAGTTCTTCATGCCGTCCCATTTCAACCACTCGGCCATGTTCAATCAATACAATGCGGTCAGCATGGGTGATTGTCGTGAGCCGGTGGGCCACTATGAAAGTAGTACGGTCTTTCGCCAATCGTTCCATTGATTCCTGGATCAAATGTTCACTTTCAAGATCCAAGGCCGAAGTCGCTTCATCAAGGACCAATAACGGCGGATTCTTCAAGAATACACGCGCAATCGCAATCCGCTGCTTTTGTCCTCCTGAAAGCTTGACTCCTCTTTCTCCCACTTTTGTTTGGTAGCCTTCGGGCAAATTCAGGATAAACTCATGGGCATTTGCTGCCTTGGCTGCAGCAATTACTTCTTCTTTGGTGGCAGAAGGCTTGCCGAGCAGGATATTCGTTTCGACTGATTCACTAAACAATATGGAATCCTGCAAAACCATGCCAATCTGATCGCGCAATGAGCGGACCTGGTAATCCCTGATATCAATGCCGTCAAGAAGGATGCGCCCGCTCGTTACATCATAAAAACGCGGCAACAGAGAAACAAGCGAAGATTTTCCGCCGCCGCTCATCCCGACAAGCGCTACAGTCTCACCCGGATTAATATGGAGATTGAGATCTTTCAGCACCATATTCCCTTTTTCTTCATAGGAGAAGTTCACGTGGTCAAATACGATTTCCCCCTTAACATTTTGGCAGGCAATCGCATTCTCTCCATCGACAATGTCATACTTTTCGTCAATAAATTCAAATACACGGTCCATCGAAGCGAATGCTTGCGTCAGAGTGGTGGAAGAATTGACCAGGCGGCGCAATGGGTCATACAAACGGTCAATATATCCAATGAACGCCATCATCGTACCAACCGTCATATTTCCATGGATCACCAAGTATCCGGAATACCCGATTACAAGTAAAGGCGCAACATCGGTAATCGTATTCACAACTGCGAAAGATTTGGCAAACCATCTAGTTTGATTGAGTGCTTTATCAAGGAAATTCCTGTTTTGCTTGTTAAAGTTCTTCTGTTCATGTTCTTCTATGACAAAACTTTTAATGACAGGCATGCCTTGGATTCTTTCATGAAGAAAGCCCTGGACTTCCGCAAGCGCCTGTGAACGTTGTCTCGTCAATCCGCGCAATCGGCTGAAGAAGAACTTAACGGAAAAAGCATAAAACGGCATGAGAAGCAGTGACACAAATGTCAGTTTTACATCCATATTGAACATGATGACAACCGCTATTAAAATAGTGGCCAGATCCAGCCAAACGTTCATCAAGCCCGTCATGACAAAATCCTTCGTTTGCTCTACATCATTGATTACCCTTGAAATAACTTCTCCTGATTTCGTATTGCTGTAATATTTAAAACTCAACTTATTAATATGGGTAAACAATTGGTTTCTAATATCGAATAATATCCGGCTGCTTGTGCCTTGGGCAAAATATTGCCGGTAATATTCAATCGGCGGCCGGGCCACCACGAAAAGCACCAAAGTGCCTCCAAGCAACAGCAGCAGCTGGTTTGTCTTCTCGCCAGCCGTTAGGCCTGTGCCACCTATAATGTCGTCCACTACATATTTAATAATTAAAGGCAACAGCAACGGTATCGCAAATTTTATAATACCAATGACAATCGTCGCCAAAATGGGCCATTTATAAGGCTTGACCCATTGCATATATCGTCGAATACTCCCCATATATTCCATCCTTTTGTGTGTAAATTGTGTAAGCAATCCAGTGATAACCAGCCGATTTTAGTTTGTCGCAAGCGGCTGGAAACTGTATATATCCTACCCGCTATAAGCTGTTAAAAAAACCTGTTGGGTGCATCAACAGGTTTTCTCCGCCGGCTATTCACCGGTACGTTAAATATCGTTCATACCATGAATCAATAAATTCAGCAGAAAAAGGACCTTTACGCTGTCTGATCCAGAATATTAGCTGGTTTACATTCTTCTTCAAGATACCATCGATCACATCCGGGTAGTTCATTTGCCGTCTATGCCTTTCATACTCATCTTCATCCAAAAGCTGAAAAGTCATATCAGGATACACTTTAATATCCAAATCATAATCAATGTACTTCAATGCTTCATCGTCGCAAATAAAAGGTGAACTAATATTGCAGTAATAATAGATGCCGTCCTCCCGAAGCATTCCGATTACATTAAACCACGCTTGTGAATGGAAATAACAAATCGCCGGTTCCCTAGTGATCCAAGAACGTCCGTCCGATTCCGTTACCCGCACCCGGTCATTTGCCACAATGACAAGCTTTTGCGTCGCTTTCAACACTGTTGTGTCTTCCCAAACACGATGCAAATGCCCATCATGCTTGTAGCTATGAATCTGAATATTTTCTCCTTCCATCGGAATTCTCATATTCTTCTCCCTACTTTCTGATCCACACACGTGCGGCCCTGTAATCCCTTTCCTGTTCTTATATACCCTCTTAACCACAACTTTTTATCATATTACTCATTATAGCGATTAACCAACCATTTTAAAACTTTTGAGCATAAATAGAAAAGCGGAAGACCTCCGTTTAGCTCCGTACAAACTGGAGTGTTTCTCCTCAAGATAAAGGAAACACGGCGAGGTACGAGCCGATGTTGACTTATTGAAGAGAGAAACGCGAAGTTTGCTAGGAGCTGGAGGTCTGCAGCTAGATCGAGAAAAGCGGAGAACATCCGTTTAGAGGCGTATGGACTGGAGCATTTTTCTTGAGATAAAGGAATCACAGAGAACGTAGTGATCTGATGATGACTTATCGTAGAGAAAAATGTGAAGTCCACTAGCCTCTGGATGTTCGGAGCTAGACATCGAGAAAAGCGGAGAACATCCGTTTAGCTCCGTACAAACTGGAGTGCCTTTCTTTAACATAAACAAAAAAGGCACAATGCACCTCTTCCTTCCGTATAAGAAAAGAAGAAGACATCATGCCTTTGTTTTCATCCCGCAATAACGCTAGGTTATTGTTGGCTGTTTTGACCCATAGAACCTGAATTTTGCGCTTTTTTAGCTTCAGATTGTTGGTTTTGTTGTCTTACTTGTGCAACATCTGTTTGGCTAGCGAATTCAGTGCCGTATTGGCCTGATGCTGAAGATGCTGAAGAAGCGTTTTGTTGTCTCACTTGTTGAACGTTAGTTCCTGCTTGTGATTTCTTGTTTGCCATTAGTAATCACCTCCACGCTCATTAATGTAACCATGAGCATGGCGTATTATGTCGGCTATCGCTTGGAAATTACTGTTACACCAATAGTGAAATGCCGCCGTCCACGATGATTGTCTGTCCACGAATCATACTAGAATCATCTGACAGCAGATACATAATCGTCTTAACCATATCATCAATCTCGACAATTCGTCCCGCAGGAGTTGATTTCGCCGCCTCCGCCAAGATTTCGTCACGATTTGGAAAATGTTTAAGCGCTTCTGTGTCGACAGCTCCTCCGGATACTGCATTGACAGAAATATTTTTTGGCGCTAGCTCTACGGCCAGATAACGCGTGATGGCTTCCAAGGCCGCCTTTGAGACGCCAACAGCTGTGTAATTCTCCAGATAGCGGATGGATCCAAGAGAACTGATGTTGACAATCTTGCCGCCTCCGTTTTTCTCCATCAATTTAGCAGCTTCCTGTGCGCAGAACAAGGCTGCTTTGCTATTGATATTCATTGTCCAATCCCAGTGGTGCTCCGTCAGTTCCATAGCCGGTTTTTGGACGCCTGAAGCGGCATTATTGACCAAAACATCAAGTCTGCCATATTCTTCTTCAATCTGCTCGAACATGGCCTTAATTTTACTTACATCGCCTACATTCGCTTTCACGAGCAGCGCTTTGCGGCCCATTGCTTCTATTTCTTCGACTACTTCCATCGCCGCTGTCCGGCTGCGGGCATAATTGATTACGAGGTCATACCCTTTTTTAGCCAGTGTGAGAGCTGTTTGTTTTCCGATTCCCCTGCTGCTGCCTGTTACCAATGCTACCTTTTGTGTCATGTTACCCACCCTTTTCAATTCATTATTTTGTGATTTTTACACAAGCTACTTAGAGAAAACCTACTTGTAAAGGAGAAATGCATTATGTACGTCGGAAGAGATATGGCGGAATTATCTATGTTGAAGAAAAGCGACTGGAAGGATCGGGAACTCCAATACTTCCACCACTCCCTTCAACAAATAGTACCTTATTTGAATGCAGAAGGACAATCGATACATCAGGAAATTATTAAAGAAATTGAAAAACGGGGCGGCCTGAAACGAAATGAAGCCGATTATACGCATGGCACCGTCCTTTTTACCGATTAAAGAAAGAAAGCAGGATCATTCAGAATCCTGCTTTCTTTCTTTATATGCTTTGAACATTTTTTGATAGGGTACCGGAAAGGCGAGTTCCTCCATTTCCTCTTCGTTCACCCATTGAAGCCGCTCCTTCTCCATGATCGATAGGCTTATTTCTTCGTCCATAAAGCCTTCATATGCAGTTATATCCCAAGTTAAATGGGAAAACACATGCGATATCCGGGCTATATTAACGGGCTGAACCTGAACGGGAACGAGGTACGTTTCCAGGAAAGACTCCTCAAATGTTTCTTTATGAAGACCCACTTTCTTCTTATAAGACACACTTGGAAATTGCCATAAATTCGCGAGCAATCCTTTTGCAGGGCGTTTTTGTACTAGATACTGCCCCTTTGAATTGCGGATAACGACTGAGATCCAATCGACATGCTTGGTCTTTTTTACTTTCACTTTTACTGGCAGTTCCAACTGTTTTCCTTCCGCAAAAGCCTGGCAATGTTCCATAACCGGGCACAGCAAGCAAGACGGGCTTGTTGGCGTACAAATTAATGCGCCCAGTTCCATTAACGCTTGATTGAAGTATGAAGGATTATCATGAGAAATCAAGGAACGGACAGCCTCTTCAAAAATAACCCTCGTTTTCGGTTTGGCGATATCTTCTTCAATGACTAAAATGCGGGATAATACCCTCATGACGTTTCCGTCAACGGCCGGCTCGGGCTTTCCATAGGCGATGCTTAGGATGGCTCCTGCGGTGTATGGGCCGACTCCTTTTAACGCGATTATTTCTTCATGGGTATCGGGAACTCTGCCGCCATAGGTTTCCTTCACTTCCCGGATGGCGCTTTGCAGGTTCCGGACGCGTGAATAGTACCCCAATCCTTCCCACGCTTTCAGGATACGATCCTCTTCTGCATCCGCGAAACTTTCCAATGTAGGGAACCATTCCATGAAACGGTTGAAATAAGGAATGACCGTATCCACCCTGGTCTGTTGAAGCATGATTTCCGAAACCCATATCCTGTAGGGATCTGTGTTCTCTCTCCAAGGCAGGATGCGTTGTTCCGTTTCAAACCAGTGGATCAGATCCTGTTGAAACTTCTCAATATCCATCTCGTTTAATGCTTTTATCTCTTGCAAGGCTAAACCTCCATGATGTTACAAAGTATGAGAAAAGGGGAATAGGCAAAGACAATTATGAACCAAGTTCTTTCGAATTCCCCTAAAAGTGATACAATTATAGTAGTGGAATATACTAATAAAAATAATGATGCTCTGAAAGCAGGTCTCTTTGGGCCTGTCCCTAGAAAACGGAAGGCCGGACCCTTCCATCCATTCTAATATGCATATGCTTTTTTTAAAACTAAAAGACATATTTACCAACAGAAGGTTTCCCGTGAAACCAATTTACAAATAGCTAGGAGGTGGCGACTATTGGATACCGGAACTCACTTAGTCATGGGAATAGGCTTGGGTGCCCTTGCAACTCTTGATCCAGTTGTCGCAAGCAGTTCCATCACTGCCCAGGCTGTTATGATTGGGACCATTGTCGGCTCGCAAGCGCCTGATATCGATACAATCCTGAAAATGCGCAATAACGCTGTATATATCAGAAATCATAGAGGCATCACTCATTCTATACCGGCAGTCATTCTTTGGCCGCTGCTCATCACCTCCATAATATCGGCGATTATGCCCTTGGCGGATGTATGGCATGTATGGATGTGGACCTTCCTGGCAGTGTTTCTGCATGTATTCGTTGACATTTTTAATGCATACGGGACTCAGGCCTTGAGGCCCCTTACTTCAAAGTGGATTGCACTTGGCGTCATCAACACATTCGATCCCTTTATTTTCGGCCTTCATGTTGCCGGCATTATTCTGTGGGCGTTCGGAGCGGATCCTGGAATCACTTTTGTTGTTGTTTATTGCGTCATAGCCGTTTATTATATCATGCGCTTCAAGGAACAAAGAAATATAAAGGCCACAATCAAGGGAGCCATTCCTAACACGTGGAAAATCATCCTATCGCCCACTGTGCGCTACCATAAATGGAGAGTTGCTGTCATCACTGACCAGAAATATTTGGTGGGCACCTGCATAAATGGGGCTGTGACGATTGTGGATGAATTCAAACGGATTCCTATCCCTGAAAATCCTGTGTTGGAAGCCGCGAAGCATGACGTCAATTTATCTGCCTTTCTTTCCTTCTCTCCCGTCTATCGATTCGAAATATCAGAAGCCGGCGGATTTCATGAAGTGAAGTTTATTGACCTTCGCTATCGCAGCAATGGCTATTATCCTTTTGTGGCAGTCGTCCACCTTGATGAGGAACTGCAAATCATCAATTCCTATACTGGCTGGATTTTTAGTGAGGACAAATTGAAGAAGAAGCTGAATATGATTACCAACTAAGACAAAACAGACTGCCGTCCATTGTTCCGGCAGTCTGTTTTATTTTTGGGCTTTTATCTATCATCTTTCTTAATGCCAATAATTTCAGCTCTTAATTGGTGTGATTGGGAGCCATACTATAAGCACGCGGTAAATCACGCGTAGTAAGGGGCCATGACAGATGCGGAACAAAGCGAAAAACTTCAAGGAAATCAAACGTCTTGAGGGAGAGCCGAGAGCAAAGGCAGCGTATGCTTCTACACGTGCAGACGGATCCATAAACACCCATCCCCAAGAACGGATGTATGATTCTTCTCATCGGATCAAAGATCAACAAACCAACTAACGATTTGTATGGAGGTATTTCCATGGTTAACAAACGATATCGATTTGGTGATCGCCAATATAAAAGTCCATTCGAAACGACATGGACAAGCCAGAAGCATGCAAAAGCCAGAATCAACGGCCAGACGCAGCAAACGCAAAGCTTGATTATTCTTGAGAGACAGACAAGAAAGCAGTCATAACAAGAACAGGGGTACCCCTATCTTCCCCAATACAAAAGAAAGAATAAGCCGCAAATGGCTTATTCTTTCTTTTGTATTTTTTCCAGCATGGAGATTGGCAATGCCTCCTCCGTGCCTTCCCCGCTCAACCGGTAACCCCATGCAAAAACGCCATTCAAGTAATCGACTTTAAAATAGGATCCCGGGTCTCCCAATATCCCATAGATTTCTCCTTTAGGAAAATCCTTTGGGTCAAGCAGATAAGCCCTCGCCATGATTGCTTTTCGTTCCAGCACGGCAAATTCATTGACCATCCCTAATTGTTCTGCTTTTCTTGCCTTTTCCTGCAACAATCCGATTTCCTGTGTTAACTCATAAGTGGACATGGTACTGTAGCGCTGTTCCCCCATTTTCTCATTCTCCCATTCCCTGTGGATTCTCTTCTAGATAACGATCGATCAGCTCTAATGGAAAGCCCTTGCGATAGAGTGCGGACTTTAATCGCTGTTCAAATTCATAGCCCGAATACTTTTGCAATCTCCGTCCGGCTTTTTCAGCATTTTTCACCAACGATTCCCATTCTGCCTTTTCATCCTGATTTAGATCGACTTTATTGGAAGCTTCTTCTATTATATAAGATGGAAAGCCTTTTCTTTGCAAAGTCTGCTCGACTTTTCTCTTTAATTGAATCGTTGATTTGCCGGAAGAGCTTTTCAACAGCTTTCCGATTTGTTTTTGTGCATGCTCAACCTGCATTTCACGGCTGTATATGTGCAAGGCAGCATCAATCGTAGTATCCGCAACTCCTTTAAGCCTCAAATCCTGGGCAATGACAATCGGGCCTTTATCGCCCGCATTCATTTTAGTGCGAACAAAAGCGGAGGCAAACGCTTCATCATCCAAGAAGGACAAATGATATAGACGATGGATCACTTCCTTGATAATATGGCTTTCATATTCTTTATCCCGTAAATGCCTGACGACCTCCGTTTCAGATCTCATTCGATGGGATAAATAATGAAGAGCGGCCGAAAACGCTTTTTGGATTTCTTCCTGGTATATGATCTCCGCCAATTCGAATTCATCAATGGTTTTCCCTTTTTTTAAGTCCATTTTAATTAAGACATCTTCGCTTACACTGAAGCCGAACTCTTCACCCGAACCTTTATCTATAAAAATGTTATATCGATTTTTATTCTTTTTGCCTGCCGAGATTTTCGTAATAATGGTCATTTCGCTCACCTCTTTATAAGAGTAGCATATTTGGCAAGGCAAGTCCTTTCCAGTAAGACTTGATTCATTTCGACCCTATTGCAGCGCATACACTATTTTTGAAGGAGGGATCAATGATGCATATTGCTATCGCTGGAGGAAGCGGATTTGTGGGCAAAGCCCTTACAGAGGAATTGCTGAAGCAAGGGCATGACGTCTACATATTAACAAGAAATCGTTCAAACAAAACCGATAAGCCAGGTCTGGCCTACATTCAATGGTTGAACAAAGGCGACCGGCCTGAGAAGCAACTGCCGCATATAGAGGCTGTGATCAATCTGGCCGGGACTTCTTTAAACAGCGGCAGATGGACGGATAAGCGAAAAAAAGACATAGTAGAAAGCAGAATGACAGCAACCACAGAGGTGCGAAGAATAATGGCTGCACTAGACCGCAAGCCAGATGTGTTCTTGAACGCCAGCGCTATCGGTTATTATGGGACGTCAGAAACAGAAACATATACGGAGGAGGATGTCCTTCCTGCCTCTGATTTTTTATCAGAAACCGTCCATAAATGGGAAGAAAACACCAGCAAGGCGCAAACGTTGGGGATACGGACTGTTTTTATGCGTTTTGGCGTCATACTCGATAAAGAACAAGGTGCTTTGCCCCAGATCTTACTGCCTTTTAAGCTCTTTGCCGGCGGACCGATCGGAAGCGGCAGCCAACTTCTTTCGTGGATCCACATACATGATATTGTCCGGGCAGCCTTATTCTGTTTAGAAAAGAAAGAAATCTCAGGTCCCGTTAATTTTACAGCACCCGCCCCGGCCACTATGTCTGCATTCGGTAAAACGGCGGCAGCAAGCATGCATAGGCCCTATTGGCTGCCTGTCCCATCACCAATGTTAAAGCTGGCATTGGGGGAGAAAAGTATGCTTGTCTTAAAAGGCCAACGTGTCTTGCCCAAGAAGCTTTTGGATAACGGCTTTAAATTTGCCTATCCGGCACTACCCAAAGCGTTGGCCGCTCTCCTCCACGATTAACTAAATCGCCCTTCTTCTATCAAAATGGTATGGCCTAGTCTTGATTAGGAAATGATGGAAGTATAGACGATTAAAGGAGTGATCTACATGGAGAAGAAGCGAAAAGAAAAAACAAAAAGGACCTTAAGCAGCATGCAGGAATTTTTGTACAATAAAGATTTCAAAAAAGCAGACCGCGCCGGTGGATACACAAAGAAGTAAAGTGAAATGTTAATCGGCGATTGAAAGCATTCATTTCCTCAGGCAGAACGGAATACATCACAGGAAGCAACCAGCTCTAATTCGCTGGTTGCTTTTTCTTTGCAGCAGCATCTCATTTGCAGACACTATTCAATCAAGACTATACTTGTTTTAGACTGCCGCTCCAAGCCGCAGCCAAATCGGAAACGGAGGCTATCGCTTTGACGGATTATACAACCCTTTTCTTGCAACGGATCGGCATGGCTGCCGATACACCCGTTACATTTGACACTCTTCCAGACATTCTTGCACATACAGCATACTCCATCCCTTTTGAAAATATCTCTCTCATGGAACATAATCTGCATCCGCTCACAAAAAAAGAGGTTCGCCATAAACTTTTACTCGAGAATAAAGGCGGGCTATGCTATGAAATCAACCCTTCACTGTATTATTTCTTAGCCGAAAACAAAATGGATGTGAAACTGCTCCGGGGAACAATCTACAATCAACAAACCAATGACTGGAGCGATACCGGACAAACACACGTCCTTATAGGACTGAATATACATGGAAAGGAATACGTATTGGATGCAGGTTTTGGAATTAACCTGCCTTTATTGCCAGTTCCCATGAATGGCCAGCCAGTCAACTCCTCGACAGGGACATTCCGTGTCATCAAGGCAGAAGGGGCACTGCACCAGCTACTAATGAAACCGATCAACAGAGCGGATTGGGTAATCGGTTATTCATTCGATCCTTCTATCGTTATTTCAGAAAAAGAATTAAATGCCATTCAGGACATAATCGCCACCCACCCTTTGTCCCCATTCAATAAAAAGAAACTTGTCGCACAGCTGGTTCCGAACGGCAGCATCAAATTGACTGAAAAGAATTTCACTCAGACATTGAATGGTATTCGAAAGCAGGAAGTCATTAACAAATCGCGTTTCGCAGAACTGGCAAGAGAAGTATTCCACCTGCCCTATTAGCAGTTAACGGAGATATTAGTTATCAACAATTACGCCGGAAAGACCTATTAATTGCCTGTGTATAACTGCAGTTTTACACAGAATTATCTGAATTATTGTGAATAGATAGAATAAAACGTGCATAACTCCTTGTCTTAAACGACATATCCATATATGGGCGTGATATTCACTGTGGACAACTATGAAGTGAAGCTTTAATTGGTGGAGTTTTCATTCACCCTCACCGATTATTGAACCAATCGGTTAGAATGGGGCAGAAAGGACAATCGCTTTTTTAGCGTTTGTCCTTTTTAGCTTTATATGCAAACCATGAAGAATACGATTTTAATTAATTGAAATTTCATTTAATTTGATAGAGTTGTACACTATTACTAAAGAGCTATTATCCTTCAGACAAATTATAGAACAAGGAGCTATAAAATCATGAAGACATCTTATTCCATGAAAACACCCCAGCAATTAAAAGCGTTATTAAACGATCTGGTATCTGTTGGAAGTATTACATTGAGCGAACAAGAGAAATTTATGCCGCTGCGAATTCACCAGCATTTGATGGATATTCCTTATTATCAGGAGCATCCTGAACTCCTTCAGAATCATTTAACAACAGATGGCCGTTCCTTTTTGACCGCTTTATATCGGCATCCTCTTGCCAAAAAGACGGTTGTGCTGATTTCACACTTTGATGTTGTAGATGTCGAGGATTTTGGTGACCTGAAGCATCTTGCATTCCGTCCGGACGAACTGACAGCTGAATGGCATCGACGCAAGGAATTGCTTCCCGAAGATGCACGTGCGGATTTAGAAACAGATGAATGGCTATTCGGCCGAGGGACAATGGATATGAAATGCGGCCTTGTACAGCATATGTCGCTGCTCGAAAAAGCAGCTATTGAAGAATGGGAAATTAACTTATTGTTATTGACCGTTCCCGATGAAGAAGTCAATTCCGTCGGCATGCGGGAAGCAATCCCAAAAATAAATGAATTAGCTAAGCAGCACCATTTAGCATATACCCTTTTCCTGAACTCGGAGCCGATGTTCTCTCAAAAACCAGGAGACAATCAGTATTATTTTTACACAGGATCAATCGGCAAAATTATGCCCAGCGCCCTGTGTTTCGGCAAAGAAACCCATGTAGGCGAACCTTTATCCGGCGTAAATGCAGCTTGGATGTCATCGATGCTTTCCCAAGAAGTTGAATGGAATGAAAAACTCTGTGAAACAAGCCGCACCCAAACTTGCCCTCCTCCCACCATCCTGTGGCAAAAAGATCTAAAAGAAGAATATTCAACACAAATTCCACATCGTTCTGTTTCGATGTATAATTTTTTCTTAATGGAAAAGAACCCTGAGGATGTTATGGAGCTTATGAAAGGGGCAGCAGCTGAAGCCGTAAACAAAATGGAGGCGTTTATGGCCGATAAGTATAAAAGATTTGGTGTGGATACTAGAAAGGCGCCTTCGATCCGCGTCCTTTCATATCAAGAGCTTCGCTCGTATGCCTGTCAAAAAGCCGGAACCGACTATATCGCTGGAATTGAACATTTTGTAGCAAAGAAACGTGTAGGAGACAACCGGGCGCAAGCGATTGATGTCGTGGATCAAATATCCATACTATGCCAGGAGTTAGCGCCCATGATTGTCCTTTTCTTTGCACCGCCTTACTATCCTGCTGTTCAGACAGGCAACGACCCATTAATTGAAGAACTTTCCCAGTCGCTCATTACATTCACCAAAGAAACGTATGGGCATACATTGCAATCAATCGATTATTTTAATGGCATTTCAGACCTAAGCTATGCGTTGTTGCAGGCTCCCTTATCCTCCATGGAAGCATTTGACCGAAATATGCCCGGAGAACGGGAGCTGTACCATATCCCATTCGCAGAGATGGCTGCTTTAAAAGCCCCTGTCCTGAACATCGGCCCTATCGGAAAGGATGCCCATAAAAAAACAGAGCGGCTTTACCTCCCGTTTGCCTTTGAAGAACTTCCCGGCATTCTCGAATATGTCATTAAAAAGCATCAAAGCCAATAAGGCAAAATAAAAGCTGATTCGGCATCGGATCAGCTTTTTTGTTTTGCCTTATACATAGATTATATCGCATGAAGCGAATAAAATTCTGAAATTATTTGACACTTTTATCCTATACGCCATATAATATATCACAACAC
Organism: Bacillus testis; assembly: GCF_001243895.1. GTDB lineage: Bacteria > Bacillota > Bacilli > Bacillales > DSM-1321 > Bacillus_AD > Bacillus_AD testis. The sequence continues at coordinate 829,388 of NZ_LN851186.1, read as the reverse complement.
ATACTATATGACATATAATATGAGAACCAAAATAATATAAGTGGAGGTGTAAAGATGGGGTTTCAGCTGGGATCAGCACTTCTTGATGCATGCGTATTGGCCATTTTGGCGAAGGAGGATGCTTATGGTTATTCATTGACACAGCAAGTAAGAGAAATAATGGATATCTCTGAGTCTACTCTCTATCCGGTTCTGCGCCGTTTACAGAAAAGTAATTATCTTTCCACGTATGATCAACCATTTCAAGGCCGAAACCGCAGGTATTATCGGATTACGGAGGCCGGCTTAAAGCAATACGAAGAACTGTACAAAGAATGGCTGGATTATAAGCAAAAAATCGATATGGTCATGTCGGGAGGATTAAAAAATGAATAAACACCGGTTTTTAGAGGCGCTGCGAAAAAAATTGCACAAGCTTCCCCAAGAGGAAATCGAGGCAGCCCTCGATTATTACGCTGAATACTTTGATGAGGCTGGCCAAGAAAATGAACAGGCAGTGCTTAAACGGCTAGGATCGCCATCAGCCGTAGCATCTACCATCCTGGCAGATTACGCTGTCAAACATATGGATAATGATCCGGCTTCCGCCAAAAAAGGAATATCTGCTATCTGGTTTATCCTGCTGGCAATACTGGCTTCCCCCATAGCCCTTCCCATTGCAGTGAGTGTGATTGCCCTGCTTTTAGCCGTCCTTGTTTGCGGGGCTGCTTTTATACTGGCTTTTTTCAGTGTCATGATCAGCCTTATTGCCGGCGGTCTCGCCAGCATAGCTGCGGGATTTGGGGTTATTTTCAGCCACGTACCCACGGCGCTTCTTTTCATTGGAACGGGAATGGCGATGGCCGGCATCGGGCTTTTGCTTTTCCATCCTCTTTTAGTTGTAACAAAAGCCATTAGCAGGTCTATTGCCAAGTGGTTTAAAAAACAATTCGATCAATTAACCAACAGACAGAAAGGTGGACGGAAGCCGTGAAAACCAGAACGAAAGTACTTTATCTTATTGCCAGCAGCCTTATTGTCTTTGGTATGATCCTTGCTGCAATCGGTTATTTTAATGGTGCCCACTATAGTCTTACGTTTACAGGCCGATCATTAGAGGTGAATAACAACCGTGAGATGAAAACCAAAACAATACCACTGGATGCATTCAATAAAGTCGATGGACAAATAAATAATGCCAATATTGCATTCGTGCCATCTGATTCATACAAAGTGGAAATAAAGTATCCGTCAAAGCAAAAATGGAGCTGCAAAGTGGAGAACGGCACATTATATATCCAGTACAAACGGCCATCCAAGTATTCATTCGGAATTGGTCTCACCGCTAACGACTCGGCATATATAAAAGTGTATGTGCCAAACAAACAATCGCTTCTGTCCTTCAAGCTTGCCAATCGTTATGGAGACACCCGCATCGAAGGGATTTCAAGTGATTCCATGAACATTAACAGCCATGACGGCGATCTGTCTTTGGCTGATTTAAAAGCCCAAACGCTTGAGATCAATAATCTATACGGAGATACCCGGATGAAGGGTATTTCAAGCGATTCAATCAAACTGAACAGCCACGATGGCGATCTATCTTTAGCTAGTATTAAAGCTGAGGAATTGGTTTTCAAAAATGAATACGGAGATTCTGGCCTGAAACATATCCATTCGAATCATCTGACAGGAACAACAAACGACGGTGATATGAACCTTTCAAATATCAACGTATCGAAAGCCTCTTTTTCAACTAAATATGGCGATACGGCTATCCAAAAAATCACTAGTAACGGGTTGAAAATGAAAAGCAATGATGGGGATATAACAGTGAAAGGCTCCCTTAAAGGAGAAACAGAGATTATATCATCGTATGGAGACGTGTCACTGCAAACAGCAGCTAATCCAAAAGAGCTCTCTTATATGTTAAGCTCAAAAGATGGCGACATTGTAGTCAATAATAAAGCATATGAGGGAAACGTATCTTCCACAACGGACAGCCAAAATAGGTTGCAAGTAAAATCCCATGATGGCGATATTGCTCTCAAGTTTTCAATGGAATAACAAAAAAGCGGCAACTCCCTCGCTTAGGGGCTTTGCCGCTTTTTTCTTTATAAACTCACTTCGACAAATTGGAATGTATCTACATCAAACAAACCTTGATTTGTCAGTTTCAGTGAAGGGATCACAGGCAGCGCTAAGAATGACAGTGTCAATAAAGGCGAAAACTCAGTGGTGATGCCCAGTGTATCAAGGGCTTCCAGTAATTCACTGTAGTTTTCATTCAGCTCTTGCGGTGAAACAGTTGTCATCAATCCTGCCACTGGCAACGATAGCGACGCCAAAATTTCGCCATTGCATGCAATGGTGATGCCTCCCCCGATGGATTCCAATTCACGGATTGCTGCATCCATATCATCATCATTTGTGCCAATGCAAATGATATTATGGGAATCATGGGCGATGGTTGTAGCAATGGCGCCCTTTTTCAACTGGAATCCCTTAACGATTCCGACACCGACTGAGCCTGTCCCTTTGTGGCGTTCCACAACGGCCATTTTAATGCAATCGGTTGCTGGATCGGATACGAATAGCCCGTTTTCCACCTTTACAGTGGTTTGGCTATTCTTTGTTACAATCGAATTGGGCATCACTTCAATGACGCGCGCTTGGTCTCCGGACATTGGCAAAGCCAAAAGCCCTTTGTGATAACTGCCCAATCGTACAGTGTTCTCAAAATGTTCAGTTTCCCTTGTTGCGGCCTCTTCCTCGTATTGCTTCCCTGCGACGAAAACAGACTCCACAGCAAACGTTTCTAAATCATTCAAAAGAATGAAGTCAGCATCATATCCGGGAGCAATCGCCCCTTTCCCTTTTAGGCCATAGCATTGCGCTGCATTCAAGGAAGCCATCCGCATGACAGAATAGATATCGATTCCCTCTTTTAGACATTCACGGACATGATAATCGATACTGCCTTCTTCCAGCAGATCATCGATATGTTTATCATCTGTGCAGAATAACAGGCGATTTGATATTTCCTTGGAATAGCCCTTCAAAAGTTCATGGAGATTGCGGGCGGCCGAACCTTCACGAAGCATGACATACATGCCTCTGCGGACCCGTTCTATCATTTCTTCCGGCTTTACGCATTCATGATCGGTTGTGATGCCTGCTGTCAGATAAACATTGATATCATTGCCGCTCAAACCTGCTCCATGTCCATCGATCGGCACACCATGGGAAATGGCACCGTGCAGTTTCTCCATCATATCGGTACGCGCATTCAGGACTGCCGGAAAATCCATCACTTCCGCAAGACCCAACACCAGCTCGTCCTGATAGAAAGGTTCGAGGTCCTTGGCTGTCAGCGTCGCTCCGTTATCTTCAAAGGAAGTTGCCGGCACACAGGAAGGCAGCTGAAAATGGTAATTCAGCATACAATCTTTACTGTCATCAAGCATCCAACGAATGCCCTCAGTCCCAGTAACATTGGCAATCTCATGGGGATCGGTCACAATGGTTGTAATCCCGCGAGGCAGCACCGCTTTTTGGAATTGTGAAGGCGAAAGCATGCTTGATTCAATATGCACATGGGCATCAATCAAGCCAGGCACCATGGTATATGCCGTACCATCTATTTCTTTTATGCCTTTATAACGGCCAATGCCGACAAAACGCCCATTATGGACAGCAACATCTGCTTGTTCGATTTCATCGCTGAAAACATTGACGAATTTCACATTTTTGATGACAAGCTCCGGCAAAATATCATTGCGGGCTGCCTTAATATTTTCTGTAAGTGTTGGGATATTCATTGTTCTTCCTCCTAGGTGATTAATGGCAAGGAAGAATAGTAATAGGGAGAGGATTCCCTATGTCTAAAAAGTATACGAATGCAGCATCCCTATCCTATGCGTTGCAATGGCAAAGATACTGCATCCTACTATTCTCGTAGCCGAACTATTGCATTGGTAGTTTGTAGAAACTTTTGGACCATATCTCCAAAATTATACGAGTATATCTATTTCATTGTTCATAAGATAGGTATTATTGTGGTTTACCGTTTCAAGCATTGTAACAACGAGAGCCACTTTGAGTCAACGAAAAGATATCCCTTTTAAAAAGTAAGAATAATCACTCAGAAATAAGCGGACTGGACAAGAACCGAAAAGCCTGCGCCATCTTTCTCGCAAATTGAAGGGGAGGCTCAACCGATTGGATATGTAGATACATAATAACTGGATCTGTATAAAGCCAATGATTATGGAGAGCAGAGACGATTAAGCCTTGAGACGAAACCGAATACAAAAAGGATGGCACCTCTTCCTGCAACAAAGCAATCTCTACAAGATTAAGTGCATTCCCCTGCTGATCCAGCGATTCAAACAACACATCGGCCGGCAAAACAGACTGGCTGGGCACTCCTTGGACAGAAGCCTTAAAGTTTCTGCGGAAATGGACGGAACAGGTATCATTCTTCAGCTCACTTTTTCCATTAAGGATGGCGCCGAATTCCTTGCAAATATCTTGTTTACTTCGCATGTTTTATTCTCCTGTCTTTTTTCTATACCATATGTGGATGCATCAAAAAGTATGAGTAATGAAAGTTGGCGCCTGTATCTGTTTGTCCATATCCACATTAAATACAATATCCGTTATTCAAAATAGATTAACAGGTATATTATGTGAATTATTCATGTGGATCTTAGTTGTTTTAACCAAGGTATTTTAGAATGGAGTGATTGTAATCGAAAGGAATTACGAAACCAGACATATTTTGCATTTTTTGCTTGCTCCTTTTGCCATTATGCTAGGGCCTCATATCGTTGTTACCCCTCTTTATTCGCACTCCGGCACGTGGATCATCCAAACCCCAGAAGAAAATGATCTGCTTTTTATCGGTGGATTCTTATTGTGAAATATAAAAAGCCTATCTCGATGAATAGGCTTTTTCACCTTCCAGTCTACTGAATCCCATAAACTGATTTTATATGTGGGAACGTCAAATAGATGGACTTATTTTTGGCAGAAATCACTTCAATGATATTTCCTTCCACTGCATGGATTTTTCCTTTTATATTTCCAGGTTCACCGGTATTGAATACAACTAAAGAATCTTTCATCTTCTCAATTTGCACTTCAAAGGTACGGGCCAATGTCAACTGCGAAGGCTGTACGGTTAGCTCATGATTCTTTAGGCCAAAGGGCTTTTGATAGGTAGAATGGGGAATCAGCCATTTCAGATGGTTCATGGAAATATACATCGTTTTATACAGCGGCGAATAAAAAGAGAAATAGTTATTCATAATGCTAGTAATATAGCCGGTGATTGTTTCTTCACCTGAAACAGATATCTCTACCAATATGCCTTTTGCCATTGTGAGAACCTTTCTGAAGGAAATGTTTTCTTCCCATTGGAACCCCGGTGCATCATTCGGGAAAGGAATGTCAATATCGGATTCTTTTCCAATTGTGATATTTTTTATATGAACCCATGGAAGATACACGTATTCTTTGCCATTAAAAAGGACGATAATATCACTGCCGATATCTATTACTACTCCGATGATCATTTTCTTCCCAGCTAATTCGGTCTGTACAATTTCTCCGATTAACTTTCTTAATATATTCAACTTCATTTCTCTCCTTTCTCATGGAATAAACACTGGGAAGCTTGTACAGGATGAAGCATATATACCTGCGTTTTGCACCCTAAAGGAATTATTTCTTTTTAGAGCTCTTGCCGCTGGATTTTTGGCTTTCGTTTTTGCTTTCATGTTTGCTTTCGTTTTTGTTTTTGCTTTCGTTTTTGCTCTCATTTTTGCTCTCGTTTTTGCTCTCGCCTTTATTGCCTTTATCTTTGCCTTCACCTTTTTGGTCTTGCTCTTCGTTTTTTTCCCTTTTCGGCATGCCGACTGAGATGTTGCGGACATGGAACAAGGATACCTTTAGGATCTCATTGTGGGATGCAATGGTAAGGTAGCCGTTCTTGACTCCCTTTAAGCGACCTTCCACACTTTCTTTTCCTCCCCGATTAATCTTTAACCAGCGATTCTTCAATACGTGCAATAGCTGGTGAAAATTGTCGGGAGCCGTAAATAGCACTTGATCGGCCAAATCTTCATTAAAGCCAAACCCTGATCTGATACTCTTGGTAATACTTTTTATGTGATGAGGCTGATAGAAAATAAGGCCGTCTTCCTTTGTCACCATGGCGAAATAATCATCTCTGACCGCAATGATCTTTCCTGTGCGGGATTCAGGGCCTCCTCTATCGACTTTTACTACTTTTCCTTCTAGACGATTGAACATGACGTTACTCATGTGTTCTTTCCCTCCTATTATATATTCCCTGTATTTATATGTGTCATGGGTCGACAAAGTACTATGTAAACAGCCTGTTTTATACGAAAACAATAAAAATAGGTAAAAAAAGCGGGCTCGTATCCTATTAAACAACCTTATAAAGTGAAGCTTTATAAGGTTTGAGGTTTTCATTCATTAAACGGACCTTCGTTTTTACTAACGCTCAATCTGCCGCTGTGCCTCCTCCCATGGATAAGCGGGAGCCATAGCGGCAGTTCGAACGGAATAAAAAAAGCCCCGAAACGATTATCGCTTCAAGGCTTAATGAATAGGTAGGCTGTTGATCCTTTACTTCGCATGCATTTGTTCATCCGCATGCATCCAATCCACAGAATAGGCCTGCCCTTTGGAACAAAAAATAGAGGATGAGCTATAGTCAGGATCTGCATTTTTATCATAACCAATCCGTTCTTTGACTTCCTCGGGATTATGGCAGGAACCATAGCCGCCCATCTTCATCGAAATAGTGCCTGTTCCCTGTGTGAAGGAAGCCAGTTCCATACTGTAGGCCATGAAAGTCGAAACCGGTGCTTTTCCTGTGATCACCGCTTTTTCCCCTTCGGTAAGCGGTGCATCGAATGTTCCGTGGGCACTTTGAATGTCGGAAAGAACCCTTCCTAATTGATCCAATCCAACCTTTATTTTAAAAGAATAATATGGCTCCAGCAGGATACTTTCCGTTTTTTCCAGTCCCTGTCTAAGCGCTCTGAGAGTTGCTTCCCGGAAGTCTCCTCCGGATGTATGCTTATTATGCGCTTTGCCTGTCAGCAGTGTCACTTTCATGTCCGTAAGAGGCGATCCTGTCAGCAAACCGCTATGTTCTTTTTCAAGAAGATGGTGGCGCACCAGGTTTTGGTTGCCGATACTTAGATCGTTGGCATGGCATTCATTTTCCCAAACGATTCCGCTGCCCCTCTCCCCAGGCTCAAGCCGCAGATGGACTTCCGCATAATGCCCTAAGGGTTCAAAATGGCCATAGCCGAAAGCCGTGCCCGCAATGCTTTCTTTATAGAGGATGGTCGGCTCCTCAAATTCAACCTCAAAGCGGAACCGGTCTTTAATGATCTTCTTCAGAACCTCCAGCTGGATCATTCCCATCACATGAATATGAATCTCCTGATGGCGTTCCTCCCAAATCACATTCAATGATGGATCTTCCTCGCCGAGCATCCTGAAACACTTCAGCGCCTCTCTCGGATGGACAGCCCCGCCAATCTTGACTTTCGATTTTAAGGCTGGGATCATTTCATATCGGGCATTTTCCAACAAGCTGCCGATCCCTTCGCCGACTGAAGCGCTGGTTATGCCGATCACTCCGATGAGATCGCCTGCTTCTGCATGGTTCACTTGTTCATATGTACGCCCATTATACTTCCGCAGTCCAGTGACCTTTTCCATTTTCCCTCTATAATGGATGTCATCGCGTACCTGGATTTTTCCGCTCAACACTTTTAAGAAGGTGGTTCTTACAGCCTGTTCATCATGCCGAATTTTATAGACGATTGCCGAAAAAGGGGAATCCACCGAATACGCTGTCTCCGTCAGCCTGTCCATTTTTTCCAGAAAATCACTGATTCCCTGGTCCATGAGAGCAGAACCGCTGCAGCATGGGAATACCTTCCCTTCTTTCACCAGCCGGACCATCGCATTAAGCCATATATCCGGCTCGTATCCTTTTTCTAAATAGGCATCGAACAGCCCCTCGTCTCTTTCAGCCAGGAACTCAATCAACTCTTCCCGCATTTCTCCTTTATGGAAGGCTGTCGTTACGTCGCATGCATGGGGCGTCAAATCATTTCTGATTTCATCCAGCACTTTCTCCACATCAGCCCCAGTCCGGTCCATCTTATTGATAAAGAAAAAAGTAGGCACCTTATGCTTCCTGAGCAATTGCCAAACCGTTTCTGTATGGCCGCGCACCCCTTCAACAGCTGAAACAATCACAATCGCATAATCCATTACCTGTACGGATCTTTCCATCTCGGGCGAAAAATCGACATGTCCTGGCGTATCGATCAAATAGTAAGTTGAACCGTTATAAGACATGATGCCTTGCTCCGCAAAAACGGTGATGCCTCTCTCCTTTTCAATCTCATGGCAATCAAGAAAAGCATCCCTATGGTCTACACGCCCTCTCTGTTTTATGCTGTTCGTATGATATAAAAGCTGCTCTGCGAACGTCGTCTTGCCCGCATCGACATGCGCCAGAACACCTATCGTCTTTTTCACTCCATCTGCCTCCCATTTTTTGTCTAGTCTACCGAAATTATAGCTTTTCTATTGGATGGGAGCTAGTAGAATCACCCACAAGCTGATAATGTCTCTTAGGTTATTAACAAGGAGAAATTTTAGGATGCTTTTCCTCAATCTGTTTCTTATCAATTGCTTTCTAAAAAAACGTAAACAGCCCCTTGCCGGCATGTACCGTCAAGGGGCTGTTTTATTATGCCTCCGTCTTTCATTAAGAAAGACGCTGCTTAAAATCTGTGTAATCAAAAGCACGCTGAATCCGGCAATTGCCCTCTTTGTCCCGAATAGCAATGGCCGGCAGCGCCATGCCATTGAAGGTATTATTCTTCACCATCGAATAAATAGCCATGTCGCCAAAAACCAAGCGGTCTCCATTCTTAAGGGGACGGTCAAAAGAATAGTCTCCGATAATATCGCCGGTTAAACAAGTGGGGCCTCCCAGACGATACGTATATGGTTTTTCCCCTGCTGCCCCGGAACCGATTAAAGGCGGGGTATAAGGAACTTCCAGCACATCAGGCATATGGCAGGAGGCGGATGTATCGACAATGGCAATATCCATTCCGTTTTTAAGTGTATCCAGCACAGTTGTAACCAAGAAGCCTGCATTCAAGGCAATGGCTTCTCCAGGCTCAAGGTAAACAAGCAAACCGTAGCGGTCCTGCATACGCTTAATGCAATCCTCAAGCAATTCGATATCATAACCTTCTTTGGTGATATGGTGGCCGCCACCGAAATTGATCCATTTCATTTGCGGCAGCCATTCGCCGAATTTTTCTTCGACCGCATCAAGTGTTGCTGCCAAAGCATCTGCTCCCTGCTCGCATAATGTATGGAAATGCAGGCCCGAAACGCCTTCAAGCAATTCAGGCCGAAAATGTTCCAACGTCACACCGAAGCGTGATCCGGGAGAGCAAGGGTCATACATACCGTGGCCTTCTTGCGTGGAGCATTCGGGATTAATCCGCAGCCCCGCCTGTTTGCCAGCTTGGCGGACTTTATCTCCGAACTTTTCAAGTTGTGAAAAGGAATTGAAAATGATATGGTCGCAAAGCGAAATGATTTCATCTATCTCATCTTCCCTATAGGCCGGGGAAAAGACATGATTTTCTTTCCCCATCTCCTCATAGCCAAGCCGGGCCTCGTATAATCCGCTGGCAGCCGTACCGTTCAAATAGCGCGCAATCATCGGATATGTCGCATATAAGGCATATGCTTTTTGGGCTAAAATAATTCGGCATCCTGTGCGTTCTATGACCCCATTCAGGATTTTCAGGTTCTTTTCCAGAAGCGGTTCATCTACTACATAACTGGGAGTCGGTAACTCTTCGAATCTCATCTTTAGTCCACTAGCTCCGGATCAAAGCTTTCTTTCCAAGGCAGACCCCATTTGTTTAAAGCATCCATGAATGGATCTGGATCGAATTCCTCAATATTGTAAACGCCCGCTTTATTCCAAGTGCCGTTCATCAGCAACATGGCCCCGATCATCGCAGGGACACCCGTTGTATAGGCAACAGCCTGAGAACCCACTTCCCGGTAACATGCTTCATGGTCGCACACATTGTAAACATAATAAGTTTTATCTTTGCCGTCTTTCTTGCCGCGGAAAATACAGCCGATGTTTGTTTTCCCTTTTGTACGCGGTCCAAGAGAAGAAGGATCAGGCAGAACAGCCTTTAGGAACTGAAGCGGAATAATTTGTTTTCCTTCGAATTCAATTGGTTCGATGGAAGTCATGCCGACATTTTCTAAACATTTCAAATGCGTCAGATAACTTTGGCCGAATGTCATGAAGAAACGGATCCGTTTAATGCCAGGGATATTCAGCGCAAGCGATTCGATTTCCTCATGGTGCAACAGATACATATCCTTTTCGCCAATCTCCGGGAAGTTATAGACCCGTTTGATTTCCATCGGTTCTGTCTCTACCCATTGGCCGTCCTCCCAGTAGCTGCCGTTTGCGGTTACTTCGCGGATGTTGATTTCCGGGTTGAAGTTAGTCGCAAAAGGATAGCCATGGTCACCCGCATTGCAATCAAGAATATCGATGTATTCGATTTCGTCAAAATGGTGTTTAAGTGCGTGTGCAGAAAATACGCCTGTTACGCCCGGGTCGAATCCGCTTCCCAATAGCGCCGTGATCCCTGCTTCTTCAAAGCGTTCACGGTAATCCCATTGCCATTTGTATTCGAATTTTGCTGTGTCTTCCGGTTCATAGTTCGCTGTATCCATATAATTCGTTTTTGTCGCCAAGCAAGCATCCATGATTGTAAGATCCTGGTACGGCAAAGCTAGATTCATGACAATATCAGGTTTAACTTCTTCAATCAATGCGATTAACTCATCGACATTATTCGCATCCACCTGGGCAGTTGTTATTTTTGTCTGCCCACCATCCAATTTTGCTTTGAGTTCATCACATTTGGACTTCGTCCGGCTTGCAATGCAGATTTCCTCAAAGACCTCGCTGTTTTGGCAACATTTGTGGATGGCCACAGATGCCACTCCCCCACAACCGATAATAAGTGCTTTTCCCATATTTCTATCTCCCATCCCTATCTATTTTTATATTTATTTCTTTAATGCTAATAGCAGTTCACGGACCACCTTGCAGGCAGTCGCCGTCGACACGCCGCTCGGATCGTATGTCGGCGATAATTCATTCACGTCGCAGCCGACAATATTCGAACCGTTGCAAACCATCAGAATGGCGTCCAAAAGCTCAGGGAATGTTACCCCTCCTGCTTCCGGCGTTCCCGTTCCCGGAAAGACCGACGGATCGAGCACATCCAGGTCGACGGTCAGATAAACCGGTTGATCGCCGATTAGAGCGACTGTTTCTTCCAAACCGTTGAAATTGAATTTATTTGTGGACACATGGCCCTCAGCGCTCCATTCAAACTCGCTCCGGTCCCCTGAACGGATACCGAACTGATGGATGCGCCCGTCGCCTAAAATATCATGGCATCTGCGGATGACCGAAGCATGTGAAAGCTTTTCACCCAGATACTCTTCACGTAAATCGGTATGCGCATCAAAGTGGATGATGTGCAGGCCAGGGTGTTTTTTCGCCGCAGCCCGGACGGCTCCCAATGTGACAAGATGTTCACCGCCAATCATAAAAGGCAGCTTCCCGTCCTCCAGTACTTTTGCGGCACGCTCTTCAATATCGGCAAGCACCCGCTCAGCATTGCCAAAGCATAATTCCAAGTCCCCGCTGTCAAAAACGGATAGATCCATTAGGTCCTTATCTTGATAGGGGCTGTATGTTTCTAGCCCGAAGGATTCAGAACGGATCGCCTTGGGACCGAAGCGCGTCCCCGGCCGGAATGACGTAGTCCCATCAAAAGGAACGCCGTACAGGACAATATCAGCTTCTTTATACTCTGCCTCGCAGCCAATGAATGTTTCAATATTTTTATTCAACATCGCTAAGCAACTCCTCTACATAAGTCGGCAGGGCAAACGCGCCGGCATGCAGCCTAGTATTGTAATAACGCGTTTTAATCCCCAATTGCATCCATGCCGCAGTGTTCATATCAGACACAGGATGATATTTTTTCGAAGCAAACCCAAACAACCAATGCCCTGATGGATAGGTCGGAATATGGGCCTGATAGACAGAACTGATTGGAAAGCATTCGGCAATCCGCTGATGCGCTCTCTGCATGGCTGCCACATCATCTGCGTAAAACGGGCTTTCATGCTGATTAACCATGATTCCATCCTCGCGAAGCGCCTTATAGCAGCTTCCGTAAAATTCCTTGGTGAATAAACCTTCCCCCGGGCCGAACGGATCAGTCGAATCGACAATGATCAAATCATACTGGTCTTCACATGAGCGGATAAACTTCAAGCCGTCTTCACAGTGGATATGTACCCTAGGATCATCCAAGCGGCAAGCGGTCTGAGGCAGATACGTTTTGCACACTTCAATAACTCGTTCATCGATTTCCACCAGATCAATCTGTTCGATATTCCGGTATGAACTCAGCTCTCTCACGACTCCGCCATCTCCTGCGCCAATCACCAATACGCGGCGCGGATCAGGATGGACAGCCATCGGTACATGGGTAATCATCTCATGATAGATAAACTCGTCCTTTTCCGTCAGCATCATGTAGCCATCCAAAGTCAAAAAGCGCCCGAATTCTTTGGAATCAAAGACATCGATCCGCTGAAATTCACTTTGTTCACTGTATAAATGCCTATCCACTTTTATAGAAAGCTTCACATTGGGCGTGTGCCGTTCACTGAACCATAAGTCCATGCTGTCACACTCCTTTCAGTACATTCAGACGTTCAATTTGAAGATCCTCAGGACCTGTCATCGAACAGCCTTTTTCTTTTGAGTATTGGATATATTCAATAATTTCATTGGTTATTTTCTCCCCTGGCGCCAAAATCGGTATGCCTGGAGGATAGGCCATCACAAACTCACTGCAGACCCGGCCGGCTGTTTCGCGGATCGGCAAGGATTCCTTTTCTGCATAAAAAGCGTGCTGCGGGGTCGTAACCACTTGGGGATCAATATATTCTTGGGTGAACAAGCCTGTTTTATCCTTGCCATGCAGCCTTCTGATTTCAGAAAGCGCACTAATCAGCCGCTCCACATCCCGTTTTCTGTCGCCCACCGATACATATGCAAGAATATTGCCGATATCTCCAAATTCAATCTGGATATCATATTCATCACGCAGCAGGTCATACACTTCAATTCCGGCAAGTCCAATGTCCAATGTATGGACGGAAAGCTTCGTCACATCAAAATCATAAATGCTGTCACCGTTTATCAACTCTTTCGAAAAAGCATAATAACCGCCAAGCTGATTGATTTCACTGCGAACGTATTCTGCCAGTTCCGTTACCTGCGAGAATATGGCCTTCCCATTCAAAGCAAGATTTCTGCGGGAAATATCCAAGCTCGATAACAACAAATAGGAACCGCTCGTCGTTTGTGTCAAATTGACAATTTGCCGGGCATATCCCGCATTCACGGAAGGGCCCATCAAAAGAAAAGAACTCTGCGTCAGGCTGCCGCCTGATTTATGCATGCTCACCGATGCCATGTCGGCTCCTGCAGCCATGGCGGAGATGGGCAGGTTTTCGCCGAAATACAAATGTGTTCCATGCGCCTCGTCAACCAACACGAGCATATGGTGCTTGTGTGCCAGTTGCACAATGCTGCGAAGGTCCGAACAGATGCCATAATAGGTCGGGTTATTCACCAAGATGGCCTTAGCATCCGGATTTTCCACAATCGCTTTTTCAACTTGGCTGATCGACATTCCGAGAGCGATTCCAAGCCGCGAATCAGTTTCCGGATTGACATATACAGGCTCCGCACCACACAGGACAAGAGCATTGATCACACTTCTGTGCACATTCCGGGGAAGAATAATTTTGTCGCCTTTCTTGCAGGCCGTCAGCACCATGCCCTGTACGGCAGATGTGGTGCCGTTCACCATAAAGAAAGCATTCGCCGCACCAAAAGCCTGTGCTGCCAGCTGTTCAGCCTCCTTGATCACCGACACCGGATGGCATAAATTATCCAGAGGCTTCATCGAATTAACGTCTACACCGACGCATTGTTCACCCAAAAATGCAGTCAATTCGGGATTTCCTCTCCCTCGTTTATGGCCGGGTACATCAAACGGAACAATCCGTTTTTTCTTAAACTCTTCCAATGCTTCGTAAATGGGGGCCCGTTCCTGTGAAAGGCGGTACGATATTTCGTTCATTCTCATTAGACCTTCCTTCCGCTGATGATTTCAAACATTTTACGACGCAGACTAAGAACACTGTTCAACCTGATCTGCAACAGCAGGAAGAACTTCCTTGTTAAACAGATTATTTAAAGTACTATCTTTTCACATGGCTTTTTTTATTCACTGCCGATGCCACGCCGCTATCTTGGATGATTAAATTTTCTTTAATTACGATATTTACAGAATTATTCGCAGATTAAATTATTCTGCGAAAACCCTTTTTGTGGGCCGGCCTCCTATGTGCCATGCCAGTTAGACAAATAAAAAAAGCAAGTAATAGTGCTTAATCGCACATCACTTGCTTTTCAGGAGATATTAATCATATTAAACACATATGTTTTAACAACACACATGTATAGCTTTTATCACAAAAGCCCATAAGGATCATGCAACGAAAGCTTATTAATATTCAAAATATACCATCATAGGATCAGAGTCTATATAGCAAATAAATACTTTTACCACTCTTATTGACCGTTTCACAAGTTTTGTACGTCTATTGCACGCACCGGTTGTAAAGTAACCAACTTATAAAATTTGAGCTTCTAACTCAATCAATAAGGCAACTAAAGTTGCCAATCGGCATTTGACCCGGCTGTCCGTATGGCCTTAACTCCCTGAAGAAGTGGTCAAAAATTATCTGCTTGGAAAGACTCTTATACTTTGAAATCTGCTTTCCAAAAATAACAATGAAATCATAATAACACCTATAAATGGAATTTACAATATTTATTGCCATATTTTTTTTTACAATGGTATGGTTTGTAACTAATAAAAGCCAATTGTAGCAGGGATTTTACGTCTATACATAATCCATCTAAAAAGTTCCTTCACTTTTGAATACTCTATTCAAAAGATCAATTAAATGTCATTAGGCTTCAGCTGTCTCAACTGATTTTTGAGAACGAGCTGCCATTTCTGTTTCGATTTGTTCTAGACTACGCCCTTTGGTTTCTACTACTACAAAACGTACGAAGAATAATCCTAGAATACAAATAATACCGAATGTTGAGAATATGAATCCAAAGCTAAACTTATCAGCAAGAATAGGGAAAATAAGCCCAACGGCAAGCGAACCTGTCCAGTTGAATGCGGATGAAATCCCTGCGCCGATTCCGCGTACAGCAAGCGGGAAAATTTCTCCAACGATAATCCAGGTAAGTGGTGCCCAAGAAAACGCATAGCAAAGGATGAAACAGCAAAGCGAGATTAACGTTACCCAATTGAGTACCCCTTCATCAATATTTAACGCTCCTAGAATTGCTGGCGCAAAGAATGAAAGAGCCATACCTATGCCACCTACAGTAAGGATCGTACGGCGGTTATATTTATCAACAAATTGCAAAAAGATAATGGTTGTCACCACGAAGATCACACCGACAATGACTGTAAATCCAGCAGCTACATGCGGTGATAAACCAACTTTGCGCGCAATACTTGTGGCATAATAAACGATGGAATTTGCACCTTGAATTTGTTGGAAGGTAGCCATCCCAACCCCGATAATTAAAGCCATGCGAAATTTCTTATGGAATAATTGACCAATACCTGATTCTTCACGTGCGGCAACATCTGTAATCTCTGAAATTTCAGCATCTACTTCACCTTTTGAATGGCGAAGAGAAGTTAATACATCACGGGCTTTACCTGCCATACCATTCTTAATCAAATAACGAGGAGATTCAGGAAGCTTTAGCATACCGATGTATAATACGATGGCAAAAATACTAGCACTGCCGAGCATTAATCGCCAGCTATTGGGAATTGGCTCAAAAATGAAAGCCACGATATAACTTAATAACATTCCACTTACGATCATTAATTGATTCAAACCTGACAGTTTCCCGCGAATATTTGCTGGTGCTATTTCTGACATGTATGCAGGAACTAAAGAAGAAGCTGTACCGACTGCTATTCCTAGAAAGACACGAGCAATAGTCAAAGTAATTTTATCCGGTGCAACCGCTGAGCCGAGCGCTCCCAAAAAAAATATAAGAGATGAAATCAAGATTAACTTTCTACGGCCAAACTTATCCCCTAATAGACCACTTAAAATTGACCCAATAATCGCTCCACCCATTAAAGAAGATACAACGATTCCTAACCATAAAGGACTCAAATTAAAGTCGTGCTGGATATGCCCTTCGGCACCAGCAATAATTCCAATATCATAACCAAATAGAATACCAGCAAATGAACCAAAGAAGAAGATAAATTTACTTGATACTTTACTCATGACCATATTTCCCCCTTCACTTTGTCCGAGTTTCCCTATTACTTACATATTTTTAAACGCTTTCATTTTTAGTAGTTATCTTTTCCAAATTCAACTTCTAGATTGCCTATATTGTCTCCGAAGGGAGAAAAGTCCATTCGGAGACTAGAAACAATTACTTAATCACTATATATTCCAAGTCAACAAGCTTCGCATAGGATACAATTTGGTCTGTTGTTATATTCAATGAAACAACTGTATGATGACCGCCACCATTCTCAATCCAAGCTTTAACCCCATCTTGGAAATTCGGCTTAATATTCCAAAGCACTCGGGCCACTGGAAGTTTTGGCGCTGGAGTAGTTGGCTCAAATGCTGAAACTTCATTGATCAATAGTTTATAATGTGTACCAAAGTCAGCCATTGAAACAACTACACCATCTCCTGCTTTACCGTCAAACACTAAACGTGCTGGATCTTCACGATCACCAATACCTAATGGAGAAACAATAATTCTTGGTTTATTCATTGCTAAAGTTGGATCTACTTCGAGCATATGCGATTGAAGGACAGATTCGTGGCCAACAGCTAATTCATATGTGTAATCTTCCATAAAGCCAGTTGCTTGGTTATGGCTCATTACTTTAAGTAAGCGATCAAGCGCTGCAGTCTTCCAATCTCCTTCACCCGCAAAGCCATATCCTTGTGCCATTAAACGTTGAACTGCAAGACCCGGCAGCTGTTTCATACCATATAAATCTTCGAAATTAGTTGTGAAGGCATTGTAACCCCCTTCATCAAGGAAACGTTTAATGGCGATTTCATAGCTTGCTTGCACTCTTACGCTAGCTTCCCAATCTTCCTTACTGTATGTACCATAATCAAAGTCATAAAGTTCCGTATATTCAGTGAATAAATCGTCAATTTCTTCCTCTTTGACAGCATTCACATATCGAACAAGGTCTCCTATGCCAAAATAGTCAACTGTCCATCCAAATTGAATCTGTGCTTCAATCTTATCCCCTTCAGTAACTCCAACATTTCGCATATTGTCACCGAAACGAGCCACTTTAATATTAAAGCTTTCGTTATAAGCAACCGCTACGTCCATCCATTCTGCGATTTGCTGTTGCACTTCAGCACGTTGCCAGTACCCTACTACAACTTTATTCTGTTTGTTCAACCGAGCATTAATGAACCCATATTCACGGTCACCATGAGCTGATTGGTTTAGGTTCATAAAGTCCATATCAATCGTTTCCCAAGGAATACTTTCATTAAATTGTGTTGCTAAATGAAGTAATGGTTTTTGTAGTAACTTTGTTCCGCGGATCCACATTTTCGCAGGCGAGAAAGTGTGCATCCAAGTGATAACACCAGCAACTTCATCACGATAATTGACTTCTTTCATGATACGTGTAATTTTATCTGCACTAACAGCTAAATCTTGCAATACAAGTGGGTATGGCAAGATGCCGCTTTCATTTAATGCATCGGTCATCATTTGTGCATGTGCTTTAACTTCTGCCAATGTTTCTTCTCCATAAAGATGCTGTGAACCTACGACAAACCAAAATTCTTTTGTTCCTGTTGTTGACATAATGATCCTCTTTTCTTAGTTTGATAGTTTCTATTATTTTTGCCCATAATAGGCATGCTCGCCATGTTTTCGTAGATAGTGTTTATCTAAAATACGTTGTGGTAATTCTTCAGCAAAATGATTTAATTCTCGTGTGAATAAATTCATCCTCGAAATTTCTTCTAACACCACACTATTCATTACCGCTGATTTTACATCTTTGCCCCAAGTAAATGGACCGTGGCCATGAAGCAAGACACCAGGAACTGCTAGAACATCTAACCCCCGCTCTTCAAATGTTTCAATGATGACTTTGCCAGTTTCCACTTCGTAACCACGATTGATTTCCTCTTGTGTCAAGAAACGGGCACATGGGATTGAGCCATAGAATGTGTCAGCGTGAGTGGTCCCCATCGCTGGAACATCCAGACCTGCTTGAGCCCAAATTGTTGCCCAAGTTGAATGAGTGTGCACAATTCCACCGATTTCTGGGTAATGGCTATACATTACTGCGTGTGTAGGTGTGTCTGATGAAGGGTTAAACTCTCCTTCAACAACATTGCCCTCTAAATCAACAACCACCATATCACTTGCTTTCATCGTTTTATAATCAACACCGCTAGGTTTGATAACAAAAAGACCACTTTCACGATCAATAGCACTCGCATTGCCCCATGTGTATTTTACGAGGCCCTGTCTAGGCAACTCTAAATTCGCTTGAAATACTTCTTCTTTCAGCTTTTCTAACACGTCAATCCCTCCAATTTCCCACTAACTAAATGATCTACAGCTGCCCTCTCAATTCTTAAACCGTTTTTGTATCTCTCAATAAATTCTTCAAATCCTTTAACATCAAATCTATCCGGGTAAATTTCTTGCCCATCAACCTCTTTAAAGACTTTTTCATCAAGAAATTCTTCCAAGCTTTCTCTGTAATCTTTGTTTATCATGTAAGAAGCAAGAAGCGAAATTCCCCATGCACCGCCTTCCCCAGCTGTTGCCATAACTGAAACCGGAGCATCTATTGCAGCCGCAAGAATTTTTTGACCAACAACAGGAGTTTTAAATAAACCACCGTGAGCTAAAATGCGATCAATTGTGGCATTTTCATTCTTAGTCAAAATATCCATTCCAATTTTCAAAGCACTAAAAGCAGAAAAAAGATGTGCCCGCATAAAGTTTGGTAAATTAAATTTACTATCAGGAAATCGGACAAATAGCGGTCTACCTTTCTCTAATCCTGTGATATTTTCACCAGAGAAATAACCGTAGCTTAGCAAACCACCACCATCTGGTTCAGCTTCCAAAGCTTTATTCAACATCACTTCGAATAATTTGCTCGTTTCAATCTTTTGTCCCACTGCCTCAGAAAATTCACGGAACAAGCCAAGCCAAGCATTTATATCACTTGAACAGTTATTAGCATGGACCATTGCAACTGGACTACCATTTGGTGTAGTTACCAAATCAATTTCTGGATACACTTTCGAAAGTTCTTTCTCTAAAACAATCATGGCAAAAACGGAAGTTCCTACTGAGACGTTTCCAGTACGTTTCCTTACACTATTCGTAGCAACCATTCCTGTTCCAGCATCACCTTCTGGCGGGCAAAATGGAATTCCTGGTTGTAAATTTTGTGATCTATCAAGAATTTTTGCGCCAATAGCGGTTAACTCGCCTGCTTGCTCTCCTGAAATATAGACTTTTGGGAGAATATCTTTTAACTTCCAAGGATAATCTTTGTTTGCAATTAGAGCATCAAACTGCTTGACCATGGATTCATCATAATTTTGCGTTGTTTCATCAATCGGAAACATACCTGAAGCATCTCCAATGCCAATTGCTTTATTACCAGTCAGCAGCCAGTGAATATATCCGGCTAAAGTAGTTATAAAATCGATGCGTCGGACATGTTTCTCTCCGTTTAATATTGCTTGATACAAATGAGCAATACTCCAGCGTTCAGGAATGTTAAATTCTAATTTATCCGTCAATTCTTTTGCTGCTATACTGGTTGTTGCATTACGCCAAGTCCGAAATGGTACAAGTAGCTCACCAGTTTTATCAAAAGCCATATATCCGTGCATCATGGCAGAAAATCCAATAGAACCAATTGTCCGGATGGTGATCCCATAATTTCGTTCAACTTCTTGCTTCATTTCACTATAAGCTGATTGAAGACCAGTGATAATATCCACTAAGTTGTACGTCCAAAATCCATCTTCTAAGCGGTTTTCCCACTCATAACTTCCAGATGCAATTGTTTCAAAACTAGTATCAATTAATACAGCCTTGATACGAGTAGATCCAAATTCAATTCCAAGTGAAGTTTCTCCCTTAGTAATTGCTTCTTTAATATTTAATCCATTCGTTTTCACATAAATCCCCCTTCTGATAGCGTTTTCAACAGTTACAATCAAATGGAGACGCTTTCTTTAATAACAACCCCATTATATTTTTTGTACGTACATTTGTCAAACTTAATAAAATAAGTACTAACAAATCACGAGTTGATTCAATCAATTCAACAAAAATACTTAGGGAAAATAGTCATTATTTGTACTATTTTATGGAATTGAGGTAAACTAGTCTAATCTATATACATTCAAATTAAAATATGTACATACAAATATTCAGAGTAAGTATAATTGAAGAGAAGAACAACTTTGAAGGAAGTGATTAAGCAATAATGAAACCAAAGTATCAGGTCATCATTGATGATATAAAAAGCAAAATTCTTTCAGGAGACTATAGTGTAGGCGAACAAATCCCCACTGAATCCGCTCTGCAAGAAAAGTACAAGGTTAGCAGACAAACTGTTCGAAAGGCCATTTTAGAACTCTCGAATGAAGGGTTCTTAAGAAGTGAAAAAGGATCTGGCACTTATGTCAGCAACCAATATCAATCAAAATCCGGAAATCATTCAAAAAATAGAACAATCGGTGTAATCACAACCTATATTTCTGATTATATTTTCCCGTCCATTATCCGCGGAATTGAAGGAAGATTAAATGAAGATAATTATTCGTTATTATTAGCTAGTACCAATAATGATGTCGAACAAGAAAAAAGAGCTTTAGAAATGATGTTGTCATTTGGCGTAGATGGTTTGATTGTTGAACCTACAAAGAGCAATCTTTACAATCCAAATATTGCTTACTACTTGTCGTTCAAGGAACAGGACGTGCCCTTCATCATGATCAATGCATATTATGAAGAATTAAGCGTCCCCTTCCTTTGTCTCGATGATGTGCGATCTAGCTATCTCGCAACTAAAGAATTGATTTCAAAAGGACACACACAAATTGGACTTATTTCAAAAACGGATGATTTACAAGGAAAGTATCGAATGAAGGGTTATATAAAAGCGCTCGGCGAAGCCAAATTAAGATTTCGTCCAGAGCACGTTCTTTCATTTAACACAGAGACGAAGCAGGACCTATCTACTAATTTAAAGAAGTTCCTAAGTGAAAATATAGACGAATTGACCTCAATTGTTTGCTATAACGACGAAGTAGGTTTCGAAGTAGCCAATGTATGTAGACAACTTGATATTTCCATTCCCGAACAACTATCCATTATCGGCCAGGACAATTCTTATATCGCCCAAAATGCGAATATAAAACTAACAACATTAACACACCCACAAGAACAAATGGGACGTGATGCAGCTGATTGGGTCATAAAGAAATTACAAGGAAAGAAGGATTTACCCAACGAAACCTATTATCAACCCGTTTTAATCGAAGGCGAAACTGTAAAAGAATTAGAAGCAGAATAAAGATTGGTGGAGTCCATTCTTTCAGCTGATTCATCAAGATTAGATAGAAAATCTTTTGAAGAAACTCTATGAGATGAATGCAATTTCATTATTATGCTTGGAATATTGATCCGTAATTCACTATCCTAAAAAATGACTGCTGAGGCCTCAGCAGTCATTTACCCTTTAAACATTTTTCTGATTATGTATTTATCTATTTAATCTCCATCCCGATGTTTTCCAAAGGGCTGTTGTATCAGGAACATTACATATTTGATTTCATTTTCATCCGAAATACCAAACTCTACGTCACCATTGCTCCATCTACCAAGATTAGTTATATCCTTACATATTCCTTGTGGGTCATGTATTTTATCAAAAGCCAGCCATATGAAGGCTTAAACGAAGTCTACTCTTCTGAGGAACAACATCTACAAAATTGGTTGTTGTTTTATATGCAATGTAAAGTTTTTAAATTCTTCTCTTACTGCTGTCAAGATTACAAATTCTTGTTCTTAATTTCTCAAAGAAATCACTGGAAATCAGGTAAATCGAGGACTTTTATTTCCTATTTAATATTCCACACTCCTTTTAAAACCATAAAAAAACCCCTCAAACTCATCGTCTAAGGGATTCCAAAAAGACATTTTATTATTAAAATAACATCAACTCAAAGTTTTTCTCTAGTCCTCTTCATTAATAGATTCCCACCGCATCAAAACCAGAGTGAACGGCCTCTTCTTCTTCGCTGCCTTCACCATAAAGGTCAATTGCAGACTGAACAATCGCGTTTCGCGCATCGCTAAAATCGGAATTCGAAGTTAAATAAACAGTTAAGGCACGATAGTAGATTTTACCTAGTTTTTCTCTTCCAAGTTCTTGTCCGATCAAGTATGCAGCATGGTTTGTAATGGATGAATTAACATGGACTCCGCCCCCATCTACCGAAGTTGGCATATGATAAAACTCGTCCATATGGTCTGGGTAGACACCGCCATTTGTACTATACGCTCTTCTCTGTTCATTGCTGACGACAAC
The DNA here is from genome assembly GCF_001243895.1 of Bacillus testis. Classification (GTDB taxonomy): domain Bacteria; phylum Bacillota; class Bacilli; order Bacillales; family DSM-1321; genus Bacillus_AD; species Bacillus_AD testis. Next base: position 806,424 of record NZ_LN851186.1, on the reverse strand, counting down.
ACTGTTTGGATTACTCAAGCTGCGCAACACAGTCACACCTTCAGCTTTAGCAGCTGGTGCCATGATATCCTCACCCATTTCCCAGTTACGATCGTCAATAAGTACACCAAATACGTCAGCAAAAGATTCATTTAATGCCCCAGATTGATTTCGGTAAACTAAGTTTGCCGAATGAGTAATGACACCATGCGTCATCTCGTGCGCAGCTACATCAAGGCCAGCTGATAGAGAGATCATAAACTCACCATCCCCATCACCATAGGTCATCCACCGTCCATTCCAAGAAGCATTATTATAGTTGTTGCCATAGTGGACTTTAGAAATGATCGCCATCCCATTGCCATCAAGTGAATTGCGGCCATGTTCCTTTAGAAAATACTCATACACCTTTTCAGAATTATAATGCGCATCGACAGCAGCCCGATCATACTCTTTTATAAAAGCAGCTGAATGCCCAACATAAAGGGTGTCATTGCTGGAAATGTTATCGTTTTTTGCATCATACGTTTCGATCCCGCCAAGATTAGCATGGGAGTAGTCCGCTAACGAAAAATTAGTTCCAGCATTCTTTTCTTTCACTCGGGTAATATGCAATTCCCTCCGTTCCCCATGGACACCAATTCCTGTTCCTTTTTGTGTTTTCATTTCATCGGCATGCATTAAACCATTATACTGATCAATAACCTCACCCGTTTTTGCATCCACAAAGACAAACCAGTTTCCAGGCTCATCTCCCATGAAGTTGACATTTACTTTATAAGCTGTATGATTTTCTCCCGCAAAAGGATAGACAACCAGCTCAGCCGTCGGTTCGTATGTAAGCTCTTCGGGGGCTTTCACAGAAGACAGAGCTGCTTTTAGTGCAGCTTTACTGCTTATAGAGGCTTCTGTGTTCACTTTAGAGTCGGCAAGCGTCTGGTTCAACCTTCCGTTCACGGATACCACTTCATTATCCTTATTGAAGTGGACGATAATGTCGGATCCTTCAACTTCTACTTCGTTTACTGATTGAATGAAACGGACATGGGTCATGCCTAAATCATCTTTTTGCACATCTTTTACCTTCAAGTGTTTCTCTGGATTACTAATTCCCGTTTTCTCCTGGTGATTTTTCAAATACTTGACTGCCTCGGAAGGTGTACTAGAAGCGTATTTCTCAGTGAACCGCTCCTTCACGAACACCGGAACACTCGCTCTCTCATTCCAATTCTTGCTTACTGCACTTGAATGAACTGGCTGTGCAAAAACACTTCCAACCGGAGCAGAACCTACCAACATAGCAGACGAAAGAATAATAGGCACTATTAATTTTTTCTTCAATACTTTCCCTCCCACTAGACTATTTTTATTCATTATAGAATAGAGGGAAGGCAGTAACATGAATAATTAGAATTATTTGAATAATAAAATAATAGATAATTAATCCTAAATAATGGAAAAACCCTTAGATATGCGAAATTTTCGCAAGTTCCAAGGGTTCATTTTAATTTTAGCATTCATTTTGACAGACACTCTACATTTGTTGATTGTGACTAAAGAACACTCCTACTGTTTCTCCATCCCATTAAGAGACTCAAAGTGATCGAGCAATGCACGCACTTCATTTGTTGACTTGGTATTCATCAATTGATTTCTTAATCCACTTGCCCCTCGAAATCCTTTGACATAGATCTTAAAAAAGCGATGAAGAGCTGTAAAAGGACGCGTCTCTAATTCCTTTGAATATTTATCATATAAATCCAAATGCAATCTTAAGAGACCCAGCAGCTCCTTGCTATCATGCTCTTTTGGCTCCTTTTCAAAGGCAAATGGATTATGAAAAATGCCTCGCCCAATCATAATTCCATCAATACCGTATTGGTGAGCGAGCTTCAAGCCAGTTTGATGGTCAGGAATATCCCCATTGATCGTTAAAAGTGTATCCGGCGCCACCTCGTCACGCAGTTTCTTAATCTCGGGAATAAGCTCCCAGTGAGCATCTACCTGGCTCATTTCCTTTCTTGTACGCAAATGAATAGAAAGATTCGCAATGTCTTGTTTCAATATATGTGTAAGCCATTCGCGCCATTCGCCTACCTCCGTGTAACCAAGCCTTGTCTTCACACTTACAGGCAATCCCCCTGCTTTAGCTGCTTGGATTAACTCTGCTGCCACTTCGGGACGAAGGATCAGGCCGCTTCCCTTTCCATCCCCTGCCACATTAGGGACAGGACATCCCATATTAATATCAATCCCTTTAAATCCTTGCTTCGCCATACCAATACTCATTTGCCGGAATTTTTCAGGCTTATCCCCCCATATATGGGCTACTATTGGTTGTTCATCCTCTGTAAAAGTCAAACGTCCACGCACACTTTGCTTCCCCTCAGGATGGCAATAGCTCTCCGAGTTTGTAAACTCTGTGAAAAACACATCAGGTCTGGCCGCTGCACTCACTACATGACGAAAAACAACATCCGTCACTTCTTCCATTGGAGCCAGTATAAAAAAAGGCCGTGGCAAATTGCGCCAAAAATTATCTAACATACACTACTTCAAATCCTCTCATAATGGGATCAGACCAAATCTTATCTTTATTATCCCAACATTATAAAGCATAATGCTCTTTTACACTTATAGCATGCTTGGCCACTTTTTATCAAACTATATAAGTTTTGGTGTGCTCATTACATCCGAGTTTAAGTGTCTCCACCCAATTCTCTCAAAAAAGTATTGCAAGATATTGAATGGTAGTGTTTTGACCAAGAATCCCATAGCCAAAAAGCTTGGCCTTGGCCATATAAGCTAGCATGCCCACCTCTCCATGTAAAGTTGTCGTATTATTTTCTCTTTACCATATACTCCGTGCAAAAACAGCACCCGGCCAAGTAATATTTCCACATTGCCTTAACAGCATGATTTTTGAAAGCCCAAAGCATAACAGCAATTAGCAAACCAATAATTAACCAGTTCAACAAAAGAACTGTAAGAAACATCTTAAGCGATTCAAAGAGACATTTTTGATAAAGATACCTATACCGCACGAAACATAAAAAAGGCAGTGCCCCCTTATCCGAGGGCTGGCTGCCTTATTTCAAAATATGTGTGATGTCATTTTCTAAATATCAGATGTTGTTTTTAAACCAGAACACACATCAACTATTGTTATACTGTTTTTTCTTTTCTTTGCCTTTTTCTTCAATTTCCTTTTTAACGCGTTTACTCTCATCTTCGAGCTGTTCAATCAATCCGCGTACGTCTTCTTTGCTATAATCTTCGAGGATCTCTCTGCGTTGTTTTATCAGACTTCTGACTTCATCACTCGTTTCCGAAGATATTTGTTCATGGTTACGAAGATAGTAGACAGCTTTCGATAATCTGTTCTGTTCCTCATAGAACAAATTTGTAAAATCACTTTTTTGTTTATACAATTCGTTAAGCTTATCGGAAGACTCGCCTGCTACTTGATTATAATTTTCTGCACTCCATCTGCTCCATTCATTGTATAAACGAACTCGTTCTTTTTCCCAAATGTTATTGAATTGTTCAGCTGTGTTGACTGTTTTAAATGAACCGCCGCCCGCCTCGGCAACGGCTAATAGTTGTTTTTGGCCTTTATTGTCTACATCAAAACCAATGATGTTTACAACTGCCTTAATATTGGAATCATGGAGTTCCTTTGCAGCTTTTACCGGATCTCCATCACAGGTTTCGATGCCGTCGCTGACAACATAAATGATGTTCTCTCCACTACCTCCCATTTTCTCAAAATCCTTTTTGGTTTCATTAATGGCTTTGGCAATCGGAGTCCATCCTGTAGGTTTAAATGTATTCAGGCTACCCTTAAAATTAGCTTCATTATACGGCTTTAAGTCATAGATTAGCTCCGTGCTATCACAAGAAAGCTTCTTATCACTGTCATTATTGCTTCCTTTGTGGCCATAAACACGTAAAGACACGTTGATCCCCTCTGGCATGGAAGATAAAAAAGTTTGGATAGCTGCCTTCGCTGTCTCCATTTTTGTCTTGCTGCCTACTTTTGCCGCCATGCTTCCGCTTGCATCCAATAGGATGGCAATATTCTTTTGCCCGCCTTCTGTAGCTGACTGGCCAACTTTCGCTCCTTCTGGTGTTTCTGTCAGTGCTGTTTCAATGGTTGGATTGAATTCCTCAAAAAATCTCACAAATTCTTTGTATGTCGGACCTTCATTTAAGATGCTTAACAAATAGTTATATACTTGGAAACTATCTTTGTCTTGGAAACTTTTCGCATCCAGATTTCGGTTTACAACCGGCTCGTTGTATCGGTTCCCGGCGTATTTGCCCCCTTCTTCTGCGGTAATTTCCTCAATCGTTAAAGCCACCTTCATATCCTCTGCATTTTCTTGTTCATCAGCTTGATGATCCATCTTTTTTGCTTCTGTCTTTGATTCTGTCTTTGATTCTTCTTTGGATTCTGCCTTTCCCGCTGTTTTTTCACCCTTTGATTCTTCAGAACCGCATGCTGCCAATAACAGGCATAACCACATGGCCACAAAAAATAATATGCTTTTTCTTTGAACCATAGCAAACATCCCTTCTATGCCGCAATAAGGCCTAAAATATATAGTGCTTTTATTCTTTATTCTACATTTTATGGAAATTATATCCAACAACAAAGCATTATCCTCTGAAAAACAGTACATTTTCCTTAGTTTTTAGTAAAATTTCTTCAAGACTTTTAATCATACTAAGTCTCTATATTCCTTTAAATGATGCGGAAGTTACATCTTAACGGAGATACATTAATAGAAGGGTTACAACCAAAGGTGGCGAATGCTCTATTGGTTTGAGTGAAAATTGCTTTCACACCGAAGACACATCTAAATGCCTTGTAAGAAATATAAAAAGGCAGCACCCCCTATTATTCAGAGGGCTCTGCCTTATTACAATACAATGTGTGCCACACACTCACCATATGTGGGTGTAATTGACAACATACTGGGTGCTGGTGGGTTCAAGGATTAGTTACAGCTACAATTTGCGGGGACACTTAATATGAGGTAAGCGGCCTTAGCCCCCTAGAATAGAGAGTTATAGCCGCTTAGCGGTTTTTTTCACTTTATATTTTTAATGCCCGTTTCTAATATCTCCATTTGCAGCAATGTCTGTTCATCTGTAATCGTTTTATCTTTGTCATTCATGATGGCTTCATATAAATCATCATATACTCTTCCATAATCGCCATTGACCGATTTCACTTTTTCTTCGTGAATTGTACCTTCCTCATCAATATAGGTCAGAACACCATAATGTTTTAGTGTATCGATTCCAAAGTCTTTATTGCCAGGCATGTAAAATAATTTTAAGTGTTCTTCCTGACGGTCTTTGGTCTCTTTCACAAAGCATCCCTTTTTGCCATGAACCACGAAGCTTGGTCTTTCTTTAAGTCTAAAATAGCTGGATTTTACAGAAACTTTTAATCCACCATAGTATAGATCCAAATCAAAATAATCGTTCATTCTTCCTTGTCCCAATAATTGCCTTACATCATAATGGATATGTTCGGGCTTGCCGAAATAGCTGATCACCTGATCCAATGTATGGCAGCCATGTCCGTATAAAAACGACAAAGCAGGATCAGAAGTATGAATGGACTCGGGTACTTCGGGACGAAAATAATCATAATGCATTTCAACTTCCAGTAAATCCCCTAATTTCCCTTCTTCTATGACCTTTTGAACGGTTAAAAAATCACTATCAAAACGTCTATTTTGGTACGCCTGAACAATTAATCCTTTCTCTTTTGCGATTGCAAATATTTCTTTTGCCTGCTCGGTAGTTTCCATAAAAGGCTTTTCAACCAAACAGTTTTTATTATGTTCTAATACTAATTTAGCGTATTCATAATGACTGTCATGTTTTGTACAAACCACAATGAGTTGTATTTCCTTGTCATTTAAAAGTTCGTCTAAATTGGACGTATAATGGATCCCTGCAATCCGATCCCAACTTTCATGATCAGAATTTCTTTGATAAATTGTCTTTACCTTTATATTCTCTCTTAGCAGTACGAATGGCAAATGATATCTGTTAGTGCTTTTCCCATTTCCAATATAACCAATAGTAAGCATAGCAGCCTCCTAAATCCTATTTACTATTTTCAGTTAAAACGATTGTCTCTTGTAATGGACTTCAAATTCCATCTTACTTATATATAGCGTAACAGGTCTAATGATTAGCTTTGTAACGGCATAAGAAAAGCACCTCCATAAATGATTGGTTCATACCAGGAGGTGCTTTCCCATTTGATTAACAGGCTTACATTTGATCTTTGAACAAAGCCTGATCTAGAGTCTTTATTACATTATGTTCAGTACGTGGAACACAACACCAACCACGAATAATCCAAGAATCATAATGATTGGAGAAACTTTCTTCTTAAGCAGCCACATGCAAAGTAATGTTAACAGCAATGCAGCTAAACCAGGGATTAAACTATCTAAATTATCTTGTAAAGTGGTTACTTTAATATCACTTAACGAAAGACCAGATGCCTGCTGTTCTAACGCCGTTTTTACGCCTTCTGATCCTGAAGGCAATTTATCCCAATCGATATAGGCGCCATCATCAAGTTGGACGGATGATACCGTTGGCGTAAACTTGATGGATACCCAACGGTTAACTAATGCACCAAGGATAAACATACCCAGTATCGAAGCACCTTTGGTAATATCTCGAAGTAATCCGCCAGATAAGTCGTCTGTGATTTTCGATCCAGCTTTGTAACCAAATTCCTGCGTATACCAAGTGAATCCCATACGGATAAGATTCCATAAAACGAAGTAAAGAATCGGTCCAAGAATGTTACCAGTCATAGCAAGCGAAGCTGCTAACGCACCAAGGATTGGCTTAATTGTGAACCAGAAAACTGGGTCGCCGATCCCTGCTAGAGGTCCCATCATTCCGACTTTAACCCCTTGAATAGCTACATCGTCAACTGGCGCACCATTTGCACGGTCTTCTTCAAGCGCTAAAGTTACACCGAGAATAGGTGATGCTACATACGGATGAGTATTAAAGAATTCTAAGTGACGTTTTAGTGCAGCAGAACGGTCTTCTTTTGTTTTATATAATCTTTTGATAGCAGGAATCATTGCATATGCCCAACCACCGTTTTGCATACGTTCATAGTTCCAAGAACCTTGAATGAATGTTGAACGCCACCAAACAGATAAACGATCTTTTTTGGATAATCTCAATTGTTTTTCCATTTTTTGTCCTCCTCCTTCTCCTTAGTAATTATCGATAATAGCGCCTAATGGATCACCGGTGTTACCGTTTCCGCCATTACCTGAACCGCCTTGTTTAGAAAGAGCTAAATAGATGAGGGCAAGAGCCACACCGATAGCACCCAAGCCGATAAGTGTGATTTCTGTAACTGTTGCTAATACGAAACCAATTGCAAAAAATGGCCATACTTCTTTTGTTGCCATCATGTTAATAACCATTGCATAACCAACAGCTACAACCATGCCACCGCCGATTGCCAAACCGTCTGTCAACCACATTGGCATAGATTCAAGCATGTTTCGAACCGGACCAGCACCAATTGCTAAGATCAATGCAGCTGGGATTGCAATACGTAATCCTTGCATGCAGATAGCAGCAACGTGCCAAAATTCCACTACTTTGAAGTTTCCTTCTTGAGCTGCAGCATCCATAAAGTGAACGAATGCTGTCGCAATAGTACGGCAAATAATTGTCAATAATAGCCCTGCAACTGCAAGTGGTACAGCAATCGCGATTGCAGAAGAAATACCATCTTGGCCTTGTCCACTTAAAACTAAAATAATAGCAGATGCAACTGATGCCAACGCAGCATCCGGTGCTACGGCAGCTCCAATGTTTGCCCAACCTAAAGCGATCATTTGAAGCGTTCCGCCTAAGATCAGACAAGGTACGAGTTCTCCTGTAACTAAGCCTATTAACGTACATGCAATGATTGGCTGATGGAAGTGGAATTCATCTAAAATTCCTTCTACACCAGCTAAAAATGCTACGAATACGACTAATATTATTTGAATAATAGTCAAATCCATGATGATTCATCCTCCCTTTTTATACAGCTGATTATTTTTGTTTATTCAACTCTTCTTGAGCCTTCTTAATAATTTCGTCCATGTTTCCTTTTGAATCATTCGGAACTTTACGGACATCGAATTTCAAACCTTGTTCTTTTAATTTTGCAAAAGTTTCAACATCATCTTGGTTGAATGCCAAAACCTTATTTGGTTGAACTTTACCAGGTGAGTGTGCCATAGAACCAACATTGATCGTATCCAATGGAACGCCGCCTTCAACCGCTCTTAGGACATCTTGCGGGTTTTCAAAAAGAAGTAGTGCGCGTTGGCCGCCGAAGTGTTGATCGTCTTTTGCAAGTTCAATCATTTTATGTATAGGAACAACGTGCGCCTTTACTCCTGGTGGTGCAGCCTGTTGAATTAATTTCTTACGAAGATCATCCTTTGCTACTGCATCAGATACAACAATGATACGAGTAGGATGTGTAGCTTTTGTCCAAGCAGTCGCTACTTGACCGTGAAGTAAACGAGAGTCGATGCGCGCTAAAACATATTCAAATTTACCTGGGGCACCTGCTGCTGCTGATTGTTGGCCAGCCGGTGCAGCAGTTTCTGCTGGTTCTAATTCTTCAGGTCTTACTTTGACTCCTTCTTTAGCAGCACCGAGGATTTGTGCAGCAATTTCATGCGCTGTGTTCATTGAAAAACGTGATGCAAAAGCTTCAATCAACATTGGCAAGTTCATGCCAGCAACGATTGCCCACTTGTCCTTGTGTTCTTCAAACAAGCTATTGGCTTGGTTGAAAGGAGTACCACCCCAAAGATCGACTAAGAATAATACTTCATCTTGGTTATCGAAAGATGCGATTGCTTCTTTCATTTTTGCCTTTACATCATCAGGTCCTTCGCTAGGCATTAATGTAACAGCTTTAACATTTTCTTGTGCTCCAAAGATCATCTCTCCAGATTGCAAGATACCATTAGCAAATTCGCCGTGACTAGCAATGATAATCCCTACCATCTTTTTACCTCCTTGAATATTGTTACAATCGAACAAACACGCCTAGTTTAATAGATGTGTTTTCTAACCATCCGTAACCGATTACATAACCGATAAAAAGCATAAATAAAAAGGCGATAAAATGAAGATACAGATATAAATGCCCATTCTTCTCATCAATCCATACTTCTTACTCATGCCTGCTCGAATAAGTAATAGGTAAAAAAATAAAGATGATGGTTAATTAGACCTTCTTTTCTAAAACTTCAACCAATTTTCACAGTGATTATAGCACGCGTATAATCCGCTTTCAAAAACATATATTTCCATATATCACTACTTTTTTCATAATATCATAGAAGTTGTGTGCAAACTTTGTGCATAGTTGAAAGATAACACTTTTAAATTTCACAATTTCAAATTTTTTTCAACAAAAAAAGACAAGTTTCCAACCTGTCTTTTTACGAGCATATCACTTTTTAAATGTACTTTTCACGCCACGTTTGACCACATCTAAGAAACTTAATGACTGAACCATATGATCTGGATCAACGTATTCACGAATGGTTCGCAAAACTTTTTTTGAATCTTTAGAGGAAAATGTATATGTCCCATTTTTCTTAGTTTGAATAGCATAACGTGGAATCCATTTCCCTTTGAACATGATAGAAGCAATCACATAATCAACTTCTTCCCAAGGAATTTGAATAAATTTACGAGGATCGCGATTATTGAAGAATTCAAATCCTTTGTCTCCAATCATGATTTTCCCGTAATCCGTAAGCCCTAAATGCGAGGTTGCATCAATAACTAAATCGACTTTTGTATTGATTGATTGAACCATTTGATGTACTCCATTTCTCTCTTTTAATATTCATTATTATACGCATTTTCTCACTTCAAGTGAATAGAGAGATTAACATGGAAGAACCTTCTTCATAAGCAGTTCGTTCGCTGTTACAAGAAAACCTCCCTAAACTTTTCACTTATTCCTCTTTTTCTCGCTCGTTTTTCACGCTTTTGTCACATTTTTATCAAGTTAAAATAACGATTTCCGAGTTTCAAAAAAAGACAGGGCTATCTCTTATGGGATCGCCCTGTCTTTCTCATGCTTTTTTACGAAATCTTTTTTCTCGCTCGAAGGAGCAATCAGAAATGTTTATTATGAATTAGGTTGGATTTTTTTGTTAGTGGTTAGTTACATTTCAAAACGATCTGCGCCACACATTCCACGTGTATGGACCGTATGCGGCAACACATGGGGTGCTGGTGGGTTCTTATATATGCTCGTTTTGTATTTTAGTGAAATAAATCCTATTTTTCTTATTCGTCTTCAACTAATCATTAGGCTAACGTCTTATTACGTATTATTGCGCCATTAGGCTTTGGCAGCTCTTGATCTGTTATCTGATTCATTTTACAAAAATGTTTGAAAAATTGTTGTGCCAACTCTCGTTCATTTGGATCACTTTTCAACGATATTATAACAAGCAAAATTTGAGCCATCCATGCATTATCAAAATAACGGTATTTACCTGTATTCCATGTCACTTTTTCTGGGGATTTTTTATTTACATAATATTCCCAGAAAACCGACTGATCCGATTCCTTTTCTGAAAGTTGGAGTCTGTATTTTGAATGAGCAGGAATATATCCGTCTTCACAAAGCTTACCGACAAAGTCTTCATTCACCATATACACACCTAAGATACGTCTGTCTTTTTCAGGCACGTTGGAATCGATTGCTGTTAACAGGACAGCGCTATTTTGATGCAAGCGGACCGGCTTGTTCGGCTTCCCCTTGTTAGTACCACTTTTTATTGCACCTGAAAAAACCTTCCACTCTGAAATAGAACTATCTTGTTCTTCTGTGTCACACCAAAAAACCATTTGTGATTCAGGATGAAGTTTATGATTTTTCATAAGTTTTTTGTGTTCTAAGCGAAGATGCTGTTGCTTTCGTTGTAGCTTTTTTTCCTCTTCCTTTTTCAATTCTTCTTCTTTTCGTTCATTTTCCTTTTTTTTTATAATTAGTTCAAGTGACTTAGCATCACTTTTATCATATAGTTTTAGGTATTTTCCAAATACATCAGGAAAAACAAACATTTTATTTTCCGATGCAAAATGTATTTCAATACTTGTATCATTATGCTTAACTATACTACCTATGCCGAAACGCTTGTGTGTAACTTTCTTATTGATTAGATTCATTATTCAAGTCCTCCTTGTAAAATAAAAACTATGTTACCAATAAACAGAATATAGGCAATTATATTCAACCAACTTAAAGCTCACACAACTGTTTGCATTTTTTTCTTCGTTTTAAATAAAGATATAAAAAAAACGTATCCAAATTCGATCTGCAAAAAAGTCCAGCGGAATTTGAAATACGATCAAAAAAACAATTGTAAGATTATCATAACATTTTTTCAATAAATTTACAAATGTATTATTGACAAATCATTTTATTCTGATGTAAAATTAAATTTTATTATATTTATCGCATTAAAATTACTATGAAATAAGGACCTCTAAAAAGTTGCACTTTTTCCCCATATAAATAACCACTTGATTACCGGTGTAAGCATAGAAGGGCTTCTTATATAAAATTAAGATAAGCTAATTCCTTTCCTAGAAAATAAACCGATGAATTCATCTATGTGCTAGTCACATATGCTGAACATGAATTTTTTTCTAATTAAATTCCATATAAAAAGTCCCTAATTTCGCAAGGATATTTGCACAAAAATCAGGGTCAAGATTGAAAAGCTCTATAGACTGAATATTGACAATACTTACGCAAAGTTATGAAAAAGATGCTGTCTCTAGCTAGAGATTTAGACGAGGCTCTTTTTTTATAAAAAGCATCAATCAGCTGCAGAACAAGAAACTTGAATATGTAAATCTCTATACGGAGGATTTGATCACGAAAAAAGATTTAAATGAATTCAAGATGTTGAATGACAGAAAAATCGAAGATGCAAAAGCGAAGCGAATTCAGCTCGATGAAAGCCTGAAGGAATGCACAGAGGATAGTTACTCTATTGATTTGAGCAAATAATTGAAGGATCTTTTAAATCAGAACTTACTCCCCAATTCCTTCACTCACTGGTCGAGATCATCATTTGTAAAAGTGATGGCACATCCGAATTCAATACATGGGAAACATAAAAAGGCAGAGCCCCAAATGAGGGCTAACTGCCTTATTTCAATATAAGTTGTGCAACACACTCAACGTGCGCCGTCTGCGGAAACATATCAACCGGCTGGATATACTCCACCTTATACTGCTTGCCCAGTTGCTGAATGTCCTTCGCCAATGTAGATGGATTGCATGATACATAGACAATGCGCTTTGGTTTGACACGCAAGATGGTCTGCAATAATGCTTGGTCGCAGCCGCTTCTTGGCGGGTCGACGACGATGACGTCTGGCTTCCATCCTTCTTTGACCCAGCTTGGCAATACATTTTCGGCTTTGCCGGCTACGTATTTCACGTTGGTTTTGCCGTGGCGGCTGGCATTTTCCTTTGCATCTCGGATGGATTCCTTAATGACATCCATTCCGCGCACTTCTTTGGCGTCATCGGACAGCCATAAGCCGATTGTCCCCACTCCACAATAAGCATCGACGACGTTTTCTTTTCCTGTCAGTGCGGCTGCTTTTTTCGCTTCGTCGTACAGCTTCACGGTCTGGATTGGATTCAATTGGAAGAATGTTCGGGCCGACAGCTCGTACGATAAATCCCCCAGCGTTTCCTTGATCACATTCGCTCCTGCTAAAGGAAGGGTTTTTTCGCCGAAAATCAGTGACGTATCCGAGTTGTTGATATTCTGGACGAATGATTTCACTTCCGGATGTTTGCTCATCACCATTTCGATCAGCTGCTCTTTTTTCGGCAGTTCTTTCTTGGCTGTTACGATGACAACTTGCGCTTCCCCTGTCGCAAAGCCAGCGCGGACGATGATTGTCCGGACGATGCCTGTTTTCTTTTTCTCGTTGTAAATCGGAATACCGAGCTTTTGCAGTGCTTTTTTGACTGTCTCTGTGATTTCATTGCAAGCGGGATGCTGCACAATGCATTCTGGGATGTCAATGAGGCGGTGCGAGTTAGCCCCGTATAGGCCGGCGATCACTTTGCCTTCTTTGACCCCAACCTGAAATTGGCTTTTATTGCGGTAGTTCCATGGATCTTCCATCCCGATTGTTTCTCTAATGTCCAGTTGATCCGCTGTGTTACGCATATAGCGTTCAAATGCTTGTTTGACGATATCGCGCTTTTCCTTCAGCTGTTGGCTGTAGGCCAAATGCTGGATTTGGCAGCCGCCGCATACGTCGTATACAGGGCAAGGCGGTTTCACTCGGTGCGGAGATGCTTTCCGTATCTTCTTTACTTTCGCTTCAGCAAATTTTGGATGCACCTTAGTTGCTTCTGCGACGATTTCTTCTCCCGGAAGTGCTCCAGGCACAAAGACAACCCCACGCTTGAAATAACCGACACCTTCACCGTTTATGCCTAAGCGTTTTATAGTCAGCGGAAAGGTCTGTCCCAATTTCAGCGCTATTTCTTGTTGCTTGTTCATTTTATTTTTTCACTCCGTTTTTCTATGCTTCTCCATAAATAGAGAGCAGCGTAACTTGAATAAGGCTCATAAGCCTGCATGAAGCCAGCCATTTCTTCCATGGTTGGCTTTTGCTCCAACTGCATGATTTGCTTGAGAGCATTTTGAATGCCGATATCGGCCTTTGGAAATATATTGGAACGGCCAAGGGCAAATAATAGGAAGCTTTCCGCTGTCCATTTGCCGATGCCTCTCACTTTTGTTAAAGCAGCGATTACTTCTTCGTCACTGGCGTCTTTCAAAGGCTCCAATTCCAAGCGGCCTTCCACTATTTCATTGGCAAGGCCGATGATATACTCAGCTTTCCTGCCGCTGAATTGAAGCTCCCGCAATTGCTCGACCGTCAAGGCTGCAACTGTTTCAGGGCGCGGATAAAACCAGGCCCCGTCCTTTTGAAAGCCAAAGCTTTGCACAAAGCGGGTTGTCAATACATAGGCGAACTTGAGGTTCAGCTGCTGATGGATAATGCTCTTCGTTAGATTGCCGAAGTAATCAAAATCTAATACTAACGCTGTTCCATGATGGGCGTCAAATAATGGTTTAAGAGCCGTTTGCCGGAAATGCTCATTGATGCCCTTCAGAGAGGAACGCCAACCGAATATTTCTTCTATCCTTTGTATAGCTTCCAGTCTGCTTTCCTCTTGATTGCCCGAGAGCAGAAAGGATGGGTCTTCAGTGGAACCGCATGCCTGGACGGTAATCACGTGGGGACCTGTGGATAAAAAAAGCGGAACCTTGATTGTTCTCTGGGATAGATCGACTGCCTGAAGCGGGTCCAGCAATAACCGGTCCAAAACTCCTTCAAAATAATACGGTCCTTCCACTATAAGCGTCTCTTTCCACATACATACGTTCCCCCCTCGGAATCTTTTATGTATTATATCACGTTTGAATTCAGCAATCATAGCCGTCTGTGTTCTTCTAGATACGCCCTGATCAAAGCACTGGTTTCCTCAGGATTGGTCAGCATCAATAAATAGTAGCTATTCGGTATTTCTTTTACGTCCATTCTGCTTTCTTTCTTGGCTTCCAGCCGCATGTGTTGAAGCAGAGATGCCGCCCCAGCTGGCGTTTCTTGAAGATCGGCTAACAGCAGCAATGTAGGGATATCGTGATGATGGTGAAATAAAAAGCGGCCGCAGTTGATTTCTTCGCCAAGAGCCGCCATGGCATTCTGATCGGTTTTAGGGATGAATGCATTCTCTTCCGCCAAATAACGGTACAGGTGCATACGTGTTCTGATGATAAAAGCTTTCACCTGTTCAGATACATGTACACCCAGCCGTTCGATACGAGCTGCATATTCCACGGCATTTTGGCGGAGGCTTTGGAGATCAGGAAAAACAGGTGGGGTATGGAATGGGATTTGAAGAAGATGATAGGGACTCGGGTCATAATAACCGCCATCCAATAGAATCAGCCCTGCCACTCTTTCCGGATATTTTGCCGTAAATGTCTGTGCAACCCATGCCGAAAAAGAGCTGGCAACAATCCAAGCCTTATCTACATTCAGATAATCCATAACATCCTTCAGGACTTCCGTGAAGGCGTCAAGCGTCCATCTTTCGGATCTGCCTGATTCGCCATGGCCTGGCCAGTCGAAAGCAATACAACGGCAATCGGTGAAAAACGACAACATTTCTTCATATGATTCTTTCTCTTCTCCCAGAGCGTGCAGAAAAAGAATGCTTTGGGAATTGGGACACTCGTTTTCGACATAAGCAATCTGCATGCTTGGTATCATTTTTGTTTTCTTCATATCCGCACCCCTTTTTCTATATTATGCCATATCCAACACTCCTTTTTGGCACATAAAAAAAGAAAACCTTCCTGAGAAGATTTTCTACATGATGCCGCTTTTCACTTCACGCTTCATCACTAAATAATCGAGGCTTTTGAAGGCATAGCCTTTCTTTTTAAGATCTGTGATGACAGCGTCCAATGCCTCTGCATTGTCTTTGGAAATGGAATGGATCAGCATGATGGCCCCCGGATGGACCTGGCTGGTGATTTGCTGGTAGGCATAGGAAGCGCCCTTCTGGTTTTTGACATCCCAATCTTTATAGGCCAGTGACCAGAAAACATTTATATATCCGGCCTTATTGGTGATGTTCAGTGTCTTTTCACTGAAAATGCCCCGCGGCGGCCGAAGATACATCATTGATTTTTGCCCCGTCAATTCCTGCGTCTTTTTCTGGACAGAGCTTAATTCTTCCAACATCTTCGTTTGAGAGAGAGTCGTCATGTCCGGGTGATGCCAGGAATGGTTGCCGATTAAATGGCCCTCTTCCACCATGCGTTTGGCGAGGTCCGGTGCCGTCTCCAGATAATGACCTGTCACAAAGAAGATAGCGGGTACATTCTGTTTCTTCAGGACATCGAGAATTTTTGCGGTGTAGCCATTTTCATAGCCATTATCGAAAGTTAGATAAAGCACCTTCTCTTTAGCATCTCCCTTATAGAAAGCGCCATGCTTCTGCACGATGCGGTTAAGCTCTTCCCCTGCATCTGCCGGTATGCCATTACGGCTTTTGACAATGCCCCAGCCATAAGGTTTATTAGAAAACTCCGCATAAGCCGTCATGCTAAAGCAAAGACTGCAAAAGAGTGAAAATAGAATCAACACAACTTTTTTCATAACAAATCCCCTTCTTTCATTCATTACTCCTTATTATCCGAAAACAACTCGAAAACATAATAGGTAAATAATGAAAAGCGGAAGTGACCGTTTAGGGACGTACAAACTGGAGCCCTTTTCTTGAGATAAAGGATACACAGCGAACGTAGAGAGCTGATGTTGACTTATCGTAGAGAAAAGGGCGAAGTTTGCTAGTCCCTGGTCACTGCAGCTAGACAATGAAAAGCGGAAGGGCACGTTTAGCGACGTACAAACTGGAGTGTTTCTCTCAAAATGAAGGAAACACGGCGAAGGTACGAGCCGATGTTGACTTATTGAAGAGAGAAACGCGAAGTTTGCTAGTCGCTGTGCCCTGCAGCTGGATCAAGAAAAGCGGAAGGGCACGTTTAGCGACGCAAACTGGTAAAAAAGCAAAAAAAGCTGCACCAGTACGGCGCAGCTTTCAGTGCAACTATTTAAAATACACGTTCTTTAAATGCAGACAATCTTTCCAATGAAGACTGGTCGATGTCTTTATGCAGGCTGTTTCCGTGGGAATCCATCGTTACCACTGCCTTGAATCCTTCCACCTGCAAATGCCACATGGCTTCAGGTATGCCGAAATTCATTAAGTCTACGCCTTCTACTTTCTTGATGCAGTCGGCATAGTATTGGGCTGCTCCGCCAATGGCATTCAGATAGACACCGCCATGCTCTCCAAGGGCTTGCAGGGTTTTGGCGCCCATGCCTCCTTTGCCGATTACAGCGCGGATGCCAAATTTTTTCATGATATCGCCTTGGTATGGCTCTTCGCGGATGCTGGTTGTCGGGCCGGCCGCTTTTACATGCCATTCGCCTTTATCATCTTTCAGCATGACAGGGCCGCAATGGTAGATGATTTGGCCGTTCAAATCGACCGGCGCATCATGGTCGCTTAAATATTTGTGGATGGCATCTCTTCCTGTGTACATCATTCCATCAATTTTTACGACATCTCCCACCTTGAGAGAACGGATTTGTTCTTCTGAGATCGGGGCTTTCAGGATGATTTCTGCTGGTGCCTCTTCCGCCGCAGCAGCCGTTTGCTTTTCTGCTTCCTCAACCAGATTGATTTTTTCCCCTTCCTGGTATAGCCATTCGCTGATTTCGCCTGTTTGTGCATCCATCTTGATTCCAAGACGGCGGAAAGCCCAACAGTTATAGGCAACAGATACGAAGAAGCTGGCCGGAATACGGTGCATAACACCGATTTTACAGCCCAATAATGTCGTCTCTCCACCGAAGCCCATTGTTCCGATACCTAGTTCATTGGCATGCTCCATCACGTATTCTTCTAATTTGCGCAAATCTTCATTTTCATTCACATCTTCGGAGCTGCGGAATAATTGTGCCTTAGCCAGGTCGTAGCCGGATGAGCGGTCTCCGCCTATCCCTACTCCAATGAAGCCGGCACTGCAGCCTTGCCCTTGCGCCTGATAAACGGAGTGCATGATGCATTTGCGGATTCCATCGAGATCCCGTCCTGCTCTGCCAAGGCCTTCAAGCTCGCAAGGCAAGCTGTATTGAATGTTCTTATTTTCACAGCCGCCGCCTTTTAAGATCAAGCGGGCATCGATATAGTCTTTTTCCCATTGTTCGAATTTAATGACAGGCACACCTGCCCCAAGATTGTCGCCGCTATTTTCCCCTGTTAATGAATCAACTGCGTTCGGGCGGAGTTTGCCGTCCTTTGTCGCCTGTACGATCGCTTTATAAATGGCTTCCTTGATCTCCAGCTGGTTCACGCCAATCGGAGTTTTAATTTTAAAAGTCGGAAGTCCCGTATCCTGGCAAATCGGAGAAATGGCTTCATCCGCCATCTGGATATTTTCAGAAATGGTCGCCAAGCTCATTGCTGAACGGGTGCCGGCGATTTCTTTTTGCTTCGCTTTTTGCAGAGCACGCCGCACATCTTTCGGTAAATTGGTGCTTGTTTCTACAATCAGTTGATACATGCTTTCTTGAAGTTTTTCCATGTTCATCCCGTTTCCCCCTCGTGTATGGCCGATCCTCTTCAATCTATTTGGCCTTTACAGCCAAATTGGATTAATCACCCATATATTATACTCCTTGAACATAATTTGGAAAAGTTTAAAAGATAGCGTTTACACGATTAGCAGAGCTCCAGCCGCCTGCAAAAAGCGATTAGCCAAATTGAAAAAACAGGCCCCAACTATTGTGTGGGCCTGCTTCTTTAACGTGTTTTGAATTGCTCGCATTTCAATTCCAATTCATCAAGGATTTCAATCAGACGGTCTACGTCTTCAAGGTTGGCATCCTCTGGATCAATCGTATCTAATACTTCAATGAACATCGTTAATCGTTGTTTCAGAAAGTTCATTTGATCATCTTTATTCATTATTGGTTTTCCCATGAGCTATGCTCCTTTCACTCCTGCGTACCCTACTCGTATTGCAGTATACCCATTCATTCTCTTACAAAAAGAATAGAAATTCAACGGAAATGTGATATTCCATCTATTTAGGACATAAAAAAGATACAGTATCATCCCTTAAATACGCTCCATACAAAAACGGACACTTATTGAATTCACGACCATAACACTTTGCAATAGGCGCCAGTCGGCTATACCTTATCTTCAAAAGATGCTCCCGGCACTGCCGATCGATCGGTTTGATGAAGTCCCTGACTTAAAAGCGCTCAGAATCACAGGCGGCGAGCCGATGCTTATATGTAGTGCCCTTATTGAAGTATACCCCTGACAGAGGGATTCGAACCCAGCTGGACTCAATTTGCATTTGCTGGATATTCGCAATGAAGATATCTGATGCTTTTCGGTATGTTCCCATTCTATCCTTGCAGCCCGAATGTCGTTTTAATGAGAGGGAATCTTAGCAACGCCCTAAAAAAGCGGGTTGATCATCTTAGGATCAACCCGCTTTTTCGTTTATCTCGGACGATTGGTGGCGTAAAAGCCAAATGACAAATGGTCTTGGACAGGAATCCATGCGCCAATTCCTTGCGAAGTCACATTCTTCACCACCAATGACTTTTTGTTTCCTTTCAGAACCAAATACACTTCGCCATAGGTAACCTTCCCCTTCTCATTAATGGCGCTTGCATAGGTATAAAGATAGCCCAGGTTTTTAGGCGGAACATTATAAATGCGTTCATTCTTAGTGCCTGCCCCTATGATTGTATCGAATGAAAGCGGCAGTTTTGTCTTCTTTGCCGCTTTTATAAGCATCATTTTCTGAACATCTTCTGCTTGAGGAACTTTCGCGGTCAGCCCTCCGCGGACCGTTTTTTGTACTTCCTGAACATAATGCATCGGATAGATCGTCTCGGAACCTCTGTTGTCATGGAAATTAGTGTTGATTTTTTGATATTCCCAGTTAGGGGATGTTTCAGCCGATTGATACAACAGCGCCCAGTGGCCAAGGTAAATCGTTGCACGGTATCCCAAGGCAAATGGGGCCTTGCTGATGGATGTCTCATTTAAAATTCTAATAAGCTCCGGATTTTCAATACTTACATTAGAAGAAGAAATCAATGATTTTGCCAGCTCGCTGGGCTGTAAATATGGCAAGTCCTGAGTCGGGTTTGGATATGTGTTTTCTTTTGCGATTTGCAGCACGGTAGTCGGTATCTTTATACTGTCCCGGTTCATTGCCTTTGGATTGCCGGCTGCTGAACTGGATACTGGTACAACACCCAGCCACAGAATCAAACTGAAAGTTGCAAGTATTTTTTTCATGATGGTTGCTCCTTCTATATAAACTTCTTGGAATAACCATAGGTTTCACTTCCATTTTTCTTTCTATGCATATGATCTGTTATCCATGTTTTTCTTAATCTACTGCTTCCGCTAAAATAATGGGGATTTTTGATTTGATCTTAAAAGAGAAAGCAAGGATCCAGAGCGATTTTCACATTCTCCTTTAGTGGGGACCCTTGTAATGTCTATTTAAACAAACAACTTTCCTGTCATTAATTTGTAATATTTTGATTATTTACAATTATCAATCACAGGTTTATAATAACCTTAATCCCATTAAAGGAGGTTAAATGTTCAGGCATCGAAATGCATACTTGCTTTCAAGGAGGAATGCGTATAAGACTTACAGCAGCCCATACTTACTCCATTCGTTTTTAAAAAATCCATATAAGGAAAGCGGTGAATATTCCAACAAGTATTATACGAGCCCAATCGTTCAATCAGGTTGTTTCCCAGAGAGTAGCCAGTACGATCAGTATCAATACTAAATGTCGGATTGCCATATGCTTGATCATGTAAATAAAAACACATAATGAAGATTCTGCAAAGCTTGATATGCGGAATCTTCATTTTATTTTGACTACCATCCGCTTTTTCCCCTCTTCTTCCTTGCAGAATATCCTCACCGCCAGTTAACATAGATAGTAAGACACACTTATAAAGGACAATACATAGATGAAACATTTACAATTACGCTTTTGGATTCTTGTTTGCATTGTCGCCATTTCCGGTTTGTCGCAAGGGATGCTGATGCCGTTGATTGCTATTATTTTCGAAAACGATGGCGTCGATTCATCGTTGAACGGCTTGAATGCTTCAGGCTTGTACATCGGCATCTTGTTGGCATCTCCTCTCATGGAAGCTCCCTTGCGCCGCTTCGGCTACCGGCCCCTGTTAATCGCAGGTGCAGGCACGGTTGTCATTGCATTTGCCCTGTTTCCTGTTTGGAAATCATTTTGGTTCTGGTTCATCTTGCGTTTAATCATAGGCATCGGGGATAATATGCTCCATTTCTCCACGCAGACATGGATCACTTCTTTTTCACCCTTGCATAAACGCGGCCGCAATATCGCCATCTACGGATTGTTTTTCAGCCTTGGATTTGCAGTTGGCCCATTGCTTGCTGGCTTGGTCCAATATAATGAAGCGCTGCCTTTCATTCTTTCTTCAGGCGTGACACTGATTGCCTGGCTGGCCATTTTTCTTTTAAAGAATGAAAAACCGGAACAACTGATCCAAACGACTTCTATAATGGGGACATTCGGCCGCTTCAAACAGGTTTTTGCCTATGCCTGGGTTGCCTTTCTGCCGCCACTCGGCTATGGGTTCCTCGAAGCATCGCTGAACGGAAATTTCCCCGTGTATGCCTTACGAAGAGGATTGGATATTGATGCCGTTTCTTTGCTCTTGCCCGCTTTTGCAATCGGAAGCATTATTTTCCAGATTCCGCTTGGCGTGCTGAGTGACCGTTTCGGCCGGAGAAAATTATTGATGGCTATTATGTTGGGCGGTGCTTTCATTTTCTTTATCGCCGGTAACGTACAGGAATCGATTCTTGGACTTTCACTGTGCTTCCTCACTGCCGGCATGATTGTCGGATCCACCTATTCGCTGGGCATTAGCTATATGGCGGATCTTTTGTCAGCCGATTTACTGCCTGCCGGAAATATAATGTGCAGCGTCTTTTTCAGTTTTGGGAGCATGATTGGCCCGTTCATTGGCGGAAATGTCATCAAGCATTTCTCCGGCGGTTCCTTTTTCTTCATGTTCACCATTATGCTGATCTTTATATGCGGTGCACTGGCTATGTTCCGGCAAAAACAACATCGTTCACAAAAAAGTGCAGCATAGGCTCCTATTTTCATTCATTTTTGCACATAGAAATGATACGATATAATTAGAAATATTTTAATATAACAAATAATCAATATTCAGGATTAACTATGACGCATTCATGCGTTCATTCCATTATTATCAAGGTTTGCTGTCACCAAAGGTGGCAGCTTTCGTGTTTTATCAGGGTATTGATTATGAATATCTTTCTCAATTAGATACTACTAAGGAGGCATAACGAATGAATGCACAACCAAAGCAGCTGACGCAAAAACTGGAAGAGATAGAAGCCCGGCCTTGGATGGAAAAGATAAAACCATTTGTTGAATTGATCGCCGCAGGTATTTGCGGGATTCTGATCGCTCTTGCTTGGCTGGTGTCCAAGTATGACCACCAATCATTATCCATTGCTTTATATATTGCTTCTTTCCTTATCGGCGGTTTTGCAAAGGCCAAACAAGGCATCGAAGATACGATGAAAAATAAGGAATTGAATGTCGAAATGCTGATGGTGCTTGCAGCCATAGGCTCGGCAATCATCGGCTATTGGACGGAAGGTGCCGTACTTATTTTCATTTTTGCTGTAAGCGGTGCGCTTGAAACCTATGCGATGAACAAAAGCCGCAAAGAAATTTCCGCTCTAATGAACCTTCAACCGGAAGAAGCTGTGAAAATCATGCCAAACGGCGAGGAAGTGAAGGTCCATATTTCCGAATTGGCCGTCGGCGACCACATCCTGGTCAAGGCAGGCGAAAGCATCCCTACCGACGGAATCATCATTGATGGCAACACACATATTAACCAAGCGGCCATCACCGGTGAATCCATACCTGTCTCTAAAAAAGTAAACGATGAAGTATTCGCCGGCACCGTCAATCTGCGGGGGACCATCACGCTTGAAATGCTGAAGCCAAGCGATGAAACGTTATTCCAAAAAATCATCACCCTTGTCCAATCGGCACAAAGTGAAAAATCGCCGTCGCAGCAATTCATTGAAAAATTTGAAGGGACTTACGTTAAAGCCGTATTGGCTGCTGTTGCATTGATGATGTTCCTCCCACATTTTCTCTTAGGATGGTCTTGGACAGAAACATTTTACCGTGCGATGATCTTACTGGTTGTCGCCAGCCCGTGTGCATTAGTCGCTTCTATCATGCCGGCCACTCTGGCGGCGATCTCTAATGGCGCACGCCATGGGACGTTATTCAAAGGCGGCGTGCATCTTGAAAATTTAGGGAACCTCCAAGCGATCGCTTTGGATAAAACGGGTACACTGACTAAGGGGAAACCGGAAGTGACACATGTTTACTTCCGTGAAGATTTAACGGAGGAACAATTCCTCCATACTGTCGCTTCCATCGAGAAGTATTCCAATCATCCGCTTGCCCAAGCGATTGTCCGCTACAGCCTGGAGCATATAGCGCTTCCGCTCGTAAAACCAGAAGATACAGAAGATGTAAGCGGATGGGGAGTCCAAGCCACGATTGCTGGCCAACGCTGGAAGGTTGGCAAAGCTAGTTTTGTGGACAAAGAGGATGCCCACCGGTTTATGGATGGGATTGCCCTTACTTTGGCCGGTGAAGGAAATACAGTCACATTTGCACGTGATGAACATGGCATTGCCGGTGTCATTGCGCTGAAAGATGTGGTCCGTGATGAAACCAAACAAGCAATCAGTACACTTAAATCATTAGGAGTCCACACGGTCATGCTGACAGGCGACAGCCTAAAAACAGCATCTGCCATTGCTGAGGAAATCAATATCGATGAGTATGTGGCTGAATGCCTGCCAGAAAAAAAAGTAGAAAAGATAAAAGAATTGAAAGAGCGCTATACAACAGTCGCCATGGTCGGGGATGGCATTAACGATGCGCCGGCACTGGCAACAGCGACGGTAGGCATCGCGATGGGAGAAGGCACAGATGTGGCACTGGAAACGGCAGACGTAGTTCTTATGAAGAACAATCTGCCGCGGATTGCGGAAGCCATAGCCCTGTCCAAGAAAATGAACAGGATCATCAAAGAGAACGTCATTTTTTCCATCGCTGTGATTGCTTGCCTGATCGCATCCAATTTCCTTCAATTTGTCGATTTGCCGCTCGGTGTAATCGGCCATGAAGGAAGCACCATATTGGTTATCCTGAATGGATTGCGGCTACTGAAAAATTGACCAATAAAAGGAGGAAAGCTAATTCAGCTTCCCTCCTTTTTAGCATTCACGTTTCATAGCGTTCAGTTCTGCGCCAAGAACAATGATATACGCCAACAAATAAAACCAGAGCATGAGAACAATAATCCCTCCGATGCTTCCATAGGTAGTCGAGTAATGGGAGAAATTATTCACGTAAAAAGAAAAGCCCAATGATACTACACTCCAACCTACTGTAGCAAAGATAGCTCCCCAGAATACTTCCCTGTCCTTCATCTTAACGACTGGGAATACCCAATACACGATTGAAAATACAAGAAAAAGAATCAGGATGCTGAGCAGCCACCTGATCGCATCCCACATATGTAAGAATTGCTTATCATATCCTAATAGATCGAAGAAAAATAAGCCGATTTGCTTGCCGAAAACCGGAAGCAACAGAGCGACAATAAAAACAAAGAGCATTGCGACTGTGAGGACCAGTGCGATTGCCCTCATAATAATATATGTACGGTTATCATGGATATCATATGCTTTGTTAAATGCCTTCAGCATTCCATTCATCGCATTCGAGGAAGACCAAAGCGTGCCGACTATTCCTAGAGACAATAGCTTGCCGCTGCCCTGCATGAAATTGGTGATAGGGCCTTCAATCAGCTTCAATGAGTCTTCAGGTATATAGGCAGATAAGTAGCTGATGATATCACTTTCAGTAATAGGCAGGTATGGCAGCAGTGTCGCCACTACAATCAACAAAGGAAAAAGTGACAAAAGAAAGAAAAAAGCAAGCGAGGCTGCCATTCCCGAAACATCATGATCTTTCATACGCAATAACATTGCACGGATTACTATTATAATTTGGTTCACGAGTTCCATAGAACAGACAGCACCTCACTTGGAGATTGTATTAGGATACAGGTTCTTTATTTGATTCACTATGATTTTCAACAATTGCATCCTTTGTTTCTTTGACTGCATTCACAACCTGTGGTGTAACCTCTTTGAATTCCTCTACTTTGCCGGAAATGAAAGAGACATCGTCAGAAATGCTTTCGATGGACGAACGGATTTTATTTGATGTTTCCTTTAGGTCTTCCAACAAGCGATCTGGATTTTGAACAAAATCTTTTGTTGTCCGATAGCCATTCTTGCAGCTTTCCATCATTGTTTCCCGTGTATGCTTGTCCAGCATAGTGACAGCAGCTCCAGCCAGCGCGCCAAATAAAATCCCTTTCCATAGTTTACTCTTCTTTCTTTCATTGTATGAATTCCGTAAATCAGTCATGTTAGATTCCCTCTTTCTATTTATTTTTTCTTCTCCTTTTCAAGTTCCACTTTCATCACATTCTGACTCTCGCCAGGGTTCCGGGTTCAAAAAATGCCGTGAAGCCGAAAAGTGTATGTGGTAGATCAATCGACAGGTATGAATTCAGGATGGCATCTACTGATTGGCTAAGGATGACTGGAAACCCGCTGATCAAAGTTGCACTTTATAAGGAATGTTCCATCTTAATCAACTCGAGCAGTGCTTGGCAGCCGGATGCCACTAATTCTGCCACTTCGTCAAAGTTGCCTGTATAATAGGGATCCGGTACGTCTTTGACTAATTGATCGGAAGCAAGGTCAAGCAGCCGAATTACACGCGCTTTTGATTGTTTTGGTTCGATGCTTTGGATATTATTGATATTGCTTGCATCCATTCCGATTATGTAATCGAAATTCTCAAAGTCATCTACCGATAATTGTCTCGCTTGCATCCCTTCATAGCTGATCCCTCTTTGGTCCAAAAGCTGGCGCGTCCCTAAATGCGGCGGATGTCCGACATGCCAATCTCCTGTGCCGGCTGAATCGATGGAAATCTTTCTATCCAACCCTTCCCTTTTCACTAAGTCACGAAACATCGCTTCCGCCATGGGGGACCTGCAGATATTCCCGAGACATACAAACAACACATGCACCATCTTCTACACATCCTTTTTATTCTTTCAATACAATATATACTTTTTTCTCCTTCTATCTTAGTATATTTCTTTTTCTTTTACCCACTTTTTTTTGTGTCCACTCTTATTCCTTATCTGCTGGTGCGCTTTTTTCCCGCTTCTGCCTTGATAAGAGTCCGGGACATGTTTTGTGATACAGCAACAGATATTGACAGGAAGATTCAAGTATGGAAACATGGGAAAGAAACCAGGGAGAAAGGGAGTAAACAATGGATCTCACACAAAATAAACCAGAGCATGTCGAATATATGGTGGAAAAAATCAAAGAAAAATTGCGCATGATGAACATCGGTGCCATTAAATCGGACCACTTCGACCATAATATGTACGAAGAACTTTTTGAGCTTTATGAAATGGTCATGAAAAAACCTACATTCAGCCCGAGTGAAATGGAAGCTATCGCGGCAGAATTGGGGAGCCTAAAGAAAGCTTAAAGATCAATAGAGAATTGCTTGATATACAGAAGGACGCCTGCCTTTATGCTAAAGCAGGCGTCCTTTTTATTCATGTCCAAGTTCCTTCAAATACGTATTGAGAATCTTCTCCTGCTCCACCATGACCTTGCTTATAATGATAGAGGGATTATTGACTAATGCGAGTTCCATATTGTTATGAATGAGGCGCACATAGGGCCTCTGCATATTTTTGTGGATTTTCGTCACAATCGCTTCTTCTTTTGTATTCAGCTTCACTTTAGTGCCCGGCGGATAGAACGGCACCTCCTGGACGAATAGCTTTACCAGCTCTGTCGAAAACCAACTGCCGGCTTTTGTCATAATGAACTCAAGCGCTATATGGGGTGGGTAATAATTCTCCGAAATCAAATGGTCATAGAGATTAGCAATCCCGCATATCTGTGCAAATTCATGAATAAAAGGGCCCTTCACTCCCCGCGGGTAACCGCTCCCATCTTCGTGCTCATGGTGCTGGAAAGCCATATGTGCAGTCATGAGGCTAATTTCCTTAATGCCCCGCAAATAGTGAAATCCCGCTTCCGGGTGTTCATCAGGCGTTTTAGAAAGAACTTTCCCCAGATCATGAACTAAGGCGCCCAACGCTAAATCCCCGGCCTTTACGCGATTATAATTCTTCTTCTTTCCCAATTGAATAGATAGCAGTGCCACATTGACACTATGGGCATAGACATGCAGTTCCTCCGCTAAAAACGTGACGGGAATCAGCACAATCGCCCCGCGGCTATATACTTCATCAACCAATTGATTGGCTGTTTGCAGGAGCTGTCTCAGCGGCAATTCTCCCTCCCGTCCCACTTTTTCGAATGCATCCTGGACCTGTGTAATGCAATCGATCCATGTAGGCATGTCAATCATCTCTTCCATTGTAATGCCTTGGGAAATAGAATCTTCAACGAATACATATTGGAAATTCAGCTTCTGTAGCTTTTGGACAAATGCCGGATGGATCGTCCGCCCCTCTGCCAACAACACACGATGGTATTTATCATAAATAGGCCTGGCCAATTCCATGGTCGCTGTTTCATATTCTTGCAGTCTGATCAGTCTCACTTTTGCTCCCCCGTTCAACCATATTTTGCATCATTAACTTTATATCAATCGCCATAGGAAAAAAGAGGATAAATACTCTATTTTCAATACGGCTTCTTTCATTTCCACACTCTTCTCCCATACATCCAATGGCCTATTAATATGTATCTTTTTTGCCTTTCTTCTTCAAATTCTCCCTCTTTTCTCCGATAAACCAAAAGATAAGGTATGACTTATTTCATACCTTTACACAAATCAATCCAGAGAAGTTTAGAGCAAACAGGCTTTTTTCTTTTCCAGCATTTTTATAGAAAGAATCGGGGGAAACAGGTATGAAAGCATTCAATAACTTAAAGATTACGTCCAAATTCAATATGCTCGTTATCACGGCTTTATTCTTTCTGGCAATTGTCGTTGGCTTCTTGGTGATATGGAAAGTGGATAGCGCCATCCGGCATAATGGGCTTGAAAAAGTGAAGACAGACTTACTGTTGAGCTACCAAGCGTTTGACTCGCAATATCCAGGAAATTGGAAAGAAGAGGATGGAAAGCTATACAAAGGAAGCGTTCTTGTCACGGATACCATTGCCAAGCGGATGGGAGACATGACCAATGATGAAGTATCCATTTATGCCGGCGACAAAGCTGTTGCTTCAACCATCCAGAATAACGCTAAGGCCGGGACTGGTTCAATAGCCGTTCCCGTAGTAAAAGAAAAGACGTTGAACAATGGGAAAACCTTCTTCGGCAATATCAAGGTCGGAGGGAAACAATATGAAACTGGCGTTTTGCCAATCCGCAGCTCTTCGGCACAGATTGTCGGATTATGGCATGTGAGCGCCAAAGAAACGCTTGTAGACGATGTGATTAGCTCGATATTCATTGTCATTTGCATCTCATCCCTCGCTCTAATCGCGTTATCCTTTTTAATCGTGTGGTTTTTTACACATACGCTAAAAAAACGGCTTAACCATATATCCATCGCCTTGGATAATGCAGGAAACGGCGATTTTTCAACCGAAATCATAGATGATAAAGGCGATGAAATCGGGCAATTGGCCAGCAGTTATATGAAAATGAGAGAGAACTTAGGCAAGCTGATCCTAACCATTAAGAGCAATTCAGAACAGGTGGCTTCAGCTGCCGAACAGTTGAATGCCAGCTCGGAAGAAACCAGCAGGGCCACCGACTCGATTGCCCAGTCCATCCAGGAAGTAGCTTCAGCCGGCGATTCTCAAAACGACTACGTAAAAACCCTTGAAGAAACAAGCAACACGGTCCTGCATAACATCACCCAAATCGCCGATGTGTCTAATACGGTTCTGGCAGCTTCAAACGAAAATGCGAAGGATGCCCAATCGGGAGGCAACATGATGAATAAGACGATGGAGCAGGTCAATAAAATCAATGATACGACAAAAAGTACCGCCGAGATGATCTATCATTTGGGAGAACAGTCCAAAGAAATTAATAGCATCGTCAACATTATTACCGATATCGCCGAACAAACAAATCTTCTGGCTTTAAACGCAGCCATCGAAGCTGCACGGGCAGGAGAACACGGCAGAGGATTTGCTGTTGTAGCGGATGAAGTCCGTAAACTGGCGGAACAATCCAATCAGTCGGCCCAGCAGATCCGTTTGTTAATATCGGATATCCAACAAGGCATTAGCGGGTCCATCAGTTCAATGGAAGAAGGACGGCACGCGATTATAGATGGTTTGGATCTCGCCGCTACCGCTCAGGCATCCTTACTGGCAATCTCAGAATCGGCTCAGGATATGTATCAAAAAGTCTCTAGCATTACATCAGCCATAGATGAAATACAGAAAGGGACTGAAGATATGGACCATGTGATTCAATCCACGGTGGACCTGATCAAAAATACATCCTCCCTTACCCAGACGGTGGCCGCTTCGGCAGAAGAACAGAATGCCGCCATGCAGGAAGTGGCAGCGTCTGCCCATTCCTTAAGCAACCTATCGGACGAATTAGCCGAAACGATAGACAGCTTCAAGCTTGCCTGATGCCAGGCAGACATATGTTTATGTGTTTTAGTCCGTGGTAAAATAAAGATATAACCAATCATCAAAGGGCGTTGTATAGGCCCTTTTTCTTGGCGGGGAGGAGGCTTCATATTGAATAAGGGTATTGTTTTATTTGACGGCGACTGTCATATTTGCAATCGGAGTGTTCAATTCATCCTCCATAGAGACCGTAATGATTATTTCCGATTTGCTTCCCTGCAAAGTGAAATAGGCGGAAAATTGCTGGACCAATACGGCATCCCCCATGATTACGACAGTATTGTTTTCATTAGTGATCACAAAGCCTACTGCCAATCTGATGCCGTATGCCAGATATGCCTTCATTTATCTGGTTTATGGAAGATATTCTATTTAGGGAAATACATTCCCTCACCTATTCGGAATTGGCTATACCGCTTTGTCGCAGAACATAGATACCTATTCAATTCACAGCAAAAAGCATGCCCTATTCCTACGGAAAAAGAAAGAAAGGCCATGCTTCAATAGAGTGAAACTTTATCAGTGAATGATCCATGCCCCCTTCACTTCCGTGTTGAAGTAGGCGTTCAGTTAGAATGGGATTAAAAAGGAGGATGAATGCTCAACATTCATCCTCCTTTTCTTTCTGGCAGAGCTAATTCGACAATAATAGCAGTCATGTCGAACTTTTTATTCTGGATAATGTGAACATTATGTGTATTTTTAGATAGGCATAAAATAAAATATAATAAAGTAAAACTATGATCGGCAGGGTTATCATTCATCTCCACCGATCATCCATTGAACCAATCGAGTTCTAACTAATAGCCTAAGGAGGAATGAAATTGACCATCCTTCATATTATGAACTACTCGATTCCCATCGTTTGCATGGCAGCAATTGGCTTTTGGCTCGACCATCTGTGCAAGCCTTCAAAAGACTCCGGCAAACAGACCCTTGAATAAGATTACACGTACGCAGGCACAACTATCATTTTGCATTCAGCTCTCTTGCCATAACGACCTTGCAGTTATGGTCTTTTTTGGGTTGCACGCTTTCTCTTATCATTTATGGCCGCCCTGATTCTTTTTGCTGAACAAAAAAAATCTGCCGGTCAGGCAGACTTTACTGATTTAATTCTGTTCTGGGGCTGATTAAGATTTCCACCCGTCTATTCTTCGCTCTTCCTTCAGCTGTATCATTGGATGCAATGGGTTTAAATTCCCCAAACCCTTTGGCGCTGAACCACTCGGGATCCAAGCTTTGGTTCTCCAATAAGACCTTCATGAAATTGACTGCCCTCATTACGCTCAAATCCCAGTTGGAACTATATTTAGATGTAGATATAGGAACATTATCCGTATATCCGCTGATCATAATGCTTCTAGGCGGATCCATGACCATTAGTTTAGCAATTTCAGTAGCGATCCTTTTATCTCCAGGCCGCACATCTGCACTTCCTGATTCAAACAGGACATTATCGCGAATGGTCACCAACAGCCCCTCACCGGATAGCGAAGTTCCTAGCTGCCGGTTTAAGTGATTGTCCGTAATATACTGATTTACTTTTTGCTGCAGCTCCGACAATTCTTTTTGGTCTTTTTCCCCCAGTCCGCCCTTCTCCTCGTGTTCCTTCATCAACGCACCGCTTTTCTCTTTTCCGGTTGTGGGATCCTGCTCGACAGGACTTTGGTACTGAAAGACTCCTGTCCCGCCCGAGAATACGTCATCAAACGCTTTGGAGAGCTGTTTGAATTTCGAGGCATCAATCGAACTCATAGAAAACAAAACAATGAACAGCGCCAACAAAAGGGTCAGAATATCGGCGTATGGAATAAGCCACGATTCGTCGACATGATCCTCGTGCCGTTTCTTTTTCTTCTTCCTAGGCATCCTGGTTCACTTCGCCTTCAAGCCATTTTTTACGGTCGCTAGCCGGCAAATAGGATGTCAGCTTTTGTTCGATGGTTCGCGGCGCTTCCCCCTCAATGATGGACAAGATGCCTTCGATCATCATGTTTTTCATGGCCACTTCTTGCATTGATTTCCGTTTTAATTTATTTGCAAAAGGATGCCACAATACGTAACCACTGAAAATTCCCATCAATGTTGCCACAAAGGCGGCAGAAATAGCCTTACTCAGCTCTTCGATTTTATCCATGTGAGACAAGGCGGCAATCAAGCCGATAACCGCTCCCAATACCCCCAACGTAGGCGCATAGGTCCCCGCCTGTGAGAAGATGGCGGCCCCTGATTGGTGCCGCTCTTCCATTGTATCCAATTCCTCTGTCAAAATATCTCTTATATATTCTGCACTTTGGCCTTCCACCGCTAAATTCAACCCATTCCGCAAAAATGGATCATCCACACTTTCGGATATTCCTTCCAGTGCCAACAATCCCTCTTTTCTGGCAATGACTGCCCACTCAGAGAACGTTTTAATCAATTCTTCCGGTTTGGGAGCCTTTTTTTCCGTGAAGATGATCTTCAACAATTTAGGAATACGTTTAATTTCATTTGTCGGAAATGCGATGGCGACAGCTGCGACTGTTCCGACAATAATAATCAAGATGGCGGCTGGATTTAAGAGAGCCGATGGGTTGACTCCTTTTAATACCATACCGACACCAACTGCCACGAGACCCAAGATTACCCCAATAATCGATGTCTTATCCATGAAACTCACCCAACTTCACTTATATTCTTTCTATCAGTTTTATCGGAAGAAATAGAAGATACATGAGCGTTTTTGTTCATTTTTTATAGTGGGAATATGAAAGGGAAAAAAACATCAGGATAAAAGGCCTTTAAAAAGAGCTCTTAATTGCACAAAAAAAAGACTTTAGACCCAAACGGCTCTATACAACGCAAAAAAGCATTCCGTTCTACAAACGCAATGCCATCCAGTCTTTCAGTCTATTTATGTCAAATGTTGTAATATTTTTGTAACAAAACTTAATATTCCTGTAAATTTAAAAGTAGGAATTATTTGCTATATTAAATCTACCGAACTATTAAACATACCCGGAGGCTCTTTATGAAGAAATTAATGCTATCATCAATCGTCTCTCTGTCTCTTGTTTTAGTATTCCTATTGCCTTCTTATGCAGATGCTGCTGCCTATCAATCTTCCAGTGCAAAAGAAAAAGTAATAGAAGTGGGCAAGAATTACATAGGAACTGCCTATCGATTTGGCGGATCTACCCCTAAAGGCTTTGATTGTTCAGGCTTTATCGGCTATACCTATTCACGGGCAACCGGAAAAAAATTGCCTCGCACAACCACACAACTATTCAGCCAGGGCACAGGGGTTAACAAAAGCCAATTGCAAAAAGGCGATATGGTATTTTTCTCTACATATAAAAAAGGGCCCTCACATGTAGGCATTTATATCGGAAATAATAATTTTCTGCACGCGTCCACTTCACGGGGCGTAACAATCGATTCCTTATCCAATAAATACTGGAATCCTAAATATATTGGAGCAAGACGAATTTAACTATTTGAATTTATTCTTACCACCAACTTCGACCTTTTAAACATCCCCATGGGGTGTTTTTTTGTATGTAAGAGGTTTAAAAATAGCGTACAACGGGGATTAACTTCTAAAAAATCTGCTTTTTCACATCCTTATCACGCTATACTACAAAGTCGGGAAACCTCTTGTTACATTATCTGTTTCTTTTGTATTCTTATTATTGTGATACAGGTTGACAATTGATCGACTTTAAAAGGTTCAATTGATCCTTGGAATAAATACATTTTTATGAACCGGCTGCAATCACTTCCCCTTTCCAGCCAAATAACAAAAATGAAATCGCTATCCACCTACGATTATCCTATTAGAATAAAAAATTGTGTATCAATTCACAAATGATTCGAATTTAATCCGCCATATAAGCTACAAATAGTAGTATGTTTCATATATAATCTGTTATATAAAGAAATACGAAACTGTTTTACTTATACAAGAGAGGCGGGATAAATTATGGAACAATGGAAAGGCTTCCAACCAGGTGCTTGGAACAAAGAAATCAATGTACGTGACTTCATTATCAAAAATATCAATGTCTATGAAGGGGACGATACCTTCCTAGCTGGCCCAACCGAGGCAACATTAACACTTTGGAAACAAGTAATGGATCTTTCAAAAAAAGAACGTGAAGCAGGCGGCGTCCTCGATTTGGACACAAAGATTGTTTCTACTATTACATCACACCAGCCGGGATACTTGAATAAAGACTTAGAAACAGTTGTCGGATTCCAGACGGATGCACCTTTCAAACGTTCATTACAACCGTTTGGCGGTATTCGAATGGCTGAAAATGCAGCTGCATCATACGGATACCATGTAGATAAAGAAGTACAGGAAATCTTCACTAAATACCGGAAAACACATAACCAAGGTGTGTTTGATGCATATACCCAAGAGATGAAACTTGCCCGTAAAGCCGGAATCATCACTGGCCTTCCGGATGCATACGGACGTGGACGCATTATCGGCGATTACCGCCGTGTCGCTCTATACGGTGTAGATTTCTTGATTGAAGAAAAGAAAAAAGACTTAAACAATACAAGTACTATTATGTCCGATGAAACAATCAAGCTTCGTGAAGAGCTTTCCGAACAAATCCGTTCATTGGACGAATTGAAACAAATGGCGGAAAGCCACGGCTTCGATATCTCCGGTCCGGCGAAAAATGCGCGTGAAGCTTTCCAATGGCTATACTTCGCTTACCTTGCTGCGATTAAAGAGCAAAACGGAGCAGCAATGAGCCTTGGCCGTGTATCCAGCTTCCTTGATATTTACGTAGAGAGAGACTTGAAAAACGGCACATTGACAGAAACAGAAGCCCAAGAGCTAGTCGACCACTTTGTCATGAAGCTGCGCCTTGTTAAATTCGCAAGAACACCTGACTATAATGAATTATTCAGCGGAGACCCTACTTGGGTAACTGAATCAATCGGCGGCGTATCGCTTGACGGTACTCCATTGGTTACGAAGAACTCTTTCCGCTTCTTGCACACTTTGTCCAACCTCGGCCCGGCTCCAGAGCCAAACTTAACTGTCCTATGGTCAACAAAGCTTCCTGAAGCGTTCAAGAAATTCTGTGCGAAGATGAGCATCCAAACAAGTGCCATCCAATATGAGAATGATGATTTGATGAGACTTGAGTACGGCGATGATTATGGAATCGCTTGCTGCGTATCCGCGATGAGAATCGGTAAACAAATGCAATTTTTCGGAGCCCGTGCAAACTTGGCAAAAACATTGCTGTATGCGATCAACGGCGGTGTCGATGAAAAAATGAAAATACAAGTCGCTCCAAAATTCGCTCCGATTACATCTGAAATCCTAGATTACGAAGAAGTAATGGAACGTTTCGATACAATGATGGAATGGTTGGCAGGATTATATATCAATACTTTGAATGTCATCCACTACATGCATGATAAATATGCGTATGAGCGCATCGAAATGGCCTTGCATGATACTGAAATCTTGCGTACGATGGCAACAGGAATCGCTGGCCTGAGCGTTGTGGCCGACTCACTGAGCGCTATTCGTTACGGCCAGGTAAAACCGATCCGCGACGAGAACAGCATCGCTGTCGATTTTGAAACAACTGGCGAGTATCCGAAATACGGCAATAACGATGACCGTGTCGACCAAATGGCTGTGGATTTAGTGGAGCGTTTCATGACTAAATTGCGCAAGCATGCAACTTACCGCAACTCCAAACATACGATGTCTATCCTAACCATTACATCGAATGTTGTTTACGGTAAGAAAACAGGAAATACACCTGATGGAAGAAGAGCCGGAGAACCATTTGCGCCTGGCGCCAACCCAATGCACGGAAGAGACACAAAAGGAGCGCTTGCTTCATTGGCATCTGTCGCTAAACTTCCATACCAACATGCTCTTGACGGTATTTCCAATACATTCTCTATGGTACCGAAAGCGCTTGGAAAAGACGATGCCAACCAAGAAAACAACCTGGCTGCGATTCTTGACGGCTATGCAGCTAAAAAAGGGCATCATTTAAATATCAACGTCTTCAACCGTGATACATTATTGGATGCTATGGAGCATCCTGAAGAGTATCCACAATTAACAATCCGTGTATCCGGTTATGCCGTTAACTTTATTAAGCTGACACGTGAACAACAAATCGACGTGATCAACCGTACGTTCCACGGCAGCATGTAAATAAGCTTCATTAAATCTTTACAAAGCTCCCCTCCTTCAACTCCCTTGGCGGGGGGCCAGGAGGGGATTTTTTATGGTAACAGGAAATATTCATTCAATAGAAACATGCGGAACTGTAGATGGGCCCGGTATCCGATACATTGTCTTCACGCAGGGATGCCAGCTTCGGTGCCAATACTGCCACAATGCAGATACCTGGGAAATAGGTACCGGGAAAACAATGTCCGTTGATGAGATTATTCAGGATGTGCAATCTTATATCCCCTTCATGGAAGCATCAGGCGGCGGAATTACTGTCAGCGGCGGCGAGCCACTGCTTCAGATTCCTTTCGTCACTGAGCTGTTCAAGGCTTGTAAGGAAATAGGCATTCACACAACGATTGATTCTTCGGGAGGCTGTTTTTCCGAGAAACCCGCGTTTTTGGAGCAGTTTGACGAACTTTTATCCTACACGGACCTCATTCTTGTTGATCTTAAGCATATTGACCGCGATCAGCATAAGAGATTGACAGGCAAACATAATGACCACATTTTAAAGTTTGCCCAATATCTATCCGACAAACAAATCCCTGTTTGGATACGCCATGTTCTTGTGCCTGGGGTCACCGACTTTAATGATTATCTGGACCGGCTCGGTAAATTCATTGGCACACTGAAAAATGTCCAAAAAGTAGAAGTGCTGCCTTACCATAAACTTGGGGTTTATAAATGGGAAGCACTCGGTTTGAAATATCCTCTACAGGATACAGACCCGCCGTCCGAAGAACGCGTCCAAAATGCATACGAACGTTTAACAAGTTATTTGTAACCCCTTGTCGGAAAACAGAATAAATGCCCGGATATTGTCCGGGAAATAACTTTATTTCGACTTCTGCTAAAACAGCGAAGCGCTAAGCGCTCCGCTGTTTTTTTAATTATTGCCATAGACCTGACTATACGTTTTGTATCCGCCGCTCACATTAACAGCCTGAAAACCATTTAAATCTAGTACTCTTGCAGCGTAATACCCTCTGTGCCCTACTTGGCATGCCACATAAATTTTTCGGTCCTTCGGCAATTCATGAAGCCGATCACGCAATTCTCCCAAAGGAATATTTTTAGAACCTGGAATATAGCCGTTTTCCCTTTCTTGAGGTTCCCGCACATCTATTAGATAACCGCCTTCCTCTACGATTTTGTCGATCTGGTGGAAATGGGCCACTTCAATCTCTTTATCTACTATATGGGAAGCCGCATAGCCCAGGATATTCACCGGATCCTTCGCCGACGAATATGGCGGTGCATATGACAATTCCAACTCTTGAAGGTCATGAACCGTCAATCCACCTTTAATGGCGGTGGCAAGCACATCTATACGTTTATCGATTCCATCTTTCCCGACAGCCTGAGCACCGTAAATCGTTCCTTTGTCGCCGTCAAATATCAGTTTCATAGCGATTAGGCTCGCACCTGGATAATATCCCGCGTGGGAAGCCGGATGGATATGAATGCATTCATACCCGATGCCCATACGTTTCAATGCTTTTTCATTATGACCGGTTGTGGCAACAGTGAAATCGAACACTTTAGCCACCGAAGTGCCAAGTATTCCTGTGTATTCTGTTTTCTTGCCATATATATTGTCAGCGACAATCCTTCCCTGGCGATTGGCTGGACCGGCAAGCGGCACCATCGCAGGCTTACCGAAAATATAGTCTTTCACCTCGACAGCATCACCAATTGCATAAATATGCTCCTCACTCGTTTGGAGAAATCGATCCACAATTATTCCACCTCTTTCTCCTATTTCGAGCCCTGCCTTTACCGCCAGCTCATTTTCCGGTTTCACGCCAATCGATAAGATGGTCAGCTCGGTCTCCAGTTCCTCTCCGCTTGAGAGGATAATCTTTTTTCCTTCCTCCCTGAACGATTGAACCCCATCATTCAATATTAAACGCACGCCCTTAGCCTTTAAATGTTCATGGATAATACATGCCATTTCATAATCCAATGGAGCCATTACTTGTGCAGCCATTTCAACAACTGTAACCTCTATTCCGAGCTCCACTAGATTTTCTGCCATTTCCAGACCAATAAAACCACCGCCGATGACCACCGCCTTACCTGGCTGCTGCTCGGTGACAGCAACTTTAATGCGGTCTGTGTCGGGCACATTTCTTAATGTGTATACGTTCTTTGCATCCTTCAAACCAGTGATAGGCGGTACGATCGGTTTCGCGCCGGGAGAAAGAACCAATTCATCATATGATTCTTCATACTGTTCGCCTGTGTCGATATTGCGGGCGATGATTACTTTTCGATTTGCCAGGATGCCGATTACTTCTGTCTTGTTGCGGATATCCAAATTAAACTTTTGGGACATGCCTTCAACTGTCTGTACCAATAAAGACGGGCGATTCTGTATGACACCTCCTATATAATAAGGAAGACCGCAATTCGCAAAAGATATATACTCCCCTTTTTCGAATAAGACAATGTGAGATTGTTCGTCCAGACGACGTAGTCTGGCAGCTGCAGTTGCCCCGCCGGCCACTCCGCCGACAATGATTATTTTTTTAGCCATTAGATATCCTCCTGTTATTTGCCATCTATCATCATTATATACCCCTTAGGGTATTATTGATAGATGTTCAGAGAGCTTTCACAACTTGTACAAATGTCCACCCTCTCTTCTAGTTCAGCTCTGCCGCCGCACTTGTCTGAATCATACAAAAAATCGTATGATTAAGAAATGAATTGCTTCAAAGGGGGGCACAATAATGAGATTTAAAGATTGGAACGCCAATTTAAAAATTCGCCTAGGTGGCGAAGCGTTGGTGAATATAACATTTTGGATGTTCTTCCCGTTTTTAGCCATCTACTTTTCTGAAGAGTTCGGTAAATCGCTGGCAGGCATTTTATTGATTGTTTCGCAGGCTTTTGCTGTAATCGCTAACCTAATGGGCGGCTTTTTCGCCGATCGTTTTGGCAGGAAGCGAATGATGGTGTTGGCCAGCATCGGCCAAGGGGTTGCTTATCTATTATTCTCACTTGCTTCCTCACCATGGCTGGATTCTGCATGGATTGGCTTTCTTTGTTTTACAATCGTATCCGTCTTTAGCTCCATTTACTATCCGGCCAGCCAAGCGATGATTGCGGATATAGTAAACGAACGGGACCGAAGTGGCGTATTCGCCCTCTTCTATACTTCCGTAAACATAGCTGTCGTGATTGGGCCGATTGTCGGCAGTATTTTTTACAAAGACCATCGTTTCGAGTTGTTATTGTTAGCGGGAATCTCCAATATCCTGCTTGGCATCGTCTACTCCAAATGGATTGTAGAAACGCTCCCGGCGAATTTGCCACAAGTTCGCCGTTCAAGAGAAACAAGTGGGCTTCATTTTTTGATTTCACAAGTAAAGGATTATGGAGTGATCATAAAAGATCATGTCTTTCTCCTCTTTATTGTCGCAGGTATATTGAATGCAATGACCTTCATGCAATTGGATCTTCTGTTTCCTGTATATACAAAAGAAGTCGTCGATATCCAGACGCTCTTTCAATTGGGGGATTGGAGCTTCACTGTAACGGGGGTTAAAACATTTGGACTGCTCGTTGCGGAAAATGGGCTATTCGTCGTGCTGTTCACTATTATCGTTTCCAGATGGATGGACCGCTTTAAAGAAAGAAATGTATTCGTGGCAGCTTCATTGGTCTACGGCATCTCCATGTTGATTGCGGGCGGCACACACTTAGTATGGGGATTGATTTTAAGCATGGCGATCTTCACTCTAGGTGAGCTCATGACGGTCGGCATTCAGAATAGCTTTATTTCAAAAATCGCGCCCGGCCATATGCGGGGCCAATATTTTGCCGCAGCCTCTCTCCGCAATACTGTCGGCCGTATGATTGCCCCGTTGGCGATTCCCATGACTGAATGGTTCGGAAATCAGGCAACCTTTGCCATCCTCTGTGGATTTTCAGTCTTAAGCGGCATCCTTTACTTCATTATGTTCCAGAAACATGATCGGCAGACGATGATACACAGCGGCCAAAGTTTGTAATGTAATTGTAAAAGTCACTTCCATTTACAATCTGTCTGATTCCTATAGAATAGGTAGATGGGGGGTCAAACTTATCGAAAGGGTGACGTACATGTTCTCTTCTACAGAGATAGGTATTGACTTAGGAACTGCTAATACATTAGTTTACACTAAAAATAAAGGAATCGTTTTAAATGAACCATCTGTTGTCGCAATGGATATCCAAACAAATGAAATTTTGGCTGTAGGAATGGAAGCCAAAAACATGATAGGTAAAACGCCCGGTAATATTGTTGCTGTGCGCCCTTTGAAGGATGGCGTTATCGCAGACTTCGATCACACAGCCGCAATGCTGAAACATATTATGAAAAAAACAGGCAAAATACTTAAATTATCCATTAGCAAACCGACTGTTGTTGTTTGTGCGCCTTCCGGTTCTACATCCGTTGAACGCAGAGCCATTGAAGACTCTGTCAAAAGCTGCGGCGCCAAACAGGTCCACCTGATAGAGGAATCCGTCGCTGCTGCGATCGGCGCAGATTTGCCGGTGGACGAGCCGGTTGCATCGGTCATCGTCGATATCGGCGGCGGCACGACGGAAGTTGCCATTATATCGTATGGCGGTGTCGTTGCCTGCAATTCGATCCGCATCGGCGGCGACCAAATTGATGACGATATCGTCCAACATGTCCGGAAGCATTATAATCTTTTAATAGGCGAACGGACAGCTGAACAAGTAAAAATGGAAATTGGATATGCTCTTATTGATCATGAGGAAAGTACCATGGAAGTAAGAGGACGAGATTTAGTGACGGGACTTCCCAAAACGATTACTCTCTCCTCGCTGGAAATCCAGGAAGCCATGAAAGAATCTCTCCTTCAAATGTTGCATACCGTTAAATCCACCTTGGAATACTGCCCTCCGGAGCTTAGCGGAGATATTGTCGATCAAGGTGTTGTTTTGACCGGGGGCGGTGCGCTCATGAACGGCATGCAGGATTGGCTGTTTAATGAAATAGCTGTACCTGTGCGGATGGCGCCTTTCCCGCTTGAATCGGTTGCCATCGGTACCGGCAAATCAATCAGTATGATTAAAAAACTCAATAAATTGGCAAAATAATAGGAAAATCCCCTGCAACCGTTTAAGTTGAGGGGGTTTTCCTATTTTCATGCTTTTTTCTGAAGTTCACTATTTATTTTCAATTGCTGCTGTGCAAATTCCCGGTATAAAGCATGGGTTTCCATCAGCTCATCATGTGTGCCGATTCCGGTAATGACACCATTCTCCAAGAATACAAGCCGGTCTGCATCAACAACAGTGGACAACCGATGTGCAATGACAATGGTTGTCCGGCCTTTCATCAAACGTTCAAGTGCCATTTGCACTGATTGTTCCGATTGGCTGTCGAGACTTGAGGTCGCTTCATCCAGCATCAAAATTTCAGGATTGCGCAACAATGCTCTCGCTATGGCGATACGCTGGCGCTGCCCTCCTGAAAGCTTCAATCCTCTTTCGCCCACTTCTGTCTCGAAAGCATCTGGCAACTCCTCGATGAAATCAAGAGCATAAGCCATTTCTGCCGCCTTTTGCAACTCACTTTCCGTTACTTGGCGGTCCAAACCGTAGCAAATATTGTCTTTGATCGTACCAGCAAGCAAAGGACTTTCCTGTGACACATATCCGATATGCTTCCGCCAAGATTCCAGCGAAAACTCGCTGATTTCTTGTCCCCCTATTTCAATTGTTCCTTGAGTAGGAGCATAATAGCGTTCCAATAGTTTGAACATGGTTGTTTTTCCGCTTCCGCTCGGGCCGACGATTGCTGTTACCTTCCCTTGCTCAATATGAAGATTGATATGGGACAGAATTTCAGCGCCTTCTTCGTAGGAAAAAGAAACATCGTTGAAAGCAATCATTTGTTTTGCATCCACTAAGCTTTTCCCCGCTTGCAGATCCTCTTCCTCTTCATTCAATATATCGATGATGCGGTCAGTCGCCCCAATCGATTTCTGCAGTTGTGTGAAAAATACGGTGATTTGCCCCATCGGCATAATAATCTGGAACAGATACAGAATGAAGGCGACAAGC
Source organism: Bacillus testis (assembly GCF_001243895.1). Taxonomy (GTDB): domain Bacteria; phylum Bacillota; class Bacilli; order Bacillales; family DSM-1321; genus Bacillus_AD; species Bacillus_AD testis. The sequence continues at coordinate 764,547 of NZ_LN851186.1, read as the reverse complement.
GAACCGGCCGTGATAGCACCGCTTGATACTTGCATGCCTCCATAGCCGATCACAGCAACAAGCGCCCCCATTAACACCAAGGTGATGATAGGGCCCACCAATGATTGCGTCCGCGCTTCCTTTAAACCAAGCTTAAACAGAGTTGAAATTCCCTTCATGCCGCGCCCGTATTCAATTTCTTCTGCGTTAGAAGCTTTTACAAGGCGGATTTCCGGCAGCACCTGGTTCAGTATACCGGTGAACTTTGCTGTTTCAGCCTGTGTTTCTTTTGAAATAGAGTGCATCATTTTGCCGATTGGCACCAATATGGCAGCCGCAACCGGCAGGACAATGAAAATCAGCAATGTCAGTCGCCAGTTCATGACGAAGAGAATAATGATACTGCCGACAACGGATATAATACCTGTTATGGCGCCCGTTATATGGGTGGTGATCAATTCTTTGACCACCATCGTATCATTCGTCATCCGGCTGATCATTTCGCCAGAACCATTACGGTCCGAATAAGCTACTGGCAGCCTGACAAGCTTTTTCCACAGCAATTCCCTTAAGCCGGCAATGATTTTTTGGCCATTATAGCCGAGAGCGTATGTAGCATAGGCGCTCAATGCTGCTTGTACAATGAACACGATAATGATCAAACTGATTTGTTTTACGGATAAAGAAGACATGCTGAACCCATCCACCAATTGTTTCGTCAACAATGGAATCAAAAGGCTGACCAATGTCGTAACAACACTTAGGCCCAAAGCGAATATCAGTCTCCCATAGGATGGGTTGGTTGCCTTCATTAAGGAAAGGAAGGGCCTGAAGCTCCCTTTATTCTTATTATTTGTTTTCATTTTTCCTCCTGTAAATGCTTAACTCTCTCCATTATACAGTCCATAAAAAAGAATACTATGCCTGAATGTTTTCTCCCATACTTTTTCTGTCTCGATTCCTTTGATTTTCGCTAACTTATACATGCTGTCCCTGATCATGAGCGGATTGGTCATCCGATTGCGGAACGGTCCTTCGAAGGGCCAGGGACCGTCCGTCTCCAGCATGATCCGGTCAAGTGGATACAGGCTTGCTAGATGCTGGATTTCTTTTTCATAGCAAATATCAGGGGTGATGGATATGCTGTATCCATTATCGATCATTCTTTTTATGAGAACATCCTCTCCCTTGAACCAATGAAAATGGGCTTTTGTGACGCCATGCTTTTCAAGGAGATCGCAGGCTATAGCGCCATCTTCGTAAACAGCATGCAGGACGATTGGTTTGTTATGCTTCTTGGCGAACAGGATGAATTTTTCTAACAACTCGATATAACCTTGCACTTCCAATCCGGGGTTTTCCTGTCTCTTATAATAAGGCAAACCTACTTCCCCTACGGCAACCATTGTATCCACATGCTGTTCCATCCAACGAAACAGTGCGTCAATCTCCTCTTGCTTCGGCAGCTCCTGCTCCGGATGGAAACCATACGCCGGCTTGACTCGTGGATCATGCAGCGCTAATTGATGGTTCGTTTTACAGGAAGCAAGATCCATAGAGACCGCAATATAATAATCTACTTCTGGAAGATTCAAGATGATTCTTCTTTGTTCCTCCGAATATGTATCCAAATGGATATGGCTGTCAATCAATTGCATATTCATCGCTCCTTCAATAACGCATAGAGCTCCTGCTTCAATTGGATAAAAGCCGGCTCCAGTGCCATTTCTTCTCTCCGCGGCCGCGCAAAAGGAACGGCAACCTTTGTAACGATAGATGCAGGCTTGGATGACAAGACATAAATGGTATCCGATAAATAAATGGCTTCCTCTATGCTGTGGGTGATGAAAAGGACCGATCTGCGGTTCTTTTCCCATACATTCAATAACCAGTTCTGCATAGACAGGCGAGTAAGCTCATCTAAAGCGGAAAAAGGCTCATCCAGCAGCATCAATTTCTGCGGGCTTGCCAGGCTTCTCAGAAAAGCGACTCTTTGCTTCATCCCTCCGGACAGCTGATGGGGCAGCGCATTCGCATATTCTGCCAGTCCTGCTTTCTCCAGCAATTTTTTTGCTTCACCTTTATCTGCCTTTTTTGAAGCTAGCTCTGCACCTAGCACCACATTGTCCAACACCGAACGCCAAGGTAGCAGTGCAGGTTGCTGCGGCATGTAGCTGATATGGCCCTTTTCTCCGATAATCTCTCTTCCATCCAGTAAAATCTCGCCCCGCTCAGGCCGATACAGGCCGCCAATCAAGTGGAAAAGCGTACTTTTACCGCTTCCAGAGGGGCCAAGAATGCTGACAAACTCCCCATCATTCACCTGTAAGGAAAGATCGGATAAGACTTTTTGATCATGGCTGTAAGCATAAGATACATGTTTAATGTCGAGCATCTCGTTCTTGGTCCTCCCTTCTTTTCCATGAAACTGTATATTTCTCCAAAAGTGAAATACACAAGAAGAATAACAAGCTTAATGCCATGACGATGAAGATGGCAACAAATACACGATCCGTCCGGAAAGACTTGGATGCCATCGTCATATAGACTCCGATTCCCTGCTTTGCGCCGAGCCATTCGGAAATAACCGCACCCATGACACTGTATGTGGCGGCAATCTTCAATCCGGAAAAAACAAAAGGAAAGGAATGTGGAAGCTCCAGTTTCCAAAATAATTGCCGTTTGCTTGCGCCCATCATCTCAAAATAATGCTTCAACTCATATGGGGTTTGCCGCAATCCATCCAACGCGGCAACAGCCACCGGGAAAAAACAGACAAGCGTAATGACGATTAATTTCGGCAACAGCCCGAATCCGAACCAGATGACCAATAAGGGAGCCAGCACAATAATTGGCACATTCTGCGACAATATCAACAAAGGATACACTGCATCCTTGACAGCCGGAAATAAATGAAGGGACGCAGCCAAAAGCAGCCCGATTGCACTGCCGATCATTAAACCTAAAAGCGACAGCTCAACAGTCGATGCCAATTGCTCCATGATCCGGCTAGAGTCTGCCGCTCCTTCTTTAAAAATGGCGGAAGGAGCCGGCAGCAGCCAGGTTTCGACTTTAAAGATTCGAACAATCAATTCCCAGAGGATTAATAAACTTAAAAGAAGAAAGAAGGGTGCACCCTTCTTCCATAAAGAACGTTTTTTCATCTGTATTTCTCCGTTAACGTGCCCAGTGTAATTCCTTCGGGCTGGAAGAGAATTTTGACTTGCGAGATTACATTGGGCGAACCTAGTTCAATCATGCGATGATTCATTTTTTCGATAACCTGCAGCAATTCCGCCAGGTCTCCTTCCATCGTTGTTTCCAATGGATGGACTTCATACTTCACACCTGAATCATGGATGACAGCAATCGCTTCATCCACCAGCTCGATCACATGATTGCCCTTTGGGATTATTTGCACGCTCACTAATGCATTAGCCATTATTTATTCCTCCCGTCTCGTCTCTTATTTTTTTGGCAAGAAATCATTGGTAAAGGCTTCTTCCGGGTTGAAGTCCCCTTCAAGCAGCTTGTTTTCTTTCATCCACTCTCCATAGTCCTTCCAGACGGAAAGTTTCTGAAGACCCCATTGCTTAGCGTCATCCTGATATTTGGATGCAAGCCACTCTTGGCTTTTCTTGACTAATTCCTGATCAAGATCAGGCTCTGCTTTTGTCAGAATGTCTGCCGCTTGGTCCGGATGGTCAATGGAGAACTCATATCCTTTGGACACAGCCGCAACAAAGGCTTTGACTGTATCCGGCTCTTTAGCGATCATTTTTTCGCTTGTCGTCAGAACCGGCGTGTAGTAATCGAGCTTATCGCTATAATCCTTCACATACAGCATATTGAGCTTTTCCCCTCTCAGCTCCGCTTCAATCCCTGTCCAAGCATAATAAATCCACGCAAAATCGATGTCCCTTTTCACTGCTGTAAAATAATCCGTATCGCCTATGTTCAAGATGTCCACTTTTTTCACATTGGCATTTTCTTTTTCCATGATGGATTTCATGATTGCTTCTTCAACAGGTGATCCATAGCTACCGTATTTTTTTCCCTCGAAGTCTTTTGGACTCTTCATATTCTTGCTTGCAGGAGAGGCAAATCCGGAGGTATTGTGTTGGATGATGGCAGCGATTGACACAAGCGGCACCCCTTGAGCGCGGGCCTGGGTCAATCCTTCCTGGTAGCCTATGCCGAAATCAGCTTTGCCGGAAGCAACAAGCTGGTCTGCCCCAGTCTCGCCCGGCTTAACGATTTCCACGTCCAGTCCCTGTTCTTTAAAATACCCTTTTTCTTTCGCTACATATAAGCCTGTATGATTGGTATTGGGCGTCCAATCAAGGACGACTGTCACTTTCTTTAATCCATTGCCCTCTTTTGATGATTCGTCATTAGAAGAGCTGCAGCCAGCTAATACCATCATCACAGCCAGCAGTATAAACAGCACTTTTTTCACTAGTGTTCCTCCTCCTTGGATACTCAAACATGTGAAGTTGAAGACTGTTTTACTTTGGCAAAAACCGTCTTCGCCCTTGGTGCTCAACGCTGTAACACAATAAAAAACGCCCGAAATCATGTTTTCGGACGTGAGCATGCATTACGCAGTGTTCCCAAGCAGTAATAAATGTTCCCTCCGCTGGCATAACCCAGATCAGGTTCAAAGAGTCAGCATCTGAAACGGATGCAATCTCAGCCGGCAACACCGGCCCCTCCACATGTTGAATTCTATCGTTTTTCAACGCTATTATAACAAATAAACAATGAAATGCAAAAAACTTAAACAATTCAATCTACCATGCTAATCTAATAACAATATAGCCTAAGCGCATTCCATATGCCGATTGGTTCAACTGATCGATTTCTTACTGTCGCTTGATCTTCCCGCTTACACTCCTTTGCCTCACTCTCCTTTAAAAGAGGAAGCCTCAGCGCCAGATAGAACGGGTTATAAAAAAGAAGCAAGGGGGATATTTATGGATTTACGTACATGGTTCGACAAAGGGTACAATGAGCAGGAGTATATTGACTACATGCAAACAAATAAGGACAATATGTTGCAAATCAAAGAGCAATTCACGCTGCATTCTCCGCAGAAGGCAGGGCTGCTGAAGCCCCACCGCCTTCGCGCATTGGTTTTGACGGCCGACTGGTGCGGCGATGCCATGGTCAACCTGCCTGTATTCATGGCCATTGCACATGAAGCTGGCATTGAAGCCCGCTATCTGATCCGCGATGAGAATCTCGATTTAATGGATCAATATTTGACGAATGGCACTGCCCGCTCCATCCCGATCATCATCCTTGCCGATGAAGAAGGAAATGAAGTAGCCAAATGGGGCCCGCGGGCACCGTCTGTCCAACAAAAAGTCACGGAACTGCGTGCAGGACTGCCGGCTAAAGACGATCCTGCCTACGAGGAAGCCTTTAAATCACATATTGGAAAAATGAGGGAACTTTATGTATCTGACCCTTCTATTTGGAGAGAAATCGAAGAGGATATGCTACAGACATTTGCCCAGTAAGAGCGAAGCTGGCTACAGGAGATCAGACAGCTATAAACCGCCGGAACTATTCCAGCGGTTTTTTGGTTTCTTCTTCACATCATGATGCCGCCGTCCACCTCTATGACAGTCCCATTGATGTACTTAGCCTCATTGGAAGCTAGAAACAAGTAGGCATTAGCGATGTCTTCCGGCTTACCCAACCGCTGAAGCGATACGATGTTTTTCACCTGGGCCAGCAGCTGCTCCGGCACGCTCTCGATCATTGACGTCTCAATGAAACCTGGAGCCAACGCATTTACTGTGATGCCTTTTCTCCCTAATTCTTTTGCCCATGTTTTTGTCATGCCGATCAGGCCTGCTTTTGCTGCGGAGTAGTTTGTCTGTCCAATATTGCCGTTCAGTCCCGCTGCCGAAGAAGTATTGATGATGCGTCCTTGCCCACTCTCAATAAGATATGGCACAGCAGCCTGGGTACAATGGAAGACACCAGTCAGATTGACATCAATCACGGCTTGAAAATCCTCTGGTTTCATCTTGGAAAGCATAGCATCTCTGGTTATTCCCGCATTGTTAACAAGGATATCTATGCCGCCAAAACGGTCAGCCACACCGGCAACCATTTGATTCACACTTTCCCGGTTTGCTACATCCACCTGAAAAAAAGCTACACGATCGCGGTAAGTGTCCAACCCTGCCAAACGGGCTTCCATCCCTTCCGCTTTAAAATCGGCAATCGCCACTTTAGCTCCCTCTCTAAGGAACAAATTGACAGCTTCCCATCCGATTCCATTCGCTCCACCTGTGATGATTGCTACTTTATTTTCCAATCGCATCCTGTCCATCCCCCTTTTCCTATTGCTTTTCATCATTATTCTAACATATATATGGAAAATACTGTTTGTTTATACAAGTGAGAAACGTGCTATGGTACCATATAAGCAAGCTAACGTTCACATAATGAAAGGGTTGATCAGATGCGTACAGTAGCAATGACCATTCAAGGACATGTGCAAGGTGTGGGATTCCGTTTTTTCACACAAACGACCGCAGTCGCCTATGATATTAAAGGCTGGGTGCGCAATCTGAACAATGGGGACGTCGAATTGGAAGCGGAGGGTCCCGATCGCCAGATGGAGACATTTATCCGGAAAATATCAGAAGGCCCGCGTTTCTCTAAGGTAGAACATGTCAGCCTGGCTGACCTCCCGGAACCAAAGGGATATACGGAATTTAAAATCACCAACTAAAGCAAACAAGGACCCTGGCTAAGGGTCCTGTTTGCTTTTCTCCTATTCGTTCCGTTTTTGCTTGGCCCAATCATACGGGCCCTCATAAGCCTGGAGTGTTTCATTCTCCAGCCAAAACGTTTTAGTGAATAATGTATTGAGGAAGTAGCGATCATGCGATACCGCTAAAATGGTTCCTTCAAAAGAATCTAAAGCTGCTTCCAATACTTCTTTTGACTCTATATCCAGATGATTGGTTGGCTCATCTAACAGCAACAGATTCAGGTCACTATGCATTAATTGTGCCAGCCGAAGCCTCATCCGTTCGCCACCGCTCAATCCCCCGACACGCTTGAATACCGATGCCCCATAAAACAGGAATTGCGCAAGGATATGTCGCGCTTCCCCTTCTGCCACAGCCACTTCTTCTCTGAATGTATCAAGCACTGTCATGTCGGGATTCTCATATCGATGATGCTGTGACAGATAACCGATTTTCACATTGCTTCCCATCTTGACTTCCCCTTCATCGGCAGTTGTTTGCCCGAGGCAGATATGCAGCAATGTGCTTTTTCCCGAACCGTTGTCGCCGACTATACAAGCCCGTTGTTTATACTGCAGATGCAAATCTACACTATGGAAAAGGAATTCATCATGAAAAATCTTGGCTATATTCTTCATTTGAATCACTTCTTTCCCGCTTCGAGAACTAGCTTCAAATCGTAAATTCATCTTCTTGCTCTCTATAATCGGTTTTTTCTTCACAGTCATACGGTCCAATGCCCGCTGCATATTAGTCGCCCGTCTATGCAGGCTTTCACTAGGAGGATTGGCGCGGTTGGCCCAATCGCGCAATCGCTTGATGGCCTCCTTCATTTTCTTGATTTTCTTTTGCTGCTCCTGGAATTCCTGAAACTCTGCCAACAGTTTTTTCTCTTTAGCTTCTATGAAGCCAGAATAAGAGTGGTGATAGATGTGAGCTTCTCCCTCTTCAACATCCATGATTTTTGTCACTACTTGATCCAGGAAATAACGGTCATGCGATACAACCATAACCGTTCCTTCATAATAGGCGATGTACTGCTCAAGCCATTCGACAGAAGTGATATCCAGATGGTTGGTCGGCTCATCCAAGAGAAGCAAGTCGGGCTTTTGGAGCAGCATATAGGCTAGGTTTACTTTCGTACGCTCCCCTCCGCTCATTTGGCTGAAACGATTTTGCAGCAAAGGCTTGATTTTCAGTCCATTCGCTACTTTTTCGATCTTTGATTCAATCTCATAGCCGCCAAGCTCCATATATCGAGCCTGAAGATTGCCGTAGGAGTCCAGCCACTTGCCCATCTGCTCTTCACTTGCTTCTGTGGATAGCTTGATTTCCAGTTCGGCCATCTGCAACTTTAGCTGATTGACCGAGTCAAATGCTGAATGGAGGACTTCCAAGCACGTCCAACTCTCCGGAAAATCGGGAATTTGGGCTAAGTACCCGATTCTAGTACCCTTTTTAATAGCAATCGTCCCTTCATCACTCTTTTCCAAACCTGCGATTAGTTTCAAAATAGTACTTTTCCCGCTTCCATTGGCCCCTACTACTCCGATTCTTTCTTTTTCCTGAATCTCAAAAGAAAGGTTTGTAAATACCGGGCTTCCTCCAAACATCTTCTTAACTGATTGACATGCACAAATCGTCATAGCTCATTCTCCTTTTTATACGCCAAAAAAGCCATAGCTGATGCGTGTAACGCATTGCCATGGCTTTAGCACAATTTCACTATTTGCTTAAAAACAACAAAAAAAGAGCCTGCGCTCTCTTCTTGTACGTTACTTCATATGGTGAAGAGGCAATTACGTTCCATTTTCATATGCAGTTGTTCTAAAAAAGGGCAGACTTCTCCCTTGAACAAGTGCAGCATGAAAAATTGCCTTGCATATATACAAAAACGCTAAAATGACGATACGCAACGCGATTGAACGTTCCATTACCCCGACACCTCCTTTTTTTCTGAATAATCTATTTTTAGTATATATTGGTTTTTTATTGTTGACAAGTATAGCCGTAAAAAAGGTTATGGCCTAAAGGATTGTGGAATAATAATGCTATGAAGGAGGGATAAAATGATCGCTTTGTGGTTAAATATCATTACATTTATCCTCGTTGTTATTGTCAATACATTCAGTGAGACATTACCTTTAAACGGCAAAACCACGGGAGAGATTTCCAGCCAGCAAAACGTGTTGATTACCCCGGCTGGCTTCACCTTTAGCATATGGAGCCTCATCTACCTTTTGCTCGCTATTTGGGTTATACGGCAATTCTCGCGGAAGCGGCGGAATTCAGCTGCCTACCGCACAGCATCCCCTTATTTTGTAGCAGTCAATATTTTTAATATCGCCTGGATATTCGTTTGGCATTATGAACAATTCCTTGCCAGCGTGATTGTTATGATCCTGCTCTTGGTTTCTTTGATTTTACTTTATACAAGAATCAAAAAAGTCCAGCATACGCTATGGGACTATCTTCCATTTTCTTTCTACCTCGGTTGGATTACCGTAGCCACGATCGTTAACGTCGCTTATTACCTAACCTATATCGGTTGGAACGGTTTCGGTATTTCCGATGAGATTTGGACCTATATCATGCTCGCAGTTGCAGCCGGCATCGCCCTCGCCTTCCGCTATGCTCAGCGGGATTGGTTTTTTCCGTTAGTGACGATTTGGGCATTTTTTGGCATCGGCATAAAAAACTGGGACAGCCATGCATCCGTAGCTTACACAGCATTTGCACTGGCAGCCATACTTCTGATTAGCCTGCCACTGCTAAGAAAAAGAAAAACATCATCATTCTACTGAGCATTAGAGGGACATCAATCAACTTTCTAAACAAGAGTAAAGCAAGCGGAAATAACCTGCCAATCTGTAGATGACGGCAGGTTTTTCTTTTAAAGCATTAGGCAAGCGAATCCAAAGCTTGCTTTAAGTCTTCCCATATATCTTCCCATGCCTCCAGGCCGACCGACAAGCGGATCAGTTGATCGCTGATGCCCATTTCAAGACGATTAGCAAGCGGGATGACAGAATGCGTCATCGTAGCGGGATGCTGAATCAACGTTTCGGTATCGCCAAGGCTTACAGCAATCTTTATGAGCTGCAGCGCATTCAGGAAGCGCTGGGCGTCTTTTTTGCTGCCATTCATTTCGAAGGAAATGAGGCCCCCGCCCTTACGCATTTGCTTTTGCGTGATGAGAAAATCAGGGTGTTCTTCATCTCCAGGAAAATAGACAGCTTTGACACGCTTGTGCTCCTTCAGACGGCTAAAGATTTTTTCAGCGTTCTCGCAATGGCGATCCATGCGGACAGGAAGGGTTTTTAATCCCCTGGTCAATAACCAGGCGTCGAAAGGGGAAATGATGCCGCCGATATCTTTTTGGGTCGTTCCCCGGATATGCTCCATGCGCTCGCGGCTGCCAACCACTACGCCGGCAACAACGTCGCCGTGGCCGCCAATATATTTTGTGGCGCTATGCAATACAATGTCACACCCAAGTTCCAACGGCTTTTGTAAGTATGGTGTAGAAAACGTATTATCTACTATGACGGGGATATTATGTTCTTTGGCAACAGCCGCAACCATACTTAAATCAATCACTTTCATCGTTGGATTGATAGGTGTTTCAATATACATGCAGCTGGTTTGCGGAGTGATCAATTGGCGCAATTCTTCTTCATTGCTCAGCCAGCTGAATGAATGGGAGATATTATATTTCTCTTCCATCAATTGAAGCAGGCCAAATGTACAGCCATAAAGCCCTTGTGAGCAAATAATATGGTCTCCGGCCTTTGTTAAAGAAAGCAATACCGCTGATACTGCAGCCATGCCGGAGCCAAATGCCAAAGCTGCTTCCCCGCCTTCAAGGATGGCCATTTTTTCTTCAAGGACCCTTACTGTCGGGTTCCCGAGCCGCGAGTAAATAAATCCATCCGCTTCCCCGGCAAAGCGCTGCTCCCCTTGTTCGGCATTTTCAAAAGTAAATGTGGATGTTTGGTAAAGAGGGACTGAAAGACTGCCTGCATGTTGTTTGGAATCATAGCCATGATGAATGACAGCGGTTTCAAAATGCTTATATTTTTTATCCATGAACGTATCTCCTTTGTCTTTCACTTTCCATCTTCCATTGTATGACAATTTCGTTTAAAATGTAATAAATTACTAAATATATTGTATATGATCGTGCATCATGAACGGTACCCTTTATGCATACAAGTAAAGGTGACAAAGATTTCCCTCAATGGGGAGGTATTCATATGAAACAGACAAAAAAACTAGTTGTTCCCGTCTGCCTTGTTATTTACACCATCATCGCCTCCTGCGCAGATATGCAATTAACCGCCCATTATACAAAACTCGCAGCTTCTACTCTAACAATTCCACCTTATCCCTTTCTCCATCAACTAGTTTTTGCGCCAATCGGAAGTATCCTCGGAATGAACACGCTGATTCAACAGTCGCAGAAAGAAGGCAAATGGAGGTTCAATATCCTATTATTTTTGCTTCTATTTCTGCCGTCTGTCTATGTCGCTTTTCAACCCTATTTCTTTTTTCGAGTGCCATGGCTTGCTTTTCTACATGAGGCAGAGTGGATTAAGTCGCCTCTTTGGATTGCCGCATCGATCATTGTTGGTTATTCCATCGTTTCACCGTGGGAAAAGAAAGTACAGAAATAAAAAACGGCTTCAATTCCTCCTTTTGAAATGTGAGCGACGGTTGAACTATAAAACGTTTCGGCATATAAACCGACATCATTTCATTTCAACAACGCGAAAAAAAAACACCGCCTCCCTATGAGAACGGTGTTTGGACGTTTATTTCTTTTTCCCAGCTGGGCGTTTTTGGGGAGCTGCCTTTTTCAAGACAGGGCGTTCATCGACAATCTGTCCCTTAAAGAACTCTTTTTTCTTCACTTCGATCCCCAATTGGCGTGCCAGCTGCTTTAGGCTTTTTTCTTCTGATGGCGTTATGATCGAAATGACCACGCCATCGTTTCCAGCGCGGCCCGTACGTCCGGAACGGTGTGTATATTGCTCGATTGTACGCGGTACGTCGTAATGGACAACCGTCGTCAAGCCTTTAATATCAAGACCGCGCGCCGCTACATCTGTCGAAAGCATCATCGGGAAGTCGCCTTTGCGGAAACCTTTGATGGCTCTTTCACGCTCTGTTTTATTTGTTTCCGCATGAAGAACTGCCACATGCTGATTCTTAAACTTCCATTTCTCCGCAAGAACAGTCATATCTCCAATGTCCCTCATAAAGACCAACGATTTCGTATCGGGTAGCCGTGAGATTTTTTCAAGGATCAGCGGTTTGTCGCGCTTCTCGCAAATAAAATAAATATGCTCTACTTTCCCTGAAAACTGTTCATCTTTCTTGACTGTTATGATTTCAGGATTTTCGGTGAAGCCCGCCAATTTTTCTTTTATTTCCGGAGTGACGGTGGCGGAGAATAATAACAGCTGGCGTTGGTCTTTCATCGTACTTTTGATGATAGCCGCCACTGTTTCATAGTGTTCAGGCACAACCAATGAATCGCCTTCGTCCAGCACAATCGTCTTGACTTCGTGCATTTTAAGCTTTTTTTGCATCATGAGCTCCTGAATCTTCCCAGGAGTCCCGACGATGATGTGCGGTTTCTTCTTTAGCTTTTCCAGCTGCCGCTTGATATTTGCCCCTCCGATGAATGATGCACTGCGCAATCCGCTGCCTGCAGTCCATTTCACCAGCTCCTGATGGATTTGCATAACTAATTCGCGCGAGGAAGCCAATATCACAGCTTGTACATGCATGGCATCCGGCTTTACTTTAGAGAGCAAAGGCAGCAAGTATGCCAAAGTTTTGCCTGTGCCCGTAGGCGACTGGGCAATTACATCCTTTCCTTCCATGATTAAAGGATACGCCTGTTCCTGGATGCTTGTCGCCTTGCTAAAACCTTCTTTCTTCCAAACTTCCTGCAAGAAAACAGGGCATTGCTGTATAAATGAAGAATTTGTCATACATTCGATCTCCTTACCTTCTAATAAAGTGAAACTTTGATCTGTGGGATGTTCTTCCTCCACAGATCATTAGTTGAACCAATCGGATTCTTACTGGCGCTTGATCTCCCACACATACTTCTTAACGCATCTTTTGAATCGGGAGCCTTAGCGCCAGTTAGAATGGGATAAAGTGAAACTTTGATCTGTGGGATGTTCTTCCTCCACAGATCATTAGTTGAACCAATCAAGGTTCTTAGTGTCATTTGCTTTCCTATCTAATCATTGTTTCAGTAGCTGTTTCTTCTCTATATTCTCAGCTAATCTACCTTTAATTTCAACGAAAAGTATAAAAAAATTCAATGGGTCTTGTTCGCTTTCCATATGGGTATGCGCTTTTTTGCCCATATTTGTCCACTCTAACACAATGAACAGACAAGTAACATAACTCTACTAAAAAAACTCCGCCGAAAAATTCGGCGGAGCCTTGGCTACAGGATCAATCAGTATGGATCATTCCTTTATCCACTTCTTTTTCAAACTTTGTCTGGCGTGCGGCTTCATTGAATTCCTCTTCAATTTCCGCCGCTGGTTTCTTACTCAGGTTGCTGACAAGTACAATAGCAACCATACCTACGATAAACCCGGGGATAATTTCATAAACGGCATCGAAAGCTTCAATCAATTCCCATACAATCACGGTCACTGCGCCAGCAATGATTCCCGCAAGCGCTCCCCATTTGGTCATTCTCTTCCAATAGAGGCTTAACAGGATGACAGGGCCGAATGCCGCCCCAAATCCTGCCCAGGCGTAGCCCACTAAATCCAAGATTGTTTTGCTTGGATGCAAGGCCATCAGCAGGGCGATGACGGAAACGGCCAGCACTGTAATTCTGCCGACAAGCACTTGTTCCCGGTCGGAGGCTTCTTTGCGCAAAAATGTTTTATACACATCTTTCGTCAAGGCACTTGAAGTGACAAGCAATTGAGATGAAATGGTACTCATCACTGCTGCCAGAATAGCCGCCAAGAGGAAACCTGTAATGATGGAGGGAAATAATTGTTCAGATAATACAATAAAGACGGTCTCCGGATTCTCTAATGTTTGGTTGGTTACTTTAAAATAAGCGATCCCGACTAAACCGGTAAACATCGCACCCACGATGGAGAAAATCATCCACCCCATCCCGACTCTTCTGGCTTTTTTGATTTCCTTAACTGAAGTAATGGCCATAAAGCGGACGATGATGTGCGGCTGCCCAAAATAACCCAGTCCCCATGCAAGCAAGGAGATTATTCCGATAACAGTCGTTCCTTCAAATACTTTGAGGAGAGCAGGATCAATTTCCCTGATTTCCTCAAAGGTCATCGAAGGGTTGCCTATATTCACAATCGCGACAATCGGCACAAGAATNGTAGCTGTTTCTTCTCTATATTCTCAGCTAATCTACCTTTAATTTCAACGAAAAGTATAAAAAAATTCAATGGGTCTTGTTCGCTTTCCATATGGGTATGCGCTTTTTTGCCCATATTTGTCCACTCTAACACAATGAACAGACAAGTAACATAACTCTACTAAAAAAACTCCGCCGAAAAATTCGGCGGAGCCTTGGCTACAGGATCAATCAGTATGGATCATTCCTTTATCCACTTCTTTTTCAAACTTTGTCTGGCGTGCGGCTTCATTGAATTCCTCTTCAATTTCCGCCGCTGGTTTCTTACTCAGGTTGCTGACAAGTACAATAGCAACCATACCTACGATAAACCCGGGGATAATTTCATAAACGGCATCGAAAGCTTCAATCAATTCCCATACAATCACGGTCACTGCGCCAGCAATGATTCCCGCAAGCGCTCCCCATTTGGTCATTCTCTTCCAATAGAGGCTTAACAGGATGACAGGGCCGAATGCCGCCCCAAATCCTGCCCAGGCGTAGCCCACTAAATCCAAGATTGTTTTGCTTGGATGCAAGGCCATCAGCAGGGCGATGACGGAAACGGCCAGCACTGTAATTCTGCCGACAAGCACTTGTTCCCGGTCGGAGGCTTCTTTGCGCAAAAATGTTTTATACACATCTTTCGTCAAGGCACTTGAAGTGACAAGCAATTGAGATGAAATGGTACTCATCACTGCTGCCAGAATAGCCGCCAAGAGGAAACCTGTAATGATGGAGGGAAATAATTGTTCAGATAATACAATAAAGACGGTCTCCGGATTCTCTAATGTTTGGTTGGTTACTTTAAAATAAGCGATCCCGACTAAACCGGTAAACATCGCACCCACGATGGAGAAAATCATCCACCCCATCCCGACTCTTCTGGCTTTTTTGATTTCCTTAACTGAAGTAATGGCCATAAAGCGGACGATGATGTGCGGCTGCCCAAAATAACCCAGTCCCCATGCAAGCAAGGAGATTATTCCGATAACAGTCGTTCCTTCAAATACTTTGAGGAGAGCAGGATCAATTTCCCTGATTTCCTCAAAGGTCATCGAAGGGTTGCCTATATTCACAATCGCGACAATCGGCACAAGAATTAATGCAAGGAACATAATCAGCCCCTGTACCGTATCTGTCCAACTAACAGCAAGGAATCCCCCAAATAAGGTATATAAAATAACAACAGTGGCTGAGATAATGATTCCTGTCCGATAATCCATATCGAATGCCGTCTTAAACAATTTTCCTCCGGCCACCATTCCGGAAGACGTATAAAAAGTAAAAAATACGATAATGACAGCGGCTGATGTGATTCTCAAAACCCTTGACGCATCGTGAAAACGATTCTCTAAATAGTCGGGAATTGTAATAGAGTTCCCCGCCACTTCTGTATACGTTCGAAGGCGCGGTGCTACATAAAGCCAGTTAAAGTAAGCCCCTGTGGACAAACCGACAACAATCCACCCGGAACTAAGACCGCTTACATACATAGAGCCGGGCAGCCCCATCAGCAGCCAGCCGCTCATGTCCGAAGCGCCCGCACTCAACGCTGTCACAACCGGACCAAGCCCGCGCCCTCCCAACATATAGTCAGATAAATCAGTGGTTTTCTTATATGCAAAATACCCTAAAAGCAACATTCCCGCCATGTACACGACAATTGAAACAATAACCCCGTATTCCAAATAAATTCCCCTTTTCTTTGCCATATAATATTGCTTTATCAAAATATTTAGATAATAATTTATTTTTAGAATAACAGAAAATGTAAGGAATGTTAACACGTATTTTTCTTTTTCTAATGTTTTCAGCTCTTTTTACCCATTTTAAATCGTGTTACTCTCTACGTTTATCGCAATTGGGTTAACATAATATATGAAGCCATTACCTTTTGTTTTCAAAAAGATATAGAAAAATATTATTCAGATTGTTATACTTCTACAAACAAAACAAAGAGAGGATTCTTACATCATGCAATTTTTATCAAAAAAACAGCTCTTATTTATTTCCTTTATGCTGTTTTCAATGTTCTTCGGGGCAGGCAATCTTATCTTTCCTGCATTCCTGGGGAGAGCATCTGGAATAGACACGTATATTTCCATGGCTGGCTTTATCCTTTCTGCAGTTGGTCTTCCTATTCTCGGGGTGATTGCTGTTGCGAAATTAGGGAGCCTTGATACTCTTGGGCGCCGGGTTTCTCCGCTTTTTGCCCTCCTTTTTCCGTTCATTATTTATATTTCAATCGGGCCTTTAATGGCCATACCGAGAGCGGCTACCGTTTCTTTCGAAATGGGGTTGAAGCCATTTCTGGCCGAGGGGGCTGATGTCCAATGGCCGCTTGTCTTTTATTCGGTGATCTTTTTTTGTTTGGTACTATGGTTCAGCCTGTCGCCAAACAAACTGATCGATCTGTTTGGCAAGATCTTGACTCCGTCTTTACTGGTCTTGCTGGCCATCATACTGATTAAAAGTATTGTGACCCCTCTGGGAGGAACGGCTGCAACGGCTGCAGCCTATCAAGAAAACACTTTCTTCAAGGGTTTTTTGGATGGATACATGACTATGGACTTATTAGGGTCACTGGTCTTCGGAATTGTCATTGCTAACACGATTTACGCGCAGGGGATTACCGATAAACGTAGCCTCTCCCTTTCCATGATGACTGCCGGGCTTGGTGCGGGCATTCTGCTTGCCGCTATCTATGTGATTCTAGGTTATATTGGCGCCACCAGCGGGCTTGCATTCGGCCACGCCGATAATGGGGCAACTGTTCTTTCGCAAGTAATGAAGCAATTATTCGGACAGGCAGGGACCATCATTTTAGCCGTCATCTTCACCATTGCATGCTTATGTGTATCGATTGGCCTGATTATATCCTGCAGTGAGTATTTCTCTGCTCTTTATAAAAAATGGTCCTATAAACAATGGGCTTTCATACTCACTCTGATCAGCGGAGTTGTTGCTAATCTGGGCCTGAATTCTATCCTGTCATTCTCGGTCCCTGTTCTGGGTTTGATTTATCCAATAGCGGTTGTGCTTATTTTACTTGCATTGGCTGATACATTTATCCGGGGAAGCAAGTGGGCATACTCTCTGACAATCTCAATGACTGCCCTATACAGTATTTTAGACACTTTAAACAACACACTTTTTAAGGGTACTTTTGATGCGGTATTAAGACATATCCCTTTGTATGAACAACAGGTTGGCTGGGTTTTACCAGCTATTATTGGCTTAGTGATCGGCTTGGTGGTTGATCGCCCTAGAAAAAAATAAAAAAAAGGATGCGTAGCATTTGCTTGCACGCATCCTTTTTTTATGTTATTATTTAGTTTCTGTGAAAGAAATAGCAATTGTCTTTAAGGGTTCTTCCTTAAGGGAATTGGTTGGTCTGATCCTTTCACATGATGCGAGTTCATATGAGAAATCTTGCACTGAATCTGGAATAACGCTTTTTGCCTTTAACCTTAGAAAAAGCTGTTCCATGGCATCATCCGTGTCGATCGGAGACTGTGATTTATTGCACAGGAATCCATCTACACATGTGTGCACAACATTCTTATAGACGGTTTCATCCACAAAAACAAAAGATGCATCTAGTATGTGCTCTACTTCAGAATGATCCATTTCTATAATGGTCATAATATTCAACACATTTCACCCACCCATTTTCTTTGTTTCGTCCAAAGAAACAATACCACTGCATATCGCAGGAATTTCTTTGTTAAAACCATCTTAACATCTTCCATGCATTAATTCCCAGGATATTGTAAATATTGTATGAACAATAAGAGTAGTCGCTTAAATGTTTTATATTTGAAAGAATGGGTAAATATAATAATGTGCTGTTACAGATGAATTATACTTATTTTGTCACTGGAGGCATCAACTTTGATATCGAGTAATTTTAATCGGGTATCGGTTGTTACTTTTCCTATTCACGCCGGATCGGCTTCGGAGCCGTGGGGACGTAAGAGAGGTAGGGCTTACGTTGTTTAGGCTACATTCATGCAACTGACTCGAAACCACCAAAATAACCAATTATATAATTGAAATCACTTACTTAATATTTAAAAAGAGAAACCGTTTTCTCCAAATTGCACACAAAATGGCGCACTATCCAGGCGCCCCTGTTAAAATGGCATATTAATCTTTGGCCGGTCCCTATAAAATCCGTCCTTAGCTTAAGTCCCATTGCGACAAGCGCCTAAAGTGCCAGCACTGCAACTAATCGTGCTGAATGCAACAAAGGAAGGGACAATTCAAATACTCCTTCCATAGAAAAGAAAGCCCGCTGGTTCAGCGGGCTTTCTACTTTTTCATCTTATTTTAACTGATCCATACATTTTTTTAATCTTTCCTCTATAGAGCCTGCAATGGCTTTAATCTGTTCGTTGTCAATCATATCCGTTAAAGCCGTAGGTTTAAGCATTCCCACTTTTGTTTGGTTTTCCTTTTCATACACAACTAACTTGCACGGAAGGAAATAACCCATCATTAAATCTTCCTCCAAGACTCTCTTTGCTTCCTTCGGGTTGCACACTTCTAAAATGACAAAAGTTGAATCAAAGTCGAATCCTTTTTTTTGTAGCGTCTCCTGGACATTAAACTGGAACTGGACGCCGAATTGTTCTTCTTTTAGGCTTGCTTCCAATCGAGTGATGGCTTCCTCTACAGAAAATGGAACGTCAATTGTATAATGAAACATGATTATAATCTCCCCTTTCTTTATATTCCTTACTTCTCTTCCCTGTACTCACAAAAATAAACCCCCCACCGTATCCAAACAGTTAGCGTCTTTCTGTTACAGTAATTCTAAAAAACCACTGCTATTATATATTTTGATTGAGTTACATACAATTAATCCTAAAAATAATCAAAATATTTAAAATTACCCGTAAATAATGAGCAACCTACAAGCTAATATATCCTCATCATAGTATGATTAAGAATGGGATAACTACATCAAAGAAAAGGGGATTTATGAATGAAGAAATTATTTCCTATTATTGTTAGCTTGCTGCTAATGTTTTCATTGGCGCCATTCGCTTATGCGGATGAAGAAAGTTATGAACCAACATTTAAAGATGTACCTGAGTCGTACAAGTTCTTTGAAGACATCGAGCTTTTAACCTGGGACGGGGTCATTTCAGGCTATAAGGATGGCACGTTCCGCCCCAACCAATCCGTGACTCGGGAACAAGCGGCTATCATGATTGGACGTTGGTTGGATTATGATGGAAAGCCACAGAAAACCATCTTTCCTGACGTTTCACCCGCATCGGTCGCTTCAGGCTATATTCAGGAAGCAGTCAATGACGGCATTATCCAAGGCTTTAAGGATGGTACGTTCAGACCAACTCAAACCGTTACACGCGGCCAGATGGCCATTTTCCTATCACGCGCTTTTGATTTGACGGAAGCTGATCAAGTAACATTCAAAGATGTTTCGCCTTCTTCAGCCGCCTATCCGTATATCGGCAAACTGATCCATGCCAATATCACATATGGCTATGAGGATGGCACATTCAAGCCGAACCTAGCAGTTACGCGCGGTCAATTTGCAGCCTTTATGAACCGGGCAATCGAATTCGAATTGAGCCAATACTATGATGAAGATTGGTCAGATGAAGACATGGATTTTGATCAATTACTAGAACAATTGGAACAGTATCAAGAGCAAGAAAATAACCATATATAATCGTTTCCATAGCAATTAAAAAAGGGAGTTCTTATGAGCTCCCTTTTTTGGCTGGTTGCACAGCTAAAGTTATTCCCGATTAAGCCCGGCCTGTACCAATTTTGCATAGAAGCCTTGCTTTTCCATCAATTGATCGTGCGTGCCGGTTTCTGTGATGCTGCCCTCCTGCAGAACGATGATTCGATCCGCCTCTCTGACAGTATTGAGCCGATGGGCGACCACAAACGAGGTTCGCCCCTTCATAAGCTTCTTAAGAGCTTTCTGAATCTGCAATTCAGTAATGGTATCTATCGAGCTAGTCGCTTCATCAAGAATAAGGATGGCAGGATCCGCAAGTACTGCCCGCGCAATGGCCAGCAACTGTTTCTGTCCTTGGCTCAGGTCATTGCCGCCGTTATGCAGAACCGTGTTATAGCCATCGGGCAACCGTTCAATGAACGAGTGGGCGTTCGCAGCCTTAGAAGCTGCGATAATCTCTTCATCCGTTGCGTTAAGGCGGCCGTAACGGATATTATCGCGGATTGTCCCTTGAAACAAAAAAGATTCCTGCAATACAAATCCCATTTGTTCACGGACACTTTCGCGCGTATAATGCGCCAGATGATAGCCATCAATGGCGATACGGCCTTCGGTATAATCATAAAAACGGGAAAGAAGATTGATGATGGTCGTTTTTCCGGCGCCGGTCGGGCCTACTAAAGCAATCATTTCTCCCGCCTTCGCTGCAAAACTGACGTCATGGATCGTATTTCTGCCGTTTTCATACGAAAATGAAACATGATCGAAGGCGACATCCCCTTTTACCAGAGGCAATTTTGGCTTATTCTTTTCATCATGGGCCTCTTCTTCCGTGTCCAGGATTTCAAATACGCGTTCTGCCCCGGCGACAGCAGACAACAGTGTATTGAATTGGTTGGCAAGATCATTAAGCGGTCTGGTGAACTGGCGGGAAAACTCGATGAACACAACAATCACGCCAATTGAAATCCAGCCTTTCAGCGCAAAAATGCCCCCGACGCCGGCTATAATGGCAAATGATATATTGTTTAATGTGTTCATGACCTTCGGGATTAGCCCTGAATAAGCTTGGGCCCAAAACCCTGAAACCCTCAGCCTGTCTACCCGGTCCATGAAAAGCTCTTCCACTTCTTTTTCCTGTGAAAAAGCTTTAATAATCCTTTGCCCTGAAATACTCTCTTCAATGACCCCATTCAATTCCCCGAGATTCTGCTGCTGCTTCTGAAAAAGCTTCCCAGTCCTGTTCGTAATCCACTTCATGCCAGCAAACATGGCAGGAACAATCAAGAGCATAAATAAAGCAAGCAGTGGACTCAAGTAAAACATAACAGAAACCGTACCTACGATAATTAATGTGCTGGATAATAGTTGGATAACAGAACTATTGAGCGTGCTGCTGACATTTTCAATATCATTGGTTACCCTGCTCATTAATTCACCGTACTGCCTTTTGTCAAAAAAGGAGATCGGCAGCTTATGAAAATGAGTGAACAACTTATTCCGCAACTCCACAACCGTCTTTTGGGAAATGCTGATCATCATAATATTCTGCAGCCACATGCTTAGTGAATACAGTGCATAAATAAGAAGTAGGGCCATAAGCATGCCAAGAAGGCCGTCCAGCCGCCTGGCAACAATATAATGGTCGATGACCCTCCCGATCATGACCGGGCCAGCCAAAGAAAGGGCAGAGCTTATCACCACCAGCAGAATAACTGTATAAAACATTGCTTTTTGCCTTGTGAGCATACGCCAGATACGCATGATCGTTTCTTTTGTATCTTTTGCGCGGACTTTTTTCTTAACGAACTGTTTTTTCAGTTCCTTCGGTTCAATGATTTTTTCGTAACGGAAAGGATCACTTATTTGCCTTCTCCACATACACTGACCTCCTTTCTCCGCCCTGTGATTGGATGATTTCACGGTACAAAGCTGAACTTTCCATCAATTCTTGGTGGGTACCGATAGCTGCCTTTTTACCGTCCTGCAACAGCATGATCAAATCTGCATGGATAGCGGTGGATATCTTTTGGGTGACAATCAGCTTTGTCCCCCGGTAAGCTTTCAATGCCTGCAATAATTCCATTTCGGTTTTTACATCCAATGCACTGGTGCTGTCATCGAAAAGCAGGATTCTCGGCTTGCGTACAAGCGCTCTCGCAATCGACAGGCGCTGGCGCTGCCCTCCTGATAAATTGACGCCTTTTTGCCCGATTTTTGTATCCATTTGCTGCGGAAGTTTCATAACTGTTTCATAGATTTGCGCATCTTTGCACGCTTTTACGACTTCTTCCTTGCTCGCATTCCGTTTGCCCCAACGGATGTTTTCCACTACGCTTCCGGTGAATAACAGCGGCTCCTGAGGTACAAGACCAATTTGGCGGCGAAGCATACGTTGGTCGTATTCGCGCAAATCGATCCCATCAATGGTGATTCGTCCTTCCGAAGGGTCATAAAGCCTTGGGATCATATTCACCAAAGTTGATTTCCCCGATCCTGTAGAACCCAGAATGGCCATCGTACATCCAGCTTTAAGGGAGAAAGAGACATGGTCAAGGGCGGAAAAAGATTGCCCAACATATCTGAAACTAACATTCTCAAAGCAAATATCCCCGCGCATTGCTTCGATTTTAAATGTATCCTCGTGATCTTCCATCTCCTCAGGCGCATTCAAAACTTCATTCAGGCGAGCCGCTGATGCCCGCGAACGGGAAAATGCCATAATGATGAAAGAAAGGACGGAAAGAGAACCCGTAATCCGCGTTGCATAATTCACCACGGCGACTACTTCTCCAACATTTGCCGTCCCCACTGTTATCTCTTGATTGCCGAACCAAAGTATGCAGATAGTGGCTGCATTCATCAGAAAAAGCAGCGCCGGCATGGAGATTTCCATGAATTGCAGAACGGAAGCCGTTTTTTTTCTTAATTGTTCACTCGCGTCCTCAAACCGGCTGACTTCATGGCTTTTCCTCAGAAAAGCGCGAATCAGCTTCATGCCGGCCAAGTTCTCCCCCATCACGTTATTGACCTCGTCCAGTTTCTCCTGGACTACTTTGAACATCCTCCCCCCTTTTCCCATAAAGAAAACGAGAAAAAGAAACAGACAGGGAACGACCACAGCCAGGTAAACAGCTAAAGAAGGATGGACGATAAAAGCCATAATCAAACCGCCGAAGATCAATAACGGCGCCCGTGCCATGATTCTTAACCCCATAAACATGGTATTTTGCAGTTGCTGAACATCGTTGGTCAAACGCGTCATCAAAGACCCGGCAGCAAAAAGAGAAAATTGCGCATATGAGAAAGACTGTACTTTTTCGAAAACATTCTTTCTTATATCGGCACCAAAACTTTGGCTGACGTGTGAAGCATAATATGTATTCATAATGCCAGATAAAAAACCAAGCAGCGATAAGGCTAGAATGATTCCTCCCCAGATAGCCACCACTTCCAGATTTTTCACCATGATCCCGTTATTAATTATTTTTGCCATCAATAACGGCTGTACCAATTCAACTACCAGCTCTGCAATCATAAAAAATAAAGCGATAGCGGCAGAAATCTTATATGGCCTGCAGTAGCTCCATACTGTTTTCACTCATATCCTCTCCTTGGCAAGCTGATGAACATTTCGGTCCACGAACAAAAATGTATGTTCATTTTACTATTTTTAACTGATAATTCCGAATAAAAAATCTCATCTATTTACTTGCGGAACCTATACTTATGGTTCTCTATAAAAGAAAAAGCGTATTATAATAGGTAAAGCGGGGCATTACTATCGAAAGAGGACTTCTACATGAGTATATTAAGCATTAGCATTAATTGTCTTTTAGTTTTGAATATCTTATTAGCCATCTTTGTTATCTTCAGGGAACGGCGCGATGCCACTTCTACATGGGCCTGGCTTTTGGTCTTATTCTTCATTCCCCTCCTTGGTTTCGTCTTGTATCTGCTGTTCGGGCAGAATTTAAGCAGAAAGCATATGTTCCATTGGGATGGCCCCCAAAAACAAGAAAAGAAAGCGATGGTTATGGAACAAATCAGGGAAATCCAAACAGCGACCTTCCCGCTCCATAATTGTTCATCCAAGGAACATTTAGATTTAATTTACATGAATCTGAAGAACAATTCTGCACTCTTGTCATTCGATAATGATGTGACGATCTATACGGATGGCCAGGAAAAGTTCTACAATCTGATTAAGGACATCCAAAAAGCGAAGCAATATATACATATGCAATATTACATCATTCATAATGACCATTTGGGGAAGGAAGTCATAGCTGAGCTGACCAAAAAAGCGCAAGAGGGCGTAAAAGTGCGCGTATTGTATGATGAGCTCGGCTCGCGCGGTTTATCCAAAAGAGCCTTCAAAGAATTGATAGCAGCCGGAGGAGAAGTTGAAGTCTTCTTCCCTTCAAAGCTTCATCTGATCAACCTGAGGCTAAATTACCGCAACCACCGCAAACTCGTCATTATCGATGGATCTGTGGGCTATGTAGGCGGTTTTAATATTGGCGATGAATACCTTGGCCTCAACGCCAAATTTGGCTATTGGCGCGATACGCATCTCCGAATAACAGGCAGTGCGGTTTATGAAATGCAGACACGGTTTATCCTGGATTGGAATCTGGCATCTCATCGGCATGATATTGAATACAGCCCTAATCTTTTTCCGCCCAATACAAAAAAAGGCCATACTGGCATACAGATCGTCACCAGCGGCCCGGATTCGGAATGGGAAACGATCAAGCAAGGCTATATTAAGATGATTCTTAGCGCCAAATCATCCATACTGATTCAAACACCGTATTTCATTCCTGATCAAAGCCTGTTCGAAGCCCTCCGTATAGCATGTTTGGCCGGCAAAGATGTTAAAATCATGATTCCAGATAAGCCGGACCATATCTTTGTATATTGGGCAACCATGTCGCATATTGGCGAACTTTTAAAAACCGGAGCAAAAGTGTACGTTTATGAAAATGGCTTTATCCACGCCAAAACGATTGTGGTGGATGAAGAGGTTTCCTCAGTCGGAACAGCAAACATCGACGTTCGGAGCTTCCGCCTGAATTTTGAAGTAAATGCCTTCATTTATAGTTCAAGGCTTTCAAAGCAATTGGCTGAATCTTTCACCTACGATTTGACGCTTTCGAAACAACTGACATTGGAGGACTATAATAAGCGTTCATACCTTATCCGGTTCAAGGAATCCATTTCCCGTTTATTGACGCCAATCCTGTGACAAGAGCAGAGGGAGAAGCCGATTGGCTTCTCCCTTTTTCTGTTCATAGCGCAGCGACTGGCACAAAAAACTCATTGTAAAGGGCTTCTACTGCCTTATGTTCATTGCTTCCTTTAACTCCGAACATCATGCTGACTTCTGATGAACCCTGATTGATCATTTCAATATTAACCCCGGCGTTTGCCAGCGCTTTTGATGCACGCGCTGTGGTGCCGATATTTTGCCGCATGCCTTCTCCTACAATCATCAGCATGGCGAGATTACGCTCGACTTTCACATTATCGGCATGGAGCTCATCGTAAATGCGTTCGACAATCAACGCTTCATCTTTTGAATTCATCTGGCTTTCCCGGATAATAACCGTGATATCATCTATGCCGGACGGGACATGCTCATAAGAGATGCCGTGTTCCTCAAGTATCTGCAGAAGCTTTCGCCCAAATCCAAGTTCACGGTTCATCAAGTATTTACTGATATAAATACTGCAGAACCCTTTATCGGAAGCAATTCCGATGACAGGTCCATTTGTATTCTCCCGTTCATTAACAATCAATGTACCTGGGGCGCTTGGATTATTGGTATTCTTCACATTCACCGGGATGCCCGCCCGAAAAGCGGGGATCAACGCTTCATCATGAAAGACCGAAAAGCCGGCATAAGAGAGTTCACGCATTTCACGGTAAGTCAATTCTTTGATTTCCTTCGGTTGATTGACGATAGTAGGATTTACAGAATAAACCGCATCGACATCCGTAAAGTTTTCATATACCTTCGCTTTTGTCCCATTAGCCAAAATACTGCCTGTAATGTCGGAACCGCTTCGCGAAAACGTCGCAATCTTCCCTTCCTTTGTATATCCAAAGAAACCCGGAAAGATGACAATCCCCTCATAATCCCTCAGCTTCAGCAGACTTTCATAGGATGTCGGCAGCACTTGGGCATTTCCGGGTTCATCGCTCACGTACAAGCCGGCGTCCTGAGGATTCACATATGTAGCTTTTGACCCCATCTTATTGAAATAAGCAGCGATTAATTTGGCATGATTATCTTCACCGCTCGCTTTCACCGTATCCATGTATTTTTCAGCATCCGTGCGGTCACTTTCCAGCACTTCTTTAATATTGGATCTGATTTCTTCCATTACATGTTGTGGCAGCTCCAAGTCACGGGCAATGCTGGCATATCGCTCGATCAATACTTCCGCTTCATCGCCGCAATGTCCATTTTTCAGATAACTGTCGCCGCATTGAATCAACAGATCTGTCACTTTCGTATCCTCAGGCGATCGCTTTCCGGGCGCAGATACCACGACAATCTTCCGCTCTGGGTCACTAGTGACGATTTGGTAGACTTTTTTTAATTGTTCACCCGATGATAAGGATGATCCTCCGAATTTAACGACTTTCATTCCGACAACTCCTATTCCATTAAATTAACAGAATTTTATATTATTATGAACTTTTGGAATAAAACTTGCAACCCCCATATTGTCCTGTATAGGCGCAAACATGTCTTTAACGATAATGTCCGCCACTCTGAATTGACATGTTTGCCCATTTCATGAACAATAAGGATAAGAGAGGGGGAGTATACATGAACGAACAAATCGCTGCTCTACATGATTATTTGGTCAAGCACGCTGATGCATTTTCTGAATGCTGGCATAAAGAGCTAACCATCAAAGAAAACTCTGATTTTTCTATAGATGCACCAGAGCAGAAACAAGTAAAAGTCAAAAAACAAATGGCCAAATATTTGATTCTGATTGCCGATTCTTTGACAAAAACAGAGGAACAAATGCAAGAAACAATAGCTGAATGGACTGTCCAGACAGCAGCTGAAAGATTTGGATCAGCCACTACTTTAACGGATGTGCTCGAAAATAATTTACTATTCCGCAAAGTAATGATGAGGTTTGTATTATCCTTCATAAAAGATAATGCAAATTCCATGGATCTAGAGGATCTTTTTTATTGCACCGAGCAATTGAACGCCGGTTTGGACTTCACGTTGCAGAGCTTTTCAGCCCATTACCTGGAACTGTTGCTGAACCGCCTTGCCTCCCAATCCACATTAATAAAGGAGCTAAGCGCGCCGATTATTTCATTGACCAATCAAATCGGCCTGCTGCCGCTTATAGGCGATATTGATACGGAACGGGCAAAGACAATGATGGACACCACCTTACAGCAAAGTGTCGAGACGCAGATTAACATTCTTATCATCGATCTGTCCGGTGTAATCTTAGTCAATACGATGGTAGCCCAGCAAATTTTCCAATTAATTGCTGCCCTCAAAATGATCGGGGTGAAAACCATCCTAACCGGCATCCGTCCGGAGGTTGCACAGACGACCGTCCAACTGGGGCTTTCTTTCGCAGGGATCGAGACGCATAATTCGCTGAAAGCTGCGTTCCACCATTTATCCAAAGAAAGCTACTTTCTGTGATATACGAAAAAACCACCGACAGCAGTCCGTGGTTTTCCTTCTTTTCAACGATACATAGTCCATTTGCCGATATCACGAAAGCCGATAGCCTTATATATTTTCCCGGCAACCGGATTATCATAGAACAGACAGGGTACTCTCCCCTCTTTCAGTAAATCGCTGGCCAACTTGCTGACGATACGGCTGGCATATCCTTTCCCCCTTGCTTCATTTGCCGTACAAACGGCCATCACCATAGCAGAGTTTGTATTTTCTGCCGTAGTGGAGGCGGAGGAAATAGGTTTTCCATTCTCTGCAATGAAATAGGTGCGTCCAGTACCCGATTCGATCCTGTGCCGATTGGATTCCCTTATATCCGGCCGCAAAGAAAATTCTTCAATTGTCTCCAAAAGATCTGTAACATCATCAATCATTCCTAAATCCGCTCTCTGGATCTCCACTTTGCCATCGTGGCAGGGAACGAAGCTGTCTTTTGTGCATTGGCAAAAATAAGTGCGTGTTTTCCGGCCCATCAGATGCCCAATGAACGGTTCATAACGCTCAATCACCTCTTCACATCCAGAGAATGCCAAAGGGCCATCAAATGTCTCAATAATCTTTGCAAATCCCGCGATGTCATGCTCCCCCTCGCTATATGGAATGAAGGAATTCCTATATCTCAGCAAGACCCCCTGAAGATTTCCTTCCTCATCCAAATCGCCCCATAACTCCTGAAAATCATGCGTGAATCCAAAATTTTCAAGATCGCCTATGATAAACAAGTTAAGAGCGGGCTGCTTTTTTACGTACTTCATGACTTTTTCCATCGAATCTTCTTGCAATTTTACAATCATTTTCTCACCCCGCGCTTTTTTACTATTATACATAGACAACAAATCCAATAATAGGAAATTATTCATTTTTTTCCTTTTTCTTTTTTTTGATTTCTTCCGTCAAGACAGGTGCAGGAAGGCTTTGCCCATTGCTGTAATAGCTGGGTACTTCACCAGGGATAAATCTGCCTCCGAGACTGGTTTCAAACTTAATCGGGGTTTCTTCCGTTGCAAACGGGATGACAATCTTCAGATCAACCTCAAAATCGACGAAGACTTCCAGAAAGGTATTATTGATTCCACCATTGGTCATTTCTGTTCTGAATTTAGGCCGGACATCGCGGGTAAAAGCCAGTTCCACCGGAATCTTCGGCCCAAGATTAGAAAGGATTGTATTCCCGGTGGCTACCCCCAACGGAATATAATAGACGATATTATCCAACTGATTCGCTTCCACCTCTTGGATATTATTGGATTCTCCCAGATGATCGGTGGTGATTCCCAACCGTTTCTCGATTCCCTTCGTTGTGTTGGCGAGGAAAGTAGTATAGATTTCGCTGTCGAAACGATAGGTAGGCGCCATCCCCTCCCTTTTTTCTTCTACAATCAATTTATCGATATTTCCCTGTTTCTTTATATTTTCTTCAACGGAATCAATAATAGCTTGTATAGCTATACGCTTTACTTCTGTTTTGGCGACACTCTTGATAATCGGGGTGATGGACTGGTCAACAAACCACAGCGTCAGAAAATTCAACAGCAAAAACAAAATCAGTGAATATAGCATAACTTTCTTGAATCCCAGCGGTCCCCTTGGCACGGGCAATGCCATTCTTTTGCGTACCTTCCACCTGCGACGCTTCATCTTAGAACCAGCTCCTTTGCAACATACATATGCCTGGCCCATAAAAAAAATGATAGACAAGCGGGGATTCATCCTCTTGCTAGCTGCCCTAAAAAAAAACGGCAATGCGATGCATCCCCGTTTTTCCTGCTATAGCACCTTGCTTAAAAAGGCCTTTGTCCGCTCATGCTGCGGATTGGCGAACAGCTCGGCTGGCTTGTTTTCTTCCACGATATAACCTTCGTCCATAAAAATGACACGATCTCCGACTTCGCGGGCAAATCCCATTTCGTGGGTGACCACTACCATTGTCATTCCTTCCAGGGCAAGCTGCTTCATTACCTCAAGCACTTCGCCGACCATCTCGGGATCAAGAGCGGAGGTCGGTTCGTCGAATAACATGACTTTCGGCTCCATTGCCAGTGCACGGGCGATGGCCACGCGCTGTTTCTGGCCGCCTGAAAGCGAATTTGGATAAGCATCGGCCTTTGCTTCGAGGCCCACTTTACGGAGCAGTTCCATTCCCTTTTCCTTTGCTTTTTCTTTAGAGACGCCTTTTACCTTCACCGGAGCAAGCATGATATTTTCCAGGACGGTTTTATGGGGAAAGAGATTGAATTGTTGAAAGACCATCCCTACATTCATGCGCAGTTCGTTGATATTACTTTTTTTATCGGTGATATCCATTCCCTCCACAATGATCTGTCCGTCCGTGATGTCTTCCAATAAGTTGATGCAACGAAGAAAGGTCGATTTTCCCGAACCAGACGGGCCGATTACGACCACAACCTCCCGGGGATCGATGGTAACGGAAATATCCTTAAGCACTTCATTATCGCCAAATGCCTTTTTTAATTTATTCACTGTAATCATTCTGTATCCAACCTTCTTTCCACTCTGCTAAGCACGAAGCTCAACGTCATCGTCAAAATCAAATAAATGGCGGCTGCCGTAAGATACGGCTCCCAGACCTTCAAATATTGGCTCTGCATATTGCGGGACCAATACATGAGTTCAGGCGCCGTTATAACGGCTGCAATAGACGATTCTTTGATCAATACGATAAATTCGTTCCCCATAGGCGGGATGATCCTTTTGATAGCCTGTGGCAGAATAACATACCGCATCGCCTGGACATGTGTCATTCCCAAAGAACGGGCCCCTTCCATTTGGCCTGAATCGATCGACTTGATTCCCCCGCGGAAAATCTCTGCGATATAGGCGGCGGAATTAAGCGATAATGCCAGCAGTGCTGCCATAATGGCGTTTGTTTCACCTATAAACATTGGCACCACGCCGAAATGGATGATCAGCAATTGGACGAATAAAGGCGTGCCTCTGAAAAAGGTAATATAGACGGTAAACGGAAACGCCCATATCCGGTTGCGCATCATTTTGCCTAAGCCGATCAACAAGCCGAGTATCGTCCCAATTAAGATTCCGACCAACGAAAGCATGAGTGTATATAGCGTTCCCCGCAATAATAAGGGGGCATATTCTACAATAATGGAAAAATCGAAATTCATAATGTCTCCTCCAGTTATTCTTATGGAGAGTCCAGCACCGAAACCCTCAATCTACGGCAGTTTATCCTGTTACTTCTTCTGCTGTTCCTTCAATGTTTCGATATCAGGTGTAGATCCAAGCCATTTTTGATAGATTTTTTCATAGGTTCCATTCTCGAAAAGTGTATTGATGGCCTCATCAAATTTTTTCTTCAATTTCTTGTTTCCTTTTTCAAAGATGACTCCATAATACTCGCCGGCAAAGGATGGGTCTTCCACTACATTTAATTTTTTGTCTGGGTTTTTCTTCGCGTATTCCTCGATGACCGCGTTGTCAGCTACGACGGCATCCGCTCCTTTTTTCGTCAGTTCCATAATGGCGAGCGTCGTATTCTCAAATTTACTGATATTTTTATTGTTTTTCCCCAGAATATCTTCTGTCACAAATTGGCCTGTTGTCCCTGCTTGTACAGCGACTCTTTTCCCTTTCAAGTCTTTTCCGCTCTTAATGTCGCTTCCCTCAGGCACCAGAATCTTATTGGTGGAGATGAAATAAGGAACAGAAAATGTATAGGATTTTTCCCGGTCTGGTTTGATGGAAATAGCTGAAATCCCGATGTCGGCTCTTTTCACTTTCACTTCTACAAATAAAGGATCCCAACCGACATGCTCTACCTTCACCTTGTAGCCGGCCTCTTTAGCCGCCGCTCTGATAAAATCAATATCAAATCCGCTTACTTTGTCCTTGTCCATAAATTCCATGGGCGAATAGGCAGCATCCGTCACCACCCGCAGTGTTTTTTGGCCGCCTCCCTCTGTGGACCCGTCTTTTCCGCAGCCTGCAAGCAATAAGAGCAAAGCGCCGCATAACATACTGTAAATCATTATTTTCTTCATCTCGTAAACTCCTTTTAAATTTTTATAATAGTCTGATAGTTTTATTTATTATATCCATATTATTATAATTATTCAATATCTTGTATAAATAATATTTTAGATGAATGGAATCCAATCTCCGCCGATTAACCCACCATTATATGCATTCAAACTTATGATCGGTGGGCGTTCATTCATTTCCTATCATTCCATCAGATTTTTGCTGGCGCTTGATCTCCCCCTTCCGCTTTTTCGCCTTCGCTCCTATAAAGCAGGAGTCTTAGCGCCGGTTAGAATAGGAGAAACACAACCAAGAAGCAACGCCTGGATTTTTTCTAATACCACCTCCATCAAGAATTTTTCTGCATAGGTATGCCATAAGGCCAGGTGCCGCACTAGTAAAACCTATGCCTTTTATGTTTACTTATGATTAGTTTTATTTCTTATACCTACGACCACTATTTATCTCAAACATTCATAAAAGCCGCAAAAAAAGATTTGCGGCTTTCGTCAGTGGAACCCTATTTTATTTTTCGTTCAGTCGTTTAAGCGGCATGGAGCAGCAGCGAAATGAACCGCCAGATTTAATGATCTCGGAAAAATCGATTTCCACCACTTTATATCCCCGCAGCCGGAGTTTTCTGTTCAACTGCTTGTTGCACGGCAGGCTTAAAACGGTCCGGTTCCCAATGCTCAAAACATTCGTGCCCATCGAGAACTGCTCTTGGCTGGAAACGGTGATCAACTCGTATCTTTGGGAAAGAATCGCATACTCGTTCTCACTGAATGCTTCCGGATAAATGATGGCATCCTCATCCGATAGAATATTGAACACACAATCCAAATGCAGGTAACATGACTTGAAAGGCATTGGAACCAGTTCATACTCGCTGCCTAAAAGGCCTTTCAATTCGGCGACAGCCTTAGGAGCAGTCCGGTCGCTCAGGCCAATATACACATATTTGCCGTGGACAAGGACATCCCCGCCCTCAATCGGGGATCCAGTCAGCTGTTTATAGGCGATTTGCTCCCGTTCCAGCCACTCCTTCAGTACTTCCTCTTCTCCTTTTCGGACCTGGCATTTCATTTCTGCTAGAAAAACAGTATCGCCAACTGTAAATCCAATATCCCGGGTGAAGACCTGTTCCGGCTTTTGCCGGTCCGCTGCCAATTCAACCACGTCGACACCGTGGTCCTTCAATATCTGTATGAATTGGGTATGCTGTTCAATCGCAAGAGAACGCTTAAGTTTCTCATCCGCAAAATATTTTTGTGTTTCATTAATACCTGCTGAAATGCTCATATAAGCGGGAGAACAAACAGCCACTTTTTCCAGTTTTCCATATTCATTTTCACAATGTACGCGTTGATTCAGTTTAATCAGCATCGATTCTCTCCTTTTATTCGCTTTTTCATTGATCTCATTCTAACTAGCGCTAAGACTCTCATTTAAAACGAGCCGGGAAATCCAGTGCCAGTATGAATCTAAGGTGATTCAGGCTAATGACTATTAGGGGCAGAATGAACCCCTGCCGATCAAAATTTCACTTTCATAGAGAATCAATTACCCGTATAAGCGTTTTCCAAAACCTTCCTCCTATTTACAGATGCTTATGCGCCGAAGCTAGAACAATTGCCTATTATATGCATAGGGATTCCCGCAGGTGACAGTCCTCCCTTTTTAAAATGAAAAAGCAGTGCCGAAGTATGCACTGCTAACCCATTTTCTGTATTTCTTTATGGAAACAAACGATCTTCCATTGTTTATGCCCATACAAAAAAGCCCCTTCTTCGAACGAGGCTTTCTGGCATTATTTTGATTCGATAATTGTCAATAATTCAGCAGCCGGCGTACGCGGTTGCGCTTTAGGGATCATTTCTGGATATCCCAGATGAATATTGGCCACAATCCGTTCACCCGGCTTGACGCCAATTGCCTCGCGGACCATCTGCTCCTGAAGCCATCCCTGCGTATGCCAAGTCATCCCTATATTTTGCTCCCACGCAAGCAAGCTGAAATTCTGAATGAGGCAGCTAATGGCCGCTGCGTCTTCTTCCCGTTGCGCGAGATTTGAATTTTCCTTCATGACCACCAATAGAAAAGCAGGATTGGACATAAGCTTTTGGTACAGTTTATTTCCCTCTTCTTCTTTCTTGGCGGGATTTGTTTCTTTTGCCATTTTCCATTCTTTCACAGCATTAGCGAATTTCTCTCGGCCTTCGCCGTTGAATAAAATGAAACGCCATGGCTGCGTTAAATGATGATTAGGAGCCCATACAGCTGTATCCAATAATTCAGAAATCAAAGCAGTAGAAACTTCGCGATCTTCAAATCGTTTAATTGATCGGCGACTTTTAATCATTTGCGCTAACTCCATAATTCTCCTCCTTATCTTCCTAATGATAATGATAATCAATTTCACCCTAAAGATATTATATCTCTTTTTTAGGATACGGGGCAATGATTTAGGATGGCCATTCAGTGGGTATGCACCTAATGAAGCGGCTTTACATGCGATTACGGTTCCTAATCAGTCATACTGTATGAATTCAATGCGATTTCCGAATGGGTCATCCACAAAAAAACGTGTCCTTCCCTCAATGGGCACCTCTTCTTTAACCGATATGCCGGCTTGCTCAATATCAGCTTTCAATTGGCTAATACGATCGACAACAAAGCAAGGATGTGCTTTCCTTGCTGGGGAGAATTCCTTCTCGACCCCGATATGTATTTGTTGGTTGCCGCATTCAAACCAGCAGCCGCCTCTTTTGCGGAGATTTTCCGGTTTGGGCAATTCCTTCAGGCCGAGAATCTTGCCATAAAAAGAAATGGCTTCCTCCTCGCAACCAGGCGGAGCGGCCAGCTGCACATGGTCAATTCCTTTTATATTCGCCATTCATCTTCCTCCATTGTCCCAACGTATGATCCAAACTCCTATAGTATATCATCTTTTTTACATTTTTTTCTATTTAGTCTTGTTTAGACAGTTTGATTGTTTTAGAGTTAGTAATCATACAATCAAGTGAAACGTTGACCAGTGAAGATTGTTTTCATTCACTGGCTCTTGCTCTCCCACTTATCCTTCTTCGCCTTCGCGCATCATTTGAAACGGGAGCTTTAGCGCCAGTTAGAACAAGATAAAGGAGCGTGGCCTGCATGGAGGATATTTATAGACAAATAGACAAATTATATAGCGAAATGGTTAATATGCGCCGCTATTTTCACCAGCATCCGGAATTGTCATTTCAAGAAGTAGAGACGCCTGAGAGGATTGCTGCCTATCTGGAAGAGTTAGGCATCGAAGTGCGGAGGAACGTAGGCGGAAGAGGGGTTGTCGGATACATCCGAGGCAATAAGCCTGGGAAAACGGTCGCTTTAAGAGCCGACTTCGATGCGCTGCCCATCCAGGATGATAAAGATGTCCCATACCGTTCAACTGTACCCGGTGTGATGCACGCATGCGGGCACGATGCGCATACAGCCATCTTGCTGGCCGTTGCCAAGGTACTCTCAGGCATGACAGAAGAACTTTCCGGCAACGTAGTGTTAATCCATCAGTTTGCCGAAGAATTGGCACCAGGAGGGGCACTCCCTATGATTGAAGATCATTGCCTGGAAGGTGTCGATGCGATTTTCGGCACTCATGTCTGGACTCCTCTTCCCATCGGAACTGTCGGCGTCCGTGCCGGTGCGATTATGGCTTCAGCAGATAAATTTGAGATAGAAATCATCGGACGCGGCGGCCATGGAGCAAGCCCCCATGAGACGGTTGATCCGATTGTAGTCGGCACCACCGTTATCCAGCAATTGCAGCAGATTATTTCCCGCCGGATTAATCCCCTTCATCCTGCTGTATTGACAGTTGCTACTTTCCATGCCGGCCAGGCATTCAATGTCATTCCGACAAGCGCTTCGATTTCCGGCACTGTCCGGACCCTCGATAAGGATGTCCAACAGCAAATTATAGAGCAAATGGAAAAAATCATTTCAACTGTTTGCGAAGGAGCAGGGGCAAACTATCGCTTCGATTATACGAAAGGTTATCCGCCGGTTATCAATCATTCTAAGGAGACAGACCGCTTAGTCGAGATCAGCCGGCAAGTTGTCGGCAGTGCCAATACACTTGAAGTGGAACCCAATATGGGCGGAGAAGATTTCGCCTATTACCTGCAGAAAGTGCCGGGCGCATTCTTTTTCACAGGAGCAGGAAACCCGGACACAGGGGCCGCCTATCCGCACCATCACTCCATGTTTGACATCGATGAAAAAAGCATGCTGATTGCGGCAAAAGTTCTGCTTTCGACAGCGCTTGATTATTTAAACGCTTGATGAGTGAGATCGCCCTTTCCTTCCATATAAAGCGGGAAGCTTCGTTATTATGGTATTAAAAAAGGATGAATACATCAGTCTTCATCCTTGATATCCTTATCTTCGGGAATCGGTTCGTTTTGCCATTCTTCCACTAAGTGTTTATACTTTTCCAATTGCTCGAAATGCGTCTGGAACTGATCCTTAAAGATTAAATGCTGCTCACCATCGTATAATGTACGGATTTGGCCGTTTAAGATCAGCTGTTCCACATACGTTTCGGACACAGATAAATAGGCTGCTGTTTCCTTTATCGTCAAATACATGTCTACATCACTCCTTACTGCTCCTAGTGTACATGTAAAGCAAAAGAAATGACAGCATGGCAACTGTCATTTCTGCATTCGCTTCTGTTTTCGTTGTTCTGCTCTCTTTTGCACACGATTTCTCTCCATCAAAAAGAGGCCAACGACACCAAGCAGAAATCCGGCTGCCTGGAAAAATGAAAGATAGGGAGTATCCTTGTCCAACCCAAAAGAAGTTAGAAGTGATAACACAATCCCGCTTGTTAATAAAATAATGCCTATTCTGATCAATTTCTTCATCCTTATGCATTTAGAATACTTTTCATTATATCCAGTAAGCCACCTTAATAGATGAAGAAAATATTAACAATTCACATATCCTTTTGTTCAGCAATGCCAAAGCTGAAAATAGTAGTCGCCTTGAAAGGCTTGCCTTTCTCCAAAACAATAGACTTAAAGGAAGGGTGATGCACAGCATCAGGGAACCCTTGCGTTTCAAGGCAGATTGCCATATGTTTATGCCCTTTTTTTCCGCTGATCGCCATATCTTCCGTTAAGGAATTAGCCGTGTAGATGACTGCCACAGGCATCTCCGTTTCCACTGCCAGCGTTCGTCCGCTCACTGGCTCATATAAATTGATTTCCTGCCCTTGCTGGTGGTTCAATATAAAAGGATGGTCATACCCTCCCGCATACTGGAGCTGCCGGTCCTTGTGTTCCAACCCTTCCTTTATCCGGCGCATCTCTCTGAAATCAAAAGGAGTGCCGGCCACTTCAAGTTCCTTTCCGGTAGGCAAAAGCTCTTCATTGAGTTCTAGGATTCGGCTGCTGTCCACCTTCAGCCTATGGCCCTGAATATCCTCCTTTGCATTGCCACTTAAGTTAAAGTAAGAATGGTTGGTCAGATTCAAAATGGTCGTTTTGTCAGCAATTGCTTCATAAGTGATCTTCAATTGATTTTGATCAGTAAGCGTGTAGGTTACTTTCACTTGGACTTTGCCTGGATATCCTTCTTCCCCATTATCGCTGACTCTGGAAAACACAATGCCTCCTTCACCATCTGCCGCAAATGGTTCAGCTTCCCACACTCTCGTAATAAAACCAGCCGGTCCACCGTGCATATGGTTTCCTTTCTCATTACGCGCCAAATAATACTTCTTGCCATCCAGCTCAAATTCACCGTCCTTCATTCTTCCGGCAACCCGGCCGATCACACCTCCCATATTAGGGGTATTGTTATGGAGATAATCATCGTAATCGTCAAATTCGAGCACTATATTTTCAGCAATGCCATTTTTGTCTGGTGTCCGTATTTCTGTAATAATGCAGCCCTGGTTAAGGCAGGATACCTGTACTCCCTGGCCATTTTTGATGGTGAATTGATAGACATCCCCGCCGTCCGCTGATTGGATGAATGTTTTTGTTATATTCATAGTTTGCCTACTCCTTCCACTGTCATTCTTTCAATCTACTTTACCCTAATCCAGCCGTTAAAAAGCACCGGCCTTGCTTACGTTATCTCTTGGATACAAGCAAAAAGAGCCGCCGTAAAGAACGGCAGCTCACGTTTATCTCATTATAAAAAGACTCCCGCTCCAAAACGCGGGTTGGTTCACCTAATGGTCAGCGGGAGATAAACCCTCTCCGATCATCGCTTCACTTGATATCTCATTTTGTTCAGGCATGGCTTCTACTTTTTTGATTGTCGATAACACAGAATCCACAGAAGCATGTCCATGAATATTAACCCTTTTTACTTCATATAAGGTATCCCGCTTAAGGTCCAGAAGACCTGGCTTAGTAGTCAGGGACATTTGGAAACCAGCTTGTTTCACCAATTCCTCTGAAGCCTGCGAGTAATTTCCGACTGGGTACGCGATGGTTGTGACCGGCTTTCCTAAATGTTCTTCTAGCAATCTCTTAGAAAGGAGCAAGTCATTATAGACCCGGGCGCGGAACTCCTGGTCCGTTTCCCGCTTCCCATTAATGATAAGCGGCCCTGCAATTGCTCCGCTGCCATTCTGTACAAAATGAAGATTATTGGTATGGCTTTGGAAGGAGATAACGCCGCTGGCGCTCATTTCTTCCATCTCTTTCCAAGTGAGTTTTGGATAAGGGCTTGGATGATTTTCCGGATGCTCGACGTAATCCGTAATGATGAAGATTGTCGCCTTCATGCCAAGCTTCTTCAATGCAGGATATACATACGTATAATTGCTTTCGTAGCCGTCATCCATTGTAATCATTAGGGGTTTGGCCGGCAATTTAGCCTTTCCATTTTCAATGTCGATGACATCCTGGGACGTCAACGTTGTATACCCTTGATCCTTCAACAATTTCATTTGCTGGTAAAAGACGTTCGGATTAACTGTCAATCCATTTTGTTTATTGTAGTCAAAATGATGGTACATCAGCACGGGGATTTTCCCCTCCATCTGATGCTTCTTATAGGCGTCCATTTTATCGCCTGATCCGACCGCAATCTGGTTGCCGAAACGGGCAATATCCTGGTTAAGGGCTTTTGCCACAATACCCGCCGGCAAATATAATTCCCCTTTATGGTAATACGCATTTAACGTAGAAGTTAATAATTGATTATTGAGGTAAGCTTTGTTGCGGTTTATGTAAAAATCCGCCGTACTGCTTCCAACTGCC
The DNA here is from genome assembly GCF_001243895.1 of Bacillus testis. Lineage (GTDB taxonomy): Bacteria > Bacillota > Bacilli > Bacillales > DSM-1321 > Bacillus_AD > Bacillus_AD testis. The sequence continues at coordinate 725,648 of NZ_LN851186.1, read as the reverse complement.
ATAGTAAATATTTCATTCGATCCATCTTTCCAGGATGTCTTGGCATTGAACTGCTTTGCCAATTCCATCGCAGGAACATAAACCGAGTTATTCTTGATCTGGGGTGCTCCAGTGGGTTTATCGGCACTTGCAGACTTTCCTTCCAACTTGGCTGTATCTTTCATATCCATGACCACTATTTTATTTTTTACTGCCTTTACAGACTGTGGGTGGGCTTCCATTCTCCATATGATTGCTGCCAATAGCACAAATGAAATAAGGGACAATACATACACGATTCTTCTGTTCATTCAAAACTCCTCGATGTTATTCTGGCAGTGCCTCTCATTCCCTAGATGAATATCAAACACGCCAATCTATTTCACATGGCTAAAACAACAAAAAAACGTCTGCTCAATAGAGAAAAGATTCTCCATATGAAGAAACGGAATGAAATGGAAAAAAGTTTCATAGATTTCAATAAAATATCCGTAAGATTCCTGCACTTCTGCAAATAGATGAGCACAGGATAATTATTATAAAACTTTTTCCGGCAATCACAAACAATAACGCTTGGAAGAAGAAAAAGTGCATAATGAATCCCTTTACATTGACTTTGTATGCTATTTTTTATCCTTTCTTACAAAAAAGGGCTGTCCACAATCCTTCTTCGCCAAATAAAGAAGAATCTGGCCCGCATTTTTTCATCGGGATGATTTCAATTGGGTGAAAGGCGTGGAAAATATCCAGAAGTTTTTCTTCAGTAAACCCCAATCCGCCTCTCATGCTAAAATGCCGATACACATCCCAGTCACTTTGGCCGTAACCGCCAAGAGGGCCATCAACCATAAAACAAGTCAAAGCAAAATAACCCTGCGGCTTTAAGGCTTTTTGAATCAATTTCAGATAATTCCCTCTCCTGTGCGGAGGAATGTGATGGAAGCATCCTGAATCATAAACAAAATCATAGGAACCTTCATCTATACATATGTCAAAAATACTATCAGTTATAAAATGGACATTTGCCTTCCTCTTCTGGGCACGTTCCATCGCCCAGGAAATCGCTTCTCGAGAAGAATCGACCGCATCCACCGTGCAGCCTCTCATTTCGAGATAAAAGGCGTTTCTTCCTGGTCCGCATCCCAACTCCAAAGCTCTTCCTGGCCTCAACCAGCCTCTCTCAAAATAGCGGACTAAATTTTCATCAGGCAAATCAACAAAAAAAGGAATTCCTTTCTGCCGGTCCTTGTAGAAAGAATCCCATTCAAAACCCGCTTTTTCCCGAAGAAGCTCATCAAGCATTAACAGAACATCTTCATTGTCCCTGATCTGTTCCTTCACCAAATCAATCCCGCCTTTTCTTTTAAAATATTTCATTCTATTTTATATTCTGTAAGGAGGGAGCTTTTCCTGTAAGCCTAAAAAAGGGCAAGCCAAGAAAGCCTGCCCCTACCCTAAAAATAGATCTATAGATTGAATAAAGCCCCCATCTTTCCTCGAAAGCGGCCTCAATAGACCTTTATAAAGGCTCCCCCTTTACTGGGCTGTCGAGGCATATTTGTATGTGCTAGGGCCATCCTTCAGGAATCCCATTTTATTTTTCGACAAAATCCGCAATACGCCTCCAAAAAAGAAACTTTTTCCATATTTTCATTTATGATAATCTATTAAAAAATACGATTGATCTGTGAGGAAACAAATATGCCGCCCATTATCCACCAAATGCAGTCGATCATCGACTACATTGAAGAACATCTAAAAGAAGAGTTGACCGCCCAAGAACTAGCTCAAAAAATCGGTTACTCTACCTTTCATTTTTATAAATTATTTTATCAATACGCCGGCAGCCCGGTTATGGATTATATTTTAAAAAGAAGGCTTCAGCATGCCATATTCGAAATCTCACAGGGCAAAAAAATAATTCAGGCTGCGTTGGAATACGGTTTTGAAACGCATTCAGGATTTACAAAAGCATTCAAGAAATGTTTTGGTAGCCCTCCCCGACTTTATTCGATGCATTGCCCTCCGTCTTTGCCATTGAAGCCGAATCTAGCCTCCCTTCATGAAAAGAACGTCGGGGGTGTCTTATTGCAGCCGAAAATTTTGGAAACGAAAACAATTTCTGCAATCGGCTATCTTTATCATTTTACGGATCACGAGGCGGTATATACCCGGGATGCTCCCGCCTTTTGGTCGTGGGATTGGAATGATGGACAAATAGAAACCAATCTTTATCAAGCTCTTGCCCCCATCTCCCACGGTGAATATTGCATCAATATGAAGAATGAGGAACAAGGAGGTTTTTCTTATCTCTTCGCCCTGTCATGCCCCGACTCTGCATGCGTGCCTGACACAATGGCACGCTTGATCCTTCCCCCTTCTCTGTATGCCGTCTTTCAAACTCCGAAAGTCCTTCCGGCTGATTTCGCGGAAAGCATCCGGGGAACGTGGAGGTATATCATTGAAGACTGGCTCCCTCTGTCCCCGTACGAAGTAAGTGAACAGGCCTATGATTTTGAGTTTTATGATGAATTATGCCATCATTGGCTTCATGAAAAAATCTGCATGTCTATTTACCTGCCCATTTCCTTGAAGACAGACTGAATGAAACGGCCATGCCCATGCAAGTATGTTGTTTAGGAACGGCTGATTGTCATAGCTTTATGGTACATAAAACATGCCGGGATAAGAATTAGCGCGCTGGCCGTATAGGCCAGGGAAAGGGTTGACCTGACAGCCAACGCTCCTATAAACGGCCCGCCAATAATCTGCCCCATTGCGTCAACCTGGCCCTTCATGGAAAAAAATGCAGCGCGATGGGTTGTTTCCGGTATCAGGCTATTCAGCCAAATATTTTCAATCGGCATCATGACATTGCGCATGATATGGACTATTCCGTAAAAAAATAATAGAGCAAGCATCGAGCGGCTCCAGGCAAATCCAAACGCACCGGCAACCAGCATCAGAGAGCATAGCAACAATAGGCGGTATACTGTTTTCATCCGTTGAAATAAGAAGACTCCCTCAATCTTCCGAAGTGCCAGGAATGACAGAAGAGCAACCACAAACTGAATGCCTCCAAAAAAATAAACTGAATAGGACTCACTTAAATGGCGCAACACATCATTAGCAAGAAGATGTGTCACCCACAGCCGGTCGAAAGCTTCGCTGAAAAAGCCAAAACAGACGGTAATACCCAACAACAGCCTCATTACCATACTGCGCCTGCAAAAATCACTGATATGAAAGAAAGTCTTTTTTAGATACGCTGTAATCGAATAGTCTACGCCCGTATTTTTCTGGAAGTTATTTTCCTTCATAGCATAAAAAAGGATACATGCAATCCCCATCATCCCCAGTCCGCCAATGATAATAGGAACAGTCAGGCTAAAATAGCCCACGCAAACGCTGAACGGTATTGCCATAAATTGCGCCGCATGTTCCATGCGCGCTCCTTTGACAAATGCAGCCGATGCTTTTTCATTTCCTGCTTCATCAGCAAGCCAAGCCTGCGTCGCCCCGCTGATGCATGTATAGCCCAAACCCCAAATCAGCTGAGAAGCAAGAACCGCCCAAAACAGCGGCACCATCCCTTGGAGAAGGAAGCCTACTCCAATAAGCACATACCCTAAAATAATGGATACCTTCCGACTGATTCTGTCCGCTATTATACCCGTCGGCAATTCACAAAGGAGGACCGTTGCCTCTAGTACCGTTCCAACCAAAATCAATTGCAATGGATTCAGTTGTACAATTGTCGCTTGATAAAGCAAATTCACGGTAAACACACTCGAAAAGAAAAATTGCGACCAAAATTGCAATTGAATATAGACATGTACAGGCTCTTTCTTTAATCGCCATAAGAAAAACATTCTCTTTCCCCCTTTCAACTTTATTGTAAAAAAAGAGAAAGTGGATTTCTTTTCCATTTTTGCGGTTTTATAAAAATAAAAAACCATTACCGCTTCCGGCAATGGCTTGATTCGTCTTATTTTGGCTATTGTTAAAACGGAAACCCACATATGTGCTGCAGAAAGTGAGCAATCCTGGGCTAGAGTTCCGCTGTTTCTTTCACCAATCAAAGTTTCACTTATCGTTGGCTATGTTTTTATATCCCTGGTAAACATCAGCCCCCTGCGCTCGCTGTGTTTCCTTTATCTCAGGCAAAGGGCTTCAGTTTGTACATCGCTAAACGACCGATCTAATAAAGTAAGGCCTGATCTGCAAGATATAGAAGAAGTTGTGTTCAGCGATGAAAAATAGGTTTATTTCATGTTGACACATATAATCGTCAACAGCATCAATTACTGCAAAGGAGTCACAGGACGCCTGCCTCATCGATCCGGAAGGCTTTGGAGTCACAGTCGATTGTGGCCAGAGCACCGTATGGCAAAACGCACATAGGTGATGTATGCCCAAAATTCATATTAAAAAAGACAGGCAAATTGACCAATTTCAGCTCATCCCGAACTATACGCATAATCGCTTCCTTATACTCAGCGCAATACTGGTTATCATACGGTTTGCCGAAAAGCAATCCGTTGATATTGTCCGTTGATATTCTGCAGAATCCCTTGGGAACCATAATTGCGGAGCCATCGTTCCACCAAATCGGGCTCCGGTTTCTCCTCGCTCGTTTCCAAAAATAGCAGCGTATTTTTCCATTCTTGTGGTTCTGGCCAAACATCCGTCCCTTTCAGGCATTCGAGGACCTCTATACAGCCGCCGATCAGACGTCCGCTATGGATTCCAGTGCCCTGCAGTACTTCATAGCCTCCATGCTTTTCTAGCTTGCGGGCCTTCATCGCATTGCCATCTTCCCATGGAATGCATTCACTTGTCCAATAAGGGGACGCTGGGATATCGCCGATGATCCTATTGCTGAATAACGTCTTTTGCACCCATTCTGCTGTATAATCGAACAGCTTCACATTTTCGGCGAACTCAGCCAAAATGGAAGGACCGTAAAAGCTTGATATGCCTGCTTTTCGGCAAATCATATGGGTGACAGTCGTATCCGAATACCCGATAAATACCTTAGGATTTTCAGCGATGACCTGATAGTCGATATATGGAAGCAATCGCACACTCTCATCACCGCCAATACAGGAGAAGATGCCCTTGACCGTTGGATCGGCAAAAGCTGCCATCAAATCTTTAGCTCTTTCCTCAGGATGTTGGTATACATATTTCTCTCCCTTCAATGTATGGGGCATCTCGATCACCTGCAGTCCAAATTGCTCTTCAAGCACCTTTTTTCCCCGTTCATACCGCCATAACAGATCTGGCTCTCCGGCTCCGCCCCATGAGAGACTGACAGCCGCCACCTTGTCGCCCTTGTTCAACTTGTTTGGTTTCAGTAGCTTCATCATCGATCCACCCCTAAAAAAGAATCTCATAAACTACATTACCTCTTTTTACCATATTTTCAAGCGGTAAACGGACGTACTTCTTGTCTCTATATAAAAAAGAATAGGAAACACTCCTGCTTCCCCGCAGGGTTGTTTCCTATTCTTTTTAGAAAGCGGGATAATGCATGCCTGATTGGCCGTCCTGATCTAATAGCGTCGCGCCTTGCGATGGGGATAAACCTAATTCTTCACAATAAAGCTGGCTAGGGGATCCGCATAAAACATCGATCCGATAGATCCCTTTCAATTCATCCAGCATCATAGTTAGCAGCTCCTTGCCTATGCCTTGGTCCCGATATTCAGGCAACACCTCAAGAAAAGGAATAGAGGCTGACAGAACACCATCAGAAACAGCTGTAACAAAACCGGCTACATGCTTCCAATCGTCATCAATCGCCAGGATGATCTTATTGCTGTTTTGCAACAGCTTCAAATGAGTATAGGGACTTGGCGGATTAGGCCAATCCCCAAAAAAGCCTTCGAGCATATTCGAGGAAATCCCCTTTAACGTCTTCTGATAAATCATTGGTTCCAACTCCTCAGTCGTCCAAAGAAAAATTGCTTACTCTTTTATTATAAACCTAGCAGGCACCCATAACGCCAACATAAAGCCACGTTGGCCGATTGGGGTTCTCTTCCACCTTCCAACGATCACCGTTTCACTACAGGCAGTACTCATCGGCCTAACATTTCCTCTTCAAAGGATACATGAAAATTGTGGCAAAATGAAAAGGAAAACGGAATATCCGTTTCCCTTTCCATCATACAGACAACTTGAATACTAAGCGATTAACGCACTTCCTTGCCGAATGGCATTAAAGAAAGCTGCGCCATTTTCAATGACTGCAACGCGAACGGAATGCCGATAATCGTAATCGCTAATATCAAGGTGCTCATAAGATTGGCTATCGCCAGTGGGATTCCGCCGAAAATAAGCCATAAAATATTCAACAACAGACTTCCCAAGCCGTTATCGACTGTCACAATTTCCTTTCCGAACGGCGCCAACTGAAGCTTGGCCATCTTAAAGCATTGAAGGCCTACTGGAATGCCGATGATGGTTATGCACCAAAGCAAACCGATTAAAAACCATCCGATGGCATTTACAAATCCACCAAAAATAAACCAAAGAATATTGCCGAGACAACCCATTTTCTTCTCCACCTTCATGTTTCTCTGATGATATACTACGTATTTGCTGCTGGAAGGTTTCGTCCTTTCACCATTAGGCACCATTTTCCTCTAGTTGATTGAATCACCATCTATTTTGGACTCGCTCAGCAAACCCCAGCAAGTTCTCTACTTAAATTTTCCTGCCATCATCCAAGACTGCCTCACCATTGAACCGGCCGAATACTTGATGCTGGTCGCTTGATATAATACCTGCAGTTGTATAGTCACAGCGGTCAATGATTGGCTGGAATGCCATCTCAAAACGCTGGTCATTGGAAGTGAATGTCCAAGGAGCCATATAGTCAAAACGTTTGCCTTTCATCGGTATATGAAAGGCTACCTCATCCAGCTTATGTGCTTTCCCCTCGTAAAATAACATATTTTCAGTGGCAGCTGATGTATCCCCAAAACCATAGCCAATATTGAATCCAAACGGTTTTCCCCCTGCCATTCCGGAGGCCGAACCCCAATACCAGGTGTTCTTGTAAGGCCAAACGCCTCTTCCCCAATCCAATACCGCAAAGCTATCATCCCTGTCAAAGCTATATTTTTGATGGCCATAAACCACATGGCCGTTCGCCCTCATGCAATTGATTTTTTGATTATAGTAGAAAGCTTTGCGGTTCTCTTTGAAAGGAGTGGCAATCACCATGGAGTCCTCCGGTTCATCCTCAAGGGTAAAAGAACAATAGAAGTTCTTTCGCTTCACAAAGTTTTTCATCGAACACGTTAGTTCTCTTCCTCCGTCGCGATGGAGGAACGACAGCTTTATGCGCTTATCATCGTAGACCACATTTCCATGTTCCGATGTGTTCGGCAAACCGAGCTTGCCTAGCGGAAAAGCCTTAAGGATAGAAGCTGTCCGGAACCATGGCTGTGTAAAATCAATGAACGATACCGATATGAGCCCCATATAAGAGTTGTCAGCAACCGTAAGGGCCACAGCGTGCTGTTGGTTATGGATCAAATAATAATCCCACTCCTTGATCCTCAGCTTGGAAGCTTTGATATCCGAACGATCATAATGGAGCAAAAGCGTTTTGGCGTAACCGGCCTCCCTTAACTCTCCCTTCCCATCAAGCAGGCTTCCTTGATTTTCAATCTCCTTTTGCATGGCCTTCCTCCATCCTATCTATAATGTTCATAAAAATTTTTTTATTCTCCTCATTCCGTTGATATAAAAGCAATGTAAGCACTTCCTATTATAATATACAACATTCGTAAGAACAGGCAGTTTAATTTTTATATTGTTTTGATTGTTCTAAAAATATAAAATAGATAGCAATTCATCTTCTAAGTATTTTAATGATTTATTCTATTTTGTAATATTATATTACACACTATAAAATCTACTGGTTGATAAACTAGGAAAAAGGGAGAATAAAAGAATTATGACCATTACTCAACAGGAAGTTCAACATGTTTCATTGCAAAAGGCACAAAATTATGTAAATGAAGTCTTTGAAGCAGTTAAAAAGAGAAACCCTAATGAGAAAGAATTTCACCAAGCCGTCAAAGAAATCTTTGATTCCCTAGTACCTGTATTTGCGAAGCACCCCCATTATATGGACAATAATGTGCTGGAGCGCATTTCTGAACCGGAACGTTTCCTTACCTTCCGTGTGCCATGGGTTGATGACGAAGGCAAAGTCCGTGTCAACCGTGGATTCCGTGTACAATTCAATAGCAATATTGGCCCGTATAAAGGCGGCCTCCGTTTCCATCCCTCTGTGAACGCGAGCATCATTAAATTCCTAGGGTTTGAACAAATATTCAAGAATTCGCTCACAGGACAGCCGATCGGCGGCGGCAAAGGCGGTTCTGACTTTGATCCGAAAGGCAAATCAGATGGCGAAATCATGCGTTTTTGCCAAAGTTTCATGACTGAACTGTGTAAATATATCGGACCTGATATAGATGTCCCTGCCGGTGATATTGGGGTTGGGGCACGTGAAATCGGCTATCTGTTCGGGCAATACAAACGCATCCGTGGCGGGTTTGAAGCCGGAGTTCTTACTGGTAAAGGGCTTGGTTATGGCGGCAGCTTAACAAGAACAGAGGCAACAGGTTACGGCACTGTCTATTTTGTAGAAGAAATGTTGAAAGACAAGGGCCTCAGCTTCAACGGCAGCACGGTTATTGTATCCGGATCGGGCAACGTCTCCATCTACGCGATCGAGAAAGCCGCACAATTAGGGGCAAAAGTCGTGGCCTGCAGCGATTCAGACGGCTATATCTACGATGCCAAGGGGATTAATATCGATACATTGAAACGAATAAAAGAAGTGGAGAGGGATCGGATCCAGGCATATGTCAAGGAACATCCCGATGCCATCTATCATGATAATTGTTCACATATCTGGTCCATTCCGTGCGACATTGCTCTTCCATGCGCTACCCAGAATGAGATTGATGAAAAATCAGCTAAAATGTTGGTGGCGAACGGCGTTAAAGCAATCGGTGAAGGAGCAAATATGCCTTCTACCCTGGAGGCAATCGATGTCTTTTTAAGCCATTCCATTCTTTTCGGACCAGCAAAAGCTGCCAACGCAGGCGGCGTAGCGGTCTCTGCTCTCGAAATGGCCCAAAATAGCATGAGAATGCCTTGGTCATTCGAAGAAGTGGATGAGAAACTCTACCACATTATGAAGAATATCTACCAAACAAGCATCACCGCGGCAAAAGAATACGGCCATCCAGGTAATCTGGTGGTCGGAGCGAATATTGCCGGTTTCATCAAAGTAGCGGATGCGATGATTGCCCAAGGCGTGATTTAACGGAAAATATGCGAAAAACCGGTCTCCTGCAGGGGACCGGTTTTCAATATAAGATGAAGACTTATTAAGCTTTCTCTCTTTTGGTTATAGCTTTATCCTTAGAAACACTGGGAAGTTTGATAACTACAAGCAGTTCCATAACAGCTATGCCTATCAACATCAACCGAATATAAGGGTTTGAAACAAACAGCCAGGAAATGAGCATCAATGCATACGTAATCAGGAGCATTTCCGCCTTCGCCCTCACTGTTACTCCTCCCTGTTCCTGAAAAGCTACTACATATCGTTTATAAACCTTGGTTGATTTCAGCCAGACATTCCACTTATCAGAACTCTGGGAAAAAAGCCAAGCAGCAAGCAATAAGAAAGGCGTAGTCGGCAAAATCGGCATTGGTATACCGATTAATCCAAGACCAAAACTGATCCAGCCACAAACAAAAAGAATTTTTTTCTTCAATTCACTTCCCCTTTCATGATCGATGGGGATGAATAGACCCTTTCTATCGATCAAATTTTCACTTTATTTACACGGCAACCGCCGATTTTATTATTCTTTTACCTTTCTGAATATACGAACAAACATTTTTATTGTATGGATAACAGGAGCGAGGGTCAATGGAAAGAGCTAACAGGCCTCATAAGCGGATTGTTATATTCCTTGGACATTCGTTGGTAAAATAGAACTATCTCTCCTAACATAGGAATGATTATTCTTTTACAGAAAGAAGTTGAAATAAATGAGTAGGAAATATTCCATATTGGATTTATCGCCGATTGTCAAAGGCGGCGATGCAACCCAATCGCTTAAACATACACTCGACCTTGCCCGTCATGCAGAAAAATGGGGATACAACCGATTTTGGTTGGCAGAACACCATAACATGCCCGGCATTGCTTCTTCAGCGACATCTGTCCTGATTGGCCATGTAGCTGCCGGTACCCATTCAATCCGCGTCGGATCAGGCGGCATCATGCTGCCCAATCATGCTCCGTTAGTTATTGCTGAGCAATTTGGAACACTCGAAGCGCTTCATCCCGGCCGGATTGATTTAGGCTTGGGCCGTGCGCCAGGCACAGATCAATTGACCGCCTTTGCCTTGCGGAGAGGCAGCCGGAGCGATGGCCACGATTTCCCTGAACAAGTGGCTGAGCTTCGCGGTTATTTCGATCCTTCTCTGCAAACAGAGCCAAAACGTGTTCATGCCTATCCGGGGGAAGGATTGAAGATCCCTGTATGGCTTCTTGGCTCCAGTGGCTTTAGTGCCCAGCTTGCCGGCCAGCTAGGGTTGCCGTTCTCATTCGCAAGCCACTTTGCCCCTGAGAACACACTGCCTGCCCTCGACTTGTACCGTCGAAGCTTTAAGCCTTCGAATGTTTTGGATAAACCTTACGCCATGGTTGGAATGAATGTTGTGGCTGCGGATACGGACCAACAGGCTGCATATCTCGCCACGTCCATGCAACAGCAATTCCTGAAGCTGTTGCGCAATCAACCAGGGCCTTTGGATCCTCCTGTCGAAAATATGGACGCCATCTGGAATCCCTATGAGAAAGAAGCCCTTCAACAGCGGATCGGGTCATCGATTGTTGGCAGTCCGTCTACAATCAAAGAGAAAATACACCGCTTCATGGAAGAAACCGAAGCGGACGAAATGATTATCACTACTTCTGTCTATGACCATGACGCACGACTACATTCATATGAAATTGTTGCAAGGGAAATGGGCATGATTGAATAAAGATGAAACGAATACTCGGTGGGGAGGTTTTCATCCATCCCCCACTGATTATTCGTTAACACTCGGATTCTTACTGGCGCTTGATCTTCCCTTCCTGCTTCTTTGTGAGTCCTACGTTAGAATGGGATAAAAACGCTTTTTTGTACATATTTTTTCTTGTATTGGCTGACACTATTCCTAGCTAGAACCTAGGAAAGGATTTGTTTTGATATGCTCTCATCACAGCAACTGCAGTCCCTGGCACTTCAATTGGCAGAACAAAAAAAATCGCTCGAGCAGACCTTGCACATAAATGACCATTTTGGCCTAAGTGAAAGTCTTCGCGACTCCGTTGGGGAAATATCCACTTACGACAATCATCCAGCCGATACAGCCACCGAATTGTACGAACGCGGAAAGGATATCGCTTTAAATGAAAACACGGAAAACCTGCTGCAGGAAACAAATGAAGCACTAAAAGCCCTTCAGGATGGGGCCTATGGCAGATGCAAAGTATGCGGTGCAGATATACCGTTTGAAAGATTAGAGGCCATCCCGCATACCTTAACTTGTACCGAGCATAGCCTGCATCAGCAAGTGAGCGAGGACCGTCCGATTGAAGAAGAAGTTCTGCCGCCCTTCGGCAAGCGCCATACGGAAGAAACAGTCGGGTTTGATGCCGAGGATTCTTGGCAGTCAGTGGCTAAATGGGGCAACTCTGACACTCCTTCCGATTTCTTCGATCCGAAGGAACATTATGATCAAATGTATATCAACTCCGATGAACATATCGGCTATGTGGAAGATATCGAAAACTGTATAGGCAACGATATCAACGGGAAAAACATTGCCGTCTATCCAACAAGTGAACTAGAACAGCTAGAAGACCTGCTTGATGAAGAAGGAATCATGACTTCATTCGGTGATCTGAAAGGGTATGAACAAGAACCTTATGTAGAAGACGATGAATAAGGATGCATAAAAAAACAGCGATTCGCTAGAAATAGGCTTCGCTGTTTTTTCTTTGAAATGAGTTGTTTTATCGTCTCTTTCAGTGTTATGTCCTTTTTTTCATCATAGATGGCATAGGGGAATTCGCAATACGCTAATCTCCTTTGCTTTTATTTTCTGCAAACCAAAACATAGATATTCCGGTAAAAAAAATAGACCAAGCCGCTTGGACTTGGTCTATCCTAAAAAACAATTTAGATAACAGGCTTTTTTATTTGCCACAGCATTTCTTATATTTTTTGCCGCTGCCACAAGGGCATGGTTCGTTTCTTCCAATTTTTTTGCCGCTGCTTTTCACATGCGGTTTATTGGCTGGTTTAGCTGGGGACAATTCGATTGGAGCATGTCCTTTTAATACCCATAGACGGGTATGATTCATGACATTAATCAAATAGGCAGCAAATGTCTGAACATCATCGCTTGAAGGGAATTCCATATATTGGCCAAAAATGCCAACAACCTCACTAAGAGGTTCGTCGTTCTGGATTCTCACCAACGCATCTTGCATTAGTTCTTCCACTAAACCAGGCTCTAGCTCATAATGGCTGCGGATATAAGATTGTAGCTCCTGAACCTGGGCTGTATGCTCAATCATTTCATGGCGATTCATCTTGAACATATCATCCTGTGTCATTGCATAGTAAGGCAGTTCTGCCCTTTGCTCAAGCTGGCTCCATAATTTATCTTTATCCTGCACCTGGTCGCTGATGAAGAAACCATCTTCCAGCTTGAATGCATTATAATACTCAGATAGATGTTCGATATACAATGTCAGCCAGGCAACATCGATTTCTTCCCCTGTGCAGCGCTCGATCATTGCTTTCAGGGTATCCATTTCGACCATACCGTAGCTTCTTGCCATAGCGAACAGCAAATTAGTCACTTTTTGGTTTGCATTCACTTTCTCTTTCAACTTGGCAGGATCTAGTTTATAAAACTGCTCTGTCACTTCTTTTGGCATAACAAGCATTTGTTTGCCATCCTTCGTGATTGGGTGAACATACCCTAAGCTGCTTAAGTAAAAGACATCTTCCAAAGCTAATTGGCTGATTTCAATCAGTCCGCTTTTGGTCATAATTTGAAGGATTGCTGAATATTGATCGACATCCATTAACTGCGATCTTCCTTCGACGGTTAACGGGATATTTTCCGCCAAAGCGACGACCAATTCCTTCTTTCTCAAAGAACTCATATTTTTCAGCGCAAGATTGCGACGGATTGTCTTCAGTTGCTCCATGTTAAGGGAACTTAGCATTGATTCTAATGTGTATTCATCCATTGCATCCAAATTCATTATCCTTTTTTCCTCCTGTACCTTTGTTTCCTTTATCTATTAAATATAGTGGACCCCAACATTCTCATTTCCTTTCGAAAGGAAATCTTCCGGCCTTTAAGCGGGGCATACCTGCTTTGACGTTTCGATCATTTTAACAGACGCACTTCTCGTATTATATTTCTTATGGAACATAAATGAAACAGTTACGCTTAAAGACTGACTATTCCCACGTATTCGAAGCCAGCGCAAGTTTCAATCCAATCTGCCGCACTTCTCTTAAAGCAAGTGAAGCTCTTCCTATTTTCCTTAGAAATGAAGCCTCTCTTTTGGTTCGATTCAGGCGTGAGAGAGCTTTTTAACGAACATCTTAATAGATTACCTACATTATAACATGGAAAACAGGTAAATAAGCATGTCGGTACGGGAAAGCCCGGCAAACAGGTTTTCTTAGCTTCAACATTGCCAATAACAATTCAACTTTCCATCTGCAAAAAGCGGAGTTCCACTATTCATACTCGGCCACTAAACCATTTTACATCAATTACCATTAGATTCTTCAAAAGTAGTTTGCTAATATAACTTTAGTTTTAAAAATAACCTTTAAGTACAGTCCCGTGAGGCTGACAAGGTGGGCGATATTCTGTTTGGAATAAGCAAACGTTCATTAAGGGCGGCTGCATTCCGGCATATACACCACTTGTCACTGCGATAAGTGTTTTTTTATGTCTGAAAGCCAAAATGCAGATGCAGCAATGAACGTTAGGCAGGCTCACCAAGCTTAAAAAACTTGGGAGGAATTATTCATGCAACTACAAGATAAAGATTACTCATTTTCACCCGTTCCACCAGGAAAGCGCAATAGTTTCCTGAAAATGATGGCCGTTATGCTGGGCTTTACGTTCTTCTCAGCAAGCATGTGGGCAGGCGGATCTCTAGGAGAGGGAATGACTTTTGCCCAACTGATTGGGATTATTCTCATCGGTAATGTCATCTTGGGCGCATTCACCGGATCTTTAAGTTATATTGCAGCAAAAACAGGATTATCCACTCATCTACTGGCACAATATTCTTTTGGTAAAAAAGGTTCATATATCAGTTCCTTTATGGTTTGTGCAACACAGGTAGGCTGGTTCGGCGTAGGCGTCGGCATGTTTGCTTACCCTGTAAATAAAATGACCGGCATCCCTACATTCGCATTGATTATCGTCTTCGGTATCATCATGACAATGACAGCGTATTTAGGAATGAAAGCTTTGACCATACTAAGTATGGTTGCTGTGCCAGCTATTGCCGTATTGGGCAGCACGAGCGCGACAATGGCGGTACAAGACATGGGCGGTTTGGATGCATTGCTTGCTTACACACCTGACTCTACCTTGACAATCGCTGCCGCTTTAACCATTACGGTAGGATCATTCATCAGCGGCGGTACGGTAACACCAGACTTCGCTCGCTTTGCTAAATCCGGCAAACATGCCGTGATTACCACAGTCATTGCCTTTTTCCTTGGCAACACGCTGATGTTCCTTTTTGGTGCCATTGGTACAATTGCCACAGGGCATAACGATATTTCCGATGTCATGTTCTCGCAAGGCTTGATGATCCCTGCGATCCTGGTTTTAGGTTTAAACATCTGGACAACAAACGACAATGCTTTATACGCCTCTGGATTAGGCTTCGCAACCATTTTCAAGAAGCCAAAAGTAGTGATGGTTATGATCAATGGGGCACTCGGAACATTGCTAGCTTCTTGGCTATACAACAACTTCGTCAGCTGGCTTACATTCCTTGGTTCTACATTGCCGGCAGTCGGTGCCATCATTATCGTCGATTTCTTCTTTGTCAAAAAGAGAAAGTACATCAAGTATGAACAAGCAGATATTAAAAACATGCATATGCCCGCCATCATCGCATGGGGTGCAGGTATTATCGCCGGCTTGAGCCTTCCTGGCATTGCACCGGTCAATACACTGCTTGTAACGGGAATCAGTTACTTCATTGCCGTGAAAGCCATGAAAACAAACGCAGTAACAACGAAAATCGAGGAGGAAGAATGCTATGAACTTGAAAATGTTGGCTAATGCCTCCATTTTTGGTCGCGAAGGCCTTTGGGATCTGTTGATCGAAAATGGCACTTTCTCGCAAATCAAAAAAGCGGGCACTATGACAGCTGAGCATGCTGAAAAAATAGACCTGCAAGGAAAGCTGGTATGCGCCCCTTTCGTAGAACCGCATATCCACCTGGACACAACCTTGACTGCTGGACAGCCGCGCTGGAATGAAAGCGGCACTTTATTCGAAGGCATCCAGCGCTGGTCAGAAAGAAAAGAATCACTGACGAAGCAGGATGTGAAAGACCGTGCAAAAAAAGCTCTTTCCTGGCAGATTGCCAATGGAATCGGGCATGTACGGACTCATGTTGATACAACAGATCCGACATTGATTGCACTAGAAGCGATGCTTGAAGTGAAAGAAGAAATGAAAGACTTTATCGACCTGCAAATTGTGGCATTTCCTCAAGAAGGCATCCTTTCCTACCCGAACGGATTGGAATTGCTTGATGAAGCCATGAAAATGGGGGCTGATATCGTGGGCGGCATTCCTCATTTCGAGTTCACGCGTGATGACGGTGCTGAATCCATTCGCCAGCTCTTCAAGATTGCCATGAAATATGACAAATCAATCGATATCCACTGCGATGAAATTGATGATGAGCAATCACGCCACCTTGAAGTGGTTGCCCGTGAAACCATTCATAACGACTATCAGGGCCGTGTAACAGCAAGCCATACGACAGCAATGGGATCTTATAACGATGCCTATACGTACAAATTGATGCGGGTCCTGGGCTTGGCCAAAATGAATTTCGTAGCTAATCCATTGGTGAATATTCACCTTCAAGGCCGCTTCGATACCTATCCGAAACGCCGCGGATTAACACGCGTTAAAGAGTTGGACCAAAATGGCCTGAATGTCTGCTTCGGCCATGACGACATTATGGACCCATGGTACCCAATCGGAAATGGAAATATGCTTCAAGTCCTGCATATGGGACTGCACGCTTCTCAATTGATGGGTTACAGCGACATCAAAAACTCCCTTCGCTTCGTAACCGAAAACAGTGCCAAAGCACTTGAGCTGAAGCAATACGGAATCCAAGAAAACAATCCAGCCAACTTCATCGTCCTAAACGCGACAGACGGCTACCACGCCCTGCGCCTACAGGCAGAAGTACTCTACTCCGTCAAAAACGGCCGCATCATCAGCCAAACAAAACCAAAGCAAACAGAAGTAAGACTAGAACAAACAAAAAACATTGACTTTATGTAGAAAAGCGGAAGTGACCGTTTAGGGACGTANTTTGACAGCCTATGAAATGATTTCCCTTCTTGAAGCAAGTGGCATCCAAGTGCCAGACGATGTATCCATCATATCATTCAATAACCATAGCTTATCCGAGCATTCCCGGCCAGCTTTGACTTCCGTCGATATCCATATCTTCCAGCTTGGTTATGAGGCAACCGGTTGCTTAATCGATCAGATTAAAAACCCGGCTACTCCAGTCAAGCGTATTATTATTCCGGCTGATTTGATCATTAGAGATTCATGTACTCCTTTTTGCCGGGAATAATCAGGGAAGTTTAGGTGGAGGAGCCCGAGGGAATAAGAAATTGAATGTTTTGTTACTAGGGCGCCTCTGCATCATAATTAAGGGTATACTATAGGTAAGGAGGGTGATTAGGATGTTTGTCAAAGATTTTATGATCAAGGATGTTGTTTGCGCTCATCTCGATATGACGCTAAAGGACCTGCTGAAAAAAATGATTGATTGCAAAATAGGCGGCATGCCGGTCGTAGATGCCAACGGGACATTGGTCGGAATGGTCAGTGATGGCGATATCCTTCGCCACTTAGCGCCTCAGAAGCAATCTGTTTATGATTTCTTTACAATGATTACATATATTCCGGAAAAGAAATTAGATACAACGGTATCCGAACGCATGAATGAAACAGTAGAGACAATCCTCGCGAACCGAAAAATCATAACACTTTCTCCGGACGATGATTTAAATGAGGTGGTAGCAACCATTTCTAAGCATCACTTTAAGAAAATTCCGGTAATCGATGAGAACGAAAAGGTGATTGGAGTGATCTCCCGCGGGGATGTGTTGCGCATGATTTACCAAGGCATTATCGAAAATCTTTAATAGTATAGCGATACATATGTGAAGAGAGCGGAATATCACCGCTCTCTTTTAGATTATAGGCGATTTGCGGCCAAAACGATTGACATGCAAAATTATTTAGAATAATATCATCTCATATTCGAGATAATTAAAGTGGATGCATATGAAAAAAGGAGTGTACCATCGTGAAACGTACAGAATTATCGTTGAAAGCATTAATTGTCATGATGCGTTCATCTCAGACAGTCCAGGATAAAATAAAAAATGATATGAACCAGTATGGATTAAACCCCACAGAATTTTCCGTATTGGAGCTTTTATACCATAAGGGTGACCAGCCTATACAGCATATAGGAAAGAAAATTCTGCTTGCGAGCAGCTCCATTACCTACGTGGTCGACAAGCTGGAGAAAAAGGAATATGTTGTCCGTAAAGCATGCCCTACAGACCGTCGAGTGATCTTCGCCAGCATCACAGAAAAAGGGCGGGCATTCATGGAAGATGTATTCCCGAAACACACGGAAGTGATCGAGGACATATTTGGCGATCTGAGCGAAGAACAAGTGGAAGAACTCATCATTTTGCTTAAAAAAATAGGCTTAAAGAAGTAAAAATTTTTTGTGTATATCTCAGTATGGAGATTTATTGATTAAACATAAATGCAGGTTTTAATCACAAGAACCCCCTTCCGGTTTCCCGGAAGGGGGTTCTATATGTGCTATGAAGAAAAGTGTGGAGGGGGTATGGTATTTATTTTTGTACGTACCTCACCGTGTTTCCTTTATCCCGTTTTAAGGGACAGTAAGGAAAGATAGGTCAAGAAGATTAACTGTCCCTTAAAACCCGAATGGTTCAACTAATGCTCAGAAGAACCACTGAGCAAAGTTTCACTTTTTCTCAAAGAGAAACGCTCCAGTTTGTACGGAGCTAAACGACCGTTTCCGCTTTTCTTGATCTAGCTGCAGTGACCAGGGACTAGCAAACTTCGCACCTTTCTTCTACGATAAGTCAACATCGGCTCGTAACCTCGCCGTGTTTCCTTTATCTCAAAGAAATGTACTCCAGTTTGTACTGATATGCTCCCCATTAGGTAGACAGATAAAAAAACTAAATCTGTTTAGCTAAGGGGAGTATTTTTATGGCACGAAGTAAGCACCCATATGAATTGAAATTAACGGTTCTTGATCTATTAAGCCAAGGCCATACTTCTTTACGTGAACTGAGTAGGCAATTCCAAGTATCACACAAAACCATTAAACGGTGGAAGATTAGATATGAAACGTTTGGAGAGGAAGCTCTTAGAGAAGCGACTACATGGACCCAGTATCCAAAAGAATTAAAAATGGCAGCCGTACAGACCTATTTAGATGGTGGCTATTCGTTGACCCAGGTGATCGCTAAATATGGAATTACCAGTGAGTCTGTTTTAAGGAGATGGATTAACCAGTATACTAGTCATAGTGAATTAAAAGATTCGGGTAAAGGAATGAGCCAATCTATGACTAAGGGAAGAAAAACAACCTTACAGGAACGACTTGATATCGTTTCTTATTGTCTAAGCCACCAGAAAGACTATCAGTTAACAGCTGAAATCCATCAGGTGTCTTATTACCAAGTGTATAGCTGGACAAAGAAGTTTGAAGAAGAGGGCGAAGAAGGATTAAGAGATAAACGCGGTCGGACAAAGAGCGAAGCTGAATTAACACCTGATGAAAAAATGAGATTACAGATGAGACGATTAGAAAAGGAAAACGAACGCTTGCGGGCAGAAAATCTATTCTTAAAAAAGTTAGAGGAAATCGAAAGGAGGCGTCGTTAGCGAAGGTTCGCCACCAAAGCCACTATCAAGCGATTCAAGAATTACACGAGAAAGACCATCTCCCTATTCTTTTATTATGTGAGATTGCGGGCGTTTCGCGCGCAGCTTATTACAAATGGCTTCAGCGTTCCCCTTCCAAACGAGAGACAGAAAACCGTTCAATCCTGGAAGAAATCCAAGCGATCTATACACAGGTAAATGGCATTTATGGATACCGTCGAGTAGCCTTAAACATCAATCGGAAACGCCAAGCTGAAAACAAACCAAAGGTGAATGTGAAACGCATATACCGCCTTATGAATATAAGGGGGTTAAAGTCGGTCATCCGCCGAAAACGAAAACGGTATGTGTCTTCGCCTGCCCAGCACTTAGCTGAAAATAGGCTGAATCGGGAATTTACAGCTGACAAACCGAATGAAAAATGGGTAACGGACGTGACAGAACTCAAGTATGGCCAGTCACAAAAGGCTTATTTAAGTGCCATTTTGGACCTTTATGACGGCTCCATTGTCAGCTATGTATTAAGCCATTCGAATAATAACCCATTAGTATTTGATACACTTAATCAAGCAATCTCATCGTTAAAAGAAGAAAAGCCTTTGATTCATAGTGATCGTGGCTATCAATACACATCGCATGGGTTCAAGGAAATCATCACTAAAGCCAAATTAACACATAGTATGTCACGGGTAGGGAAATGCATCGACAACGGACCCATGGAATCGTTCTGGGGCACATTAAAATGTGAAAAATATTATCTACATACATATAAGACGTATGAAGCGTTACAAAAAGCGATTGATGAATACATAGATTTTTATAATAATGACCGTTTTCAAAAACGATTAAACGGCTTAAGCCCATTAGAATTTAGGGCTCAAGCCGCTTAAAGCATTTTTGTTATTTCGGCTGTCTACTTGACAGGGAGCAGTTCATACGTCCCTAAACGGTCACTTCCGCTTTTCTCGATCCAGCTGCAGACCTCCAGCTCCTAGCAAACTTCGCGTTTCTCTCTTCAATAAGTCAACATCGGTTCGTTCCTCACCGTGTTTCCTTTATTTCGAAGAGAAACACTCCAGTTTGTACGGAGCTAAACGGAGGTCTTCCGCTTTTCTTTATTCATTCGCCCATTGTTCTACGTTCCAGGTTTTTGTTACCCAGTCTTGGTAGAAGTCTGGTTCGTGGGAGACGAGTAGGACGGTGCCTTTGTAGGCGGCTAGTGCGCGTTTTAGTTCTTCTTNAAGAAGGATTAAGAGATAAACGCGGTCGGACAAAGAGCGAAGCTGAATTAACACCTGATGAAAAAATGAGATTACAGATGAGACGATTAGAAAAGGAAAACGAACGCTTGCGGGCAGAAAATCTATTCTTAAAAAAGTTAGAGGAAATCGAAAGGAGGCGTCGTTAGCGAAGGTTCGCCACCAAAGCCACTATCAAGCGATTCAAGAATTACACGAGAAAGACCATCTCCCTATTCTTTTATTATGTGATATTGCGGGCGTTTCGCGCGCAGCTTATTACAAATGGCTTCAGCGTTCCCCTTCCAAACGAGAGACAGAAAACCGTTCAATCCTGGAAGAAATCCAAGCGATCTATACACAGGTAAATGGCATTTATGGATACCGTCGAGTAGCCTTAAACATCAATCGGAAACGCCAAGCTGAAAACAAACCAAAGGTGAATGTGAAACGCATATACCGCCTTATGAATATAAGGGGGTTAAAGTCGGTCATCCGCCGAAAACGAAAACGGTATGTGTCTTCGCCTGCCCAGCACTTAGCTGAAAATAGGCTGAATCGGGAATTTACAGCTGACAAACCGAATGAAAAATGGGTAACGGACGTGACAGAACTCAAGTATGGCCAGTCACAAAAGGCTTATTTAAGTGCCATTTTGGACCTTTATGACGGCTCCATTGTCAGCTATGTATTAAGCCATTCGAATAATAACCCATTAGTATTTGATACACTTAATCAAGCAATCTCATCGTTAAAAGAAGAAAAGCCTTTGATTCATAGTGATCGTGGCTATCAATACACATCGCATGGGTTCAAGGAAATCATCACTAAAGCCAAATTAACACATAGTATGTCACGGGTAGGGAAATGCATCGACAACGGACCCATGGAATCGTTCTGGGGCACATTAAAATGTGAAAAATATTATCTACATACATATAAGACGTATGAAGCGTTACAAAAAGCGATTGATGAATACATAGATTTTTATAATAATGACCGTTTTCAAAAACGATTAAACGGCTTAAGCCCATTAGAATTTAGGGCTCAAGCCGCTTAAAGCATTTTTGTTATTTCGGCTGTCTACTTGACAGGGAGCAGTTCAGTACAAACTGGAGCCCTTTTCCTGAGATAAAGGAAACACGGTGAGGAACGAACCGATGTTGACTTATCGTAGGGAAAAGAGCGAAGTTTGCTAGTCCCTGGTCACTGCAGCTGGATCAAAGAAAAGCGGAAGACCTCCGTTGAGCTCCGTACAAACTGGAGCACCCTTTCTTAAAAGAATAAACTTAGCCGTCCAACATCTGAACTGGACGGCTTTTTGGATTAATGCCAAGAAAAAGAAGCAAAGCACCACACCTACTCCTTGTCCTGCTTTGGAAAATTCCTCACTGTTTCCATTTAAAATTGCTTTTGATATCCGTTATATGGACCTCTATCGGACTGCCCCGATACCAACCCTTCCTCGGACCGCTTTTCCAGAATTTATTTTCACTATAGCTCTTATAAATCGTATCGAGCTGCCAATCACCATACATGACCACATAATCGCAATAAGGATCTTCGCAATAAACCCAAACCGGACTTGTTTCCGTCATCTTCAATCGGTTTCCACATTTACACATTCTCTTTTTATCCATCGCCGCTCCTTGCTCTACCCTATTCACTCGGTTGTTACAGCCAGTTTATCATGAATATCTCTGCGTCCCCTTTTCCAAAAGTAAAACATAAACATCTTAAGAAAAAATTAAGACTTCTCGACTGCAGATATTAAGATTTACCAATCATACTGAACCATATTAACCAATTGCTTACAAAACACGAATTGGAGGTTCTATAAAGATGATTGAGCTGCGAAATGTCACTAAAAAATATGGAAAGAAAACAATCCTGGATGATGTCAACATTACATTTGAAAAAGGAAAAATCAGCTGTCTGCTTGGTTTAAATGGTGTTGGTAAAAGCACCACCATGAAATCAATCATGAAGCTTATCCCCATTACGAAAGGGCAGATTTTACTGGAGGGACAGCCGGTGAATGAGAGAAACATCGATAAAATTGCTTTTCTCGCTGATGTACCGACCCATGACTTGAATTGGACAGTCGAAGAAAACTTACAAATGGCCAACATTTACTATGATTCATTCAATATGGACAAAGCGCGGGAAATGGTGGCGTTTTTCAACCTTCCGCAAGATCGCCGGTTGAAAGAATTGTCCAAAGGAAATCTAGCCCGCTTCACGATTATTGTCGGACTTAGCCAAAATGCGCCCTATGTCCTGATGGATGAGCCGTTCAGCGGCATCGACATTTTTTCCCGTGAAGAGTTCATCGCATCCTTGAAGAGCAGATTCATGATTGAAGGCCAGACAATCATCATCACTACGCATGAAATCGATGAGATTGAAACGATTGCCGATCATGTCTTTCTTTTAGAAGAAGGAAAAGTGCTGTGCAGTTTCTCCAAAGAAGAAGCTGAAAAAGAAGGATATAGCATCGTTGAAAAGATGCGCAAAATTTACAGAGGGTAAGGAGAATGAATCATGAAATTCTTAACATTTGTCGAAACAGATTTACGTAAAGTCATTCCTTTTTTAATCGGAATATTCATTATTGCCACTGCCGGCTTCCAGGCCCTTTTCTTTAAAGTGGTATCGCGTGTCAATCAAGAGCTTGTCCGCCAAGCCTCTGAAAGCGGAACAACGCTTCGTGATTTTGTGAATGGTATCGAGCCCTACTCTTTGACGGCCATCTTGGATAATGACCCGCTTCCTATTCTATTTTTACTCATAATCGCCCTGATTCTTATCCTGTCCGGTTTTTATCTGTGGTATAAGGAATGGTTCGGTGCTACAAAGCGAATTTATCTCTTACTCAGCATTAAAGGCAGCCGTCTTCGCATTTTCTTTTCAAAACTACTTGTCTTCCTGCTTATCTTTTTCACTTTTTATGGAGTAGTGCTGGTTAATCTATATATTGGCACGTTTATGATGAAAGCCATTCTGCCATCAGGTACTGTGGCGGATCACTTGATTAAATCGTTTCTTGTCTACTCTGAAACTATACCATTCCTATTGCCGGTGAGTGTCAGCACACTCCTATTCAAGACGGCGTTTCTTATGATGATGTTCTGTATGCTGTCCGTCCTTGTCCTATGGGATCGTAGCAAACGGATTGTCGGTTTCATCGGCGGACTGGTTTTCATCGGAGGCAGTATTGCCGCTTTCATTTATATGAATACACGTTACCTGTATACGACCGAAAGCCTGCAGCTTAACTGGGCATTTGTCATTGTCTTCATGGCAGCAAGCTTTTTAGCCAGTTTCTACCTATTAAAAAAGAAAGTATCAATTTAAGGAGGCCCATTATGAAATTCAAACGAATCATTGCTGTTTCCCTCATCAGCGCCCTGTCGCTCGGTATACTAGTTGCGGTCGCTTCCGGCAAACAGCAGCCGACAAACCGTACATTTCATATAAAAACAGTATCCGGCAACCCGGATCAGCTTTCAGATGCCAAGCTCACTACCATCATGAAAACAGATTCCAACCAGTTCGAAAAAGTAACTATTTCTCACGGAAAAACCATGTTCTCCAAAATAGAATTCGATGAAAAATACAGAGTGGGACCCGATGTCTTAAACCATAAGGCTCTCTACAGAAAAAATGCTCACGCCAACTCCTTTGAGTCAGAAAAAGAATGGATTACTGCTTATTTCGACCCACTATTTTCGTACAGGTCACAAGATCCGATCCTTTATTTGGCCAGAGAAGACAAAAAGACCGGTAAAGTGACCAAAAATGAAATGACGCTGCCTGATATAGCATCCAACGATCAAATCATGAATGAAGCACTGCAGGAATTGAACGGACAGCTGTATTATATAGTAACGAGCACTATCAACGAGAAATCCTTTGTGAAGCTGTATTCTATCGATGCCCATTCACTTGCGCTTAAACATGTCATGAGTGAGGAAGCCGCACTTAGTGAGGGCACCTATGTGAACCTATCCAATATCGTTCATGATCAAAATGCATTCTACATGACAGCTTCCAATGATAAAGAAGCAACATTGGCTTTGCTAGATCCGGCCAAAAAGACTCTGGCTTATAAGCCTCTTCCTAAAAACATAGAAGCAGGCCAATTGCAAAACAGTATCTTCCTTAAAGACGGCAGGCTTTATCTACAGTCGGAAGATGGTAAGCTACATGTGGCAGACCTGGCAGCAACCCAAAAAGATGCGCAGGAACTGAAAGTCGCCTTGCCGAGTGAAGTAACTTATTTTTACGCAATAGATCTATTCACAAAAAACAATCAACTATTCGTGCTTTATTCGGCGTCTGGGGATAACCCTACTGCCGAGAGCAGCGCGTATATCGCTGTGTATGACCAAGTAAACGGAAAAAATCTGTTTACAGGTAAAATGCCCGGCATAAAAGATCATGGTCTGCAAGTAGGCTATTCATTTGTACAATCATACAGACAGAAGCTGTGACAGCAGCTTCTTTTTTTATCATGTAACTAATCCGATCAATCTATGGTCAATTCATTAGAATTTTCGCTCAAAAACCCCTACACTTAAAAGGGAAAGCACCATCATGACAATCTGGAGGAAGTAAAACAATGGAATCTTTAGACTTTGAATCTTTTTTAGAAGTATTGAGCGAATTATTCTCCCACGAAGTTTCCTTGGCCATCTCCGATACAGAACACTACCTGTATTTCCGGCCAAGCCGACGAATTGACCTTAAACTGAAAGCGGGCGATCCTGTGAAAGCCGGCACTATTACCCATCAGGCACTCAACAGCGGAAAAAAAGTCTCTGATGTGATAAACCGCGATGTATTGGGCGTTCCATACAAAGGACAAGCGATCCCTTTTTATAAAAATGAGATGCTCCAAGGATGCGTCACAGCCATCTATCCAGCTGCCATTCTTGGGAAATCGGTTATTACGATCAAAAAAAATGATGGCTGGATACCGGTTCCCTTTCCGCAAGTAATCTATATGGAAGCCAAAAATCGGAGAACCTATGTCTTTTCGGAGAGAGGAAATGGCACACATAAAGATTCACTGCAGGAATTTGAATTCTCTTTGCCGATTGATACATTCATCCGTTGCCACCGTTCTTTTATAGTGAATGTCCATCAGATCCAGGAAATTTATCCCGATTCGCATTCAACCTTTATCCTTTCAATGAGCAACGGCGACAAAATTCCAGTCAGCCAATCCTATTCCAGCTACTTCAGAAAACTGTTATCTTTTTAAAAAAATGCTGCTTTATGCTTGAAGCAAACTGTTTGATCGCTTTTTTCTGTATAATAGCCGATTTCAGCCAGCGTTGTAATATAACAGGGTAAAATAACAATATATTTATACTAAAGAGGGATGTCTGATGAAAAACAAAGAAGATCGAATACAATATAAACAATTAATTGATCGCATTGTTACATCTGAAGAAGCGGCCTCATGGATTACAGATGGGATGACATTGGGGTTAAGCGGCTTTACCCGGGCCGGGGATGCAAAAGCAATTCCTCATGCGCTTGTAAAGCGAGCGGAACATGAACCATTTAAAGTGAATATATTTACAGGTGCTTCGCTGGGCGCCGATGTGGATAAGCTGTTCGCACAAGCGGGCATCGTGCAAAAACGAGTGCCGTTCCAAGCAGATCCAGTTATGCGAAAAAGCATCAATAAAGGCGAAATGCAATTCGTCGATATCCACTTATCACAATTAAGCGAAATGATTCGCCAACACACATTGAGCCATTCTATGGATTATGCAATTTTGGAAGCGGTTTCAATCACAAAAGAGGGATTGATTATCCCTACCACTTCCGTCGGCAATAATGCTATTTTTGCTCAATATGCTGATCATATCATTCTGGAAATCAATCTATCTCATTCTGAACAATTAGAAGGTCTCCACGATGTCTATGTACCTGAGAAATATGGAGAACGCTCCCCTATTCCTCTGCAGCATGTATCCGACCGTATCGGCGAAATTGGAATTTCTGTCGATCCAAAGAAAATCAAAGGGATTGTATTCACCGACTGGCCTGATTCAGCTTCCACTGTTATTCCTCCCGATGAGGAAACACAGCAAATGGCTGATCATCTAATCGACTTTCTGAGAAAAGAAGTAAAAGAAGGCCGAATGACCGAGTCACTGGCTCCGCTGCAATCGGGAATAGGCACAGTAGCTAACGCCGTCCTACATGGTTTACTTACATCGGAGTTCAAGGATTTAGAAATATATTCTGAAGTCCTGCAAGACGCCGTGTTCGATTTGATGGATGCCGGCAAGGTCTCTTTCGCATCAGGCTGTTCCATCACACTGTCCGAAGAAAAGATGAAGAAAGTGTATTCTTCCTTTGATACATACAGGGATAAACTAGTGCTCCGCCCGCAAGAGATATCCAATTCGCCAGAGCTGATCAAACGATTGGGACTAATTTCCATCAACACAGCACTTGAAGCGGATATATATGGAAACGTCAACTCGACACATGTATGCGGGGTCAATATGATGAATGGCATCGGCGGATCAGGCGACTTTGCACGCAATGCCAGACTGGGGATTTTTGTTACAAAATCGACTGCCAAAAACGGTGACATTTCTTCAATTGTACCGTTCGCATCCCACATCGACCATACAGAGCACGACGTGGATGTCCTCGTTACAGAACAAGGATATGCTGACTTGCGTGGGCTCGCACCTCGGGAACGCGTTCCGCTCATCATCGAAAACTGCGCCCATCCGATGTACCGGGAACAATTATGGGACTATTACAACGATGCCCTTGCATCCGGCGGACAAACGCCACATAACCTAGCAAAAGCATTCAACATGCACATCCAATACACAAAAACCGGCAGCATGCTCAAAGAAAAGCGGAAGACCTCCGTTTAGCTCCGTACAAACTGGAGCACCTTTCTTTGAGATATAGGAAACACGGTGAGGGACGAACCGATGTTGACTTATCGTAGAAGAAATGGGCGAAGTTTGCTAGGAGCTGGAGGTCTGCAGCTGGATCAAGAAAAGCGGAAGGGCACGTTTAGCGACGTACAAACTGGAGTGTTTCTCTCAAAATAAAGGAAACACGGTGAGGAACGAACCGATGTTGACTTATTGAAGAGAGAAACGCGAAGTTTGCTAGTCGCTGTGCCCTGCAGCTGGATCAGGAAAAGCGGAAGTGACCGTTTAGGAACGTACAAACTGGAGGCCTTTTCTCGAGATAAAGGATACACAGCGAACGTAGAGAGCTGATGTTGACTTATCGTAGAGAAAAGGGCGAAGTTTGCTAGTCCCTGGTCACTGCAGCTAGACAAAGAAAAGCGGAAGACCTCCGTTTAGCTCCGTACAAACTGGAGTGTTTCTCTCAAAATAAAGGATACACGGCGAGGAACGAACCGATGTTGACTTATTGAAGAGAGAAACGCGAAGTTTGCTAGTCGCTGTGCGCTGCAGCTGGATCAAGAAAAGCGGAAGTGACCGTTTAGGGACGTACAAACTGGAGTGTTTCTCTCAAGATATAGGAAACACGGCGAAGAACGAACTAAGCCCCCTCTATTTCGGAACAATGTTTTCGAAATAGAGGGGGCTTATGCTTTTTCTTTCTTCAATAAGGAGAATTAAAATTTTCAACGTACAGGCCAGTACCGTGAACCTTTTTACGAGAGTTAGGACAATCTTCCATTGCTCCAATGTACATGTAATAATCATATCCGAAATGAACAAAAAACTCTTTTTTGTAACTTAATTTACACCAAATAACATTGCGTAATGTTAACTTTGCCAGCTCTCTCATTTCTTGTACAGTAACTGCTTTACCCACCCACATCTTTTGCAAAAAACTAGAAGCATTTTGGCTGATAGCCTCCTCAGACCATATCTCTAATTTGTTTAAATAAAGTCTATTTAAACTCGTCTCAGCCATAAAAGCAGCGATTGCATTTATGTATTTAGATTCTGTTCTGAAATAATCTTCTTCACTTACATTAGTCCCCACCTCAGAAAAACAAGTCCATTCTTTGTCATCAAGATAGCAACCTCTTTCATCTCTGTTTTTAGGGTTATATTTGGTTATCCTCCAAGAAAACAATTGATTACACACCTACTTTTTTATTTATATTGTACGAATCTTAGATATCTAATGGTACAATCTCTCTGACCTGCCTGTTTGTAGCATTACAAAAGGAGCTGGGATTAAAGCCCAGATCGTTTAAGTACAATTCATCGTAATATAAAAGTAGCAATAGTATACAAAATATCTTTTCCATTTAAAATTATTTCATTTTCTAATCACATACCAGAACATTTGCTATAAAGTGTTTATTTTGAATGGAATGATTAAAATGCTTACAGCAATCAAGAAAAGGTGGAAAATCTATGAATATATACGATGAGCTTTACGGGGAATATACAATCGAGCCGGTGCTGCAGCGCTTGATAGAAAGCAAGGCAGTCCAACGCTTAAAGGGCATCCATCAAGGCGGAGCCAGCTATTTGGTGAATCCTGAATGGAATGTCACCCGCTATGAGCATTCCATTGGCGTTATGCTTCTGATCCGGAAGCTCGGGGGATCATTGGAGGAACAAATCGCTGGATTGCTCCATGACGTCTCGCATACCGCTTTTTCCCACGTGGTGGACCTGGCACTGGATCATCCGCTGGAAGACTACCATGAACGCATTTTTTCTTCATTTATTAACCAATGGGGGATTGTTGACCTGTTGAAGGACTTTGGCTACGACGCAGAGGCTATTTTGCTGGATGACAGCCAATGGCCCCTTCTTGAGCAGCCTTTGCCATTGCTTTGCGCAGACCGCATCGACTATACACTGCGGGATATGTACCGATATGGAGTCATTACACGTGAAGAAGCTATAGCTTTTCTGGAGAATGTGATGGTCAACGATGGGCAAATCTGTCTGAAATCCATTGCGGCAGCTGAGTGGTTCGTCGAAACCTATTATAAAGAAGTCATCGATTTCTTTATGGCTCCCCTGAATGTCTACGGATACGAAATCTTAGCAGGGACATTAAGAGCTGCCCTTAGAAAAGGCATTCTAGCCATAACAGATTTTGAAAAAGAGGATGAAGATATTCTCGCCATATTGAAAGAAAGCAGGGATCTTGATATTCAGAACAAACTACAGCTATTGGAAAGAACGGATATCATAGAGGATGACCAAGACTATCAGTTTCACCAAAAGAAAAAAATACGCTTGATTGATCCGCCCGTCCGGTGCGGCCAGCACTTATATCCAGCTTCTCGATTATCAGCGAAGGTCGCTCAAATGAATAAAGAAGCATATGAAAAGTCACAAAAAGGCGTTTATATTCGGACCGGCCCGGCTAACTAAGAGATCCAAAAAAGCGGAACTGTTTCGTTCCGTTTTTTTTCAATCCATATTGATCGATTTTTTGGCACATACGTCCATGGCACTCATCACCGCATGGCGGAAGCCCAATCGTTCCAATTCCACCACAGCGTCAATGGTCGCGCCTCCTGGCGAACATACAGCATCCTTCAGGGAACCCGGATGCTCTTCTGTCTCCATAGCCAGTTTAGCAGAACCAAGCATGCTTTGTTCTGCAACCCGATAGGCCAGTTTACGCGGCATTCCCAATTTGACGGCTGCATCTGCCATCGCTTCAATCATCATGAAGAAATAGGCTGGAGATGAACCTGCTACTGCAATGAAAGCAGGAAACAATTCTTCCCCGATCACTTCAAATTGGCCGAACATGCGGAACAAGGAGCAAACCTCCGACAATTCTGCATCCGTAACCTGATCATTGGGACAGATGGCGCTCATGCCTTCATTGGCCATGACAGGTGTATTGGGCATGCTTTGCATAATTTTCACTTTTTTACTGAACCATTTTTCCATCTGTTCAATGCTGATGCCCGCTGCAATGCTGACAATTACATGATCTTCCGTCACAAAGGGAGCAATCTCGCTGATCACCGTTTCATAGAGATTTGGAGTAACCGCAAGAAAAAGGATGCTCGCAGACTTTACCACTTCTTCATTATCAAGCGTAACAAGGATCTTGAATTTCTCTTCCAGCTCTTTTTTCGATTTCTCGCTTTTTACAGAAACAATCAATTCCGGCCGATCTGCTGGATCACCATTTAACAATGCGCCCACCATGGCTCTTCCCATATTGCCGCATCCTATAAATCCAATTTTGCTATTCATATCTATCTTCCCTCATTTAGCTGCAGTATATTATGCTGTATCTCTTTCCATTATAAATCCTGCCTCTGCCATAACCCCATCTTCTTGCTTAAGTAAAAAAAGGAAAAGGAGACACTTCTTATTTAAACCAACCTTTTTCCTTTGACCGCGTGATTGCTTCTATCCGATTCTTTACTTCGAGTTTATCAAAAATAGCCGATATATAATTACGTACAGTCCCAGTCTTAATGCTTAGTTGATTGGCGATTTCTTTTGTATTTTTACCGCGGGAAACTAATTCCAATACCGCTTTTTCCCGATCGGTGAGCGGATTTTCCTCCCCATAGAAATCATCCATAAGTTCAGGGGCATACATTTTCCTTCCGGCCATGATGCTTCTGATACTGCTTGCCAATTCTTCACTGGGGCTATCCTTCAGCAAATAACCACTGACTCCTGCTTTTAATGCCCGCTGAAAATAGCCTCGACGGGCAAACGTTGTCAATATGATGATCTTGCAAGCCGAACCTTTTAATTCTTCGGCTGCATCAAGCCCGCTTTTGCCGGGCATCTCAATATCCATTATGCACACATCCGGCTTCAGCTGTTCGACTAGCTTTAATGCCTCTTCCCCGTTTGATGCTTTTCCTACCACTTCCATATCGGCTTCCAAATTTAGCAGGGACCCGAATGCGCCCAGAAGCATCTGCTGATCTTCAGCTATGACTATAGATATCATTGTGCATCCTCCTTCTCGGCCATTTTGGCATCTGTCGGAATCGTTATAATCAATGTCGTTCCATTGTCTGTTAATAATTGCAGCGAACCATTTACGAACTCCAGCCTTTCTTTCATGCCAAGCATTCCATGTCCCCGTAGTTTCGATTCCGCTGCTCGTTTATAGATGCCGTTATCTGATACAGTAAGCACCGTGTCCTTCCAATCTTGCTCCAGCTTCACTATGCAGGTGCTTGCTCCACTATGCTTGACGACATTATTAATGGCTTCCTTCAAGCACATGCTGAGGATATTTTCTTTAAGCGGCGATAGTTTCACATGCTTAAAACCACTTATATCCTCACAAGAGATCTCAGCTGCATCCAAAAGCTGCTTAATGCGTACAAGTTCATCCTTCAAACGGATTCCCCTCATCGAGGCTACTATTTTTCTTACTTCATTCAGCGCTGTCCGCGCCGTCTGCTGCACATCCTTGAGTTCATTCGATGCCTGCACTGGATTCGTAGCAATCAAACGTCTGGCCAAGTCGCTTTTTAAGCCAATCAAAGATAATTTTTGCCCAAGCGTGTCATGAAGATCACGGGCAATTCTCTCCCTTTCTTCAATTTTAATCAGTTCAGCGATTCGTTTATTGGCATCTTCAAGCTTCTCTTCCAGCTGTCCTCTCTCCTTACGATTATGAATGTTAAAGGGAAGCAGGATAACGGAGATCGCAACGATAATGACAAAGGGAAGCTGATGAAGAAAGACCTCATCATGCTGAAAAATGCTGATATTAATGGAAGCGGCGGTAGAAAGGAGCAACATGAAATAAAGGATGATAAATGCCACCCGTTCTTTAATATTACCCACATAATATGCTAAAAAGAATGCGAAATACATATAGCTGAATAAACTTGTCGCTGTGACCGAGATCCCGATAAGAAAAAATGCCCAGACATATACGATCCATCCTTTCGCGGCCAAAGCAATCCGAAAAGATACCAAAAAGACAACGGTAAGAATGATGCCGACAATAATGTGGATTGTAGAGGAAGACTGGAAGATAAAATAAAATGGCAATATACAAAGAATTGTCCATATATAAGGGGTAATGCCGTTATTCTTCTGGAAAGCCAAGTGCCTTTTAATCATAGTTTACCCCCACTGTTTTGTTGGATGTCTATCTATTTCCATGGTGCAGTATTTTTTGATGTTTACTCCCTCCATCATACCATGGAAGCCGATTCCATTAACCGTTAAACGTTTCAACATAATAGAAAGCCCTCCTTAAACAGAAAGGCTTCCCGTACATGAACATATTCTTTAAGCAATTGATTTGTTGGATTTCGATGGTTTCTTCATTTCTTTAAAGGTAACGAATTGTTTATTCTCCTCATCCCATAATCGGAATTTAAGAGATTGCAAGGATGTTGCCAATGTAATGGTAGGTACATGCTGAAGAGGAACAGTATGATTATGGACATCCTCCAATTTGTAGTTAGGGACCCTTGGGCTCAAATGGTGCACATGGTGATAGCCGATATTGCCGGTCAGCCATTGAAGCACTTTTGGCAGCTTATAGTAGGAGCTTCCCTCAACAGCCGCTTTTACGTATTCCCAGTCACCTGTTTCCTCGAAATAGGAATCTTCAAATGTATGCTGTACATAAAAAAGCCATATTCCGGCTACTCCTGACACATAAAAAATAGTGCCCTGAACCAGCAAAAAAGACTGCCATCCAAGTGCATAACATAGAAAGGCCACTATCAAAACGATGCATATGTTTATCAGATACGTATTCCATCTTTCCTTCATCTTGGCTCCTTTGCGGTTGAACCGATTTTGGATTAAGAATGCGTAAATCGGCCCTAAACCAAACATAATCAATGGATTACGATATAGGCGGTATTGCAGTTTCGTCCAAATATTCGCCTCTTGATATTCCTTGATTGTCATCATCCAGATATCACCGATCCCCCGCTTATCAAGGTTGCCGCTGCCTGCATGATGCACATTATGGCTATGTTGCCATTTCTTAAATGGGAACAAAGTCATAATCCCCGTGATTGTTCCGAGTATACGGTTTGCTTTACGGTTTTTAAAGAACGAATTGTGGCAGCAATCATGAAAGATAATAAATATCCTTGTCAAAAAACCTGCCGCAAGGACCGCAAAAATAAAGGTTAAAGCGTATGATACCTGCAGGCTCATATACGCGAATGCCCATAGGCACAGAAATGGCAGGAATGTATTGAATAGTTGCTTTATGCTTTTCGACGTTTCTGAATATTCATAAGGAAGCACCTGCTTGCGCAGTAAAGTCTGTTTTTGTTTGTTCATTTAGGATGTCCGATCCTTTCCTCTTGGAATACCAAAAGTATAAGGAATAACAGCGCCATTGTGTAGACACAGATGTCATAGAGCATCCATGACAGTTGTCATGTATATTCGATCTTCTTCTCTCAAACTGACAGATACAATGTGGAACCTTCATTTACTTTCCGCTTTTTTATTCTTCGTTTCTCCGATGCCAAAAACCTTCTCTTTCCTCCAAAGACTCATTCCTTTGCCCCTTTTACTTAACCGAATAACCGCAACGCCTTTTTACAACATATCAAAATTGTTTTTTAATCGATTTTTTATAGTATCGTCCATTTATTTTCATATTTTCCCCCTATAATACAAGATAAGAAAAAAAGATGATTATGAAAGGAAGAGATTTTAATGCACAATACGCTTTTATATGCTCTCGTTCTGATTATTTTATCAGGATCGATTATGCTCCTATCTTTTCCAGCCGGTCTGCTATTGTTTGGCCTATCCACTTTGAGTATTACTTCAAAAAAAATAATAGACCGAAAGTATGGCCATTTGTTGAATACAAAAAAATGCATCCATTAATAAAGGCGCCTTTTTTCAGCCCACAAGATTGGTTGCTGTATCTGTATAGAATCCTGTCCAATCCGAAAATGAACAAATCATCATCCCAAGTCGAAGACCCTAAGCATATAGACTTTCAATCACCAGGCAGTTCTTGGTTTTCCATCAGACTTACGATTAACAACTTTATATTTTCATTTCTATATTTGTGGATAGCTATTACGCAAAATTAGACGGAATCTTCTTGGCTTTTCTAAGGCAGAGGCCAAACTAAAGAAGCGCATCACTTTAAATTGAGTGATGCGCTTCTCCAAAATTCCTGGATTCGAAGGCAAAGCCATATATTTTATTCTTCTGCCGTTTGCATCTTCTGCGCACCTTTATTCAATAAAGTACACAGGACTCCTACAAGCAATAACACCGCAGCCATCGCCACTTCTCCGCTCCAGCCGCTATGGTGGAAAAAGACGCCGCCAAGCGCACCTACTATACTGGACCCTGCATAGTAAAACAGCAGATAAAGAGAAGAAGCCTGCGCTTTTTCACTTTTCTCGGCCAGCATTCCTACCCACCCTGAAGCAATGGAATGGGAACCAAAGAAACCGAATGTAAAAATGACCAAACCGATGATTTTTAAGGCAAGTGGAGAGGCCAGAGTCAATAATATGCCAGAAAGCATCAATAGCACACCAGCCAACATAACAGACTTGCGCTGATGCCGGTCGGCCATTTTGCCCATCCATGCCGAACTGAACGTACCGACCAAATAAACGACAAAGATAAACGAAACAAGTACCTGCGACAAATTGTACGGCGCTCTCATTAACGGGATTCCGATATAATTATAGACAGAAACGAACGACCCCATAAGAAGAAAGCCCATACAGTATAACAATAATAATTGTGGCTTCACGCTATTATTCTTTAATGATTGCATTGTTCTTCTGAAAGATAGATTGCTTTCTTTCGGCCGCGTTGAAAGCGGAAGCATCTTCCAAAACAGCAATGAAATCACCAGCGACAATACCCCCAAGATAGCAATAGCTGATGTCCAGGGGATGAAATCGGAAAGCGTCCCGATGATCAAACGTCCCGACAAACCGCCGATGCTGCTGCCGCTTATATAGATCCCCATCACATAACCGAGGCTCATCGGCTTAAACTCTTCCGTTATATATGCCATTGCAATAGAAGGAAAACCGGCCAACGCCGCTCCTTGCAGCGCACGCAGCGCCAGCAATTCCGGCATCGAATGGACAAACATCACCGCTACCGACAATAAAGCCGACAAAGTCAGTGAAATTCCCATCACTTTTTTCCGGTTAAACCCTTGTGTTAATAACGAAACAATCACCAGTGCAATCGCCATAGTCCCTGTTGAAAAAGAGAGTGAGAGGCTTGCCCCAGCCGGTGTTGTATCAAAATCTTTAGCGATTAAAGGAATGACTGCCTGCGTACTGTACAGGTCGGCAAACGTCACAAAGCTGCCGAGGAACAGCGCCAATAGTGTCTTTCTAAAAGCTGGATCACCCTGTTCGATATGTCCCAACTGAATTTCCCCTTTGTTTTATTCTCTCTCTATCGTAAACCTGCAAGCGTTTTATTTCAAAACGAACAGCTCTCTACCTCTCATTATGCAGCCTGAAAATCTCCTCTACATATTTAATCCCCTACCTGAGTTCTAATCGTTTCGAACGCCTCGTACACTTGAAAAAGAGAGAATCTATCCTGTTGTGAGATTCAGATTCAAACTCTCTTTCTATAAAATCTATCATAAAGGAGAGGCATGAATGAAAGCACTTGTTCTGGAGGGCATCAAAAATTGTACCGTAAAAGAAGTACAAGACCCCAAGCTGGAAGATCACGGAGTTCTCATACGCGTGATGGCCAATGGTATATGCCGCAGCGATTGGCATATGTGGATTGGAGACATACCTGCATACCAACCCATAATTGGGCATGAATTCAGCGGAGTTATTGAAGAAGTAGGCAAGAACGTCAATAATTTCAAAAAAGGGGACAGAGTCATTGTCCCCTTCACAGGAAGCGATGGGAATTGCTCTCATTGCTTAAAAGGCAATACCCATTTATGTGATGGATATATCATGCCAGGAGGCTCATATACAGGCGGTTATGCAGAATATGTGGCTGTTCCGCTTGCTGACCGGAATGTCATTGCCATTCCTGAGCAAATCTCGTTTCGTGACGCTGCTGCCCTGGGATGTAGGTTCATGACTGCCTTTCACGGCATTGTGGACCAGGCAAGGGTATTGCCTGGCGAATTAGTGGCTGTATATGGATGCGGTGGAATCGGACTTTCGGCCATCAATATATCCCGCGCAATGGGTGCAAATGTGATTGCAATTGATATCAATGATGCCAACTTACAGCTAGCTAAACAAATGGGCGCCACTCATGTAATCAATAGCCGGGAATATTCACCAGCCGAAGCCGTTAAAGAGCTGACAAACGGTGGAGCTGATCTATCGGTTGACGCGCTGGGCATTGCACAAACCTGCCTGAACTCTATCAATAGTATCAGAAAAGGAGGAAGGCATCTTCAGATAGGATTGACTACAAAAGAAGAGGCAGGATTCATTTCTCTACCTGTCGATCATATGGTTCTCAATGAAATCCAATTCATCACTACAATCGGTATGCCTGTCCACCGCTACAAATCGATGATCCCTCTTGTCGCTGACGGCCGTTTGACTCCAGGAAAAATGGTGAACCGTGAAGTTTCCTTATCTGAAGTGAATGATATCTTCGAAGGGATGACCACCTTCTCACAGCCTGGTACGTTTGTCGTAACAAAATTTTCTTGATAGTCCGCTCTTCTCAATCCTTTGCAACTCGTTCTTCTTCTGATTTACACTTGAATAGGTAGAGGAGGAGAAAAAAATGGCAGAGCATATTTTTCATTTAAGCGCTAATTGGCCAGGCCTGCGCAATGGTGTTGGGGAAATTAAAGCGGGAAACCTAGAGACACGTGTATCTATTCCTCCTGAAATGGACGGACCCGGTATCGGCACCAATCCGGATGAAATGCTGCTGGGTGCGGCAGCGACCTGCTATATCATTACACTCGCAGCTATGATGGAACGAAGCCAATTGGATAAAGTTGGCTTAACGATGGAATCAGAAGGGATTGTAGATGTGACCGATGGCGTCATAACATATAAGAAAATCATCCACAGACCCCGCATAATCCTTAGAGCAGATGCCTCTGAACGTGATGAACAACTCGCCCTTAAATTGGCGGCTAAAGCGGAAGCATCCTGCATGATTTCTCGGGCCATCCAAGGCAATGTGGATATCGAATTAGATCCGACGATCGCCAAAGCAGACAGCTGATTTTAAAAAAGGAACCGAAGGGCAGGCATACCTGCCCCCTTATACGCTTTCCTTTCTATTTAGAAATCGGCAACTCCGATCGTTTGCTAACCGGCTTCCGGATAAACAACCGGGAAGACGCACCGGCCAATACACTTAGAATCACAGCACAGAGAAGAGCGCTTCCCAGCATTGTTCCTCCGTTAACAATCAGCGAATAAATAACTGGCGACATACTTTTAGGCGCATATTGGCCCCAGAAGATCATCCCAGCAAGAAAATGCCAGAAATAGCGGGCTAGGCTGCCGGCCAAAACAGCAAGGGCGATGAAAAACCATGCTTTAGGCCGATGACCTCTCTCTAAAGCTGAGGAAACGGAAGGACGGAATACTCCTGCAAAACCGATGCAAGCAAATGCCAAGAAATACTCAATAATAAACTGGATGGGCGATAAAATAGAGACATCGCCGACTGCCACCTGAAGCAATCCCCACAAGAATCCGGACAGCACTCCCGCCTTGACTCCCCAGCGCAATGAAATGATCAAAACAGGAACCATCGCAAACGAAATGGACACAAAATTAGTGACTTTAATAGATGGCAATAAATCAAGGACCAACGCAAACGCAGCCATAAATGCCGCTTCGATCATGACAACCAAATTCATTTTCTTCATATAAAAAAGCCTTCCTTTCACGAACGATCCCCAAGGGAAAACCCAGTGAACAGAAAGACAGAATGTATACACTAAAATCCATCATCCACATCCCTACGCTAGTGCTAACTAACAGGTTCGAAGGGTCAGAATGGCAAGCGCCATCCACTCTCAGCATACAGCTCCCCTTGTGGTTCGTCGCGTATTTAATTATCTTCTATTGTAAACGAGCAATCGATTAAAAGAAAGAATTTTCACTTTTTTGTTTTTTGTGGTAACAGCAAGTTCCCTGCCATCTTTCATGATTCTACCCGGATTCTTCCTCCATTTCTCTTCGGAAAGGTCATAAATACTCTCGGTTGATTTGCATTTCATTATTTTTCCTCTAAAACCAATAATATATATTATTACTATATAATTGTCGATTTTTCTGTATATGTATATTAAAATAGGAATATATTCACAGGACTTATTTAGGGGGAAATACTGTGTCAACTAATCGCAAAACAAAGAATGAGCAACAAGTAAACAAGATTGTCTATCGCGTCTTTATAGTGGCAGGAGTGTTCATGATCCTGAATAATATGATCCAAATTATGCTATATGGCATGCCCAAGCTCACCATACTGGCCGGATTGTATAATATCCAGTTTGTGCTGTTTATCGTTCCTGTCCTTTATTACAAGTTGTCCAAGGACCAAAAACGTTTCAAAACGATTTCTATTGTCTCCATGTTGCTCTTTGCCTTTCTTCTTCACACCAATTCATGGGTCAATGTACCGTTTGTCTGGCTTATTCCGCTTGGCCTTGCCGGCATGTACGCCGATTTTAATTTGATGAAAAAAGCTTTTGTAGCCGCTTTGCCTCTGCTGATTCTTTCTCAATTTACCCATTTATGGCTGGCCAAAAAAATGGTAATTGAAAGCAGTATGTATCGTTCCATCTTGACTTCTTTCTACTACGGCTTTCAATTCATTTTCATAAGTATCCTCTTGCTGGATAGCTCAAAGCGCTCAAGCAAGATGTTGGAAGAGAGCGAGCAGCTGACAGACCAGATACAGGGCGTCCTTGCAACGGTAGGTGAAGCCTCTTCGCATTTGAACGAGAATGTGAACGATTTCCATAAGAACCTAAGTGACTCGACTTCATCCCTTCAGCAGGTAGATGCTTCCATTCAGCAAATACATAATGACAGCAGGCGCTTTTATCACATCATCCAGGGAACCGAACAATCGGTAAGCGGTATTCTGGAGAAATTGGATGATACATCAACAAATGCAGCTAGCGTTAAAAACTATACCGACGATGTGGTCTCATTGGCCCAGGAAAACAAAAAAATACTTTCCCAGTCCGTAAGCAATATTGGTGAAGTGAAGCATGCGTCCACACAGTCGCAGGCCGTCGTGCAAACATTGAATGAAAAGATCA
The DNA here is from genome assembly GCF_001243895.1 of Bacillus testis. Lineage (GTDB taxonomy): Bacteria > Bacillota > Bacilli > Bacillales > DSM-1321 > Bacillus_AD > Bacillus_AD testis. The sequence continues at coordinate 685,847 of NZ_LN851186.1, read as the reverse complement.
ACGATATCTCAACCGTTCTCCTTTCTATTATCGATATCGCCAATCAAACGAATCTGCTTGCACTGAACGCAGCCATAGAAGCGGCCCGCGCCGGCGAACAAGGAAAAGGCTTTGCCGTAGTGGCGGATGAAGTCCGCAAATTGGCCGAACAATCATCCAAATCATCCGGCTATATACAAGAACTACTGAAGGAAATTGGCCATGCCAAAGACCAGGTCATCGCTTCGCTTGAAAAGACAGACCGAATTGTCGATGCCAATATTGAAACAATCGAAACATCCATGAACAGCTTTGATGGTTTGATCGATATGCAGCAGAAAATGAACCAGCGCCTTCAACAAATGGTAATGACCATCGATACATTATCCAATGAAGGAACAACCATTACCGCCTCTATGAATGAATTGGAACAGCGCTACCTCACGAATGACCAAAACATTTCCGAAATTGCCGCGGCCATTGAGCATGTCGCGAATTCCTTTCAGGAAATTGCCGCCCGCGTCGATGACGTCAGCGACAAATCGCAGCATCTCTATGAATTGCAGCAAAGCTCATAAACCAAAAAAACGAGCAGGTTATTCTGCTCGCTTTTTTGGTTATACGGGGAAAAGAAATGAAAATCAAAAACGGTCTTAAAAAGCAATTTTCCGCCTTCTAAGGCCATTTTTGATTTTCTTTATTTTTGTTGCTCTATAAATTTCTCCAATTCAGTTGCATCCGGATATGAAGATTGGGTACCTCGCTTCATTACGCTTAATGCCGAGAAAGCGGTCGCCATTTTCAATGCGTTCAAAATATCGCCGTCCTTCACGTAGTAATGGGCAAAACAACCGATGAAAGAATCACCTGCACCTGTAGTATCAATGGCATTCACATGGTACGCCTCCACACGTTGCATGCTATTTGCGGTCACCCACATGACGCCGCGGCTTCCCAGCGTCACAATAACATTCTTAACCCCTTTTTCGATCAATTTCAATGCTGCTGTATGTACTTGTTCTTCTGTCTCGACCGGCATATCGGTCAGGATTTCCAACTCTGATTCATTCGGGATAAAAAAGTCGCATTTGCAGACATATTCAAAATCTAGCTCTCGTGATGCCGGAGCTGGATTTAATACGACCGGAATGCCATGCTCCTTGCCGAAGTCAATCGCCCGATAGATGGCAGGCAACGGAACCTCCAATTGCAGGATGATCAAAGAACACTGTTTCAATTTATCCGCTGCCCGGTCAATATCGCCCGGCAGTAATTGTTCATTCGCACCTTTAATGATCAGGATGCGGTTCTTCGACTCCGCATCTACAAAGATCGGTGCCACACCACTGGAAGTGCCGGCCACTTTCTCAGTGAATTCTGTGTCAATTCCATATAGTTCTAAATTTTGGATGGTGTTGTCGGCAAATAAATCATCCCCTACTTTTGTCACCATCATTACTTTAGAGCCCATTTTTGCGGCAGCTACCGCCTGGTTGGCACCCTTACCGCCACAACCGATCTCGAAGCTTGGCGCTTCCAATGTTTCGCCCTCTTTCGGCATTTTGTCGATATACGAAATTAAATCGACCATATTTGACCCAATGACTGCAATATCCATTTAAACAGATCCCCCTTATTTTAGCCCCGTCATTACTTTAAAGACTCTGCTTTCCCCTGCTGCAAGCTTCACTAGACTGCCAGCCTTTTCTGCCGCCAAAAAACCTTCCGGCCTGCTTGTGCCCGGCAATACAAATGAAGCAACCTGTTGATCCTCATTAAATAATAACCATCTTGTTGCATACGGGAATTCCTCTGTTGAAAAAGTGGTAAAAAAAGCAGTGCCCTCCAGACCTTCCATTTCAAATGTAACGTTTTTACCGTAATGTTCCAAATGATCTGCAAAGAAAACAATCTCCGGATCGTACATATCCGGTTGATCCAAGGTTGTTAATGTTCCTTCACTCTTCAGCAGCTCTTCATTGAACGCCAGCCATTTCTTTGTCGGCTTAACATGATCCGGCACTGATTTTCGCAATTGAAAAGCTTTATCAGGAATCGATTGTGTCATCCGGGCATTCGCCAAATAAGCATAATTCGTATGGCACATGTATTGCAGCGGCATCTCAGCACCGGCCAAATTCTTCACATCCATGCCTATTTCGATGTGCGTGTCGCCACTTGCCAGAGATACGGTCGGCTTAGCAAGATAATGGTGGCCGAATCCTTTAACATATTCATATTCTCCGCCGATTGTCAGCCGGTTGTCTTCAATCGCAAGCCAAGCACGATCCATGGTTGCACAGGCCATTTCTCCGTGCAGCACATGGTCGTCTTCAGGGCTTGGACAGCCATTTGCAAGCAATCCAGAATGGAAAGCAAAGCAACCATATGTATCAACAATTTCAGTAGCCTTCTTAGGTTGGGAGAACATATTTTTCATTTTTAGGTCAATCCCATCAAATTCTAAATCCCAGATAATTTGCCCCTGAAACGGAAGTACCGTCATTTTGCCGCGCGAATTGGCAACCTCAATGGCTTCTACTCCAGAAGGGTAGCGAAATAAAGTTACCTTGTATTCATCGTTAGTGAAAAATAAAGTTTGATTGTCCTTAAAATAATCCCTATGCAGCTCAATGATTCCTGTCATCCTACTCACCCTTTCAATGATTCTGCCATTCGAGCAATCTAATTAATTGGAAGCCGCGGCTTTATTGGCAACTGATTCATGGTCCACCATTTCAAGCGCCGCTTTTCGTTTCATTTCTCCGTAAAAATAAAAACCGATATAAACGAAGCATGCCATTGATACAAGGAAAGCGATCTGCATGGAGCCCACTAAATCAGAAACCAATCCTTGAACGGCCGGAACAACCGCACCGCCTACAATAGACATAACCAAAATGGCCCCTGCAAGTTCTGTATGCTGTTGGTCCACGACTTCCAGTGTCTCCGCATAAATCGTTGCCCAGCATGGACCGAACAGTATGCTAACCCCGATTGCCGCATATACAGCCGACATATTCGGTACAAAAGCCACATATGCCAACAAAAGCGAGCCAAGGACAGAATAAATGACCAATATCTTTGATGATGAAAAACGTGTGATCAAGAAATTAGCGATGAACTTCCCGAAGAAGAAAGCAGCAAAACTGAATATCATGAAGTTTGAAGCTGTGCGTTCATTGATGTCCGGGCTCAAATGCAGCGCCAAACGGATGGTAAATGCCCATACGGTTGTTTGGATGCCGGCATATAAAAATTCAGCCAGGATTCCTTTCCGGAACCGCTTATTGCCTGCCAAGTATTTTAGAGTATGGAGGGCTCCCGGTTTCTTTTCGGAAGAAGCACTTGTTTCCTCTGGTTTACAGGTCGGAAATTTAGTCACAATAAAGAGAATCAACATCCCGATAAGAAAAAAAATCATATATTTATATGGTTCCAATGTATGCTGTAGCATTTGGAGACCGAATGCTTGAGCGTCTTCTGGAGACATGTTGGCCATCTGTTTATTCAGGCTTTCTCCTTCCTGGAACACTAGGTATTTACCTAATAGAATCCCTCCAATAGAACCTACCGGATAAAATGTTTGACTGATGTTGAGCCGTAATGTCGCAAACTGGCGTGGCCCGATCATCGAACTATAGGTATTGGCTGCCGTCTCCAAAAATCCAAGACCGATGGCAATTGCAAATAAAGCAAATAAAAACATCGTATAGGTGGCCATATGTGAAGCCGGATAGAATAATGAACAGCCCACTATGTAGAACAATAAACCGGTGATAATAGCCAGTTTATAATTTGTCTTTTTTATAATCATCGAAGCTGGTATCGCTACGATAAAGTATCCTCCATAAAACGCACTCTGTACTAAAGCGCTTGCAAAATCGCTTAATTCAAAAACACTCTTGAATTGCGTGATCAACACATCATTCAAGCTGGCCGCCACTGCCCACATAGAAAACAGGCAGGACAATAAAATAAATTGAAAAATTGGTGTTCTGCTTAAATAACCATCTGATAACTGCATAATCTTTGTTTTTCCCATGTGCCAAATCCCCTCTCACGTATGTCCTAAACTGATGATGAAGCCTCAAAACACTCCTGGATTTCTAACTATTCAAATATTTAAGCGCTTTCAATATCATTAGATTAGCATAAGGTGGAAAATATGTAAATGTAGATTTGAACATTATTTCAAAAGTGGCTAATACTACCTCATTGCGACTTATCTTTTCCTCTGCACTCCTTGAAAATTACAGTTGTTTTCCATAGTTAATTCATTTATTTTCATTTAGGAGGATGACAAGTCTCTATAAAAATGAACGAATATTCATAAATAATTTCATTTTGTTCAATCATTTTTTCTTTATGCCGCTTGAAAACAGCACAAAAAAATCGGCCATCATGACCGATTTCCCCTCTCTCTTTTCTTTTACATATCAAATGTAATTGATATACCCGCTAGTTGTACAAGGTCATCGTTAGGAATAACACTCGTTTATTCAATAGAAAAAACATATATACTCTTTTACTTTCTACTAATCCACCTATGCTTCTTTGGTGTTTTTTGTTATAATTTTAAATAATTTTTTTAATAGGTGGAACACATGTTGAAGAAAAGATTCGTTAGAAGCATTATTTTCTCCGTTACATTAACTTTATTTATTTACACAGGTATCGAGCAAATAAAAGTGCAAAGCCTAAAAAATATAACATCTGAAGTTGTGCAGTCTAAATCCTTTAATTACATCATTCAAAGTGCTAATGCTATCCGGGAGAAATCCACCGTTAAAATTAACCTTTCTTTAGTTGATCAATATGATAATTTGAGTGCATTTAAACAATTTGCTGTCTTTGAATTTTTAAACAGACAAGTACGCGACCATCTGCTTAGAGATACATTCCAAAATTCTTTATATAATTACGACTTTGAAATTATCGGTAATACTAAAAAAAATAACTATCGCTTTGACAATCCAGTTTCAAACAAACAACTTGCCCATAATACTGAAGGAACCTTTCAAATAAATGGAGAAAATATTTATAGTAAAAGCACATTTAAACGTAAAATACGAGAGGCTAACAAAAAAATCATCACTTCCCACGAACAGAAGATCCTTGATGATGCAGAGAAAGTATTTTTATTAATAAGCTCATTAGGAAAGTATCACCATCATAGCTCTGATTCTAAAATTGTATATGATGCCTTAGAAAAGAGATTTGGAATTACACAGCAAGAATACCTAAAACTCTTTGAAAAATCGTATTTGGGGAAAGGCTTCGAAAAATATCCACTTTTTAAAGATACTTCCGAATAAGGAAGCATCTTTTTTTATCTTTAATTTCCTAAAATTATAATTATACTAACCTGCACGATTGTACAATCAGGACTTCAACAAAAAAGCGTTAATCCTTTTTGGATCAACAGCTCAGTTAGTTGCCCACGATAGACAGTTTTACCTTATAGCGAAAACAGATATAACAAGCACCCCCTTTTTCCTTTTCTCTTCCATTGACCGTTCAGGACAGCAGTGATATACTATTACTATTCTAAAAAAACATGTATGAAAATAATTGTATACAAGCAAGCGATGAATGCTATGGGTAAAACTATAGCAGGAGCAGCTTCTGGAGAGACTGCATTTTATGCGGCGCCGAAGGATTCACAATCTCAGGCCAAAGGACAGAAGAGTAACGAACATTTGTTATTCCCTAAACCTGAGAGATTGGAGACTTCCGATCTCTTTTTTTTATTGTTCATATTCTTGTTGTATAAGGAGGCAATCACGTAAAATACATATTTATTTTTAAGACATTTAACTGCCGTCATCTCTTCAAGATTCCACATCCTATTTCCGTAAACAGAAGACCGAATATTTAAACATTTTCAGGTCGCCATTTTCATCACACTTACACATAGAGGGGGCGTAAACCTTGCCTGAAAAAGAATTAAAAAGAGATTTAAAGGACCGCCACGTGCAACTGATTGCAATCGGCGGGACCATTGGGACTGGGTTATTCCTAGGTTCAGGAAAATCCATTCAAATGGCGGGGCCATCCATTATATTTTCCTACTTGATCATTGGGATTGCTCTGTTTTTTGTCATGAGAGCCATGGGGGAATTGCTGCTGTCAAATGCCGGTTATACGTCATTCACGGAATTTGCCACCGAGTATATCGGGCCCTGGGCAGGTTTTGTAACCGGCTGGACGTATTGGTTCTGCTGGATTATGACAGCTATGGCTGACATTATTGCCGTCGGCGTCTATATGCAATATTGGTTTGACATCCCACAGTGGATTCCGGCTATTGCTTGCCTAGTGATTCTATTGGGATTTAACTTATTGACGGTTAAGCTATTCGGGGAATTGGAATTCTGGTTTGCCATCATTAAAGTAGTGACCATCGTTGCCTTGATAGCCGTCGGTGTTCTTCTGTTGGTCATTGGATTCAAGACCGATAGCGGAACGGTTTCAGTCACAAATCTTTGGAAGCACGGCGGTATGTTTCCAAACGGCATATCCGGTTTTCTGATGTCGCTGCAAATGGTGGTATTCGCTTTTGTCGGGGTTGAATTAGTCGGCGTATCAGCTGCAGAAACAGCCAATCCCAAAAAGAATATCCCGTCAGCCATCAACAAAATACCTGTCCGGATCTTACTTTTCTATGTAGGTGCCTTGCTGGTTATTCTGTGCATCAACCCATGGGATCAGCTTCATGCATCCAGCAGCCCATTCGTCGATGTATTTACCTTGATCGGTATCCCGGTTGCCGCCGGAATCATCAATTTTGTCGTCCTGACATCCGCAGCATCTGCCTGCAATAGTGGGTTGTTCTCGACAAGCCGCATTCTATACACATTGAGTAAAAATCAGGAAGCGCCGGCGAAGCTTTCCCGGCTGAATAAACATTATGTACCGAGCAATGCCTTGCTGACTTCAGCGATTGTCCTTTCCTTGGGCGCATTATTGAGCAAGCTGATACCCGATGAAGCATTCACCATCGTTACAACCATTTCTGCCATCTGTTTTATCTGGGTATGGAGCATCATCCTTATCTCCCATATCATCTATAGAAAAAAACGGCCGGATTTACGAATGGCTTCCTCTTTCAAAGCTCCATTCACCCCGGCGATCAACTACGTTATATTAGCATTGTTTCTTTTCATTCTGATTGTCATGCTTTTTGCGGATGCGACACGTCTGCCACTTCTGCTGACGCCAATATGGTTCCTGCTCCTGGCAGTTCTATATAACTATCAAAAAAGGAAATAATGAGATGAAGGTCTTTTCCGCCATACCATTTAGGAAGTGCGGCAAGGACCTTTTTTCATTTCCAACAGTCCAACAAGGCAACCAGTGCTTCTTCCAGCTTTTCCTCTTCAATGCCGGCAAAGCCAAGCACGAAGGTCGGCAGCATGTCTTCTTTGCGTACCAGCATATACGATGATAGCGGGTATACCTTAATCCCCGCCTGTGATGCTTTCTTTAGCAGCGCCTCCTCGCTCAGGCCATTGTCTACCACAAGTACGACATGAAGACCGGACTGGCCGCCGATCAGCGAAATGGAATCCGAATGGCCCTTCAGTACCCGCAATACGATATCCAGTTTCCCACGGTATACTTTGCGCATCCGATTCAAATGTTTTTCGAACATCCCTTGCCGTATGAATGCTGCAAGTATATGCTGATCGATCCGGGACACCGTGGAATGATAAAGAGATACTTCATTGCCAAATCGGGATGACAGCTTCGTAGGCAAAACCATATAGCTGACTCTGATTGACGGCATCAATGATTTGGAAAAAGATCCGGCATAAATAACTTTGCCGTTCTGATCCATGCTTTGTAGTGAAGGGATCGACTTGCCGCTGTAACGGAACTCACTATCATAATCGTCTTCGATGATATAGCGGCCTTCTTTTTCTGCCGCCCAGTTCAACAGCTTCATCCGCCTGTTCACCGGCAGGATCGTTCCATAAGGAAAATGGTGGGATGGCGTTACATATGCTACGTCTATATGTGCTTGTTCAAGCTCCTCAATCATCAATCCATCTTCATCGACAGCCAGCGGGTACACTTCCTTCGCATGCGTCTTTAGCAGCCGATGGATCAAGTGGTAACCAGGGTCCTCCACACCATACACCAGCTCATCATCGAGCAGGATGAGCAGCTGCTGAAGAAGAATTTCCATTCCCGCTCCCACCAGTATTTGGTCAGGCGTACAGATGACTCCCCGGGAATGATAGAGATAATAGGCGATTTCCTTTCTCAACTCCCACTCGCCCTGAGGATCGCCAAGCAGCAAAAGCTCCCTGTTTTCTTCTGATATAATCTGCTTCGCCAACTTTCTCCATGAATGGATCGGGAAATAGGCGGAATCAATCTGCCCCGGATGAAAATGATAGATAAAATCTTCCTTCCGCTCACTCTCTTGGACAGGCATATCTGCTTTCGGCACATATTCCAGGTCTTCATGCGCCTGGACAAAATACCCTCGGCGCGGAATGACTTCCACATATCCTTCATCGCTCAATTGATTATAGGCCGTTTCGATCGTATTTTGGCTGATCTCCAGGAATTCAGCCAGCTTCCTCTTAGAAGGCAACTTAGCCTTATAGGGCAGCCTCCCATTCAAGATTTCTTTTTTAATATATTCATACAATTGTTCATACAAAGGTATAGCACTTTTTCGATCCAACTCACAAGATATCATTTCCATTCTGATACCTGTCCTCCTTCTCTGATTCCATCAAGATATCAAAAACTGGCCCTTTCAATACAGTCTGCCACTTTTTATACCGTGACACAATCATAAAATAAATGGATTAAGGGAGGAAGATCAGCAAAACAATAGCAGTGGATCAGTAAAAATAATAGCGTATCCTATAAGATTTATTCTTGGATTGATTGCTTCCTACAGGTTATAATTGAAGCGTTTTGAAAAATAGGGGGAACTTTAATCGGCGGGCGTTTTCCCATCCCTCGCCGATCATGTGTTAAACCAACCTGAGTTCTAACTGTTTTCTGTTTAGCAGAGACATATCATTTACCTAACGCAAGGAGCAATCATCATGTGGTTTATTTTTTCTCTTCTTACGGCCTTTTCATGGGGCGCTGCCGATCTGTTCTATAAAAAAGGGACAGATAGCAATGACCCATACAGCCATATCAAAATCGTCATCATGGTCGGTCTGGTCATGGGCATTCACGCGACAGCTTATATGCTCTTCAAAGATTTGTCGTTTTCTCCGATGGATATGGTCAAATATTTGCCTGTTTCAGCGCTTTATATCCTGTCGATGGCCATCGGCTATATAGGGTTGAGATATATGGAATTATCCATTGCCTCTCCTGTCCAAAACTCATCCGGTGCCGTTACAGCCATCCTGCTGTTTATTTTTTTCACCCATGAAATCGGGACCTTGGAAATCATCGGGCTTATTATGATCACCTTGGGAATCATCGGCCTCGCGATACTCGAGAAAAAAGCAGAAAACGAGGCATTAAAAGCAAGTACAGAAATAATCGACAAGAAGTACCAAATCGGATTCCTGGCAATCACCTTCCCGCTTCTCTATTGCCTGTTCGATGGTTTAGGTACCTTTGCCGATGGCATTTACCTCGATGAATTGAAGCTGATCAGCGAAAATTCCGCCCTTCTAGCCTATGAATATACTTTTTTCATCTGTGCGGTTATCGGTTTCATTTTCCTGAAATTCATCAAGAAGCAATCATTTAATGTCTTTAAAGAAAGAGATAAAGGCTTCGCCGCCATATTAGAAACGGCAGGCCAATTCTTTTATGTATTCGCCATGTCGGCCAATGCGATTATTGCCGCCCCTTTGATCGCTTCTTACAGCATTTTTTCAGTATTGCTATCGCGCATCTTCCTGAAAGAGAAGCTAAACGGCAAACAATACGCGATCATCATTGTCGTCATTGCCGGTATCGCCTTGCTGGGCCTTGCGGATGAACTATAGAGAAAGGCCATCCTCAAAACAGGCTGGAGATTGCTGCTCATGCACTATGTACGTCCCATTGTATATAAACAGATTTTCTTTCCGCTATTCTGACAACATGTTCTTTCGAAGAACATCATAAGTTTATCGAAAAAGGACAGACTGAATATGAATAGATGAAAGGAGATGGACAATATGACCAAAAAGCATAATAAAGGCAGCGGCAATCAAAACTCCCCGCATTTACACGGAAGAACTCCTATCAGTGGGGATAACAGCAAAGGAAATAAACGAAATAAAGACCAGAATGCCAAAACAGATTAAGATAACCCGGCCAGATTCGGCCGGGTTATTTTTTGCCAACTTGTCATGGACGATTGGCCCCAAACGACTTTTATTCAAGAAAATGACAATTATAAGTAAGAACGAAGGGACTTATCCATAAAAAAGGCTTGCGATTTAGATTGAACTTGTTCGCAAACCTTTTTATTTTATCGGATTGTATTATTCATGTTTGTGCATATCAATGACCATGCGGCCTTGGATTCTGCCTGCTTCCATTTCGTCGAAAATATCGTTCGCTTCATGTAAGCATCTTGTTTCAACAATCGGCACCACTTTTCCTTCTGCACCGAATTGGAAGGCTTCTTCAAGGTCTTTACGTGTGCCGACCAATGATCCGACGATTTGGATGCCATCAAGCACGGTCTTCACAATTTCAAGATCCATTGTTTCCGGCGGCAAACCGACAGCCACCACTTTAGAAGCGGCACGTACAGAATTTACAGCTTGATTAAAGGCCACTTTAGAAACAGCGGTAACTACTGCAGCGTGGGCACCGCCTACTTTTTGCTGGATCCACTCTCCGGCATCGCCGTCCTTCACCGGATTGCATGTAAGATCTGCGCCCACTTCTTTAGCGAGCTCCAACTTGTCATCATTGATGTCCACTGCGATCACTTTTGCATTGAACACATTTTTCGCATATTGAATGGCCAGATTGCCCAATCCGCCGCAGCCATAGATAGCGATCCATTGCCCTGGTTTGATATCAGATACTTTAATGGCTTTATAGCAAGTTACACCAGCACAGGTAATGCTGCTTGCTTGAGCTGGGTCAAGTCCTTCAGGAACCTTGACAGCGTAATCGGCTACTACGATGCATTGTTCAGCCATCGCTCCATCCACGCTAAAACCGGCATTCTTCACATTCCGGCAAAACGTCTCGCGGCCTGTCAGACAGTACTCACATGTACCGCAGCCTTCATAAAACCAAGCGATGCTCACACGATCGCCGACCTTCAGGCTAGTCACATCAGGAGCGATTTCTTTTACGATTCCAATGCCCTCATGGCCAGGAATACGGCCCGGAACTTCGCCAAAGTCACCTTTTGCCACATGAAGATCCGTATGGCATACACCACAATACTCCACATCAACCAAAGCTTGGCCGGCTTGCAGAGTCGGAAGCTCCTTTTCCACTATATCTACTCTTCCAGGATTTTTAACGCTAACTACTGCAGCTTTCATATTAGATCAATCCTCCAAATCGCAAGATATATTGTTAATTATTTCACAAACTTATTTTATAATGTAAATATACTAAAAACAATATATTTTGGTTATATTTTGTTTATTTGTAACAATTATGATTTTTTTCCTAAACTAAAAAGCTGTCTCGGAAATGAAAGAGTCCGAAACAGCTTTTTTCTTACTGTTATACCGTTGCTTCATCAACCGGTTTAATCTCCACCGGCACACGCTTTTCCATCTTTAATGCATAATAGCTCACGGCTACAATCCCTAAAAATACAACCCCTACTATCAAGGATACTCGTGTCCCCGGATTCATGGCCATTCCGACAAGCACGAACAATAAAAAGGCAATCGCTGCGTAATTGCTGACTGGGGCAAACGGCATTTTGAACGGGTGGTTTTCCAGTTCTCTTGCTTTTTCTTTACGGAAACGGATATGGCTGATCAATAGGACAAACCAAGGAATCATACCCGGCAGAACACTCGCACTGTATACATACAAGAATAATTGCGGCGGCGCCAGATAGTTTAATACCACTCCGACCGACAGACCGACCAGTACAGCAATTGTACAAAATGTCGGAATGCCATTTTTAGAAATCTTCGCAAAAATCTTCGGAGCCTGGCCATTTTTAGCCAAGGTATAAAGCATCCGCCCAGCGCTGAATATTCCGCTGTTGCAGCCCGACATGGCCGCTGTAATGACGACAAAATTGATGATTCCGGCTGCCGCTGTTACACCGATTTTTGCAAAAGTCGAAACGAACGGGCTGCCGATCGTATTCAATTGGTCCCAAGGATAGACAGTCACAATAATGAAAATGGCGCCGATATAGAAGATCAAAATGCGCCAAATAATCGTCTTAATGGCTTTCGTCAACGTTTTAGTCGGGTCTTTTGCTTCACCTGCCGTTATGCCGATCAGCTCAACACCCTGATAGGATGCCACAACAAGTGAAAGTGCAAAGAAGAAACCCTTCCATCCTCCCGTGAAAAAACCGCCATGTGCCCAAAGATTTGAAAATCCGATAGCATGGCCGCCATTTCCCAGGCCAAAAAAGATGAGACCGAAGCCGGCAATAATCAATAATATAATGGTTACTATTTTTATAAGTGCAAACCAAAACTCAAATTCACCGAATGACTTCACTGAAACCAGATTGGCAGCCCCCAGAATGGCCATGGCTGCCACACCAGGAATCCATGCCGGCAGATCAGGGAACCAATACTTCATATACATGCCGACAGCTATGATTTCCGACATGCCGACAATGACCCACTGAAACCAATAACTCCACGCTGTCATATAACCCGCCAGTGGATGGATATACTTGTGGGCGAATGTCGCGAATGAACCTGTTGTAGGCTCTACGTACAGCATCTCTCCCATTGACCGCATTATAAAAAAAATAAAAAGGCCCGCAACTGCGTAAGCCAGCATAACGGATGGCCCTGTCCATTTTATCGTACTCGCCGACCCCATAAATAAGCCGACCCCGATGGTTCCTCCAAGCGCAATCATTTGAATATGGCGCGCTTCAAGGCCTCTCTTCAATTCTTTGTTTGACATGATCCATCCCCCTTGTGTGTAAAAAAAGCAAGCTCTAGAAAGCAGTCTATGGCCTGCGTCGTTTTCCCCATTCCAACTGGCGCTAAGACTCCCATTTCAACAAAGGAGTAAAAACAAAGAAGTATAAGCGTAAGATCAAGCGCCAGTAGGGATCCTATTGGTTCAACTAATAATCGGTGAATGATGAATGAAAACCATCAACGATTAACGTTTCACATTACCCATCTCTCTTATTGTTATATAATAATAAATATTCCGTAAAAATACAAATGTTTACTCCAGAAAAACAAAGATAAATTTTTTAATGGATCAAAGCAAGATAATAGATAAATATGTTAAAAATAATTGAATGAATAATAAGCAGTTCCACAATGAATACACATTTTTCCTTATAAAAAGCCCATAAATCTATAATGATTCATGGGCTCTAGCATGATTCAGTTTTGAAACGGCATCAAATTTCCATTTCCCAACGTTCTTGTTCGGTTTTCTTCAGCTGTTTTTCTGTTTCTTCCGGATAAACGGTACGGAATTTGTGATGGTCAGCCGGAATCGTTTCAATCATTTTTTCAATCATATCTTTTGGATCAAATTGATTCTTCAGCGCTTCTTCTTGTTTTTCCATGTCTTCCTTATGCGTAAAGTTTTTCTCTTCATCGAACCATTTCCATTTTTCTTCTGCGCTCCGGTCATTGAAGCCCGTCGCATAGGCACCTGGATTAATGGTCGCTACTTGCACGCCGAAGCTCTCTAGTTCCGTCTTCATCGTTTGGGCCATTCCTTCAATGGCATGCTTAGTAGCTGTATATGGCCCAACATAAGGAGTCGCCGAAATCCCTGCCATAGAACTCATGAACACAATTTTTCCGCTGCCTTTTTCTACGAACTTCCGGGCAGCAATCTGAACGGTTTCAAGCGTAGCAAATACATTCACTTCAAACAGTGCACGGAACCGATCCATCGCTACCTCAGCAAGCGGTCCTCCTTCATTGATGGCCGCATTTGCCACAAACACATCAAAATCGTACTTCTTCATTTGTTCGCGGTCACGTTCATTTGTAATATCTAGCTTGAAAATCTCCATCTCCAATCCCCATTGACGTGCTTCCCGCATTAAATCTGTTTTTTGGGAAGTCAATTCAGTGGTGGCAATGACCTTATGCCCTTTTTTCGCCAATCCGATTGCTGTCCCTCTTGCAAGCCCGCTGCCTGCACCGGTTAAGAAAATCGTTTTACCCATATTATATTCCTCCTAGTAAGTTTCCTACCATTTCTTCTTCCCGCTGTCTTTAAGCATAAACATTCAAAGGCTCCTGCCTGAAAAAGCGAATAACGAAAGGGCATCTACTCCTTTTGGAATAGATGCCCTTTATGTGTTAACTGCAGCCTCGTTCAATAGTATATATATGGGTCTATACCCGGAAGTTTCTTACATTCATAAGATGCCGAACGTTTTCAAGGCGAAGTCAATTCCGTCTTCATTCGATGTTTTAGTGACAAAATCCGCTGCCTTTTTTAGCTTTTCATTCGCATTCCCCATAGCTATTCCAAGCCCGGCCAATTCCAACATATCTAGATCATTCTCACCGTCGCCAAAAGCAATCGCTTCTTGTTGATTGATTCCAAAGTATTGAAGAACTTTCTTGATAGCCAGCGACTTGGATACTTCTTCTTGCAATACGTTCAACACGTATGGGTGCCACCGTTTAAAGGTCAAATGGGGGAATCTATGAATATACCGCTCAACCGCTTCATCATTTGCGAACAGGCACATTAAATACAACTCTTCCTGATCGATCTGCCTATTGATGGCAGGATATTCGCGCAAAGATAATGTTTCTTTCAGCGCCTTGGCTATTTCCTCGCTTTCTACACCATTCATGCTGAAACATTCTGTGTAAAATGACAGCGCATGGTTCTCATCGCGGGCAAATTGAACCACCTCCCGAACAATCGTCCTGTCCATCGGCATTTTGTGGATAACCTTTTGATTATGTTTTACATATCCGCCATTAGCTGTAATGAAGGTCTCTATTCCTAGCTCTCTTATTTCTTCGCACATTGACAAGGGCCTTCCAGTTGCCGCCACAATTCTGATCCCTTTTCTTCTTAACGCTTTGATGGCCTCTTTTGTCTTTAGGGAAATACTGCCGTCTTTATGGCTAGTAATCGTTCCATCCACATCAAAAAATGCTATTTTATAATCCATCTGTATTCCCCTTTGTTAACTTGATCGAACCTATTTATAAAAACGCCTCTTCTTGAGCAATATCAAAATGGCAGCCAACCATTCTTTTTTCTTTCTGCAAAAAATAATCAACTACAGGATTTTTGCTAAGGATTGGTCCACTTTCCTTCATTAAGACTTAGATTTCCGCCCCATCACTCACTCGCCTCGTTTTTTCCTAGGAAAACAAATCCATTTACCCATATTCCCTTTTACCAACAGATAAATGGATAAAATTAGCAATACCTTTGTACTAATATTTTACAAATTTAGGATGCTGTTCTCAATAGATTTGCGAAATATTTATTTAATCACTCAAACATTAAAGCGATGATTATGTCACATCTACTCAAATGAAAACCAGCCGTGGTGTCCTATTGCATCATTTGATGCCCATGCTGGACTAATATTCTTACTACTATCTGCTCTTTGAAAACTACTTTGATTAGAGTAAGGTGAAAGTGTATGAAACAGCTATGCTTCCTCATGAAAAGAATAAACTTTGCACTTTTAGTGATGATCCCTGTGTGGAATCCAATTTTGCCATGGATAAAAAGAGTTCTGCCCATTTGAAGGAGGAATAAGAAATTATGATAAAAGAAGTCATTCCAGTTAATGAGATTACAAATTTCAAAACACGCGCCGAAGAATTTTTCCCCATTGAATGGTATAGAAAAATGCTGACCGAACATCCTGTTTATTTTCATGAAAAAACGAATACCTGGAATGTGTTCAGGTACGATGATGTCAAGCAAGTGTTGAGCAACCATGAATTCTTTTCAAGTGAAGGGCCGCGGACAACCATCTTTGTCGGCGACAAAACGCAACAAAAAAGCTCTTCTCTTTCGAACCTAACAAATATAGACCCTCCCGAGCACAGGAAGAGCCGCTCTTTGCTGGCTGCAGCCTTCACTCCCCGCAGTTTGAAGAATTGGGAACCCCGTATCCAACAAATCGCTGCCGATCTTGTAGAAGAGATACAAGAAGACGATGTTGTTAATATAGTTGAAGCCCTGGCAGCCCCTGTGCCCAGCATGGTAATCGCTGACTTATTCGGGGTGCCTATACAAGACCGCTATCAGTTCAAAAAATGGGTTGATATCCTTTTCCAGCCGTACGACGAAGAAAAGCTGGAAGTCATTAACCGGCAAAAACAGCAGGCGGCCACAGAATATTTCCAGTACCTTTACCCGATCGTCATCCAAAAACGCTCGAACCTTTCCGATGATATTATCTCTGATCTAATCCGTGCCGAAGTGGACGGCGAAGCATTTACAGACGAGGAGATTATAGAGGCCACCATGCTGCTTTTAGGCGCCGGGGTTGAAACAACCAGCCATGCGCTCGCCAATACATTCTACTCATTGCTTTATGATGATGAATCTTTATATGAAGAATTAAGAAATCATCCAGAGTTAGTGCCGAATGCCGTCGAAGAAATGCTCCGCTACCGCTTCCACATGTCAAGAAGGGACCGCACAGTTAAACAAGATAATGATTTATTAGGGATAGAGTTAAAAAAAGGGGAATCCGTCATTGCCTGGATGAGCGCCTGCAATATGGACGAAAATATGTTTGAAGATGCCTTCACTTTGGACGTCCATCGTCCGAACAACAGAAAGCATTTGACATTCGGCAACGGTCCGCACTTCTGTTTGGGCGCCCCACTGGCACGATTGGAAATGAAGATTACACTAGAAGCATTCCTTAAAAAGTTTTCCCGTATTGAACCAGTGGAAGGATTTGAGCTAGAAAAACATTTAACAGCTTCGGCGACCGGACAATCTTTGACATATCTGCCGATGAAGGTTTATTGTAAGTAACTGTCATTTATATAAACAGAACAGAACGATTTTATGTAAAATGCTTCTATTCTGTTAGGTTATTATGGAACTGTCTTTTGTTAAGTGGCAATACAGTTGTTTGGACTAGCGTTGTAGAAAGCTTGAATAACAAATATGTTTAAAGCAAAGCCCAACCACTAAAGCGGTTGGGCTCATAGTACATTTTTTTATATTGGAAGATACTCATCTTGTTCTTTCATTAGTTCAAACAAACGATCGATCTCTTCCATTTCAGATTCTGAGACAATGTTTGGATACCCTTCTATTAAATGGCCAAAGCCTTCTTGTCGGAGAAGATTTATAACTAATTGCTTAATAGGTTGTTTTTCTTTCACTAAGTAATTTGTCTTTGTCGTAATCATTTGGTCGAAAACGTTACTTCTCGGCAGACCAACTTCTCTAAATATTTGCTGTGATTGTAATAGATCTGCAAGTGTGAGCCATGGGTAATCGTTACCAGAGAATTTTAGACTGCCATCTACTTGGTACCATAAATCACCGTTATCTCGTACCCAACGAGGATATAAATATTCAATCGCGCCTCGTAATTCACGAGCTGTCTTTAAATACACCTCTTGCTTCGTTGATTTATACGTTTCTAACAAGAACTTCATCTCACCTAAAGCATGATTTAAAGAAACATGTGTTATTTTACTGCCTGGTGCATAATAATCCGCTATTAAGTGTGTTGATGCCGTAATCTTAATGACATTTCCAATTTCCTTTTGCTTCACTAGAAAATCGGCATATACTCTATTTGAATCTGCTAATTGCTGGATTCCCAATAAATCTCCCGCATTTTTCAAGAATAATGCTGTATTTTCATTATGTCTAGTATCAATATAAGGTGCTGTTGTTCCATATGATTTCTTCAACCATGTACTCGTGTATTCGGTTTTGAAGACCGGAATCTCTCCCTTATACAAAGCTCCGTTAGAAAATACATCTAGATCAGCGATTGAATTCACAACAAGATCATAAAAATATCTCTCTTTAGACCCTTTATACGCTGTTAAATAAATGCCGCCTTGGACTTTGCCAAGATTTCTTCCGAAGCCCATTTTATACCCCGGTTCTATAGACCACGGCAACTTTGTATATGGACCGTCAGCTGTATACCAGCTATTTAATGATTCAAATTCTAACACACTCTTTTTAAACCAATAATCCACATAATTCTGTTGTTGGAACAGCTTCTCGTTGGATAGCAACACCCAACTTTCCGAAATCATTTTACTTGTGACCTTCATATTCAAGCTTACGGATAAAGTTTTATTATTACTATTCAAATCTGTTTTTAAGCTTTCATATTCCTCTTTAAATTCACGAATAACTGATTTCTGGTTGTTAGGATAGGCTTGTTGGCGTTGAACAGATGTATAGTTCTTACTTAACATTAGACTTTTCACCGTTTGGTCAGCCATGACAATATCGAGCATTCCAATAGGATGCGATGTAGGATTTACTCCGAACGTAGGGTTATGTTCCTGATTGACCTTTCCATATTGATCAATCCTTTGCATTCTTGTCCGTTCTACTCCTTGGAATGGAAGGATAATAGATGCAGTGTAATTATTATTGCCATTATGGATAAATTTAGTGAATATAAATGTATCACCATTATCAAGACGGCGAAGGGTTAATCGAAACGACCCTAACGGATTCTGTGCATTCCCAAGATGATAATCATAATGGTAGTCCGTTGAACGGATATGTACTACTTTGCTCTTCTTAATATACGTTAATGGCACGCCGGCATTATTCATCTTTATTCGAACATCATTGCCGTCCCCTAAAGGAACTTTAATCTCAGATGAGGTAATATTACTAGCATTGCCCGGTTCTTTCGATTGTATTGGCGGGACTTGCGTTGAACTATTATCATCTGGATTTAATAGATTCAGAACATCTAACATGCGATAAATGAAAACGGCTGATTGCGCCCGTGTTGCCGTTGCACTAGCTTCGATTTTATTATCGTTTGTCCCTAAAATAATCTTATAATATGCCATTCTACTTATTGATTCTTTTGCATATTTCGGAATTTGATTTTGATCCACAAAGTTAAGGGGAGCTGTCTCCACATAACTTCCTTTTATTTGCATAGCACGGTCTATCATGACAGCTGCATCTGCTCTAGTAATATTCTGATTTGGATGTGCATAGCCGTCAAGCGTGCCTTGAATAATCCCAGCTTGTTTAGCAGCTGATATTTCTTTATATAATTTACTGGTTTTACTTACATCTTTAAAATTGCTCGTTCCTTCCGGCAAATCTAATGCACGAACAAGAAATGCCACAAATTGGCCTCTTGTTACAACCGCATTAGGCCTAAATGTGCCATCTTCATAACCTGAAATAATTCCTTGCTGAACAAGGGCCGTTATTTCTTTTTTTGCCCAATGGTGATCAATATCCTTAATAGCACCTGCTTGAGCAGAAAGCGATGGAATCATAACTTGGAATAACATAACTAAAGCGATCATACAAGCGATTACTTTTTTACCCATTTTCCTTATCATTATACCTCCATAGTGTTATTTGATTGTTCAATTGTTCACAAATATACATATATTACATGTAGAAACGGCATGAAACACAGAACAGCCAATGGTTAGTATAACATACCAACATCCATATTCATTTGTGAATTTTGAAACATTAAGCTATTCTAAAACGAAAAAATTGCTGACTTAGACACAATTCAGAAACGGCAATCAACTGTATGTCCATAAAAAGGAGACCGGCCACAAGACCAATCCCCTCAGAAATGACTGTCCAAGTCAAAAGATAAAGTGAAACGTTACTCGGTGGGAGTTTTCATTCATCCCCCACCGATTATTAAATGAACCAATCGGATTCTTTCCGGCGCTCTGAAATGCCTAGCATTGTCTCGGGAAAAGACTTCGAAATACCCTGAAACAGAGCCGGCCATACAGCATCACCGATTTGCCTCTTCTTTCCGCACCACAAATTCTTCTTTGATGGCAGCCAATAACTGCGGTTCATCAGCCAACTTGTACGCCGTCAATGCCAAAGCTTGAGCTCCCTTGATAAGGGCTGCGTCGCCTTGTTCCGACTTGGCCGCTTCACGGAAAGGAACAGTATGCGCAATCAGGTCATCCGCTCCGATTTTGATGTATGGATGGATGGTCGGCACCACTTGGCTGATGTTCCCCGCATCCGTAGATCCGATGCCTCCATCTCTTTCTGCATCGACCTTTTCGCCTAAGCTTTCGATCGTTTCCTTGAACACCTGGTCGAAGGCTGTGTTCACCAGAAGATTATCGACTTGATTCTGGAAAGCAATGATGTTTAGTCTGGCTCCTGTCGACAGTGCTGCTCCTTCGGCGATTGCTTTGACCCGCTTTGTGATGCTGTCAAGGCGTTTTCTTGTGGATGCCCGGATATAAAATCGTGCCTTGGCATACTCCGGAATGATATTCGGAGCATCTCCGCCATGTGTGATAATGCCGTGGATGCGGACATCTTCAGGGACATGCTGCCGAAGGGCATTGATGCCGTTGAACAATTGAATGACCGCATCGAGGGCATTGATCCCTTCATGAGGAGCCGAGGATGCATGGGCTGGTTTGCCGATATATTCAAAATCGAGAGGATCGACTGCCAAGGAAGAAGACGTCAGCTTCGTTTGGCCGGAAGGATGAATCATCATCGCCGCATCAATCTCTCCCAATAAACCATGTTTGACGAAGCTTCCTTTCGCGCTTCCGTTCGGTCCCCCTTCCTCAGCAGGCGTCCCCAGCACAACAGCTTCCCCGCCCACTTCGTCGAGCACCTTGCTGAAGGCAATGGCCGCCGCCACACTCATGGTGCCGATAATATTATGGCCACACGCATGACCGAGTCCGGCCAATGCATCATATTCCGCCAAAAAGGCAATGGCCGGACCCGGCTTGGATGCTTTCTTTCGGGCAAGGAACGATGTTTCGTGGCCCGCCACCGCTTTCTCAACCGAAAATCCCTCTTCTTTCAGCAAAGCCGTCAATAGCTCCGAGGCGAATACCTCTTCATTCCCGATTTCAGGATGTTCGTGGATGGCATGGCTTGTTTTTATATATACTTCTCTCTTCGCTTCTATTTGCTGTATGATTTGTTCCCTTATTCCGGATTGCACTTCAATCATCCTGATTCCTCCTTATGCAAATCAATAATGCCCCGGAGTTATGGCAGTGAAAAGTTGTCGGGCTTGCCCGAACCCCCCATTCCATTTTTTATCCTCCGGAGATCTTGCCTTTATTTAAGCGGGAGTTTTGCCCTCACCACTGAATCGCATTTCAGCCTTGCGCTCATTTCGCTACTTATAAAAGTAAAAGAGTTAAGTTACATGATTCACCAGCCGATTTCATTCAATGGAACGAATGTCGGAATGAGATTGCCGTCGTATTCCTTTTCAATAAACTTCTTCGTTCCTTCCGTTTGATAGAGTTCCGCTATTCTCTTTAACGTTTTATTGTCTTTATCTTTCTGGTTTACGGCGATGATATTGATGTAATCGGTAGCCGTTTCATCTTCATGATAAATGGAACCCTTCGTAGGATTCAGCCCGGCATCATTGGCGATGCCATTATTGATGACTGAAGCCGCAACATCCGGCAATACACGCGGTGTCTGCGCAGCTACGACAGGAATGATTTTCAAGTTTTTCGGATTCTCTACAATACTTTCAACAGAGCCTAGTCCATCGAAGCCCTCTTCCAATTTAATCAAGCCTGCTTCCTCCAATAATAGGAGAGCCCTGCCGGTATTCGAAGTATCATTCGGGACAGCTATTTTCGCTCCATCCGGGATATCTTCTACCTTTTTATATTTTTCCGAAAAAATGGCCATTGGCGCAATCACCGTCGTGGCAATCGGCACTAGATCCAATTTATGTTCTTTGATGAATTGGTCGAAATAAGCGACGGTCTGGAAGGCGTTGGCATCCAGTTCCCCTTCTGCCAGAGCTGTATTCGGCTGCACATAATCACTGAATTTGACGATTTCAATCTTGATTCCTTCCTTCTCTGCTTCCTTCGCTACGTAATCCCAAATCCGTGTATCTGTCCCGCTCACACCGAGTTTGATTTCCTTTTTTTCCTCTTCGGCGGATGTTTCTCCGTTAGAGCATGCTGCCCCAAAAATCGCCAATAGGCCTATAATTGCTATGAACCATATTTTTTTCATGATGACCCCTCCATTAACGTCTTCTGATTTTTTTTGATGAAAAATTGCCCAATGATTGTAAGCCTTGAACAAGGACCACAAGAATTACGACCGTGATTACCATTGTCGTTGTATCAAAACGTTGGTAGCCATACGTAATGGCAAGATCGCCGATTCCTCCGCCGCCAACCGCCCCTGCCATTGCCGATGCTCCGACCAGGCCGATGGTGGCAATTGTGAACGTAAGGACCAGTGAGCTTAATGCTTCAGGAATCAGAAATCTAAAAATAGTCTGGAACGGTGTTGCCCCCATCGCATCTGCAGCCTCAAGCACTCCCTTATCAACCTCAAGCAAGGAATTTTCGACGAGGCGGGCAATATACGGCCCAGCGTAAAAGACGAGCGGCACAACCGCAGCAGCCGTTCCGATCGACGTATTGACGATGGCTCTTGTAATCGGGATAATCGCCACCATCAAAATGATGAACGGGATCGAGCGCAGAATATTGATAATACCGTTCAAAATATGGAAGACCACTGTCTGCTCCAGCAAATGTCCCTTTCGTGTCACCACGAGCAGCACACCTAATGGCAGCCCGATGATGGTCGAAAACAAAAGCGAGAAAGCGACCATTTGGATGGTTTCAATAAGCGCTTCAATGATTTGTTCTGAGTTAACCAGCATGTCTCGCCACTTCCTTTATTTTGATTTCTTTTTCGCGGATATAAGCTAATGTCTTCTGAATTTCCGTGTCCGTCCCCCTGAATTCGACAATCATATTTCCAAACGGTGTGCCCTGCAGCTCTGTGATATTGCCG
Organism: Bacillus testis; assembly: GCF_001243895.1. Taxonomy (GTDB): domain Bacteria; phylum Bacillota; class Bacilli; order Bacillales; family DSM-1321; genus Bacillus_AD; species Bacillus_AD testis. The sequence continues at coordinate 662,744 of NZ_LN851186.1, read as the reverse complement.
AACAAGACGTTGACATCGAGCCCGAACCGTTTGGATATATCGGATATGAGCGGTTGCCCGGTCGATTTTCCGATGAAATTGATCTTGTAGATTGGATGGCTTCCACTTCTGTCCTCGGTCAGCTCATGGACATGTGCCGGAATATGGTCATGGATGACTGTACCGACAAAGTTCCGGGCCGTCTCTGTCTTCGGCGACGAGAAGACCTCGAACACGGTACCTTCCTCAATCATCCTTCCCTTTTCCATAACCGCCACCTTGTCGCAGATTTCCCTGATAACCGCCATTTCGTGGGTGATGATTAAAATGGTGATGCCGTATTCCTTGTTGATCCTCTTCAGCAACTGCAGGATGGAGCTTGTCGTTTGAGGATCCAATGCGGAAGTTGCTTCATCACAGAGGAGGATGGACGGCTGGGTAGCTAAGGCCCTTGCAATTCCAATCCTTTGTTTCTGCCCTCCCGACAATTGGTCCGGGTAAGCGGCTGCCTTATCGGATAACCCGACGAAATCAAGAAGCTCATCCACCCTTGCCTTTATCTGCTCCTTCGGTACCTTCAGCAATTTTAGCGGCATCGCCACATTGGCAAACACGGTCTTTGAATTTAAGAGGTTGAAATGCTGAAAAACCATGCCAATTCCTTTTTTGATCGAGCGTATTTGTTTCGGCGTCAATCCTGTCAAATCATGTCCATCCACGATCACCTTCCCTGCACTCGGTCTTTCAAGATTGTTCACGCACCGGATCAATGAACTCTTCCCTGCCCCGCTGAAGCCGATGACGCCGTAAATTTCTCCTTTTTTAACTTCAAGGCTGACCCCATCAAGTGCTTTGACCTGTCCTTGGCCGCCACCGTAAATTTTTGTAACATTCTGAAATTTAATCATGTCACACTTCCCTCCCTATACTCCTTGCTGCCATCATGCAAAAAACCCCTCTTCCGGAAAAAAGAAGAGGGGTTTACTTATAGACATGCAAAGTAAGATGCTCTTCTTATCTTCCAAGACAATGCTTGCTGGATTTGGCACAGTTCCCTTCATAAAGAAGTTCCGCTGCCGAGGCTTCAAAGGGCCAGTCCCTCCACCTCTCTTGATAAGAATCGGTAATATGTAGTTGTTGTTTCTTTTTAAATTATGTTTTCTAATATATTCTATAAACAGATGGCTGTCAATGAATTTTTAGAATTTTTTGTTCACTTGGTTGCATAAGCAGAAACCAAAAACCTTTCTTTACTTCTTCCTTTGCCAGTCCAAACAGAACGGAACTGTCCTAAAAATGTCATCTAATTATTTTTAGAACAGCCAATCATATCGTTCAATATTCTTTTAACAAAGGGCATACGGAATCAATCAGCTTGCATTTTCTTTTTAAAAACAATAATCGCAAGCACCGATAAGACGATGCTGTAACCAAGAACCCACCATATATGAGGAAAAATGCCGCCATATTCACCAGCAAGGGCAGCTTTCCCCATATCAACCGCATGTACAAATGGCAAAGTATAAGCAATGTCTTTGAAAAGACCTCCGACCAGGTCTAAGTCAAACCATACACCCGAGAGCCAAGCCGATAAGTTAGTTAAAAGTGCTCCGCATACACCGACAGCGGCTTTTTCACTTAATAGTGTCCCGCATAACAGACCGATTCCGATAAAAATCAGAGAAGTCGGGATCAGCAAGGCAATGGCCGCAATGATGGAAACAGAAATAGATAGCCCTATGAAAACAGCAACAATATAACATACAATGCCCTGCAATATGGACATCACAAGTAAAGGTAAACCGTATCCGATTATATAGTCTTTTGATGTCATTGGAGTTGTGAAAAGCCTTGTTAAAAACGAACTTTCCCTGTCTTTGGATAAGATTTGTGCTGTAAAAAGGGCCATAAAAGACAGGCCAAACACCGCTATTCCAGGTGTCAATGCAGCAATGTTAAAAAGATCGACCGGGATGCTGCGATTAATCACGGATAAAAGGAGCAGCAGAACAATTGGAAACACCAGGCCCAAAAAAACCGATAACGGATCCCGCACTATTTCTTTTGTCGTTCTGTCCGCAAACACTAGCATTCTCATCTAGCCTCACCTTCCGTCACAAAGTAAATGAACGCATCCTCAAAACTAGCTGTTTTAGACTGTTCTATAAGCTTCTGCACTGAACCGATGGCTTTGATTTGCCCATTCTTCATTATGCAAATGCGGTCTGATAGCACCTCTGCTTCTTCTAAATAATGTGTCGTTAATACAATCGTTGTTTTTTCCTTCACCTTTTTTATTAATGCCCATAACTCGCGTCGTCCTAAAATATCGAGCCCAAGCGTCGGTTCATCCAAAAATAAAATGCCGGGCTCACTGATTAACGCCATTGCGATGCTCAGTTTACGTTGCCAGCCACCGGATAACGTTTTGCTGCGCTGTTTTTCATAAGGTTGCAGTGAAAACTGAGCAATCAGTTCATCTGTTTTTATTTTCGTTTTCTCTTTGTTGAAGCCGTGTATTCCGGCCATCAACTCTAAATTTTCACGTACGCTTAAATTTGGAGCAATCGCAGTTTCCTGTGGTGATACAGAAATAGATTTACGCACTTGTTCCGGATGCTGTGTAATACTTTCACCTAATAATGTTGCTTCACCGCTCGTTGGTTTTGTTAAGCAAGAAAGCATCTTGATCAGTGTCGTTTTGCCGGCCCCATTTACACCCAGCAGGCCGATCAGCTCCCCTTCCTTTATAGAGAAAGACACGTGATCGACAGCATTTTTTGTGCCATATGTTTTTGTTAAAGAGTTTATTTTAATGGCAGTATTCATTTATCTCCCTCCAAATCAAAAGAAGATTTAACCATATGAAAAAAACTATTCATCATCTGTTCCGGGATAATGGCAAGTCCGCGATCTTCATCTCCAACGATAATAAGCTTATCGCCTGCATGAAAATTAAATAAATCTCGTGCTTTTTTAGGAATGACGATTTGACCGCGCTCCCCTAAAGTTGCTATTCCGAAAAAATGTTTTCCTTTCGGAGGAACACCCAGTCCCGCTACTTCACCTTCGTACTTAACTAGATTATCCAGTGTAACATTGTAAAGCTTTGCGAGTTCAATACAATATTGAATATCAGGAGTTGACTCACCCTTTTCCCATTTTGCAACCACCTGACGTGATACATTCAAATGATTCGCCACTTCTTCTTGAGTGAGTTGATGGTGCATACGCAGTTGTTTAATATTCATATTAATCATACTTTTCACACCTCCTACTTAAAATTATCGGCTTATGAAAAGCAATTGTCTATCAATGATCGTTTACTTAGATGTTACAATTCATTCCGTTGTATAATTTTTTTGCTAAAAAGAGTCTTCTCAGTTTAATAGGCGGCTTCGGTATGGACCTAGCAAAAAAAACGGAACCTTTTTAGGAACCGTTCTTTTCAATGATTATGCAATATAGTATGTACTCCCTTTACAATAAAGGAATTATATTATCCCCATATATCTTCCGTAAGCCAACAGACTCTCATAAGAATCTCCTTTTAACCCCAACACTTTACAGAAGGCTGGCTCTGTTTTATACCCTTGTTTTTTAAGATATATGACATCATTTCTCATGTTAGGGAACCGCTTCATGACGGCGTTTACAATCATCATATGAAGATAGGCATATTGTTCTTTGACAGGCTGAGGTTGGCCAAATAATTCAAATTCGAATCCTTCAAAAATGAAATTTACTTTGACAACCGGGACTTCTCTGATTAAAAGTCTCTTTATTTTAAAATTTTCTTTATTGCCATATAGCATTTCTACTTTCTCCATAAATCTCTCGAAATCGGAAACCTCCATGATTAGATCCAAGTCGGACCCGGCAATGTCTATTCCAATCGGGATTGTACCGCAAAGAACGGGATTATATTCGGCCAAGCTTTCCATGATTCCCAAATTTTTAATGGCTTTATAAGCAAGAATCTGTTTTTCATTCCCTAACGCCAAATAATCTATATCATCAAACAAGCAATCTACTCCAAAAATTAAGGTTATAATAACATTCCCAAAAACGTTTCGAAGTTGACTCCCTCTCTTTGAGGAATTTGCTCCAAGGATGTATCCGCAATGGCTTTGGCCAGAAATTCCTCCGCAAGCCGGATAGACTTTTCTAGATCGTCTCCCCGCATTAGGCTTCCCATTATGACAGAGGCGAATAAATCACCTGTGCCAGAATAGCCTTCACCATTATACGGCATTGCGCTATACAAGGTTTTATTCCCATCCACATACATATTGCCGATCAACTGTTGATTGGTATGTGCTGACGGCGGATTTACGCCAGTAATGATTACCTTAGCTTTCGTTTCTTGTTGCAATGTCTTGCCTGCTTCTTCTAATGCTTTAATAAAATCTCTTTCATCTGAATAACTATGTAGTTTTTCATAAGATAATCCGGTTAATAGGCAGCACTCCGTTACATTCGGTGTAATCACATCTGCACATTTCACCAGCTCTCTCATTCGCACTAGTAAATCTTCCGTAAAAAGTTTATAGGCTTCCCCTGCGTCCCCCATTACCGGGTCAACAAGCAAAACAGTTTCTTTTGTATGAAATCTATCTAAAAAACGAAAAATATGATCAATCTGCTCTCGGCCAGTTACAAAGCCAGTGTAGATCCCATCAAAGGTTACCTGAAGCTTGCTCCATTCCTCTTCGAAATAGTGCATTTTAGATGTGAAATCTTCACAAAAGAAACTTGGAAACCCTGTCTGTGCTGATAATATAGCAGTCGGTAAAGGGCATGCCTGCACCCCCATAACCGAAAGAACCGGAATCGCGGCTGTTAATGAACATTTTCCAAAGGATGATAAATCCTGTATGACAGCGACTTTTTTCATAATAACCTCCATAAAATCTATCCAACTTACACTTTTTTCATATTACCATGAATGAAAAAATGAAGAAAATGGCCATATTTAAGTGCTCACTAAATCTTCTCGCAGTTCTCTTGTTCCATAATGGAAACGGGAGTTTTAGCGCCAGTTAGAACGGGGCAATCTGACCCCATCGTTTTTTAATAAATTGACCCTTTTTGATATATCAGTTTTTTGCTAAAGTAATCCGTACATTCTATTGTTAGGAGGTTTATTGATTTGCAAAGTACACAAACTTATTCCAAGTCACGTCAACAAACTCTTGATTTAATTATTACCGCCATGTTAGTTGCACTTGTTTTTGTTTCTACCGTCTTTATAAACATCAAACTGCCAATCACCGCAAATGGCGGATTAGTTCATCTGGGAACTGCAATGCTTTTTATTGCCTCTCTTTTATTCGGCCCTAAGAAGGGGGCTCTTGCCGGTGCAATTGGAATGGGATTATTCGATCTACTTGGAGGTTGGGCAATCTGGGCACCTATCACTATTCTTGCGCGCGGCTTGCAGGGATACATAGTCGGTAAAATTGCTTGGTCAAATGATCGCAAAGGTACCAGCCTTGCTCTAAATTTAACGGCAACCATTGTTTCAATTCCATTTATGGTAGCCGTTTATTACTTTGGTGAGGTAGTTCTGTACGGTAATTGGATTGCACCCTTAGCTTCCATACCTGGAGATCTCCTACAAAATGCATTGGGCGTTCTAATTGCCGTGCCTGTTTGTGTAATGTTAAAAAAAGTTCCTTACTTTAAGTAATAACCACTTCTTAAGGTGATCCATACATAGTAAAAAACGAATTCCACTAACAGAATTCGTTTTTTACTAATCACTATAACCAACCAAGTGACCGCTTCACCATATGTAGAGGGTATGAGGGAACATATAAGTGTTGGTGGGTTCATTATAGAAACACGATTTTTATTTAAGAAGGAATCCATTCTTTTTTCTTCAACAAACGCGCCGTTAAGCTACATTGTTTTTGAGAAAGTACGTAGGAACTAGTAAGTCCTTCAGAAGTTTTTTAGCTAAGTGCATTATTTATTCTCTTTTTAATTAAGATATAGAGCGAGATTAAAAATGCACAGATTGTAAGAAACCATGTTATAAAAAATGAGATGCCTAAACCAATATTTGCATCTTCATATTGAACGATTTTATGATTAATTACTCCATAAACAACAGGACTAGCGATCATTAAATAGATAAAAGATGCGAAAATAAACGGCATTTTTCCCTTCTTACCGGTATTTTTAAAGTAAATAATAAAGGGAATGACCAATATAATTAAAGTGATTAGTAAGATAGTAGTCAGGAACATGTCACGTACACCTCCCTATCTATTACTCCTTTTTTTCGGAATTTACATACTCATCTTTTAGTATGGAGTAATATGCACTATCTACTAGTTCACCTTTTATCATTTCGCTTTTACGAAGGATCCCTTCACATTTCATACCTAAGCGGCTCAATACTTTTCCAGAAGCATTATTCTTAACCTCATGTGCTGCATATACGCGCTCTAATCCCAGTACATCGAAGGCTAATCCTAGTATTAGTTTTCCAGCTTCCGTCATGTAGCCATTACCCCAAAAATGTCTATTTAATGTAAAACCTAGTTCTCCACTTTTATTCCATTCATGCACTCTGAACTCGATAGCGCCAACCATTTTATTGCTTTCTTTTAAAACAATTGCATATTTGCCGATAGACTCTTTTATAAAATAATTAGCAATTAGATTTTTAGTTTGGTTCAAATCTTTATGTGGTGCATAAAGAAATCGTGTCGTTTCTTCATCCGATGTATATTCATACATATCTTCAGCATCATCAAGCGAAACCGGACGTAATAGGATACGTTCCCCTTCCATTTGACTGTGTTTAACTATTAAAAGGTTTAAATTGCTCATGTTCTCTCCTTAATTTGTTTTCCAAATTTAGTATTTTTTACTAATTAATACTAACACAAATAAATTATTTAGAATAGTTAGATTTTATTATATATCTCATCTAAGCGGGATTGAGGCATTTTTTAATTCCTGTTACATGAAAGCCCCGTTAAGCTTCATCATGCTTTATTTCCATCTATTCGTTGTGCAATATGGGATATTTACTAAAAAAATGTCGGCGTTTACACATGGCCAACTTCTTATTTCAACAACTTGAAGGCACGCTATTGCGTGCCTTTATTGTTTACGTTAAGCAATTATTTAGCAATTGATTCAGTAGTTTTCAAGAATTGAACAAGTTCCGCATTGAACTCTTCGGCATGTGTTACGTTAAAACCATGCGGACCTCCTTTAATCACAACAAGTTGACTGTTAGAAATGCGTTCATGTGCCTTCTGTCCACTGATTTCAACCGGAACGATTGCATCTGAATCACCATGAAGAATCAATGTCGGCACGTCAAACTTATCTAAATCGCCACGGAAATCTGTTTGGCTAAATGCTGCAATACAGTCAAGAGTGCCCTTTGGTGAAGCAAATGCTGCAATGTCGCGATTGTATAATCGGAATTCTTCGCTCACTAAATCCGTTCTATCCCCAGAAGCGAAGAAGTTAGTTGTAAAGTTATCCAGGAATGCAATTCGATCTGCCTTCACGCCATCTTGTAAGCCTGTGATTGTGGCATCGTCAAATCCGCCGTCCGGATTATCTGCAGACTTGTAAAGGTATGGTGGTACTGCTCCTGCCAATACGGCTCTTGATACACGATCCGTTCCATAGGTGCCGATATAACGCGCAACCTCACCGCCACCCATCGAGAATCCAACCAACGTCACGTCTTGAAGATCCAAATGAGTAATCAGTTTGTGCAAGTCCGCCGCAAATGTATCATACTCATAACCATTCCAAGGCTGTGAGGACTGCCCGAATCCACGTCGATCATACGTAATAACACGGTAACCAGCCTCCACTAATACTGGCACTTGTTTTTCCCAAGACCTTCCGCTAAGTGGCCAACCATGAATTAATACAACCGGTTTTCCAGATCCTACATCCTCGAAGTGAAGTTCAATAGGTGCACCATTTTCAAATCCAACTGTAATATTACTCATTTTAAATTCCCCCATATTCATATTTTATATTTTGCGAAATTGTATTGTGCAAAATATATTCGGTATGTTTATATTACCTCCCCTTCAAAATATTGTCAACGATTAAATTGTGCAAAATATATTTTTCTCCGGAAGCATGGTAAGATGTTAAAGAACAATACTATTGATTGAGGTGTAATCATGGAGAACAACCCACATAATCTAAATTTAGAGGATCACTTATGTTTCTCATTGTATGCCTGTTCAAGAGCTATTTTACGACTTTATCGCCCTTACCTAGATGAACTGCAACTAACTTACCCACAGTATTTGGTCTTAGTTACGTTATGGGAGAAGGAACAGCGCACAATTAAAGAGCTAGGTGAAGCACTTTATCTTGATACCGGCACACTGACGCCTCTACTCAAACGGATGGAAGCTGCCGGTCTCATCGAGCGTCATCGTGACACAGTGGACGAACGCGTTGTTAACATCCACATTACGCAAGCAGGCAAAGCGTTACAAGAGAAGGCATCATGCGTTCCGCAATCTTTATTCAATGCTTCTGGTATGAGTAAAAAGGAACTGGGGGAAATAAACAAAACCATTATGAGCCTATTACATCTGCTGAATGTAACCGCTGAGAAATAAATCCAAGCAAAGATTCTCTCACCATCAACCGCACCCCCCTTGTATTCGATTTAACAAGTGGGGTACAGGTTTCCCCTCATTACAGAAAAAACAGTTTAATCCGAATTCAAAAAAATCAACATTTAATCAATCAAGAAGTCCAGAAGGCGCCCTTTTGCTGGCGATGTACACGCAGTTGATGAAAAGATCATTGCCTTTCGTAAAAACATGGTGCTCATGCTACATCTTCCTATTGGTTCTATTTAGAACGCAAAAAAAAAGAACGAATTCCACCATCGGAAATTCGTTCTTTTTCATTTATACTAACTCCAACCAAGTGACCGCTTCAACATGCGTTGTTTGCGGGAACATATCAACCGGCTGCACTTCCATCGTTTGATAGCCGCCGTCCTCGAGTATGCGCAGGTCTCTTGCCAATGTGCCCGGATTGCAGGATACATAGACGACCTTTTTCGGTTTCATGGCAATGATGGTGTTCAATAATGCTTCGTCACAGCCTTTGCGTGGTGGATCGACCACGACTACATCTGCTTTGACGCCTTCTTTGTACAAATCGGTGATCACAGTCTCAGCCGCTCCTGTGATGAACTCAGCGTTATGGATGCCATTCAGCTTGGCGTTGCGCTCAGCATCTTTGATGGCGTCCTTGACGATTTCGATTCCGTATACTTTCTTCGCTTTTTGGGCGAGGAACAGGGAGATGGTTCCGATTCCGCAATAAGCATCGATCACTGTTTCTTCTCCTGTCAGGCCGGCATAGTCAAGCGCTTTGTCATATAATACCTTCGTTTGGTATGGGTTGACTTGATAGAAAGATTTGGCCGAAATGGCGAATTTGACATCGCCTATATAATCTGTGATGGTCGAGCTTCCGTAAATGGTCAGTGACCGGTCGCCAAGAATGACATTTGTGCGTTCTACGTTGATATTATGGACAATGCTTTTCACATTCGGGATTGTTTTGACGATATCTTTAACGATTTCATCTTTATTCGGCAACTGGCGTGTGCGAGTTACCAACACAATCATGATTTCGCCCGTTTCTTTTGCCCAACGAACCATGATATGGCGCAGCACACCGCGGTGTGTTTTTTCATCATACGGGGAAATGCCGTTATCGATGCAGATATCCCGGACTTTCAATACAATACTGTCGTCCATGGACAATTCGACGCCGCAGTTTTCCATATCGATGATATCGTGGCTGCGCTTGCGGTAGTATCCAGTAACGATTTTTCCGTTCTTTTCGCCTACCGGCACCTGTACCTTATTGCGGTATTTCCAAGGGTTGTCCATGCCAAGGACGTGGTGGACCTTTACATCCTTTAATCCGCCGATCCGTTCCATGGCGTCACGGACTTGCTTTTCCTTTGCTTTCAGCTGTCCTTCATAGCTTAGATGCAGCAATTGGGCGCCGCCGCATTCTTTATGGAGCGAACATGGGTAATCGACACGGTCCGAGCTTTGCTCGATGATTTTTTCCAAGCGGCCAAAGCCATATCCTTTATTGGCTTTTACTACACGGATAATAGCTTTTTCACCGGGCAATGCGTAAGGCACGAATAACGGATAACCATCCACCTTGGCTACGCCAGCTCCGTCCGTTGTCATATCTTCAAATGTAACAGTCAGCTGTTCATTTTTAGCGACTGGTGCGTTTTTCTTCATGTATTCTACTTCCTTTTCTATATGATGCCTCATTTTCAAGGCTTTCCTTTTACAGACTAGCATGATTTTACCACATTCAGGATTGACAATAAAGGAAGCCGGAATGTCCCGGGTGATTGAGGGGTATAAGATAAGAGAACCCTATATTCGCTTGCTCCGGTTTATTGTACACTTAAGGTACATAGGAAGAGGTGTTTTGCATGAGAAAAATACTTACAGCCCTTGTCGCAACTATTCTATTCAGTGTATTATTGCCAATCTTGCTTTATGGTTTCACTGAACTTACTTATATTCCGCTCGTCGCTCTATTGTCACTGCCTCTTTTTGTTGTATTCGGCATCCCGGCTTCCATCTTCATCGAAAAACGGAATCCGCGAAACGGCATTGTCAAATTTGTGCTTTATATTGTGGCAGGGCTTGCTTTGGGCTTGATTGGCCATCTATTTGGCCAACTATTCAACACTGACTTTGGCAACTTCAGATCAGATTTTGTCTGGTTCCTTGCCTACGGGGCCCTTGCCGGATTGATCTATTATGGTGTGACGCTGATCATCAAGCCAAAGCGCTATTAACAGCTAAAAAAAGATGAATGGAACACATGCCATTCATCTTTTTTTAGCTGCTCTTTATGGAAATTAATTCTTGACAATAGGAATCAATAAAAGACATGCTCCGCTTAGTAAATGCTTGAGGTTGATCAATATTGCACATATGCCCCGCCTGGTCAATGATATCAAACGTGACATGGTGCCCCGTATGCAAAACGATATCTTCTACGCCTTCTAGAAAAAGGTAATCTTGTTCGCCCATGAGGAATAAGGTCGGGATATTGTGGAATTCTTTCTGCAGTTTTTTCAGGTAAGGACCAGCATTCTTAGCGAGTGCATTCCATTGAATAGACTCACTTTGCTGTATGGATTTTGCCTGCTCGATAAATAACTGTCGGGCTTCTTTTTGATTCGCGAGTGGCATGACTATCCAGGCAAACGACCGGTAGATCCATTTAAAGGGGACAAATTGGTTGGCCAAGCGCCCTAATGACAGACAAAGTTTGGTGCGCATATTTAGTGTCGTAATAGCACCGCCGAGGACCATTGTCTCGACACGATCCGCCTCTAGATTAGCTATACATTGGATAACCACAGTCCCCAGTGAGATGCCTATAAAATGTGAACGCTCTATTTGTAGGACATCTAAGACCTTTAAGACTTCCTTTGCAAGCGTATCCAAATTTGATTCGTCCTGGCCGTGCAGATCAATCAGCAGCACATTATAATGCTTCCTATACTCCTTCAATTGCTTGAACCAAATAGATGAATCGCCTTCTGCTCCCTGGATCAATGTAATCCATGGTTTATTCTCATTCAAGTGGTATGTCTGATAATGGAGCACTGTTACCGCCCTTTCAAATTGGGTTTCTTTTTTACATATAGTTTGAGTATAAAGGATACGGCTCCAAATCTGAACAGGGAGAGGATGGGAATAAAGTGAAACTTTGATTCGTTGGTTATTCGATTATAAAAAAAGCAAATGAACCTGCGAGGGATCATTTGCTTTTTTTTTTAGCTATTTATAAGCTTTCTTCTTCACGCTCATCAATCTGCGGCAAGGCATCAGGAGAGAAGCCGCTTGGCACAAATACGTCGAAATGGCGATACATATTAACGAATTCCGCAGGTGCCATGCCGCCGTATTCACCATCAAGGTTCAACAGGATCTTCTTGTCGACCGGCGTTACCTTAATGCGGTTCGCTTTGGCATAGACAACGCTCGGATGATTAATATGCTCTCCGCGGATGGCCATGGTGACTACGCGAATAAACTCGGCTAAATTCATCTTCTTAACAATCAGCAGGGAGAACATGCCGTCATTGAGGGAGGCGTCCGGAGCCAACCGTTCAAATCCGCCGACGGAATTTGTATTCGCTACTAGGAATAGCATAATTTCGCCTTCAAACAGTTTTCCGTCATATTCGATTTTGACTTGGGAAGCCTTGATGCTTGGAAGCATTTCGATTCCCTTGAGATAATACGCAAGCTGGCCGAGCATGGTTTTCAGCTTGCTTGGAACTTCATATGTCAGCTCGGTCAAGCGTCCGCCGCCAGCAATATTGATGAAGTATTTATCATTCATTTTACCGATATCAATCGGCATCGCATATCCATCCGTAATGATATCGACAGCAGCGTTTACCTGACGGGGCACATGGATGGCGCGCGCAAAGTCATTGGTTGTCCCTGTTGGGATAATCCCCAGCTTCGGCCGGTGCTCTGCGCCAGCAAGGCCGTTGACGACCTCATAGATTGTTCCGTCTCCTCCTGCTGCTATTACCACATCGTATTTGCGTTCGATGGCGATCTTAGCCGCTTCCGTTGCATCTCCCTCGCAAGTCGTTGCGTGCGCGGATGCTTCGTATCCCGCCTGTTCCAATTTGGCAAGGATATCGGGTAAATGCTTGCGGATCACCTCGCGCCCCGATGTTGGATTATATATTAGTCTTGCTCGTTTCATTGTCATCATCCTATAGTCAGATTCATCGGTTATGCTTTTCCTGCGCACAACATATATCAATTCTCAGTGGCAAAGTGTCCAATATAATGCCGAATAGATTATATAGCACTGCTCAAAAAAAAGCCACTTAAACAGTATATCTAAAAAACAGGGATTTTAAAAAATATTTATCCTATTTCAAGAAAATAATTTCTGCTTATTTCCATACTCTCCATAAAATGACTTAAACAAACAACCAAGCCTTTTTCCTGTGCCTCACTATTCCATACCGGCCCCTTGCAGTGCGGCATGTATCCGATCATACCATTGCTCTGTTTCCTGCTTGTCCCTGGAATTAATCAAGATGTATGTGTGTTTTGCTCTAATATAGATGAACGGCGGTTTATTGGGGTAGACAAAATGAACGCCTTTTCCCAATTCTTTGGATTGAAAATAACCGAGCGATCTCCAGGTGGTGGCATATCCATTCAATTTAATAAGGTTTTCAGGCATTTGCTCCATCCATTCTACGCTCTCTATATCTTTAATGGGAAGGCGGTACGTATACATGCTGTCGAATACGATGCTTTGCTCATTGATTTTAACCTTTGTCTCCTGCTGCCCCTGGATGAAAATAAAACCCAGAATAATGGCGATAGCCATATACAGCATCAGTAAAATCCGAGTATTGCGCTTCCTTTTTTTAGCTACATCGAAGCGCCGGATAATCCAGGTGCCAACCATGACATATAGTAAAAAAACCGTCAGCGACACTTCCATGGCATAGGTTACCTTAAAGGCTAAAAATGGGATGGTCAAAATCCACAGTATCGCTATCCCCCAAGTAAACCGGCCGATATGGACCAGGTAACCGCTCTGTTCCATTTCTCTTTTTACAAAAGGGCTATATTGGTGATAATGCGATAACAAGTGATATTTTTTACGATTATGGAACGCATAAGCCAGAACACAAAATAGAATGGCGACCGCTATCCAGATCGCTAAAACCATATTATTTCTTCACCCTCTCCTCATTTAATCGCAGCCTCCACCTGAATCTCCTCCTGAACCTCCGCCAAAATCGAATCCATTGCCCATGCTTACTCGGAAGCATCCTTATTCAAGTTATATAAGCATAACATATATGCATCGTTTCCTTCGAGAGTAGCATTGTAGGTTGGCCCGGTTAGAGCTTTTAACAAAGAAGCATGCCTCTTGCTGATTAACCTTCAGAGTGATCAAGTGTATTTTCCTTTATTTTAGCATATTCTGAATAAAGAATTATGAGTTTAAAGAGCATTTTATTTATTAATCCCGCTCTTGTCGATTGATCGTTGAAACACTAGCAAGACAGAGTAAAAGATGGAGGGCAAAATAAGAAAACCACTTCCCTATGAGGGGAGTGGCCTGTATTTGTTTATCCCATTCTAATTGCGCTAAGGACCCCACTTCAACTGATTAGAGACGCGAAGAAGTATAAAGGGAGATCAAGCGCCAGTAAGAATGCGATTGGTTCAACTAATGATCGGCAGGAGATGAATAAAAACTCCCGCCGCCTAAGGTTTCACTTTATCGTTTCTGTATTTCCTGCATAAGCAGTTTATTGACCAACTGCGGATTGGCTTGGCCTTTTGTCGCCTTCATGATTTGTCCTACGAGGAAGCCGGTCGCTTTCTTTTTGCCCGCTTTGAAATCTTCAATGCTTTGCGGATTTTTGTCGAGTGTTTCATCAATGATTTTCAGAAGGGCGCCTTCATCCGAAATTTGGACAAGTCCTTTTTCTTTGACGATTGCTTCAGCGTCCCCGCCATGCTCAACCAATTCCTTAAACACTGTTTTGGCAATCTTAGAAGAGATTGTTCCGTTTTCGATCAAAGCGATCATGCCTGCAAGCGAAGCCGGAGTCAAAGGCAGATCATGAAGTTCTTTTCCTTCAGCGTTCAAGTAGCCAGACAAGTCTCCCATGATCCAGTTCGAAGCCTGTTTCGGATCAGCGCCCGCTTCAACAGTCGCTTCGAAAAAGTCGGCTGTTTCCTTGGCAACAGTCAGAACGCCTGCATCGTAAGCCGGCAGTCCCATCTCTTCCATATAACGCTTCTTGCGCGCATCAGGAAGCTCAGGAATTTCGGCGCGGATGCGTTCTTTCCACTCATCGTCGATATATAGATCCATTAAATCCGGTTCAGGGAAGTAGCGGTAATCATCCGATCCTTCCTTCACCCGCATCAATAGCGTTTTGCCTGTATTCTCGTCAAATCGGCGCGTCTCTTGTTCGATGACGCCCCCGTTCGAAACAATTTCACGCTGGCGTTCTTCTTCGTGCTGCAATCCACGGCGGACGAAGTTAAAAGAATTCAAGTTTTTCAATTCTGTTTTTGTGCCGAATTCTTTCTGCCCAACCGGCCGGATAGAGATATTGGCATCACAGCGCAATGAACCTTCCTCCATTTTGCAATCTGATACGCCTGTGTATTGAATGATGCTCTTCAATTTTTCCAGGTATGCATATGCTTCATCCGGCGTGCGGATATCCGGTTCCGATACGATTTCGACCAGTGGCGTTCCCTGTCGGTTGTAATCGCATAGCGACATGCCGCCGGCTCCATGCGTCAGCTTGCCGGCATCCTCTTCCATATGGATGCGTGTAATCCCAATTTTCTTTTTATAGCCGTTCACTTCAATCTCAATCCAACCGTGCTCGCCGATTGGCTTATCGAATTGCGAAATCTGATAAGCTTTTGGGTTATCCGGATAGAAATAATTCTTCCGGTCGAATTTCGTCTCGGTCGCAACTTCACAGTTCAGCGCCATAGCTGCCTTCATTGCATAATCGACTGCTTTTCTGTTCAAGACGGGCAATACGCCAGGGTAGCCCAAGTCAATGACCGATGTATTGGTGTTTGGTTCAGCTCCGAACTGGTTCGGACTGGATGAAAAAATCTTCGAATCTGTTTTTAATTCCACGTGCACTTCAAGGCCTATTACCGTTTCAAATTCCATAATCCTCACCCCTTACAATTGTGGTCTTTTTGTATGATGGTCTGTTGCCTGTTCAAATGCATGAGCAACACGATAGACGGTGCTTTCATCAAAATGCTTGCCGATAATCTGCAATCCAAGTGGCAGCCCTTGCTGTGACAAGCCGCAAGGAACAGATATGCCTGGCACGCCGGCAAGGTTGACAGGAATCGTCAAAATATCATTTGCATACATGGTCAACGGATCTTTCGTATTTTCACCGATTTTGAAAGCCGGCGTCGGTGTTGTTGGCCCTATAATGACGTCATATTGGGCGAATACATCATCAAAGTCCTTCTTGATCAATGTGCGGACCTGCTGGGCTTTTTTATAATACGCGTCATAGTAACCTGAACTTAACGCAAAGGTACCAAGCATAATCCGGCGCTTTACTTCTTTTCCGAAACCTTCTGAACGGGTGTGCTTGTACATTTCAATTAAATTCTCGGCATTAGGCGTACGGTAGCCATATCGGACACCGTCAAAACGAGCCAAGTTAGCCGATGCCTCTGAAGAGGATAGCAGGTAATAAGTAGCTAAAGCGTACTTAGAGTGCGGAAGGGATACTTCCTCCCATGTCGCTCCCTGGGCCTCTAAAACGTTTAGAGCCTCCATCACCGAAGCTTTCACTTCTTCATCTACGCCCTCTGCCAAATATTCCTTCGGCACAGCGATGCGCAGCCCTTTGATATCCCCTGTCAGCGCTTCTGAGAAACGCGGGACATCCACATTGGCAGATGTTGAATCCATAGGGTCAAGACCGGCAATGGCTTCAAGCAAATAAGCATTGTCTTCAACCGTATTGGTGATTGGCCCGATTTGGTCAAGCGAAGAAGCGAATGCCACCAAACCGAAGCGTGATACACGGCCGTACGTAGGCTTCATGCCCACTACGCCGCAGAACGAAGCTGGCTGGCGAATGGAGCCGCCTGTATCTGAACCTAATGAGAACAGCACTTCTCCCGCTGCAACAGCCGCTGCGGAACCGCCTGATGACCCTCCAGGTACATATTCGTTATTCCACGGATTTCTGACAGTCTTATATGCGGAGTTTTCATTAGAGGAGCCCATGGCAAACTCATCCATGTTCAACTTTCCAATGGTTATTGTTTGCGCATTGTTCAACTTTTGGACAACGGTCGCATCATAGATTGGATCAAAGTTATCCAGGATCTTACTTGCACATGTTGTGCGCAGATCCTTTGTGACGATATTATCTTTAATTCCGATTGGCATGCCGAATAACAGGTTATTGCCCTCGTTCTTTTTCAATGCTTCGTCCAATGACTTTGCCTGCGTGCGGGCTTGTTCTTCATTCAAAGTAAGGAAAGCGCCGATTTTTCCATCCACTTGCTGAATGCGCTCGAATGAAGCATTCACCAGGTCGGATACGGACACTTCATTTTTATGTAGTAAACTGTGCAGTTCTTTCAAACTATTCGTAAACAGTGACATGTTGTCCCCCCCTTAGTCCATAATTGCCGGTACACGGATCAGTCCGTCCTTGTGGTCCGGTGCATTCTTCATGACTTTCTCGACTGGAAGCCCTTTTTTGGCTTCATCTTCACGAAATACATTCACCATATCAAGAACATGCGACATCGGCTTTACACCGCTTGTGTCCAATTCATTCAATTGTTCGGCAAATGTGATGATTGCTTCCAGTTCTTTTCTCATTTCTTCGGCTTCTTCTTCATTGACGGCCAATCTTGCCAGATGGGCCACATGCTTCACTTCTTCATTTGAAATACGTGACATTTCTCCATTCACCTCCAGAAAATCTCGATCAAAAATCATACTTCTAATACTATCAAATTGTGCTACGGTAAAGCAATATAGGGGCAAGGTTAAACATCGCTTTGCCTACTTTTCTCCCTTGCCTTTACTCTCGTGTTGAAGCGAGAGCCATAACGCCATATAGAACGAAACAAAAAAAGACGCTGGCAAGAGCCTTGAGCGTCTTTTTCTTCATATTAATATATGGACTTGATTAATAGCTTGATTTAGATTGTTCGCCGTTGATGATCGCAATGCCTGAGCTTGCTCCAATACGAGTAGCGCCGGCTTCAACCAATGCTTCAACGTCAGCTAGGCTGCGCACGCCGCCTGATGCTTTAACGCCAACGTCCGGTCCTACTGTTTTGCGCATTAATGCGATATCAGCAACTGTTGCTCCGCCAGTAGAGAATCCAGTTGATGTTTTAACGAAATCTGCGCCGGCTTTAACAGAAAGCTCGCAAGCACGGACTTTTTCTTCGTCAGTCAACAAGCAAGTTTCAATGATGACTTTTGTCAACGCTTTGCCTTTTGCCGCTTCAACAACTGCTTTAATATCGTTCAAAACAAGCTCGTCATTCTTGTCTTTAAGCGCGCCGATGTTGATGACCATATCTACTTCAGTAGCGCCTTTAGCGATTGCATCTTTTGTTTCAAATGCTTTTGTTTCAGATGTAGATGCCCCTAATGGAAAACCGATTACTGTGCAGACTTTCACTTCTGGAGTGTCTTTAAGGATTTCGTACGCTGTTTCGATTTGTGACGGGTTCACACAAACAGAAGCGAAACGGTGTTCTTTTGCTTCGTTAGCCAATTTAATGACTGCTTCGCGGCTTGCATCCGCCTTTAATAATGTGTGGTCAATCATTCCTGCGATTTGTTCTTTGTTCATGGTGGTTCCTCCGTTGCTTATTATTTGTTAATGGCGTTACATCCCGAAAGATACAACGCATTCTTACTGTCAATTAATGGATTTCTGCATGTACAAGCACAGCTTCTCCAACTTTTTCAGGCGTAATACGGTAAGATTCGTAGATACGGTCCATTACATCATCCACGTTCTCGCGGTTGCTGTGGATCGTAACGATGGTGTCGCCCTTCTTCACTTCATCGCCGATTTTCTTATGTAGCATGAGGCCGACTGCCAAATCTACAACAGATTCTTTTGTTGCACGGCCGGCACCCAGAATCATAGCTGCTGTTCCGATGCTGTCTGCTTCGATTTCAGCCACATAGCCATCTTCTTTCGCCAATACAGGAATTTCATATTTCGCTTTAGCCAATTTAGATGGATCGTCGATGACAGAAGCATCTCCGCCTTGAGCGATGACAAATTCCTTGAATTTCTCAAGTGCTTTACCGTTATCGATGACTTCCTTAAGCATTTTACGCGCTTCTTCCACTGAATCTGCATGCTTAGCAAGCACGACCATTTTGCTTCCCAATGTTAAGCAAAGCTCTTCAAGGTCTTTAGGGCCTTCTCCGCGAAGAGTATCGATTGCTTCCTTTACTTCCAAAGCGTTACCGATTGCATAGCCAAGAGGCTGGTCCATGTCAGAAATGACAGCCATTGTGTCACGGCCGACGTTTTTGCCGATTTCAACCATAGCATGAGCTAATTTTTTGGCACTGTCAACATCTTTCATGAATGCGCCTGCGCCAACTTTAACATCTAAAACAATGGCATCAGAGCCGGAAGCAATTTTCTTGCTCATGATGCTGCTTGCCATTAGAGGGATTGAGTTAACAGTAGCCGTTACATCGCGCAAGCCATAGATTTTTTTATCGGCAGGAGTCAAGTTTCCAGTAGGTCCTGTTACAGCCACTTTCACATCATTCACTTGCTTGATGAACTGCTCAGAGCCAATTTCAGAATGGAAGCCTGGAATTGATTCGAATTTATCAACTGTACCGCCTGTATGTCCAAGGCCGCGTCCAGATAATTTAGCAACAGGCACGCCCACAGCCGCCACTAGTGGAGCTAGCACGATTGTCGTTGTATCGCCTACGCCGCCTGTGCTGTGCTTATCGACTTTGATGCCTTCGATCGCTGAAAGGTCAATTTGGTCTCCTGAATTCACCATCGCCATTGTCATATTAGCTGTTTCTTCCGGAGTCATACCTTTAAAGAAAACAGACATTAAGAAAGAAGACATTTGATAATCAGGAATAGAACCATCTGTATAGCCTTCAATCATGAAATTGATTTCTTCTTTCGTCAACTCGCCGCCGTCACGCTTTTTTTCGATTAAGTCTACCATTCTCATATAATCCAACTCCTCTTTGTTTGTGTTAGCTTAGAAAAGCTGCTTGTTCGTTCTAAAATGCCCAGTATCCCTTTACTTTGGGCCATCTATTGATCAGTAACTGCTTCATAAGATTATTTACTTTCCAAGAAAAATCGTTCTTCTACAAATAAAAGAACGCTTTCCTATGGGTTACCCCTTTACTATACCAGCTTTTTGAACAAACGTAAAATATAAAATGAACATATGTAAAAATAAGTGGCGAACAAGTGAATATCCCTACATCTAAAACAAAAAAAGAAGCATCTTTTGACCTTTCATCAAAAGCTGCTTCTTTTTTAATCATATAACCAATCCGACGATAATAGATGATAGAACGCTGACTAGTGTTGCACCATACAACAATTTTAAACCAAAGCGCGCAACCACGTTCCCTTGTTTTTCATTCAAACCTTTAACTGCACCGGAAATAATGCCGATCGAGGAGAAGTTTGCAAAAGAAACAAGGAATACAGAGATAATACCGACTGTACGTGCGCTGAATGTATCGGCAACGTCAGTCAAGCTCAGCATAGCCACGAATTCATTCGTTACTAGTTTTGTGGCCATAATTCCACCCGCTGAGACAGCGTCTGCCCAAGGCACACCCATTAAGAATGCAACAGGCGAGAAGATATAACCAAGGATATCCTGGAATGATACGCCAAGAATCATGTCGAATAATGAATTGATGAACGCCATTAAAGCAACGAAGCCGATCAGCATGGCAGCAACAGTGATTGCTACTTTA
This sequence comes from Bacillus testis, assembly GCF_001243895.1. Classification (GTDB taxonomy): domain Bacteria; phylum Bacillota; class Bacilli; order Bacillales; family DSM-1321; genus Bacillus_AD; species Bacillus_AD testis. The sequence goes on along the minus strand of NZ_LN851186.1, from coordinate 642,152 downwards.
AATCCATCCATTATGTATTCGCCAAGCATCTGGAAGAAGGTTTGCTTTTCTTCTTCTTCAATAGCCAGAATATCTTCTGAAGGATCTACTTTATATGGATTGATGATAGAGACAATGATAAAGCCACCAAATAGGTTGATTACGATAGCCGTTACAACATATTTCGGTTCAATCATTGTCATATAAGCACCGACGATGCTCATTGAAACAGTTGACATGGCAGATGCGCATAACGTATACATACGCTGCGGATTCAGCTTAGACAACTGTTTCTTCACGGTAATGAATACTTCCGATTGTCCCACCATTGCGGATGCAACCGCATTATAGGACTCCAATTGGCCCATTCCATTGATTTTGCTCAACAAATATCCAACGCCCTTCATGAATAGAGGCAGGATTTTAAAATGTTGCAGAATACCGATCAATACCGAGATGAACACGATTGGAAGAAGGACGTTCAGGAAGAAAGGAGCTTCTCCCTTGTTGGCAATGCCGCCAAAGACAAAGGCTACACCAGCTTGCGCATATTCAAGCAAGTGATCGAATACAGTTGCGATTCCCTTAATTAATACGTAGCCGAAGCGTGTATTCAAGAGCAAGGCTGCCAGCAAGAATTGAACGACTACCATCAAAATGATATTTTTATATTTTATTTCCTTTTTGTTTTTACTAGCAAGCAGTGCAAGACCGAAGACCACTAACAACCCCAAAATTGAAATTAGATATCTCATAAGCCCCTCCAGTTGTATAATATATATCCTTTCAAATTATATGGACTCTATCTATTTGTATAAGAGAACTGGAAGGAATTATTTCCCCCAATTGTTTCCCCTCATCCCTGTTCCATATCTTTAGAACTAAAATATCCCGGCAGCAATTCGTCCATTGACGTCTCTTGCAGGTCACCCTTTAAGTTAGCCAGATATATTTTTGTATGTGCATCAAAAAATTCAGCCATCACCTGTCTGCAGGCTCCGCACGGAGAAACAGGACCGTCCGTATCCGCAACAATCGCGATTGCTTCAAATTCCGTTTCATTTTCAGAAACCGCTTTGAACAATGCCGTCCGTTCTGCACAATTCGCAAGCCCGTAAGAAGCATTCTCAATATTGCATCCCAAAAAAACTTTATCGTTTTTCGTCAGGACAGCAGCTCCCACATTAAACTTGGAATAGGGCGTGTATGCGCTTTCTCGAGCCTGAATCGCTTGCTCTACTAATATTTTCCTATCCATTCCAATCTACTCCCATCTCAGATGAAAAATAACGCGTCTGTATGCAGTGCCAAACGAAAGGATTACTTCCATACATAACAGTATGTTTCACTGATGCCTTGATCCATATACATACAGCAAACCTCCTGTTTCACCAACAATGCCATACAAAAAGCAATCAACTAAACGGTTGCATCAGTTTTAAAAAGCGTTTATTTTGGAAATGGTGTAATCTTCATACATTTAAATCTAGTAGACGACTTACTCTCTTGAATGTAGACAGGTTAATCCCTTCCAGAATTGCTTCTCAATCCTCAAAGAAACCGTTCTCAAACCAGAAACTGACTCATGATCCAGCTGAGTACATTTACAATATATCAGTAAAAAGAACAATTGTAAAACATAAAGTGAAATTATGTAATCCTGCATATGATTCTACTCTTTTCTGAACCCTTTGTCACTCGCAAATATCCTTGATTTCAATGTTGCCCCACTGCTTTTTTAGCGTAAAAAAAAGCAATCATATGATTGCTTCCTTTATTGGGCAGTTTCTTTATTTAATAATATTTTGGCTGTATACGAATCAGTGATCAGTACATTGGCAAGCTTGGCATTCATTGCTCCACAGATGCCATCCACTTTTTTCAGCCCACCTGCCACAAGAATGGACTGCTCTTTCGTTTTCAAGTCTTCCAATTCAATGCCGATTGTTCTGGCATCCAGGCCATCATTGCAAATTTTCCCTTCCTTATCAAAGAAACGGGAAGCAATATCTCCGACTGCACAATCAGCTATCAGCTTCTCATCCTCTTCCGTAAAGTAGCCCAATTGGAACAGAAGTGAATCCGTGCGCGGTACCCCTACCGTATAGACCGCAATATTTGCATGTTTTCCCATGTCCAGCAATCTTTTGATATGCCTGTCTGCTTCGATCGCCTGTTTGACGACGACATGGTCTACAATAGCTGGCAATGGCAATTGATACAAGGTTGCATCAAATGCTTTCTCAAATAAATGCAATGTTTCGGATGCGTATGTCTTCTTTTGGGAATGGCTTACGCCTCCCTTCAATTGGACAATTTTCACATCTTTCACTGATTCATGTTCAAGATGAGTGGCCACTTGATACATCGTCGTACCCCATGTGGTTCCGATTATATCACCATCTTTAACGATACTCCCCAGGTAGGCCGCCGCTGCTTTGCCGATTGCTTGTTTAACAATTTCATCATCATACATGGGTACGGAAACTACAATGGCTTCCTTCAAGCCGAATTTCTCTTTTATGTCATCGCTCAACTGCCGACAATTTTCCGAAGGGTCATTAATTTTGATTTCTACGATTCCTTCTTCTTTCGCTTGCTGAAGAAGCCGGGAGACAGTGGGCCGGGAGACACCCAACTTTTTGGCCACTTCCATTTGGCTGCAATCCAATAAATAATATAGTTTTGCAGCCTCCACCATTTTCCTGCTTTTTTCCACTTCCATAATCTTCAGCCCTTTACACGCACTTTTTTCTTATAATGTTACACATTTGTCAATAAGACTGCAAGATGATCAAAAATTTAATAGCATTTATATGTAATCGCTTTAATTATTACATACTATTCAGGATATTTGAACCTAATAAGGATATTCTTGGATGAGATTCTTTCACTATGTCCATGGCATGATTTACAATTGTAATCGATCAACCTAACAAAATTAAGGCCCTTGCCTTTTTGTAAAAGGCAAGGGCCTTGCTTGTGATTAATCTCTATTAATAAGCTTCAGAGGTTGTTTTTGCTTGCATATGAAGAGTCAGATAATCAGGGCCGCCCGCCTTGGAATCTGTTCCAGACATATTAAATCCTCCAAATGGCTGGTAACCAACAATGGCACCTGTGCAACCGCGGTTAATGTACAGATTGCCAACCTGGAAATCTTCCTGAGCTTGTTCGATATGTGCTCGGTTTGTGGAGATGACTGCCCCTGTCAATCCATATTCCGTATTATTGGCAATATCTAACGCTTCGTTAAAGTCTTTCGCTTTGCAGAAGGCAACAACAGGGCCGAAGATTTCTTCTTGCATGAGACGAGCCTGAGCCGCTACATCTGCCACAATAGTAGGCTGGATAAAGTAGCCTTTGGAATCGTCCCCTTCGCCTCCTGCCACAATTTTTCCTTCTTGTTTGCCGATTTCAATATATTCCATGATTTTTTTATAGGCAGATGCATCGATGACTGGTCCCATTGATGTAGATAGTTCTTCTGGATTGCCTACAGTCCATTCTTTTGTCAGCTCTACTGCACGTTCCAACACTTGGTCGTATACATCTTCGACAATGACTGCGCGCGAGCAGGCTGAACATTTTTGGCCAGAAAAGCCGAAAGCAGATTTGACGATGCTTTGGGCAGCCAACTCAAGGTCTGCTTCTGAATCGACAACAATCGTATCTTTTCCGCCCATTTCAGCAATAACGCGCTTCAGCCATTTTTGGCCCGGCTGGACTTTAGAGGCGCGTTCATAAATACGCGTACCCACGTCGCGTGAACCTGTGAATGATACAAAGCGGGTTTGCGGATGGTCGACTAAATAATCTCCTACTTCTGCACCGCTGCCTGGAACAAAGTTAAGCACGCCTGCCGGCAGTCCTGCTTCTTCCATGATTTCGACGAATTTAGCAGCGATGATTGGTGTTGTGGAAGCTGGTTTTAAAAGAACCGTGTTGCCTGCCACAATGGCTGCCACTGTTGTTCCTGCCATAATCGCCAATGGGAAATTCCATGGAGAAATAACAATGCCGACACCAAGCGGGATATAATTGTATTTATTGAATTCATTGGGACGGCTTTGGACAGGGACTCCATCTTTCATCAACAGCATCTGGCGTGCATAGTACTCAAGGAAATCGATTGCTTCTGCAGTATCTGCATCCGCTTCCGGCCAAGGTTTGCCCGCTTCCTTCGTCATAAGCGCTGAAAGTTCATGCTTGCGGCGGCGCATGATGGCTGCTGCACGGAACAGGATATCAGCACGTGAATCCGCTTTCGTTTTACGCCATGAATCGAACGCCTGAACGGCAGCCTGCATTGCTTTCTCTGCCAATTCTTGATTTGCCTTTGATACTGTACCAATTACTTCTTCTTTATTTGCAGGATTATAAGATACGATTTGCTCTTCGGTATGGATGCGTTCTCCACCGATCAATAAATCATAGCTCTTCCCCATATTTTCTTTTACTTTCTTTAATCCTTCCAGATAAGCCTCATTGTTGTTGCCCTGTGAAAAATTTGTCAATGGCTCATGTTTATAAGCTTGTACCAAATTCGTTCCCTCCCAAATGAGTATGTAATTGTTTTCTATCCCATTTTAACTGAATTTTCTAAAGTGTACAAATAACTCCACTTCCTTTTTTTGAAAACTATTTACTTTTCTATATTTTACCATTACATTATATATAACCAAACGGCTATCTGACATAAGGGAGGCAGGTATGGGAGATATCTATCGGGCAATCGCTGATCCAGTAAGAAGACGTATTTTATATATCGCCTCACAAAAAGAATGCACCCAATCCGAGCTTGTCCAAGCTTTCAGAATGTCACAGCCCGCCATTCACAAACATATCCGCATTTTGAAAGAAGAAGGGCTGATTTCGGAAAGGAAGATAGGGAAGTATAGCCTTTATTCATTGAATGTCGATTCATATGCCTTGGCTTTTGCAGCCATTCAGCAGGAATTAGGCCAGATTCTGCAGCAAAAATTAGTACGCTTAAAATACTTTTTGGAAAAGGAGCGAGAAGATTGACTGCTATTCGATCTGTAAAAAGAAACATTTTTATCAATGCTTCGCCTCAACGGATTTGGGATGCACTGACTATCCCTGCGGAAAGAAACAAATGGGAAACAAGAGCATGCACCATTGACTTGCAAACAGGAGGAAAGATCGAGCTGGATTACGGTTGGGGAGTCTCATTCTCCGGCAAAGTAGCGGAAATAGAAGTAGCAAAAAAATTGGTGATCGAGGATGAGGAAAAAAATTTGACGATCTGGACCATTACACCGGAGCATAGCGGCAGCCAGGTAACAATTACATACACGGGCTATTGGTCTACTGAAATGGAACGGATGCTTATGGAAAACATGCTTTTCGGTACCTATCAATTCATGAGGAATTTACGTTCTGTCCTTGAGGAGTCCGCCGACATTCGGCATACTTTTTGGAAAAGCTGGATCGGCGCCGGGCATACCACCGTCCCCTATAATGGATCTACAGCTATTATCGTGTTGGATGTCCGGACCGGTACCCCGGCTAATGGAATCCTGCAACCCGGTGACCTGATCTATCGCTTAAACGGCCGCATGGTCAATAGCTATGATGATTTTGAAACAGCCGTTACGGAAGCGGATCCCGGCAGTGAATTAACGATTGAAGCAGAAAGGGATGGCTTGCCTATTCAATTGCAAATCAGAACAACTGAGTATGGCAAAAAAACAACTTCCACTTTGTGAACCGCAAAAACCAATCGGCCCTTAAGCACAGCCAGAAGATCAAAAAGCCCTGCTTATTTAGCAGGGCCCAGTTGATTATTCATAGATATGGACAAATGGTTCTTTGTCTTTAGTATTTCTTACGATGATGGACTCGGGTCCATCCACACTGGAAATTTCCACTTGGACATTGATGTAATCAGGGAAGAATTCCATGACTTTACTTGCGACTAGCTGTGTGAAACCGATGCTTTCCGCTTTTCCATAGAATTGGATAGGGATTTCAATTTTCATTTTTTGCAGCTGGTCATCAAGATAGTAGCCACGCCCTATTACACCATTGAAGTTCGGATAGTATTTTTCAATTTCTTGCTTAAAGCTTAAAAAGTTTTTATTGTCATCCCGATGTTTCTTGCCTGCTTCCTCTGACGGGAATAGATAATATTTCTCATCAATTTTTTTCCAATCAGAAAGGCTGCTGCTTCCTTCTTTCGCTTTGGCATAAGCAAAGAAATTGCCCGGAACCACAGAGGATTTTTCCGCTTGTTTATACAGAGCGATGGTGATCGGGACATTTTTCAGTTTGTCCATGCTCCGCAAACGGCTAAGAACTTCATCTGCGATTTTTTTGCCTTCTTTAACTATTTCATCATTATCAATTTTTGTTTCGTATACTGCACCGAATTCTTCTTTTTGGTAATAATGCGTTGAATTCAGGGCTAAACCGATCACTACGCCGCCAAGGCTAACTTCATCATCGGATTTTTTCACGAGATAATCCTGTTCAAGGATATGCGCCAAATACAGTGGGTTTTCTTTGTTGCGCTTATCGATATCCCCTTTGCCTGGGTCAACCGGATTCAGGCCGATATTATCTGACTCTTTCAGGCTTGAATCCTTCTTCATCAATTCCTTGAATTGCTCCTTTGTATATTTACGCTGCAGCCATCGGTTTACCATTTTGGAAGTCAGGTTTTGGCCTTCATTATAAATATACTCATCGGTATCGAAATCTTCCTGTGCAATTCGCATCAGTCCCATTTCCATTTCATTCACATCATATCTGCTGTTCAGGTTCGAGACGACTTGTCCACGCGCCTTGCTTACTTCTAATGGTGAAATGATTCGATAGTATTCATCCGAGATTTTGTACTTGGGGATGATTGACTTTTTATCATCATCCTTCGTCTTTTGTACATTCTCTTCCTGACTATTCAACTTAGGGGCACATCCCGATAAGAGTAGCAGCAATGCTACCCCTATTAACGAGATTTTCTTCATCATGTACACTTACACCTCTTATTTGTTTAGTTCTTGTACCAATTTCTCCTCATCCCAAACCTCAACACCAAGCTCCTGCGCTTTAGCAAGCTTCGAACCCGCATCTGCTCCCGCAATGACCAGATTGGTTTTTTTGCTTACGCTTCCTGCTACATTTGCCCCCAATGCTTCGAGTTTTTCTTTCGCTTCATTGCGTGTGAGTATTTCAAGCTTACCAGTTAATACAACTGTTTTGCCAGCAAAAATTGAGTCACTTTCTTCCGCGGAGACCGGTTTAGGCCCTTTGTACTCCATATTGACTCCGGCATTTTTCAGTTCTTGAAGCAATTCGCCCACTTCTTCCTGTTCGAAGAATGTGACAACCGAATCGGCCATTTTATCGCCTATTTCGTTGATTGCCGTCAATTCTTCCATTCCGGCCTTCGCCAGCGCATCCATGGAACCAAACTGCTGCGCCAATGTTTTAGCCGCCTTTGAACCTACATGGCGGATACCAAGGCCGAACAGGAGCCGTTCCAGTGAATTAGCTTTAGATGCTTCAATAGCAGCCAGCAGCTTCTGAACCGATTTCTCGCCCATTCTCTCCAATTCGATCAATTGCTCATGCTTCAATTGATAAATGTCCGCAACATCATGGATCAGATTCTCTCCGAATAATTGGGTGATGACTTTCTCACCCATACCGTCAATATTCATCGCATTCCGTGACACAAAATGGATCAGGCCCTCGCGGATTTGGGCAGGGCACTTAGGATTGATGCAGCGCAGTGCCACTTCTTCTTCAAGGCGGACCAATTCACTTCCGCAGGCCGGGCAATGCGTCGGCATTTTGAATTCCTGTTGTTCATCCGTCCGGCGGTCAACAAGCACATTGACTACTTCCGGAATGATATCCCCGGCTTTTTTAACCACCACATAATCATACAGCTTGATATCCTTCTCACGGATCAAGTCTTCATTATGCAGAGAAGCACGGCTCACAGTTGTCCCTGCCACTTTTACCGGTGAAAGGATGGCAGTCGGTGTGATGACGCCCGTCCGGCCGACACTGAGTTCGATATCCAAAAGCTTGGTGACCACTTCCTCGGCAGGGAACTTGTAGGCAATCGCCCAACGCGGACTTTTTGCCGTATAGCCTAGTTCCTCTTGCTGATCGAGCGAATTGACTTTTATGACAATGCCATCGATTTCGTAAGGAAGATCCGGTCTTTTTTCCGTCCAGCCCTTCACGTATTCGATTACCTCATGGATGTCGGCACATGTCCGACGTTCTTTATTGGTTTTGAACCCCAGATCGTCGAGAAGATCAAGCCCCTCGCTTTGAGTAACAACGCCGGTTCCGCCCAAGTCCGCCAAGCTGTATAGAAAAACGGACAGATTCCGTTTAGCCGCAATGCGGGGATCCAGCTGGCGAAGAGACCCTGCAGCAGCATTTCTTGGATTGGCAAATGCTTCTTCATTGTTTTCAGCGCGTATAGCATTTAGGTCATTAAACGATTTTTTCGGCATATACGCTTCACCGCGCACTTCGAATGTGAGCGGTTTGTTTATTTTAAGAGGAATTGATTTGATTGTCTTAAGATTGGCGGTTATATCTTCGCCCACATATCCATCCCCGCGAGTCGCCCCTCGGGTGAACAATCCCTCTTCATACAGCAGTGATACAGCTAGGCCATCGATTTTGAGTTCGCACATATAGGAAAATGAATCGCCAATACCCTGGCGGACCCTGCGGTCGAAATCCAGCAGGTCTTCCTCGCTGAAGGCATTGGCCAAGCTCAGCATCGGTGTCCGGTGCTCTACTTTTTGGAATGCATCAAGCACGGCACCGCCGACACGGACAGTCGGGGAATCCGGTGTTTTCAGTTCCGGATATTGTTCTTCAATGCCGATCAATTCTTTCAGGCGCATATCATACTCTGAGTCAGGCACCGACGGATTATCAAGCACGTGATACTCATAGTTATATTGGTTCAGTATGGTTTGTAATTCCTTTGCCCTCTTTTTTGCGGTAGTTGCATCCATATTCAAGTTCCTTTCTTGATTAAACTTTTTCGATTGGCGCGAATGCTGCCAACAGGCGCTTAATGCCGGTCGGGCTAGGGAAAGCGATATCCAGTTCTTTCTTCTCGCCTTCTCCTTTTACGCTGACGACTGTTCCGATTCCCCATTTTTTATGTTGGACTTTATCGCCCACCATCCAGGCAATGGCACTGCCGCCTGTATTGACCGGAGCCTTAACAGGACGCGCTGTGACAGCAGCCCTTCTTGATGTATATCCGCTTTGGCCGCCGCTTATAGCCGGACGGCTTGATACAGCTTTTTTCAACCGTTCTTCCACCCGCAGATCAATCAGAAGGTCATCAGGGATCTCTGTGATGAAGCGGGAAACAGGATTACAGTTCGTACGCCCGAACAAAGTCCGCATCTGTGAATTGGTGAGGAATAGTTCTTGCTCCGCACGGGTAATGCCGACATAGGCAAGGCGTCTCTCTTCTTCCATTTCATCTTCTTCCATTAACGAACGGCTATGAGGGAATACGCCTTCCTCCATCCCCATCAGGAATACCACGGGGAATTCCAGCCCTTTGGCCGAATGGAGAGTCATTAAGGTAACGCTGTCCTGCGGCGTTTCTTCCTTATCAAGCTGGTCGATATCGGCAACGAGCGCCAAATCGGTCAAAAATGCGATAAGGCTTTTATCATCTTCGCTTGCCTTTTCAAAGTTCTGGGTAACAGACAGGAACTCGTCCAAGTTTTCCAGCCGGCTTTGTGATTCAATCGATTTTTCTGCTTTAAGCATATCTTTATATCCTGACTTATCCAGCACTTCTTCAACCAATTCAGTGACGGACAGATATTCCTGCATATTGGAGTAATTTTTGATTAAATCAATGAACTCTATGGCTGCTTTACGGATTTTCGGACTCAACCCGATCAAGTCGATATTCTGAAGAGCTTCAAACATCGATGTATCCTGCATACGGGCAAAATCAGCTATTTTATCAAGCGACGTCGAACCAATTCCTCTTTTCGGTACATTGATGACGCGCCGCAGCGATATATCATCGTCCGGATTGGAAATCAGGCGCAAGTAGGCAAGGATATCCTTAATTTCTTTACGGTCATAGAACTTTACGCCGCCCACAATGCTGTAAGGAAGATTAGATTTGAGCAAATAATCCTCCATTACACGCGATTGGGCATTGGTACGGTAAAGCACAGCTACATCGCTTAATTTTCTTCCGTTATTTTTCGTCATCTCTAAAATTTTGCCGACCACAAATGCCGCCTCTGCCTGCTCATTATCAGCATTAAAATAGACGATCTTATTTCCTTCCAGATTTTCTGTCCACAATTTTTTTGGCTTACGGTTGCTGTTGTTGGAAATGACCTCGTTTGCGGCCTGCAGGATGCGCTTAGTCGAACGGTAATTCTGCTCCAACAATATGACATTGGCATCCGGATAGTCTTTTTCAAAAGATAGGATGTTGGCAATGTCCGCACCGCGCCAGCGATAGATGGACTGATCGGAATCACCCACAACGCACAGATTTTTGAATCTTGCCGCCATCATCTTCACAAGCATATATTGGGCTCTGTTTGTATCTTGGTACTCATCCACGTGGATATATTGGAATTTACGCTGATAATAGCTCAATACTTCCGGCACCCGTTGGAACAAGAGTATGGTCTTCATAATAAGATCATCAAAATCCAATGATTGATTCTTGCGGAGTCTTCTTTCATATTCCTTATAAACATCGCTGACAACACGGCTGAAGTAATCAGCTGCTGTCTTATCGTATTCTTCAGGATTCACAAGCTCGTTCTTGGCTGAGCTGATGGCAGCCAGAAGCGCGCGGTGATCATACTTCTTGGGATCTAGGTTGAGGTCTTTCAGGATTTGTTTAATAACCGTCTGTTGGTCTGTTGAATCTAAGATCGTAAAATTTCGGTTATAGCCGATACGGTCTATGTCTCTTCTTAGAATGCGCACACACATAGAGTGGAAGGTTGAAATCCAAATGTTTTCAGCATCCGGCCCCAGCAATCTTCCGATACGTTCCTTCATCTCTCTGGCAGCTTTATTTGTAAACGTAATGGCCAAGATATTCCACGGGGCCACTTCCTTTTCGAGCATTAAATAGGCAATCCGATGCGTAAGGACACGAGTTTTGCCACTGCCCGCACCCGCCATGATCAGCAAGGGCCCGTCTGTTGTTTGGACAGCCTTCCGCTGTTCTGGATTCAGCCCTTTCACAAGCTGTTCTGAACGATTTTCCATATTTACACCACCAATAAGAACATTTGTTCCTTTATTATACTATAAACCAGGCTTTCAGTGTTGATTGATTCAGTTTATCCCAATTCTAACTGGCACTAAGACGCCCGCTTCCCCACGAGAGTGAAACAAAGAATTAAAAGCGAGAGATCAAGGCCAGTTAGAATCCGATTGCTTCAACTAATGATCGGTGGGGGATGAATCAAAAACCCCACCGATCATTCTTGCCTTTATCCCTTGACTGCTTCTACCGTTTTAAGAGCTTGGCCAAAATCTTCGTAGACAATATTGCCGACCACAATCACATCGGCATACTGGGCCATCTCCTTTGCTTGGGCCACAGTGGAAATGCCGCCGCCATAGAAGAATGTTGTCTTCTCAAGCCCATGTTTAACTTGTTTAACGACATCAGGATTCCCGTATGCTCCACTGTATTCCAGATAGAAAATAGGCATGGAAAACAGCCGCTCTGCCATTTGGGCATACGCCGCCACATCATCGGCTGTCAGATCGACATTTGCATTCGTCAATTCCGCAGCTTTACATTCTCCGTTCATAATACAGTATCCTTCAACATGGATTTCGCTCCAATCCATGATTTCTCCATATTCTTTAACAGCCTGCTGGTGCAATTGTACAATCCACTTGGGATCCCTGCTGTTCAGGACCGAAGGGATGAAATATAAATCAAATCCCGGAGTCACTGTTTCAATAGATGACACTTCCAAAGCACACGGCACAGAATAGCGCCTCGTCCGCTGCATTAAGTCCAGGACATTGTCCAAAGTCACTCCATCAGTGCCGCCGATGATCACGGCATCGGTTCCCGATTCGCAGATTTGCTCCAGCTGTTCATCGGTTATTTCTTTATTAGGATCGAGTTTAAACACATGTCTCCACTCGCGGTAATCATACATTCAGTTTCCCCCAATCACATAGTTCATTTCATCATTATAGCATTAAGAAATCGAAGAAAAAAACTTCCTAACATATTCGAATTCTTTAACTACAAGAATAGTCTATATCTATTTTCTTCCCTTTGGGCAAATAAAAAAGGCAGGATCATCCCTGCCGTTTTATTCGGAGACTTCTATTCGTTGCAAAGCCATTGTATAGGCATCATTGCCATAATTCAAGCAGCGTTTCACTCTGGAAATCGTCGCTGTGCTTGCACCTGTTTCTGTTTCAATCTTATGGTAGGTATTTCCCTCCTGAAGCATTCTAGCCACTTCAAGCCGTTGGGCAAGCGATTGTATTTCATTGATTGTACAAAGGTCGTCAAAGAAACGATAACATTCATCAAGATCTTTAAGAGACAGAATGGCATTAAAGAGTTGATCCAACTCTCTTCCTCTTAATTTATCAATTTGCATAGTTTAACTCCTCTTCAAGTAACGTATATTCCTGCATCTATCCAAAGGACGGGCGGACAATGTTTTATTCCCATCACATTATGTTTACAACTGCGTCCAATCCGTTTTTGTCAGGCACGATATTCACCCATGTCTTGCCTGGGACCAGTTTCAACGCTTCTCCATCTTTTTGGAATGTAAGCACTTGGTCGAGATACCGCCATTGTATTCTATTCCATTTTCCTTTTTGCAGCAAGTATGCCTCACCGCCCCCGGTTAAATCGATGTCGCGCCTTCCCTTGCTGTCCGTTACGGCATGCGGCGCATCAAGCACAATGATGTTATCAATATAGACAGGATTTCCGCTGTCCCGGTCCTTCATTTGCTCTCCTGCCGTGGAGCGTGTATATCGGCCAATACTTTCATCATAGGCATAATGGACATCGAACAGCCGATTTCCGTATTCTACCGTAGCTTCGTTCCCGCTTTCCCCTTCTATCCGGGTGGTTTCCTGCCTATCCATGAACAAAAAAGGCTTTGGCGGCGATGCCATATTATAGTGCTTCTCGTTCGCTCCTTCTTCGATGTGATTGAATGTAATGTATGAATTATGCGGTGCTTTACGTGTCTTATCCCTCTTGAACAGGGTGCCATCGTAAAATAATCCGTTCAGATGATCAACGTAGCCCTGGTCGAGCAACGCTTTTGCTTCCGGGCTATATCCATGGCAGATAAACAGGCTATCCAGGCCTTTTGCTAAGCGGATATAATAATCGCGCGCGCTTCTAACCGGTCCGACCATATCCGGAAATTCACTTTGGTAAACAGCCAGAAAGCGGGTGATTTCTCCTTCCGCCAGCATTTCATAAACTATATCCGCTTTTTGCAGGCCGCTTTGGGGACGGGCATCCGGATGATTGTTGACCATAACGGCAACCGCTCTGTGGTGGGTATCCCCTGTAGCCTCCTTGCCTGTCAGTGGATATATATCCCCCGCTTCTTGCATGGCTTCCGCCTTCACAATCTTCCTGTCGGTTTGTTCTTCAGGATCCGCTTTTTCCTTCTCTTTGCTGCATCCAGTGACCGCCAAAAGAAAAGCGAGGCATATACAAGCAATCCATTTCCTATTCATATTCATTTTCCCCGTTTCCAGCGTGAACGCTGAATCAGTCTCTATTTATACTTTACTATTTTAACGCATTATCGTTGGAAAAAGTACTGTCTTGTTCATAACATCATACATTCCCGCAGGAGTTATGCGGATATACGGCAAATGGGTGGAAGAAAAAAACAGCAAACTATAGATAGGATCGGAAAATCGATAGCCTCTTTCTTTCAATAAACAAGTCAGTGCCTTTTCTTCTTCGATCAATTCCGGCAGCGGTTTTTCTGAAATGATTCCTTTTAGGCTCAACGGCATCCGAAAAATAACGCGGCCGTTTTCCGTTAGGACGATACCGCCGCCCATTTCCTTGAGTTCCTGTACTGCAAGCTTCATATCCTCTTTTCGCTTTCCGATGACAATAACGTCCCCTGTTGTCGAATAGGAGCTGGCAAAACCGCATAATCGATCGGCAAACCCTTTTATGATGGTGTTATTGCGCCATTTTCCGTTGCGGTCGACCAGCATGAAGAAGCATTCGTCATGGTCAAATCCCAACTCTTCACCAGACATATCCCTAACGATGGAATAAGGTTTTGTAATGACATCATTGACCATTTCAACTCCGAACGGTGTAGAGAACTGCATATCCTCCGCAGTTAGTTCCCAATCCATTTCCATGGGTGAAAAACCATAGTCTTTCCAATTGATTTGGTAATCCGGCTCTATCTCTTGGCCGTTTCGGACGACCCATTTTCCTTTGGCCATGACCGAAACCGGCGTTGGATTTTCCGGCGAATCCAAAAAGTTGATATTGGCTACGCGCCCTGTCGCTATATTACCGTGGAGATAATCGATCTTATAATATTTAGCAACATTGATAGTCGCCATATTATAGGCGTCGATAACCGGAACATTATGATCCATGCACATCTTGATTAAACGGTCCATCATCCCTTTCTCATAAAAAGATGGAGGCGAACCATCCATATTCAAAAAGAAATGGTCGTATCTGTCAATCCCCGCCTCATGGAGTTCATCGAGAATAATGGGCAAATCGGGACGGATAGAAGAATACCGCAACGACACCATATATCCTTGAAGCAATCTTGCAATGACTTCTTTTCCATTCATCGCTTCATGGTCGCAATCTGCGCCCAAAAGCATCAGTTTTGCAAGCGTTTTCTCGGATGCTCCGGGGAAATGCCCCTCAATTTGTTTCCGCATCCGCTTTGCTTCCTGGATCCAGTGAAGCATGAGGTCATCGCCGTCCAGTAGTTTCGGCCATCCTGTCAATTCGCCTCCCTGAAGCACCGCATCATGCTCCAGCCAGGATTTAATATTGCTGTGCGAAAATATGGATTCTTCATTAGGAATTTCCGTTTGAGGATCAAATCGGCACCACCAATACATGCTGACCGGAATATTGCGAAATTCCCTCAATAAAGAAAACGCTTTCTTTTTTTCTAAATGCAAAAATAACATCATATTGTCATTGATCAGTGTCGTTGTTCCAGTCAAAGACGCATAATGCGCAAATGTCTGGGGATTATATAATTGAAACGGATGAGCATGCGGCTCTATATAACCTGGGACCAAGTAAGAACCGGCACAGTCTACAACTTCACAGCCATCAAGCTGAGCAGGCATTTTAGAGCCTACATAGACGATGCGGTCTTCGTAGATCCAAATATTCGCCGTCAACCATTTCCTAAGTACCTGGTTTAAGTAAACGGCATCCTTCAGAACGATACTTGGCACCCTTTCTCCATCTATAACAGCAACATGCTCACGCAGTTGTTTATTTTTCCATCGGTAGCGCTGTTCCAGCATGAACATCCCTCTTTTCTGTTTCTCTCTTTAATTTGATACATTAAAACGTTAAAATATGAGTTTGTCTTAATGTTAACATATTTGGATATTTTACACAGTAGGATTTTTTCATTTTTCAGTTAATATTTTGTGAAGGGAGTTTACTACATGTTAAAAAACCGGACCAATATCTCCTCCATCAATGCCTTATTGCGCATTGCCTGCGGATTATCGATGCTGAGCATACTGACTGCCAAAATGGTCAGGAGGCCGTGGAAACAATCCTATGTGCTGTTAGCTATTATGAGTGCCTTTAAAGTTGCCGAAGGGATTGTCCGCTTCTGCCCTATGACTGCCCTCTATTGTAAAGGGCGGGCTTTATATGATGACATGCTTAGTGATATGGGTACCTTTGATTTTGGCATGGACCCGGAAGACCCAGAAGACCCTGAACCGCTGCCAAGTTTAGATGCAACTCATATAAACAACTAGGCGATGAGCGAAAATGGATTCGAGCGATGTGTCAGGGATATCTGCCATTTAAAGAACGCTGTTCCTCGGAACGGCGTTGTTTTCGTAAATAGTGTAACATACCATTGGCCCCCAAAATGTATATGGCGTTTCATGCCTGTCTGAATACAAAATAAGCCCCTGCTGTACCTCAGCGGGGGCTTATTACTGCCTCTCAAAAGGAGAAGAAAAAGGAGAAAATGATTGGAAACAAAAAACAATTGGTTCTGCTGTTGAAGCTATCCTCTATTGACGGGGGCAGCCAAAGCACGATAGCCGATATCGGTCCGGCAGAACAAGCCATCGCACTCTATTTTCTTGATTTCATGATAAACGAGCGCACGCGCCTCTTCGATGGTAGAATGTTTTGCTGAAAGGAAGAGGACACGGCCACCGTTAATTGTGGTCTCTCCATTTCCATTTATGGATGTACCCGAGTGGTAGACATGCACAAGCGGGTCCATCAGCTCCAAGCCCCGAATGACTGCGCCTGTTTCATATTGGCCGGGATAGCCCTTTGCCGCCAGAACGACGCCGAGAGAGGCTTGGTCATCCCACTCGATGGAAAAAGGTTTCTGATCTCGGACCGCTGTCAGAACCTCGATGATGTCCGACTTCATTCTTGGAAGGATCACCTGGGTTTCAGGATCGCCGAATCGCGCATTGAATTCGATGACTTTCGGTCCTTCCTTCGTCAGGATAAGCCCAGCATATAATACACCTGTAAATGGCCGCCCTTCCGATTTCATGGCAGCAGCCGTCTTTTTGACGATTTGTTCCACCGCTTCGGAAACAACAGCCACATCAATCTGTGGAACGGGCGAGTAGGCTCCCATCCCTCCGGTATTGGGCCCCTGGTCTCCATCGAATGCCCGCTTATGGTCTTGGGCGATATCCATCGGATACACCTGTTCACCGTTCACAAAAGAAAGTAGCGAGAATTCTTCCCCTTCCAGGAATTCCTCGATTACTACACTTCTTGAAGCACTTCCGAATTTTTCATCAAGAAGCATATCGGATAAAGCCTGAACGGCTTCCGTCTCAGTCATGGCAACGACTACTCCTTTGCCGGCAGCCAGCCCATCCGCCTTAATGACAATCGGCGCTCCTTGCTCCATTACATATTCCCTGGCCGCTTCAAACGAAGTAAATGTGCGGTATTCGGCTGTCGGAATGCCATATTTTTTCATAAGGTTCTTGGCAAAGCTCTTGCTGCCTTCAATTTCCGCCGCAAGCTTGCCCGGTCCGAATGCTTGCAGGCCCTCAGCCGCAAAAGCGTCGACCAATCCTTCCAACAGCGGCGTCTCAGGCCCTACGAATGTCCATTCGATCTTATTGCGTTTCGCAAAAGTGATAAGCTTCTCCTGTTCATGTTCCCTGATGGGCACCAAAGAAGCCACGTCCTTCATTCCTGGATTTCCCGGTGCCACATATACATTAGCTACCTGTGGACTCTCCGAGAATTTCCGGGCAATTGCATGTTCACGTCCGCCGCGCCCTATGACTAATACATCCATCAAATGCATCACGCCTCCTCGATCAATGTTTGAAATGCCTTACACCGGTGAATACCATGGCGATTCCATGCCGGTCTGCTTCTTGGATCGATTCTTCATCCTTTATGCTGCCTCCCGGTTGGATAATAGCTGTTATACCTGCTTTCGCTGCTTCCTGTACCGTATCCTTCATCGGGAAAAAGGCATCTGAGGCCATGGAGGCTCCTTTTGCTTTTTCTCCTGCTTGTTCCAATGCAATTATGGCTGAGCCCACGCGGTTCATTTGCCCTGCGCCTACCCCTAGTGTCATATGGCTGTCAGCCACAACTATCGCATTTGATTTCACGTGTTTAACTACGCGCCAGCCCATTTTTAAAGACTCCCACTCCGCTTCTGTCGGTTGTCTTTTTGTCGGGATAGATATATGCGCATGATCCAATGTATACGTATCCGGTTCCTGCACAAGCAATCCACCTTCAACCGATGTAACGGTCCATTCATCTGTTTTTCCGCCATCGCCATCCATGTCAATCGTTAATAAACGGACGTTCTTCTTGCCCGATAGAATAGTGAACGCTTCTTCAGAGAAGCTTGGTGCTATGATTACTTCTAGGAATATTTCATGGAGGGAAGCAGCTGTCTCCCTGTCCACTTCACGGTTCAATGCCACAATGCCACCGAAGATGGAGGTAGGGTCTGCTTCGAATGCTTTGGAGAACGCCTCATGGATATGCTCGCCTGTTCCGACTCCGCATGGGTTGTTATGCTTTACTGCTACTGCTGCCGGCATTTCGAATTCCTTCACAATCTGCAAGGCGGCATTCGCATCATTGATGTTGTTGTAGGATAGCTCTTTTCCATGCAATTGCTTGGCGTTCGCAATTGAATACGCAGATCCCAAAGGCTTTCTGTAAAAGGCGGCTTTTTGATGGGGATTTTCTCCGTATCGCAGGGTCTGTTTCAAATCATATGTAAGCGTCAGGCTTTCAGGGGTCTTTTCACCGGCCAAATCCGTCATATACTGGGAGATGATGCTGTCATATGCAGCCGTATGGCGGAACACTTTAGCGGCAAGCGCCCTTCTTGTTTCGATGGATGTGTGTTGATTCTCTTTGTACTGGCGAATGATTGATTCATAGTCTTCCGGATCGACGACCACGGTGACATATTCATGGTTTTTCGCAGCTGATCTAAGCATCGTTGGCCCGCCAATATCAATATTCTCAATCGCTTCTTCGACAGAGACGCCTTCCTTGCTAATAGTCTGTTGGAACGGATACAAATTCACGCAGACCAGCTCGATTGGGCTGATTCCAAGGTCTTGAATCTGCTTTAGGTGCTCAGGGTCGTCATGCTTGGAAAGCAGGGCGCCGTGCACATTAGGATGAAGGGTCTTTACCCGTCCATCCAGAATTTCCGGAAAACCCGTTACTTCACTGATGCCAATCACGTCAACACCAGCTTCACGAAGTGCTTTGCTTGTTCCCCCTGTTGAGATGATTTCAAAACCAATCCCCTTTAATTGCTTGGCAAATTCAACGATGCCTGTTTTATCGCTGACACTGATTAACGCCCTTTTTGTCATGATTAACAATCTCCCTCCGAATAGGTCTTCTGTGAAAATAGTGTTTGCAATACCTGTGGATATAGTTGGTGTTCTGTTTCTTGGACGCGTTTTTGAATCATTTCTTTTGTGTCGCCCGGCCTGATGGCTACTTTTTCTTGCCGGATGACCGGTCCCGTATCCATTCCTTCATCCACATAATGGACGGTGACGCCTGTCACGGATACACCCGCTTTAAATGCTTGGCCGATGGCATCTTTTCCCGGAAAAGCGGGCAATAGAGAGGGATGGATATTCACAATTTTATGTGAATAGGCCGCGAGGAGCGTGCTTCCGATTAAACGCATATAACCGGCCAGCACCAGAAATGATACATCTCTTTTCTTTAGTTCCTCCAGAATTTCCTGTTCGAATAACGCCTTATCGCGATATTGGCTTGCGGAGAAAATAAAGGCAGGGATGTTTTCGCTGCTGGCCCTTTCCACCACATAGGCATTTGGCTGATCGCAGACAAGCAACGCCACTTCGGCCTGAATCTCTCCCTTTTTGCACGCTCTAACAATCTGTTGGAAATTGCTCCCGCTTCCAGACGCGAATACTGCTATTTTTTGCATTGTTGACTACTCCTTCCAGTAAACACCGGCTTGCGGGGTAACGGTCCCTATGATATATGCTTGTTCGCCATTCTTTGCAAAATGGGCTAAGGCTCTTTGCGCTTCTTCAGCGGGAACGGTAAGAGCCATTCCAATACCCATATTAAAAATATTGTACATTTCCTTTTCCTGCAAGTTTCCTACCTTCTGCAGTAACTGAAAAATGGGATGAACAGGCCAGGAACCTTTATAAATCGTAATGCCAAGGCCTTCGGGCATCATGCGGGGCAGATTTTCGATAAAACCGCCGCCTGTGATATGGGCCATTCCTTTAATGGATACTTCCTTCAACGCAGACAGAATGGACTTCACATAAATCTTTGTCGGCTTAAGCAATTCTTCGCCCAATGTGCATTTTAATGTCTCTTCGTATACTTGGAGATCCCTGTTGCCATCCTCCAGCAAAATGTTGCGCACTAATGAATAGCCATTGCTGTGGAGTCCGCTGGAAGCAAGGCCAATCACCGTGTCGCCCTCCTGGATGGCGCCGCCGGTTATCAGTTGTTTTTTTTCGCATGCCCCGACCGCAAATCCGGCCAGATCGTATTCTTCAGCAGCATACATGCCAGGCATTTCTGCTGTTTCGCCGCCAATCAAGGCTGCTCCCGCTTGGCGGCATCCTTCCGTCACTCCTTTCACGATAGCTTCGATACGGGAAGGGTCCGCTTTTCCGCAGGCAATATAGTCAAGGAAATAAAGTGGTTCTGCTCCCTGCACCACTATGTCATTAACGCACATAGCCACCGCATCGATGCCGATCGTATCGTGCCGATCCATCAGGAATGCCAACATTAATTTTGTCCCGACCCCATCAGTCCCGGAGACCAATACCGGTTCTTTTAAGTTTAATGAAGATAAATCAAACATGCCGCCGAAACCGCCTAGCCCACTCATAACGCCTGGGCGCATCGTTGTCCGCACATGTTTTTTCATTCGATCGACAGCTTCGTATCCCGCTTCGATATCTACTCCTGCCTGTTTGTATGCATTCGCCATGTCTGATCCTCCCTAATCATTTGCGTACTGACCTTTGCACAGATGATTCGCTCCTTTTTAACCTATGGTAAGCGGTGTGCCCATTGCTTGTTCGTCAAATATTTCCGTCGGATACTGCCCGGTGAAACAAGCCATGCACTGTCCTCCCGTTTCGCCCGGGAAGGTACGGCCGATTGCTTCAACCATTCCTTTTGCGCTTAGGAAAGTCAATGAATCGGCATTGATCATAGCGCGTATCTCCTCAACGGATTGCTCAGAAGCGATTAATTCCTCGCGTGTGGATGTATCAATTCCATAAAAGCAAGGGTTTTTGATGGGGGGTGAAGAAATGACCACATGAACTTCCTTGGCGCCTGCTTCTTTAAGCATGGTTACAATCCTTTTGCTGGTCGTCCCCCTTACTATGGAGTCATCTACCATGATGACCCTTTTTCCCTCTACAACTCCTCTTACCGGCGATAATTTCATTTTGACGCCTTGCTCCCGCAGTGACTGGGAAGGTTGGATGAAGGTGCGCCCGACATAGCGGTTTTTGATCAATCCCATTTCATAGGGAATGCCTGAAGCCTCTGCGTAGCCGATGGCCGCTGAAATGCTCGAATCAGGGACACCTGTCACGACATCGGCATCAATCAACGCTTCCATGGCTAGTTTTTTCCCCATATTCTTGCGGGCGGTATGAACATTGATGCCATCGATATTGCTGTCCGGACGGGAGAAATAGACGTATTCCATCGCGCACATCGCACGGTTTTGGCACAGAGCGAACCGTTCTGCCTTCACGCCTTCGTCATTAATCACCAACAGCTCTCCCGGATCGATATCACGAACGAACTCGGCTCCTACCAAGTCCAGGGCGCATGTTTCGGAGGCTATCACATAGGCATCACCCAAGCGCCCCAGTGACAAAGGGCGCAAACCATGGGGATCAAGGGCGACAATCATTTCTCTTTCTCCCATCACAACAAACGCATACGCTCCTTTAACAAGGCTCAATGCGTTTTTCACCCGCTCCTTCAAGCTCTTAAAGCCTGATCTGCGGATAAGATGGGCAACAACTTCCGTATCCGAGGTTGTTTGAAAGATACTGCCCTGAGCCTCCAATTGCGCCTTCAGTTGATTGGCGTTGATGAGGTTGCCATTATGGGCGAGCGCCATGCTTTCATTTTGGAAGTGGAAGAGGAGGGGCTGGACGTTTTCATAACCTCCGCCCCCTGCTGTCGCATAGCGGACATGGCCGATCGCCCCTCTGCCTGATATGCCTTTCAGCCGCTCTTCTGTGAATACTTCATTCACAAGGCCTTCACCTTTTACACCCGTCAGCTTTTCACCGTCAGTCAAAACCATGCCGGCGCCTTCTTGGCCGCGGTGCTGAAGGCTATGCAAGCCGTAATAAGTAATCTGGGCCGCATCTTGATGTCCCCAGACTCCAAATACTCCGCATTCTTCATTCAAACCTTTTAATTCAGCAAGCATCGTATCGCCCCTTTCCAGGCAGACTCCAGGCCAACCAAGTCTTCTTTGAGGATTTCTTCGTGATCACTGTCTATAATCACGAGCGTTCCGGACTTATTCACATCTCCAAGATAATAGGCATCGCTCACTGTCCGCTCGAACTGCTCCCGGTGCTGCTGGGGAACCGACACGATAAATCGGGATTGTGTCTCGCTGAAAAGTTCGGTTACTGCATCTCCATCTACTTTCAAGGAAGCACCCAATCCCTTTCCGCCGAATAAAGCTTCGGCAACGGCAACGGAAAGCCCTCCTTCAGCAAGATCGTGGGCAGAAGCGACAAGCCCGGTCTGAATGGCCTCCAAAAGCTGTTTTTGCCGCTTTTCTTCCAAAGTCAAATTAATGGAAGGCGCCGGACCGAATATTTCCCCGTGCAAAATCTTCTGCAATTCACTTCCGCCCCATTCTGGTTGGGCTTTGCCGATCACATAGATGGCATCGCCCGCTTGTTTAAAATGCTGGGTGGTAATATGAGAGAGATCGTGAATCAATCCAACCATGCCGACAACAGGGGTCGGGTAGATCGCTTCCCCATTTGTTTCATTGTAGAGGGACACATTCCCGCCAATCACAGGTGTACCCAATACCTGGCAGGCCTCGCTCATGCCATCGGTCGACTTTTCAATCTGCCAGAAAATCTCCGGCTTTTCCGGATTTCCGAAATTCAAACAATCAGTGATTGCCAAAGGTTCCGCGCCTGAACAGACAATATTTCGTGCCGCTTCGGCAACCGCTATTTTTCCGCCTACCTCCGGATCAAGGTATATATAGCGGGAATTGCAATCCGTGGTCATGGCCAAAGCTTTGCGGCTATCGCGGATACGAAGGACGGCTGCATCCGAACCGGGCGGCACGACTGTATTCGTGCGCACCATATAATCGTATTGGTCATACGCCCATTCTTTGCTGGCGATTGTCGGTTGTTCCAGCAATTGCTTCAATATTTCTCCGTAATTTTCTATTGTTGGAGTGTCCAGCTCCATACTTTGATATGTACGGTAATACGCTGGCTCCTTTGAAGGTTGATGGTAAACAGGTGCATCTTCCGCTAAAGCATCCACAGGAACGTCAGCCACCACTTCGCCTTTATGGATTAATCGCAATCGCTGATCATCCGTTACCCGGCCGATAGCTACCGCTTCCAGATTGTACTTAGAGAACAGATCAACAATTTCCTGTTCCCGGCCCTTCGTGACAACAATCAACATTCGCTCCTGCGATTCAGACAGCATCATTTCGTAAGGTGTCATTCCTGTCTCACGTTGAGGAACCAAATCCAGATTCATTTCAATCCCGGAGCCGGCCTTGCTCGCCATTTCAGCCGATGAGCTTGTTAGACCGGCCGCGCCCATATCCTGAATGCCCACGAGCGCGTCACAATGGATCAATTCCAGGCATGCTTCCAAAAGGAGTTTTTCCATAAATGGATCGCCTACCTGGACAGCCGGACGATTGTTGCCGGAGGTTTCCGTCAATTCTTCCGAAGCGAACGTAGCTCCGTGGATGCCATCGCGTCCTGTCTTAGCCCCTACGTACATAACTGTATTGCCTACGCCATGGGCCTGCCCCTTCTTAATATCCTTATGGTCAATCAACCCGACGCACATTGCGTTCACAAGCGGATTGCCGTCATAACAATCATCGAACTGGATTTCACCGCCCACTGTTGGTATGCCGATGCAGTTGCCGTAACCAGCAATGCCGGCGATGATTTCCTTGAATAGGTATTTTACGCGCGCATCATCCAGTTCACCAAAACGAAGGGAATTCAGCATCGCAATCGGCCGCGCCCCCATGGAAAAAACGTCGCGGATGATGCCGCCCACACCCGTTGCCGCACCTTGGTAAGGTTCGATGGCGGATGGATGGTTATGCGACTCAATTTTAAAAACGGCCGCCTGCCCATCGCCGATATCCACAATGCCTGCTCCTTCCCCCGGACCTTGAAGCACTTTTTCACCCGTAACAGGGAATTTCTTCAGTACTGGCTTAGAGTTCTTGTATGAACAATGTTCTGACCACATGACCGAGAATAGGCCCAATTCCGTGTAGTTTGGCTTGCGCCCAATAATTTTGCATACCATTTGGAATTCTTCATCAGACAGCCCCATCTCCGCATATATTTTTTCTGCCAAAATAACGTCCGGACTCGGCTCAAGCAGTAACGACATATGATTCCCTCCAATGTTTGACGATCGATTTAAACAGTCCCAGGCCATCTTCGCTTCCAAGCAAACGATCGACTGCGCGTTCCGGATGCGGCATCATGCCCAGCACATTTCCCTTTTCATTGATGATGCCGGCGATGTTCGCCAGGCTGCCATTCGGGTTGGCCCCTTCATATGTAAAAACGATTTGTTGTTGCTCCTGCAATCTTTTTAGTGTCACTTCATCGCAGTAATAGTTTCCTTCTCCATGGGCGATTGGAATGGTGATTGATTGGCCCTGCTGATACGCACTTGTAAACATTGTTTCGTTATTTTCTACCTTCAGCTGGACATTGCGGCAAATAAAATGCAAGCTCTCATTCCTCCTCATCGCACCGGGCAGCAACCCCGCTTCCAATAAAATTTGAAATCCATTGCATACGCCAAGCACGGGCTTGCCGGCATCAGCGGCCTTCACCACCTGCTCCATCACATTCGAGAATCGGGCAATGGCGCCTGATCGTAAATAATCCCCATACGAAAACCCTCCAGGAAGCAAAATGGCATCGAACGATGATAAATCCGTTTCTGTATGCCATACGTATTCAACCTCTTCCCCCAGCTCATCTTGAATAGCGTGGAACATATCGACATCGCAATTGGAACCTGGAAACATAATGACTGCGAATTTCACTGTGCGACAACCTCCTCGATTTCATATCGGTAATCTTCGATGACCGTATTTACGAGAAGTTTTTCGCATATGTCCTTCACGATTCCGTCTACATCACGCCCGCTTTTCCCGATGGATAATTCCATATACTTTCCGATTCGCACATCCTTCGCCTCTGAGTAGCCAAGGCTGTTCAATGACTGTTTAACGGCGGTTCCTTGTGGATCTAATACACTTTCACGCAATGTGACATACACTTTTACTTTGTACATGCTTTCGCTCCTCCAAGTCGGTTTAGTATCTGTTCATATGCTTCCGTTAGGTTCCCGAGATTCCGGCGGAAGACATCTTTATCCAGCTTCTCTCCGGTTTCTATATCCCATAAGCGGCACGTGTCCGGCGAAATTTCATCTGCCAACAAAATCTCTCCGTTCGGCAATTTTCCAAACTCCAGTTTGAAATCGACGAGCCGGATGGAAAGCCCGGCGAAAAAACGGACCAGCACTTCATTCACCCTCCATGCCAGCTCCATTATACGTTGGAGCTCTTGTTCAGCCGCCAGGCCAAGCAATTGGATATGGTCTTCATTCAATAGAGGATCGCCGAGTTTGTCATTCTTATAATAGAATTCAATAATCGGCTGTTTTAAATGGACGCCTTCGGCAAGCCCTAGCCTTTTCGACAGACTGCCTGCGGCTACATTGCGCACGACAACCTCCAGCGGGATGATATCCACTTTTTTTGCGAGATGTTCTCTTTCAGAGACCTTGGCCAGAAAATGCGACTCAATTCCTTCTTCTCGAAGCATGGAGAATAGTAAACTCGTAATCTCATTATTGAGAATGCCTTTACCTGCGATTCTCTCTTTCTTTTCTCCATTAAATGCTGTCGCTTGGTCGGTATATTCAAGCCATACTGTATCCGGCTTGTCAGTGCTGTATACGCGTTTCGCTTTTCCTTCATAAATCAATGCTCGTTTCTCCATATCGGGCCTCCGAATTCGAAAGATTATGAAAATAAGGGATTAAAAAAACATCTGAAAGAACATAATACTCCTCAGATGTTTTCAGTTGTCAGCTTTATAACAGGTGAACTAGTTCAAAAACCAATGCGGGCAAGCGGCAGCCTGCGAAGGGTTGCATTTCGAGGGATGCCCATTTCGGGTTAACCCGGCTGGGCATCCTTCTTTTATAAACCTAAGCGTTCAAAAATAAAGTCAACATTTTTTAAATGATAGTTATAGTCGAAACAATCGGCGATTTCCTCCGGCGACAATAAACGAGTGATCTTTTCGTCGCTTTCAAGCAGCTTCCGGAAAGGTACTTGTTCTTCCCATGATTGCATCGCTTTTGGCTGTACGGTATCGTAGGCTTCTTCCCGTGCCAGCCCTTTATCAATCAAAGTCAGAAGGACGCGCTGTGAATAAATCAAGCCGAGAGTACGGTCCATATTTCGCTTCATATTTTCCGGGAAGACCGTCAAGTTTTTAACGATATTGCCGAAGCGGTTCAGCATATAATTTAAAGCAATTGTCGCATCTGGCAAGATGATGCGCTCTGCCGATGAGTGAGAAATATCCCTTTCATGCCATAACGAGACGTTTTCGTAAGAGGTCATCATGTAACCGCGGATTACGCGCGCCAATCCAGTCATATTCTCAGAACCGATCGGGTTACGCTTATGTGGCATCGCTGAAGATCCCTTTTGTCCCTTCGCAAAGAATTCCTCCACTTCCCGGGTTTCGCTTTTTTGCAAACCGCGGATTTCAGTCGCGAATTTCTCAATGCTGGTGGCAATTAGGGCAAGGGTGCTCATGTAATGCGCATGGCGGTCCCGCTGCAGCGTCTGTGTCGAAATCGGGGCTGGCTTCGTCCCAAGCTTCTCGCATACATAGCCTTCAACAAATGGGTCAATATTGGCGTATGTGCCTACAGCGCCGGATATTTTTCCATATTCAACCGTTTCCCTGGCAGCTTTAAAACGCTCAAGATTGCGTTTCATTTCTTCATACCATAATGCCATCTTTAGGCCAAACGTAGTCGGTTCGGCATGGACACCGTGCGTGCGGCCCATCATAACGGTATATTTATGTTCCTGGGCTTTCGCCTTCAGAATATCGATAAATCGCTCAATATCTGCCTGCAGGATGTCATTCGCTTGTTTAAGCAAATATGAAAGCGCTGTGTCAACGACGTCTGTGGAAGTAAGACCATAATGGACCCATTTCCGTTCTTCGCCCAGTGTTTCCGATACAGCACGCGTGAATGCCACGACGTCATGGCGGGTTTCTGCCTCTATTTCTTTGATCCGTTCAACATCGAAAGAAGCATTTTGCCGAAGCAACCGGACATCCTCCTTAGGGATCACCCCTAGTTCCGCCCAAGCTTCACATGCCAAAATTTCTACTTCCAACCATGCTTTAAAGCGGTTTTCTTCTGTCCAAATTGCGCCCATTTCTGGTCGTGTATAACGTTCAATCATGTATAGTACCTCCGATATTTGTATGCTGGCTCTTCTCCCAAATCAAGCTTCTGTCAGCTTCCTTGAGTGCCTCATCTATAGATTCCCTTAATAGGTTAACATGCCCCATTTTTCTTTTTTCCTTTGCTTCCGCCTTGCCGTATAAATGGATTTTCCAATCGGAAAGATCCGGAATCCGATCCATCAAACGCCCTAGATGCTCGCCTAATAAGTTGACCATCACCACTGGCTTCAATAACGCTGTATTCCCCAATTTCCAATTGCATACCGCTCTGATATGTTGTTCGAATTGCGAAGTTTCACACGCCTCCATTGTATAATGGCCGGAGTTATGTGGGCGCGGCGCCAGCTCATTTATATAAATCTGGCCATTTTGCGTCACGAACATTTCAACGGCAAGCAGTCCGACCAATCCTGTGAAATCAGCTATTTCGACCGCTTGTTTTACCGCCTGCTTTTCCGTTTCCGGTGAAATGCGCGCTGGCACAATGCTTTGGTGCAGGATATTGTCACAGTGGATATTTTCAGCTACTGGAAACACAGCTGTTTGGCCCGATACGTTGCGGGCTACAATCACCGAGATTTCCTTGTCGAACGGAACCCAGGCCTCCAACACGCAGTCTCCATGTTGCAGCAATGCCTCTGCTGACGGAATATCTTTTTCTTCCTTCAGTACGTATTGTCCTTTCCCGTCGTATCCTCCAGTGGCTGTCTTTAACACGCAAGGAAAACCTATGGCCGCAACTGCATCCGTAAGACCATGGCGATCCTTTACTACTGCATATGGCGCCACTTGCCCGCCAGCATCCCGGATTGTCTGTTTTTCAATTATGCGGTTCTGGCTTATGCGAAGTAAGTGCGCCCCTTGAGGGACATAGGCATGCTCCGTCAACCAGGCCAGCGCTTCCCCATTGATATTCTCAAACTCGAATGTGATGACATCGCTGTATTCCGCTAGCTTTTTAAGGGCCTCTATATCATTATAACCGGCTGTTATTTCATAATCCGCTATTTGGCCGCATGGGCTTTGTGGCGTTGGGTCAAGAACGGCGATTTTGTAACCAGCATTTTTAGCTGCCAGAGCCAGCATTCTGCCAAGCTGCCCTCCGCCAATGATTCCGATTGTCTGTCCAGGTAAAATGGCTTTATGTAAGCTGTCCACTGCTCTCATGCACCTTCTTTTCCGTTTCATTCCGCATGTCTTCCAGTTTCAACGCCAATTCAGGATTATTAGTCGATAAAATCTGGGCAGCAAGCAAGCCGGCATTGATCGCCCCTGAGCAGCCAATGGCAACCGTCGCAACCGGCACCCCGCCCGGCATTTGCACAATGGATAAGAGGGAATCTATCCCATTGAGAGCCTTGGTCTGAACAGGTACTCCGATTACTGGCAGAGTCGTCTTCGCCGCTACCATTCCCGGTAAGTGAGCCGCTCCTCCTGCCCCGGCGATAATGACCTTCAACCCGGTTTCCCTCGCCGTTTCTCCGTATTCCATCATAAGGTCAGGAGTCCGGTGGGCAGAAACCACTTTTTTCTCGTACGGAATTTCCAGTTTTTCAAGCACCTCGCATGCGTGCTGCATCGTATCCCAGTCTGAAATGCTTCCCATGATCACTCCAACAATAGGCTTTGGCAACTATATCCCCTCCATCGCAGTCTCTTTTCTCTTGTTCGGCATTCTCCCATATAAAGCAATATGGCTTAACCATAAAAAACCGGATAGTCTACTTCTGCAAGAGAAAGTAAACTATCCGGGAATATGTTCATCCAGTATCCTTCCAAACTTTTGGAAAGATAGATACTTCACCCTTATAGTATGTACTTTCTCTCATAGTCCGATCATTTACGGCGATCGGGTAGAAACTTATGGGCCATATCCCCAAGATTATATGAGAGACACATTTAATATAGATACATCTTATCAACGAATTGTATTTATTGTCAACCTACAATCGAACATTAAGTTTTGAAAATAATAAAATGTTCGTTTTTAGAGAACTTTCACTGCTTCAAACACAATTTTCTGGGCTACAGGCTCGTAGTTTACCTTTCCATCTATCTTCACTTCTCTGAATACTGGTTTTTCCATCCGCCGTACCGGCATATAGCCTTCTTTCTTAATCCGGTCCAGGCACATATCAATCGTTTCATTTTCTTCTACTTCAAATTTCTTTTTAGCTGCCATGAAAGACACTGCTCCTTCTTTTCCATCTCACTATGAATCCCGTTTTCTTTCATAGTATATGGCAGTAAGTGTAACGAAATTCTCCCCATTAGACAAGTGGAGCAACAGGCAAAGTAAAAAACCACACTCCGATTTGGAAAGTGTGGTTTCTTTTTTCAATGCATATATTCTTCAGCCAAAACGACTTGTCCTTTCTTCAAGGAAGATGGCACATCGATGATGCGCTGATTAGATGAACCACGGAAGCGCAGACCGGCTCTCTTTTTCCGTTCAATAAACCTTCCGTCTACCAACACATCGATATAGGGCAATAGCGCTTGGATTTCTTGATAATTGACATGTTTTGTATCCATGAGCATTTCCCATACAAAGCCGGTATACGCCCAAACATCAAAGCCCATTTCCTTAGCAGCCTTTGCGATCGGCAAAAGGCCAGCCGGCTGCAATAAAGGATCTCCTCCGGAAAAAGTGATGCCTCTCTGCAGATTCGACTGTTTCATTTTCTCGATAATCTCTGCGCATTCGATATCGCTTCCTCCGCAAAGATCATGCGTTTGCGGATTATGGCAACCCGGGCATCGATGGATACAGCCTTGTGTCCAAAGAACCATTCGCAGGCCAGGACCATCTACAATGCTGTCGAATTGCAAAGGAGCCGCCACCCTTATTTTCATGGATTTTCTCTCCTTCCGAATGCTACATATGCTTGACCCTGTCATACACTTCCGCTTTCTTGGCATCATTGAAGCGGTCTACAGTGCCTACCAAGTATCCGGTTATCCGACGAATTCGCTCAAAACCGACACCTTTCTCCGTTTCTTTTCTTCCGCAGGACGGGCATACATCCCCATCAATGACACCCGTAAATCCACAGACAGGATCGCGGTCTACAGGATGGTTGATGCTGCCGTAACCGATTCCTGCATCCTTCATGGCATGGATAATGCATTCAAAGGCTTCGAGGTTTTGAGAAGGATCCCCATCCAATTCGATATAGGTGATATGCCCAGCGTTCGTCAGTTCGTGATAAGGGGCCTCTTTCTTAATCTTGTCGAAAGCGTTGATTTTATAATACACAGGTACATGGAAAGAATTTGTATAATACTCTTTATCTGTGATCCCGGCAATTGAACCGTATTTTTTGCGGTCGATGGCTGTGAATCTTCCCGCCAATCCTTCAGCAGGCGTGGCGATCAGCGAGAAGTTCAAGCCATACTTCTCAGATGCCTCATCCATGCGCTTTCGCATATGTCCAATGATCTCCAGGCCCAGTTCCTGTGATTCATCGCTCTCGCCATGGTGTCTCCCTGTCAGCGCCACCAAGCATTCGGCCAAGCCGATAAAACCAATCGTCAATGTACCTTGTTTAATGACCTCTTCCAGAGTATCTTCCCATCCTAAATCTTCGGCCCCATGCCAAACATGCTGGCCCATTAAGAACGGAAAATTCTTAACGCGTTTGCTTCCCTGTACAGCCATCCGTTCCAGTAATTGCTCAATGACTAAATCGATTTTCTCATCCAATTCAGCATAAAAGCCGGATAAATCAGTGGAATCACTAAAAACCATGCCGTGTTTAATGCCGAGACGCGGAAGATTAATAGATGTAAAGGATACATTTCCCCTGCCGCTGACAATATTCTCGCCGCATACATTTCCAAGCACACGCGTGCGGCAGCCCATATACGTAGCTTCTGTTTCTGGTTTTCCTTCTACATAATATTGGGCATTGAATGGGGCATCCAGGAAACTGAAATTTGGAAACAGGCGTTTTGCTGATACTCGGCAAGCCAATTTGAATAGATCATAATTTGGATCGCCCGGGTTTAAGTTAACCCCTTCCTTCACTTTAAAAATCAGTATAGGAAAGATTGGCGTTTCTCCATTTCCCAAACCAGCTTCCAATGCTAGCAGCAAGTTCTCTGTAACCATTCTTCCCTCTGGAGAAGTATCCGTACCAAAATTGACGGAACTGAATGGTACCTGGGCGCCTGCCCGGGAATGCATCGTATTCAAATTATGGATAAATGCCTCCATAGCCTGGTACGATTTTCGATTCGTTTCTTGATACGCCTCTCGGAAAGCAAAATCCTGAATTTTATCAGCCATTTCGGCGTCTATGTGGAAAACTTTCATTAGAAGCTCTTTTTCAGCTTTTTTATAAGAGTCATCCATCGTCATTGCTAAGCGGCAATGTGTGTTGTTCTCCGAAATCAGTATCACTTCTTTAATGATTTCCACCTGTTCATCTTTTAGATCCTTGAACAATTTGATTGCTTTCATTAAGTGGCTGGTATACATCTTCTTGAAAGTCTTTCTCACGCCCTCTGCCAGACCATAATCGAAATAAGGAATGCTTTGGCCGCCATGCTGGTCGTTTTGATTGCTTTGTATGGCGATTGCCGCTAATGCTGCATAGCTGCTTATATCATTTGGCTCTCTTAAAAAACCATGGCCTGTCGAAAAACCGCCTTTAAATAATTTGATCAGATCGATTTGGCAGCATGTCAATGTACCCATGTTCAGAAAATCCATGTCGTGAATATGAATTTCCCCTTCATCATGGGCAGCGGCATGGGAAGGCTTAATGACCTTATTTTTGCAGAATTCCTTCGATACAGTACTTCCATACTGCAACATGGTTCCCATTGCCGTATTGCCGTCAATATTTGCATTTTCCCGTTTAATATCGGCTTTTTCCGCATCATTGAATGTAATTTCCTGAATCGCATTCATCAACCGGCTTTTAGAATCGCGGATTCGGCTCCGTTCAGCCCGGTAAAGGATATATTGTTCACTTGTTTTGGCATGCCCATGCTCAACAAGCACTTTAACAACCGCATCCTGTATTTCCTCTACCGTCGGAATACGGCCTTCATAACGTTCTTCCAGTAGCGTCACTACATGATTCATCAATTCTTCCGAAAGGCGATAATCCGCTGCCTTCCCTTCCTTTTTTGCCACCTGCTGGGCCGCTTTATAAATCGCCAGAGTGATCTTTTCTGGATTGAATGAGATGATTCTGCCATCACGCTTGCATACTTCCGTAATCATAATTCCTCAGCCCCCAACACCATATATTGATTATATAACCATCAAATTACCTACATATAGTAAAATATATGAAAAAAAATTCCCTTCAACATTTGTTAAAGGGTGCATTTAATACCTACTTACAACGTATCAAAATTATGATTTAGAGTCAATTGGTGATTAGGTCTAAAGTACCATTCTGCGATTTTGGTTGCTGATTCTTCACGATTTATTCATTTTTCTCCACGATAAACAGCAAAAACCCTCCACATGAATAATATGTGGAGGGATGATTGTTTTTTATTTCTCATCCACTGGTTTTTTCCAGAAACCTACCATTAGTGCAGTGACAAAAGCACCAATGACAAGTGAAATGAAATACATCAATGGATTTTTCACAGCCCAGATCACGAAGATTCCGCCATGAGGTGCCTGTAATGTACAACCAAAGAATAGGGCAAGTCCGCCTGCGATAGCAGCACCTACAACAGAACTTACGATTACGCGGAGTGGGTCTGAAGCTGCAAACGGGATAGCTCCCTCTGTAATGAAAGAAAGACCCATGACATAATTTGTCTTACCAGCATCTTTTTCTGCTTGTGTAAATTTGTTGCGGAAGATCGTAGTCGCAATCGCTAAGCCAAGCGGCGGAACCATACCACCAATCATGACAGCAGCTTGCGGAGCATAATTTCCTGCATCGATCATCGCAATACCAAATGTAAAGGCCGCTTTATTGATTGGGCCACCCATATCGATTGCCATCATACCGCCAAGGATAATACCAAGCAATACGGCGTTTGTGCCTGTCATGCCGCCTAACCAATCAGTTAGAGCATCCATGATAAATTTGACCGGCGTATTGACCACAAAGAAC
Source organism: Bacillus testis (assembly GCF_001243895.1). Lineage (GTDB taxonomy): Bacteria > Bacillota > Bacilli > Bacillales > DSM-1321 > Bacillus_AD > Bacillus_AD testis. The sequence goes on along the minus strand of NZ_LN851186.1, from coordinate 608,502 downwards.
ATAATCAGGCCAACAATCAACATACCAAAGAATGGGTAAAGCAATACTGGCTTAATGCCTTCTAGTGACTGTGGAAGTTTCGCAAATAGTTTCTTCAATCCTAATGCTACATAACCTGCAAGGAAACCAGCGATCAATCCGCCAAGGAATCCAGCACCCCCTGTTGCCGCCAAGAAACCGCCGACCATACCAGGTGCAAATGCTGGACGGTCACCAATCGCCATTGCGATGAAACCAGCTAAAACAGGAACCAATAAAGCGAATGCGTTGCCGGAACCAATTGTGTTCAATGCTTCAGCGAATGTTCCTTCTGCATGGATCCCTCCGAACAAGAAGGAAAGCGCAATCAATAAACCGCCGCCGACAACGAACGGAAGCATATTGGATACACCATTCATGATTGGCTTATAGAAGTAAGATTTATTTTCTTTATCAGCAGACTCCCCAGTTGATTTGCTGTCACCGCTTGCTCGGTAGATAGGAGCATCCTGATTCACCGCGCGGTCAAGCAATTCATCCGTCTTACGGATACCGGCAGCAACCGGTACTTCAATCACGTGTTTGCCTGCAAAACGGTCCATTTCTACTTTCTTATCAGCAGCAACAATAATTGCCGTTGCCTTTTCAATTTCTTCAGCTGTTAGTTTTCCTTTGACGCCCGTAGATCCGTTTGTCTCCACCTTAAAAGCAATGCCGCGCTCTTTCGCCTTTGCCTTTAGCGCATCTGCCGCCATGTAGGTATGGGCGATCCCTGTCGGACATGCCGTTACAGCAAGGACTAATGTATCATCAGCAGAATCCGTACTTACTGTTTCTTCTTCGCCGTCTTCTAATTTTTCCTTTTTATCGATGATGCTAATCACCTCATCCGGTGTCTTAGCATTCAACAGTTCTTGGCGGAAAGCCGCATCCATCAACAAAGATGAAAGGCGGGACAATGTTTCAAGATGTTCATCGTTCGCTCCTGCGCTTGCAGCAATCATAAATAATAAATGAGCCGGCTGTCCATCTAAAGATTCGTAGTCGACGCCGTCCACAGATTTAGCGAATAAGATGGCTGGAGTCTTTACAGCATCTGTCTTAGCATGTGGAATGGCAATGCCTTCCCCTATTCCTGTCGTGCTCTGTGCCTCACGCGTCAGGATTGCTTCTTTATATCCTTCTAGGCTGTTTAAACGGCCTGCTTCATTTAACTTAGTTGTCATTTCATCAATCGCTGCTGCTTTTGTTTTAGCAGCAAGATCAATGATTACGGTATCTTTTTTCAACAAATCAGTTATCTTCATGATGTATGATCAATACCACCTTTATTATAATTTTTGGATGAGAACCTGGTCCATCAAAGAATCGATCTTTTCTTTAGTGGCCAAGTCCTGGCTGAAAGCAGTTGCACTACCGGTTGCTACGGCTACCTGAAAAGCCTTCACAAAGTCCTGGCTCTGTGAATAGGTTCCGATAAAACCGGCTACCAGCGAATCTCCGGCACCCACGGAATTAATGACTTTTCCTTTTGGGATCGTCGCACTGTAAACCTCGCCGCCTGTGAAAAGCAATGCGCCATCTCCAGCCATGGAAACAATCACATTCTGAGCTCCCATTTCAACAACTTTTCGGCCATAAGGGATAACTTCCTCGACTGTACGAATATCCGTACCGAATAACTCACTTAACTCATGATGATTCGGTTTAACAAGGAAAGGACGCTCTTTCAGCACTTCTGCAAGAATCTCACCGCCGGCATCCACAACAACCTTTACTCCGCGCTCGCTGAATTTCTTTGTAAGATCACAGTAAAAAGTCTTAGTCAAGGATGGTGGAATACTTCCTGCAAGAACCAGAATATCCCCTTCTTGAAGTTCCTCAAGCTTTTGCAATAGTTCTTCTATATTCTCATCTGACAAAGCAGGCCCCAAACCGTTGATCTCGGTTTCCTCGCCTGTCTTCAGCTTTATATTAATCCTCGTATCTTCAGCAACCTGGACAAAATCCGTTTCAATCCCTTCAGCCTGCAGTGTATTCTGTATGAATCCGCCTGTAAAACCGCCAAGGAACCCTAGCGCCTTAGATTTCACTCCCGTATGGGATAACACGCGGGATACATTAATGCCTTTTCCGCCCGCAAATTTGCTTTCCCGGTCCATCCGATTCAAGTGATCCAATTTAAAATCATCCACTTCAACGATATAATCGATAGATGGATTAAGAGTTACCGTGTATATCATGATGTCACAACCTTCACTTTCGTTTTCTCCATAATTTTCTTTTGAAGCGCCTCATCCAAATTATTTGTGATCAGTATGGCCTCAGACACTTCTCCTACTTTTGAAAAAAATGTTTCATTAAACTTGCTCTTATCAGCAAGCACATAAGCTTCTTCAGCCAAACTCATGGCGATTTTTTTTAGAACGCCCTCTTCGGGATCGGGTGTAGTCAATCCCAGCTGTAGGTCTATTCC
>NZ_LN851186.1:598547-601047 GCF_001243895.1 Bacillus testis | reverse complement strand
GCTGGAAGACATACGTTCTAAACTATCTCCTTTTAAGTTCTTCGTCCAAATGTTTGGCGGGCATCTACGACTTAAAAAGGAATGAACTATTACAGATTAAATCAGATAGCAAGAAACACGTTCGGGGATAAGTATCATATTTTATAATATAAATAGTTATCAGAGCCGTTTAAAAGGCTGGCAACAAAATACATCGACCATTATTAATTGAGTTGATTTAGACCACATGAAATGACGACACCACTGTGAGTAAGATGGTGATTATTGAAAGTGATTTATAGAGGGCAAGATTACTGAAAAAAAGCATACAAATTTTTTTGAAATGAGGAAATCAATTGGAACAAAGGACACAAACTATTTATTCACCGCCAAAACATATAGTTTCAGCAGCCACTATTGTAATTAATGAACAAAAGGAAATTCTATTAATCAAGGGACCTAGGAGAGGTTGGGAAATGCCAGGTGGACAAGTTGAAGAAGGCGAGTCTTTGAAAGATGCTGCAATAAGGGAAACGAAAGAGGAGTCAGGTATTGATATTGAGGTATTAACATTTTGCGGAATATTCCAGAACGTGAATAAATCGATTTGTAATACGCTGTTCTTAGCTAAACCGGTTGGAGGCGAATTAACAACTACTCCAGAGAGTATAGAAGTAGGCTTCTTTCCTATTGAGCGAGCCTTAGAAATGGTAACTTATTCGAATTTCAGACAAAGGATTAAATACAGTTTGAATGAAAACACCCATCCATTCTATATAGAATTTTAAACAAAACCTTTAAGGAATGCTATTTGAACAAGGGAACTTCATAAATTTTATGTTCCCTCGTTTTAATTAAAATTACCATATCCTTTATCAAAGCTAATTTAGAAATACTGGCCAGCCAAGATATATTATTAATATTACACTTCTAAATGAAAGCATAAAAAAAACCATACAAGATAGAAGCTATATCTACTTGTATGGGTCTGATTCATTAACGATTTTTTCTTGCTTCTATTTCTTTTTTAAAGATCACAGCGATTACCTGCTCCAAGGTCATATCACTTTGGATTTCGAACGTTCCTGGACGAAGAGCTTGGGAAAGGCCTCTTCTTTCAACTAGATCGGAGAATTCTTTCGAACTAGCAATTACATGCGCGTTCGCCAATGCGTTCCCTACATCTATGCTTGTCATACCAGACGTTACGGTCAACATGGTTCGATAAACCACTTTGTCCGATTCTTGGTTTTCCGTTTTTTTATCACTTTCTTTTTCCTGAGCTGCTGAAATTTGATCCTTAAGTTGGTCATTCGTCAAAACTATGTAGCCTTGTGATGATAATTCATCTTTCATTTCTTCTTCCGATAATTGCACTGTCTTTTGAGTGCTCTTATCGTCACTTGCATCCGGAGTTAAAAAGTAGACTGCTCCACATATTCCTGTAGCCACAAGCAACCCAAAGGCAAAGCTGCGAAGTGTATTAGCTGTCATGAACGATCTCTCCCCTGACTACTTTTGGATTCGGATATGGCGCTAGTAACTTTTCTACTTCTCCTTCGCTCAAATTCGTTTTCTTCGCAATTGATTCAATCGAATACTTCCTTCTATACATATCCAGTGCCTCACGCAACACCATTCTTTCTTGCGGTGTTTTGTTGATTCCAGCTTCCTGCGCGATAATATCAAGATCAAGCTCCATATAATGAGTTTTATCTTGAAGTTCTTTTAGTTCTTTCATAAAAGATGCATAATGCGCATTTGCTTCTTGTTGTTGCTCTTTAGTTGTTTTTCTGGATATTGAGAAAGATAAAATGAGCAACACAACTGCTGCACCAAATAAAATGGCTAAAGCCCATTCCATCATGCATTTCCTCCCTTATTTTAAACAATTATCTCACATTTCCTCATTATACCTCGTAAAAATATAGATTTCGATTGAAAACATTGGAAAAAGATAAAACAAGGCAAAGGTCAGATATATTTGTTCATAATTCCCAGACAAAAGTAATAACATCTTGTATTGTCTCATCAGCCAATTACTAGAACGCTTTAAGCATGGCTTTTTTTCCATCCTATATACAAGTCTTATTTACCTTATCACCATAAAATAGTAAGCGACAAATCTTTTTGCTTCTTTTTCTTAATTGTGGGTGCTATAGGCGGCAAGATTTATTCAACCATATCTCTCTAGCGGAATATTGAGCAATTTATCAATTTGGAATCTCTTCGTTCATTTCCCTCATTCTACTCAACAAAGTACATTCCAGGATCTACCCAGATTCCTAACAAATTTTCTTGTTTCAGATAACAAAAAAAAGACCAGCAATCAGCTGATCTTTCGTTTGCCTGGCAACGTCCTACTCTCGCAGGGGGAAACCCCCAACTACCATCGGCGCTGAAGAGCTTAACTTCCGTGTTCGGAATGGGAACGGGTGTGGCCTCTTCGCCATCATTACCAGACATATTTATTTAAAAGGTTTATTCCTTCAAAACTAGATAACGGAAGGGTAAATCATGT
>NZ_LN851186.1:591351-596351 GCF_001243895.1 Bacillus testis | reverse complement strand
TTTATGTCAACAACTTTTTTATTTTTGTTTCATCATCGCTCATCAGCGACTTTATTAATATACCATATTAGCAATCCTTCAGTCAATCCTTTTTTATAAATGAAATTTATCTTCATTTCTTAAAAGCAAACTTCCTAAAGAACATTTCTTATAATATCACTTCAATTAAATTAAAGTCAATCCTTATTTAATACTTTTTTTAATAATGCACAAGCTAATAGAGCGAAACTTTGATTAGAGGGCAATCCCCTATCAATCACTAGTTGAACCATTTATGTTCTTATTGGTCCTCGACCTCCCCACTTACACTTTTGCATCTTTCCGATTGTTTGGATGTGGGAGTCATAGCGCTCGTTAAAACGGAATAAAGAACATTACTGTTTTTTCACCATCTTCCTTAATAAGCCTTTATTTTTATTCGTCTGGTTATCGTTGCCCAAATTGCAGAAAAGTCTTTTCGGATTCATTTGAATCGATCGCTTCCCATCAACACTACACCGAGCGTTTTCGTTTGTTTATTTATGAACAAGTTCTGATACAACCATCCAAAATCGTAGCCGTATGCACAAACTGGCTTATTCTACGGTGGAGCAATTTTTTTATTCAGTGGCTTGTGAAAAAGCGTATGAGCATCGTGACTTTCAAACAACCGTCGAACTTTTATCCTTCAACGTCGTGCATCCCAATCAGTTCAAAAAGTTTGTGGTGGATATGTGGGATCCTTTTCACCAAGCGAATCGGTTGACATTTATTTTAAAGCAAAAATAAAAGACCGCCTATTGGCAGTCTTTATAATTTAACTTATTGCATTCTCTTTTTGATAGAATCCACATATTCTTTTGCAGGCCATAGCCCTAGTCCTGTTTCGTTATTTATTTTCCTCATAATCTCTGTTGTCGGAAGACCCTTTTTAAGCATTTTTCTTACCTCATCTTCCATAGAAAAAGCGATAAATGATGAAAAATTTTGGAGTTTTTTTATTTTACTTAAAAGCGCTATTATAATCACCATTAAACAACTGACAATAATAAGTGATAGCATGAACGGCATTCAACCTCCTATTTTCTTTTATTACCCTAATAAAACTATAAACAAACTTTATAATAAACACTGGAACAACTTCCCATATCATTAGGCAATGATACAATTGTTGAAAATATTAAATTGAATATCTGCTAATTACAGAATTTTATGCTAGAAGGAAATAAGATGTGGGAAGAGCAAGTTATCAAAACAAAATTTTGAAAAGGGAAGAACGGACAATCTCTTTAGCAATTATTTCTAAGAATACTCCGCCGTTCATCTTATAAAGTGGAATTTTGGATGTGATAATTTATTTAATCGTTTGATTGAATGTTAATTCCTTTAATATGGATAAGCGAATCAAACACTTGTGGCATCTACTTATAAAATCACTTAACAAGAAAATTGGATATGACATCTTTAAAAGTGATTAGAACCGTACCTGTTGCTTCTTGGAATGCTCTTTATTTCGTTCCAGGCTTTTATTGCGTCTTCATGTCTTTTTCCTTGATTATTCGGATCAGCAAAAAAATCCCGGATGAATTGATTGTATTCAAATTGGGATGCAATTTTTTTCTTGTAGGAAGAATCTTTCTTTCGCTCTTCCTCCTCATACCAAGCATCCACCACGTCACGATAGGTTTTTCCTACATTATTTTTCAGATAGTTTTGAAAGTATGTGAAAAAAAGGAATTTAGGGATAACTGCCTTAAAAAATATCCTTACATTTTGACTGCATCGATGGTTTTCCGTAATAACTGTATCAAGACTTAAATCTTCTTGTGGCCCTATCTTCTTTTTTACAGTTGGTTTACTAATGGGTTTTACTCTCTCGCCTGTTTGCGGAAATATTTCGATTCTCTCAAAAATTTCTAATTTTGAACCAGATGCACTTATGCCATGTTCCCTGCAAAAAGATTGTAGGTCATCTTTTAACCAATAAAAATCTTTAAAACTCTGTAGGCTAATATTTTTTGCCAGATCAGGCCTCAACAAATCCCCCCTATGTATTCATTCTATTATAGAAAATTCGTTCCTTTCATTCAAAAATTTTGTTGCCTTTATTAGAAGTTTAGAGAACCGATTGGTATCTGATCTAAGATTCTCTCATTTGCTGCTATCATTATTCCATTCCTATCATCTACTAGTTTGATCACTAGCCGATTAAAAACAACAATCTCTTAACCTGGCGCTAAGACTCCCACATGAAAACGGTAGTGAAGACAAAGAAGGATAAATGGAAGATCAAGCATCAGTAAGAGTTCGATTGATTCAACTCCCCCATCGATTAAAATTTCACTTTATTGCATTATTGCACAAAAAAAGACCAGCACTCAGCTGATCTTTCGTTTGCCTGGCAACGTCCTACTCTCGCAGGGGGAAACCCCCAACTACCATCGGCGCTGAAGAGCTTAACTTCCGTGTTCGGAATGGGAACGGGTGTGGCCTCTTCGCCATCATTACCAGACATATTTATTTAAAAGGTTTATTCCTTCAAAACTAGATAACGGAAGGGTAAATCATGTGTCCAAACATATTAATTAGGTTAAGTCCTCGACCGATTAGTATTCGTCAACTCCATGTGTCGCCACACTTCCATCTCGAACCTATCAACCTGATCATCTCTCAGGGGTCTTACTAGCTTGACGCTATGGGAAATCTCATCTTGAGGGGGGCTTCATGCTTAGATGCTTTCAGCACTTATCCCGTCCGCACATAGCTACCCAGCGATGCCTTTGGCAAGACAACTGGTACACCAGAGGTGCGTCCATCCCGGTCCTCTCGTACTAAGGACAGCTCCTCTCAAATTTCCTACGCCCGCGACGGATAGGGACCGAACTGTCTCACGACGTTCTGAACCCAGCTCGCGTACCGCTTTAATGGGCGAACAGCCCAACCCTTGGGACCGACTACAGCCCCAGGATGCGATGAGCCGACATCGAGGTGCCAAACCTCCCCGTCGATGTGGACTCTTGGGGGAGATAAGCCTGTTATCCCCGGGGTAGCTTTTATCCGTTGAGCGATGGCCCTTCCATGCGGAACCACCGGATCACTAAGCCCGACTTTCGTCCCTGCTCGACTTGTAGGTCTCGCAGTCAAGCTCCCTTATGCCTTTGCACTCTACGAATGATTTCCAACCATTCTGAGGGAACCTTTGGGCGCCTCCGTTACATTTTAGGAGGCGACCGCCCCAGTCAAACTGCCCGCCTGACACTGTCTCCCACCCCGATTGAGGGGTGCGGGTTAGAATTTCAATACAACCAGGGTAGTATCCCACCGACGCCTCCACCGAAGCTGGCGCTCCGGCTTCAAAGGCTCCTACCTATCCTGTACAAGCTGTACCAAAATTCAATATCAGGCTGCAGTAAAGCTCCACGGGGTCTTTCCGTCCTGTCGCGGGTAACCTGCATCTTCACAGGTACTATAATTTCACCGAGTCTCTCGTTGAGACAGTGCCCAGATCGTTACGCCTTTCGTGCGGGTCGGAACTTACCCGACAAGGAATTTCGCTACCTTAGGACCGTTATAGTTACGGCCGCCGTTTACTGGGGCTTCGATTCAAAGCTTCGCTTGCGCTAACCTCTCCTCTTAACCTTCCAGCACCGGGCAGGCGTCAGCCCCTATACTTCGCCTTGCGGCTTCGCAGAGACCTGTGTTTTTGCTAAACAGTCGCCTGGGCCTATTCACTGCGGCTCTCTCGGGCTTGCACCCTACCAGAGCACCCCTTCTCCCGAAGTTACGGGGTCATTTTGCCGAGTTCCTTAACGAGAGTTCTCTCGCACACCTTAGGATTCTCTCCTCGCCTACCTGTGTCGGTTTGCGGTACGGGCACCTTTTATCTCGCTAGAAGCTTTTCTTGGCAGTGTAGAATCAAGAACTTCGGTACTAAATTTCCCTCGCTATCACAGCTCAGCCTTCACGGCAACGGGATTTGCCTCGTTGCCAGCCTAACTGCTTAGACGCACATATCCAGCAGTGCGCTTACTCTATCTTACTGCGTCCCTCCATTGCTCAAACGATAAAGAGGTGGTACAGGAATATCAACCTGTTGTCCATCGCCTACGCCTTTCGGCCTCGGCTTAGGTCCCGACTAACCCTGAGCGGACGAGCCTTCCTCAGGAAACCTTAGGCATTCGGTGGAAGGGATTCTCACCCTTCTTTCGCTACTCATACCGGCATTCTCACTTCTAAGCGCTCCACCAGTCCTTCCGGTCTGACTTCACAGCACTTAGAACGCTCTCCTACCACGCATACCATACGGTATGCATCCACAGCTTCGGTGATACGTTTAGCCCCGGTACATTTTCGGCGCAGAGTCACTCGACCAGTGAGCTATTACGCACTCTTTAAATGGTGGCTGCTTCTAAGCCAACATCCTGGTTGTCTAAGCAACTCCACATCCTTTTCCACTTAACGTATACTTTGGGACCTTAGCTGGTGGTCTGGGCTGTTTCCCTCTTGACTACGGATCTTATCACTCGCAGTCTGACTCCCGATGATAAGTCTTTGGCATTCGGAGTTTGACTGAATTCGGTAACCCGATGAGGGCCCCTAGTCCAATCAGTGCTCTACCTCCAAGACTCTAACAATCGAGGCTAGCCCTAAAGCTATTTCGGAGAGAACCAGCTATCTCCAAGTTCGATTGGAATTTCTCCGCTACCCACACCTCATCCCCGCACTTTTCAACGTGCGTGGGTTCGGGCCTCCATTCAGTGTTACCTGAACTTCACCCTGGACATGGGTAGATCACCTGGTTTCGGGTCTACGACCACATACTATATCGCCCTATTCAGACTCGCTTTCGCTGCGGCTCCGTCTCTTCAACTTAACCTTGCATGTAATCGTAACTCGCCGGTTCATTCTACAAAAGGCACGCCATCACTCATAAATGAGCTCTGACTACTTGTAGGCACACGGTTTCAGGATCTATTTCACTCCCCTCCCGGGGTGCTTTTCACCTTTCCCTCACGGTACTG
>NZ_LN851186.1:498851-586351 GCF_001243895.1 Bacillus testis | reverse complement strand
GCGCATAGGAATGAAGGACAATAGCGCGATGCGAATAAACGACCCCTTTAGGATTCCCAGTGGTTGCCGAAGTATAACACATACCGGCAGGATCGTTTTCGTCTATGTCGGCAGCAAAAGGGTGGGATGGATTGCTTTCTTTCAATAAATCTTCATAGGAGTGAACCGGCGACAGGGTTGTATCAGGAAGCTTGTCATCGCTCATAATAATATATGAGTGAACCGTTTTAAGAGTAGGCTGGATTTTTTCAATAAGAGGGACTAGATCGATATCAACTAAGAGGACTTGGTCTTCAGCATGATTAATGATGTAAGAAATCTGTTCCGGCGAAAGCCTTATATTAATTGTATGCAGAACTGCGCCTATTCCCGGAACCGCAAAGTATGCTTCTAGATGCCGGTGATGATTCCAGGCAAGCGTTCCTACCCGGTCTCCCTTCCCGACGCCGAGCTTCTCAAGCGCATGGGCAAGCCGCCTCGTTCGCTGGCCTGTTTCTTTATACGTAAAACGCTGGATACCGCTGTGTGTCCTCGATATGACTTGTTTCTTGCCATAAAGCTTTTCCGCCCTTTCCAATAGGGAACCAACCGTCATTTGAACGTTCATCATATATTCCTTACCCCTTTCCTAATGGGAAACCAATTTCTTACGCCCTCATTCATGAGGAAAGATGACGATCTTCGATGACCTGTTCCAATTGTGTTCGCAACAGGAATTTCTGTATTTTACCGCTGGCATTCCGCGGCAGAGTGTCTCCGAACACATACTTTCTCGGCCGCTTATAATTAGCCAACTTATCGCTTTGGCGGCAGAATGTTTCCAAGTCATCCTCTGTAAGAGAATGATCCTTCAGCACAACAAAAGCTACGACCCTTTCTCCCCATGTATCATCGGGCTGGCCAAGCACAGCTACATCCAATACGCCGGGATGTTCGTACAAGACATCTTCCACTTCCCGAGGGTATACATTTTCACCGCCGCTGATAATCATATCGTCCACACGGTCCTTCACCCATAGATAGCCTTCATCGTCAAGAAAACCGATATCGCCTGTATGGTACCAATCCCTGTATAAAGCCTTTTCTGTCGCTTCCTGTTTGTTGAAATATCCTTTCATCACGCAGGGGCCTTGTACGATAATCTCCCCCGTCGCACCAGGCGAAACAACCGCCTCCGGATCGGATGGTCCGTCTTCGTTCGGCTGCACGATCCTAATTTCATGATTGATGAGCGCTTTTCCGGCAGAGCCCGACTTTCTAAGTTGGTCTTCTTCAGCTAGGAATGTGATAGCCGGCCCCATTTCCGTCATACCGTAAGCCTGGACAAGCTTGACATGAAAATGCTCGCGGCAAGCTTGGACGAGAACCGGAGCCATCGGGGCAGCACCGTATAAGCCAGTATCCAGCGAACCGAGATCATATCGCTTAAAATCCTCTTGCAAAAGCATATTCCACATCGTTGGTGCAGCAAATAGTTTAGTGATGCGCTCCTTTTCTATTTGCTCAAGCACAAGCTTGGGATTGAACTGGTGCATAATCACCGTCAAGGCACCAACATGGACCCGCGGCAGGAATGCACAATGAAGCTCGGCACAATGGAACATGGGGGCAATCGTCAAACCCCTGTCCTTATCCTTCAGATCCATCGCCTGTATGACAAGCATGCTCTGCTCTGCCATTTCCCGGTGGCGGTGAACGACCCCCTTCGGCCTGCCTGTCGTCCCGCTGGTATACATAATCGCGTAATCATCCGTTTCCTCGACTGTATCAGCCAACGGAGAAAGATCCTTCATGCGGATATGATCCCAATAGGATGCGGCATAGGAGATGGCCGTTTCATCGCAGTTCCAAAACGATATATGGCCAAAGCGCTGCTCGATAGAAGAAACAACAGGTTCAAGCGCCTGTTCAAAAAGAAGGACCTTAGGGGCAGCATCCTCCAATATATACGCAAGTTCTTCCGCCATCAGGCGAAAATTAATCGGATTGAAGACCGCACCGATTTTAGCACAGGCAAAATACACACTCGCTATTTCTTCGCGATTGTACAAAAAGACCGATACCCGGTCCCCTTTACCGACCCCTTCCTTCTTAAGTGCATTGGCAAGTGCGGTTATATGTCCATCCCATTCCAAATACGTATAAGAATGTTTGCTCCTGATATCTTTCAACGCTTCCTGATCAGGATACTTCCGGACTGTCAAATCAAATATTCTCCCGATGGTCATACTCATCTTCTAATCCCCCTTTTTTCCGCTGCATTCGCCGACCTGTTACAGAATGCGCTCGATTATAGTGGCATTCGCCATCCCATTTCCTTCGCACATTGTCTGCAGGCCATAACGCCCTCCGCTTCTTTCGAGTTCATTCATCATGGTGATCATCAGCCTTGCCCCGCTTGCACCCAAAGGATGCCCAAGCGCAATTGCCCCTCCGCATGGATTGAGTTTATCCGGGTCAGCCCCTGTTTCCTTCAACCAAGCGATCGGTACAGAAGCAAAAGCTTCATTTACCTCAAACACATCAATATCCCCGATGGAAAGCCCCGATTTCTCCAACGCTTTAGCTGTCGCCGGAATTGGGCCTGTCAACATCAGCGTAGGATCGGAACCTACGACTACTCTCGTATGGATCAAGAATTTCGGCTTTAAGCCCAGTTCCTCCGCCTTACTCTTGTCCATGATCAATAAAACGCCGGCACCGTCGCTGATTTGGCTGGAGTTCCCTGCAGTGATGAGGCCGTTTTCCTTAAAAGCTGGCTTTAGTTGACTCAATGCCGCCAATGACGTTTCTTTCCGCGGGCCGCCATCTGAAGCGGCCAAAAGCGGATGGTCGGATTCTCCCTGGACTTCCACACTCATAATTTCCTTCTCAAAATAACCTTGCTCCATAGCCTTAATTGCTTTTTGATGGCTCCATAACGCGAATTCATCCATTTCTGCCCGGGAGATTCCGTATTTCTCCGCAATCCGTTCTGCCGATAAGCCTTGGTTAATGATTTCGTATTTTCCTTTTAGCCTGTCACTTGGAGAGACTCCTTGATAATTAGAACCCATCGGTACGCGGGACATATTTTCCACCCCGCCTGCAATGACGACGTCCATATCGCCGGATAAGATAGCCTGAGCGGCAAAATGCACCGCCTGCTGGCTGGAACCACATTGCCGGTCGATTGTCGTTCCCGGCACATCAATCGGCAAGCCAGCGATCAATGCAGCTGCTCTGGCAATATTCCCGGCTTGTTCCCCCACCTGTGAAACACAGCCCAATATGACATCTTCAACTATACTTCCATCCACTTTCGCTCTTTTCAGCAGTTCTTCGATTGCCATGGCAGCCAAATCATCTGGCCTGATGCCATTCAACGCGCCATTCCTTTTCCCTACGGGCGTTCTGACCCCTTCCACTATCACTGCTTCTCTCATTTTCTTCACCTTCCCACCTGCTATAATCCCATATTTTTTGCTATGATCTTTTTCATGATTTCGTTCGTCCCCGCATATATGCTGGAGACCGGTATATCACGGAACCTTCTCGCAATCTCATACTCTTCCATATAGCCGTATCCGCCGTGCAGCTGCATGCATTCCATTGCCACTTTTTTAGCCATATCGGTCAGCTTCCATTTAGCCATGGATACCTTCGTTACTATATCTTCGCCTGCTATATGATCAGCAATCAGCGCATCAAGGAACGTCCTGCCCATTTCGATTTCCGTCGCCATCTCAGCTAGCTTGAATTGCAAAGCTTGAAAGGAACTGATCTGCCGGCCGAATGCCATACGCTCCTTCGTATACGCCACCGTCATGGCCAGCATCTCTTCGGCCGAGACCTGGGCGGCAATCGCCACCAGCAGGCGCTCTTGTTGCAGCTTATCCATCATATACAGAAAGCCTTTGCCTTCTTCGCCAAGCAAATTCTCCTTTGGCACTTTGCAATCTTCAAAAATCAGTTCCGCCGTATCCTGGCAATGCAGCCCCACTTTATGCAGTTGCCTTCCGCGGCTAAAACCTGGCGCATCTCTCTCGACCACCAGCAAGCTGATTCCCTTGTGGGCAGGGACAGCCTGCGGATCCGTCTTACAGGCAACCACGATTAAATCAGATTGAATGCCATTCGTTATGAACGTTTTCTGTCCATTGATCACATAATGGCCATCTTGGAGGACGGCAGTGGTTGAAATGCCGGCAAGGTCTGATCCAGCTCCCGGTTCGGTCATGGCGATAGCTGTAATCGTTTCTCCGCTAGTGCATTTCGGCAGCCATCTTTCCTTTTGTTCTTCTGTGCCAAATGCATGGATGTAAGGCACCACAATATCATTATGCAGGCCAATGCCTACTGTACCAGAGCCCACTCTCTCCAGCTCTTCATTAATAATAACGGAAAATCCCCAGTCAACCGCGCTTCCCCCGTATTTTTCCGGCAAATCCGGACAAAGAAAACCCTGCTCCCCCATCTTCAGCCAAAAGCTTCGGGGGATCCGGCGGTCTTCCTCCCATTGTCCGTAAAATGGATAGGCCTCTTTATCGAGGAATTTCCGTAGTGCCTTTCGAAAAAGAAGATGGTCTTCATTCAGGTATGGATGTTTCATCAAAGTAGCCTCCATATATATTCAAATCAAAGAAAACGATTACATTTCTCTCATTTATTGAATAGTCAAATTATTTTATTTATTCCATTTTACATGATACACTTTTAGCTTACAAACAATCTTTTGGAAAATTTTGTTGTGATTTTTTATACAGAAGGAAGTGGAATCCATGACTAAGATTGCGCTCATTCGGCACGGAAATACGGCATGGAATACCGAAAAGCGGGCACAGGGAAGCTCGAATATCCCTCTTGATGAAGCAGGCATGGCCCAAGGAAAAAAATTGGCCGAACGATTAAGCGAAGAATCCTGGGATGTGCTGTACAGCTCTGACCTGCTGCGGGCAAAACAAACAGCGGAATTGATTGCCGCCAAACTGCCCCCTCTTGAGATTCATTATGATTCCCGACTTCGCGAAGCCAGCGGCGGACTAATAGAGGGGACCATCGAATCTGAACGGATCAGCAAATGGGGGCCGGATTGGCGGACGATGGACCTCGGTATGGAGCCTGCGGACCAAGTAGCCGCCCGCGGCATAGCAGCAATGGATGATATCGTGAAGGCCCATCAAGGACAAAATATCCTGGTAGTAACCCACGGTGCATTCATTAAACACCTGCTTAAAAGGCTTATCCCTCACATGGATATGAATGTCCCCATGCTGAATACATCTATCAGCATGATCCATCTCGATGACGGTAAATGGGATTGCAGTCTATTCAACTGTGCGGCCCATTTGGATACAGAATGAAGAAAAAGAAAGCCCGATGCTAAACTGGTACCTGTAGTTAGGACACTTGAAAAAGAGTGTTCTATCTACAGGTTTTTTTATATACCGAATTCAGGATATGAGGTAAGAAGGATAAGAGGAGAACATGAGTAAGATAACATTTTCATCTAAAGAGATAAAATTACTTCAAAAGAACCCAAATGTACAACGCGTAAGTGAGCGAGCCATTACCTATACAGATGCCTTTAAAAATAAATTTATAGACGAGTATATGGCTGGCAAGCTTCCTCGACAAATTTTTAGAGAAAACGGTTTTGATGTGGATCTTATTGGCATCAAGCGAATTGAACAATCAGCTTATAGGTGGAAGAGAAATATTGCTTTTGCTTCTTTGAGAGTTGTGGTTCTTTAGCCCCTTCATATGTTGCCAAATTAATCAGGCCTTATAATCAACACGGGAGTGAAGACCAAAAAGTGTAAGTAGGAGATCAAGCGCCAGTATGAATCCGATTGGTTCAACTAATAATCGGTGGGGTGTGAATAACAACCCCCACCGATTAAAGCTTCACTTTATTTAGGCATCTCTTTTTCCACAGCAATGCACCAATCAGCTCAATCAATCCCACCGCTAAAAAAATCGGCTGCAATGGTGAACAATATCCGATCAAAAGCACTTGAATGATGATCCATCCCATCAGGACAATCCCTACACTTCCTAAATAAAACCACGCCCGGCTGCCTCGTTTCCACATGACGAAACATACAAACAGATGGCCAAAACCAATGATGCCCAATAGACATAAGCCTGGGATTAGGTAGGATGAAAAGACCGTGCCGTCTAGTAAAGATAATGGTAGCCCCACACTGCTGCCGGTAGGATCGCTCACTAATCCGAAACCGGCTGTTATTGCCCCGATTGCCGTTATGAACGGCAGTACCAATTGCCAGATGTCTTTTTTCTTCATACACTCTTCCCTCCCGCTGGAATATGCACTCTTATAAGGTCCCTGTTCCCGATTTTTACTGTTTTACACTAGAGAACCTCGTCACCTTTGTGTCTTTTAAATGTATAAAAAGAGGCTGGGACATAACTAGCTTCAGATAATGAAAAAAGTGAAATTGAGTGCGTTCAATTTCACTTTTTTCTATTTTTCTATTCATACTTAATGGTTGGCCATGTATTTCCGTAAATTCACGGCCATTAACGCAAGATCCATTTCATTTTCAACTTTCGATTTTCCTCGAACTGAAAATCGATTGAAATGCAAATTAGCCTTCAAGAACCACCGTTAACTCTTCTTCACTTTCCTGTACAATTTGAGGCATGATTTCATTTTTAAGCAGCTCTTTATATAGATGGTTTGATTTTTCGATTAATCCCTGATGATACTTCTCGATGGATTTCTTCCAAACAATCTTTAAACATAAGGACACTTCTTTCTGTTTGATTTGGTGTGGTAACTTAATTTTGACAGAGAATGTCCTTATTTTATTTTGAAAAAAATCAAAGCCGGTGAAATTTTACTCGTTGTAAAATTTCACCGGCTTTTTCATTTTAGAGGAGGGTTTTGTCCCAGCCTCTAGCCATTTATTTTAAGAAGATGAAATAGCAAAGGAAAATCACAAACAAACCATACATGATCGGATGAACTTTTTTCCCTTTTCCCGCTACAATCATAGTAATCGGATAGAAGACAAATCCCATTGCAATACCTGTGGCAATACTATAAGTCAATGCCATTGTCGTCACAGTCAGGAAGGCAGGCACAGCAATTTCGAACTTATCCCATTCAATATATTTAATAGAAGAAAGCATCAATACACCGACGATAATCAGAGCTGGAGCTGTCACCGCTGATGTCACGACGGATAGTACCGGGAAGAAGAAAATCGACAGGATGAATAATAAACCTGTAACGATCGCCGCAAAACCGGAACGCGCTCCTGCCGCTACACCCGCAGTCGATTCAACGAAAGATGTAGTGGTTGAAGTACCGAAAATAGCACCAACTACAATCGCAAGGGAGTCAGCCAGTAATCCTTTTCCTACACGAGGAAGCTCATTGCCTTTCATTAGGCCAGCTTGCTGCGCCACTGCCACCAATGTGCCCGCCGTATCAAAGAAGGCAACGAATAAGAATGTCAAAATAACAATCAGAATTTGACCGCTGAATAAATCGCCAGGGCTCTTGAATGCTTCGAAAGCCGCTCCAAAGGTTGGCTCCAGACTAGGCACTGCACCAACAATTTGCTTAGGCACTTCGATCAGGCCAAAAATCATACCGACAATAGATGTAATGATCATCCCGATAAAGATGGCCGCTTTAAATCCCCTTGTCATCAAAATAACAGAGATAACCAAACCGAAAATAGCAAGCAATGTGCTGCCTTTTGTCAAATCGCCAAGACCAACAAGCACCGCATCGTCATTTACGATAATGCCTGCATTCTGGAAACCAATGAAAGCGATGAATATACCGATCCCCGCACCAACCGCATGTTTCAGTTCCAGCGGAATCGCGTTGATGATTTTTTCACGGATGCCTGATAAAGATAAAAGAACAAAAATAATACCGGAAATCAAGACACCTGTAAGTGCTGTTTGCCAAGGAATACCGTATGTCAATACAACGGTATAAGCAAAGAATGCATTCAATCCCATACCCGGTGCAAGCGCAATCGGATAGCGGGCAATAATCCCCATTAAAATACTTCCCGCTGCAGCAGCCAATGCGGTTGCGACGAAAACCGCTCCGCTGTCCATCCGCAAATGAGCCGGAAGATTCGGGATGCTTTGCAATGTCAATGTCAGCGGGTTAACAACGAGAATATAAGCCATTGCAAGGAATGTCGTAATCCCACCGACGACTTCGCGGCCATAGGTCGTCCCCAGCTGTTCAAACTGAAAATACTTCTTCATTCTTGTTTTCCCTCCGTTATTCGTAGTGGTAATACCTTATGAGTTTTCCCAAATCCCCATATAAAAAGCCCCGTTCTGACAA
Organism: Bacillus testis; assembly: GCF_001243895.1. Taxonomy (GTDB): domain Bacteria; phylum Bacillota; class Bacilli; order Bacillales; family DSM-1321; genus Bacillus_AD; species Bacillus_AD testis. The sequence continues at coordinate 578,028 of NZ_LN851186.1, read as the reverse complement.
CAGAACGGAGCTTGACATTCAATGATAAACAGACCTATAGCTATGCACATCAAGATAGATATAGGGCATTCATCGTAGTCAAGCCGTTCATGGCAGCTTGGTAGAAACTTTTGGGCCATATCCCCAAAGATATACGACTAGCAAAATATATTTACATCATTTCTATCCTCATAGTACCAACGTTACTATGAGTTGTCAACATAAAACCCGAACGATAAAAACAAATATTTTTTTATAGTTCGTCTTCTGTTGAATTCTATTACAGTCCGTTTTATCGGAAGTTATAATTTTACTCTGATTTCTTTACATTCTTAAGGTTGACGATGTTTAAGTAAACATCCATATGCAGGATGCCTATCCATACTAAATGAAAGGATAAAAATGCGCCTAAAAGTCAATTTTATTACATATTTAGACCTATTTGTTGTTTACACACAAATAATATTGAAAATTCTAATATCTAACACAATTTATTGTTATTCTGAAGAAGAATAAGGGTTGGAGGGATAAAAAATGAAGAAACTAGCTATGCTTTTTGTGTCAGTGGTACTTCTTGTCTTCATTACAGCATGTGGAAATGATGAAGCAAACACAACCAAGGTAAAAGACAAAGCAGCGACTGAATCCAAAACAGAGCAAAAGACTACAGATACAGCCACCCATGCAGTGGATCCCACTGAGCCGCACAATCACAGTAAATGCGCATTTTGCAATATGAAAGTGTATACGAGAACCGATGAAATGGGAGCCTTCACCGCTCAAGCAGTAACAAAAGATGGCAAGCACCTTTTCTTCGATGATTCAGGTTGCTTATTGAACGGACAACGAACAGCAGATGAGCAGTATGAGAAAACATGGGTCAGAGATGCGGTCACAAAAGATTGGATAGAAACCGACAAAGCAGTCGTTGTGAAGTCCGATCAAATGACACCGATGAAATACGGCTACTCATTCTTCAGTTCACAGGAAGAAGCCGATCAATTCATCACTGATCATCAAGATAAACATGCCGTTATTGCCACTTTAGATGATCTTGACCAAGTAGCTAATGAACGCTATCAAAAGAAAATGCAAAACATGAACAATAATGAACACCATGGTTCCGAGACAGAAATGAATGACCACTCTGAATCAAACGGGCACGAATAAAAGCAGGAGCAGAGGCTCCTGCTTTCTCTTATGTTCAATGCTGTTTCGACCTCAGTACTTGCTGTTCAAAAAAGACCTTCTCAAGCGATACTTTGCGACCGTCTTGATTTGTTAATTCCTTAACATCGTTAAAATGAACAAGCTGTCCTCCTTCAATAAAAGCAGCCTTATCCGCAATCTCTTCCACCAGGGTGAGAATATGTGTTGTAAAAAGAATCGCCTTGCCTTTCATTTTCTCTTCATGCATGATTTCTTTGAATCGATATACCCAGAAAGGATCCAGCCCATTTGTCGGTTCATCAAGAATCAAGAAAGGCGTATCGGCAAGCAAAGCCTGTGCAAAAGAAAGCCGCTGCTGCATTCCCTTAGAAAAATGTTTAATGAGCCGATTGCGTTCCTCGTATAAACCAACCATTTCTAATACTTCCACTGCTTTCTCTTTAGGCACCTTCCGCAAATGAGCGAAGAAATACAATACTTCAATTGCTGATAATTGCCTTGGGAATAGCATATCATCCGGCATATAAGAGAATGTATGACGGTAGTCGAGACTAAGTGGATCCACGATTTTGCCGTCCACCTCAATATGCCCGCTTGTTGGCTTAATAATCCCTGTGATCATTTTAATCAGTGTGCTTTTCCCTGCTCCATTCCCACCGCATAACGCTACAATTTCACCTTGATGAATCGAAAAGCTGATTTCCTCCACCCTGCTGTCCTTGGTATATATTTTGGTTAAATGCTTCAATTCCACTGATTTACTCATTGCCTATTCTCCTTTTCAACACAAAGCTGCTGGCCATTAAAGGCGCTGCTAACCATAGCAAACTTGAGAAAATAAACAGCAATTGACCTTTCCAGCCGCTAGCCCAAATCGTTAAATCATATAGGCTCGGCCCAAATACAGCTACTCCGTCCATCGATAGAATCGCCCACACCCGAATGAGCTCGACAGGGTTAAAGAAAATGGATGCCGATAGCATCGATAAAATCCATTGCTTCGAAAAAACCAAACTAATGCCCATCACCAAGAATTCATAGAACAACACCATAAAGGCCCAAATGATCAAACTTGTTCCGAGAGCCTGAAATCTCGTCTTCGAAAGCAAACCGACCAACATCGAAATAGCTAGAAAGATGGCCGAAAGCAATAATGAGAATAGGTAGAACTGCAATATGACTCCTAAGGATGTGTCTACTGCCGTCATATACATCATCAAAATTGCCGCCCCATAACCAAACGTTATAACAGACCAAAGCGAGATGAATAATCCTATATACTTACCTATGATGACAGCATAAACTGGAACAGGATATGTCAACATAAGCATCAAGCCACGGTCTTCTTTCTCACCGGACAAAAAAAGCCCTCCGACCAATAAAGAAATCAACGGAATCAGCAGTAAATTCAAATTAAGCAGACTTGCAGTCATACGATTGAAGCCTAGATATCCCGAATCTCCTGTATTGCTGAAGTAACTAATAAAAATCGACAGGAACGCAAACAAAAAACCGAATGTGAAAAGCCATTTGCTCCGAATAATTAATGTAAATTGCTGTCTGGCAAGGTTTATGATCATTTCTCCCATCCCCACTTATGTTGTGATAACTGCTCAAAGTTGAAAACTTCACCTTTTCCTTGTTTTTCAATATATCGCTTAGCTTTCTCTTCATTCTCAAATGAGACTACACCATAAGCCATCGGTGTCCAGAAGTCGGAGTGGTAGGCGTAATAGGCATCCTTGCTTTCCAGCCACTTGCCGTTCTCCATATCACGGACATATTGCTTCGCTATATCTTTATCCGCAATTCGTTTGTCTTTCTCCACGAATTCATACATGCAGCCAATATCATCGAACTTATATACATCTCCATCTTTGGAGATCAACTGTGTTGCATAATTTTCCTCCGAGATACTCATATTGCAGATTTCACATATATCCACTTCCGGATTGATTTTTTCCGGTTCAAATGATGGTCCCTTCCCGCATGCCGAAAGAAAAAGCATCAGTGCTAGTATACTAATACGTTTCTTCATTTAAAGCTCCTTCCTAACCAAATTATTATGATGGAAAAGCATAGAAAAGGAATAGCAAGTAAGAGCGCTGCTAAATTTCGTTTTACGTCGCCCCCTGGATTCTCACTTAGTTTCACAGGCTGCACCAATGGCTTTTCGTCAAATACATCCGCAATTCCTATGGATGGGAATAGCGTTTCTGCTTTACTCCATAACTGAATAGAGGGACTTTCAAAGAAAAGTTGCCAATACGGCTGCCGGTCTAGCAGCTGATCATACAAGGAACCTGCTTTGTACGTTACGTCTCCAATGCCATCACCCGTAACATCAAAGCTGGAATAATCATCCCAATAGTTCCCTCGCTCGCCGTTATCCAATTGCATTTTATTATCGGTAATCTTCGATTGCACAACATTCGTAATAAAGTTATTCTCTGTAAAAATATTATTGTCGTTCTTACCGATGAATTCTAATCCGACCTGGTTCCCCGAAATAATATTTCGCTTGATCTGGACGTCGACCGTCTTCTCTAATGATAGCCCAGTGCTGTTTTGTTTAATGTTATTACCTTCCAGTAAAAGGTGTTTACTATCATAAATTAAAATACCGAAACCTCGTACATGGAACTGAACCATCACTGTATTATCAGTGATCGCAACGTCAGAAGAATCCATAATCATAAGTCCGGTAATGTTTGACTGCAGACGGTTCTTTGTAATTTCAATATCATTGCTGAACATGAAATGAAAGCCATACCGGGAGCCAACAACTGTATTGCCTTCCACTTTGGCATTCTTTGTCTGATCCAAATACACACCGTCCTGCACTTGGGCAATTCTATTGTCTTTAATGAGGTTCCCTTTCCCTTTATATATATGGATACCGCTTCCTCTTTTAGAGAAATGCATCTCATAACTTTCGATTTGATTATTCTTAATAGTATTATTCCGGCCATTCAATATATAGATTCCGTACATCACATCGAGCATTTTGTTATTCTGGACTGTAATGTTATTTCCTTCTTCTATATAAATGGCGCTTTCATTCTTCCTGATCCCGCTCTTTTCGATTATCAGGCCTTCTATCACTACGTTATCCGCTTTTACGGTGATAACGTTTCCCTTGCCTCCCCCGTAGAGAGTGGCCCCTTCTTCCCCTACAATCCGCAGAGGCTTTGTAATTGTAATCGGTCCCTTATACATTCCTTTCTCTAACTGTAACGTGTCGCCTGCTGTTGCCTGATCAATGACTTCTTGCAATGATTGATTAGGAGAAACGTCTATGTCAGCCGCTTCCGCAGTATAAGGAATGAATAAACCAATCAGAAAAATAACGAACAACCCCCATCTTTTATGAACCATTCTCATACCGACCTCCCTTCCGCCTAATATTACCAATCAAATATGCGATAATTTTGAAAAATAAATGTTTTTTACATGAAGGGAGTTAATTGGAATGTGCATAGGCACCAGTATGCGTCCCCTCTATTATCGATTGATCTAATTTAGTTATAAAAAACTCCTTTTCATCCTTAACATAGGGGGACTATGACAGGGAATAAATGCTATTTATTGATGAGAATAGTGCGCCTTCGATTCCGGAACTGGAAACACCACATGGCCAAACAAACATAGTGAAGCAGCAAAAGATTTAATGACAACTTATTTTGCAATACCTTTTTTCACAAAAAAATGCCTGCAAAGCTGATCAATACAGTTTGCAGGCATTAAGCTATCACCCAAGGGCTGAGTGCCCAGTCGGATGTCATTCCAAACGATTTAAAGCAGTTTTTATTACTGCTCTCTCTGTTTACCTTGCAGGAGATCGTATAATAATTAGGAAGGACTATTCATTAATAGGTGTTACAGTTACATCGTCAAAATAGACTTTTGCGAGTTTTTTCTCCCCTGCTGCCAGAGTGATGGACATATAGTGCGCTTGTGCGGGTGCCTTACTTCTGATTTCAACCTGCTCCCATCTTTTCTGCGGCTCCCGGATTAATTTTTCCAGGTCTCCAGTTGCTCCTAACTCCTGCCCGTTTTCATCGTAATAACGGACCATCACTTTGGCATCGCTAATTGTGTATGGCTTCCCTGGATGTTCATTTGTTGGAGGGCTATCGAGATAAACATACACTTTTGTGCTGTATTGCATATTCGGATTGATTTGGATCATACTTGAGCGAACGGCTGTGAATTCATTGGCGTGGTCACTACTGTCTGTTATTTCCATAGAACTTTGACCTGATTGTACTTGGACGTTAGAAAGATCAACCTGAGATTTCCCTTCCTGGAACTTGTATTTTGACCAGCCAGGAATGATTCCATCTTTTGCTGCTTGCTCAAAATCTCCATTGACTACTTGAATGCCAGCTTGTTTTTTAATCACTGTCACTATGGCTGAAGAAGTCACTCCTCTGAAAGTCGCCCTTACTTCTACTTGGCCCTCTTTCAGCCCATGAAGCATGCCATCCTCCCACTTTACGATACTTGGGTCAGATATGTCTATTTGAGCTGAATCACTAAGGTCTACTTTCCAGTCGAACAAAGTACCTTTTACAGCCATAGGCAAGGATTGATCGATTTCTAATGTATCAGGCAACTCGATTGTCAGGTCTGCCGGCTGTACGGCTTCATAACGCGATATAGTGGGCCCGAGCGCTGTATAAATTCTCTCTTTATCCGCAATGGTGAAAAGGGCGATTTGATCGAACAGCTTTTTGCTTTGCATGGTTTCTGTATCAATGACCGTCAGTTTCCCGGCAACATCTGAATACAGAAGCCCGTCATTGCTCCAGCGCTGGTGGACAGGGCGCCACTTCCCATAGCTTGTCACCTCGGGATAAGCATTTACACTTTTCACGATTTCCCTGGTTTCCGGATTAAACGCGAATACATATCCATCCATTGCCGCATAGATGAGCCCATCCTTACCTAGCGTCAATCCGCTGATCATCTCTCCTTTTGTTCCCGGCAGCTCGGGTTCCCATTCATGCAAAACCTCCTTTGTTTTCATGTCCCAAATAAACAGCTTTGCCTTTTGTGCTGTGGGCTCCCCCCCTAATCCTCCGTGAATCGATGTGGAACCGTATACGAGTCCATTATGGTATAAGAGGCCGGTTATGCTCTGGTCCTGCACAACGTTTCTTGTGACATCCACTTCTCCAGGGAGATTAGGATCATACACTGCGATGGCTCCGCCGAGGAGGGAGTATTCCGGGATCGTTCCGACAAGAAGCTTGCCCGCTCCGCTTGTCAAAACGAACGGCCGATCCTGTGATTTACCGATGTTGAAAAGCGTCCGGGGAGTTGACGTTTCAGTTATAGGTGTTTCCGTATTCAAAGCACTCACGCTTGCTTTTGGGTACATCCCAAAATAGGCCGTAGAGCCAAGAAAGCCGATTCCTTCTGCCTGTCCCAGATTGAACGTTGTAAATTTGCCTGCGGACGGATCATAATGGGCACCAAGACTTCCCATATAAGAACTCATATAAAGGTCATTATTCGGCCCTGCTTCAAGCGCCTGTATATTATTTGCCTGCTTTTCCACCAATGGCTCCATCGCTTCTCGTTTACCTGTAACAGGATTATAAAGAACCGCTTTGCCATCAAAGGAGACAGTGACCATGGAGGTATCAGGAAAATTCGGTTGATTTTTGATATTCATCCAAGCCGAGCTTCTTACACTGCCATCGAAAGCGTATGCCTTTTCTTCTTCAAGTGTTTCCACATCTATACGCCACATATAGCCATCTTTTTTACTTGTATAGACTTTTCCATCATATGCAGGAGTGACTGCCAGCAACCCTCTGACATTGCTAATGCCGCCGTCCCTCCATTCCTGCTTCTCCAAATCATACACAAGGATCGCAAAAGGGCCATTGAAGAAAGCAAATAAATAGTGATCGACAACAGTCATCCCATATACAAAGCCCATGCTATTGTATTTTCCGTTATAAATCGGGTCATTGGCATCCCCAGGCAAATCTAAAGCTGTATTGTCTTTTGTGTCCAGATTTATTTTCCAAACCCTACCATTAGCAGAGCCTGTCCCAGCGTATAGGTGGCCCTTATAATAAGCCAATGAACGGATATAGTCTTCCTTCTTGCCATCATCTCCAGGGGCAGTTCCATCATCGACCGGCTTGCCGAGCACATCTGTTATTTCATTTGTCTCAGCATCAATCTTGAAAACTCGGCCGCCGCTTGATGTTGAGTAGACGCCTCCGTATACATTGCCTTCTTCATCGCTCACCAATGAATAGATGGCACCCGTCCCCCCGATTGGCATTCCCAAATCCTCTACCGTCTTTGTTTCGGGATTATACATAAAGACCTTACTGGACGCCCCTATGTAGACCTTTCCTTTTGCCGAAACAACGTGGGTCCAGGCATTCGCCGTACCTGTAAGCGGATACACACCAAGCAGACGCCGATTGTCGAGATCGACTACATTGAAGGAAGCCGACTGCCCTGCCGTAGGACTTCCTGTCACCGTTGTGTACATCACATTTATACCGTCTTCCACACCATATGCAGCATCAATCGTCTGCCTTGTGCCGATTGGCATGCCCATATCATCATTTGGCTGGTTAGCCGGCACTGTATCTGGAATGACAAATGGCTTCCCGAGCTCAACCGGCGAGCCCAGCCCATTTCCCGAAGATCCTGCTGCTTCGGCAATCTCCTCATCTCCAAGCATTGGCACAAAAGCAAACATCAACAAAAACATCGACATACACGCAAAGACTTTTTTCAAATTCTCGTCCCCTTTCATTGTTTACATGAATCCGCATACTACGCAAAAAGATGGAAACTATTCTGAAAGTTGTTTGTACTATTCTAACAGTGAATCTGCTCTAGCCACTATACATAGAAAGGACTATCTTTATTGTTCTCTCTTAAAGATCAAAAACATCCCTTCAGACAGATATAATTGGCTTATTTCCCACACTTCCTGATCAAGGTTTACATCGGCAATCACTTCTTTTGACATCAAAAAAGACCCTCTTTTCTACCCATCATTCGGGTAATAAGAGAGTCGTCTTGGAAGTGTTGTGGTAGATCGTTTCAGATTGTTGCCGCAAACCTTTTTTATTATCATTTTGGACTTTGTCCCCATAAACCCAGTATTTATGTGGGTTCACAAATTTTTGTAATTTTGCCCACTACTTTTAGAGTTTCTCTTTTTACCTCTATTAAATCTAAATAATCCAAAATCACTCCCATATTGGGAAAATTTTATACGTCTATATTATTTATCTGATTTTTAGTTACAAAAAGGTTCCAATAATGGCAAAAGGATAATTAAGGGTGGCTTTGTCATTTCCCGGCAAACTGCAAATTATATTAACCCTTTTTCTATAGCAGATGCCAAGGCGCGCAATCTGTTGATAGTTCTCTTTTCACCATTCAGCACATACATTGTGTTTTCAGAAAATGGTGCTTTCTTCACAGGAGACAACACACCTATTTCCTGGCTTGAGAGTGTTTCAAACACAGTTATCAGTTCATCTAAAGACGGGGATACAATTGTTGAACGTAACAAGAGATATAAATCGCGAGCTGATAAACTGCCTAGCATTTCTTGCTCCTGCCCAAACTTGGAAATCACAAGTGTGATAATATCCATCTCTCGTTGCTTTGCGGTCATCAGTTCATCAAGATGAGAAAGACCATCCGGAACTTGAAAGATAAGAGCAATCTCTTCTAAAGATAATCCTAGTTTATGAGAAGTGCGTGCAATTTCAATCAACTCGACATCTGTAATAAGAGCAAAACTTTTCTTGCGAGCATGGTTTCTTATAGTATCTCCACTAAACCCCGGACCAACGATAGCTACAAAATCTGCATTATTCTTGTCTTTGTGTGTGTCAATCGCCACATCACTAATATCACTATGAGATACAGTTCCCCCAGACTTAGATTTACCATCGACTATTGCAATAACACTTTTTCCGTCGCTGTCTTTCCAACGAACAATTACATCAGTGTCGCCTGACCCTCCAATTCGTTTTGCATCAAATCCCATAAAGCGAAAAGTTTCAGCAATGGATTCTTCGAATGCCACACCAGAAGCTTTTCCTTCGGCCATAGGATCTCGTGCAGATACTTGTAATCTGGTAAAAATATCTTCATACTCAGCAGGGTGTGAATTATTGGTATTGTTGTTTCCATCGATCGCATTTGTATTCTCCGCTTCCTGCGACACTTCTTCTGTTACAGAGTCCGCCAAAGGCAAAGTAGAAACAAACTTTTTCCCTAGAGGCGTTGATTTCAAGTGGAGATATTGTGGCTCTTCTAAAAGTCCAGCTTCAAGTAAAAAGCCAACAATCCATCGGACTTTTTCGGTGTTTAAGTTGTATTTTTTTGCTTGAGCATAAACATCATTGCGAATAATATTATTTTCTGCGACATTTATAACTTCTCCAACAAAACGCATATTTGCGTGAAGAATCCGTACAAAATCTAAATCATTACCTTTCTCACACCATGCTTTAGCCGCTGGTGTTGCAATGTAAACACATCGCCCAACTTCTTCCAAAAGTCCTGAAGCCTTTAAGAAAGGCAACATCGATTCAGCACTGCTCTTTTTGAGGTTAAATTCATCTTCAACAAACTGGAACAAATCCGTTCTGGAAACTCTCTCAAGAGCGAATTGAGTAATAACCCTCAAATTGTGGATACGGTTTGGACTAGGAACCCAAATGTTATATGTGCTACGCTTTCTATGTGCTTCCGGCGTATCAATTAAATGCTGTAAAAGCAATGCAATTTCTGTGGGTGGATCGGCAATAGTTATATCGCTTGGTTCAGCATCAGGCAACTCTAAAACAGCTGGCGTAACAAGACTCCATTCATTAAGAGCTGCTTTTCCCATATCTGTCAAACTCCACTTTCTGTTTCCAATGTCATGTATCAAATCAAAAACCTCGAGCCAATCCATTCTTCGCCGTGTATTACTTAGATTGGCCCATTCCAATCTAAAACTTTCACATAGCTGTTTATCAACTTCTTCAATTGTTTTTGGAGCGTTATCTAAAATACCCAATGTTTCGCCAAAAAGGCGAACTTTATTTTGCATTAAGTCGGCTAAATGCCTTTTTGTCGGTTTACCTAGAAAAGCTACGCCAGCCTCTGTTAAACTTAATACGCCCGCCCGATTACTTACCAGGCCCATTCCTTTCAAAAAAGACGCATATGAGCGCCATGTATACGCAGAGGTAATATTTGTTTCCGGTTGGGCATCCAAATCACTCGCTTGTCCATTACCCACTAATCCAATCAATTCCTTAACCAGAGAAAACCATTCTTGCTTGCTTCCTCTAAGATCAGGAATTGACCATCCTTTTCTTCGCCATTCAATCTTTTGTTGTTGAATATCTGCAATATACATAAAAATTCCCCTTATGTACTGATAAATTTTAAATCAACGTGTGTTGCAAAATTGTTGCAATTTACTGTAACGTAATATTAGAAATGCCCGAAAGCCCAGGAATATCAGGGCTTTCGGGCACATAGTAACCCTATGAACTTATTCCCACTCAATAGTAGCAGGTGGCTTAGAAGTAATGTCATACACAACGCGGTTAATATGCGGTACTTCATTCACCAAACGAACTGAGATCTTCTCTAGGACGTCCCAAGGGATGCGTGCCCAGTCGGATGTCATGCCATCGATGGATGTTACGGCACGGATTCCGATTGTGTAGTCGTACGTACGGGCGTCGCCCATTACGCCTACGCTGCGGATATCAGGAAGGACTGTGAAGTACTGCCAGATGTCGCGGTCAAGGCCGGCTTTTTTGATTTCTTCGCGAAGGATATAATCGGATTCGCGGACGATCTCCAATTTTTCTTCTGTGACTTCGCCAAGGACGCGGATTCCTAGGCCTGGGCCTGGGAAAGGCTGGCGCCAAACGACTTCGTCTTTCATTCCAAGTTCTGTTCCTAGTGCACGGACTTCATCCTTGAATAGTGTGTTCAACGGCTCGATCAGCGTGAATTGCATGTCTTCAGGAAGGCCGCCAACATTGTGGTGTGATTTGATCGTTTGTGCAGTGGCTGTTCCGCTTTCGATGATGTCTGTATACAGCGTTCCTTGGGCAAGGAAGTCGATGCCTTCAAGTTTTGCCGCTTCATCATCGAATACATAGATAAATTCGTTACCGATGATTTTACGTTTTTGCTCAGGGTCGGATACGCCAGCCAATTTCTTCATGAAACGCTCGCGGGCATCCACTTTGATGACGTTCATATTGAAGTCTTCTGTGAAGGTCTTCATAACGCCTTCTGCTTCCCCTTTGCGAAGGAGGCCATGGTCTACGAAAATACATGTCAATTGGTCGCCGATTGCTTTATGGATCAATACAGCGACAACGGATGAATCAACACCGCCGCTAAGTGCGCAAAGCACTTTCTTGTCGCCGACTGTCTTGCGGATTTTTTCCACTTCGATTTCAATGAAGTTTTCCATTGACCATTCCCCGTGGCAGCCGCAGATGTTGAATGCAAAGTTCTTCAGCATATCATTGCCGTATTCTGAGTGGCGTACTTCTGGGTGGAATTGAACAGCGTACAGTTTTCTTGAGTCATCGCTCATTCCAGCAATTGGGCAAGACACGCTTGTAGCATCTGTCACAAAGCCTTCAGGAGTAGCGGTAACCAAGTCTCCGTGGCTCATCCAGACTATCTGTTCCGCAGGAAGGTCTGCATACAATTTAGATTCATGTTCGATTTTTAATGTGGCTTTTCCGTATTCGCGGTGGCTCGCTTTTTCAACCTTGCCTCCGAAATGGGTGGTCATTAGCTGCATGCCGTAGCAAATGCCGAATACAGGAATGCCCATGTCGAAAATGCGCTCATCACAGCGGAATGAAGATTCGTCATATACACTGTTCGGACCGCCTGAAAGGATGATCCCCTTTGGATTCATCGCTTGAATTTCTTCCATCGTCAAGGTATGCGGATGTAATTCTGAATACACGCCGAATTCTCTGATACGTCTTGTGATTAGTTGATTATACTGACTACCAAAATCTAGGACAACAATCATTTCCTGATTTTGCAATTCTTTTTTCCCTGGCACAAACGTCACCTCTGATTGTATTTTATGAAACGCACTGGTGCTTACCAGTGTTAGCACTGAACGTATAATGGACCCATATTAACACTTGCCGGTTCGACATAACAAGTAATAACAGTGTCTCCAATTATAAAAAAGAATAAAGAAAAAACTAGAACCTATTGCACTGGAAAAAATCCGTATGCATTAGTCTAGTCTATTTCCAATCGTTCCTCAGGAAGCAAGCACCTAAAAAGCCTGTAATAAAGAAGGCATAGATCAGATTGCTTGCTCACTTCATAGTCAGGTCATTTACGGCGCCCTGGTAGAAACTTTCGAACCATATTATCGAGGATATACGAAGGAAATATATGAAATTAATAATAAAAACTAAACCCTATTGTATCAAGTGTTTAAAAACGAGGTCAAGTTATTGTTTTTTCCATAACCTTCCTCCACAACACAAAGAGTTCTTGCCAGTCTGCCTCCTGTTGTTTTCCACTGTATATATATTTCTCGTACTGCTCTGTCAGCCGGCCCATTTCAGTGCCTGAAAAATATTGGTCCACGTATCTTGCGTATTCCCTGAGCGTTTGCCCTTGCTCACGGGTAATGCCGTACCGTTTCAATTCTTTTAACAACACTTTATAGGCGGATTCGAATGGATCAGTTTTTGATGTATAGCGGAAGACCAGAATCCATAAGCGGGGCATCCATTTTCTGCGCAGCGCATAGACCAATACGAAAAGCAGGATGACGACTACGCCGAGAAGGATCGGTTTGGCCAGAGACGTTTCTTCTTTATTAACTTCTTTTTTCGCTGCAGCATCCTTCGGTTCGGCTGCCAGCTCTTTCTGTACGGTTTTTCGTGGTTGGACTTTGGTCGCTGGTCTATTGCTGGCCGGCGTATCCGTTTTTTCGTCTTTTGGCTTATTCATCCGCGATTCATTATAGACAAAGCGGGCATCATTACTGAACCCTTTAGTCGGTTCAAACGGCACCCAGCCAAAGAAAGGGAAATACACTTCCACCCATGAATGGGCATTGTTATTGGTGATTTCGTATGTACTCAAGCCGCCTTCATTCTTGGCCAACTCGCCCGGCGTGTACCCCTTCACCCAGCGGGATTCAATCCCCAATGACCGCAGCAGAACAATCATTGATGTGGAGAAATGGTCGCAGTAACCTCTCTGTGTCTCAAAAAGGAATTGATCGACGAAGTCCTGGCCATCTTTCGGGTATGGAATGTCTTTGCGGTCATACACAAATTCCGGCCGATCGAAATATTGCTCGACCGCCTTTACCTTGTCATAGCGGGTAGTCCGGCCAGCGGTGATCTCTTTCGCCAAATATTTAACGCGATCAGGGAGATTTTTTGGAAGCTGTAGGTCATCATCCTTTACACCGGAATAGTTCTTCAGCACGTTATAATATGTCTCCCCATCCGGAAATCTACCGTTGCTTTTTTCCCATTCTTCTATATAGCGGTCTGCCTTCTTCAATTCATCCACATTATAGATCGGAACTGTATACGTGAGTCCATACTGCTCCAACGCTTTTTTCTTCTCGCCTGAAACACTGATTACTTTTGTGCTGATCGGGTCATATTGATAATCGATAGGATCATCGCTTTCGTCAATCGTTACATAACCTGCCGGGTTTGGATAAGGGACATGGTCATAAAGCAGCTTTATACTCACTTTGTCTTTATATGAGTCGGTTGAAACTTTTTTATTGTAGTAGGAGCCATCGCTCTCCGAAATAGGGATGAGTTTCCGGAAAGACGCCTTTTCCGCTTTTTCACCAGGGGATTTGATCCACCCTTTCCCTGTATAAAAATCCTTCGACTCCACACGCCAATAATGCTTCGTCCCGACTGTCGCTTTGAAAACGACCGTATCGTCCTTCTCAAATCCTCCGCCAAGCCTGCGATCGTCCACACCATACCCAACCTTGCTGACATGGGTTTCGTTTTCTGTGAATTTATCTGAATAAGACTTCAGGAATGGGACCGGATCCGGCCATAAGGCACCTGACTTGGGTGCTGCTAAACCGATTGCGCAGGCAAAGACGATCGTGCCTACCAGCGGAAGAAACCAGAGACCCATCAGCTTCTTATCCACTTGCAGCTTTCCTTGTTCTGACTTGCGGTATAAAGCCAAACTGCCAATCATCAACAGGCCGAACATAAACAAACGCAAAATAGCGCGATCTCCATCATAAAGAGTGAACGAATCCAAAGTCGCCACAAATAGAATCGAGATAAAAAAGAATAAAAAGATGCTGCGCTGAACGAAAATCCAATAATGAATCAAATAGGTCATAATCCATAAAAGAATGAAAAACAGCAGCGTTTTAAAATCGTTGGTGATAGCGTCGAAGTCACCGGTGAACAAAGATCGGCAGCTTGCCATGATATCAGTTGCCAACTGCAGCAGCCAAGTGGGATTGAATAGAATAGTGCCGCTGAAATAAATATAATAAATCGAGATCAGAATGAAGCCTGCCAGGATAATCATTTTTGGCATCAGCTTCACAGAAAATAGATAAGCTACAAACGGAATAATGGAAAACACAATAAAAATCGGCAAATAGCCTACATCCGATATAACTTTAAGCGGACGCAACCATTCCAAAAGCATTAGATAGCCCAAAAAGTAAAAATAAAACTGCGGCAGTTTGCCCATCATACTGCTATGCACGTTCTGCCACCTCCTCCCGGTCCCAGCTTTTCGGGATGAAACGGCAAACAATTCCTTTTGCCAGAGCTTTTCTAGTCAGTTGCTGTTGGGCCGCTGCCTCTTCCAGCAAAAAGACAGTCGCCATTCCGCTGCCTTTGAGGGCTGCCACTTTTCCGATCAATTCTAAAGTCAAATGGGCAGACACGACTATATACGGCATATGGCCGAGCATGACAGCTGGATGATCAACCGGCGGTTCACTGTTTGTTTCAGTGGCTTTTGCCAATTCATACATGATTTTTCGACGTTGCTGTTCTCCTTTTCCCACTTGGTACATCAAAGCTGGCTTTTGAAGCGATGTATAGGCCACTCCTATTCCTTGCAGAAGCATCGTATGGACAATGGAAGCTGTAAATCGCACCAATTCCTCGAACTGTACGGCAGGATGCATATCCAGTAAGACGACAGCATCCTGGCTTTTGCGTTCTTCAAACTCTTTTGTCATGATTTCATTCCGCCGGGCAGTCGCTTTCCAATGGATCCATGACAAACGGTCGCCCGGCATATAATTGCGCACGCCAGATACAATTGTATTTTCCCCATGTGTACGGACAGACGAAGCCGTCTCTCCCTGCTCATAAAAAGCGTCGAGCTGATCGATATCCACACGCCGGTAATCAGGGTAGATCAGGATGGTATGAGGGCATGAAATAAAGGCCGCCTTTTCATATAGCCCGAGTAAATCCATCGTCTCAACCGATATCCCGGGAAAAATATGTTCTCCCCTGACAGCTTCGGAAATTTCATATGTAAAAGTTCTCTCTTTGCACAACAGCAATTGGACCATCCTCTTCTGGCTGCCGCCTGCCCGGCTTGCCAAACGGTCTGGCAGGAAATCCTCCACCACTAAGAAAGGAAGCGGCAAGAAGCGAGGCCTACGGATTGTCACTTCCACAGTCATACGGTCGCCTCCGCTATATTCTGACCGGTTAAAACGCCTGGCCACAGTCACTTTTCTGATTGGATACAAAGATAATGCCAATGGATAGGCCCAAAAAGGAATGAAGCCATAAAATAAAAACCAGCTGACAAAGCCTCCCTGGAACATGGCATACATGAAAGAAAGAATCACCAATACAGTGAGCAGCGTTTTTTTGAGCATTTGGACCGCGCGGGTATATAAAGCTCTCATCATTCTTTCACTTGCCTCCGGACCGGCACGGGAACCTGCGCCAGGATAGCGGTTACCAGTTCCTCCGCACTCGTGCCGCTGTACTTCGCTTCAGGCTTCAATATCATACGGTGGCCAAATACATAAGGAGCCAGGTAATGGATATCATCAGGAATGACATAATCCCTCCCGTTCATAAGGGCATTGGCCTGGGATGCTTTCATGAGGGCGATTGATCCCCGCGGGCTGACCCCCAGATAAATGGAAGAGTGTATGCGTGTCCGATTCGCCAGATCGACAATATAACGCTTCATTATATAATCGACGTGGACTTGCTTCACTTCATCCTGGATAGCACGGACCTCTTCCAACGTGGCAACCGGCTGCAATTGATCAATCGGTTGATTGAATTGTGCACTCGACAGAACATCAATCTCTTCAGACGGCTCTGGGTAACCCATATTCATTTTCAACAGAAAACGGTCAAGCTGCGCCTCCGGAAGCGGATAGGTCCCCTCATACTCGATCGGGTTCTGCGTAGCCATGACAAAGAAAGGCTGCTCCAGCTTTCTGGTCACTCCATCAACCGTTACACTAGCCTCTTCCATTCCTTCCAAAAGCGACGACTGTGTTTTCGGCGAGGTTCGGTTAATTTCATCAGCTAAGATGATGTTCCCCATAATAGGGCCGGGCAGGAAAATGAATTCCTGTTCCTTCTGGCTGTATATCGAGGTGCCGGTTACATCGGAAGGCAACAGGTCGGGTGTGAATTGAATCCGTTTGAAGCTTGCACCGATACTGGCGGCAAGCGCCTTTACCATCATCGTTTTCCCTACCCCTGGAACATCCTCCAAGAGGACATGCCCTTCCGACAAAAGAGCAATCAGGCTCAACTCGGCTACATTTCTTTTGCCGATCATTACTTGATCTATATTGCGAAGAATTTTTTCAATAATGGGATGCTTTACTTTCTTAATCATTCCTACCTCCTGCATTGCAGTATTTATCTAATTATCTCATATTTCTGTAAATAAAAGGCGGATATTTTACATATTTATCCTTTCTTTCCCACAGAAAAAGAAAATCGGCATATAAAAGGAGCAGAGCCCGTGAACGGCTCTGCTCCTTTATTCAGACGGATACACCATATTACGTTCCTATCTGTTCATTAGTTACATGCAGGTCACTTTACCTCGGCAGGTTAAAAGTAATCCTCCGTTCTTTAAAGAGACGCTTCGCATCCGTACCGCTGAAAGGCCCATACTCTAAAGCAAATGTCTTAAAGATCTGGAATTCATCCTTACGGAACAGGAAGACTTCATACTTTTCCCTTTTCTCGCCTGGTTTCAGCGGGCCATCTTCCCGCGGTTCCACCATGCCATCCGATATAGCACTGCCACGGCCATTATCGATTTGCAGTGTGGCACTAGTATAGGAAAGATCAATCGGAGTATCGGATTGATTATCGACATTCAGCTTAACCGTCACCGCGACAATCCCGCTATCGCCGAAATTCGAAAAGCGCGGTTTATTCGTCGCATTAGGGATCAATTCAGCATACTGAACCCCTTCCAACGTCACTTTCACCTTATCGATTGCTTGCGTTTCATTGATGCCTGCTTTCCCGAAGATCATCTTCTTCTCTCCAAAGTTATCAGTCGTCAGCTTATCCGGATAAAACTGGTCTGCGTTCGCCACTTCATTCTTTTGTTCATCACTATAGATGAAAGCGAAGTTCCCTTCCCCTCTGACGCTGCCGGCGAACGATTTATCATCCGCCACTCCGCCTTCAATAATATACTTAGGCTGAACCGCCTTCATTGCTTCATAATCAGCGTTGGACAAGGCAAACGTTACAAATCCGCTGACCTTTTCTCCTGCTGCGTACTTGGATACTTCGCTCTCTTTCTTGGATTTTACAATCTTATCCTTATCCATGAGATCACGCGACTTGCTGGGAATATAGTCAGTCGTGCTTGTCAAGCGGATATTATGTGTATTGTTGTAGTATTTGGCTTTATCAGTTGCGTTTTCGATTGTCACCTTTGAAGTGATGACATATCCATCTATTTGATCATCAAACCAGATTTTCGAGTGTTCATTCATATCTGTTACCTTTACAATTTGGTAAGCATCAACAGAAACCTTGAACCCATTGAAATCTTTTATAAAATTCGCATCATTATTGGTGTATACGACTTCTACATTTCCTTCTGTCTCTTTTGCTATGGCTGGGTTGAATATGTCAGAAGACTGCCCGGATGATTGCTCATCATTTACGTCAGTGGCGGTCTCAGACGATTCATCTTGATCATCTTTCGTCTTTTCTTGGTCATCTGCAGCCTTTTCTTTATCGACCTTGGCGGTTACCTCTGTTTTTTCCTTTTCCTTTTTGGCCTCTTTTTCCCCCGATGTCTTTTCATCGTTGCCGCATGCCGCCAGCAAGAACATAACAGACAGCATACTCATCCATACAGCCTTCATTTTTCCCATCCCTAATCATCCTTTGGCTTAAAATTTCATACTACTCACTATATTTTTGTTACAAGAAAAAATGCTTCACGTTTTCCGTTTTTCATTAGGACAATGATGACTCTTTATGATAAAAATCAGGAAACCTTGATCTCCCACAACATTTTTTTGTCTTCACTCCGATGTTGAAGTGGTAGTCTTAGTGCCTGTCAGAACGAAATAAACTGATTATCGGCCCTCTGGCCTGCTTTTGCATTGATCACCCATCTACACTAGTATGATATTTGTTGTTTATCTCTTCTTTTAATGCTTCCGTATTCTCAACATTTACTTTTTTTAAGTCTGCTTCTATCTGATTTCTTGCTTCATCCGCAAGCTCCGATATGGGCTTGCATATGTCTTTAATATAATCTCTCTGTTTTAGGGTCAACTTTCCTTCATTTTTCATTATGTTTAATACATAAGAAATATTTAACTTTTGTCTAGTTTTCTTCATTGACCAATCATTCGTAAATTCCAATATTTCAAAACTATTATCGACTCTTTTAGCATCTGCATCACTTAATGCATCCTTTTTCCACCTATCCCATTCCTCTAGCACTTCCTGAGCTCTATCAAATTTCGCTTTTAATTGTTCGCCATTATTGACAGTCGTATATATGCCATTTGCTTTATTCGCGATTTCCTTCAGTTGTTGCTGCGCTTTTTGGTCGGCATCAAAACCAATTACATTGATGATTGGCGACACATTGGAATCCACGAAGGTCTTTGCGACGGCTACTGGATCGCCATCGCACGTTTCAATCCCGTCTGATACCAGATAAATTAAATTGGTGTTTGTCTTTGCATCAAATGATTGGAAGGATTGTTGTGATTGTTGTAGAGCATCGGCAATCGGTGTCCAGCCGCTCGGAGTAAACTGATTTAACGCCTGATTTAGTTTCTTTTCTTCATAGGATTCAAAGCCGTATACCTGCTCAACGCTCGCACAAGATTTACTTTTATCCTTTTCAGACCCCGTACCTTTGTGGCCGTATACCCTTAACGAGACTTTCGCTTCCTTTGGAACGTCAGCCAAGAAATCTTTAATTGCCTGCTTGGCCAAGTCCATCCGGCTTACACCGCCGATTTTATTCGCCATACTGCCGCTTGAATCCAAAATGATTTCTACATTATAGTTTTTTTTGAACTGATATCTTCCGTTAGACAGCTGGGGATGTCCCGACATAGAAAACTGCCATTTGTTGAGTAGGTCTTGAGGGTCATCAAAATCAGTGGAAACCAGTGAATAGACATATTTTAAATAATCAGAGAAGTCTTTCTTAGAGGCATCTTCTCGCAAGGGAGGAAGATCCTGGATTTCTTTTTTCACCAGGAGTTCAACCTCATCGGACAAGACTTCTTGATCCGCGAATTTCCCTGCTGGTTGATTAATCAATTGATTGAATTAGGAAGCTCAGGCAAATCTTCAAATACAGCGCGGTCAGTCTCCTGTTTGGATACTTGTTCTTCTCTCACCTGGCTTTTCGTTTCTTCCTTCTTTTCCAATTTAGTATTTTCATTTGAACAACCAAATAAGAGTAATATAGAAAGAATGATGTTGAATTTTGATATCTTCATAATAAAACTCCTTTTTTAGTCATTCGTACAGAATGATCAATTGCCGCCAATCCTTTTTACCAAGCTTTTCACCGACTCTGATTAAATAAAGCCAGCTTATAAGCTTTAGCATTTATATTTTTTTCCTTTAGTCGCTAAAAAAGGAAAGAATAAACCGAGCAGGAACATGAGCAAACGTCGCCAAAACAAACTTCTTTTATCAAACTAGGTTTAGAGAAGCAATTATTATTGATACATTTAATCAAAAATTGCATTTAAATACTGTAATGATGGCCCATAACCTCTTTGCGGAATTTTTCCCTTAAAGTAACGGATCCATTTCCCGTCTGAAATACTAGCAAAGGTTATGGTTGATTTTACTTCAATTCTATTTTTATTCTTATTGAATTGGACATCAGTATTTTCGTCGACATTAGATTCATTTCCGCTCAGCACTTCCTGAACTGATGGCAAGATGATCGTCTCAATATTTAAAAAGGAAGATTGGAAGAATTCTTTTAATTCCGGGTATCGTCTAATCATATCAGGAAGGACTTCATTCAAAGCTCTGAGATAACGTTCCGACTTCGATGATAGGCTATTATAACCCCTTGCTTTTTCGTCCACAATCTCCTCAATTGTTTTCATTTCACATTCTGTTTTTTGCAAAATAGAAACAGGTGAATCATCATATTCCTTGATGACGTCTTTTGTCTTTTCTATTAAAAAACCTGTCCCTGCTAACGCTGCTTGCTCGACTGCTGTATTGGCTTGTTCTTTCATTATGTAAACTTTTGCAATATTAATGACTAGCACGAAAACGAGGGCTACGATTCCCAGCAACCAGAGTAAATAAAATACAGCATTACCCTTTTCATTAGTAAGATGATTCATAAACAAGCACCTTGCCAAAAGCTTTCATTTCTAAATCCATTGACGCCTTATCTCTCCACTTGTCAGGGATAAAAACAAGTGAGTGTTCAGACTTCAAAGTGACTGTGAATTTGCCATCGCCAGAGGAGGGAGCAATGGATAAATCTTTAAATGAAATCGCAGAACTACTTCCAATTGCCTTTTGAGCTGCATCCCTTGCCTGGCTATATTCATTCGTAGCAGCATATATCTTGGCTGCATCGTTAACCGCAGATTTTGCTGTCATTACTGAATATCCAGTTGCAACTACCTGCCACAACAATAAAAAAAACATAAAATAAAAAGGAAGGATACCAAGAAACTCAAAACTTAAAGCACCTTTTTCATTTTTTATATGGTTCTTGCGCATAAGACCCTCCCCTTTTTCATCTTTTAAGCTTTTTACGTTTGTCTCTGCAAGACATTCATCTTATATTGCATATACCAAAGGTGGAAGAAAAACAGAAGCCACCTATTGAATATCTTTTCTTCATAGAAATCTTCTATTTGCTCTTGTATTCGAAAAAGAGAATAGTAGAGGATCCCTAAAAAATAAAATGTAAAAATGATATCAGCTATCTCTATATTCATTAATTCTATGGGTGTGAATACGATACTTCCCGCAATGGCATTTAGAAAAAATAACACAAGGAATACCGTAAAGAAGACCCACCACCTAAAAGGAATATGGTTATCAGGGAAATGATTATTAAGCGTTTTCTTTCTGCTTATAAACCAATATCCTATATAGGCACCCGACGTGATAATGGTTAACAAGACCATGACTGCCACGTTAACATTTTTTATTGTTGCCTTTTTTGTATCCACTATCTCTTCTATGACCTTTCCTCCTCCTTATGCCTGAATATGGATGTCTTTTTGTCTATATTTCAATGTTAAATAAATAAAAATGAAAGGATAAACTATACTATTAACGAAAGCACGCAGAAAAACATACACCATAGTATTTGTTTCTAAGCCTGTAACAATAGAAGTAATCAATACCCAAACAACCGCATTAATAGAAAAGATTAAAAGAAGATCAATTAGTATAAATACATTTTCTTTTAAAATGACGCCCCAAACACCTTTTAATATATCTGAGACTCTTTCCTTCTCCGAAAATAATGGAATTAATATAATCATAGCCATTCCAATAATTGTTGGGATAAACAGTAAAAAAAAGCTAAAGACCGACAAAAAGTAGATGACTGCGGTCATGAGGAAAATGACGCCAAACCGCTCCGCAAAAAACAGAAAGGAATGGCGTATTTTTACTGGGTTATCCAACAGATCATTCTTCGTAACATAAAAGAAGGCCGGGAATAAAATCGCAAAATTAAGAGTGATCAAAAAAACCGAAAAAACATTCTTCAATTCAATTATGTTGCTTTGTTGCATCAATATATCCAAAAAATACATAAACATGGATATGGGTATTACCATAAAAATACATAAAAATAAAATCAGAATTAGGTTTCTATTATATATTTCAAAGACATCACGAATCATGTGCTACTCTCCGTTTAATTAAAATGCTTGATTTCAAAGTAATATAAGTCGCTAATAACGATGCAGCGGAATTAATAAAGATACTTGCATAAAGAAGGTTTGTCTGATCCCAAACAAACCAGTCAAAAAATAGCTGAGCACACCAAAAATTCAATATGGTTAAAGTAAGGCCCCCTATATAACTGGAAAAGTAAGGGGCATTCGGGTTGTAATGGGCAGATAACATGCCATTAAGTATATAGGTACATATAAAAGAGATAATGATAATAGAAGCAAAGCCCCCAATATGAAACATCCCCATAAGAAAATTAATAAGAAGCAGTACAAGAAAAGATATCCCCATCGACTGCATAAGGCCAATAAATCTAAACAATATACACTGCCTCCTCAGTAGCCGCCGCCTTTTTTAAACTTTCCTTTAGTCGCTAAAAAAGGAGGGGCTAAAAAAGTAAAGAATAAACCGAGCAAGAACATCAAGAAACATCCCCAAAATATCGCTATGTTCTCGCCCATCAAAAGGGCTAGAATTTGTTCTTCCCCTTTTCTGAAACTTAAATTTCCTATGATGATAAGAACCACCATAAACACACTTAGACCGAGCACCAACTTAGATCCTTGAGGATTAATAAAGGATTTCAACATTTCTCTTCTTTTATAAAAGGAAATACTAAATACGATTAAGTAGATGGCCAACACACTAAAAAAAAGGGTTGAATGCAAGGTTAGACGAAATAATGGAATACAACTCATCACACCTATTGTAATTAACATCAAAAAGACTGTTAGGTCATTATACTTCGTGTCATTGTCAGTCGTATGGCTCCACCAATAACGACATATGCCTATTTCTATAAAGGTAATAAAAGCAACAACTATATAATAAGCACTTGATGGAAATGGAATCGAACCAGAAATGCCTCCAGCTATTAAATTACTTATAACTAAATAAATGACGTTGCTATCTTTAAATGTCTTTCCTCTATCAACCAAATAACTCACCTAACCTCCGTCTACCTTTTTTTAGTTTAGATCCTATTCCGTCGTATAGCTTTTTAAAACCGCGAGCTAGAGCTTGTTTTTTTCTTTTTCCTCCAGCAGTAGAGAAATAAATTGAAGATCCTATTCCAACTAATAAACCTGTTCCAGCACCAATCAATGTTCCTAAGCCCGGAACAGCAGATCCTGCGACTGCTCCTGATAATACACTTGAAAAAATACTACCCGTCACTGCAGTTGCTGCCCCTATGGTCACATCCGCAGAGATGGCTCCGGCAAAATCGGTAGAAGCAAGCCCTTTACTATGGTACTTTCCTTTAGACGAACCATAATCATACCAAGTGCCTGCAGTCGTTAAAGCGAAATTTACTGGTCCGTTCATTTTTAATCCATTGCTTAGTTTCCAATACGTTTTATTCACAGGATTGTGACTCTCCTGCAAAGTAGTCATTGCCTTCTGCTTAATATATGTCCATCTGCTCATGCCATTTGGTTTTAATTTTTTACTTTCCAGATATGCGTTTACTCTTTCGCTGCTTATTCTTCTGGATTTTGGCCCCAACACCTTATCGGTGCCGTCCATTTTATACTCTTTATATTGTTGGTAGAGCTTATTTGCCCATTTGTTCTTTATATTTTCTTTGCCGAATACTTTATAATTCGTACTGCCTTCAATTTTTTCAAACTTAAATCCTGCATATTGAGCCGCTGCTGCTCCCATCACGTTTTTATCAAGCAATATCTTAAGCCCATATGTTTTAAAATCTGATGCAAAGCCTGTTATATGACCGTACATCCCCTTTTCGCCATTCGTTGATTTAAACACGCTGTTCCAAAAAGAAGGTGATGTTTGATTTCCTCCGTTAACGCCACTTCCTTGGCCTGGTGTTCCGGCGTTCCCACCGCCTCCTTGGCCTGGCATTCCGGCGTTAACGCCACTTCCTTGGCCTGGTGTTCCGGCGTTCCCACCGCCTCCTTGGCCTGGCGTTCCGGCGTTCCCGCCGCCTCCTTGACCTGGCATTCCGGCATTCCCGCCGCTTCCCTGGCCTGGCATTCNTTATAACTAAATAAATGACGTTGCTATCTTTAAATGTCTTTCCTCTATCAACCAAATAACTCACCTAACCTCCGTCTACCTTTTTTTAGTTTAGATCCTATTCCGTCGTATAGCTTTTTAAAACCGCGAGCTAGAGCTTGTTTTTTTCTTTTTCCTCCAGCAGTAGAGAAATAAATTGAAGATCCTATTCCAACTAATAAACCTGTTCCAGCACCAATCAATGTTCCTAAGCCCGGAACAGCAGATCCTGCGACTGCTCCTGATAATACACTTGAAAAAATACTACCCGTCACTGCAGTTGCTGCCCCTATGGTCACATCCGCAGAGATGGCTCCGGCAAAATCGGTAGAAGCAAGCCCTTTACTATGGTACTTTCCTTTAGACGAACCATAATCATACCAAGTGCCTGCAGTCGTTAAAGCGAAATTTACTGGTCCGTTCATTTTTAATCCATTGCTTAGTTTCCAATACGTTTTATTCACAGGATTGTGACTCTCCTGCAAAGTAGTCATTGCCTTCTGCTTAATATATGTCCATCTGCTCATGCCATTTGGTTTTAATTTTTTACTTTCCAGATATGCGTTTACTCTTTCGCTGCTTATTCTTCTGGATTTTGGCCCCAACACCTTATCGGTGCCGTCCATTTTATACTCTTTATATTGTTGGTAGAGCTTATTTGCCCATTTGTTCTTTATATTTTCTTTGCCGAATACTTTATAATTCGTACTGCCTTCAATTTTTTCAAACTTAAATCCTGCATATTGAGCCGCTGCTGCTCCCATCACGTTTTTATCAAGCAATATCTTAAGCCCATATGTTTTAAAATCTGATGCAAAGCCTGTTATATGACCGTACATCCCCTTTTCGCCATTCGTTGATTTAAACACGCTGTTCCAAAAAGAAGGTGATGTTTGATTTCCTCCGTTAACGCCACTTCCTTGGCCTGGTGTTCCGGCGTTCCCACCGCCTCCTTGGCCTGGCATTCCGGCGTTAACGCCACTTCCTTGGCCTGGTGTTCCGGCGTTCCCACCGCCTCCTTGGCCTGGCGTTCCGGCGTTCCCGCCGCCTCCTTGACCTGGCATTCCGGCATTCCCGCCGCTTCCCTGGCCTGGCATTCCGGTATTCCCGCCGCTTCCTTGACCTGGCATTCCGGCATTCCCGCCGCTTCCTTGACCTGGCATTCCGGCATTCCCGCCGCTTCCTTGACCTGGCATTCCGGCATTCCCGCCGCTTCCTTGACCTGGTGTTCCGGCATTCCCGCCGCTTCCTTGACCTGGCATTCCGGCATTCCCGCCGCCTACTTGGCCTGGTGTTCCGGCATTCCCGCCGCCTACTTGGCCTGACGTTCCGGCATTCCCGCCGGGCCCTGTCCCGCTCCCAATACTAGTTCCTGGAGTGATAGGGTTGCCTGTTTTTATAGAAGGCATTGAAAAATTAATCGATGGTACAGTAATAGGCGCATTCGGGATGATAAAAACTCCGTTTTGATCAGGAAGCGGCGGCCAAATCACCTGTCCGGATGATAATCCAGTTTTTCCTGGGGTAATTGCTTTTCCTTGAGTAATTGCTTTTCCTGGCGTGTATACTTTTCCAGGAACAATGAATTTACCGCCAGTTATCGGCTTTCCACCTTTAATTGCTGTTCCGGGAGTAATGGGTTTACCTGGTGAAATAAAACTGCCAGCATACGTAGTACAAGGTAGAAAAGTCCAGAACGCAAGTATCATTACCAATAATAGAATGGTAATTCGGTTCAAGGTCTGTACTTTCATCCTGCCTCTCCTTTTTACTCAATATTTTGTTTATATTTTTGTTCCAAAGCATTCAATGCCTCTGCATACCCCTGATCATTCAGGGCTTTTAATTCCGTTTCAAAACGGCTAATTTCCTCATCAATCCATTGATGATATTCCTTATTTTTTTGTTCCAAAACATCTCGGGTCTCTTTGCTTAATTTCCCGTATCGTTGAAGAACACCTATAATCAAACTTATTTTCGTTTCTTCAAATGTAGATGTTGCTTCTTCATGGGCTATATACGCAAAAATATCTATATTATTTTGTATGTGTTTACCTTCAAGATTTTGTTTCCCTAGTTTTCTCCATTCATTCCAGCTTTCCGTAACCTCTTTTAAATGAGAGAGTTCTTCATTCAGTTGTGCTGGATCAGTGACATTTGAATAAAGGCCATCTGTTGCTCTTGCAATCTCTTTCAATTCATTTTGTCCTTTACTGTCTACGTCAAAGCCAATTACATTGACAATCGGAATAGTATCGGATGTAAACAACTTTTTGGCTGCCTCGATAGGCTGATCTCCACAAGTGGAAACGCCGTCACTGACTAAATAGACTATATTCGTATTTGTCTTCCCATCAAAAGAAGCCAGATCCTTTAAAGCTTCTGTTAAAGCCAAGCCTGTTGGGGTCCATCCCGTAGGTTTAATGTTGCCCAAAGCTAATTCAAAACTAGTTTGATCGTAAGCAGATAGCGGATATGCCAATTCTGTGCTGCTGCATGAAAGTTCCTTGTCGGATTCAGCGTTGCTTCCTTTATTGCCGTATACACGAATGCCTACTCTAGCTTCCTTTGGCAGTTCTTGCACAAATGATCGAATAGCGTCTTTCGCTGCAGCCATTTTGTTTGAACCACCCGCATTTTGCGCCATACTACCAGAAGCATCCAATAAAATTTCAACATTTAAGTTTTCTTTAAATTGATACCTTGGATTACTGATAGATGGATCGCCTATCGATTGAAAGCGCAGCTTTCGGATCATTTCCTCAGGTCCTTTATACTCATTTTGGGCCATCTTTAGCAATTTTCGATAAAATTGATCTATTTTCTCATCAGAAGGATTTTTAGAGATATCCGGCAAATCCTGAAAAGATTGAATAATATGTTCTTCATCTTCTTTGTTAAAATTGGTTGGTATATCGTAAAATTCACCTACCGGCCTTTGCTCTAATTCAGTATAGGAAGTTGGCAAAGGAGGCTCTTCTATAGAATCAGAATCCTCTTGAGCTTCTTCGCTTTTGTTTTTTTTCTGATGAACTATTTTGGTTTTCGGTTCACCTTTTGTTTGACTGTCTTGTTCTTGACTGCAACCGCCCGATACTAAAAGGAGTAGAGCCAGAATAGTTACAACAATTGGATTCCTCATAATAACCTCTTACTTTCCTATTATTTGACCATCCTTAGCCTACCATTTGTGTGATTTTATCGATGATTTTACCAATAAGGCCGGTTATACCGTTTTCCTGTTTGCTTACCGCGGTCGACACAATTCCCAATACTAAAATCAGCAACGCTGCAAGGCCAAGCCATTCTAATGATTGTGCGCCTCTTTCATTTTTCACCGGATACATTACCTTCACCCAAACTGTTTGCATCATATTTTTCATTTTCATTCTCCTTTTTATTTTTTATTTGAATAAATCAAACAAATTACTATTATCATTAAACATATTTATAATCATCAACCCCGCAATTAGGAGTAGAGCTGAGGGCATAACCAAGAAAGTGGTAATAAGTGTAACTTTCGGAGAAGCTTTTGCCGCTTTTTCCTTTACTCTTTCTTTTTTTATTTTTCTCATTTCCTCAGATTGTTGTTTGAATGTCTTGGAGATAGGCACGCCGAGCCGTTCACCTTGAATTAGGGATTTAATCAGCAATTGAAATTCGTTACTATCATTACGGACCAAAAGTGTCTTGTAAGCTTCAGGCCTTGGCACTCCCACATCTGTTTCCTGTATGAATCTACCGAACTCTTCTTTTATGGGGCCCTCAAAAAATGGTGTAATATCTCTTAAGGCTTGATCAAGCCCCACCCCCGCTTGCAATGTAACACTCATCGTATCTAAAAAGTCCGGCAACTGATAGGATAATTCTTCTTGTCTTGCCTTTGCTTTGCCCCGAAGCCAAAGCACTACGCAAAAATACGAAATGATTGGAAGTAATATGACAGAAATTTGAGAAAACGGGAACTGTAATATTAAGCCAATCCCACCAACTATGAGACCGATGACTGCAAAAAACATTTTGACGCCTTGAAATCTAGCAACTGTTAATTCATAAGGGAATCCTGCCTGCATTAGTAACCGCTGCACATCTTCATTTTCGCTGTAGAAGTTTATTCGTTGACCAAGATCTGAAAAATCATCTGCAAAAGAGAATATCTTTATTAAGATTTTTTCTTTCTTTGTCGCCTTTTTTTCCAGGTTACTTTCCAAACGATGTTTTTCTCTGATTTCACTTCGCAACTCTTCCCTCGTTAAGAAAAATTTATAAAAATAGCGGAAAGAGATTGCGAGGAAAGAGAGTATAAGCAATAGTAAAATAAAGATTAGACCATCCACATTCTCACACCCTTATATTTGTGACCTTTCTGACTAAAACGAAGGTAAGAACTGTGCCCGCTAGGAAGAGTGCAAATAGCACAGCGCCGATTCCTGTAAATAAAGGATCTAAAAAGCCATCAATTACATTATTCATCATAAGTACCAGGAAAATCGGGATCACCGGAACAATGTAAGCTACATATCTTTGTTCGGCGGTCATTGTTTTTATTTCTTGCAACAGTATTTTTCTTTCTTCGAGGGTTTGTCCCATTTCATCCAATACAGCAAAAAGATTTCCTCCCGCTTTTTTTTGGATAAGCAAAGTCGCTACGAATAAACGAAACTCTCGGCTATCAATCCTTTTCTCCATGGATTTCAACGCCACATTAAAATCAATTCCTAGAGCTAACTCATTTGCCATTCTCTTGAACTCTACTTTAGCTGGCAAGCTGACTTCCTGGGCGACTAGATTTATACTCTGCGTCAATGTCATTCCAGATCTAGTGCCATTAGCAAGCGTTCTGCAAATTTCCGGTAGTTGTTCAACCATCTTTTCTTTCATCTTACTTTTTCTGTAGAGGAAGAATATCCGCTTACTGCCTTCCAAAATGAGAAGGGCTATTATTATATTCATCGGAAAGGTAATACTAAAAAAATTATTCAGCAGCATAATTAAACCCATCCAAGCAACAAATTGGAAAACGATATATTCTGATGGGGTAATGGATAGGCTGCTTTCCGTTAATTTGCTATGAAGCGGCGAAGCCATTTCTGATTGATCAAAGCGATCTCCTAATAAAACAATGGTGCTTTTTCTTTTAGCCCCATCGTTATATAGCCGATTAACTCTTTTTCTCCATTCTCTTTTTTCTTTCCGATAATCCAGATATAAATAACCCATTATAATGGCTGCAAATACGGAAAGAGTAGTCAGAACACTGGCCGTCATAAGTTCACTTCCTTGTATAATTCACTAAAAGTTGCCTCTGGGATGTTAATGCCAAAATAAGCAAAGCGTTCAAGGCATTTTGGGACATACCCTGTCGGTGTAAAGTATCCTTCAATTTGGCCATCTTTCGTCATTCCAGTTCTCTTATATATAAAAATATCTTTTACTGTATGAGAACCATCCTCCCTTTTACAAATTTCAGAAATAGAAACTACTTTTCTCGTTCCGTCTGTTAACCTCGTTGCTTGAACAATGATATCCAAAGCCCCTACAATATAATCCCTGATTACATGGCTGGGAAGTTCCATTCCTGCCATAACTACCATGGCTTCTACCCTTCTCAGAGCATCCTCGGGCGAGTTTGCATGCACAGTTGTAATGGAGCCTTCATGGCCTGTGTTCATTGCCTGCAACATATCGAATGCTTCTCCGCTCCGTACCTCTCCGACGATAATTCGATCCGGCCTCATCCGTAACGCATTCCGGACAAGCTGCCGGATGGAGATTTCACCTTTCCCTTCCACATTCGCGGGGCGGGCCTCCATCCCAATCACATTTGGCCTGTTCAGGCGTAACTCTGCAGAATCTTCAATGGTTAAAACCCTTTCTCCTGGTGGAATGGCAGTAGCTATTACATTTAATAGGGAGGTTTTACCCGAACCAGTCCCGCCAGAGATCAAAACATTCAGCTTAGACTTTACAACTGCTTCCAAAAATTTTGCCATTGCAGAAGTGAGTGTATTGAAGTTCAGGAAATCCTGCATTTCAAATGGCTTTTGGCGAAATTTCCGTATCGAAACCAATGTCCCATTCAAGCTCACCGGGGATATGACCGCATTTACTCGGCTGCCATCAGGCAATCGGGCATCCACCATCGGTGAACTTTCATCAATCCTTCTACCGAGGGGGGCAACGATTCTGTCTACTACATGGCGGACGTGCTCATCATTGCGAAAGGATACATCAATCAATTCCAATTTTCCGTATTTTTCTACATATACTTCATCACTCCCATTGATTAGTATCTCTGTTATCGTAGGGTCGTTAATAAGCGGTTCCAATGGTCCATATCCTACAGATTCATCTAGAATACGGGTAATCAGTATATCTTTATCATGCCTTGAAATGATCACTCTTTCTTCAGACATGAATTGGCTCACAAGCTGTTCAATACGAAGCCGCATTTCCCCTTGTGATAATTGCGTTAGTGCCTCCAAATTTGTATCTCTCAACAGCCTTGCCTTATAGTGTTCAACCAGTTCATCCACTAAATGGTTCTCATATTTATAATCTTTATTCCGTTTGATGCTGGATGCTTTTTCTTTTCTTTTTTCAAATATGGATGTTGATGCCATTATCTAATCCCCCTATTTGACAACAGCCAAAGCCCATTTTTTAACATCTTTAGCAAAAGGAATTAATCTTCTTTCCTTTGTAACCTTACGGATTGGTTCACCCTTATTGATAAATGGCTGTACACCTTTATGGTCCAATCGGATTGCGCCATTAACGGGGAATCTTAGAATAGATTTCAAATCTTTTTCTTGAACCTCATTTTCTCTTGCTACCTTATTGATAAGAATAGAGGCTCGAGAAGACAATTCAATGCCTAATCTGATGCTTAATTCTTCAAACTGCTTCAATGTTTTTAAAGACGGAGTATTCGGATTAAGTATATATATAATTTGATCCGCTTCTTCCAATGCGGTAACTACTTGGGCATTGATATAAGAAGGAAGATCAATGACAACAAAGTCAAAGCTTCTTCTGCAAGTCCTTAAAAGTTTTGCAATGAACTCATCAGATAAAGATTCTGCAACTTCTGCGTCACATGGGCTGAGAAGAACATCCACCTTTGAATCAGGCAGTTTTTGGCACACATTGCGTATATGGCTCTCGTTTAATTCATCTGCAACAGGAAGCAAATCAGCAATAGACCTTGTAGAGTCAATTGATAACATCGTCTCTATTCCGCCAAATTGTAAATTCAAATCAATTAAAATGACTTCGGCATTCAATTCTAACTTCAGTGTCTGGGCAAACGTTGAAGCTAGCAGGGATTTCCCAGATCCGCCATTGCTGCTGAAAAAGGAAAAGATTTGTCCTCTGCCCCTAGAAAAATGGAGCGTTTGTTTGCTGATTTCCACATTTTTTTTATAGTTCGTGCAAATCGTTGAAAATCGACTTATGAATAAACTAATTTCTTCAGGATAGACAAAGAATTCTGTTGCCCCTGATTGGGTTACATTTCTCAAGAGACTTAAATCTCCTACCCTAGCAATAAATATAACCTGAGTAGATGGTGTAGCCATTTGTAAGAATTGAATGCTTTCTACCGACACATCGCTTTCGGGTTGTATATAAATAACAATATCCGGCGTATCTCTATTCACTTCTCTTATTAGTTCATCAGGTGAAATAAGCCTAATTTTATATTGATCACTAAAAGCATTTAATAATTGGCTATGGATTGCCTCGTGCTCACTAACCAAAAATATATTCAAATTATTTTCCATATCCCTCTAGCACCTTTTAATAATTTTGATTTATTTCTTTTTTTATATTTTCTCTTGGGGTAGTAACCTTATTTTGTTGAAGTATTATTTTGTGGAATTTTAGCTTTGGGCTGAGTGTTAGCCTCTGCTGAACTTTGGTTCTTTTGCGTATTTTGATTTTGAGTTGGATTTGTCTTGGGAGGTATATTCGTAGTTGAGTCAGTTATTTCCGCCTTGGCATTGGGATCTTCGCTGTCTTCTTTTCCTACATTAGCCTTTAAAACTCTTACCTTGTCAGCGTAATTTTGAATATGTATCAGTTTGGAGGCATCCTCTATGCTGACTTCTAAAGCCACGCCCGCAAATTGTTTCTTTTCTACTGAGGCATAAGCAACAGGAACATCCCTCATAAAGATTTCGGTTTTAGGCTTATTGTTTTCTTTCGTGGAGATAATAATATCTACTCTATCTAAAGCCTCGATCACTTGATCGAATTGTATTTTTTCCGAAGGGTACATCGCAACTAAACGATGGTTTTCTTCACGAAGATTTGAATATGGTTTAATCATATTTTTGGTTATAACGTCATTTTTGTTTAATGGAACGACTACTACCATGCCCAATAGGTCTTTTTGGGATGTTACATACGATGAATTAACAAATTTATTAGGCACCTCCATAGTTGTTAATTGATTTTTTTCTATCAGTGTTCTTGCTGGTATATCTCCATTTGCTATGTATATTTTTGTCATACCTCCCAAATCGGCATTTAGGTCCTTTACTTTTTGCCAAACCAAATATCCTGCTGTACTGGCTAAAATAAAAGCAAGTAATAAAAAAATGAACGCTCTCTTCTTTGACTCTAGCATCAGACATCTTCTCTCCTAAACTATTAAATAGTGTGAAGCACTCTTCTTTTGTCTCTTATTAACTTATAATCAAAATTAAACATTATTGTAATTAATTTGCCTTTATATACTTAATATTACATGTAATTTTTACCATCTCCTGTAGAACACGTCAAATCCATGTCGAAATTTGTCTGGGAAAATCGCTTCATTTCATATAAAAAGGACACCCTCTGTCTTTTTTTGCATGTGAAAAAAGAGGACTAAAAGCATAATTCCTTTTATCTACGAAAAAGGACTTATGATTCAAATAAAGCACCAATCAAAGAGTATTTTTGCTACCAATCGATTATTTTTAACTTATTTAATCCATTAGAGCGCTATACCATAAAAAAACCCGCCTCTTGCATGATGGCGAGTTAAAGGGCAACTATTCTATTATATATTTTGTATATTTCCGCCTATTACGGTCATGTCAATCTCTGTATCTAAGAGCTCATCAGGATCTTCAAGCTTAAGTATATCTTTAGAGTAAACGGTCATATCAGCCATTTTACCTGGAGAGAGCGTACCCTTTACATCTTCCTCGTTTGTGGCGTATGCGCCGCCGATGGTAAATAGCCTCAGCGCTTCAAACATGGATAATTTCTGGCCTTCATTCCATCCGCCATGCCGTTCCCCAGGGGATCGGCGCGTCACTGCCGCATGGATGCCAAGCAATGGATCGACTGGCTCGACTGGCGCATCCGATCCACCCGCACATAATATCCCGGCCGACAGGAGCGTTTTCCAAGCATATAAGTCTTTGATGCGGGCTTCGCCGAGACGCTGCTGGATCCACGGGAAATCACCTGCTAAAAATCGCGGCTGGATATCTGCGATTATATTTGCAGCTGCCATTTTCCCGACCAGATCATCTCGAATTAATGAAGTATGTATAATTCTGTCCCGGTATGCTACAGCTGGAAATTCAGCCAGCGCACCCAGCACCATATCGAGCGCCTGATCGCCGATTGTATGGACCGCAACAGGCATACCAGCTTCTCTCACCGCCTTGAACATGCTCAACAATTCTTCTTCTTCCTGAATGGCTTCGCCGTAATGCCCCGGATCATCGGAGTAAGGAGCCGATAACAAAGCTGTCCGTCTGCCGAATGCCCCGTCTGCAAACATCTTTACAGCACCGATTTTCAGTGTATCGTTTCCATAGCCCGTCTTCATGTTCCGCGCTGTCATTTCCTGCAGAAACGGATAATCAATCAGCAGATTGCAGCGGAGGGCATGTTCTCCGCCATTCAGCAGTTCATCATACATCCGGTATGTTTGTTCAAACCCGCCCAGATAAAGCGGATCATTGGTGTGGACACTAGTCAGCCCCTTGCTGACAGCAAACTTCATCGCCTGGCCGAGCGCCCCCTTCATCTCATCGTACGTGCGTTCAGGAATATAAGGAGTAACCAGATTGGCCGCTCCCTCCAGCAACAGACCGGTCGGTTTCCCCGTTTCCGGATCCCTGACCACATTGGGGCTTTCCGACTTGTCGCAACCGCTGATTTCCATTGCTTGTGAGTTCACCAGGAAAGCATGGTGGCAAGTCCGTTTCAGATAGAGCGGGCAATGCGGCGCAACCGCATCCAATTCCTCAAGTGTCGGTATGCCGCCGTCTCCGAATAAGTTTTCGTCCCAGCCCATGCCGAGCAGCCATTCCCCTTCTGAAAGGCTATTCGCTTTTTCACGGATCATATCGAGCATGGCAGCTTTCGAGGTAACACCTGTAAGATCCAGATCAAGGTAAAACAGAGCCAGACCGGACATATGCAAATGGCTGTCGATTAATCCCGGTGAAGCCGTCTTCCCTTCCAAATCCACATAGGTAATGCCGCTTCTTCCCCACTGCAGATCCATGTCCTTATAGGTGCCGACATCTACTATTCTTCCGTTTTCAACGACGATTGCTTCACAGATTGGAAAGCGATGATCCAGCGTATGTATAATGCCATTCGTAAAAATCGTTCTGTTCATCCTTTTAAACCCCTTTCGTTTTGAATAGCCTTTCATTCTCCTATTCCCGCACTCCGGCTTAATAAGCTTTCTTACAGAAAAGCCCCGCCATGCAGGCAGGACTTATATTTACGGGTTCATGCCGATTGATTATTCCCATGTTTCCTAATCAGGATAAAGGCCATGATAGTCGCTCCGCATAAGCCATCGATCATATCGAACATCGTATCTTTCGGGTCACGGCCCTGGGCTGTAAAGCTGAATAATTGATCGCCGGCAAACTCCATTAGCTCCCATGCGCCTGCGATCGCGAGCCCGCAAACAATTATGTAAAAAGCAATGAACGGTTTAGGCAATGATTCGGCGCGTTCCTGGCCGATCATATAATTCATGACAAGCCATGCCCCGTATCCCAGCCAGATACCCGAAGTCACATGCAAAAAGTCATCAAAATGATTGACGCTGTACATACCTCCGAACGTGCCCAGCCCTACGGAAACAAAAATGAATGCATACGTCATGCTAGCAAAGACAGACGGAAAAGCCGAACGGCATTTCCACTGATAGGCGGCGATCGCAAACAGAGCCAAAACCGTCAGAATACCCATAAACCCTTTCGTACCATTGCCATCCATAAATTTCAGGATCGTCCAGCCAAGAATAATCAGAGTAACGATTCCCCATATTATATTTTCAAATAGCTTCCCTTTTTTTGTTCTTTGATCTTCCATAGTCTCCCTGCTCCTTTAACTCTGCATTATAAATGTATATTCCCGATCTCCATTTTTTTTACGCTAAAATGGCTCTATAAAAAAAGTAACACAGGAATATGTGCCAGGGTAGAACTATTTATATATATTCAGTAAAGGGAAATCAAAGATCTCTTTATTCCTTATTTGTCCCTTATTTCTTCCAGCAATTTAATCATTACACTATTCTGCTGTTTGATCTCCTTCATCTATAATACCGGATGAACAGAAAACAATCAGTATCAGGGCAATGCCCACAATTAGGCCCATGCTTATTCTCCCTCTGTTTGATTATCCTTATTTTACCACAGGCAATAAAAAAGATGTTTCCTAGAAGGTTGCGTATCCTAGGGAAACACCTTACATTTAGCGCTTGTATATAAAACTTATTTATTTATAAACCTCCTAAACACCCTTATCAAAATGGTTCAACCGAAGTATACTATTATATATAATAACAATATTTTCCATATAAACGGAGGGGTTTTATGAAAATCATACCTTGGCAAGAAGATCGACTAGATGAAATTACTTCATTATGGAATAAGGAAATAGGAAATGATTTTCCCATCCATCAAACGTTACTTCGCCAAAATAGTATGTTGGATAAAAATATTGTAAGGGAAGGAACTCTATTAGCCATTAATCAGGCTAATGAAGTAATTGGTTTCATTGTCTCTAAAATATGGAAAGAAGAGCTTATGGCTCAATCGGAAAAAGAACATGGCTATATACAGGTTTTACTTGTCCATTCGAACTATAGACGCAAAGAGATAGGCAGTATGCTTCTGGACAGAGCAGAAGCAGCACTCGATAGATTACATATCAAAACCATTTATTTAGGCAGCGATCCCTTCCACTACTTCCCAGGCATCCCTACACAATATTCGGTTGCACAAAAATGGTTTGCAGCGAAAGGCTATACAAAAACGGAACAAGTAGCCGATTTGATTTGCAGCTATAAACCTACAGATGAATTACTCCACCCTCTGCCGAAAGATGCACGCCTTACCCTTCTTCAAGAGGGAGATCAAGAATCATTTTTGCACTTCCTCAATCGATGCTTTCCCGGAAGATGGGAATATGAAGCGAAAAAATACTTTGAAATGGGCGGTCGTGGAAGAGAATTCGTCTTATTAAAGAAAGAAAATCAAATGATTGGTTTTTGCCGGATTAATGACAAATCCTCTCCTTTCATTGCCCAAAATGTAAATTGGTCTGCTCTTTTCAATGATGAAGAAACAGGAGGCATCGGCCCATTAGGGATTGATCCCTTGGAAAGAGGAAAGGGATATGGCCTCTCCGTTGTAGAAGGAGGCATATGGTTCTTACGCCAGCGCGGTATATCGAGGATCATTATTGATTGGACCAATTTGATCGAATTTTATCAAAAGCTTGGCTATACCGTTTGGAAAAAGTATGACTTATTCCATAAAGTGAAACCTTAATCGACGGGGGTTTTCATTCTTCCCCCAGCGATTATTAGTTGAACCAATCGGATTCTTACTGGCGCTAAAACTCCCGTGTTGAAGTGGGCGTTTTAGCGCAATAAAGAGTAGAATCATAACTGCTCTTTCTTCTCATTGATAGAATTCACTTGGCCATTGAATCTGAAATCCATCTTTGATGATTTCCCTTTGAAAATCCTTTAAGATTCGATCGTCTTTCCACACTGCAAACGGCGTTTGATCATTCAAGATGCAAAACGCAGCAAGTGCCCCGCATGCTTCCCCAATATTCCATTCAACCGGGTGCAACCGGTAACAGCCATTCGTAATATGGGTCGTGCCGATATTCTTGCCGCCAGCCAGTAGATTCCCTGTATGCTTGGGCAATAAAGCCCCTAGTGGGATATGAAAAGGCAGCGCCGGGATGTCCAAATAATTTCTGCCGTTTAAACTGGGATGAAGGTCGATGCTATATGAGCCAACTCCTACAGAATCCCTGTATACTTTACCCGTCTTCCCTCTCTGAAATTCAGGCGATACATCCATTTCCGTTATGGTATACTGCGCTTTGATCCTTCTGGATTCTCTAATATAAATGCTCTTGGCCAATCCATCTTTTGTCCCTAATACATCTCCCCTTAAAGTCAGTCCTGGATAGCCAAATCCTCCATCTGGACGTGGTGCTTCTGTCTGCAGCCAATAAAAGAGAGACAAACTCAATTGTTTAGCTTGATACAAATGCTTCTTTTTCTCTTCGTTTGTCACGTCATAAACATTGCCGAGCACATAGTCATTCTGCGGCCAATTCAATAATGAAATATCACCTGCATCTTCTAATTGAAATTGTTCAGCCGCAAATATTCTTCTGTAGTTCCAAAGAGGAAAAAAATCTTGGTGGACAAACATTTCATACTGCCTTTTTTGAAGTGTTATTGGGTGAGGGCTATAGAAACTAAGCATCTGATCCGGCCAAAAATCAATCTTATACTCTTTCCAGAATGGATACATATCAGGCTCGGGTATGATATTTTCTTCTCCCGGCCGGTACTCCATTGCCAGTACATGGGTATGTGCCTGAATATTCAAGGGTTCGCTTTCTTCCGTTGCATGAGGTTCTCCTGTTTCTGTCTGTGATTCTGAACCAGTGATATAGTCTGTTCCGGATAAGGCTAGGACTTCGCCTGTATCTGTCGAATCAATCATATAGGTGAACGTAACGGAATCCCTTTGTTGTGTGACTGTATGTTTAATGATTGCGTCAAGCAGCTTTTTTTCTGAGCGATTAACCTTCTCTACCTCGGATTCCAAGCATAATGTCAATTTGCCGCTAATCAAATAGGGAAAAAGCATTTCTTCCAGCACACTGACTGTTACTCTAGGGTCATGACAAAGGAGACTGACTATTCCCTTTCCTGGATTTAATTGTTTTTCATTTTTTACAGCAGGAAAATTTCTTGTATAATAGCTTCTTATTCGATTTCGATATTCCCTATATCGTGCCGTACAGCCAAATTCCTCGATCCAAGGATGTTCATCCGGCGGTACAGCCTGTGCGGATGATTGCCCGCCAACCCAATCTGTTTCTTCCACAATCATCGCCGAAAGGCCTTTCGAACAAACGGCCATTGCAGCTGCACAGCCGCCAAGGCCGCCTCCAACAATTAATACATCAACATGCACACTTTTAACCTCCCTTTCGGATGATTCATTAGTTCTTATAAAGTGAAGCTTTGATCGGCGGGGGCGTTCATCCCCTACCGATCATATTAGTCGAACCAATCGAGTCTTACTGGCGCTTGATTTCCAACTTACACTTCTTCCTTTTCACTCTTGTGTTCAAGTGGAAGTCTTAGCGCTAGTTAGACTGGGATAAAGAGACCGGTTTTAACGTTTTCCCGGATTGATAGGCTGCAAGTGCGGCTTCCATCGCTTTTAGGCCATCATAACCAGTTATGGATGGTTCGCTTTTTTTCTCTGCAATCGACTTTATAAAATCTTGAACCAAAGCAGAATCAATATTATTTCCTGTATATTCGTATTGTAATGTTTTGCCGTTTAATTCTTTAAAAACCTGAATAGAAGAACCAAAAGCGCTTGCTTT
Organism: Bacillus testis; assembly: GCF_001243895.1. Taxonomy (GTDB): domain Bacteria; phylum Bacillota; class Bacilli; order Bacillales; family DSM-1321; genus Bacillus_AD; species Bacillus_AD testis. Next base: position 538,471 of record NZ_LN851186.1, on the reverse strand, counting down.
AACTGATTTTTTTGTTCCGATCACTTCGATAGCAGCATCTCCCCAGGATGGATATCCAGAAAATCTAGACCAACTGGTATCCAAGGAGGCAATGACGCCATTCTCAAATTCAATCATTAATAATCCTGCATCATCCATTTTCTCATCTGAAAAATATTGATAGCCTACTAATGCAGAAACTTCTTTTATTTCTTTGTTCAAATACCAGCGCATAATGTCAACCATGTGAACGGTATGATCCAGGACGGCTCCTCCCCCTGAAAGCTCTTCTTCAATAAACCAGCCTCCTGGATTTTGTCCGCGATTGACAGCGCGGATGGCCAATATGTCACCCAGTTCCCCTTGATCGATCTGTCGCTTTAACATGTGGATGGAATGGCTGAAACGTACGGGGAAAGCTGTTTGTAATAGCACATTATGCTCTTCGCATTGTTGAATCATTTCCTTGGCGTCCGCTGCATTTGTTGAAAGAGGCTTTTCACATAGAATATGTTTGCCTGCCTTGGCAGCTTGAATGACATATTCTTTATGAAAAGCATTTTCACTGCAGATAATAACTGCTTCAAAGCTTTGCTGCAAAAAAGCATCTAAATCATGAAAATAACTGGTAGAATACTGCCTTGCTGCTTCTCTTCCGCGTTCTTCATTCCGGTCATAAATCCCAGCAATCTCTACTTCTTGCATACTTAGTAAACAAGATGCATAGCTGTAGGCATGCATGTGAGCAAAACTGATGATTCCGACTTTAACCATAAAGCAACTCCTTTATATTCTTTATTTGTTCTTTTAATACTGTATTGAAAGGATATTGAACAGTTAAGATTGCAGATAATGAGTAAGAAAGGTTACTATCCATATTCTCTTCATATTGTGTTTGTAATTCAGTGGAAAAGCTGATGACATTTTGTCTTCCCGACCACTCTAACTCCAATGCTTCCTCGCTTTTCGCTGTTTTTTCATATTCGATTTGGGCTAAAACGCCTTCCGCAAACTTAATTATGATCATTGAATACATCTTCCCGGTTACTGGGTCCTCTGCTCTTTTAGGCACTAAGTGTTGAATGTCCCCAAAAATCAAACTTAAAAAACTGATATCCTCTATTATTTTTTCTGTAGCCGGTTTTTCTAGTTTTCTTTTCATTCGAAAGACGCCCTTATGACCGGGATTCTCTTGCCTTACTAATGTAAAAAAACGGTTACTCTCTTCATATGCGTTCAATTCATGGAAGATTGAAATATTCTCTTGTTGCTGGAGGTTTTGTAAAAGGTAGGTTTCTACTGACAAAATTACATTTTCAAGGTTGATGAATAATTCTGCATTTTCTCGATATAATTCGTCATCAACAATATAAGTTACATGTTTCCCAGGATTATTGGCTACTGACCTAATGTTTTCTGCTGTAATAGAATCATGATGATCATCTACAACCTTTGAACGGCTATCATTCTTTAAAACAATCAATTTCATGGCTTTACTCCTCTCCGTAATCAAACCTGACTTCTTTTCCTATATTTGCAGATTGATAAATCGCAGACAGCATTCTAAGCACCTCTACACCGTCTTCCACGGGAGCGATTGTTTTATTGCCCGTTATACAACATTCGACAAAGTGATTTACTTCTTTATCAAAAGCGTGATCAAAGTCGAAACCTTTAAAATCAATTTGCGGCTGCATATTAAGGATGGTGTCATGTTTTTCCGTAACGAGCAGTAATTCGGGTTCTACCTCTGCCCCGCCTTTTTCGCCATAGATCTTTACTGATAGTTCATCTTCTTTGGCGTGAAGTGTAAAACTTACATCGATCAGCAAGGAAGCGCCATTTTCAAAAACGATCATCGCATTCGCCAAATCCTCTACATCATTCAATCCGGGATCATAATCGGCAGCCTTATAGAAGCTCAAATTTTCTATGTGGCTTCTATTGCCTAAAAGGCTGTAGGTATTCCCTGTTACGGATACTGGCTTAGGTTTCCCCATTAAGTACCAGCATAAATCTACAATATGGACACCCAAGTCTATTAAAGGACCACCTCCAGAACGTTTACTATCTGAGAACCAGCCCCCGGGATTTCCTAAGCGCCTGATTACGGAGGCTTTTGCATAATAGATATTGCCCAAATCATGATTATCAATAAATTTCTTCAGTATTTGAGTATTTGATCCAAATCTGCGGACAAATCCAATCTGCACCGTTTTATTTGAAGCCTTTGCTGCGTTTTCCACCTGAAGCGCTTGTTCCGTATTAATGCTTATAGGTTTCTCAATTAACACATGCTTTCCTGCTTGCAAAGCAGCTATCGCAATTTCTGCATGCGTATTATTCCAGGTGCAGATGCTTATGGCGTCTACTTCCTTATTCGCAAGCAGCTCTTGATAATTTGTATACCTGAGATCTACCTGATAATAATCTCCTTTTTCTTCTAACCGTTTTTCATTGAGATCACAGATTGCCATGAGCTGAACCTTTGGATTCTTTTGATACGCATTTAAATGAAACTCCGAAATGGAGCCCAGACCGATTACGCCAACCTTTAGCATTTGAAATCCTCCTCTTTTTTATTTCTGGAAAGAAATAAGATGGGTCAATATTGTAGATTGTTTGTCAGCCAGGCTCCTATAAGCCATTGAGACCGATTCCAATCCGACGATTTCCTTGAGATATGGGGACACATCAATCCGCTTTTCTTCTACCAGCCTTAAATATTCAGCTAAATTTCTTCCTTCCGTCCATCGAATGAATCCATAAGGGTAATCGATCGCTTCCTTTTCAAAAACAGGATCGTAGCGGCCAGGTCCCCCTGCCCTAGCGATTAACACTTCCGCTTCTTTGGCAAACATGGCGTTTCTCGGAAAACACGGTTCTATATCGCCGACGATGACAATTTTCCCTTTATCTCTTGCCCATGATAAACTTTGGGCGTTCAATTCCGAGTCGTTCCCTCCTGTGCACAGTAATACCGCATCTGCACCTTTGCCTAGATGATGGCTGATCTCTTCACTGTTGCTGAAGCACTTTATATTTTTTCTAGACTGCAATAATTTCGTACGATTATGTACGATATCCAAAGCATATACATCGTAAGCAGCGGCATCTGCTATTTGAGCAATCATCTGCCCAATGATTCCCAACCCTGCCACCACAATCTTCTCTCCAAATTGCAATTTGGCTATTCGCAATGCATGGATGGCAATGGCTCCGATTCCGCCCATGGATGCTTCAGCGTCTGATACTGCATCAGGCACCTTGGCACAGAGTGTTTTAGGGACTAGCAAATAGTCTGAATGCTCTACATAAGGGGCCCCGTAGCAGGCAACTCTATCTCCTGGTGAAAATCCTTCCGTATGTTCCCCGCATTCTTCCACTATGCCGAATGCACTGTATCCAAGCTTTACTTCTTTTTCTCCGCTCCGCTTTACCATAGACAACTCTGTACCTGGGCTAATTGCAGAGAACTTGGTCTTAACCAATAAATATGAGGGCTTGATCATAGGCTTATCATTGTTTATAAGCTGGATCGATTGGTTGCGTGCTACTACTGTTCTCAAAGAGCCACCTCCATTTATGTTATTTGTTCATATTTCGCTGACCGGGATAACTTTCCTTTTAATCTTTCATAAAAGGAATCATGATCCGTTGCCCCCGACAAGTAGAGACGTAATTCATTGCGGACTTCTGCTAATTCATTGGATTCCAAACCCAAATCGGTATACAGACAAAAAGACGGAATGATCTCTCTAAATAATTGGAATCTTGAAGGCTTATAGACCTTTTCCTCCCCTTGTTTTTCGGCAATTCTTTTCACTGCCGGCAGGCTTAGAGTATGGATGCGTATGTACTCCTGAACCTTCTCCCCCGACATGAACGAGACAAATTGTTCCGCAGCATGCTTTCTTGTTGAATGCTTATTGATCGCCAAGCCGATGATCAATAGGATCGTCTTAGGATACTTAAAATAGGGTAGCGGGGCTATATCATATTCAATGGAATGTTTACGGAACTCATTCAAAGTAAAATAAGAAGCTATGATCATAGAAGTTTTATTATCTATAAAAAGTTGCTCGGCATCCCGATTGTTATCAGACAAAAAGGTTTGGAGAATACCCTGCTCTTCAAACATCGTACGGATGAAAGCAGTGCTTTCCAATAATTCTTCATACGGAAACTGAATTTCACCGTCCAAATCCTTTTCAAACTGGACACCGTTCTGCATCATAAAAATAGGCCACCTATTTAATGAAAAGGGATGAAAATACAGACCGCAGACTTTACCATCCTGATCTTCTCCCATTAAGGTTTTTGATGTTTCAAGCGCATCCTCCCATTTCCAGCTGCTGTCCGGATATGGAATGTGGTCCTGATCAAAATGTGCCCTATTGTAGCAAAAGACAATAGGAGAAAAGACAAATGGCTGAACCATCAAGTTTTCCTTTATACAGTCCGACTCGAACGGTTTCTGTAAAAATGAATAGATAGTAGGGTTATATTCCATTGGTTCGAACAAGGATTCACTTTGATCTTTGCATTCATAAAAATCTTTAAAATTGATGGTTACCACATCAATCATGTCATTCATGAAAAAGTCACGAAGGGTTAAATGATAGTTTTCATAGGACAAAGCAATCGTTTTTACTTTTATATTTGGATATTCCTTTTCAAAAAGTCTGATCAGGTCATCGAATTTCACCTCATTCATTAATGAGGGATAATAGCCAACTCTTAAAATGATTGGATTGAAGGGTTTAATTGATACCACTTGATTCCCAATTCTTGATTTTTTGACGATCAATCCTTCTTCCACCAAATCTTCAAGCCCTTTTCTTACAGAGTTTTTGCTTAACTCGTATGTTTCTGCCAGCACTAATTCTGACGGAAGATATTCACCAACTTGAATATCTCCTTCTGCTATTTGTTTTCTTATGGTTGTTTTCATCAATTGGAGCTGTTCCATAAAGATGTCTCTGCTCTTTTTTCCACTCATTCGTAATTTTTCCCACTCCTTCATTCCTATTTACTGCCTGTCAACGCGATCCCTTTCACAAAATATCTTTGGAAAAATATAAAGATCAAAAAGGTCGGAATAAATGATAGCACCGATCCGGCCATTTCTACGCCAAAATTCCCTTCTTTAGTCAATAGGGACGCTAACCCCACAGTCACCGGATACATTTCATTGCTTGTTGTAAAAATTAAAGGAGTCAACAAGTCATTCCAATTTGCGATAAAGCTGAATGTTCCGACGGTTGCTATCACAGGTCCGGACAGGGGTAAATAGATTTTAAAAAATACCGTAAAATCACTTGCTCCATCCATATACGCAGCTTCTTCTAAATCTTTCGGCAGCGTCATCATATATTGCCTTACAAAAAACACCCCCATAATCCCCCAGATTTCCGGGACGACCAAGGGCAAATACGTATTGATCCATTCGAAGTTACTGAACATAATGTATCTAGGAATAATAAGCAATTGGCTTGGAATCATGACAACTGCCATCATAATCCAAAATAATGAATCCCTAAAAGGAAACTGTTTTCTCGCAAAAATATAACCAAGAATAGCGGAGAAAAACATATTCGTACATACCGGAATAATCGTTATGATCAGTGAGTTCACAATCCATCTCATATAGTTAGCGTTGGTAAAGATATATGTAAAATTCTTAAAAGAAAGATCTTCATTCAACAGCCATTGAAATGGATTTCCAATCGGGAATCTCATATTCACAATAGATCCAAATAGCATAATAATAAACGGCGTCAGGAAAAGTATACCAAGTATACATAAAGGGATATAAACAAAATTGCTTTTTAAGGACCTTATCATCCGCTCTCTCCTTATTTATATGTCGTTTCTTTACCTAGGAATTTTTTCTGTATGATAGAAATGATAAAGATGATGAAAAACAAGACATAGGCCAATACACTCGCGTATCCAAATCTTAATGAAACAAACCCTTCTTGATAGAGATAGTAAACAATTGTAGTGGTAGCATAATTAGGGCCGCCGGAAGTCAATAAGAAGGCCGAATCAAAAATCTGAAAAGAACCGATCGTTGTGATAATGGCGACATAAAAATGGATTGGCAACAAAAGAGGAAATGTTATTTTCCAAAATATTTTCCAAGAGGACGCCCCATCGATTCTCGCTGCTTCATATAATTCTTCCGGCATAGACTGTAATCCGGCATAATAATAGATCATTGTACTCCCACAGACTTTGAATATCGATAAGCCTGCCAGCACAATCATCGCCTGGCTTGAACTTGAAAAAAAGAGTTGCGGCTCGATGCCGAATATAGACAGCAACATATTGATCAAGCCTGATTCAGTTCCTTTAAATAGCCAATCCCAAATCCCCGATATTACTACAAATGAAGTGACAACCGGCAGAAAGAATAGTCCTTTAAAGAAACCTGTTCCTCTTTTCCCGGTGTTGATCATCAATGCCATACCTAATCCTATAACCATTGTCGGTACTATGTAATAAATAGAGAAAACCACGGTATTCCAAAGCGCTTTCCATGCTAGAGGATCTTTGAACAGCGCTAACCAGTTCTTTAAACCGATAAATTTGGGATCACCAATGACCGGCCAATTGGTAAAGGTCAAAATAAAGCTAAACAGAATCGGAAAAAGTTGAAAAACGGCAAAATGAATTAAAATAGGGATCAAAAAGATATAGACTAAGCCGTATTTATTCCAGTTCCTCTTGATTCTTTCTTTTCGTGTCATATTCGTTACACGTTGATTGGCATGCACTTGATTTATTTTTATTTCTCCCGCCATCCGCTCACCTTCTTAAAAAAGTAAAGCTTCCATTTATAGCTTTTGCTTTGTGCAAAATCGGGTCCATGGAAGCTATTATTATTCTTCATTTATTGTTCTAGATTTACGATGTTCATCTTATTGTTTATCGATTTCTCCCTTTATTGCTTCTGCTGATGCATCGGCGGCTTCTTTCGGCGATTTGCTTCCTTCTAACATCGCTTGAAGCTCAGCTTGGATTTTAGGCATGATTTCGCGGGCCACCGGATGAATCACCCCTGGTTTTGTATACTTTAACCATTCTGTCATCTGCTTCATTTCCGGATCATCATTATAGATATCCGAAGCTGATTGGCGGGCCGGCACGTATTTTGTGAGCTTATTAAATGCTTTGGAGCCTTCTGTATCCGTCATTGCCTTAACTAACTGAGCGGCAGCTTCTTTATTTTTGCTATTAGCAGAAACGACAAACATCCCTGTTGTTCCGAATGTTACTTGCTTTTCTCCTTTTAGAGGCGGCCCAAGCACATAATTGTCAAATCCTCTGTCCTTAAGTGTGCTTAAAGTTAAACCCGATGCTGTAGAGGATAAAGCTTTCCCTTCCAGAAAACCTGTAAAGTGGTCGAGTGCTGTTGTTGAATCTTTTGGAATCCAGCCTTTTTTATACCAGTCATTGATTTTCTCGAATACTTTTACACCTTTTTTATTGTTGATGACAACCTTATTATCTTTGATGATGTCTCCGCCAGCCTGCCAAATCAATGGATAAAGTGTGGAGTTCAATGTATTTGCACCTTCAAAATTTCTGGCAAAATAGCCTTTCGCAACTGCTTTTTCGGCAAGCTGATCGAATTCTTCCCATGTTGTAGGAGGAGCATTTTTATCTCCGCCAACCTCTTCCAGAATCTTTGTATTGTAGACCATCGACTGGACTTCATGCAGAATAGGCAGCCCATACATTTCGCCTTTATAAGTTACAGCGTCCAATGAACTCTTAGGGAAATCGTCTTTATCAAAATCATCCCCTAGTAATTTTGTGATAGGAGTCAGCACATTTTTACTGGCAAACTGCGCCATCATATCAGGAATCAAGTAAAAGACATCTGGTCCTTCCTTAGCTGCAAGCGCTGTCAAAATTTTCGTTTCCCTATTTGCCCAAGGGATTTCTTCAAATTTTACTTTTGTATTTGGATATTCTTTTTTAAATTGTTTCGCCATATCATCAAATACCGCTGTCTGTTGATCCTTTAAGTCTGATGCAACGTAAGGATGAACCCAAACTGTCAATGTTCCTGAAAATTTCTTCCCTTTTCCATCTGATGAAACCTTCTCATCTTTTCCAGAGCATGCAGATAAGAGCAACAAAAATACCAATGTTAAAATGAGATAAAAACGCTTCTTCTTCATGAATTCCCTCCTCTTTTACTGGTTCATATCTGGTTCATGTAATTCATATTAGTTTCGTTTACAAAATATGTCAATATTTATTTTTGAAAATTCAGTCTTTATTCGCCGAAAATCTTGCATATGCCTCGCTTTGTTTATTCATACTTTCCAGCATCCGCATGACATCAATCGTCTCTTCAAATGGCACAGTGGAATGGCCGGTTTGGAAAAATGCCATTATGTTCTTAAGCAAACCCGTGTAAATGGGTTCACTGCCGGAAGCTAATGGAATTGTACGGTTATTCAGTTTTAGACTAAAAGGTTCGTCTCCTCTGTTTTCAAAAACCATTCTCACTAATTGATGATTATAAACACATTCTACGATTTCTCTGCCGCCATTCCTTTTAACCGACAATTCTTCCGGTAAGCCCCCCATTAAGGAAACCACCATTTCTGCCAAGTGAATCCCATACCAAAAATAGCCTGGAATACTGGAATGAAAAAGAAGAGGGCCATTAAACTGAATCGCTTCCTCAGTTTGTGTATAGGTATTTTTAAAGTTTTCAAATGCTGTCACAAACCGTAAAGCTGAAGAACTCATGATCGGTGTTTTCGCTTTATGGCTTAACCGTTCTAGCTGAATTGCTTCCGCGGCAGTCAACGATATTGGCTTATCTATAAAAACAGGCTTGTTATAGTTCAGCAGTCCTTTCAATTGCGCCTGTTTTTCATACGGATGCACCGTCAATAATAAAAAGGCATCACATCTATCCGCCATTTGTGGAAAACTTGCCAATTGAACCAAACCGTACTGATGGATCAGCTTTTTTTCTATGTCCTTTTTCCGTTCCTGGTCAATGGATGGCTCGGCAGAATAAAAACCTATCACCTCCCCTCCCGGTACATGGTATGGGTTCAATGCATTGGTCAGTTGTTCAGTAAAAGCGACTGCATGCGTAGAGTCGGCGCCGATGATCCCTATTCTAATCAAGAGCTATGTTTCCTCCAGCGTTCAATATTTTCTTTGATAAATTCGTCATCATTCATATGCGGGTACTCTTGATAGATTCTATCAATTTCCTCATTTTGGCCCGGACTCAATTGTTCCTCCGGCTTAAGGCACCAATTCCCCTGGAGCAACCCCTGCCTTGCCAATACCTCATTGATACCAGCAATACACCCTTTGAAATGATTCTTAGCATCAAATAAGACCGAATTTGCATCTGTTACTTCATTTGCTTTCATCAGCCATTGCCCAGGAATGGATGGTTCCATCCTTGCTTTTTTCAATTCTTCAAACAGATCAACGGCACGCTTTGTCCACACTGCCCAATGCCCCAGCAAACCGCCTGCAATCCGTTTCTCAACCCATTTTCCATCTATATGCACTTTATAGATAGAGAGCAGATCGTGGATGATTGAATCATCATTTCCTGTATATAAAGCAATATCATCCCTTCTGGGTGATTGGCACACGGCTCTTACTACGTCCAATGTCTTATATCTGTCAAAAGGAGCTATTTTTATGGCATGGACATTCTGAATGTTTGAAAACTCGCTCCAAAAACGATAGCTTAACACTCTTCCTCCTACAGACGGCTGAAGGTAAAAACCAAATACCGGAATAAGATCAGCTACCGCTTTCGCCCTTGCAAGCAATTCTTCTTCTGAATAGTGGTCAAGATTCCCCATATTGAGAAGTCCCATTGAATACCCTATACTCTTAGCAAACTCCGCTTCCTTGACCGCTTGATCAGTCGGCCCACATATTCCTGCCACCTTGATGAACGGCCGCTTCAGTCGCGCTTTTTCTACCTCTTCCATCGCCAACGTCAGTACTTTTTCGAACAGCTTGAATTCCGGATCCCTAATCTCAAACTGTGTCGTATGAACGCCTACTGCGATGCCGCCTGCTCCTGCATCCATATAGTAACGTGTCAACGCTCTTTGAGATTGTTCGTCCAACATCCTCTGTTCTGTCAATGCCAAGGGATGGGCAGGTATAACAGTGCCTTCCAGCAATAATTTCCTTTCCAGTGGATCCATCATATTAGAAAGCCCCTTGCCTTTCCTGGAAATGTGTTGGTTTTTCATAGACAGACCCATCTTGACTTACCCATTCAGCGGTCCAATCGATCATGTCCATTAAAGGAACACGAGGATAACCAAACAATTGATGGGACTGTGAGGCATTATTCAATAGCGCTGTCGTTTCTTCTTCCGAGTGGAAATGGACTTCTTTCTTGAACCTCTTTCCGAATTCATTCGCCAGCCACCGCACAGAAATCTTTTCCGGACCCGTAATATTCAGCACTTTCGGCGGACTGCTGCAATGCAACAACGAGCGAATGGCATACTCATTTGCATCTCCTTGCCATATAAAATTGACGGCTCCCATTTCCAAATCAATCGCCTGTCCCGTATATACTTTTTTGGCGATTTCCAAAAGCACTCCATATCGTAGATCAATCGCATAATTCAATCTAAAAAATAAGACAGGTGTATGATTCAATTTCGAAAAATAGGTCATGACCCTTTCTCTGCCGAGGCATGACTGGGCATACTCACCAATCGGGTTCACCTGATACTCTTCCGTACATTCACCCTTCCCTAACGATGTAAGCGGATACACGTTTCCAGATGAAAAAACAACTATTCTTGATTGTTTAAATATGTCAGCTACCCTTCCAGGCAAATATGTATTCATGGCCCACGTTAGATGTTCATTGTTTTGAGTGCCGAATTTTTTGCCTGCCATATAAATCAAGTTTTTTACTTTTGGCAGCTGTTTTAATTCCTCATCATTCAATAAATCTGCACGAATCGTTTCTATGCCTGAAGCTTCTAAATCATTTCTTACGCTTTCATCTGAAAATCTGGACACGCCTATTACTCTCTTTTGCAAATTTGCTTCTTCTATTGCTCTCTTTGCCATTTTTCCGAGAGTCGGACCCATCTTTCCACCAATGCCTAAAATCATTAGATCTCCATCTATTTTGGCTATATCTTCAATAAGGCGATCGGATGGTCTGGACAATAAATCCTCTAATTCTTCAACTGTTTTCATCTTTTTCCTCCCTTTACTCAAAGAATATTTCATTTCCGTTTTCTGCAGATTCATAAATGGCATGAATGATTTTCATAGTCAATAGACTGTCTTCTATTGAATGACGGGGGGCACTTCCATTCATGCAGCAATCTATAAATCCTTCAATTTGTTTCGGATAAGCACTCTGTAAATGCGAGACATCTTGGTCGATCTGCGGATATGCATTCAAAATGGTATTATAGCAGTCGGTTGAAACTACGAAATTTGGTTCTACCTCTACGCCTCCTTTAGTCCCATAGATTATACACACGGTTTCATCCTTGCTTGCATGCAATGTATAACTTGTATCCAAAAGTAAGCAAGCCCCATTATCAAATCGAATGGAAGCAGCAGCAAGCTCTTCAACTGTATTGTTGCCTTCGCCAGGATCAGCCGCTGTGTAATAGGATAGATTCTTAATATGATTTCTGCTGCCAAGTTTTTTATAGGTTACAGCTTTAACCGTTTTGACCGTAGGAGAAGCCATGAAATATAAACATAAGTCCAATAAATGAATGCCCACATCAATTAGCGGTCCTCCACCGGATTTTTCTTTGTCCGCAAACCATCCCCCAGGATTCCCTAATCTCCGTAAAGCAGACATTTTGGCATAATAGATCTCACCAATCGCGCCACTGTCCACCATTTCTTTTATTTTCTCCACCTTGGAATCAAACCTTCTCACAAAGCCTACCTGGAGTTGTTTTCCGCTCTTCTTAACAGCCGCTTCTATTTCCTGGGCTTCTTCATAAGATATACATAAAGGCTTTTCCACAAATACATGCTTTTGGGATGCTAATGCATCAATCGCTATTTGGGCGTGTGTGGCATTATATGTGCAAATAACAATTGCATCTATGTCTTTTAGCGACAACAATTCTTTATAGTTAGTACAATAATGAGGAATTCCGTACTGTCTGGCCTTTGCCTTTGCTCTTTCTGCATTTTGGTCACATATGGCCATTACATTCGAACGGCTGCTTCTTTGATGCCCGGCAATGTGCAGATCAGATATTGAACCGGCGCCAATGATTCCTACCCTTATTTGCTGTTGGCTCATACTTGGTCCCAAATCCTGCGTATATTGGCAAGGCCTGATTTAATCGCTTGGCCACAGTCTTCAATCCCCTCAAATTCTAATGAAATGGCGCCTTGATAATTTGATTGTTTGATTATTCTGATTACTTCGGTCATATTCAAATCTCCTTCTCCAGCAATTGCCCCTCTGAGTGATTTGCCATTTTTAGAAGTAAACCAACCTTCCCCCATTTCAATAATCGTATCCCGGTAATAAAAATCTTTAATATGGATAAATGATGCAAATGGAAGATTATTCATCACCGCGTTGATTGGATCTTCATCCACACACAAAAAATTGCCCACATCCAAAGTTGTCTTAAAATTATCCCTGTTGACCAATCGAACCAAAAGCTGCACTCGATCGCTAGCTTGTAGATAATAGCCATGGTTCTCTACACTGGTGGTAATGCCAAACGGCTTCGCATAATCAGCAATTTCCTGGCATGCCCTCACCATAAGCGGCAAATCATGGTAGTATTGTTCGATGTGCGTGTCACAGAGAGGCCTTATTGCTACATCATGCCGCATAAAACGGACTCCCAATGCTTTCGCTACATCCACATGGCATTTTACTCTCTCAATCTCTTTTTCATATTTTTGTTCCGTAGGCTGAATAAAATTGGCTCCGATTGCATAATTGGATAGTTCGATCTCTTCACTTTGCGCTTTTGATTTTATGGCCGCTATTAAATCCGGCTGTTCAACCAAGTCAAAGTGAATGGGAACCACCTCAAAGTGTTCGCCGCCGTTTTCTTTTACCCAGCTAATAGAATCCAAAAAAGTCATGTCTCCTTTGTGGACCGCTTGATGTAGGCTGTATGAACTTACGCCCAATTTCATTCGTTTATCCTCCCCTTTCCGTTGGTTCATATCTGGTTTATATAATACTAACTTTTCTTCAAAAAAATTACAATTATTTTTACAATATTTTGAAATTAATTATAGCAACTGTCTTTTTATTTCCTTTTTATCTTCTTTCTCCAGAATCCTTAAACCAATTAAGCACCAATTTACAATCAATCCTTTTTACAGTGTTGAAAAACAATCTTTTCAATGAACAAAATAGAAAACGGCTTCAATACCTCCTTTTGTAAAAGGATAAAAAGAAGAGCCAAGGTGCAAGCGACGATTGATATCCGCTCCAGGATGCTCGCTTTCCGCGGGGCGGGCGGTGATCCCGCAGGAGTCTCGCACCTTCCGCTCCTATCAATCAACCTTATGATCAATCACTCAACTTATTTAAAAACAAACCACCTTTTAGAAAATAGACGTATGATAAGATGGATGACTCAATACCTAAAAAGGTTTCGTTTCATGAGATTCGCAAGTCAACAGGTAAGACCGTCGACAAAGGAGCTGGACGTTGAGCATGATAAAAAACGCCATGGCTGATGGATGGTACCATGGAATTCATAAAGTAAAAGCACTTGGTGAATGCCATCATCAAATACTTAATAATGAGACCAAGAGCCAAATAAAAAAATGTCAGCGTTTACACATGGCCAACTTTTTATTTCAACAACGTGGAGTACCACAAAAATGTTGGGATATTTATATTGCCTTCATCTTTTTTATACTAAACTTCGAAAATCAACAACCAATCGATTGCAAAAAAGCTGCTCCATAATTCCCCATTCTTTCATACCCGCGCTCATTTGGATGAAGGCCATCTCTTGTGAATGCTGTCAATGTTTGTTCGGTAAAACCACTGTTCCCATACATATCGCATACCGGAATACTATACTGAGCGCCAATTTCCTTTATTTTCTGCACATAACTATTTAATATATGCCCAGCCTTATTTACAAAATGTACATCATACATAGAATGGTTTCTTTGCAGTGGTGTAAACATTACAATTCGAATGCAAGGATTATGTTCTAAAATAAACCGTATTAAATCTTGATAGGCACCATCGAAAGTATTGGTATCATAATCGTCTTCTTCATTTTCTATTGGGACATCCAGTTTAAAATCGTTTGTTCCCGCCGCAATTGTCACTAAATCAAATGATGTATAGTCTATGTTTTTCCCCGTTGTGTTTGTGCCTGCTCCATTCATGGTGCCATTAGCCATCGGCCTGCCTGAAACGCCCATATTCAATACTTCAGAAAATCCAAGCTGTTCACGCATAACCGTTTGATACCCTCTTACAATCTTATTTGTATCATTAAACGGTTGGCCATCCTGCCAGGTAATAGAATCACCAAGTGTTACCCATTTTTTATTGGACCATACAGAACTGATATTCATCATCTCCTTAAGTATTCTCTTCTCTGATCTATACATTAATTTGCGATTCAATGCCAAATTCCTTCTGTTTGCAGGTTCTCTTATACTCTTTTACTTTCTATAAAAATTAGGAACTCTATCATCTCAGGAAACGATGCTGAATCGGTTTATATTACCAAAAGAGACTAACTTTCTCACAATAATAAAAAAAAATTAGAAGTTCACCACTCCCTAATCCATCTAAAATCAGGAAATGATAAACTTCTAATCGTTTATTTCTTTATTATGTTTCTATTTATTCTTATAGTCCTGGAAACTTTTCTGGAGTATGTCCATTAAAGTTAGATGCAGGTTCGATTTTGCCGTCTTTCATTAACTCGTAAGCTTCATTCATTTTCGTAAGTGTATCTGCTGATAATTGATGGCGGCCTTCTTCTTTAATAAAGCCGGTGGACTCTGTATCTGCGTGAAGCACGACATTTCCGCCTTTAAAGCTTCCATCAACAACAGAATTCAATGCTTTTTCAACATTCATCGACATGAATTTAACAACAGATGTTAACACGATGTTTTCAGAACCATTGGCCCCGTCATCATATTGGTCAACATCGCAACCAATTACTTTTACGTCGCCTTTTGCTTCCTTAACCGCTGTGAATACGCCATTGCCGGTTCCGCCTGCTGCAACAAAAATTTGATCTACGCCTTTTTTGATCAATGCATTTCCGATTACTTTTCCGGTTGCTTCATCTCCAAAAGATCCAGCATAGTTGCCGCCAATGTTTTTGCCAGTTACATCCGTGCCGGCATAACCTGATAATTCAACAACTTCAATATTCTTTCCGAAAACCTTATTAGCGTAATTTACGCCTGATTCAAAGCCAAATTGATAATTGACGTTTGAAGGATAAGCAATCCCATTTACAACCGCTACTTTATTTGATTTTGTCTCAAGTGCTGCAGCCATCCCTGCGAAAAAGCCGCTTTCCTGTTCAGCGAAATTCATGGAATAGATATTATCAAATTCTTTTTGGTCGCCTACAGGTGTTGGCTCAGAGTCATTTATAATAAACTTTTTGTCCGGATTTTCTAAAGCAATACTGGAAATTCCAGCGAATTGAAACCCTGGTGTTACAATAACATCGTAATCTGCCACAATATCAGCAACCGCTTGTACAGCCGCAGCAGGGTCGCCAGATTCTTCTTTAACAGCTTTTACTGTTGCTGTTGGATGTTTTTTAATAAAGTTCAAAATCCCGTTATAGTTATCTTCATTAAAGTTGCCATCATCAACGCCTGTAAGACTTGTAACAATCGCAATTTTTAATCCGTCTTTAGCTGTTCCAGCCTTTGCTTCCTTATCATTATTTCCGCATGCTGCCAAAACAGCCGTCATTAATGCAAGGACTAATACCATTGCTATTTTTTTGGTATGTTTTTTCATTACAATGATTCTCCTCTGTTAATCAGGTTGAATTTTTGCTTGTGTGAAAATTCAACAGCACCGAATGACACCAGTGCTTGACTTCAGGAAGGTACATTCATCTCCATCTTTTTATGCTCAACCTCGCAGTCAAGCGATTCATGATCGATTAATAGAAGCCTCCTGGCCGCATTCCAAATGTTATACTAATATAACTTAAATTCTCACTAAGCCATAGTACCACCGGTAATCCCGCCTGTCAAACAAAATCCGTATTTTTTCTAATGCAACTGCGATTAACATTCGGAAACTGGCCGAACAGGACGTATATTTCAACCATATTAGAAGCAAATCTGCATTAATTCTTAAAAATCGATCTTAGAATCATCAGTTATCAATGACAAACCCTCTGGTTCATTCGGTAACAATCCTTCCTTTTTGATATTCTTTTACAATCACTCATGTACGTTTTTCACTTTGTTTAGACAACATAAATAAACACCCCAAAAGTTAGAGTTGAAACCTAACTTTTGGGGTGTTAGCAAAACATACATATACCTACCTTTTTCCCTTATCATAAATTTCCCCTAAAGCTTTAGGAGCGCGATTTGATTTAGAGAAAAAGATTAATAACAATAATGTTAATAGGTACGGTAAGATCATGAATAAATCGGTAAAACTGCTTGGCAATGCCATTGACTGGGCAATAAAAGCCCCGCCGGATTTTGCAAAACCAAACAAAAGGCAAGCGGCTAAAGTAGGGAGAATTCTCCAGTTACCAAAGATTAATGCAGCGATGGCCAAGAATCCATATCCCATATAAATACTAGAAGAAAAATTAGCCGAAATAGAATATGCAAAACACATGCCGCCAAGGCCTGATAATAGACCTGAAATTAACACGGCAGAAAATCTAATTTTCGCTACATCTACACCTGCTGCATCAACTGAATGAGGATTTTCCCCGCACGCTCTTAAGCGCATGCCAAATTGTGTTTTATATAAAAGATACCAAGCAAAAATAGCAATCACAATAATAATCACTTCGAACGGATAGACATTCGTAAAGACTGCTCCAATGACCGGTATATCAGCTAAACCATTAACCGTAAACCGTTCCATGACACCTAATTGGAACTTGTCTGAAGCCGTTCCAAATACAAGTGCATTTATTTGTGTCGTTAAGAAAGTCGTTAGGGCCAGTGCCAAAATATTAATCACGACACCGCTTATAACTTGATCTGCCTTAAACTTAATACTTAGTACAGCATGAATAACGGAAAAAGCCATTCCGCCAATCATCGCGAATAGTAACGCTACGTAAAATAAATCTTGAATATTTGTGCCAAAAGCATTTGCAATTAGAACAGCTGACAGCGCTCCGATGAATGCCCCAAAACCTTGAAAGCCTTCAAGTGCTAAATTGGTAATACCGCTCTTTTCACTATATATGCCGCCTATTGCGATAATAAAAAGAGGCAGAGCAAAGGATAAACCATCAATAATTACTGTATCCATTATGATTCACTCTCCTTCCGATCCACTTCTTTTTCCTTCAAACGGCTGATTTTATATTTCATATACACACCGCATGCACTAAACAGGAGGATTAACCCGACGATCACAGAAGAAATTTCTTGTCTGATTCCTGCCTGCGAACTCATATACGTGCTTCCCTGATCAATAATAGATACTAAAAAGGAAGAAAAAATCACGCCAATCGGATGAGAGTTCCCTAATAGCGATACAGCAATGGAATCAAAGCCGATGCTTGATAATACCTTTGGCTGGATGGAAGAAAAATAGCCTAAATAATAAGTGACACCCGCAAGGCCAGCCAAGCCTCCTGAAATAATCATCGCCAAGACTGTATTTCTTCCTACATTAATCCCTGCATATTTAGCGGCTTTGCGATTGGAACCAACGGCTTTGATTTCAAAGCCAACCACCGTTTTGTCCATGACAAACTTGACTAAAACAGCGCAAAGAATAGCCAGAATGAAGCCGAGCGGAATATCCATTTTCAAATTAGCTATTTCGACATTCACTAAAGTTAATCTTGCTGCATCTGATATATATTGGGACTGTCTTGAAACAGGGTCAATATAATACATTTGAATAAAAAAGCTGATGACATATTGAGCCATATAATTCAACATAATCGTCGAGACTACTTCATTAATGTTGAATTTATATTTCAGCCATCCTACTAATCCCCCCATTAGTCCCCCGGCAACAATTCCGATTACCAGCACAAGCGGCTTTGCGAGGATGGCATCCAAACCGCTGTAACCAACAATAATTGTCGCTAAAAAACCGGAGACAAGCATTTGGCCGGCAACCCCGATATTGAATAGGCCTGCTCTAAATGCTACAGCGACTGCCAAGCTGGCAAACACAAGCGGCGTCATGGCATTCAGCAAGCTCAGAAAATCAGTCAGCATGCTCTTATAGCCAGCATAAGCGGGCTTAGGTAAAATCCCCGCTCCTTGGAATAAGTTATAGAACGCCTGTAAAGGGTTTTTGCCGATTAAAAGTATAACAACTGCGGCAGCAATAAAACTTATAATTATGGAGATTAAAGGTATGGAGATCGGTTGCCATTTCTCATTCGTTAATGGCTGAATAAGACTTGTACGGAAGATTCTTTTCTTTTTATCTTTACTCATGCTTTGCCCCCATCATATATTCACCGACTTCATTCGTCGTTAAGGATTCACTGCTAGCAACTTTTTGAAGTTGGCCGTTATAGATCACTCCAATGGTATCCGCCACATTCATGATTTCATCTAACTCCAATGAAATGAGGAGAATCGCTTTTCCGCGGTCCCGTTCTTGAATCATCATTTTATGGATGTTCTCGATCGCGCCAATATCGACTCCCCGCGTTGGCTGAACGAAAATCATAAGCGGCGATTGCAATTCGATTTCGCGTGCAATAATCGCTTTTTGCTGATTGCCGCCGCTCATCGAACGAACTTGCGTTTTGACACCTTGTCCGCTTCGAATGTCATATTTATCGATCATCTTCTTGCCAAATTGCTCGAATTCCTCTTTATTTAAGATTCCCTTACTAGAAAAAGGCTCCTTATAGTACTGCTTTAAAGCTATATTGGTTGATAAATCAAAATCCAAAACCAGCCCATAGCTTTGCCGGTCTTCAGGGATATACGATATTCCCGTTTCTGTTCTGTTTCTTATACTTTCATTCGTGATATCCTTGCCCTGAAGGAGGATTTTTCCGCTGCTGACCTTGGTTAATCCAGCAATGGCATCCGCTATTTCGACTTGGCCATTATCTGCGACCCCAGCAATGGCAAAGATTTCACCGCTGCGGATGGCAAAGGAAACATCTTTCACCACTTCAAATCCGTCTTCATTTTTAATCGTTAGTTGCTCTACCTTTAATACTTCTTCTTTAAATTGGGCAGGCGCTCTTTCTGCTTCAAAGTTTACCTCTCTGCCCACCATTAATTGCGCCATACGGTTAATCGATGTTGTCTTTACATCCAGCACATCCACTAGTTTGCCTTTATTCAATACGGCACATCGATCAGCCACTTTCTTGATTTCTTCCAGCTTATGTGTAATCAATATGATCGTTTTCCCGCCTTCTCGCAGTCCTTCGATAATATTGAGCAAGAACTCGATTTCCTGTGGTGTTAACACGGCTGTTGGTTCATCGAAAATGAGGATTTCTGCTTCACGGTAAAGAACCTTCAAAATTTCTACACGTTGCTGCATAGAAACATTAAGATCCGCTATTTTTTTCGTGGGGTCCACTTCTAAGCCGAATTTTTTAGACAGTTCTTCAATTTTACGATTGGCATTTCGAATATCCACGTATGGAAAAAGGCCTGCAAACTTTTTAATCGGCTCGACTCCCAAAGTAATATTCTCGGTAATCGTATAATCAGAAACTAGCTTAAAATGCTGGTGGACCATGCCGATATTAAGCTTTGCCGCATGGTTAGGCGAACTAATTTGCACTTTCTCTCCCCGGATATAAATGTCTCCTTCATCCGGTTCGTACATGCCTCCCAACATACTCATCAGCGTGGATTTACCTGCGCCATTCTCTCCAAGTAAAGCAAAAATTTCCCCTTTTTTTATGCCAATGGATACATCGTCATTCGCAACTATTCCAGGGAAACGTTTGGTTATATGTTTCATTTCTACAATATACTCGGACATCTGTTTTCTCCTTTATTACAATAATCATAGAAAGAAAAATTTAGAAGTTTATCATCCCCTTGTTAATCTGATTTCAGGAAATGATAAACTTCTAATTGGTTCATTGCATTATTGTGTTTCTATTTATTCTTATAGTCCTGGAAACTTCTCTGGCGTGTGGCCATTAAAATTGGATGCAGGCACGATTTTGCCATCTTTCACTAGCTCGTAAGCTTCATTCATTTTCGTAAGTGTATCCTCAGATAATTGATGGCGGCCTTCTTCTTTAATAAATCCAGTGGAATCTGTATCTGCGTGAAGGACTACATTTCCGCCTTTAAAGCTTCCATCAACAACTGAATTCAATGCCTTCTCAATATTCATGGCCATGAATTTTACCGCTGATGTTAACACGATATTCTCAGAACCGTTTACACCGTCGTCATATTGGTCAACATCTACACCAATGACTTTTACATCACCCTTAGATTCCTTAACCGCTGTGAACACACCATTGCCGGTTCCGCCTGCTGCAACAAAAATTCGATCTACACCTTTTTTGATCAATGCATTTCCGATCACTTTTCCGGTTGCTTCATCTGAGAAAGATCCAGCATAGTTACCGCCAACATTTTTGCCAGTTACATCCGTTCCTGCATAACCTGATAATTCAACAACTTCGACATTCTTTCCGAAAGCCTTATTAGCATAATTTACACCGGATTCAAAACCAAATTGATAATTGACATTGGAAGGGTAAGCAATTCCGTTTACTACCGCTACTTTATTTGATTTTGTTTCAAGAGCTGCAGCCATCCCTGCAAAAAAGCCACTTTCTTGTTCAGCGAAATTCATGGCAAAGATATTGTCGAATTCTGTTTGGTCCCCAATAGGAGTTGGCTCAGAGTCATTTATGATGAATTTTTTATCAGGGTTTTCTAAAGCAAGCTTAGAAACGCCAGCAAATTGGAATCCAGGCGTTATAATTACATCATAATCAGCCACAATATCAGCAACCGCTTGTACAGACGCAGTTGGGTCGCCAGATTCTTCTCTAACAGCCTTTACCGTTGCTGTTGGATTGTTTTTAATAAAGTCCAAAATTCCGTTATAGTTATCTTCATTAAAGTTGCCATCATCTACGCCTGAAGGGCTCGTTATAATAGCAATCTTTAACCCATCTTTACCTTCTCCAGCCTTAGCTTCTTTATCGTTATTACCGCATGCTGCCAAAACGGCAGTCATTAAAGCAAGGACTAATACCATCGCTATTTTTTTGGTATGTTTTTTCATTACTATGATCCTCCTCTGTTAATCATCTTGAATTTTTGCTGTAAAAATTAAAAAGCACCGAGTTACACTGGTGCTTGACTTCAGGAAGGTAAATAATGAAAACAGGAGAAGATCTCCACCTTTATATACACAACCTCGTAGTCAAGCTATTTATGGTAGCTTGGTAGAAACTTTCGGGCCATATCCCCAATATTATACGAGAATAGTAATTAATTTTTACTAAGACATAGTAACACCATAAATATTAGCTGTCAATAATACACAAATATTTTCTGAAAATAGCAATTAGTCCTGTTAATTGGTTGTGATTTTAGATAAAAATTAGTCGTGTGCGCCTTTTTACAGCATACCCTCATCTTGATTCTTTCCCTAAGACATTTATAGGGCTGAAAAAATTACGGACAGGCTTGATCATTCGGATCGTCAAATTACGAAGAATGCTTATCCATGTAAAACAGATATAAAAAAAGAAGCTTCTCATAAGTTTGGTCAACTTATGAGAAGCTTCCGATAAACACTTTGGTGTTAGCATTTCACTAAACCCTTATATGAGGGGTAGTGCGGCTGATTACATCATGCCGCCCATGTGGTTTTAAGGTGTAATATGTTTCCCTATAGTGGAAAGAAACTGCATCAAATCAGCATTTCTCCGATGTTTAGTGTAATATCTTTAACTTGGATTCAACGTGTTTTATCGTATTTCGTTAGCAAAATGTTAGTAAACATTGATGTGTGATTATGCTTCTGTCAAAATGCGGTGTAAAGTCTATATGCATCGCATTTTGACTTGATACATTCTCCAGATGTGTGGAGTGTATCTCGCAACACAAGAGATGTTGGTGGGTTTACACTTCCCTATAATTCACAACCATCCCTTTTGGGCTAACAAAATCAAAGAAATCCAAATGTACATTTGCGATATCTCTACTAATCGTTTTTAACTCTTCAATATTTAGTTCAATATTTGAACCATTTCTATCATTTAACCGAACGGATGAAATTGTTTTATCTTCACCTAAAAACTCTACTCGCCCATGTGAAAGTGCATTTCTTAATTTCCTTAAATACAATGCATACGGCGCATCCAAAATATTGTTATATACTGTTTCTCCATCTTTTATAAATCCTTTACCGACTTCTTGCTTTGAAAGGACATTTTTAACTTTAGCTCCATCATATTTGTTTATTAAAAATTTCTCCATTGCCTTATCATTTCTTTTTGAGTATTCATTAGGTATTGTAATTAACCCTACACAAAGGTTAATCAATAGCGTTACTTCATATTCATGATTACTTTTATCCAATTCATCTAATAATGTTAGAGTTCGAACAGTAAATTCTCGTTCGAAATTAGATACATATATCCCCATTCTCTCACTCTCCCTTTGAAAAAACTCCACCGCTCCATTTTTATTAGTCAGTTCAAACTCACAATCTCTAATATGTGCCTGTGTTTTTTGTAGGTTACCAGTAGATTCATTTATTACATGACCATGTACTCCTTCACCACGCGAAGCTATCTTTGTCACGTATAATAATCGTCCAACTATGCTCAATCCACGGTCATTAACAGGTCTTTTCTTGCATCTTCTTACGTTTTTCACAACAGATCCAACCACTGCAGAAGTTTTAATATTACATACTCTACACACGTCTAACCCCCAAACCCACTTTTATCCATTTTATTATAACAAATTTATCTATATTTCTTGTTATAATAGAGAATAGGAGGTCTGCCATATGCACTACATCCAATTCGGTTCACAAACAATACAATACGCACTTTCCAGAAGTAATCGTCGCAAAAGCGTATCTATTTCTGTCGATCAACATGGCGTTAAGGTTGTAGCTCCTACTTCTGCTGAACATGCTGTTATTAAAGATATAGTACATCAAAAAAGTGCTTGGATTAGACAGCAGCTGAATAGTTATGAAGAAATGAATCAAAGCAGTTTACAGAGAAGATTTGTATCAGGAGAAAAGCTACCTTACCTTGGTAGGCAATACCGACTTAAAGTAATAAAAACAAATGAATCTCTAGCTTCAACTTTTCATTTCTATAGGGGACAATTTGTCGCAGAGCTTCATGAAGATATTGCAGAATCCCACTATCGAGAATTGTTGCATCCTCTATATGCTGAATGGGTTACACAAAAGGGGCATCAGTTTACCAAAGAACGAATGAAGAAATTTACAATCAAATTCCCTCACTACCCAAATGCTATCAAGGTCAAAGAGCAAGAACAGCGTTGGGGTAGCTGTACGCCTGCCGGTAATATTCTATTGAACTGGCGCATTTTCCTGGCTCCTGCTTCTGTTGTAGACTATGTACTGGCGCATGAACTTGCACACTTAAAGCACATGAACCATTCAAAGGAATACTGGGAAACACTGCGCATGTTGCTTCCAGATTATGAAGAAAAGAAAGAATGGCTTAGAGTTAACGGAAAAACGCTTTATATATAAAAGGAGGATATAAATGGAGGAATTAGTAATATCATTAGAAGATGTCAAAAAAAATATTATTCAGTTTAATCGTGACCTTGAAGAAAACACCGATATCATATCCCAGCTTACACAATTCATACATTGGTATTACATTCCTACTATAGATGCATTCGGTCCCAGTAAATACATAGGTTATAAAAACATGGATACTGAAAAATATGCCAGAGGAGAAAACAAAACTGGAGTAGACACAGAAAAAATAATGAAAGAATGGTTTGTTAAACTATCACCTGAATCCTCAAAGAGTCAAGAATTAATGAGTAAGCTAGAGAGTCAATTCGATTTATACGGCAAAAAAGTAAAAAGGAATGCACGTATTCACATATTAAAAAAAGGAATTAATCTATCTTAGTTATATAAAAATGACCAGCAAACATATGCCGGTCATTTCCTTATTTCTTCCCGTATTGTGTTTCTGCCAAAGCAGTGAAATACCCTGTTAATTCAAATGCTTCATTCGGCTTCAGCTTTTGCTTCAGCAACATGATCTTCAGCTCACTAGTAAGTTGGCGTTTAAAGTCTGTTTTCAATGTCCAATCACTGATTGGGGTCACTTGTTCTTCAATAAAATGTTGTACTTCTACAGCCACTTCCTTAAGCGTGTATTCTTCTTTATCTTCGCAAACTTCCTGTAGCTTATTGTAATACGGCTCTTGTAAATAGGTTAACCCGCTCTTTGTTTGCCCACTCGCTTTATCCAATAACTCTTCTCGAATGGCATCATACTGTTCCAACAATTCGAAGATTGTTAACTGCCGCTCCTTATAGCGCTCAATCAGTTCTTCCACTTTATCTTTTAATGAAGTATAAAATACTTTATCTTCTTCAATACGAACAGATATTTCTTTCTTAATCGCATGTTCCATCTGTGCGGCCTTGCTTTCAGGATGGACATTCTTATCTACTTCTTCTTTAAACGATGCATCTAAAATAGAGACCGGATCACGTGCATCAATTCCTTCAGAATATAGATAATCATGAACCAGTTTACGCACTTTTTCACCACAATCGGAGATATCCATGCCATCCTCAATTGAGAATCGTGATTTAGCTAATTGACGAATAACACCTGCACGCTTTAAATCGTCCACATATCGTTCTGCTTTCGGACTTGGTAATACCTTATCCATGCTTTCAGCAAATCGTTTATAGGCGATATCAAAATCAGCTCGCACGTCTTCATTCACTAAGCGTAAAACGCTCTCTTCTAGTTGATCCTTTTTCAACCCATCAAAGAATCTCATTGCTGAACGATGACGTTGTTCTAATCTCGGCAACTCCGAATCAATAGAATGCAACGCACCTTGTACATCATTCGAACTAAAGATTTCAAGTGCTTGATCCAAGAAGCGAGATACACCAAAATAATCAACAATCAAACCATATGATTTATTGGCATCATACTTACGATTCGTTCGGGCGATAGCTTGCAGTAGATTATGCTCTTTCAATGGCTTATCCAAGTACATGACCTGTTCAATCGGCGCATCGAATCCTGTCAGCAATTTATCGCAAACAATCAACATAGATAACTTATCTTCAGAGAATGGCTTCTTGAATCGCTCAATCAGTTTTTTCTCTTCCTCTTTCGAAACATGATACTCGCGTAATTCTTCGCTATCATTTTGTCCTGCTGAAAAAATGACAGCTGTTTCAAACTTATTCATAGCATATTCATCAATCAGTTTCTTATATTGCACAGCCGCATATCGAGAAACTGCCACGACTTGTGCTTTATAACCATTGATTAAGATTTTTCTTTCGAAATGATGAATAATATCCAAAGCAATCTCTCTCATCCGTTCAGGAGCAGTTAAAAGCAATTGATCATCCACATATTTCTGTTTGATTTTTTCTTTCGCCTCATCATCATACTCATGGAAGGAACGAGCGAACAATTCATCCAACGTTTCACCTTTCACATGAAGATTCGGCAAACGAGATTCATAGTAGATTGGAACCGTCGCTTCATCTTCAACCGCCTGTTCAATGGTATATTTATCGATATACGAACCAAATTTTCCTGTAGTAGAACGACTTTTCTTATCAATCGGCGTACCAGTAAATCCAATAAACGTAGCGTTAGGCAACGCTTTACGCATATTCATAGCTAATCCTTTATATTGGGAGCGATGCGATTCATCTGTCATGACAATGATATTCTCTGCTTCAGAAATAATAGGAAAGTTCTTCTCTTCATTTCCTTGGAATTTTTGAATCAACGTCATGACGGTTGTTCCCGGCCCTTTGGCTAATTGTTGCTTCAAATCAGCTACAGATGCTGCTTGCGTTGGATTAGGAAAACCTGATTGCTGGAACGTTTTCGTAATTTGGTCATCCAAGTCTTGTCGGTCCGTAACAATTACAAGCATCGGATTCTCCAAATCTACTTGTCTACGTAGCTTCATCGCCAAATAGACCATCGTCAATGATTTCCCCGAACCTTGTGTATGCCATACAACACCGCCACGTAAAGCCGGCTTCTTCTCTCTCATAATCCGTTCAATCGCTTTGTTCACTGCCCGATATTGTTGATAACGAGCTAGTTTCTTCACTTTTCCATCGAATACGATGAAGTTTCGCATCAAATCAAGAATAATTTCTTTACGTAATGTTCCGGACACCAATACATCTTGAGCACGGTCACTTCCGATTTCATCAAATGTATAAGGATAAGGATCTTTCCATAATCCATAATGCTGCGCTTTTGCTAAAATTGTTCCTATCCGCGCACGATCTCGACTCGTCACAATGAGCATTTGGTTATACCAAAACAACTTTTCATTCGTATCCATATAGCGCTCAAACTGTTTAACGCCCTCCGGCAACTGCTTATCCACTTGCAATTTCGGACTCTTGCATTCAATGAGAACAAGCGGAAAACCATTGATATAGATAGTAATATCAGGGCGAATCGTTCCAGCCGCATTATCAATACTCAACTGATTCACAACAAGAAAATCATTATTCTTCACATGTTCAAAGTCAAAGAGCTGCACCGTTTGATTTTTCTTTCCAGCTCCTACATCTTGCAGAACGGATATCCCTTCACCAAACAACCAATCAAAAATAGTCTTATTCGCATGCCACACATCTTCCGCTTGTAAAGTGACAAATTGCTTCACGACCTTCTCAACATTGTGTTCGTCTATCCAAGGATTTAACTTACGAATGGCACTAGCAAGGCGTTTCTCCAAAACAATGCTCGATTTAGAAGAACGTTCATTCTCTAACTCTGATCCAGTCTTATGCGTATATCCGTAATCTCTCAACTGTTCGATTAGCGGTAATTCCACTTCTGTATATTCCAATCCACTCAACCTGTTCACCTCCTATGTATAAGAGAGACGGCTTACACCGTCACTCGAATCTTCCCAGTAAGAAGCTGTTGCATTAAGCCTTTTTTCAATTCTAGATACTTCTCTTTTTCTTGTTCATAACTTTCAATTTGTTCATCTACGGATGAAAGGATGGATGCTATTTTTTGTTGTTCCTTAAGAGACGGTACACTAATCTTATAACTTGATAAGGATGAAACATTTAGATTTTGCTGAGCCCCACCAGCAGATAATTGTTTTAATTGGTTCTTACCAAGAGGAGAATTCATGTAATATGCTAAATAATTTGAATCCACTTTATCCTGATATGGACTGCTGATTAATGTTGTAAACGTTTGAGTATTTTCTAATTCCTTTGGTACAACACAAGTTACGCCAGGATAACCTGTTCTTACAGTTAATAAATCTCCTTCTCTTAATCGCTTCTTTTCATTATTTAAATCAAACTCTTTAGAAATATATAGAACGTCATCTAAATAAAGATGATTTTCTTTTATATTTTGATTTCTAACTATCATTACTCCCAAGTCTTTAGATGTATAATGTTCTGCCGTGGATGATGCAATCCCGACAATAATCCTACTGCATAGTTCACTAAACTCTCTTACTTCCCACTCAACCGGTATCTCTCCAAGCTCTGTCTGTTTAAATTCTGTATGTCCAATACCTTTTATCAGCAATTGCTGCATTAAGCCTTTTTTCAGCTCTTTCGTTTTTTCAATCAGCTGTTCGGTATTCTCGATTTGCTCATCAACTGTTGAAAGGATTTCAGCGATTTTTTGTTGTTCTTTTAATGGTGGCAAAGCTAACTTAATTACTTTAAAATCCGTAAAACTGATTTGTTTACCATCTCTTATTCCTACAATAGACCCCTTTAATTTTTCAATAAACCAAAATGATTTAAAAAGATATTTAAAATAATCGACATTAACTAAGTTTGAAGGATTAAGAACTGTATATGCCGGACTAGATATGCCGGTTATTGATGAATACTCCAATCCTCCTTGAAACGATCTTAAACTAATAACAAATTGACCTTCTTCAATCAGCTTATAGCTTTTCAAAGAATTCTTGTCATATTTAATATTTATGTCTAAATCATTCCTGTACACTACACCGTTATCTTGTGTTACAGATAATACCGGTAACTGTTCAAATCCCTTTTTCGAAACATTCTCGAATAACTCACCAGTAGTTTTTACTTCCCATTCTACTGGTATCTCACCCATTTCAGTTAATTTATATCCTTCTCGTACACCTTTATTGACTGTTACCATCATAACTCACCTAACCCTAAACCACGCAGGTGTACATTCAATTTCGCTTTAATCTCTAAGCGACCACTTTCTAAATTGGTAATCTCTTCAATTACTGATTCTAAATTCACTTGCTCTTCTTCTTCTGATTTATCAATATAACGTGTAATGTTCAAGTTATAATCATTGTTTTTGATTTCTTCTAATGTAACAACACGAGCATATTTCTCTACATCTTCATATTCATTAAATGTAGAAACAATCTTTGTTATGTCTTCATCACGCAGCATGTTTTGGTTCTTACCTTCTTGATACTCATCTTCCGCTGCAATGAAGAATACTTTTCCTTTTCGTTCTTCCGCCTTATTGCGATTGAATATCAGCACACAAGCAGGAATTCCTGTGCCGTAGAAAAGATTAGAAGGTAAGCCGACAACCGCTTCTAATAAATCAGATTCCAGCAATCCTTGACGAATTTTCCCTTCCGCACCACCACGGAACAGTACACCATGTGGCATAACAATTCCTGCCATTCCATCTGCTTTTAATGATGCAATCATATGCTGAATAAATGCATAGTCTCCGGCATTTTTCGGTGGAATTCCATATTGGAAACGGCCATAGGCATCATGTTCCGCTTCTTCGCGCCCCCATTCTTTCAATGAAAATGGAGGATTGGCAATCACTCGGTCAAACAGCATGATTTCGCCATCTTCGACTAACTTCGGTTCACGAATCGTATCTCCTTTTTCAATGCGATGATCAGGTAGATTATGCAATAGTAGGTTCATCTTCGCAATTGCCCATGTACCTAAGTTTTTCTCCTGACCAAATAGAGATAGTGATTGTGGATTACCATTATGTTCTTTTACATAGTCTACTGATTGAATCAACATACCGCCTGATCCACACGTAGGGTCATATACACGCATACCTTCTTGTGGCTTGATTAATTTGACAATCAACTCAACCACTTTCGATGGAGTATAGAATTCTCCACCCTTTTTCCCAGCATCATCAGCAAACATTTTAATCAGATACTCATAAGCACGCCCAAGCATATCCGGTTCAGAAAGATTAGCGTTACGTAAATCTAGTAATGAGAAATGTTGCAACAGACGTTGTAACACACTGTCCGTTAACACTTCTTTACGGTTAAAATCGATTGGCGTCAATACACCTTCAAGTGTGACATTTTCATTTTCCAACGCTTCAAACGCCACATTGATCGCTGAACCGATATCAGATGCATGCTTACGGATTTCTTCCCAACGAGCCGCTTCCGGTACATAGAACTGATATTGATCTGGATCGTCTGCTAATAGTTGTCCAATTTCTTCTCCGTGTTCTTGTACAAGCTCCAATTTATGTTCTTCAAACACGTCACTCAGACGCTTTAAAAATAATAATCCAAATATATAGTTCTTATAATCGCTTGAATCGACAGAGCCGCGCAGGATGTCAGCTGACTTCCACAAATGCGATTCTAATTCTTGTAATGTTAATTGACTCATCCTTATACCTGCCTTCATAATTCCTCATTTTTATGTAATAAGACCTAATACTATCTTTTCTTATTCTACCATAATCCCATGATGCAATCGCTTAGCGCGAAAAGTTGTTCCAGTTAAAGCTTGTCTATCTACAATCTAATGGTTTAACTACAGATACTTTAGTGAAATCCTGTGCGGTCAGAGAAGCTACCCTCTGTCAAAAGCTGTTGTTTTTAGTAAGGTTCGACATGGAAAACTCAGAATAATCGTAGGAATGCCCTTAAGTCACGCTAAAGAAGAGGTCAGGTGAGTTGAGCCGATGCATATAAAATCAACGTAGCAATCATTAGGCAAGGTCTTTACTGTTGTTTTGTGACTGGATTGTGAGACTTAGAGGAGCGGGAACGGCTTCTTGCATTCAACGGTTCGGACGGAGTTTCGATTGGTTATGGCCAATGGTGCTCGTCATGATACATGTGGGCGAAACTGCATGTGCTTGACAGCAAGTGACGAGATGAAGAAATTCAGATATTAAAACAACAGCATCATCGAGTTCCCAGCTTTACACTACACTAAAGTTAGATTCCTCGTACGAATACCCACTCCTCTATCCTTGAATCCCTATGATTCTTGAGATAGGGGTGGGTATAATCTTCCTTATCCTTTCTTACACAGGAATGCGTGTTGGTGAATTAGTAGCACTAAAGTGGAAAGACATGGACTTCGAAGAGCATACAATTAGTATTACGAAAACGTACTATAATCCGACTAATAACACATTGGAATATCAACTAGTGCAACCTAAGACACGAAGATCTAAACGGACCATAGTCGTTGATGAAGATGTTATTGCAGCTCTTAAAGAGCACATGGAATTACAGAAGAAAGTGAAAAAACGTTTGGGTGAAACTTATCTAGATGAAGGATTTATTTTTGCCAAGCATGGCAGACAGCCCGGCTATCCCATTTTCATTAAAACTGTCGAAAATCGAATGGCTCGATTACTGAAATTAGCTGGATTAAACACAGAACTTACTCCCCACTCTTTACGACATACGCACACATCATTGCTTGCAGAAGCGAGGGTAGGATTAGAGGAAATTATGGACCGGTTAGGTCACTGCGATGATGAAACAACGAAGAACGTTTACCTTCATATAACGAAAGAAATGAAAAAAGAGGCTTCTCATAAATTTGCTCAATTAATGAGAAGCCTCTAATCGGGAGAGAAATGTTAGCAAAATGTTAGCATTGCTCTTATCCCTTATTCAAAATCCTTGTATACCAAAGGTTTTGGGGGCAGATTACATCATGCCGCCCATTCCACCCATGCCGCCCATGTCAGGCATCATTGGTGCTTTGTTTTCTTCTGGTTTGTCAGCTACGACTGCTTCAGTAGTCAAGAACATAGCTGCAACAGAAGCTGCGTTTTGTAGTGCGGAACGAGTTACTTTTGTTGGGTCCACGATACCAGCTTCGATCATGTTTACCCATTCGCCAGTAGCTGCGTTGAATCCAGTTCCTACTTCTTCGCGTTTTAGGCGTTCTACGATCACAGATCCTTCAAGGCCTGCGTTGTGTGCGATTTGGCGGACTGGCTCTTCGATTGCACGAAGAACGATGTTCACACCAGTTGCTTCGTCGCCTTCTGCCACGATTTCAGCCACTTTGTTGTATACGTTAAGAAGGGCAGTACCACCACCGGCTACGATCCCTTCTTCTACAGCTGCGCGAGTAGAGTTTAATGCGTCTTCGATGCGAAGTTTGCGTTCTTTCAACTCAGTTTCAGTTGCAGCGCCGACTTTGATGACTGCTACACCGCCAGCCAATTTAGCAAGGCGTTCTTGTAGTTTTTCACGGTCGAATTCAGAAGTTGTTTCTTCCAATTGCATGCGGATTTGATTGATGCGGGCATCGATGCCTGCTTTGTCGCCAGATCCTTCAACGATTGTTGTGTTTTCTTTTGTAACAACGACTTTAGCAGCGCGGCCAAGAGAGTCGATTGTAGCAGATTTAAGGTCACGGCCTAGTTCTTCCGTGATTACTTCGCCGCCAGTAAGGGCTGCGATGTCTTCAAGCATAGCTTTGCGGCGGTCACCGAATCCAGGGGCTTTAACAGCCACTGCATTGAATGTTCCGCGAAGTTTGTTCACTACTAGAGTAGCAAGTGCTTCGCCTTCAACATCTTCAGCGATCATCAATAATGGTTTGCCTTGTTGAACCACTTGCTCAAGAACTGGCAGGATTTCTTGGATGCTGCCGATTTTCTTGTCAGTGATCAGAATGTATGGGTTGTCAAGAACAGCTTCCATTTTATCGCTGTCTGTTACCATGTATGGAGAAGCATATCCGCGGTCGAATTGCATACCTTCCACTACATCCAATTCAGTTGCGAATCCTTTAGATTCTTCGATTGTGATAACGCCGTCGTTGCCAACGCGTTCCATTGCTTCAGCGATCAATTGGCCGACTTCTTCATCAGCAGCAGAGATAGCCGCTACTTGAGCGATTGAGTCTTTGCTTTCGATCGGACGAGAGATTTCTTTCAATTCTCCTACAGCTGCTTTAACCGCTTTTTCGATCCCTTTGCGGATGCCCATTGGGTTAGCGCCTGCAGTTACGTTTTTAAGGCCTTCACGAATCATTGCTTGTGCAAGGACTGTTGCAGTTGTTGTACCGTCACCGGCGATATCGTTTGTTTTGCTTGCTACTTCAGCAACCAACTTAGCACCCATGTTTTCGAATGCATCTTCAAGTTCGATTTCTTTTGCGATTGTCACACCGTCATTTGTGATTAGCGGTGAACCGAATTTCTTTTCAAGAACCACGTTGCGTCCTTTTGGTCCAAGTGTTACTTTAACTGCGTTTGCAAGAGCATCTACACCACGAAGCATCGAACGGCGAGCTTCTTCACTGAACTTAATGTCTTTAGCCATTTTCCATTACCTCCCTAGATTTTTAAAAAAGTTATAAGTATAAGATCGGTTTTCTATTAACCGATGATTGCTAGAATATCGCTTTCACGTAAAATTAAGTATTCAGTACCTTCATATTTCACTTCAGTACCAGCATATTTTGAGAAGATGATACGATCGCCTACAGCAACCTCTGGAGCAACGCGCTCGCCATTGTCTTGTACATTACCTGCACCCACGGCAACTACTTTACCTTCTTGAGGTTTTTCCTTTGCAGTATCAGGAAGTACAATACCGCTTGCAGTTTTTTCTTCAGATTGAACTAGTTCAATAATAACGCGATCACCTAATGGTTTTAACAAGAAAAACACCCTCCTCAATTTTTCGATCACAATAGTTTATCTATTAGCACTCATCTCTAATGAGTGCTAACACATTTATTATGATAATGAACTTTATCCTTTTTTTCAAGTATTTCTCTTTAAAAAAATCCCTAAATTTTCTACAAATTTTTTCTTGTGCATGCGCTTACACCTCTACTTCTTAAAGTATAGGCCACAGTTCGATAATATATAACAAACATCTGCATTTAATGGGAAACGTTTGTAACCATTCCCTAAAAAGAAGTACAATACCCTTAAGTGATTTTTTAAAGGAGTTAACTTTGTGAAAAAAGAATATATATTTATCTTACTAGCCTATGTATGTATGCTGTTTTCGCCGGCGATCGGCACTCCATTGTTCAAGAAATTCTGGGAATGGGGAGGGGCATCCGAGCGGGAAGCCATCTTGAATGGATATGCCTACTGGTCGATTTTTGCCTTTGTTGCGACACTTTTCATTGTTCTATGGTTGCTCAGAAAGGAACGGCCATCGAATGAGGACCGGTTGGAAAGTGAGCCAAAGGCATCTATCGGGATTTCCATCGCATGGGCCATCGGCGGCATTTTCATTGCTTTATTCGCTCAAAATATAGCTGCCCTCATTGAACAGGCCATCGGCGTCACTGCCGGTTCTGAAAATACGCATTTCATCATGCAAATGATCAAGACCATTCCCTTATTTGTCATACTGACCAGCATTATCGGTCCGATTCTAGAAGAGCTGGTTTTCCGAAAAATTATCTTTGGCACTTTGTATCAAAAGTTTAATTTCTTTATATCCGCTTTGGTCAGTTCGCTCATCTTCGGGTTGGCGCATAGAGAATTGTCACATATCCTTCTCTACTCCGCTATCGGATTTACGTTTGCATTCCTGTATGTCCGGACAAAGAGAATCTTAGTGCCGATTTTTGCCCATGTCATGATGAATACATTAGTGGTCGTTGTCCAATTAAAATATGAAGAGATCATCAAAACAATCGACCAGGCCCAAAGCTTTATTGGAGGATTATTATGAGACGTCAATCACCTTTAGTTTCCAGCTTCATGTATATCCTGCTGGGAGTTGTTTTTACCTTTTTCGCGATCAATTATGTATCCGATAACGGTTGGACTTTTTTTGCTTACTTGATTGTTTTTCTGGCCACAATCGATTTCGGGACAGGGATCCGCTTGCTCATGCTGTACTTCCGCCTGAGACGAATGAAGAAAAAATAACAAAATCCGGCTCCCCTTTTAAAGGAGCCGGATTTTTTGTTTGTTTAATCAATAAATGGTTCAGCGTGCCCATCAGGTTCTGTGGCCTCTTCCATCGGATAGTGCTTGAGGAAATAAACAAGGGATTGCAGTTCCACAGCAAGGTCAATATGATGCACCCGTATGGAGGCCGGAACATTCAACCGTGCTGGCGTGAAGTTCAGGATCCCCTGGATATCCGAATGTACAAGGCGGTCCGTAATAGGCTGTGCTACCTGCGCTGGCACGGTCAAAATCGCTACGGATATCCCTTGGTCCGCAAGGCGTTCTTCAAGCTCATCCATATGGCAGATTTCTACATCGCCTATTTTCGTGCCGACTTTATCCGCCGATACATCGAAAGCCAATTCAATCTTGGTATTATTATTCTTCAAAAAATTATAGTGCAAAAAAGCAGTCCCCAAGTTTCCCACACCGATTAATGCTACTTTGGTCAATTCATCCTGGTCAAGTGTCTTACTAAAGAAAGATAATAAATAATTTACATTATAGCCATAACCCTTCTTGCCCAGTGCACCAAAATAGGAAAAATCTCTGCGGATGGTTGCTGAATCCACTTTGACGGCTTCACTTAATTCGGCGGAAGAAACCCGCTGTTTCCCTGAGGAATGCAGATTCTTTAGGAACCGATAGTATAAAGGCAAGCGTTTCGCCGTTGCCTGTGGAATCTTTAATGTTTCATGCGGCATAATTTACTCCCCCCCATTATATTCTGCTCTTTCTGAATTATATTTGTCTATAATAATTAGGGCCCGAAGATTCTCCTGTTTTTCCATCATAACAGCATAAAGACTCGCCCGCATTGATAACGCTTCCATTTGGCGACCTGTCCTGAATGAAGAGGCTGCATCTATTGTCCCAAATGATGAAAGATTTGGATTCTTTAACCGCTGTGTCTTTTGTTGGCCATTCATCTATTACATATGGTCCTGCAAAAATAGGCTTGGCATCCGGCAGCCTGAAGCCGCCTCCTGTAAGATCACTTAAGTTAAAACGGTCCTCCTCAAGGAATGGGCAAAGTGCCCATCTAATCTCTCCCTTCCTTTTAAATCATACACTATTTTCCTTTCTTTGTGAAAAAGTTTGTATTGCATTTCACAAAAGCGAGCTTAAGATAATTGCCCCTGCCCCCTCTTTTCGTTTACACTACACTTAAGACAACTGAGGTGAATATATATGATCGTTCTACAAGTGAACAAGCTCTCTAAATATTTCGGGGCTGAAAAAGTCCTATCCAATATAAAATTAGAAGTACAAAAGAGAGACCGCGTTGGCCTGGTCGGCCGGAACGGCGCAGGCAAATCGACTTTGCTTAAAATCATCGCAGGGCAATTATCCTACGATGAGGGTGAAATCATCAAACCAAAAGACTTAACATTCGGCTACTTGGCCCAAAATACCGGCCTTGAGTCGGATAAGTCCATCTGGGATGAAATGCTGACAGTGTTCACCCCTGTCATTGAATTAGAAAAGCAGCTGCGGTCGCTCGAAGAAAAAATGACCCAGCCAGAAATCTATAATGACGAAGCGCTTTATCAACAGATTCTAAAAGAGTATGATGACAAGCAAATTGCGTTCAAAGAGCGCGGCGGCTATCAATATGAGTCGGATATCCGCTCGGTGCTGCACGGGCTGCAGTTTCAGCAATTTGATTATGAAACACCGGTCGCTTCCTTGAGCGGTGGTCAGCGCACCCGCTTGGCATTAGGGAAACTATTGCTTTCCCAGCCTGATTTATTGATTCTCGATGAACCGACCAACCACCTTGATATCGAAACGCTGACTTGGCTAGAGCAATATCTGCAAGGCTATAATGGAGCCGTCTTGATTGTATCGCATGACCGTTACTTTATGGATAAGGTCGTTTCCGTCATCTACGAGATTTCGAGAACAACCTCTAAAAAATACCACGGCAACTACAGTTACTATTTAGAGCAAAAAGCGGCGGACTATGAGCGTGATATGAAACAGTATGAAAAACAGCAGGATGAGATCGCTAAGCTCCAGGACTTCATCCAAAAAAATATAGCCCGTGCAACCACAACCAAACGTGCCCAAAGCAGGCGGAAGCAGCTGGAACGGATGGATGTAATGGACAAGCCACTGGGAGATGAAAAATCCGCTTCCTTTACCTTTCGGATGAATAAGCAAAGCGGCAACATTGTGGCAAC
The DNA here is from genome assembly GCF_001243895.1 of Bacillus testis. Classification (GTDB taxonomy): domain Bacteria; phylum Bacillota; class Bacilli; order Bacillales; family DSM-1321; genus Bacillus_AD; species Bacillus_AD testis. Next base: position 501,711 of record NZ_LN851186.1, on the reverse strand, counting down.
CATTTCCGACGTCAGTATCGGCTATGAAGGTGCACCTATATCAGAGCATATCAATATGTCCGTCACCAAAGGAGAAAGCATTGCCCTAGTCGGACCGAACGGCGTCGGCAAGACCACTTTGCTCAAATCCGTTTTAGGCAAACTTCCTTTATTAAAGGGCCATGTTGATTTTGGTTCCAATGTGACGATCGGCTACTATGACCAGGAACAAGCCAATCTTTCATCCAATAAGCGTGTATTGAATGAGTTGTGGGATGAATACCCGACTACGAACGAAAAAGATATCCGGACAGTCTTGGGCAATTTTCTCTTCTCTGGCGATGATGTCCTGAAGTCTGTTTCCGCATTGAGCGGCGGAGAAAAAGCGCGGCTGGCCCTTTCCAAATTAATGATGCAGGGCTCCAATTTTTTGATTTTGGACGAACCAACTAACCATTTGGACCTCGATAGCAAAATCGTATTAGAAAATGCGCTCGTCGAATTTCCAGGCACTATTCTTTTTGTTTCGCATGACCGTTATTTCATCAATCGGATTGCTTCAAAAGTGATTGAATTATCCACAGATGGAAGCCAGGAGTTCCTCGGTGATTATGACTACTATGTAGAAAAGAAAGCTGAACAAGAAGAACATGAACGGTTCGAGCAGGCACAATCCACATCTGCAGCTCCCCAGGTGGAGGAGAAAGCGACTTATCAACAGGATAAAGAGACGAAAAAAAGACAGCGGCAAATCAAGCGCCGTCTAGAAGAAATAGAAACGCGGATGGAAGAATTAGACGCGCTTGTATCCAAGCAAAATGAACTATTATGCGATCCAGACATCTATCAGGATCACCAGCGTGTTCTTGAGATAAACGAAGTAATTGATGGAGCAAATGTCGAATTGGAACGACTTATGGAAGAATGGAGCGAATTGGAGGAAGAACAAGGAGCTTTATCATAGAAATGATCCAGGGATTTTTTCTCTGGATCATTTTCTTTTTTTTGAACAAATTTTCGGAATACTGTGGATAAGTGATAGATAGTCACAGTTTTTGTTGATAACTTTATTTCGTTTGTGGATAAGCAGTCAGTTTTTTGTGGATTTTGTGGAAAATCCCAATAAACCGTATTTTAAACCACTTTTTACTGTGGACAAAAGTGGTGATAACTAAATAACTTTGTGGATGATACCTGCATAACTTGTCGAAAAAAGTATTTTCCAAAAAGGCCTGGCTTATATTCCAGAAAAAAACGATAGGTTTTCGAAAAACCTATCGTTTTTTCTATTCATTTTCAATATCCAATCCTGGATTGGCATTGAGATCATAGGCAGACCGTTTCCCTTTTTCAAACATTACACTGCCCACAGCCGCTATCATAGCTGCATTATCTGTGCAAAGAGACAATGGAGGAATGACCAATTCTACGTCTTCCATTTGGCTGTAAGCCTCTTGCAAAGCCGTCCGCAGGCCTTTATTCGCCGCAACTCCGCCCGCTAACAGGACTTGTTTGACACCATACTGTTCGGTGGCCTTAACCGTCTTAGTGACCAAGACATCAATCACGCTGCTTTGGAAGCTTGCCGCAATTTCCTGTGGAGAAAGCTTTTCTCCTCTTTGCTCTGCATTGTGCAGGGTATTGATGACAGAGGACTTTAAACCGCTGAAACTAAAATCGTACGAATCTTCCTCCAACCATGCCCTTGGAAATGCAATTGTCGGTTCACCTTCATGAGCCAATCTGTCGATATGGGGACCGCCCGGATAAGGAAGGTTCAACGTTCTTGCCACTTTGTCGTATGCTTCACCGGCTGCATCATCACGCGTTTCCCCAAGCACTTCAAAGGAACCGTGCTCCTTCATATAAACCAATTCAGTATGCCCTCCGGAAACGACTAATGCAATCAAGGGGAACTTCATTTCTGTTATAAGCCGATTGGCGTAGATATGGCCGGCGATATGGTGTACCCCAAGCAATGGGATATCATGCGCGAAAGCAACCGCCTTGGCTGCATTCACCCCAATCAGCAAGGCACCGACTAAACCAGGTCCTTCCGTAACGGCAATTCCGTCTATATCGCTGTATGCCAATCCCGCTTCCTGAAGAGCTTCTTCGAGCACTAATGTGATAGCTTCCACATGGTGGCGGGAAGCAATCTCGGGAACTACCCCGCCGAAGCGCTTATGGCTGTCTATTTGTGAAGCCACTATATTTGATACTATCTCTCTTCCGTTCTTAACGATAGCAACTGCTGTTTCGTCACAGCTGGTTTCTATCCCCATTATATATTGATCTTTCATCCTAAATTCACCCACATTACAATCGCATCCTCTTGATTATCACTATAATAATTTTTTCGAAGGGCCCCTTCTACAAAACCGAGTTTTTTGTATAAAGATCTCGCCGGTATATTGCTGACTCGCACTTCAAGCGTAATCCTCTCGATTTTCCGTTCCCTGCACATATCCATCATATAGCGCAGTAATTCTTTCCCTAACTTTCTACCGCGATATTCAGGAAGTATCGCTATATTGGTAATATGAGCTTCATCAATGATCAGCCAAGCCCCGCAATAGCCGATGATTTTTTCATTTTCCACTAGAACCACATAATGAGCGAACTGATTTTGGTTCAATTCATTGCAAAATGCATCTTTAGTCCACGGCAAAGTAAAGCATCTCTTTTCAAGCACCATTATTTCATCTAGATCCGCTTCTGTCATCGGTCTAAAATAGGTTGTTTGGTTCATCTGCTTCATCCCTTTACTCAGCACTTTTTTTCTTTTGTTCCTTCAACCAATTAGCTTCAGCTTCTGCCAAACGTACATAATTGGGGACAAAAGTATGGATATCTTCATTTTCCATATCTTTTCCTAATA
>NZ_LN851186.1:396351-488851 GCF_001243895.1 Bacillus testis | reverse complement strand
ATCGATTATATCTTTGAGCGTTATTTCTCCTATCCCTAACTCTTCTGCCATGCGCTCTGGGTTGATCTCTTTTAGAGCATCACGGAGGTGGGGAGTCCCAATATCTTTCGTGGTAAAATCCATCTTCTTCAACAGTTCGGCTGCCTGCTTGTAATTTTCCGGATGGATCGCTGTCGAATCTAGAGGGTCTTTCCCGTTCAGTATCCGCAAAAATCCGATGCATTGCTCATATGTTTTTGCGCCAAGCCGGGGAATTTTTTTCAATTGCACCCTCGATGTATATGCTCCTTCTTCTTCTCTTTTCTTCACAATATTTGTCGCTACACTTTTAGAAAGCCCTGCGACATATTGCAATAAAGATGCGGAAGCTGTATTCACATTAACGCCCACTTGGTTCACCGCTGTTTCCACGACGAATGTCAGCGAATCATTCAATTTTTTCTGCGATACATCATGTTGATATTGGCCTACACCAACTGATTTAGGATCAATTTTCACAAGTTCAGCCAGAGGATCCTGCAATCTGCGCGCTATAGAGACGGCGCTTCTTTCTTCCACTTGCAAATCTGGAAATTCCTCACGGGCTAAATCTGAAGCAGAATACACACTGGCGCCCGCTTCATTCACAATGATGTAGTAGATCGGTTCATCCATTTCTTTCAGGACATCTGCGACCAATTGTTCCGTTTCTCTTGACGCAGTCCCATTCCCTATAGCGACTACTTCAATGTGGTATTTAGAGATAATATCTTTCATTGTTTTAATGGCACTCTCGCGTTTGTTCACTGGAGGATGGGGATAAATAACGCCGACCTGTTCCATCTTCCCTGTTTGATCAACGACGGCTAATTTACAGCCTGTCCGATAAGCAGGGTCAACACCCAATACCATTTTTCCCTTCATAGGCGCCTGCAGCAATAAATTCTTCAAATTCTCGGCAAAGATATGGATGGCTCGGTCCTCCGCCTTTTCTGTCAATTCATTCCGTATATCTCTTTCAACAGAGGGTTGAATCAATCGCTTATAGGCATCTTCTATCGCTTCTTTTACGATTTCATCGACAACTGAGCGGCCATGCGGTATGACTTGCCTGTTCATATAAGAAAAGATTTTGTCCGTATCCATCTTAATCGATACTCTCAAAATATCTTCCTTTTCTCCCCGGTTTATTGCCAATACTCTGTGCGGAACATTTTTCTGGACAGGCTCTTCATAGTCATAATAATTTTCGTATACCTGCTTTTCGTCTTTCTCGGCATCCTTTAAAACCGAATGAATCTTGCCGTATTTAAAGGTGGCCGTACGAATCCATTGTCTAAGATTAGGATCGTCAGAGATTGATTCAGCGATGATATCTTTAGCGCCCGCAAGCGCTTCTTCTGCCGTTGCCACTCCGCTTTCTTCGCTGACATACCGCTGTGCTTCTTCCAGCGGCGAGTCTTTTTTCGGAAAGCCCATTATCCAGTTCGCCAAAGCTTCCAACCCTTTTTCTTTAGCTACAGTTGCTTTGGTCCGCCGCTTTTGTTTATACGGTCTATATAAGTCCTCAACGAGTTGCAGCTTATCTGCCCTCATAATTTGCTTTTGCAATTCATCGGTAAGTTTCCCTTGTTCCTCAATAGATCTGAGAATATCTTCTTTTCTCTTTTGCAGGTTCTCAAGGTATTGCCAACGTGTCATAATGTCACGGATTTGCACTTCATCTAGACTACCTGTCATCTCCTTACGGTAACGGGCAATAAAAGGCACCGTGTTGCCCTCTTCCAGCAACGAAATAACCTGTTGAACAGAACGAGTGCTTATATTCAATTCCGCAGCAATCGTTTTATTAATATCGATCAGTGTAGCAGAAACAACATCCAAAAAAATCCCCTCCAAAATAAAAGACATACCCCCATTTTAACAAACGAAAAGCGGAAGGGCACGTTCAGGGATGTACAAACTGGAGCGGTTTTCTTTGAGATATAGGAAACACGGTGAGGTACGAGCCGATGTTGACTTATCGTAGAAGAAAAGCGTGAAGTTTGCTAATCCCTGTGCCCTGCAGCTGGATCAAAGAAAAGCGAGAACACCCGTTTAGCTCCGTACAAACTGGAGTACCTTTCTTTGAGATAAAGGAAACACAGCGAACGAAAGAGAGCTGATGTTGACTTATCGTAGAAGAAATGTGCGAAGTTTGCTAGGAGCTGGGTGATTGCAGCTGGATCACGAAAAGCGGAAGGGCACGTTCAGGGATGTACAAATCGGAACGCTCTGAAAGCAAAATCATCTATCAATCTCAAAAACAAAAACGGCCTGCTTCTTATTGAAGCAGGCTCCCCATTATAAATGTCACGTCATCAGCATGTGCTACGTTTGCATTCCAGATTACTTCTGAAAGATGGGCAATCGATGAGCTTTTGCTGATGTACGATTTAATTTCTTTTAATTCCATGCCGTCCGAAAAAATAATGAACCGGGCATGTGGTTCATAAGAAAACGTCTGTCTTTTGAACTTTCTTGCTTTTCCGGATAAATAGCCTGAAATCGGCAGGGGATAAATCACCTTGTTTTCCGAAGGCTTATACATAAAAAAACGGATATTCCCTACCGAAATAAACTGGCATTCATGGGTTTCAAAAAAGACCTTGATGACAGCGACGGCTGCACCACGTTTGTTCAATAATACACTATTGCATTCAGACAGTAGATCCTCAATCGGCAAATGGTGGCACTCTTCAACCACCTTAATGACTGCATCCGAAGATTCATGCGCATACTGCCCGCTGCCTAAGCCATCTGCCAAGACGCAAATGAAATAAGATTCAGTCGTTATGAAATAATATGAATCTCCGCAATATTTTGCATTATCTTTCGCTGACTGTTTCACGTTCACTTCGACTTTGTCATTGCTGATGTACTCATTAATCATCGTACAAACTCCGAGCTGCCTTCTGCATGGATTGCTTCCCGTAACTTTTTGATGGCCCGGCGTTGAAGGCGTGAAACATGCATTTGTGAGATACCAAGTTTTTCACCTGCTTCTTTCTGGCTTAAATTATCCAGATATGTATATTGGATAATCATTTTTTCCCGATCTGAAAGGACATGAAGAACCTTTTCCAAAACCATGCGCTGGTTTACTTTTTCATATCCCTCTTCCACATTGCCAAAAATATCAAGCAATGTGATTGTCCCTCCATCCGAGTCTGCTTCAATCGTGTGGTCAATGGATAAAGCTTGGTAGCTCTTGCCCATTTCCATCGCTTCCAACACTTCTTCATCAGAGACTTCAAGATAGTCGGCTATCTCTTCCACGCGGGGTGAACGGTGCAATTCAGTCGTCAAATCTTCAACGGCCACTTTGATTTTCGGACCTAGCTCTTTAATGCGCCGAGGCACATGGACGCTCCACGTTTTATCACGGAGGAAACGCTTGATTTCCCCAATGATGGTCGGAACGGCAAATGCCTCAAAGCTTTTGCCGTACGTTTCATCATAACGGCGGATCGCCCCCAATAAACCAATCATGCCTACTTGGTAGATATCTTCCTGAAAGGATCGCCCTTTTGCATATTTACGGGAAATCGTCTCAACCAGCCCTTTGTAATGAAGAACAAGTTGGTTTTGGGCTTCTTCATCCTGGTGTTGTTGATAAGCCTTAATCCAAGCATTTACTTGTTCTCTTTGTTCTTGATTAGGTTGAGAGTGTTTTTGCATCAGTCTCCACCTGCTCTCCTTGAACAAACTTAGTCATAAATACCGTAACACCTTGGTATTGATGGATTTTGACTTTGTCCATTAGTGTCTCAATCAGATACAGCCCAAGTCCTCCTTCTCTAAGGAACTCTACCTGCTGCTCTTTTTCATAAGGTCCTAAGCCTTGGCGAACTTCATCGAAATTACAGCTTTGTCCGTTATCGGCAACCATGAGTTCAAGTCGGTCCGGATAAAGGCCAAATCCGATTGTCACTTCTCCTTCTTCCATTCCTTTATAGGCATGTTGGACCGCATTGGTACAAGCTTCACTTGTGGCAATCTTCAAATCTTCGATATCATCATAAGAAAAGCCCATTCGGCTGGCAATCCCAGAAATGGTTAAACGTACAACTCCGATATATTCAGGCTTAGCCGGAATCTTCATTTCAACATATTCATAGCCTTTTTTCATTACAATCCACCCTTTATGTCACTCGTTATATGAATTATATCAGCCAATCCCGTTATATCGAATAAGCGTTTCAAACGATCTGACATTCCAATAATTCTGAAATCACCTTCACGTGCCCGGATATTTTTGAACAAACCGACGAAAACCCCCAACCCGGTACTATCCATATAGCCTACTCCCGATAAATCCACCGTCATACGGACTCCTTCCTGATCAACCAATGGGAAAAGAGTCTCCCGCAATTTTGGAGCGGTATAAGCATCGATTTCACCTTGTACAGTAACTTCTATGTTTGTATCCTCTTGTTTTACGTCTATTTTAATATTCATTTGGCACTTCCCACCTTGTCTATTCCTAACTACTTTTAGTTACGCATTATATACCCATTCCTTTTTAATACGAAACCATCTTTAGGAAACTCGTTTTAAAATAATCATGGTGAAGTCATCTCTCAACTGAAAATGTTGGAGCTTTTCTAAGTGTTTATAAACATTCATGACAATCTCCTTAGGATGGAGGTGGATATTCTTATTAATTTCATTCACCAGGTATTCTCTTTCGATGAACCCCTCATCTGTGCGGCATTCTGTCACGCCGTCAGACATGAGGATAATCATGTCGCCGATTTGTACATGGCGTTCGTATTGTTGGTAATTTGTTTCCTTATTGATTCCAAGCAGCAATCCTTTAGCATATAAGTCCTCGAATTGGCCACTCGCAGCACTATAGTACATAGGGATTTCATGGCCGGCAGAAGCATATGAAAAAATCGCCGTCGCAGGATTATATAACCCATAAAACATAGTGATAAACATGCTTGGATCCACATTTTGCTCCACTACTCTATTCAGCGACTTTAAGACATTTCCCGGTTCGTGGCGCTGGTCGGGTATACTGTCCATCGCATATTTAATCATGGACATGCAAAGAGCTGCAGGAATCCCTTTGCCGATAACATCCGCGATCCCTACACCTATGCAATTTTCCTCGTCCTGGATAAAGTGATAGTAATCCCCGTTCATCCGCTTGGCCGGCACAGAAACAGCGCCAATTTCCAATTGGGGAACTTCCGGGATTTTTGTCTCAAGCAAGGTGTTTTGTACGTTGGCGGCTATATCCATTTCCGATTTCAGTTCTTGTTGGAAATGGCGCAGGCTTTGGTTTTCGCGATATGCCAATCCGTATCCCATCATGACTTCCAGCAGAAAGTCAAGCGAATCAAGGATTTCTGAGCGTGTTTCAGGAAAAAGATCCAGCAAAACGCTTTTATGCCAGCTGATGATTTCCTCAGGGGCCACATCCTGCTCGATCGTCTTTCTACTGAGTTGCTGCCCCTTATACAGAACTTCCTCGCTTTGCTCCTTCACGTAAGCAGCCAACGTTTCGCGATAAAGTTCCTCAATATTTTCTCTATTAAGCATGTCACTTCCCCCTAACGGAGCCATTTCGTCGCACGAATATCGGTTCCTGTACCTGGGATGGAATCAATTTCGAAAGTATCCATTAATCGTTTCACGCCCGGAAGCCCAGCTCCCAGACCGCCCGATGTGGTATAACCATCTTCCATCACTCGTCTGATATCCGTAATTCCTGGCCCTTGGTCCTGGGCATGAATCAGAATTCCTATTCTTCCCTTTTCGTCGATTTTATCTATTGTAATTTTCCCATGGCCGGCATATAAGTATATATTACGCGCAAGCTCACTGATTGCAGTGGTGATACGCGCCTGGTCAACTGTACCGAACCCTATTTCTTTCGCTACATTCCGCCCCAGCTGACGTGCAGCCACTATATCCCATTCATTGACTATTTTCACAAAGGGTTGATGCATACTCAATCCCCCAGTTCCTGTTGCAATTTCTCTAAACCTTTTTCTAAATCTAGAGCTGTATAGACATCGTTCAAAGTGATACCCAATTCAATCAAAGTAATGGCAACAGCTGGTTGAATCCCTGTGATGACAACCTTCGCTCCCATCAGCTTGGACATGCTGACCACATCGCCTAATACTTTTGCAATGAAAGAATCGATGAAATCAATTGATGTTATATCAATTACGACGCCATTAGAGCCGGTTTCATGTATTTTGCGGAGAAGATCCTCCTGAAATTCAAGCGCCGTAGCATCATCAAGCTCCCACTGAATGGAGACCAAAAGGAAATTATACAGCTTTAATATTGGTATTCTCATAAGACTTCCTCCGCCTCTACCTCTATGATTTTTCGATTAGTAAGCTTTAAAGCAGCCTCAATGCCTCTTTTTAGTGAATTCTTCGTGATCACATCGTTCAAGTTAATGCCCAGATTGACGATTGTTTGGGCGATTTCAGGACGGATGCCGCAGAGCATGCATGTTGCCCCGACCAAACGGACGGCTGCCGCTGCCTGGATTATATGATGGGCGACCATAGTATCGACTAAAGGAACGCCTGTAATATCTATTAAAACGACCTCTGAACGGTGCTTAACAACGCCGTTCAAAAGATTTTCCATAATTTGTTTCGCTCTTTCTGTATCGATTGTTCCGACCAACGGCATGACAGTGATGCCTTCATGTACAGGAATAAGTGGGGCAGATAATTCCTGTAAAGCAATTTTTTGCAAAGAGACCGTCTTTTCCCAGGATTGAGTGTAGGCATTAATGATTTCCGTATTCATCGGGCTTGACCAACTCTCAAAATCAGCCAGCATGTCAATCTGGTTATCCGACGTGATCAGTTCTTCCCTAATCATGCCTTCCATCACAATAAAATTAAACTTTTGCAATCCCGCGATCACAAAGGGAAGTGTCCAACCTAAACGGACTACCTTCTCGGCAAAATCGGTCAACTTATCCACGAACTCCTCATGCGACTCTTTAACATTTGAGACAATCAGTTCGATGAATTCATTGCTTGTGTCGAAGAACATCTGGTCTGAAACAACACGGACAATCCGTTCATCGCTCTCTTGTTTCATTCCTTCCATCCACTGTTCCAAGATGCGGCTCTTATTTTCGGTAATATAGGTAAATACTTTTCTATGCATTATTGCCCTCCTATTTTAACACATCAAAAATTTAGAATTATTCTGTCATAAATATGGTTTCTTTCGTAGATAATCTTTCATATTCCGTTCCATTTGCATACAGGCACTTCGGATTGCAGATGATTTCCTGATAATCAGCCTTCATAAATGTACATGTATAGCCAAATCTATATATTTTCAATATACTTGTTTAAGCTAAATATCGTCAAATATTTAAAATGTAATGACTAATTCAATTATAGGCTTTTACGCGCATAAAAAAAACCTTCCAGCTTCAGGGAAGGTTTTTGTTTTTATCTATTTCGTTTTTAGAATTCAATTAGCCCCGTACTGATTTGTAAAGCGTTGTCTACTTTCTTCATCATATGGTCATCTAAATGAGTAATCTTATCCGTTAAGCGCTGCTTATCAATGGTACGTATCTGCTCCAAAAGAATGACAGAATCTCGTTCGAAGCCATACTTTTTTGCATCTATTTCTACATGCGTTGGAAGCTTAGCTTTCTGTATTTGCGCTGTAATGGCAGCCACAATGACAGTCGGGCTAAAACGGTTACCGATATCGTTCTGAATAATCAGCACTGGGCGGGTCCCTCCTTGCTCCGAACCGACCACAGGGGACAAATCTGCATAATATACGTCTCCACGCTTAACCACGATCAAAGGATCAACCTCCGCTTACTAATCGTTCAACGCAGTGCTCAGCCTCGTATTCTGCAAGAAAGGCTTCCGAAGCAATGGTCAGATTAATCGCAGCCATCTCAATATAGCCGCGTTTCATCTCATCACGCAGTTTTCTCTTTTTTCTGTCGTGAATATACATTTTGGTTGCACGATACAGCAGTTCGTTACGGGTAATGTTGTCCTCTTGAACATAACCGTCTAATTCCATCAAGAGACTTTGAGGCAATTGAATGACTATTTCTTTTACTGTTCTGGGTTCAGACATAAGCATACACCTCCACCATCACTACACACCTAATACTATTTCAGTCTTCATATTACCATTAATAAGGAAATATGAAAAGAGAATATTGGTTTTTCCATATTATTAGTATAAGCAATTACCGTATATTTTTATTCATGGAATCGCTATTTCAGATTAATGGATTGCGTATGGAGCTTATCTTTTCGTTTTCCACATAGACCCTCGGCACTCGCTGATTAATCATGCAGACCACTTCATAATTGATTGTCGAAAGCTTCGCCGCTATTTCATCGACCGATATAAACGAGCCATTGTTCTCACCAATCAAGGTGACCTTGGTGCCTTCCGGATAGTGGCGCGGAAGCCTGATCATGCACTGATCCATGCAGATTCTGCCGACAATCGGCATTTTCTGGCCATCAACCAGGACTTCCTGGCCCTGCAGTTTGCGCAGCCATCCATCCGCATATCCGATAGGAATGGTCGCGATCCATTCTTCCTCGGCTGCTGTGTAAGTGGCTCCATAGCCCACGCTTTCACCAGGCTTGATCTTTTTAACATGGACAATTCTGCTATGCAGAGAGAACGCTTCTTTTAATGGAACCGGGAGCAGCTCTTTTATGGCCGGCGACGGACTTAATCCATACATAGATATGCCCAAACGGATGGCATTATACCAAGCTTCTTCAAAACGGAGAGAAGCTGCACTGTTGCTGCAGTGGACGATTGGGGGTTTAGTCTCTAGAATAGACACCATCTCTTTAAATGTTCCAAGTTGTTTATGATAATAAGTAAGGTCAAGTTCATCCGCTGTGGCAAAGTGGGTGTAAATCCCTTCTAGTTCAAAGCAATCCGATGACATAATCATTTTCTCTGCGGCTTTTATGTCTTCCATATGCTTATAGCCTAATCGGCCCATGCCGGTATCGCATTTGATATGGACCCGCAAAGGCTTTTCAGCCGCTAGGTTACCCGCTGCTTCTTGCAGCCATTCATTATTGTAAACTGTAGCAGATATTTCATAAGCGGCAGCAATAGGCACATCGGCCGCTCTTATCGCACCTAACACAAGGATTGGGACTATTATGCCTTTTTTCCTCAGGGCAATTGCTTCGTCCAAAAAAGCGGTCGCCAAACAGGTGGCACCGGCTTCAATCGCCGCCTTCGCAACTTCTATATCTCCATGGCCGTAGGCATTGGCTTTTACCACTGCGCAAATTTGCACGCCTTTAGCCAGATATCCTTTCACAGCGCTAACATTATCCTTAATATGGTCCAGATTAATTTCAACCCACGTATCTCTGTAAAAAGTTGATTCCACCGGAGCTTACCTTCCTTCTTTTAATCTTGTTGTGAATGTTACAAGTATATATTATAGGATAACGCAAAGAGGCTTTTTTTGAAAGGCAGCATCCCTCATACAAACGGCGCTAAAAAAAGAAGGCAGGCATTCAGCCCGCCCCTTATCTTATTTGATGCTGGTCCCCTGAACAGACCTCGCTACTTCCACCAATTCCTCTTTCGTCATATTGTTCGAGGCAATCGTATAGTCGGCTCCTTCATACGTCCACGTTACACTCTTATCGGAAAGGGCCCCGATTGTAAACCCTAGGTCGACCGGATCGCCCAGCATCTGTCTGGAAGCCAAAGTTGTTTCCATAACATCCGCCTTTTCCACAATCATCGTGTAATTGCGCGCACCTTCATACGTCAGGATAAATCGGCTGCCGTCTTCCACCTTCATTTCGTTTTCGGCAACAAGGGTGGCACCAGCTGTATTGGACGGATATTTCACTGTGAATTCCCCGGTGCCGCCGTCAGCAGCCACCGTTTTGCCGAGTTGAGCCCCTGTCATGTTCTTTTGCATGTCAAATGCATCTTTATTGAATGATGAATTAAACGTCACTTTCGAAAAATCGACCTTCACCAAAACATTTTGGTCAGGGTCTTTTATTTTCACGGTCACAGGCGTCAAATCTTTTTTATTAAATGTAATTTCCTGCGTAGGCAGCATTTTGTTGTTTTGGTAGCGCGTTTTAGTATCGAACACATAATGTTTTTCTGTGGCTTTAAAGCTCGCGTCTGAATCCTCCATGATATCCTTTACGATGGACTCGTACAAATAAGCCTGTGAACTGTTCTTTGGCCAGTCACTTTGAAAATGGAAGCTTTTGTTTAGGGCTGGCGTCAACACATATACTCCTTCTTTGTTGCGGAGGATCATTTGGCTTTGGTCCTTATTTTCATTTTTAAGCTTCACACGGTAAAAATCCGGGTTTTTGTACCAGATTTCAACATCATACACTTGGGGATCTTCCCCCATTTTCAGCGTCATCTTCGCTTTAGCCTTATAGCTCTTCATGTCACTCACTTTGTCATTCAGTGATTTGACGACATCTTCCTTCGACTTTTGCCCACAGGCAGCCAATGACAGAACCAAGATTAAGCTTACGAACAGTACTATCGTTTTCTTCATCGTTTCAGCCCCTTCTTTTATTTACAAAAAAAGAGAGACAAAACAGGATCCGTTTCCCCTGGAAGTTGTTGTTTACCGTCATCAATCGTTGTCTGCAAAGAGTTAGCAGGTAAAAGCCATCATTCCATTCCCATTTCCGTCCTTGTCTCATCTATCGCACTAAAAGTATATGAGCCGCAAATGAAAAATATGTCCAAGTCCTGACAAGCTTAAACGGGATCGCCTATTCTTCTAAAACCACCTGGGCGGCTGCATAGTCCTTACTATGGGTTATGGAGAGATGGGCTCCTTTGGCAAAAGGCTTTGCAATGACCGGCTTTCCAAACGGACCATATTGGATTTCGATATCATGAAAGCCCAATTGTTCGCCAATCCCCGTTCCAAACGCTTTGGAAAACGCTTCTTTGGCCGCGAAACGCCCGGCAAGAAACTCGATTTGCCTATGCCCTTTTAAGGACTGGTATGTTTCAAACTCGCTATCTGTCAAAACCCGCCGGACAAATTTAGGTTGATGTTCAAGTAATTTTCCGATGCGGGTGATTTCTACAATATCCATTCCAATTCCTTTAATCATATCCAACACCTTCTATCCTTCAATGTACATGCATACTTTATACTAACTTACTTTCTCACCGATTAGGAGGTGCAGCTATGTTTGCTAGAAAAGAAAATGTCAATTTGTTCGTCTCACTTTACCCTATTACATGCATCATCGGCTGCATACAAATCATTTTGTACGTCGGCACTCAGCTTCCGGTCGCAGGCAACAGCATGCTGGATTTGTTGATGGGCACGAATCTGCATATCCATGAAGGGCAGTATTGGAGGCTGATTACACCCACTTTTCTTCACAGCACATTCCCCCATTTTATGTTCAATACCATGTCATTGCTGATTCTGGCACCTGCAGCCGAAACAATGATGGGGAGGCTTCGCTTTATCCTTTTTTACATTGGCTGCGGGCTGGGGGCAAATCTGGCAAGCTTTCTGCTCTTGCCCGCACATTATGCGCATTTGGGGGCGAGCGGCGCCATCTTCGGGCTGATAGGCTTTTATATGTTGATTGTCATCTCGCAGCCTGATCTTATGTCGAAACAGGACAGCACGTTAATCAAGGTGTTGGCCTGCGTTGCTTTTGTAATGACTTTTATACAACCGAACACAAATATCGTCGCCCATATCAGCGGATTTGCTGTAGGGATGTGCTGTTTTTGGGCTTTGCCAAAAACGCCGGGAAGTTGAACGTTAGAACGGGATAAACGAAGAATCATTGATCCACTCTGCTTGCTTATGCGCTTTTAGATCCCTCACCAGTTGAAAGAGAGCCTCATCTTTTCCTTTCGCTTCAATCATGACGTCGATCTGGGCTACTGTCCCTTTAACTAATCCAACAAAGTCCCAAAACATTTCAAGGTCGATCAACTCCGCATGGGCCCGGCAGTCCGCTTCGCTTTTCGGGCTGGATATATGTACTTTCACCGGCAACTCCGATTGTCCCCACGTAGCCGCAATGCGCGGCCATTCCTCCTGAATGCTTTCCTCTTTCGTATGATTAACCAGATAATGATGGTAGTCAAAGACAAAAGGGATGCCTAGCTTCTCGCAAAGATAAAGTGTATCTCGGACGTTAAAGACTTTATCGTCATTCTCCAAAATCACCATTTTTTGAATCCGAGGCGGAACCAATCCCCAATTGTGTACGAATTGTTCCAATGCCTGTTCCTTATCATCATATCCTCCGCCAACATGCAGAACACATCGATGGGCAGGATCTATCCCCATTCCTTTAAGCAACTGATAATGCATGCCGAGCGTCTGGATGGAATTTTTGAAAATAGATGTATCCGTTGAATTCAACAGTACAAAATGATCCGGATGGAAATCCACTCTCACATTTGGGTGCTCCATCAAAAAGCATTTAATCTCTTTCAACGCTTCCCGGAGCGGTTCCATATAAGCCCAATCTTTAAGAGATGGATGGTTGGCAAGCGGGATTAATTTTGAACTGAGACGAAAAAAAGCAATGTTGTGGGCGGCATTATGCCTTAATAAACGCAGGCAATTATGCAAATTCATTTGGGCAATCCGTTCGAGCTTCGCAATTGCAGCCTCCCGATCGGCGATTTTCGAGAATTGGGCAAACGACATCGTCTTGCTCGGAGAGGCATTTTTCACATGCTTGCTCATTGCCACGTATCCTAATCGAAAAAGCGTCATTCTTCTGGCTCCTTTTTCTTCTTAGTCTTCTCGGAGGCCATTATTTTTATAGCGATAATATAAAATTGAACCAATCCTACTAAAAGTGGGCGTTTTAACGCCCATAGAATGCAATAAAAAAAGCCTGGATGAAAGGAATTCATCCAGGCTTTCATTTATTTAGCGGAATGAGCGACTATTAGTTAGAATGCTCTCTTTTTCCGCCTCCGCGACGGTCTCCGCCATTGCGGCTGCGATCGTTATTGCGGCGTTTATTGTATCCTTGGTCTTTACGGTTATAAGCACGGCCATTGCGTTGCTTGCCTCCGCCGTTGCGGCCTCGGTCTTTCTTGCTGAACGCAGGTGCTTCACCAGTCAGTTTAACCGGTGTAGAATCTGGCTCTTTTGTCATCAATTTCAATACAGTTGCAACAAGATCTTTGGAATCGTATTTTTCAAGCAATTCCTCAGCAGCTGATAAATACATGGATAGATCTTCGTTCTCGATGGTATTGATGATTTTCTCAGCAACTGCTTTTTGTTGGCCTTCTATTGCTTCTGTAATGGTCGGCGTTTTGATGCGTTCCATACGTTTTTTGGTTGTTCTTTCGATTACATACAGTTGAGATCTTTCTCTGTATGTCACAAATGAAACAGCGACACCTGTTTTACCTGCACGGCCTGTACGTCCGATACGGTGTACATAGCTTTCCGGATCTTGTGGAATATCGAAGTTATAAACATGGGTAACACCTGAAATATCAAGTCCACGCGCAGCCACGTCTGTCGCTACAAGAACGTCGATGCTGCCTTCCTTAAATTTCTTCAAAACAGAAAGACGTTTTGCTTGGCTTAGGTCTCCGTGGATTCCTTCCGCTGTGTAACCGCGCAGGTTTAATGCAGTAGAAAGCTCATCGACACGGCGTTTTGTCCGGCCGAAAACGATAGCAAGCTCCGGAGTTTGAATATCAAGCAAACGTGTAAGCGCATCGAACTTTTCGCTTTCTTTCAATTCCACATAGAATTGTTGAATACGGTCCACTGTCATTTCTTTCGCTTTTACTCTAACCAAATGAGGGTTTTCCATGAAACGCTCAGCGATTTTACGGATTGGATCAGGCATTGTAGCTGAGAAAAGAAGGGTTTGGTGATCTTCTGGAACATTTGAAAGGATCGACTCGATGTCTTCAATGAATCCCATGTTCAACATTTCATCCGCTTCATCCAATACGACTGTCTCAACATTGCCCAATTTAAGCGTTTTACGGTTGATGTGGTCAAGAAGTCGGCCCGGAGTACCTACAATGATATGGGGCTTTTTCTTAAGTGCACGGATTTGGCGGTCGATATCTTGTCCACCGAATACAGCAAGTACATTAACACGTTTGCCGTAACCCAATTTGTATAATTCTTCAGAAACCTGAATGGCTAACTCACGAGTCGGAGCAATAACGATCCCCTGAACAAACTCTGATTTCGTATCGATTTTTTCCATCAACGGGATACCGAAAGCAGTCGTTTTACCAGTACCAGTCTGAGCTTGCCCGATAATGTCTTTTCCTTCAAGCGCTACCGGAATCGTTTGTGCCTGGATTGGAGTAGCCTCTTCAAATCCCATTCTTTCTATTGAACGCATTGTGGACTGTTGCAGTCCTAATTCACTAAACAAAGTCAATTTTTCCTAACTCCTTTTTATCGAGAAATAACTTATATATCTCAAGAAAAATCGTCTCACCGTCCTTCATCTGGTGAACAGACAAAGGAGACACGCATTCACAGAGTACTCTGGATTGTTAATGGCATGAATCTGCACAGCATAAGACGTTCCCCATTGAGAAATTCATTATTTCCATTAGAGAAAGGACTTATGTTTAAAAGCGTGTGGGGTGAAAAATTAGACATAGATTATGCTGGTTTCTGCTCTTATAAAAACACATTTAAAAAAGTTAAGAGAGCTTAACTTATCAAATAAAACCAAAATTGGCCTAAAATTTTCTCAAAATACAGGTAAAGTTTGAACCTTTATCAGACAATAATCACTTTAGTCGACTAATCATCGTAAATAGTTATTATACTACTTTTAACATATGTTGTCTCGAAGAAAATAATAACACTTCTTGCGTATGAATGCAATAAAGCCGCGTTCCCATCTTTTTAACGCGCTAAAACATCAAACAGTATTTTTTCCTTATAAGACAGGGAAAATGGGCTTATTCGAGGAATTCCTGAATAGATTGAAACAGTTCTTGGTTTCCATCGGTATAACAAATCATATGCTTGCTTTTCCCGATGAGATAAAGTTTTTTTGGGGCTGCGGGTATTTCTCTATGCAAATAATTTGCCGTTTTCCAAGGAACCATGCCATCCCTCATACCCTGTGCGATAAAAACAGGAATATGGACCTGCTTATATACTGACGAATTGGCGGCGATCAATAAAAAGAATTCCTTGTAGGCACTTAATGGCGTGGATGTAAGTTTCGGTTTATAAGTCTGATACAATTCATTATCTTTACTCTTGCCAAGAAAGCAGTCTTTTATAACCCCCAGAAGATCAGCGGTCATTTGTTTCGGATTAAGGACTTTGGCAGAAGCGATCAGTAACACTAATCTGTTCCATTCTAACTGTCGCTAAGTCTCCCACTTCAATGCGAGAGTAAAGACGAAGTAGTGTAAGCGGGAGATTAAGCACCAGTAAGAATCCGATTGGTTCAACTAATAATCGGTGGAGGACAAATACCCCCACCGATTAAAGTTTCACTTTATCCACAGGATAACCTCACACTACCTCAATACACACGGATAAAAACCAGTTTATGAACGATCCAAAATAAAAAGAACGAACAGATTCTCCCCCATCTGTTCGTTCTCTCCCTTATGCCTTTAATGCCAAAACGACATCTTCCAGCTTCATGCCTCTTGATGCTTTTACCAGCACCAAATCATTGGCCGAAACATGTTTCTTTAATTCTTCAATGAGCGCTTCCTTGTCCTGAAAGATGAATACATTTTCACTGCCCAGGTTATCGGTTGCCCCCTCTGCAATATAAGCTCCCAACTCGCCATATGTAAACAATTGGTCGATTGCTTCATGTTGAATCGATTCACCAATCATTTTATGGAATTGTACTTCTTCCGGCCCAAGCTCCAACATGTCTCCGAGAACAAGAATCTTATGCTTGAAGCCTTTTAAGGCGCATACCAAGTCAATCGCAGCCCTCATCGCTGTAGGGCTTGCGTTATAAGCATCATTTATGATTTTCTCTCCCTGTTTTCCTTCAACCATTTCCATACGCATGTTGGTGACTTTTAAATCTGCAAGCCCTTTTTTCACCTCATCCGGTTCAATGCCGAATTGGCGGGCAGCCATGATTGCCGCCAAAGCATTCAATACATTATGGTTGCCAAGAATAGGAAGGGTCATCGGCTCCGGATATAAGTTGGACGTAAAAACAGTATGGTCTGTCGCCGCGTCAATCTTAAGCGGATAGATGTCATTTTGGTCGGAACGGCCGAATGACAAGACATTCCATTTGCTATCAGCCAATTTATCATGCAGCAATGGTTCATCCCCATGATAGATGAGTACACCATCTTCCCGAAGGCCGGTTGTGATTTCCATCTTGGCTTCAGCAATTGCTTCCCTTGACCCAAGGTCCAACAAATGGGATTCTCCGATATTGGTGATGATTGCAACACTAGGCTTAGCTAGCCGGGAAAGCAATTCGATTTCCCCTTTGCTGCTCATACCCATCTCAAGCACAGCGATTTCTGTATCTTCTTCCATGTCAAGAATCGTCAGCGGAAGCCCTAAATGATTATTATAGTTTCCTGCTGTCTTATGGACTTTGTATTTTTGCGCCAATAAGGAAGCAGTCATATCCTTAGTGGTTGTCTTTCCATTGCTTCCTGTTATTCCGACTACCTTGGCATTTGTTTGTTGCAGATAGCTTTCCGCCAGTTTCTGTAATGCTTCCAGAGGATCTTCTACGAGCAAAATAGGAAGATGTTCAGGCGGGTTCGGTCTATCCTTTTTCCAAAGAGCAGCCCCTGCACCGTCCGCAATGGCTTGTTCCACATGGATATGTCCATCTGTATGCTCCCCTGCGAATGGAACAAATAATTGACCTTCTCCAGCTTTCCTTGAATCGATTGTTACACCATGGATTTCTGTATCTTGAAATCTCGGGCATTCCACGTCCAGCATTTCTGCTATTTGCTTCAATGTTCGCTTAATCATAATAATCCTCCTTCTCATATGATCGACTTAAGTGCTGCAGCCGATAGAGAAAATGAGGAAGAGGCGCATCGCCCCTACCTCATTCCCAATTATATTGCTATATTTCGATAAAAAAAGTTAGAAGCTATGTTTGATTTGCTGTTTTTCTTCGTAACGGTCAAGCGCCAGCTTAACTAGCTTTTCGATCAATTGCGGATATTCCAGGCCAGTATGCTTCCATAACAACGGGAACATGCTGAACGGGGTGAATCCCGGCATCGTATTTACTTCATTGATATAGAATTGGCCTTCTTTTGTTAAGAAGAAGTCAGCACGTACCAACCCTGCGCAATCCAACGATTCAAAAGCCGTCACTGCCAACTGTTTCAGCTCTTCATACTTATCTTGCGGGATATCGGCTGGGATGACCAGACCGGTGTTGCCATCTTCATATTTGGCCTTATAGTCATAGAAAGCGACATCTTTTGGAATGATTTCACCTGCTACAGAACATTTCGGATCTTCATTGCCCAAGACGCCTATTTCTATTTCGCGGGCTGTCACGCCTTCCTCGATAATGATTCGGCGGTCATATTCGAAAGCTTCCTTAAAGGCAGCTTTTAATTCTTCCTTAGTGGTACATTTATTGATGCCTACGCTTGAACCTAAATTGGCTGGCTTGACGAAACAAGGATAGCCTATTTTGCCTTCCACTTCACTATAAGCTAGTTCTTCGTTCTTTTCCCATTGCTTTCTTGTAAACCATACATATTTGACTTGTGGAAGTCCTGCCTGGGCAAAGATATTTTTCATGACGACTTTATCCATTCCTGCTGAGGAGGCAAGTACGCCATTCCCTACATATGGAAGATTCATCAATTCAAGCATCCCCTGAACCGTCCCATCTTCCCCGTTAGGACCGTGAAGCAATGGGAAAATGACATCAAATTCTTTGCTTTGTCCAGCTGCCTGTACCGAAAAAGCCTGAGTGCTTAAAGAACCCGCCGTTGAACCTTCAGAAGAGTCAAGGGCAAGTGCCTCAACATTTTCCGCTGGTGCCGTTAATTGTTTACCTGCAATCCAGTTGCCTTCTGTAGTGATATAGACAGGATATATATCAAATTTCGTAAAATCCAACGCTTTAGTCACTGCAAGCGCAGTTTGCAATGATACTTTATGCTCGGCTGATTTTCCGCCATAAAGCAAACCCAATTTCATTTTCATCTTACTACCTCCATTGTTTCCTCTGCTTATGAAGTGTATCTTATATCAACTATTTAAGTATGGAATCATTAGCTTCCATTGTAAATCATTATTACGCTTCATTTATTTACGATTATTATTTTATGCCTAGATGAAGATTATGTACATGAAGAATCCCTTGGATTTTAATATTTTAATTATTCTAAATTATATTATTTTTTCATAATCCCTTAACACTGCAACAAATTATTTGTATAATCCTTACTAGAAGAACAATTGTTTTTTATAGGAGGACACTATGAAAAAATTCGGCTTACTTCCCAGAATACTTCTTGCTATTGCATGCGGGATCGGAATCGGATTAATCGCCCCTCAATGGCTAATCCGTATATTTGCAACGTTCAATAGTCTATTCGGCAGTTTTTTAGGATTTGCCATTCCATTAATTATCATCGGCTTTATAGCCCCGGGAATTGGTTCAATGGGCAAAGGCGCAGGAAAAATGCTCGGGATCACCACAGGGTTAGCTTATTCATCCACTATCGTTGCTGGTTTGCTGGCATTTGGTTCAGCTACCCTTCTTTTCCCTACTATCCTGAAATCCAGCAACATGCAGAGCGTCTCTAATCCGGAAGATGCCTTATTAGAACCCTTCTTCCAAGTGGAAATGGCACCAGTTATGGGTGTCATGACAGCCCTTTTGCTCGCTTTTACGCTTGGATTAGGAATGGCTGCCATTAAAGGGTGCACGCTACAATCAATGATGGAAGATTTCAAAGAGATTGTAGAAAAAGTAATCAGCACAATCATTATCCCTCTATTACCCATCCATATCCTTGGTATATTTGCCAATATGACTCAAGGAGGGCAAATTGCAGCGATCATGAGTGTATTCGCGAAAGTCTTTCTCATGATTATCGCTTTACACATTGTCGTGCTGACGATTCAGTACAGCATTGCCGGCATGACCATTAAACGCAATCCATTCAAGATGATGAAACAAATGCTGCCTGCCTACTTTGCAGCTTTAGGCACCCAGTCCTCCGCTTCTTCCATCCCGGTTACATTGGAACAAGCGAAACGTTTGGGCGTTAAGGACAAAGTAGCGGGGTTCACGGTCCCATTATTGGCGACCATCCACTTATCAGGAAGCACCATTACCTTGGTCAGCTGCGCCATGGCAGTTATGATGATGCAGGGGCAAACAACCGGCCTGGCCACCCTCTTCCCTTTCATCTTGATGCTCGGCATTACGATGATTGCAGCTCCCGGGGTACCGGGCGGGGCAGTTATGGCGGCGCTTGGTTTGCTGGAAACGATGCTTGGATTCACGGATACCATGCTTTCGCTCATGATCGCTTTGTACCTTGCCCAGGACTGCTTCGGTACAGCATGCAACGTGACAGGAGACGGGGCCATTTCTGTGCTGACAAACCGGATCTCCTCCATTTCAGAAAGCAAAATCAACAAAAAAGCAGCATAGTCATGTACGGACAGAAAAAAGGCAGGAGCTCATATTCCTGCCTTTTTTCCATTATTGTAGGACAAGCGCCCATTCTCTCGTCTTTTTCGCAAAGATGATTTTTGCATCAGGTTCCACGACCCGTTGTTCTTTGTATATATCCTCTGCTTCTTCCATATCCGAGCAGTCTCCAATCAGCCACAAAGGGATTTCCAAACGATTTCGGGTTTGGCTGATCCGTTCAAATGAAATCATCAGCCCCTCGGCCATCAAAGAAGACAGCCGTTCCAGAATATCGATGGAAACCGGCGGGTAATCCGCTTTTTTACGCAGCCCCAACCATGTTTTTTCTACTTTAAGCGTTGCTATCTTCTCGGGAATAAGCCTTCCAACCATAAAGTAAAAATCATAGAGAGAACGGTAATAGACTTTGTTCCAGAGGCCGTCATCATTCGAAAGATAGACAAAGTTGTTATTGAGCAAGCGATAAAAAGGCGGGCGCAAATGCTGTTTACAATGTCCTAAGTAAAGAAGTTCAGCCAATTGTTGCCCTTCCAATTCGGATAAAGCCGATTCCTCTTCAAAATCAATCCAGCAAAAATCGCCGCTTTCATCGCCATGATGCTTAACAAGATCTCCGACATCTTCCTGATAGACATATTCCAGCATCGTATCCATATTATATTGCGCATCTTTATAATGATGTTTAAGCAAGAGAATGTTCTGCAGAGGCTTTTCCAACGACAAATAAAAATCTTCAAAGGTAATCCCGCTCGAAATAACAAAACGTTCTGAAGCATGAAGATGTATATATACTAATTCTTTATTACTCATTTATGTAAGCCTCCCAGAACATAACCGCCCATCAGATGTCTTTATTTTTTGAAAAATTAACGCGTTACAATCACTAAAGAAAGTAACAAATATTTACCCTTTATTACGGCATCTTAAACCTTTCTCGAGTATACCAAAAAACAAGGGCAAACTAAAGGAGCCAGCAGAAAAAATCAGATAATTACTGCCTCTAGGCATATAGTCACCCCAATAGAGAAGGATGGCATCCAAACAGGAAATCCTACAGATCAGTGGTACTTCAACTAATCAAACGTTTGATTAAATATCGATATCTCCTTCATCCACGAACAAAAACGCCCTTCCCCTAATGGGAAAGGACGCCCCTCATAATTTCACTTTTTGCAGACGCAATGCATTCAATACCACGCTGACAGAGCTGAACGCCATTGCCGCACCAGCCACCCAAGGAGCCAGCAACCCTAACGCTGCAACCGGAATCCCAAGTGTATTATACCCAAGTGCCCAGAACAAGTTCTGCTTAATATTCCGCACCGTATATTTACTCATGGCGATCGCATCAGCAATCGCATTTAGATCGCCGCGCATCAACGTAATATCTGCCGCTTCCATTGCAACATCCGTCCCTGTCCCAATAGCCATGCCAATGTCAGCCATAGCCAAGGCAGGTGCGTCATTTATGCCGTCCCCGACCATCGCAACATGTTTGCCTTCGGCTTGCAGTTTTTTCACTTCTTCTGCTTTTTGCTCAGGCAGGACCTCGGCAATGATATGGCCAATGCCTGCTTCTTCACCGATTGCCGAAGCTGTCCGCTGGTTGTCTCCGGTAATCATCGCCACCTCGATGCCCATAGCATGAAGACGCTCAATCGCCTTTCTGGAAGAATCTTTGATGGTATCTGCCACTGCTACAATGCCCGCAAATCGGCCGTCTACAGCAGCAAGCATAGCCGTCTTGCCTTGCTCCTCAAGATTACTCATAGCCTGCAAGACATTTGCTTCCATCTTGATCTTATATTTATCCATCAATTTTCGGGTGCCGATCAATACATCACGGCCTTCAACCCTTGCTTCAATGCCGTAACCGGGAACAGCATCAAATGATTGCGTTTTCCAAAGAGACATCCCCTTATCCTGGGAACCTTTCACAATTGCTTCGGCTAATGGATGTTCAGAGCTTTTTTCTGCACTTGCTACTAGTTGCAGCAACGCTGCCTCCTCCCATTCTGCTGAAGCAATGATGTCCGTAAGCACAGGCTTTCCGTTCGTGACTGTTCCCGTCTTATCAAGCAAGACGGTATCGATTTTATGGGTTTGTTCCAGATGTTCCCCGCCTTTGAATAGAATGCCATACTCCGCCGCCCGGCCCGAACCGGCCATAATGGAAGTCGGGGTCGCCAAACCCAATGCACAAGGACAGGCTATGACAAGAACAGCTATCATATTTTCAAGCGCCTCAGCGAAGTTTCCTGGATCAACTGCCACATACCAAACTAAGAATGTAATCACTGCAATGGAAACGACTATCGGCACGAATATTCCCGATATTTTATCGGCCATGCGCTGGATAGGTGCTTTGGAGCCCTGCGCCTGTTCCACTACCTTAATAATCTGGGCAAGGGCAGTATGGCTCCCGACGTTGGTAGCTTTTATCTTAAGAAAACCATTTTTATTGATAGTCGACCCTATGACAGCTTCTCCCGCACTTTTATCGACTGGTACACTTTCCCCCGTAATCATGGATTCATCCAATGCTGAACGCCCTTCAAGAATCAATCCATCGACCGGCACCTTCTCACCTGGCTTCACAAACACGATGTCTCCGCTGGCCACTTCTTCAATAGGCACCTCTAGCTCTTGGCCATCACGCTCGATAACTGCTGTCTTTGCCTGTAGTCCCATTAACTTCTTAATTGCTTCAGAGGAACGCCCTTTCGCTTTGGCCTCTAATAGTTTGCCCAACAGAATCAGCGTAATCAGCACGGCACTTGTTTCATAATACAAATTCAGTCCATGTGCATGTTTGCCGATTGAGTTTATTGTTTGATAAAGACTATAGAAATAAGCGGCCGACGTACCTAGTGCAACCAACACATCCATGTTGGCGCTTTTATTCCGCAGAGCTTTATAAGCGCCTATATAAAATTGGCCGCCGATTACGAATTGGATCGGCGTAGCTATTGCGAATTGAAACCAAGGATTCATCAAAAAATCAGGCACAAAAATCCATGATGTGAATGAAAAATGCCCGACCATGGTCCAGAGAAGCGGCAAGGCCAGGATAGCAGAAATGATGAATTTCCATTGCTGCCTGATTATCGCCTTTTGGCGGTGGTCCCCCTCCTCTTCTCGGGCCTCATCTTTTCGTTGCGCCCCGTAACCAAGTTTCTCTATTTTGGCGATCACATCATTCGGAGTTAAGACAGCCGGATTATAGGTGACTGTTGCTGTTTCCAACGCCAGATTAACTGTTGCCGAAGACACGCCTTCCATCTTATTCAATCCTTTTTCGATCCGATTTGAACAAGCTGCGCATGTCATCCCATTTATATTGAACTCAGCCTGGTCCATAGCAACGCCATATCCCAGTTTTTCTATTTTTGATTGAATGTCATTTGGTTTCACTTTAGCGGGATCACAAGCAATTGTTGTTTTTTCCAATGCTAAATTGACATTCGCCCGGTCAACGCCCTCCATTTTATTAAGGCCCTTTTCTATGCGGGTCGAACAGGCGGCACATTTCATCCCGGTAATGGCAAAAGTGGTTTCCTTTGTTTGTTTCTTTTCATTTTCATTCATTACGCTCACCCTCCATACCCATGTAGGGTATATTCGCATGCGATTAAAGGGACAGCCCTTTTACCGTTTGACTGCCCCTTCGGTTTTCTTTATCCAGAAAGCAATGTCGTATCCGTATGCTTTGCCGTTTTATTCTACGTCGTACCCTTGATCATCGATTGTTTCCTTGATGTCTGCCAAAGAGACTACTGTAGGATCAAATTCTACGTCCACTTTTCCTTCTTTAAGATGAACAGCGACATTCTTCACGCCATTTAATTCTCCGACGCTGCCTTCAACCGCTTTTACACAATGACCACAAGACATCCCTTTAACGGCAAGAGTTGTTTTTTCCATGTTATGTGCCCCCTTATTTTTTCATTAATTTTTGTATGGTAACAAGCACTTCATCAATCACTTCTGTATCCCCTTGCTGAATGCGCTCCAGTACGCAGCTCTTCATATGCCCTTCCAGGAGGAGTTTAGCCACAGAGTTTAGGGCAGATTGAGTCGCTGCAAGCTGAGTGATGATATCATCACAATAAACATCCTTTTCAATCATTCCTTTGATGCCCCGGATTTGCCCTTCCACCCTATTTAGGCGTGTAATTAGATTTTTCTTCACCTTATCACTGTGGTGGCTCGATCTTTCCGGATGCTCAAAGCAACAAGAAGCATTGTTGTCTTCCAACAAGGAATTGCTTTCTTCTAAGCTCATCTATTTCCCTCCCTGCATACAGAATGTACCATACCCTCCTACCCTATGTAAAGAAAATAAAGGAATAAAGCCGCCCATTTCCATCATTTAATAAGGATGCCTCCATTAAAGTTTGACAGAAAATATTGTACAATCGACTAAAGAAACTAAA
The DNA here is from genome assembly GCF_001243895.1 of Bacillus testis. GTDB lineage: Bacteria > Bacillota > Bacilli > Bacillales > DSM-1321 > Bacillus_AD > Bacillus_AD testis. The sequence goes on along the minus strand of NZ_LN851186.1, from coordinate 464,733 downwards.
TAGCCCTGACAAAAGGAGTTTTCATATCATGCTCACTATCTATCTAACAAGACATGGACAAACCGAATGGAATGTCCTTCAACGCATGCAAGGATGGGGAAACGGCGAACTGACCGAAAAAGGCATATCCGATGCAAAAAAACTGGCGGTTCGATTAAAGGATACCCCGATCGACCGCATTTATGCCAGCACTAGCAAACGTGCTTATTTAACGGCTGAAATGATCGAGAACGGCAGAGGGATTCCAATCACGAGAAACGATTTATTTAGAGAAATGAACTTCGGCGACTGGGACGGCGTCTTCCGGAACGACATCATCGCAAAGTACCCGAACGAATTCGAATGTTTCTGGGAAAGACCACATTTATTCGAAGCAATAAACGGCGAAAACTTCACCGATCTGCTAGAACGCGTAAAGGAAGCCCTTCATCTAATTGTATCTGAAAACAAAGAAGGGACCGTGCTTGTCGTCGCCCACTCCATCTTCCTGCGCATGGCATTTGCATATATCAAGCAACTGCCGATATCCGATGTCTTCAAACAAGACCCGCCAGGAAACACTTCATTAACCAAAGTCACCTACAACGGCCAAACCTTCAAAATCGAATACGAAGGAAGCATGACACATATTGAATGAAAAGCGAAAGACACCGTTTAGCAGCGTACAGACTGGAGTATTTCTTTTTGAGATAAAGGAAACACGGTGAGGGTACGAACCGATGTTGACTTATCGTAGAAAAGAAATGCGAAGTCTGCTAGCTGCTGGTGTCTTGCAGCTGGATCAATGAAAAGCGGAAGCGACCGTTTAGGGACGTACAAACTAGAGTACAGTGCCCCCAAACAAAAAGCAAAACACCATCTAAACAACAAAAAACATCAGCCGCATGCAGCTGATGTTTTTTGTTATTTTTCAAAAATGCCCATGGATGCATATTTCAGCACCTGCTTTTTGGAAAGGTCTTTCCATGCTTTCCAATCTACCTTTGAAGTGGTAATCGGTGTGATGAAAGATGTGCCATTTTGCTTCAGATCAGATGGGTTGGCAACCAAATAGTCACCAGCCTTCAATCCGCTTTTCACTTCTTGTTTGCCGGCAAAACGCAAACCAGGTTCAATGTTCTTCTCTTCGATGGTGCCCTTGCCAGTGATTTGATAGACTTTTGTTTTTTTCTTTTCCTTAAAAGTGGATGAATGAGCCACAACAGGGACAGCCTTTGCTTCACCCACAGTGATGGTTAACTTCACTTTAGATCCGGGCAGCAGGGTATCATTTTTCTTATCAAGTGCAATGGTAAAAGGATACTTTGATTGCTTGTCCACTTTTACTTCATTTTTTGGATAATGAACGATTTCCTTAATGCTGCCTTCATATGTTTTTTTATCCAACTCCGAATACAGTCTGACCTTTTGGCCAACTTCGGCTTTACCAATTTGTTTCTCGTTCAATTCCCCTTCTGCTCCAACAGCAGAGGAAGCAATCGTGATGATAGGGTTTTTCATATTTTTATTGACCGCAATCACCTGGCCCTCTACCTCGCTGTTGATGCTCACCTTGCTTAACTGGTCTGTGATCCGGTTCAAATCGGCTTGGCTTTTCGCCAGCTTAGCCGATAATTTATCTTTTTCAGATTGGGCAGCGATGATTTCCTTTTCCACATCGCCTTCCACAATCGGTGATACGTCTACGTTCACTTGAACTTTTGTATCTTTATCATCGCTAGAAGGTATTTCAGGGACGCTTGGTGTTTTAGGTGTCATCTTCTGCAGTTCGGCAATTTGGCTGTCAATGCTTTTGATTTCATCGTTGATTTGAGTGATTTCAGCTTCTTTTTCACTTTTTTGGTTTTCTAATGCATCCGATCCATAGGTGAATAACGCCGTTCCCCGAGAAATGCGGTCCCCTTTCTTCACTAGAAAGGCAGCGACAGACCCGCGTTTTTCATCATAATAGATATCATTCTTTTCTTCAGGCTTTACTACGCCCTTCGTTGTGAAGATTTCTTCCACATCATCACTCTTCACTTTAGACCAATCATCCAGGTAGGTTGTCCGTTCCGCCTTGCTGTCTTCTTTCAACAGAAGAAAGAGATTGCAACCAACAAAAATGACGGCTAAAGCAGTGATGAGATAAACTTTCCAATTTTTCATGTTGCTCTTTCCTCCTTAAAAAAAGACGCCGATTTTGATGTAAGAAAACATACTGGACAAAATCCAGCAAACCACAAAGAAGGCAACGATAAAAGGAATGACTTCTTTTTTACTGCGGTCTGTCAATCGGAGCACATAGTAACAAATAACTCCGATCATCCCTATTTGAAAAATAGTAATCTCACTAAAAAAGGCAATAATCAACTCTTTATGCGTTATGTATTGGGCAATAATCCCCAATGAAAATGGGTTGGATGCCGCATCGATATGCATAAGTACAAACATAGGGATGTTAATCAGCTTTTCTAGAAGGAATAAGCAAAAAGCTGTCATTTGAATAATAACCAGCTTTTGGTATGGTATGTTAACAAAAGTCCAAAAATAAAGGGCGCTGACAAATAAATAGACTGCTGGTATCAGTAAACCCAGCAATAATCTGCCCGCAAAGAAAAGTTGTTTCCTGACTTCAAATTCTCCTGCATTTAATGCTGTCAATTCTTTTGATATTGATTCAGTTCCAATCCCAAAGACCGCGCTAATCGCATATAGACAGACGCTGATGAGAAAGAGAAGAATAATATTGCGCTTATACCCGCTAGCTGCTTCTGCTTCCTGCAACTGATAGCCATATGTCCCCGGTCTAAAGAATCCTTTCAATGGTTGTATCCGGAAGGTCATTTTTTATCCTCCAATAATTTAGTTAAAAGGGCACAAGTACCTTTATCCATTTTTTCTCATTTTTAATCATAAAAATGAACCTGTTTCTAATTTTAAACCATAAACGTAAAAATGTTTACAAATAAATGACAATGTTTAAATAAAAGTCTATTTTTTTCAATAAAATGACGAATTTCATCCTTTATTATCATAAAAAGTAATATATTGCCTAAAATTCTTCCTACTTCATTAGTCCCTATTTGCTTTCATAACGTTTATTTATTCTTCAGAAGTGGAAAGTAAAGAAAAGGAAAAAGAAGTCCACCTTAGTATCTTAACTTTATTTTCTAATAGAAAAGGAGAGATATAATGAAAAAAATTCTATTTGCCGTGACAAGCCATCCTACCCTTACTCCCGATCATCCCACAGGTGTGTATCTTGAAGAATTCGCCATTCCCTATGAACGATTCAAACGAGAAGGATACGAGTTGGAAGTTGTCAGCCCGAAAGGCGGCATTACACCGATCGATCCTGCCAGTTTAAATATATCTGATCAGCAAAAAGAAGATTGGAAAGATAGCTTCCAGGCACTGGAGCAGGCTAAGCCCATCAATGGGATGATAGCCGACCACTTCGATGCCCTGTACTTTCCAGGAGGTCACGGAGCCATGTTGGATCTGCCGGAAACTACAGAAGTCGCGGAACTGCTTATGGATTTTGTGGAACAAGATAAAATTGTGGCAGCTGTTTGCCATGGTCCCGCTGCATTTGTCCAAGCCAAATATGCAGACGGCACTCCCTTTGTATCCGGCAAACAAATAACCGGGTTTACGAACGAGGAAGAAAAAGAAATGGGATTAACCGAAACGGTGCCATTTCTTCTCGAAAGTAAATTAAAAGAATTGGGCGCCCATTTCATCGCGACGCCTAATTGGCAATCCCATGTACAATGTGACGGCAAATTGATCACGGGACAAAATCCGCAGTCAAGTGCTGCTCTTGCCGAAAAAATCATCCAAAAACTAAAAAGCAAAGCAACTGTTAAATAATAAAAAAAGGCGCTGCACCCCAATGGATGTAGCGCCTTTTCATTAAAAGACACCGATTGTATCTAAAAACACAATAATAATAACAAGCGGTATGATATAACGCACAATGGCGTACCATACATGAAAAACCGAAGCGCCTAATTTCGATTGCTCCAGCAATTCGGTTTGAAGCACTTTTTTCTTAATGCGCAATGGAACAAAAATAGAAATCAACAGCGCACCCAAAGGCATAAGAATATTGCTCACCAAATAATCCGCTGCATCAAAAATACTTTTCGAAAAAATCGTCATATCTTCCAGTACACTATAAGATAATGCTGACGGAACGCCTACCGCAAAGATAATGATCCCAATCATGATAGCCGTTTTTTTTCGCTTGTCATCATTCCCTTTGACCACAGACGCGACAACAATTTCCAACATTGAAAATGCAGATGTCAATGTTGCAAATAAGAATAATGCAAGGAAGCATACAAGGAAGAAAGGACCGAATACAATCTGTTCAAAAACAGACGGCAATACAACGAATAATAATCCCGGCCCTTCCGCAGGCTCAAGGCCAAGCGAAAAAACAGCTGGGAAAATAGCTAATCCGGCCAGCAAAGCGATTACCAAATTCATAGACACAATAGAAACAGCCGGTTGGATGATATTCGATTTCCGTGGAAGATATGAACTGTAGGTTACCATAACAGAAACACCTACGCTTAATGAAAAGAAAGCCTGTCCCAAAGCGTAAAGAATGCTTTCAGAATTAATATGCGTAAAGTCTGGAGACAGGAAGAACTTGACGCCTTCCATGGCCCCATCCAGCGTAAGTGAACGGACAATAAGGACCAAAAATAGGATAAAGAGTGCCGGCATTAAGATTTTGCTTGCCTTTTCAATGCCATTTTGAATCCCCTTGGCTACAACGAGAACCGTGATGCCCAAAAAGATACCTTGAGCGATTATAGCCAATCCCGGGTTGCTGATTGTATCATTGAATAATTGGCCGTAATGTGCTTCTTTCCCTATAACATCTCCGACAATCCCTTTGGCAAAATAGATAATAATCCATCCGCCAATGACACTATAAAATGATAACAATAGAAAACTGGTGAAAACGCCCAGTTTTCCTACCCAAGGCCAAGCAGTATGGGGAGCGATCTTTTGATAGGCGGTGACCGCGTCGCTCTGGGTGCTCTTTCCGATGATGAATTCCGCTAACAATAAAGGAAAACCTAAGAATAACGAAAATAGAATAAACAAAAGGAAAAAAGCCCCTCCCCCGCTCATTCCCGTTACATACGGAAGCTTCCAAATGGCTCCGATTCCAATGGCAGAACCGGCAGCAGCTAAAATGAAGCCAATTTTCGATGACCATTGTTCAGTCTCTTGCATGTTGTAATCATTCCTGTCTTTATCTAGATTTTTAAAAATAAAAAAAGCCACGTCTCTATCCTTTGATAGGGACGTGGCTTATCACGCGGTACCACCCTAATTGGAGACAAATGCCTCCCGCTTAAAAGAAATAACGGCTCTTACCGCTTCATATAGCATATCCGAGTTCCATATGAAGAAAGCTCCAAGATTGAAATTCGCCAGGCTTTTGTATCAGTTTGCACCAACCACTGATTCTCTTGTAACAGGGAAACCGGCTTAATAAGATCTTTTCCTCGCTCTTTCAATATTAATTAAAGTGAATTATAGTATGGCCTTCGTGAAAGGTCAAGTGTGCATATATACGAACCAGGACCAATCGCCGGCTATTCACACACAACTTTATTGGGTGATTCTATCTATTGACTTTAAATTAAATGTATGATCTACACATAATAAATGAACTTAATTAATATAAATTTCATAATTGAAAGCGTTTTAAAGTCACTTTTTTATTTATATACTAAATTACGCGTTCACACAAAAGACACATTTCTAAATTTAAAGTCAGTCTGTGCCCATATCTATACTGATATAATAAAAGGGCGGAAATGAATATTTTTTTAAAAAAATCTATTCTGAACTTTTTATTTCTTTATATATTTCCGCCAAATCATCTCAAAAAGAGGAGGAAATACTATGTTAGGCTTCTTGCAACGTATTGGTAAGTCATTGATGCTTCCGATCGCAGTTCTTCCTGCAGCGGGCTTGATTCTTCGCTTCGGGCAGGAGGACTTATTGGATATCCCATTCTTAGCGGCATCCGGAAATGCGATCTTTGCAAACTTAGCACTTATTTTTGCCATTGGGGTTGCCGTTGGCTGGGCTAAAGACAACAGTGGTGCCGCTGGCCTTGCCGGGGTAGTTGGTTATTTAGTATTAACAAACGGTACACAAGCAATCAATCCGGATATAAATATGGGGGCACTTGGCGGAATTATCGCCGGTCTTGTTTCTGGTGCGTTATATAACCGTTTTCATAATATCAAGCTGCCCGATTATCTCGGATTCTTTAGTGGTCGACGTTTTGTTCCAATCATCACTTCCGTCACAATGCTTGTTCTTGCTTTTGCCTTTGGATATGTATGGCCTCCAATCCAGGATGCGATCCATGCATTCGGTAACTGGATCATCTCTCTTGGTTCCATCGGTGCCGGTATCTTTGGTTTCGTAAACCGTCTATTGATTCCTATCGGATTGCACCATGTTGTTAACACATTGTTCTGGTTTGATTTCGGATCATTCACGAATGCCGCTGGCGAAGTCGTTAAAGGGGATATCGCCCGTTTCTTCGCTGGAGACAAGACAGCAGGCCTTTACATGACTGGTTTCTTCCCAATCATGATGTTCGGTCTTCCTGCAGCAGCTCTTGCTATGATTGCAACTGCAAAACCCGAAAGACGCAAAGCGACAGCAGGGATGTTGATTTCTCTTGGTTTGACTGCCTTCATTACAGGTATCACAGAACCAATTGAATTCTCATTCATGTTCTTGGCCCCTGCTTTATACGGCCTTCACGCTGTCCTTACAGGTACATCTCTTGCTTTAACAGCCTTCCTTGGAATCAAGGATGGATTCACCTTCAGTGCCGGTGGTATTGACTTTCTATTGAACTTCAACATCGCAACCAAGCCATGGCTTCTACTGTTAGTCGGCTTGATTTACGGTGTCATCTACTTCGTCCTATTCTACTTCTTGATTAGAGCATTCAACATCAAGACTCCTGGCCGCGAAGATGAAGCGGATGAAATTGAAGTGGATCAAGAAGGAAACGGCAGCGGAGATAAATATGCGGCTCTTAGTGCCCGTTACATGGAAGCGCTAGGCGGCCGTGAAAATCTCAGCAATATCGACAACTGCGTAACTCGGCTTCGTCTGAAAGTGAACGATATGGATAAAGTCAATGAAGCTGAATTAAAGAAAATTGGCGCTAAAGGTGTCATTAAACTGAATAAAACAGATCTTCAAGTGATCGTAGGCACAGACGTAGAATTTGTTGCCGACCATATGCGAAAAATGTAATGTAAGTCAGCAACGCACATCAAAAGCCTGAAACCGGGAAATGATTCTATCAACCCGTTTCAGGCTTTTTTGTTATTACCCCATTGACCCTTACGTTGCGTCATAGATTAACATGGAATCAAGAGGTGATTATATATGTACAAAATCAGCGAATTAGCGGAGCTTGCCGACGTCAGTGTACGAACCTTGCATCACTATGATGCAATTGGCCTTCTAAAACCAGACGCCATTTCTCCTGCCGGTTACCGTTATTATTCCGCAGCCAATCTGGACACACTGCAGCAAATCCTTTTCTTTAGGGAAATCGGCTTCACTCTGAAGGAAATTAAACAAATCATCTACAGTCCATCTTTTGATAAACAGGCGGCACTAACGAATCACCGTGCATTCCTCGAAATGAAAATAGCCAGGCTGCAGACGATGATGGCTACAATTGATCATACTCTTGAAAAAGACCAAGGAGTGAGAATCATGAGCGACAAAGAATTGTTCAAGGGATTAAGCATGGAAGAAATGAAAGAGCACCAACAAAAATATCGGCAGGAGGCTATTGAAAGATACGGAAAAGAGGCTATTGCTGAAACCGAACATAAAACAAACCGCTATTCTAAAGAGGATTGGAATGACATTCAGCAATCCACATCTGCAATCTATCAAAGACTGATAGACGCAATGCCTCTGGGCCCAAACTCCAAACAAGCTCAAACAGCCATCGCCGAGTGGCGCCAATTCATCACGAACCACTACTATGATTGTACGCTTGAAATCTTCAGAGGGCTTGCCGATCTTTACGTTGAAGATGAGCGTTTCACTGCCAATATTGATCAGTACGCAACAGGACTAGCCTCGTTTATGCGGGAAGCCATGATTGTATACTGTGATTGGGAAAAGAAATAGTAAAAAGCGCGTCCCCTCCTTCCTCGGGGGACACGCTTTTCTCGATCCAGCTCCAGGGCACAGCGACTAGCAAACTTCGCTAAACGTGCCCTCTACTTTTCTCGATCTAGCTGCAGCGGCCAGGGACTAGCAAACTTCACCTCATNGATATGGATAAAGTCAATGAAGCTGAATTAAAGAAAATTGGCGCTAAAGGTGTCATTAAACTGAATAAAACAGATCTTCAAGTGATCGTAGGCACAGACGTAGAATTTGTTGCCGACCATATGCGAAAAATGTAATGTAAGTCAGCAACGCACATCAAAAGCCTGAAACCGGGAAATGATTCTATCAACCCGTTTCAGGCTTTTTTGTTATTACCCCATTGACCCTTACGTTGCGTCATAGATTAACATGGAATCAAGAGGTGATTATATATGTACAAAATCAGCGAATTAGCGGAGCTTGCCGACGTCAGTGTACGAACCTTGCATCACTATGATGCAATTGGCCTTCTAAAACCAGACGCCATTTCTCCTGCCGGTTACCGTTATTATTCCGCAGCCAATCTGGACACACTGCAGCAAATCCTTTTCTTTAGGGAAATCGGCTTCACTCTGAAGGAAATTAAACAAATCATCTACAGTCCATCTTTTGATAAACAGGCGGCACTAACGAATCACCGTGCATTCCTCGAAATGAAAATAGCCAGGCTGCAGACGATGATGGCTACAATTGATCATACTCTTGAAAAAGACCAAGGAGTGAGAATCATGAGCGACAAAGAATTGTTCAAGGGATTAAGCATGGAAGAAATGAAAGAGCACCAACAAAAATATCGGCAGGAGGCTATTGAAAGATACGGAAAAGAGGCTATTGCTGAAACCGAACATAAAACAAACCGCTATTCTAAAGAGGATTGGAATGACATTCAGCAATCCACATCTGCAATCTATCAAAGACTGATAGACGCAATGCCTCTGGGCCCAAACTCCAAACAAGCTCAAACAGCCATCGCCGAGTGGCGCCAATTCATCACGAACCACTACTATGATTGTACGCTTGAAATCTTCAGAGGGCTTGCCGATCTTTACGTTGAAGATGAGCGTTTCACTGCCAATATTGATCAGTACGCAACAGGACTAGCCTCGTTTATGCGGGAAGCCATGATTGTATACTGTGATTGGGAAAAGAAATAGTAAAAAGCGCGTCCCCTCCTTCCTCGGGGGACACGCTTTTCTCGATCCAGCTCCAGGGCACAGCGACTAGCAAACTTCGCTAAACGTGCCCTCTACTTTTCTCGATCTAGCTGCAGCGGCCAGGGACTAGCAAACTTCACCTCATTCTTCTACGATAAGTCAACTATGAAATGCTGAACCGGTCTGCTTACCCCCGACAAGCATAAGAACCCTCTCTACAGGAAACATGGGTTTCGTTTCCGAAAGAGAGGGGCTTATGACTCGAGGGGGTGACCGGTGAAGCTAGACACATCGGTTCGTTCCTCACCGTGTTTCCTTTATCTCAAAGAGAAAGGGCTCCAGTCCCTACGCCGCTAAACGGGTGTTCTCCGCTTTTCTATTTACTATGCATTTTGAATTCTAGGAATAGCTCGTTGTAGTAGGCGAGCATTTTTTTGCCGAGGTTTTCGTAGACCTCCAGTTTGTCTGTCAATTCCGGGTTTGGATAGAATCTTGTGTCGCTGGAGATTTCTTTCGGCAGGTATTTTAACGCTGCTTTATTCGGTGTGGAGTAACCCACATATTCCGTATTGATAGCGGCGTTTTCTGGATCAAGCATAAAGTTCATGAAGGCATAGGCACCTTCCATATTTTTGGCTGTTTTCGGGATGACCATATTGTCAAACCATAGGTTAGATCCTTCTTTTGGAACTACGTAATCCAACTTATCATTTTCACTCATAATTTCAGCAGCATCACCTGACCAAACGACTCCAACCGATGCCTCTTCATTGGCAATGAGCATTTTGATTTCATCGCCGACAATAGCTTTGATATTCGGCGTCATTTTATCCAGCTTTTCTTTCGCTTCAACCAAATGCGCTTTATTGCGGTCATTCAAGGAATAGTTCAGGCTGTTCAGCCCCATGCCGATCACTTCTCGGGCTCCGTCGACCAATAGGATTTTATTTTTCAAATCTTTGTCCCACAGGTCATTCCAGCTCGTAATCTCTTTGCCGTTCAGCATTTCTTTATTATAGATAATGCCGACTGTTCCCCAGAAATAAGGCACAGAGTATTTATTTTTCTCATCAAACGGCAAATCCATGAAACGGCTGTCGATGTTTTTCAGATTAGGTAATTTGCTATGGTCGAGCGGTATAAGCAAGTTTTCATCCTTCATTTTGGATATTGCGTATTCCGATGGGACAGCAATATCGAAAGTCGTCCCGCCTTGCTCGATTTTTGTCATCATCGCTTCATTCGAATCGAATGTCTGATAGATGACCTTGTATCCCGATTCTTTTTCGAACTTTTTGATCAAAGCAGGATCAATATAGTCGCCCCAGTTGAAGATGGTGACCGTTTTATCCCCTGAATATCCTTCAGAAGCATTCAAATGGTTGATAAGATACAAAATGCCGAAAGACACGACAAAAACTAAAATAAACACACGTGTTAATTGCTTCATTTCTTAGCCCCCACTTTCGGGCGGATATTGCGTTGAGTAATAAAGTAGTAACCGATGACCAGCACAACAGTGAATAAGAAAATCAATGTGGATAGTGCATTAATCTGTAGAGAGATTCCTCTGCGGGCAAGTGAATAGATCTCAACGGATAGAGTGGAGAATCCATTCCCGGTTACAAAGAACGTTACTGCAAAATCATCCAGAGAGTACGTCAATGCCATAAAGAAGCCGGCAAATATCCCAGGAGTGATGTAAGGGATGATGACCTTCGACAATACATCAAATTTGCTTGCTCCCAGGTCAGTGGCCGCATCAATCAATGATGTGCTCATCTCCTGCAGTTTAGGCAGAACCATGATGACGACAATTGGAATAGAAAAGGCGATATGCGATAGCAATACCGAAACAAATCCCAATTTAATGCCAATCATCGTAAAGAGAATCAGGAACGATGCCCCAATAATGACATCCGGGCTGACAATCAATACATTATTCAGCGACAGAATCGTGTTTTTTGTTTTTTTGTTTTTCATATATAAGATGGACAAAGCACCCAATACGCCGATAATCGTCGCGATTGCGGCTGATAACAGGGCGATGACCAATGTGTTCAATACGATAATCCATAGGCGTGTATCCTGAAGCACTTCTTTATACCAATCCAATGTGAATCCATCAAATCCGGTCATATTGCCGGCGCTATTGAACGAATAAAACATCAGGTAAAAAATCGGCGCATACAGAATGAAGAACACAACCATCAAATAAATAGTAGATAGCTTACTATTTTTTTTCATGTTTCATCCCTCGCTTCCGTTTGCCAGTCACGCCCATAATGATAAACATGACAATGATTAAGAATACAGCGATCGTGGCACCCATTCCCCAGTCCTGTGTAACAAGGAAATGCTGTTCAATAGCTGTACCAAGTGTGATGACACGGTTGCCGGCAATCAGTCTCGTAATCATGAAGAGCGATAGCGCCGGTATGAATACGGCTTGGCATCCGGCCTTTACGCCGTCGATCGTTAACGGGAAAACGACCCGTTTAAAGGTGATCCAGTTGGAAGCCCCCAAATCCAGCGATGCGGATAGCAAGGAAGGATTCAATTTTTCCAACGCATTGAAAATCGGCAAAATCATAAACGGGATGAAAATATAGACAGACACAAAGATAAAACTGAAGTCTGTAAACATAATCTGTTTGGAGCCTATTCCAATCACATCGAAGAAGGAATTGATAGGACCATACGTTCCGAAAATGCCGATGAATGCATATGCTTTCAATAATAAATTAATCCATGATGGCAGTATGATCAGCAATAACCATAATTGCTTATGCTTGGTTTTGGTCAGCAGATAAGCCGTCGGATAAGCAATTAACAAAGAAAAAGCCGTAATTAAAAAGGCATACCAAAACGAACTCAGTACCATTTTTAAATAAACGGGCGTGAAGAACTTCTGGTAGTTAATCAGAGAAAAGCTTCCTTCTATATCAAAGAATGAATAATACACAACAAGAACAATAGGCGCTATGACGAATAAAAGAATCCATACATAATATGGAATGGAATACAGTAGGCGATTAGTCTTCATTTTCTGCCTCTTCATAAGCTTCTAGGCGCGCATCGAATTCTTCTTCAGTCTCGCCTGGACGCATTACGTGGATTGCTTCAGGCTCAAAGAATAGCCCTATCTCTTCGCCGACCAACGCTTTCTTAGTGGAATGGACAAGCCACTCATTTCCATCCTTGTCATAGCATGAAATTTCATAATGGACGCCGCGGAATAATTGCGTATCCACCTTCACTTGCAGTTTGCCTTGCTCCGGTGAAGTAATCTCCAGATCCTCCGGCCGTATCACAATTTCAACCGCTTCATTCGGTTTTAGGCCGGCATCCACACATTCAAATTGTTTGCCTGTAAATTCCACCAGGTAATCTTCTATCATTTTCCCTGGCACAATGTTAGACTCTCCGATAAAGTCGGCAACAAAACGGTTGATCGGCTCATCATAGATATCGATTGGCGTGCCGCTTTGTTCGATGTTTCCTCTGTTCAAAACAAAAATTTCGTCACTCATAGCCAACGCTTCTTCTTGGTCATGCGTTACAAAGATGAAGGTGATGCCCAGACGGCGCTGCAACTCTCTCAATTCATACTGCATTTCTGTCCGCAACTTCAAATCCAATGCAGATAACGGTTCATCAAGCAGGATAACCTCAGGTTCATTGACGATAGCACGTGCGATTGCCACACGTTGGCGTTGGCCGCCGGACATTTCGCTGATTTCTCTGTTTTCATAGCCCACAAGGTTGACGAACTTAAGGGCCTCTTTCACTTTTTGTGTGATGGCGTCATTTTTCATTTTTTTGATGCGCAGCCCGAATGCAACATTTTCGAATACATTCAGATGCGGGAACAATGCATAGTCCTGAAAGACCGTGTTCACTTGTCTTTGGTTGGCAGGCACATTGTTGATCAATTTATTGTTAAAGTATATTTTACCCTTGGAAGGGCTTGTGAATCCGGCAATAAGGCGGAGAATTGTTGTTTTTCCGCAACCGGAAGGGCCAAGCAATGTATAGAATTTTCCTCTTTCAATCTCAAAGCTGACCTCATTTAGTACGGCAGGATCATCGTCATATTGCTTAGTGACCCCTTCAAACCGAATAATAGTTTGTTCTGTCATTGTAGTCTCCTTTTCCCGGTATTTCCCAGTCATTTTAAGTAATCAAATCTTACAGATATGAATCTGTTGCAACTAATATCAGTTGCGAATGGCCGGGGTTTTCATTGACGATCTGATGCCTGTCGGAGGCATGGAAGTAAATGGCCTCCCCCGCTTTCGCATAGTATTCGTTTCTTCCCAGCAGAACTTTCACTTTTCCTTTTAATACGTAACCGAACGTTTCGGATAATGAAGGTTCGAACACTTTGTACTCCCCTTCTTTTTGAAACGTAAGGATAATGGGCTCCATTTCTTTTTCATTGGATTCTGGCACAAGCCACTGGATATGGTAGCCTCGCTCTTCATCCTCAAAGCATGTCTGGTCTTCCTCTGTATACACCACTTTTTGCACTTGGTCCTCTTCACTGAAGAATTCCTTCGGGGAACAGCCAAGCACTTCAAGGATATTAAAAAACGTTTCTATGGAAGGTGAGCTTAAATCCCGTTCCAATTGTGATATATAACCTTTGCTCAAATCAGTCCGTTCACCCAATTCTTCTTGAGTTAACCCTTTTTTCAATCGTAGATTTTTCATTTTCCTTCCGATCAATTGCATGATTATATAACCCCATATTGTTTAAAGTTAGTAAACTTCCGATAATTATTGTTTATTGTTACTTTACTTAGAGTTTACTTTTACCATTAGCTATTATACAAGATTGTCCTAAAACTTCAATAGAAAATACTTTATTTCCCCACACTATTTTTACCTGTTCTACCTGGTGCGAAGATTCGAAGTGGGATAGCGGCAATAAGATCTCAACTGATGTTCGTTAGGGGAAAAAGGATATCGAAAGTTTCACTGTGCAGAATAGACAGGCTGATTTTTCCTATATAGATATGTATTTCACTTCCATCTGTATTTCAAACAAACTCTTTCGGCTTTCCTCTATGGGTGGGGCTGTATATCCAATAATCGTCTAAACCTTTTATTATTTCAGAAAAATATTTATAATAAAAGTACATCCTGATAACTACTAATGATAAAGGTTGTGAACAAAATGAGTTGTTTAATCGTTTATGCATCGAGAAACGGCAGTACTGAAAAATGCGCGCTGAATCTGCATGAAAAACTAGATGATTCCGTCATTCTCAACCTTGAGGAGTGTAGCCCTCCGCTCTCTGAATTTAACACCATCATAATCGGCAGCTGCATTCGCTTTGGAAAAATCCATAAACTCGCCAGAGAATTTATCAACACGAACTTGGATATTTTATTGCAAAAGAAAGTAGCTATTTTTATTTGCTGCGGCATGCAGGAGCAGGTTGAAGACCATTTTAAATTAAACTTTCCGCCTGCACTCTTAGAGCACGCCATGGCGGCCGTGAGCCTTGGCGGCGAATTCCCCGACCATCCCGGCAAACGCCTAGATGCTTTCGTCCTGCGCCAGGTACGCAAAAATTTTAGTAAAGAAAAGAAGCCGCTGCCGCATATTGACGAAGATAAAATAGATGCTTTGGCCCGTACTGTCTGCAATCCGTGAAGCAGGCCCTTTTTGGCCATATTAAAAACCCGCATCCATTTATAGCGGATGCGGGTTTTATCTCTATGAAGAAAAGAGGGGGGCTCTTTTCGGATGGAGACATGATTATTTTGTAATAGCGCTTGAAACTTCATTCACCATTTCTGCGACTGATTCTAGACCGCCGCCAGATAGGTACCAGTAGTTAGGATCCAAGTAAACAATGTGGCCATCCTTATAGGCATTTGTTTTCTTCACTAAATCGTTCTCTACTGTTTTCTTTGCTCCTGAATCTTTTCCATCTTCACTTGTCACTACCTTATCGCGGTCCACAACGAATAAGTAGTCAGGATTTTGTTTCAGTACGTATTCAAATGAAGCTGTTTGGCCATGAGGCGATTTGCTGTCAATATTCTTGTCTGATGGAGTGACGCCAAATTCATCATGGATGATGCCGAAGCGTGATTGCGTGCCGTAAGCACTGATTTTGCCGCCGGATGCAAGAATGATAAGTCCTTTCTTATCAGGATCGACTTTATCCTTCAGCTGTTGCACGGAATCTTTCACAGCAGACAATTCTTTATTGGCTTGCTTTTCTTTATCGAAAATTTGGCCGATTGTCTTCACATTGCTTTCGAATGACTTCATGTAATCCTTTGTATCAACGCCCATATAAATGGTAGGTGCGATTTCACTGAACTTATCGTAGGAATCCGCTTGTCTGCCGGAAATAATGATTAGATCAGGCTGGATTTCATTGATTGCTTCAAAATCCGGCTCTTTTAAGCCACCGACATTTTTATACTTAGAATCTTTGTATTCCTTCAGATAAGATGGAACATTGTCTTGAGGAACGCCAGTCACATCAATGCCCAATTTATTCATTGTATCAAGAGTGCCAAAGTCGAACACAACCACTTTTTTAGGATTGGCAGGCACTTTGGTTTCGCCGTAATCATGTTTGACAGTAATTGTTTTTTGTTCTTCTTTGCTGCCATTGCTTTCATCTTTCTTGTCATCTTGTGCACCGCAAGCTGCCAGCACGATTGTAAATAGAGCAAACATAATCGCGATCAATGATTTTTTCATTTTCTGCACCTCTTCATTTTATTACGTAAAATATACGCATATTTTTTGGCAATTTACATTTTGGATAGCGATATCCATATCATAAATATCTCTTAGCACATCCGAATTGATAATCTCTTCAGCAGGTCCTTCTTTGACGATTTTCCCATCCTTTAATGCGACGATATAATCGGAATAACAGGAAGCGAAGTTGATATCGTGTATCACGATGACAATCGTTTTGCCTAGTTCGTTCACCAAGCGGCGCAGAATCTTCATAATCTGGACAGAGTGCTTCATATCCAGATTATTCAACGGCTCATCCAAAAGGATATATTCCGTATCCTGTGCAATGACCATCGCAATATAAGCCCTTTGCCGCTGCCCACCGCTCAATTGGTCAAGATACTTATCCTGCAAATCTTCCAATTCCATATAGGCAATGGCTTCATCTACTTTTCTCCAGTCTTCTTTGGATAATCGGCCCTGCGAGTATGGAAAGCGGCCAAAAGATACCAGTTCCCGGATGGTCAAGCGGATATTGATATGGTTCGTTTGCTTAAGAATGGCGATTTTACGCGCCAAATCATTGCTTTTGATCTTGCCGATATCATTCCCCTCTATTAATACTTCACCCGTATCCTTGGCGATCAAGCGGCTAATCATGGACAACAATGTACTCTTCCCCGCTCCATTCGGCCCGATGAAAGACGTGATTTTTCCTTTTTGGATAGAGACAGAAACATCATCCACAACACTTTTGTTACCATACAATTTTGTTACATTCGCTACTTCAATCATGTCCGATTCTCCTTTAATAGAAGATATATAAAGTAAATGCCACCGATAAAATTAATAATGACACTCAGTGTAGTTGAGAAGGTGAACACTCTCTCAACAAGCAAAAGGCCTCCGACTAACGCTGTAATACTGATAAGGACCGATCCTAGGATCAAATATGTATGTTTATACGTTCCCAGGAATTGATACGCTACATTGACGACAAGCAGGCCAAGGAATGTAATCGGGCCTACCAAAGCTGTAGAGATGGAGATCAATACAGCCACAACCACCAATAACCTTCTGACCACATAATCATATGGAACACCTAGGTTGATGGCTTGTTCCCTTCCCAGCGCCAAGACGTCCAGATATTTAATGAACTTCAGCGAGTAAAGGAAAATGGCAACAATGCCTATGATGGATATCGTTAATAAATCCGTGTTTACATTATTGAAGCTGGCAAACATTTTATCTTGGATCCTTGTATATTCATCCGGATCGATCAACACTTGCATGAAGGTTGAAGCGCTTTGGAATAGCGTGCCGAATACAAGGCCCAGAAGCAACAGAAAGTACAGATTCTGCCCTTCCCTTTTGAACAGCAACCGATAAAGGAATCCGACGAAAATGATCATCAGGACAATTGTAATGAGGAAATTGACATTTTTATTGACGACGCTCAGAGTCGTAGACCCAAAAGCAAAAATCAATACAGTCTGGATCAGCATATAAAGGGAATCCAATCCAATGATGCTCGGTGTCAAGATCCGGTTATTCGTAATCGTCTGGAATACAACAGTTGAAAAAGCAATGCATGTACCGGTAAGGACGACGGCCAACATTTTATATCCTCTTCTCGGAAGCACATATTCCGGAAAATTCCCCATTTCCGTGAATATGAACACGCCGATCAAGGTAATGGCCACTACTCCCACTAAGGTTAGTTTCGCTTTATCACTCATAGGCTCTTCTCCTTAATAGCAAGTAAGCAAAGATGGCGCTGCCTATTACTCCAACTGTCATGCCGATCGGGATTTCGTACGGAAAAATAACCAAACGGCCCAGAACGTCACACACCAATATAAAAACGGCTCCCAGCAATGCTGTATGCGGCAAATTATTCTTTAAATGATCACCCTTATAAATGGAAACAATATTCGGGATAATCAAACCAAGAAACGGGATGGTCCCCACTGTGAGAATAACGACAGCCGTAATCATTGCCACTAAGATTAAGCCGGTATTGACCACTTGCTTATATTTCAGTCCCAGGTTCAGGGCAAAATCCTCGCCCATTCCCGCTACCGTAAATTTGTTGGCAAATAAATATGCCAGAACCATTAATGGGATCGAGATATAAATCATCTCGTATTTGCCTGTCATGATGCCGGAGAAATCCCCCTGCAGCCAAGCAGACATATTTTGGATCAGGTTGTTTTTATAGGCAAAGAAGGTCGTTATGGAACTAACGATATTCCCAAACATCAGCCCTACCAGAGGGATGAAAACCGCATCCTTGAATTTGATTTTGTCTAAGATTTTCATGAAGATCAAGGTTCCCGCCAAAGCAAAAGCAAAGGCAATCAGCATTTTTTCCATTTGGGATGCTGAGGAAAAAAGAAGCATGCTCACCATGATTCCAAGCCGTGCTGAATCCATTGTTCCCGCAGTAGTCGGCGAAACAAATTTATTTCTGGTCAATTGTTGCATAATCAAACCAGCCAAACTCATGCTCATGCCCGCTACTATGATACTGACCAGGCGCGGCAAGCGGCTGATTAGCAAAATTTCTTTCTGCTCATCGCTTAAGCTGAACAAATCCAAGGGTGAAACATCACTCACTCCAATGAAGATGCTTATAAAAGATAATATAATTAATCCACTCAGTAGGTATCTTTTCTTCATAGGAATCCTCTTTTCAACAACCTGCCATAATGACGACGTTTTCTTTCGAAAGACAATCATTCTCAGGATACCTGTAAAAATAGCACACTGCACATGACTCGATTTCGCGAAATCTGTTTCTTTTTTACCGATACTGAGAATATAACTTACATAACAAATGATAATGATTATCATTACCACTTGTCAACACCAATTTTGTATTTTTTTCGATTATTTTTCCATTTTTCCTGGCTCTCTCTCAAAACAATGGGTGATTTAGGCAGGAAGAACCTAACTCCGCCCACTAAAAAAAGACAGCCAAATGGCTGCCTTTCTTCTTCCATATTCAGAATGCATCTTCATTATTTAAGGTGGTTCTTCCCAAAATCCCCATTGAATCTATATGGGCCTTCGTTTCCGCATCTCCCAATTGATAGATTTTTTCATACAGGGAAATCAGCCGTGAATCATATTCATCGTTTTCTTTGTCATGATGGTATTCCAGAAAAGGAATCTGCGCCCGAAAATGCGTCTTTAAGTCACTGTCATACAATTCGTTTGCTAGGACTTCAATATCACGATACTCCTGGTCAGTGGCTATAATCCGGAATTGGCTGTCCCCTTCCTGTGGCTCCCTGGAAACCTGGCCGCTTTGGATACTTATATAATATACTTCTTGTCCGTCTTGCATATGGATCATCTCCTTTTTAGAAGATTTACCACAAAACAGGAAAAATAATCCTTTTACACACGGGATTTAGCAAGCAAGTAGATGAAATAAGGAGCCCCAACCACTGCTACAACAATTCCAGTTGGAATCCCGCTCGGCTGGAGGATCATCCGGGCAATTGTGTCACTGTTCAGCACAAGCAAAGCGCCCACCAGAGCCGATGCCGGCAACAAGTAACGGTGGTTTGTGCCCACCAGCCTTCTTGCCAAGTGCGGGGCGATTAAGCCGGCAAAGCCGATACTGCCGCTTACCGATACACACGATGCTGCCAGGGCCGTTGCGAATATAAGCAATAAAATCCGCTCTTTTCCTACGGCAACCCCCAAACCACTGGAGAGATCCTTTCCAAATGACAGGGCATCCAGCACTCTTGCTTTCACAAAGGACAGCGGCAGCAACACGATTAGCCAAGGCAGAAGGACAATCACGTAATCCCACGTTTTGCCCCAAATATTCCCGGACAGCCATTTGGCCATAAACTGAAATTCATCCGGCCTTAAACGGATGGTGAACATGATCATCACGCCGGCAATTGCTGCGCTTAAACCGATCCCCACTAACACAAGACGCGATGGATCAATCCCCTCATTCTTCCGGTATGAAAACAGATATAAAAGGACAGCTGTGAGGGCACTTCCTATAAAGGCTGCGAATGGAAGGGCAAGCAGATGTTGGATGGATTCAGACTGAAAGAACAACAGATAGACCACAATCATGATGCCGGCTCCATTATTAATGCCCAGAATGCCTGGATCAGCCAATTCATTTCGCGTCAGCGCCTGCAGGATACAGCCGGACACGGCAAGCCCCATTCCAACTAGGACAGCCATCACGATGCGCGGCATTCTCATCTGGAATAAAATCAAATTTTCCTGCCCATTGCCATTGCCGAATAATGTCCGGATTACTTGTCCCGGCGAAAGGCTTATTTGGCCCAGTGAAACGGAAATGAGAATACTGACTATGATCAGCACAAAAAATATAGCCAAGTAAATGGCTTTTTTACGGTTACGTCGCCTCATTAATTCATGCATATTCATATTAGCTTTCTCCTTCTCGTCACTAAATAGATGAAGAAAGGAACAGAGATGAACGATATAATGGCACCGATCGGCGTTTCGAACGGCGGATTAAGCGTACGTGCCCCAATGTCAGCCAAAAGCATCAATGCCGCTCCAGCAACCGCACTTCCCGGTATGATCCAGCGATAGTCGACTCCTACGATATAACGGACGATATGAGGAACAACCAAGCCGACAAAAGCAATCGAACCGACCGTAGCTACAGCGGAACCCGCCAGCAATAGAACAACAATCGTAGCTATTGCTTTTACTAGCACAATATTCTGCCCCAGTCCTGTCGCCACGTCTTCTCCGAAGCTTAGGACCGTTACTTTACCTGAAATGGCCACTGCCCCTGCAAGGGAGACTATAATCACTGGAAGAAGGATTTGGATATCATTCCATGTCAATGTTGCCACTCCTCCCGATGTCCAGAACGTCAAATCTTTGCTGACATTGAAATACAGAGCAACCCCTTGGGCAAGCGCGCTTAATAAAGCGGAAACCGCCGCTCCTGCCAGTACTATCCGGAAAGGCGACATGGCGCCCTTAACCAGCCAGACGGACATAAACACAAGCAATGCCCCCAAGCCTGCCCCGACAAAAGAAAAGGCTAGATGCCCCATAAAGCCTAAAGCAGGAAAAAAGGCAAAGCTAATCGCCAACAGGAAAGAAGCGCCTGCATTTAAACCAAGCAATCCTGAATCTGCAAGCGGATTCCGGGTCATTCCCTGCATGATGGCACCTGCAGCCGCTAAGGCACTGCCGACTAGGGCGGCACTGATTTCTCTCGGAAGTCTAACATCTCTGACAATTATATGTTCTGTCATCTCATGATTGTAGTGGGCAATCGCCTGCCATACCGTACCAAGCTCTATATGGGCCGATCCCACAATCACACCAAATGGAATAAGGAGAAAAACCAGAATAAGGCCAGAAGTAATCAACGCCAATCCCCTTTTTCTGTTCTTATGCTGCTCCATTATAAATAGCCACCTCGCTTCCCATTAACACCTGTTCACCCTATATTTGAAAATTAGGTTTCCAGACAGTAAGAAAACGACAAAAACGGATGGCTTTTGTCGTTTACGTCTTCTTCTGTTTTATTTACCTGTCAAATTTGAAACAATCTCATCCATAATGTGATCCAGTGTAACCGGGTCGGAGAAATAAGATGTTTTTGGATTTAACGGAAATACATTTCCCGCTTTTACAGCAGGAAGGCTCTTCCAAACCGTACTGTTCTTAATTTTATCATTGGATGATTCTTCGCCTGCCCAGCTGCCGAAGAAAATATAATCGCCAGCATATTCAGGGATATTCTCTAATGATACTTCAGCAAATCCACTCTTGTCGATGACATTTTTTTGGACAGCTTCCGGAGCTTTCAAGCCAAGCGCCTTATAGATGACTTCTCCCCCGCGGCCGAAGTTATCACCAAAAACGTATACGCCTTTTGAGAAGCTTTCCATGATTGATACAGTCTTGTCACCTACAGCCGACTGTACTTTTTCCTTGTTTGCCGCAACTTTATCATTCCACTCGGCTATCCATTCCTTCGCTTCTTTTTCTTTATTCACCAATTGGCCAATGGTTGTCATGTTTTCAAGATAGTCGCGTTTGCCCCACTCGAAAGCAACAGTTGGTGCAATATCCTGAAGAGATTTAATGTTTTCATCTGTCGTGCCTGTAATAATCAGATCCGGTTTAAGAGAAAGGATTTTTTCCAATGCATCCGATGTCACTTCTTCTGTACCGTCTAGCTTTCCTTCAAAATAAGGGTTTTCAAGAGCTAGCTTTTGAGCGGCTACCGGCTTTATTCCGACCTGCAATAAATATCCTACATAAGAAGCTTCTAGAACAACCACCTTTTTAGGATTAGCCGGTACGTCTATTGTGCCGTTATCTGCCTTAAAAGAAACGGTTTTCTCGTCTTTGTGATCTTTTTTATCTGATGTATCATTGTTATTATTGCTGCAGGCTCCTAGCATCATGAACATGCAGAGCATGATGAAAGCCCCTGCCATTTTCCATTTTTTCATCTTCTAATCAACCTCGCTTCTTTTATCTTATTATTAATGTGCTAAATCATAGGATAAACATACTGGCTTATTGGTGTTGGGATCGGTAACGATTGTTGCATGAATGCCAAAAACCTCCAGAAGCACTTCTTTCGTCATGACTTCCTCCGCTTTACCGAAATGGACGACCTTGCCTTTCTTCAATGCACAGATATAATCCGAAAAACGGACAGCCTGGTTAATATCATGAAGAACCATCGCAATGGTGCGCCCCTCCTTCTGGTTCAAGTGGTTCAAAAGTTCCAACACTTCCATCTGGTGGGCCATATCTAAGTAAGTTGTCGGTTCATCCAACAGCACCAATTCTGTTTCCTGAGCCAGTGCCATTGCAATCCACGCCCGTTGGCGCTGGCCTCCTGAAAGCTCGTCCACATGGCGGTCATGGAACGCGGACATCCCGGTGACGCCAAGCGCCCACTCAATCACCTCTTTATCCTTCGCAGTTAAGCGCCCCATCCCTTTTTGATAGGGATATCTGCCATATGAAACAAGCTCATAAATGGTCATACCCACAGGCGCTTCTGGAGATTGCGGCAATATAGCCATCTGCATGGCAATCTCTTTTGTAGAAAGAGAATGTATATCTTTCCCATCCAAAAGGACTGAACCTGAACGCGGCTTATGAAGCCGGGCGATTGTTTTTAAGATCGTTGATTTCCCGCATCCATTTGCGCCTATAAAAGATGTGATTTTTCCTTTTGGAATATTTATAGTGAGATTTTGAACGACATTTTCTTTTTCATACCCGATCGATAAATCCTTGGTTTCTATGTGTGATATAGTAATCACCTCACTCATACTGACTATGATAATCATTATCAAGTATAGTAATATACTTATTGAATCGCAACCTCTGTATTCAAAAATACCGGGCTTATTTCTATAGTAGAATCTATTTTTATCTTTTTTCCACCATTCATGCATATTAAACGCAAATAATAGTCCATAAGTATGACCAATAGCTACTAAACCAAAAATTTTCATGAATAAAAAGAAGGTATTTAAACAAAAATTCAGAATATTATATAATTATGAATGTAATGAATAGCCATTCATTACATTCATGTAAACGGCTGTTTTCAAAAGCTTTGTTGCTTTTTACTAAATTGGCGCCCGCTTTTCACAGCAATTAACAACGAATTAAAACAACAGCCTTTTAGAAAACAGTACAAAAAATGAATATATTGGAGGTCTTGTATGAAAGATTCCGCTGTATCTCTTGCTCGAATGAAAGATAGGAGAGGCGTTTTCATCGCTCTTGCAGCCGCTATCTTGGTGCCGCTCATTTTTGCAGCCATTATTCTTACTCCTACCTGGGGCCCTTATGACAACTTGTCCAATTTACCGGTTGCCGTTGTGAATGAAGATGAAGGTGCCCTTTCAGGCGAAACACCCGTCAATGTCGGTAAAGACTTAGTAGCCGACCTGAAAAAGAACAAAACCCTTGGCTGGGATTTTGTAGATGCTAGAGAAGCTGAGGAAGGTATGAAAAATCTGGACTATTATATGGTTATCCAAATTCCTAAAGACTTCTCGCAGAGAGTAACGACCGTATTGACGGACAATCCTACAGTTCCCGAACTGGTGTATACCCAAAATGAAGGGCTGCATTTCATGGCCGCCCAGGTGACCAAAAGCGCCACCGAAAGGATCCGCGAGCAATTGGCCAATAAAATCACTGCCACCTATGCTCAAAATATGTTCGATCAGTTGAGCCAAATTGCATCCGGCTTTACAGACGGCGCAGATGGCTCTAATAAACTCCACGATGGCTCTGTCACCCTAAAAGATGGAACAGGCCAAATCCTCCAGTCTCTTCAATCTAAATCCGGCGATATCAGTAAACTCGCTGATGGAACACAGGAATTGAAAAGCGGGACAGACACCTTACTTCAATCACTTCAATCCAAAGCAGGAGACATCTCCAAATTAGCAGCGGGGACAGCCAAAGCGAAGGATGGGACCGGGCAACTCCTTCAGGCCCTGCAAGGCGGCACAGGCAGCATTAACCAACTGGCTGCAGGATCCAAAGAGTTACAAAATGGAGCAAATTCCCTGCAAGACGGTTCCAGCAAAGTATTAACCGGGTTAAAATCTGCCCAGGCCGGCAGCAAAACATTAAATGATGGTTTGGCTAAGCTAGCGCCCGGAAGCAAAGAAATGGCTGCTGGCGTCGGTACCGCTGTGGATGCAATCGGTTCAAAACTGGAGCCGGGTGCACAGCAAGTCGCTGCGGGCATTGAGCAAATGTCTAAACACCCTATGTTAGGACCTATATTGGCCGTAAATCCGGACTTCCAGAAGTTATTGGCTGGCAGCAAGGAACTGGCTGGTGGGCTGAATCAACTAAAACAAAAATCAGTTGCATTGAAGACAGGCGCAGACCAACTTGCCGGAGGACTTGCGCAGGCCGCTCCAGGAGCCTCTCAATTGAAAGCAGGCCTTGACCAATTAGTCGCTGGACAATCACAAGTGGTTCAAGGATCTGCGAAGCTAGCAGGCGGTGCTGCCAAGCTTGCGAATGGAAACGCTTCCTTAACCGGATCTTGGGGCAAGCTGACAAACTCTGTCGCTACACTTGATAACGGCATGTCTGTCATCAACGATGGAAACCACTCTGTGGATGCAGGTTGGAAAAACCTTACTACCGGGGCACAAAAGCTGAATTCAGGCATGACACAAGTCAATGACGGCAACCAGACAGTTAAAGTCGGCTGGAACGATCTGACTGCTGGAGTGCAGCAAGTCGACAATGGCATCCTCCAATTGCAAGATGGCTCAAAGCAGCTCGCTTCGGGATTGCAGGGAGGCGCTTCAAAAGTAAATGCTATAAAAGTAAACCAGGATAATATCAATATGTTCTCTTCTCCGGTTGAATTAACGGGCAAGACGATTCACTCTTTCCCGATGTACCGCTATGCGAACGCACCCTATATTTTGTCGCTTGCTTTATTTGTAGGTGTGCTTGTTCTGACTCTGCTTTTTGATATCCACAAACCATATGATCTGGCTGTTTCCAGCTTCCGATGGTATTTCGGCATTTATGCAAAACTTGCAGGATTGGCTGCCATTCAGGCTATCATTATGAGCGCTTTTGCTTTATTCTTTATCAGGCTTAGTGTTTCTAATGGCATCCTGCTTATGTTATTTGCGATTCTTGCCAGCGTGACATTCCTTGCCATGGTGTTCTTCCTGATAGCACTGGCCGGAAATATCGGCAGATTCCTGGCAGTTGCATTTCTGGTCTTGCAATTATCCACCACTGGCGCAAGCTTACCGGTTGCCATGCTGCCTGAGGGGCTGCGGGCACTTAGCTCCTGGCTGCCGATGCGTTACTCGATCGATAGTTTCCGTGCCCTTGTATCGTTGGACAACACAAGTTCCGCTTGGGGAAATCTGAGCATCCTGCTTATCTATTTAATCGTCTCCATTCTCTTAATCAGCCTTGTTGCCTTGTTCAGCAGCAAAAGACATCTTTCCTCAGACCGTCCGTTGGAGGCGTAGACGAACAGAAAAAGGATCCGCCCGGTCTTGGCGCGGATCCTTTCTTTATTCTGTCAGGGTTCTCATATAGTCAACCAATTGGGGCATTACTTTTTCATAACGGAAATCCAGTGCGGTCATACGGCCATTGGCTGCCAAATACCTTCTTTTTTCTTGATCCGCCAACAGGCTTGCAACATGCTCGGCCAGAGCCCAGTGATCTCCCGGTTCAGCCATCAGGCAATTATAGTGATTCAGAGCATACTCCTTCACGCCTCCACAATCCGTCATCACAACCGGTAAACCGCATGCCATCGCTTCTAGCGGCGGCATGCCAAAACCTTCATACCATGATGTGTACAGAAATAAATCCGCATTCTGATAACAACTGACCAACTCGGATTCTTTCGGCTGGACAATGTATTCGATTGGAAAAACGGCAGTATGCGCAGGCACTGTTTGGCAAACCCATTTCACCTTGAATCGATGTCCCTTTGCCCATACAATGGACAAGGTTTTAATGGCATCATTAAACGATTTGAAACGCAAATTCGGATTACCCACCAATAGTATGGTCGGTCTATCGGATGGTGGCCTTGACTCAACTGGCGTATATTTTTCGACATCAATGCCATTTGGGAGCACATCCGTCTCCAATCCATACCGCGCAGAAAGGACTCTAGAAACAAAATTCGAGACACTTAGTATGGGAATCCCAGCCTTATAACAAAGTGCAAGGCTTGAACGTATCGCTTGTATATGGCTGTATTCGGGAATATCGCCAAATAGTGATTCATGCCCCTGTTCCCAATAGAACACAGGGGTATTCGCATTTTGCATTTCGGCTAGCTGGTAGATCCATCCTGCCACAATCACATCACAGTCTCTGCAATGATCCTTTAACAAATGATCGAGCGGCACGAGCACTTGGCGGTCCACCTCTATATCCGCCCACTTGGGAAGAACTGTACTGCCTTCCTCTCCCTTAAAAAAAGCCGTAATATGGTGGCCTTGTTTATGGAGCAAATCCATCTGGTTCAACAGCATTTTCATGCCTCCGGTCATTCCGTGGTGCGGTAAAAGATAACCGATTTTCAAAGGCTTTTCCTGCTGCTTGCTTTTCTTTTCATCTGGAAAAAACTTAAATATATATGCTCCGTTATCCCCTACTTTCACTTCACTGAAATGATAATCATAGTCAGCGAAATCCACAATCGACCATCGGCTTCGGTGTGTCTCCAATTCATTCCCCAAGTAGTCACCTTGCACGGAAGGAATAATCGGGGTAGAGACAATTAATGAAGTATTGGTAATTGCAAGTAGCTGGTCGATCAATTGAAGTCCCTCTTCTTTGTCAAAATGCTCCAGAACATCGATCAATAATAATGTGTCATAACTCTGGGTGAGCTCCGGCAAAACCTTTGATACCTTCCCATAATAAACGTGGTCATACACATAATCATGGATAGGATTCCGATACCCTTCGAACCCTTCAATTCCATCGATTTGTAGGAGCCAGGCTTTCTTGTCGTAGCGTTCATATGGAATATCAAAGGCTTCCCGCAGCAAGAAGCCGTATTTTCCAAAACCGATTCCTATATCCAATACAGACTTCGGCTGATCCAGCATAACCAAATCAATGATCGCCGGGACCGCCTGATACCAACTGGTTGGCAATTATCCTACACCTCCCTCTCTTTCATTACATTCTCTAAATACTGTTTATTGTTTAAAATGCTCGCGTTATTCGGCTGGTATAGGCGGGCTATTTCATTATGGTAATAGGCCTGTTCGATTTTTCCGATCGCGTCATAGCAAACGCATAGCTGCAAATGGGGAAGCCAGGTGTAATAGGCATAGTTGATAAAGGCCCCCGTTGCCTTTACTCTCTCTGGATCTGATTCAGCTGCTTGTTTATACCAGTAGATGGCCTGTTCATATTTTTTCTCCTGCAGGCGCAAATACCCAAACTTGAAGCATAGGCTGGCCCGTGGCAAATCGTATGTGAAGGACTCCAGAATATACGCTTCCGCTTCTTTTTTTCTGCCTAACTGCAGCAATGCTTCGGCAGCCTGGTCGCAGGCGCGTATACAGTCCTCCACCCAGCCCCTCTTCGTATCCAGGAATGAACGGTAATTCTCAACAGCTCTCTCGAATAATCCATGGTCCATACATTCATTGCCGAAATAATAGAGATCGCGGGGACTGAATTCATGCCCGTCTTTTAGTTGTTTCTCATAGATTCGTAAATTTCGGTCAGATTTGGTTGTTTTCGCGCTTCTGTGGGTAATACAAATATCACTATGAAAAATAGGGCCGCTCACGTCCAAAAATTCATGAACCGCACCAATCCACTTATACTGCCTCGCCGTTTTGACCAACCGGTTTCTGCTGAGACTGCTGACGGGGATCCCATTCTCATCAGTGGCCAGTACATAAACCATTTGGACTGAATCATAGGATGTATCCAGTGTCTCTTTCAATCTCTTGATCTTCTCCTGGTCTTCCTTCAAGATGACATCATCGGCATCAAGCCACAGCGTATACTCCTTGGTTGCTTTGGAGAAAGCGAAATTACGGGCCTCTGCAAAACTATCTACCCAAACAAAATCATAGATATTGTCCGTGTAATTTTGAGCTATTCTTTTAGTCTCATCAGTTGAACCGGTGTCGACAATAATAATTTCATCCACCAAGTCTTTTACACTGTCTAAACACCGGGCCAATACCGCTTCTTCGTTTTTTACGATCATACATAAACTGACCGAAATCAAAAGAACCCCTCCTATTCAACCCTCCTGACAATATATGCGTATCAGGGGATGTCCTACTCATATTTCCCGAAAGAAAAAGCTGTTTCGTCCATTCTTTGCCATGCCATCCAATCTAGCTAAAAAATGCCCAGCATCGATTGTGTTGCTGGGCATTTTTTATTTTTTGCAAACCAACTATGCAAGTCTAACAATCGCTACGTTTGCGCCTGATCCGCCCCCAAATAGTGTCGCGTTGCCCACTGAACCGAACAGTTGCAGTGTAACTGTCGTATTCGCAGGGACAGTTACTATCACCTTATTCTTAAATCCTAACATTGTCAGCGCTGGTGAAATCTGAGAAGCAACATTCCCGGCTCCATTTATTAATAACCGCGATCCGACATTCAGCCCAGCTATTAATTGAATGGTGTAATCAATATAGTATCTTCCAGCTTCTAATAACGTGAATGTATCGGTAGCAAACGTAATTCCAGGACCGATATCTTGAGAATCAGGCAACGGAATATTGGTGCCGTCCACTGAAACTTCAATTTGCCCTCCCCCTGTATTGGCCGCATAAGCGGAAGTAGCTGTCGTCCCTGTTCCGGTGGCTCCCGTTGGCCCCATCACTCCCACAGGGCCGGTTGCTCCTGCTAATCCGGTGGCTCCCGTTGGCCCCATTACTCCTGCTGGCCCGGTTGCTCCTGCTAATCCGGTGGCTCCTGTTGGCCCCATTACTCCTGCTGGCCCGGTTGCTCCTGCTAATCCGGTGGCTCCTGTTGGCCCCATTACTCCTGCTGGCCCGGTTGCTCCTTTGGCTCCTAATGTCCCCGGCGGTAATAGGACCGTGAAATCAGGTAAAGTGCCTGGCACTCCTACCGGTCCATTTACGTTGGCGGCGTATATTCCGCCTTCATGATAAACAATCTGTCCCCTTGGATATAACGGTGCAAGTTCCGAATTGAAAACTGTCATATCAGTCAGGCCAATGCCAGCCCGACCGGTCGCCCCCGTGGCTCCTATGGCCCCCGTTGGCCCCATTACTCCTGCTGGCCCGGTTGCTCCTGTTGGCCCGGTCGCTCCTGTTGGCCCCATTGCTATCGCCAGGCCGGTCACTTCTTCTAATCCTGTGGCTCCCGTTGGTCCCATTATTCCTGCCAGGCCGGTTGCTTCTTCTAATCCTGTGGCTCCTATTGCATTTCTGCCTGTTCCTCCTGTAGATCCCTGAAGGTCCAACTGTTCAGGCATTCCGGAGGTAAAACCGCTAGCACCCGGAAAGCCGCCACTTGGTATAAAATCGCGTTTACTTGACTTGCGACGGTATGAGCGTTTTTTCCCCACTGTGCAATCCCCTTTCATTCTTCTATTTCCGGTTATGTTATGAAAAAGCATAACTATATGTAACCAAGCAATCTTATTTTTAGTAAAAAAAGGCTTCCACATAAAAAAAAGCATTGCCACCGAGGGACAATGCTTTCTTCCTTATTTATTTTTCGAGAGTTCTTTATAAGCGATCACTTTTAAAGCCTGAATTTCATCAGGTGATAATTTTTTCTCCACCTGGCTCATGATTTCTTCTTTAGAAGCTGTACCGTTACTCACTTGAGTCTGCATGTTCTTTAGTTTACTGATCCCCACTTTTCGTACAAGAACCCTAGTGGCCTCCTCTTTTGTATGGAATGGAAGTTCACTTTCATCCACATTGGCACCTTCTTGGACGAATTTTTTCAGTTCGGGATCCTTCTCGATGTACTTTTTCACAGCTTCCACTTGCCCGCTGTTTTCTAATTGGTCTGAAACCATATCCATCACTTTGTCTGAAGCATAATTAGTGCCGAAATAATAAATGCCATAACCAGCTGCAGCTAAAATAACAGCCAGTACAAGGATTACTTTTAAAAATTTCATGCACATTCCTCCCCCTTTTACCTGTCCCCAGAATACAACTTGGAATCAGTTCTTGGCAAACGCAAAGCATCGTCACCAAAGTGATTACATGATATACCGTCCATTAACAGCGGGCAACTACCAGCCTATCAATCTGCCAAATTCGAATTAAATCTTTTACAGTTAATAAATAATCCGCAGCCAAATATATAATCCGGCCAATGTGACGAATAAAGTAGGAACCGTCAAGATGATCCCTACCCTAAAATAATATCCCCATGATATATGGAATCCTTTATTCCGAAGCACATGCAACCAAAGAAGTGTTGCCAATGAACCGATTGGTGTCATTTTCGGGCCAAGATCAGAGCCGATTACATTGCTAAACACCATGGCTTCATGCAGGATACCAGTCGCCTGTATATCCGAAATGGCCAATGCATTTATCATAACAGTAGGGAGATTATTCATAACAGCTGACAATACAGCCGCTATGAATCCTGTACCCACCGTCGCCGCAAACAAGCCGTGATCGGCAATCCAAGCAATCGCGTTTGCAAGAAGGCTTGTTAATCCCGCATTTTTCAGTCCGTACACGACAACATACATGCCGATTGAAAAGAAAACGATATTCCAGGGAGCACCTTTAATGACTGCGGGAATCGAAACAGCTGTGCTTTTTTTGGCCAATAAAAGAAAAATCACACTGATGGCTATTGCTATAAAGGAAACCGGAATGCCGATTTCTTCCCCTCCAAAATAGCCAATTAATAACAGTCCCAATACCCACCAGGCATAGCGGAACATTTTAGGATCCTTAATGGCTTGAGCTGGACATTTCACTTGTTTTGGATCATATGTACGCGGCAAATCTTTTCGGAACAGCAAATACAGCACAATGATGCTGCCGATTAAACTGAAAAAATTCGGCACAATCATCCGTGAAGCGTATTCGCCGAACGTAATATGGAAAAAATCAGCTGATACAATATTAACTAAATTACTTACAATGAAAGGCAATGAAGTTGTATCAGCAATAAAGCCGCTGGCCATGATGAAAGGAATAATCATCCGGTCTTTGAAGTTCAAAGCCCTGACCATGGCAAGGACAATAGGAGTCAGAATAAGGGCTCCTCCATCATTAGCAAATAAAGCCGAAACAATGGCGCCAAGCAAGGAAATAAGCAGGAACATGACCAGTCCATTCCCTCTTGCCAGTCTGGCCATATGCAATGCTGCCCATTCGAAGAAGCCTATTTCGTCCAGGATTAATGAAATAACGATCAAGGCAACAAAGGTAAGAGTCGCATTCCAGACAATACCGGTGACATCCATCACATCCTGAAAGGTCACTATGTGAAAAAGGAGGGCCAGAATCGCTCCACCGCAAGCACTCCAGCCAATCCCCAGGCCGCCTGGCTGTCTGATGACCAAAGCCAGTGTACCAATAAATAGAATAATTGCAATCGTCGTTGTATACATCCTTACACCCCATAATTATTTGCTTCGTTTCTTGTCTGAAACTCTCTTCTTATGATAGAGTCAGCCTTCACGCAATGCAATAAAGTGAAACTTTGGGGACAAAAAGAAAAAGGCTTTCACCCTCAAACTCAATAGATGAAAGCCTTTCTGCTTAATTCCTACTGGCGTTCCCCTCATACTCTTTTATGGCTTTTATTCCTCTGTATCCGACCATTTATGTTCTTTCAACGCTTTATCTCTTTTAATCCGGCCATTGCCTATGAATAAAGCTGCAGCGATACCGAAGATAATGAAAATTAACCCGGTAAGAAATACAGTGGAAAAGGAATTAGCCCAGGCGGCGCTGATTCCTTTTATGATTTCTGCCCGCAGCTCGGAAGGAAATGGGATTCTCGACGGTTCAACCAGAAGGCCGAACAGGACATCTGTTTTTTCAGATAAAGCTTCCAAAGCCTTTTGTGCCATAGATGCATGTGCAGACGAACTTTCTTTCAACATATTTGAAACGATTGTATGATTCATGACACTATTCAAAACCGTCACCCCGATTGTTCCGCCGATTGAACGAAAGAATGTCGCCGCCGACGTCACCGCCCCCAATTGGGAAGATGAAAATTCACTCTGGATTGCAATCGTAATGGTCGGCATGACGAGCCCCATTCCAAGGCCAAGTACTACCATGTAAGAATAAGCCTGCAACCGGGTGGAATCGAGTCCCATCGTACTCATCAAATAAAAGCCGAGAGCCGCAATACACATACCGGCCGCCAAAACGGTACGGAATTTTAATCTCAACAATAATCTTCCCCCGATGACGCTTGAAACAATCAAGGCAATCATCATTGGCGTCATTGTTGAGCCAGCCTGTGTAGGCGATACGCCCAATATGCCTTGCATAAACATAGGCACAAACATAACGGCCCCGAACATCCCTAATCCAAGAAAAAAACCAAGGGCATTCGAAACGGCAAATACCCTGTTTTTAAAAAAGGCTAAATCCAGAACGGGGTCTTTTACTCTTCTTTCGATATAAGCGAAAATAAGCAATAGGACAAATACCGTTCCAAAAAGCGCGTAAGATGTAGGCGAATTCCAAGCGAATTTATCCCCTCCGAATGTCATCCCTAGCAATAGCAGGATAATGGCAGGAATCAGCGTAAAAATCCCAAAGAAATCGATAGAGACTTTACCCTTGCGCACAGGTTCATGCTTTAAGCCGTTAAAGATTAAAAGGGCGGATATGAATCCGAATGGCATATTGATTAAAAAGATCCAGTGCCAGCTCACATAATCGACGATGATCCCTCCCAGGAATGGCCCTAAAACAGAACTCAGTCCATATAAAGCCCCGAACACACCCTGCCATTTGGCTCTTTGTTCGGCGGTGAATATATCGCCTATGATGGTTTGCGAAAGGGGCATGATCATCCCGCCTCCGACTCCCTGCAACCCCCTGTAAAGAACAAGCTGTTCCATCGTGTTGGCTGTCGCGCATAACCCTGAACCGATGACAAAAATAATCGCGCCAAGCAAATAAAGCTTTCTTCTTCCATAAATATCAGACAGCTTCCCGACGATCGGCACAACCGTTGTTGAAGCAATCATATAGGCTGTCGTGACCCAGGCAAAGATGTTGAACCCATTCAGTTCGGCTACTATTGTTGGCATAGCTGTCCCGACAACTGTTTGTTCCAGCGAACTGAAAAACATACCGATCATCAATCCTGTCAACACCCTATTTTTGTGGATGCCAGGTGAAACGATTGATTTCATGCTTTTCTCCTTTAGGAAAGTAAAAAAATGATTTGATACTAACTCTTTCTTTTTAGGATGGGCTAATTGCACAAAAAAATTCTTAATCAAACGTTTGATTAAGAGAGTAAAAAGCAGGAAAAAACGGACCTTTATCCAAAGGTCCGCTTTATGTTGTACTATGAAATCGGGTTATTTTTTCATCGCTTCCATTTCTTCTTTAGAAGGGCCATACACACCAGGGATCACAAGGCCTGCCTGACGCATCAGAACAGTCATTTGTCCTCGATGATGCGTCTGATGATTGAGCAATCGTTTGACAAGATCACTCTTGGATAGCTGTTTCCCCATCATAGAAACCTCTTCCGCCATGTCTTGGTCAGACCATTGCTCCTTGATCGCCTGCCCGAAATCAGCCGTTATCTTTCTGTACGTTTCCGCAATTTCCTTGGCGGACGATGGAACAGGAGCATCCTTTTCCACCCCGTGAAATTCAAGTCCCAACCCCTTTGAAAAGAAACCTAACACAGAAGAAAGATGCCAACCCAATTCACCTAACTTAAAGAAACCAGGCGCCACTTCCTGCTGCAAAGATTCATCCGTCAGCACATCCAGTTCTTTTTGGGTAATCCTTGCTTCCTCTTGCCAATCTTTTAGGAATTCATCAACTGATTGATACATCGCATTCACTCCTTATAGAACATGATCTCTCTCCATTATCCCATAACCGATATCTATTCTCCTTCTTGATGCTTATATTCTTCACCTGGGAAAAAAGCAGACAAATAGGGCACTCTTCATCGGCTCTCCCTAAAAACCGTCAGTGGAGATATCAAGATGGAATCATGAGAAAAGGCACCTCTCCTACCGGGGCGCCTCTTTTGCATCAGCTGGCCATTTTCTGGTTTTGCGCAGCATCGATCAATATAAAAATGGCGGACAAAATATGTAAAATCATACCCAGAAACGGAATCCACCCTACAACAGAAGTAACAATGCCCAGTATGTTTCCCGTGGCTTTCATGCCATTATTATAGGCAAGAGCAACGACTATTATATGAAGAATGAACATGATGGCCAGAGGAGTCCATGAAAAGCTTAGGATGACCGTCCCCCCTATCAAAGGAATACCCAGAAAAGCTTCCAGCCCGCCAGTCACCCATTTCAGTATATTTACATTAGCAGCATTCATTTTTCCGCACCTCTTTTCACTTTCCTTTTTACCTGCATAAAGAGGAAATAAACATCAAAATAAAACCTACTTTTGTCCAATCAGTAAACAGATTCTTTCTACGAAAACATTCACATGATATGGTAAGAGGGTATCTTAACTAGTTGAAGAAAGAGGGAAACACCCATGATTCTGATCAGTTCCTGTCTGGCAGGCAGCATGTGCCGCTATAATGCAACCCACTGCCTGGAAACCAAACTTCATACATTAATCAAAGAAAAGAAAGCAGTCATGGCTTGCCCGGAATTACTGGGCGGATTATCCACCCCTCGGGAGCCCGCAGAGATTCAGGGAGGTACGGGCAGAGACGTTCTTGAGGGGAAGGCCCAAGTGCTGACAGCTTCAGGAAAAGATGTGACGCAGGCTTTTATCAATGGTGCCAATAAGACACTTGCGTATGCCCGGCAAATTAACGCTACTCTTGTTGTATTAAAGGAAAACAGTCCTTCTTGCGGGTCTACTTCCATTTATGATGGATCTTTTCAGGGAGTGAAGCAAAAAGGGGAAGGCGTGACGGCAGCATTGTTGCGAAAAGAAGGATTTGCGGTCATGTCAGAAGAAGAGTTCCTGCAAACATGGATGTCTCATTCAGCTGAGGATTAAATTAACTGGTGATTTTTAATGTACGGAGGTAGCCATCCACCTCCCCTTTGCTTTTCAGGATGACTACCTCTTTTGTGGTTGATGCCTCCTTCAATCTTTTGTGCATAGCCGCTTTTCTTGCCTTATACGTACTGATCATAAAATGGATGAATGCAACATCCATTTTATCCGGGCATCCTTCCGCCATATCCATCCTTGTTTTTCCGTGGTTAGCTACCCTTCTTTTGAGCACTCGATAAAGGCATGTCCGCAAAGGGAGTTCTAAATAAATAATGGTATCCGCCCTTTCCATACGAGTTGGCAGAGAACTGCTGTAATTGCCGTCTATAATCCACTTTTCCTCCCTGGCCAATTCTTCTTGTGCTAATCTAAATTCCTCTTCTTCTGCTTGAATCCAGCCTGGTTTCCAAAAATAAGCATCAAGATGGTAGACAGGAAGCTGCAGGATGGCGCCCAAGGCTGAAGGTAGACTTCCCCACTCCAGCAGAAACGCCAATCACGATTATTCTATTCACACTATCCCTCCTTATTTTAAAATTACATAAAGTGAAACTTTAATCGTTGGGTTTCCTTTCATCCCCCTACACTTGTTCTTTATTCAACTGGCCGGTTCTAAGAAATACAGTAAAAAAATAAAAAGCATCTATTACGATGCTTTCACAGTGTTGAAAAACAATCTTTTCAATGAACAAAATAGAAAAACGGCTTCAATACCTCCTTTTAAAAAAGTAAAAAAAGAGCCAAGGTGCAAGCGACGATTGATATCCGCTCCAGGATGCTCGCTTTCCGCGGGGCGGGCGGTGAGCCTCCTCGGCGCGCATCGCCTGTGGGGTCTCACCTGTCCCGCTGATCCCGCAGGAGTCTCGCACCTTCCGCTCCTATCAATCAACCTTATGATCAATCACTCACCTTATTTAAAAACAACCACCTTTTAGAAAATAGACTGGTGATAAGATGGATGACTCAATACCTAAAAAGGTTTCGTTTTATGAGACCACAAGTCAACAGGTAAGACCGTCGACAAATGAGCTGGACGTTGAGTATGATAAAAAACGCCATGGCTGACGGATGGTACCATGGAATTCATAAAGTAAAAGCACTTGGTGAGTGCCATCATTACGATGCTTTATCTTGCATACGCATAATAATCCTGCGTATGATATGCCTCAAATCCGCTTCGTTTATACAACTGAAGTGCTCGCTCGTTTTTCACAGCCACTTCGAGGCGGAGATCTTCCTGTCTTTGTGCTTCAAGGCTAACCGTCTGCCTTAAAGCACTTGCCCCGATTCCTTTTCCTTGTTCGTCCGGATGGATGGCAAAGCCATTGATCCACGTTTCATCTTTGTTGCGGGACACCTGGATTTTGCCGACCGCCGCACCATTATGCCCAATCATATAGGCATCTTTACCGCTCCCCTCTTTGAAAGGGCCATCGTAATCGGATGCCTGCGCGTCCTTTATTCCAAAACAAAGGGCATCAAGTTCCATTTGAAAAGGGACATCTTTTGGCATAGCTTTCCTGAGTGTGACAGGAGTTGCACCTCCATCCTGCTCCAATGGAAATAAAGGATTCCATTTCATTTGGATTTCCGAAAATTCATAGGATGCCCGATGCTTCTCCAGCCATTTTTTGGCCGAAAGAGAACCCGCCGGCGCATTGAGAAGGATCTGTTCTCCATCAGGAATCATGGCCATCAGCCTATCAAATAATAAGCTGAACACTCCTTTTCGGCGGTAATCCGGATGGACCATCCCGCAGACTTCCACTTCATTGCCGAATTTATAGAAAGCGATGAATGCAGCAAGCTTTTCGCGGCCATAATGAAGGATTTCGCATTCTTCCTTTCTGCTTGATAGTGTGGGAATATTCAATTTCAACTGAATGCCGTCATACTGCTCGCATTCCTGCTGTAATTGTTGAATTTCGTTTAATTGGTGTTCGGTTAACATATTAATGCCCCTATTCTTTTATAGTGAGAACACTTTTGAAAAGACATTCTTGCTTTCTCTTAAACAATTGAATCTTTTCCCCAGAATCCGTAAGCCGGTTTGGCCCAAATCTCTATCGCGGCCGGGCGACGATTCCGTTATGGACCTTTATATAACCATGGCGGAGGATCTCAAAGCCGCCCTCATAAACGTACAAACCCATCTGCCTGATATCCATCAACTCCCGGTAAGTATGATTCATGACATCCGCCATAATTTCATAAAATAATTTGGATTTCAGCTGCGATCTTGGCGTCGTCATAATGGCATATCCTCCAGGTTTTAAAAACTTCCTATGCCAGTCCATGACCTCCTGCTTATATCGGTCGGGGAAATGCTCAAGAAGCCCGACGCTGATCACCACATCAAATTCCTTCCCGAATGAAAGATTGCGGATATCATCAATTACATACTCGATGTTCATTTTTTCTTTATGCCATACTTTTGGGTGGCCCGATGATGGATTGATGCCAAGGAACGGATAACGCTCTGGAAAATGGCCGAAACGGTCTGTCGCACAAAATTCATCGTAATCGACCATAACCACTTCTCCTCCAGGATACATCGCATAAAATTGCATGGCTTCATAGCCTTCTGCCGCACCAAGGAACAGGATTCGCGGCTTCTGCAGATCCAGTCCTTCAAATAGTGCCCGTTTTCCCCGCGGATCCCAGATGCCATCAGATATGCGGTGGACATAATTCCAAATGGATAAGCGGATTGTTTCTCCAAGCGCTTCTTTCACATCACCTAACTTAAAGCGCGCCAAATGCCGGCGCATCTCTTTTTTTGCCTGCGATAATTCGGCGGGCACATCTTTCACAAACCACTCATGAAAAGATTTATTGAAGAATTCCCAAGATGTTTTCGCAGACATATCCCCATTTTCTTTTTCCCATTCTTTTTTTGAACGAGCCACGCTTTTGACTTCATAGGGCTTGCCAATCGCTTTCCACGTGACTTGCGACCAATCAAGCACTTGATTTGCATTGATGAATTGGTCAAGATTCTTATTCGTCGGATTTCTAAGGTCGATCCTGTAGCTTGGCTTTAGTTCCGTATAGCCGAATTCATAAACGGCGGGATGCATCATTTCCTCTTCCCTCATCGCCAATGAAAGCCCTCCATTCATCCACCATTTTCCCATTCACCTACATATTCGCCATAAAACGCCCATTTCCTTTCTTCATTCTATGAAGGGTCCCTACCATGTATCCTGCTTCTTTTTTTGCCAGGATAGAGAGGGTTTTTGTCCAGAGCAGCGAATATACACATAACCCCGAATGCGAAGGAGGCAGTGATACTTGAAAAGAACGTTTATCTTGATTTTATTTGCCGTTGCTTCACTCTTATTCACTTTTGAGATACCGAAGGAAAAGGATTCCGTCCACTTGCTATTTAAAATAATTCCTCTTGTCCTTTTACTCTTGATGGTATGGATGCGCCC
This sequence comes from Bacillus testis, assembly GCF_001243895.1. Taxonomy (GTDB): domain Bacteria; phylum Bacillota; class Bacilli; order Bacillales; family DSM-1321; genus Bacillus_AD; species Bacillus_AD testis. The sequence goes on along the minus strand of NZ_LN851186.1, from coordinate 425,480 downwards.
CAACTCGCATCTAAAAAGATGGATCTTGGCCGGCCTTGCCTTTTGCATGCTTGGAGATGCATTCATTATTTTCGCTTTTCTTCCGGGCCTGGTTTTTTTCCTGATAGGCCATCTCTTTTACATCGGAGCTTTCTTGACGCGCAAAAAAGAAGGCCTGCTGCCTGCTTTATCGCTCCTTCCCATTGCCATCTACGGTGTCTATATGGGCTGGAAAATGGTCAACGCTTTGCAGCAATCGGAGCAATCCTCCCTGATTATTCCTGTGATCATTTATATCCTTGCCATTTCACTGATGGGTTGGGCAGCCATTATGACCAGAAATCTATACGCGGCAATAGGGAGCCTTTTATTCATCACTTCGGACAGTATCCTATCGTGGAATTTATTCGTTTCTTCCGTCAACCATGCGGCTGTTTGGATTATGCTTACCTATTATGCAGCACAAGGGCTGATCGCTTGTAGCATACCGGCCGGCAAAAAAGAAATATACATCAGGCGGACAAACTATCAGATCAAATAGCAAGGCAGGTCCAATCCCTTGGGCTTGGGGCCTGCCTATTCGATTCACCCTTCACTTATTCTGTTTCCCCTCTTTTTCCTCCAGAAAGCGCTTGTCCAAATAAAAGAATAAACTCTTTTTGCGTCAATGGGCCGCGTGTTGCCATATCTGAGGAAAGATGTGCAGCCCGCGCAGCTAATTCTTCCGCTTCGGAGCACCTTGCCTCAGGTAGAGCAATCGAGCCAACCGGATCCAAAGTCAACGGAGCGGCAAGCGTTTTCCATTTCTCGATGGCTTCACAAGCCGTTTCTTCCGTTGTTTTCCCCCTTGGATCCACTCCCAACTTTTTAGCCGCTTCAGCATGTTTTTGAAGATAAAACGGCATATGGTATTCAAATACAACCGGCAAGGCTAGGATGCAGGCCTCTTCTGACCGCATGCCGTACAGGCCGCTTAATGATTCAGCCATTATACGAACCGTTTTCGCTTCCGCAAAGTTGTATGCAATTCCTGCCATCAAGCCGCCCATCATCAATCGTTGCCTAGCTTCCATCTCTTCTAAATCCCGCTGGAATTGACCGGCCATCAATTCGATTGCATACCCGGACAAAGCTTCTGAAAAAGGATCTGCTTCTCTCTGTGTATAGGCATCAACAGCTTGGGCCAAGGCAGCCAACCCATCAAAAGCCATCGTGCGCGCAGAGAGGCGATCTGTTATATCGGGATCCAATATGGCGACTTTCGGGGCAATCCGGCGATCGTAAATGACCCTTTTACGTAAGGTCTTGGCATCAGTCACCGTTGCCAAAAAGGAAGTGGCACTGCCTGTTCCCAACACAGTAGGGATGGCAATGAGTGGTGTGCTATCAGCGATAAGTGTATGCGGGCCGAACCGTTCCCGGGCAGTACCCCCATGCGCTAAAAGCACACCTACCACTTTAGCCATATCGATACACTCCCCGCTTCCAAGGCCGATTAATAGATCCACTTTTTCTTTTTTTGCCCTGCGAAAAGCTTCCATACAATCTGTATCTAGCGGGTGCAATGGAACAGAATCATACAGAAGATAAGGAATCCTCCCATGATCCAGTATTTTGGCCACCCTCTCTGCTATACCCGATTGCACCGCCTTTTGATTGGTCACAACCATCGCGCGGCTCCCCTTCATTTCTTTGATGTAATCGAGCAGTAGATGGACCTTTTTTGTGCCGAACTCAATTATTGTAGGTATGTTACATGTAAAACTTCCTTTCATATAAACGCCCCCTCTTTTATCCTGGCTTTTAAACTGTTCTGATTTGCCGCCTCCTTGACGCCAAAAACAGCAGAAGCACATTTTTTGACGTTCCAGATAAAAAGACGTACGATTATCTCTAATTAGAGATATTTAAATTAGAAATAATTGGCCTTTTCGAAAGGAGTATTCTATATGACAAAACAAACAAAAGGCATACACCATATTACTGCCATAGTAGGCCACCCTCAGGAAAATGCCGACTTTTATGCTGGTTTCCTCGGCCTTCGCCTCGTCAAAAAAACAATCAACTTTGATGATCCCGGAACCTATCATCTCTATTTCGGCGATGAAATAGGAAATCCTGGTACCATTATTACCTTTTTCCCGTGGCCCGGCGCCCATCAAGGAAAGAATGGCAGCGGCCAGGTAGGCATCACTTCATACGCTGTGCCGCCGGGTTCCTTTCCTTTCTGGGAAAAGCGTCTTCACGCCTATAATATCGAATACTTAAAAATTACACGCTTCGGTGAAGATTCCCTGCTTTTTGATGATCTTCATGGCTTGCACATCGAACTTGTTGAACGGGAAGAAGGTCCGGCCAACGCGTGGGCGAATGACGGATTCTCTTCAAAGGTAGCCATTAAAGGGTTTGCCGGCGCCACCCTCCTAACTGCCCAGCCCGAGCAAACAGGCCTCTTGCTTGAAAAGGTTATGGGGCTTACAAAAGTGGGTAAAGATAAAGACTTTGTCAGATATCAATCAATCGGAGACCTGGGAAATAGAATCGATGTCAAACAAACCGTTATGCCTAAAGGCCAAATGGGGGTCGGCACTGTGCACCATATTGCCTGGAGAGCAGAGAATGATGCCGATCAGCTTGACTGGAAGGACTATCTTGAAACGGAAGGAATGCAGGTGACCCCAGTAAAAGAACGGCAGTATTTCAACGCTGTTTACTTTCGGGAACCAGGCAGCATCTTGTTTGAGATTGCTACAGATCCACCAGGATTCACAATCGATGAAACACGAGAAGAACTGGGCACAAAACTGATGCTGCCGAAGTGGTATGAACCGCAGCGCGGATCTATTGAAGAAATGCTTGCTCCGTTTGAAGTGCGGAAACTCGATTAAGAAGGAAACGCAAATAGAGAGGAGAACCACCATGAAACATATATTTAAAAAAGGAACGAAAGCGGATGGCACAACTTTATTGCTGTTGCACGGAACCGGCGGAACTGAAACAGATTTGCTGCCGATTGCCGAAATGATCGACCCAGAAGCGAATGTTTTGAGCGTCCGGGGAAATGTCCTCGAAAACGGAATGCCCCGATTTTTCCGCCGTTTGGAGGAAGGCGTATTCGATGAGGAGGACTTATTGTTGAGAACAGATGAATTGAATGATTTCTTAATCGAAGCCTCCGAGAAATACGGCTTCGACCGCAATCTGATTGTGGCAATCGGTTATTCAAACGGCGCTAATATTGCTGCCAGCTTACTGTTCCATCACCGCTATGCATTAAAGGGAGCGATCCTTCTTCATCCAATGGTTCCTCGGCGCGGGGTAGAATTGCCTGATTTGACCGGAACCGCTGTCTTTATTTCAGCAGGGACCAATGACCCCATCTGTCCAAAATCTGAAGCAAGAGAATTGCGGGACCTATTGGACGGAGCCCATGCTTCTGTGCAGCTGCAATGGGAAGATTACGGACATCAATTAACACAATCAGAAATCATGCTGGCCGGACAATGGTATAAAACACACTTCTAAATTTGTCCGGCAAAAGACCCTTTCAGTGCTGCTGAAGGGTCTTTTGATGTATGTGCTTATCGCAGCCTTCCATTCTCCAACCTGAAATCGCTATAATATATATATATTAAGAAAGGGAGGCTATACATATGATACGCTTTGGATTGATTGGAACCAACTGGATTACAGACCGATTCCTAGACGCTGCTTCAGGGATAGATGACTTCCAATTGAAGGCCGTCTATTCCCGGTCGGAAGAAAAAGCAAAGGAATTTGCACAAAAGCATGGAGCAGAGCTTACATTCACAGATATAGAAACGATGGCCAAGCACGAAGGCATCGATGCTATCTATATTGCCAGCCCTAACGCATTGCATGCAGAACAAGCGATTCTATGCATGCAGAATGGCAAGCATGTACTCTGTGAAAAACCGCTGGCATCCAATGCCAAAGAAGTGAAAGAAATGATTGCTGCAGCAAAGAGCAACGGTGTCTTACTGATGGAAGCCATGAAATCCACTTTCATCCCAAGTTTTATGGCCATTAAAGACCATTTGCACAAAATTGGCCCTGTCCGCCGCTATACAGCTTCGTTCTGCCAATACTCTTCTAGGTATGATGCTTATAGAGCCGGTGAAATCCTGAATGCCTTCAAACCTGAGTTATCGAACGGTTCATTGATGGATATCGGCATCTATTGTCTGTATCCGGCCATCACATTATTCGGAAAGCCTACCAGCATTAAAGCCAATGGCCTTTTGCTCGATTCCGGCGTAGACGGACAGGGGAGCATTTTGTTGCAATACGACGAAATGGAAGCAGTGATCACCTATTCTAAAATTACAGATTCCGCACTTCCTAACGAAATTCAGGGGGAAGATGGCACCATTCTCATTGACAAGATCAGCTCACCAGCAAAAGTAACACTGTTGAAACGGGACGGCTCGACAGAAGATCTATCTCAGCCTCAAGTTTCGAATACCATGTTTTATGAAATAAACGAATTCATTTCATTGATCAAAGCAAATAAGACAGAGTCAGCTATCAATACATTTGAACGATCCTTGGCAGCTGCAGAGATCATGGATGAAGCAAGAAAACAGATTGGTGTTGTTTATCCGGCAGACACCCATTCATGAGAACACCAAAAAGCTTAGAGATATAATCGGTCTCTAAGCTTTTTCTAAATTTTCTGTTATTTCTGTGGATACAATAGGAGCTAGAGGCACCTTTTCTTGTTTCTTAGCCATCTCTTCCGCACGCTTCTGACTGGACAAATATTGCCACATCCATAGAGGAATCAATAATGGAGCGATATAGTAGCAACCGATCATAACCACTTTACTGACAAAGATAAATACCATCGCAAGTGTCGCCATCGAATCATTCCTTCCATTTATTTTCCTTTTCATACATTTTATGTCTAAAATGTGAAAAATGCAAGCGTTTACAAAAGAAAAACTAAAAAATAGGTATTTTTTCATTGACAAATTATTTGATTTATATTCAAGTATACTTTCATATCCAAACAAGGCCCAAATCACCGATTAGGGCCTTGCCTGTTTATCATCTATTTTTGATCTAATAATCGCTTTTGTTTCCTCCAAATAGTAAATACTCCGAATAAGAGGATCAGGGATGCTCCTATAAATAGCGAACGGATATCCCATGCCTCCGCAACTGAACCGGCAAGAAGTGATGAACAGCCAAACACCAATCCGATCAGAGAGCCTTGGGCCGCATAAACCTTGGGGAGTTGTTCTGCCGGGACATTTTTCTGGATCATAGTCACTGTGACAATTTGCTGGAGTTCCTCACCAAAGCCGTATGCAAAGGACAGCGCCAACGCAATAATAGGCATTGTTGTTAAGCCAAACAATAACGTCACAATAGAAAGTCCCGCTGTAAAGAAAATCAACATACGGCTCTTTCTTTTTTCAATCCAGGCAGTCCATTTCATTCCGGCGGCACCGCCCGTGATCAAGCCAAGAAAAAAGCATGTATTGATGAATCCCCACCAAGTTTGCGATACACCTAATTGTTGCTCCACATATACATACAAAATGGCCGCAATCCAAACCACATTTGCTGCCGCACCAAGAAACATCAACAAAGTAAGATACCGAAGCGCCCGGTATTCCCAGATCAACCGCCAACCTTCCTGGAGAGAAGAACGCATATTTTGTTTTTTAGCGGTTTCACCGCTGGCAGGCAAACGAGTTTCCTGGATAAATCCCATCACGGCTGTAGAAATCACATACAGCAAGCATGTAGCCACTAAAAGCCCATCATCTCCAATCAACACGCATAAAATACCACCAAAAGCCCAGCCGCCCAGCTGGACCACCTGATCCAACATTGAGGTGAATGCATTCGCCTTCATCCATTCTTTCTCCTCCACCAATCTTGGCAGCAACGCCCCTTTTGCCGGATTTGCCCAACCATCAAGGAATGAGATGATAAAAACAAATGTAAACACGAACATTAGCTGGGGATTTTCCCAAGCAAATAAGAAAGCCGCCAGACAGGCCAACAGCATGGTCTTGCCAGCCTGGGAGTAAACCAATACCCTCTTTAATGGCCAGCGGTCGATTACTAGCGGAGCAGCAAAGCCAGCCAGAAACTGTGCGATTGTTATGGTAAACGGCAAAGCAGCGGTCACGAAGGCAGACTCGGACAGGCGGTATAAGGCCGTTATCAAACTAACAATATAAAAAACATCCCCTGAATTAGCCAGCATTTGGCCGATCCATAAACATCTAAACGATCTTGTTTTCATCACTTCTACCCCTTTTTCTCATGTTATTTCATCTGACATGCAGGGATAGATTCTTACACTGGCCAACCTCCTTCAAGCGCCTATTTCCATCAGTTTATACAAATGAAAAACCTACACTCGTTTCACGTCCTTTCAGCATACTGAAATCAAAATAGATCCTTTGCTATATAAAATAAAACTTAGATCAGCTTGGGGCTCATATCCCCCACTGATGTTTAGGTGAACCAACTGGATTCTTATTATCGCTTGATCTCCCACTTTGTCGTTTTCACTCTCGTGTTGAAGCAGGAGTCTTAGACGCCAGTCAGAACGTTAAAAAAAGCCCTCTTGAATTCTATTACTTTATAGAATTCAAGAGGGCTTGCCTATATTCCTTTCTATTTATCCATATCATTCAACAGATTCATACATCAATACAGTTACATGATGTTCTGCTTGAAGTTGCCGGGTTTCCTGAGCGGACACTGGCTTGAAACCAAGCATTGCCGTAATGGCGTGCATAATGACAAACGAGCAGATAAAGCAAATCAATACAATAAGCGTCAATTTAAAGACAGGCATTAACTTCATGACCGCTTCCTCCTTCTTATGGTTTGACCAAATCACGCTATCTCCAGCATCCCATTCAGCTTGCACTTTATTTATTTGTACTTCTATTACCATTTCTCTATGAAACTAAACCTTATTTCCAACTGGGCAGCGATGGCTTTTTTACACTGTATTGACTACCCCATTATTTGGTGTAATATTTTGAGTTGTAAGTTAAGAAAGATTAAGCTCCATAATCCTGTGCACTACAGTGAAAACGTAGGAAGGTTAAAGGCCTTTAAGAGCAGGATAAACTTTGAATAAACGGAAAGGGAGAACAAACCACCTATGTATACAGTAAAAAATGCCATGATCGGCATCATTCTCATTTTAACAGTAGCCGGGCTCTCATCCCATGTGTTCTTTCCTTTTGACGATACAACAGCTTATGTGAAGAATGCGTCTGCAGACCCTCTTACCAAAAAGAATCTCCTTGCGGCTGCCGGTCCATATTTTAAAGAATCTGCTTTACTTATCGATAAAACCCGTTTCTATAAGGACGGCAAACAATATCCGATTCCTTATCGATCCGGCAGCAATCTGCATGTTTTCATAGAAAACAAAGGAAGCAGAACACTAGCATACACGCTCGCCTCCCCTCAGGGCACCTTAAAAGAGGGTGTTTTGGCCTCGGGTACATCAACCGACCAGAAAGTAACCGATCCCACACCAGGCTTTATCTATCAATTATCTGTCAGAGATACAGCAGGAAGAGGCGGCTCTGTAAAAATCCAAGCATGGGCCGGCCAAAACTGATTGCAGATTCAGCAAGAAGGACTATTCATTGCCTGAAGTGCTATACTAATAAATAGAAAAAGATAGAGGAGGATCTCTCCATGAACCAACGATCATTGGTTATCTTAGGATTATTGATGTCTCAAAGCCAACACGGCTATCAAATTAACGAATTCATTGAACGAAATTTAAATAATATTACCGATATGAAAAAACCGACTGCATATGCGACACTGGATAAACTGAGCCGCAAAGGGTACATCGATGAACGTCTAGAGCAGGAAGGAAATAGGCCGCCAAGAAAAGTGTATACAATCAACGAAAAAGGAACTGCCTATTTTTATGAACTATTGCTTCAAAATCTAAGCGCCCCTGAGAGCATCCATTTCCAAGGCGATATCGGCTTGATGTTTATCGACCACCTTCCCCTTGAACAAAGTATAGCCGCTTTACATGTCCGACTCCAAAATAGCCAGAAGCTGCTCGACCAATTGAAAAAGATGCCGGAACATGAAGAAGGCATCGGTGTAAATCTAGCCATGAAACATAAATGGCAAATGCTCCAAACAGAAATCCAATTCTTGAAACAGACCATTGCCGACCTCCAGGATCAATAACTTGCCGACAAAGGCTCAGCTACCCTTGCTGGGTTTTTTTTCGTCCGATTAGTCAAACTTGACCATTTAGGGAGAACAGGGCTATACTAAAGTAGATTAGTCAATAATGATTAATCAAATTCATACAATACAAGGGGTGGAATACATGTTTCTGGCTTTAAAAGAATTAAAGCACGGTAAACTGCGCTTTCTGATGATTGGCCTCATTTTTGTTCTTATTTCCTGGCTCGTTTTCTTATTATCGGGCTTAGGGACAGGCCTTAATACCCTTAGCGCAGCTTCATTCAAGAATATTGACGCTAACTACGTAGCCTTCGAGAAAGGCGCTCGCGCTTCAATGAGCCGATCCATCATTTCGGAAGACGCCATGGATCAGATAAAGGAGCAAAAGAATGTTAACAAAGTGGCTCCGCTCGGCGCAGTAAGTGTCACTATTATGAAAGATAAAAAACATATAAACGACGATGATAAATATGACGTCACCGTTCTCGGGGCTGAACCAAATAGCTTTCTGATCCCCAAAGTGACAGAGGGCAAGACGATTTCCGCTTCCCGTCCCAATGATGTGATCGTCAACGATTCCTTAAAAGATAAGGGCTTCAAAATTGGTGACACAGTAAAAGTCGAAAGTTCAGATGAAAAAATGAAGATTGTGGGCTTTATGCATAACGAAACCTATAACCATGTAGCCACCGTCTATGCGCCGGTAGATAAATTCCGGAGCATGCGCTTTGCGGCCCCAAAATCAGATGACGGCGTGAAGAATCCAGTTAACGCCATCATGATTCAAGGGGATGATCTTAATGCCAAACAAATCGAGAAAAATATACCCGGCCTAGAAGTCGTCACAAAAGATACAGCTATCCAGGGCATGCCTGGCCATAAAGAAGAGAATGGAACCATCACTATGATGCTTGTCTTCTTACTTGCCATATCGGCCGTAGTAATCGCCGTATTCTTCTACGTTCTTACACTGCAGAAGTCAAACCAATTCGGTATTATGAAAGCCATCGGCGCAAGCAATGGATTCCTCGGTCGGACAATTGTTTCCCAGGTCTTCATTCTGTCATTATCAAGCATACTGGTTGGTGCATTGCTGGCTTATCTGGTAGCAGTCATTCTGCCTGAGGGCACACCATTCTCCCTTGATCCTAAGCTTGTACTGATATATGGTATCGTCCTATTGATTGTCTCTGTACTAAGTTCTATCTTGTCTGTGCGCAAAATTACAAAAATAGATCCGCTTCAAGCAATTGGGAGGGTTGAATAATGTCTGGTATTCAGTTGAAAAATGTATCTAAATATTACGAGGAAGGCGAAAGTAAAGTCATTGCGCTGGATCACGTATCCTTGACTGTAGAACCCGGAGAGTTTGTCGCCATCATTGGTCCTTCCGGTTCAGGTAAAAGCACCTTTCTTTCCATAGCCGGAGCTTTGCTGCAAGCATCAGAAGGCGAAGTCATCCTTAACGGAACCAAAATCGCCGGACAGACTCAAAAAGAATTATCGCGGATTCGCCTTAAAGAAATAGGCTTCATTCTACAAACATCCAATCTCGTACCCTACTTAACCGTATTGGACCAATTGCTGCTGGTGAAAAAAATGAGTGGTAAAGTAAAAACAGCAGACCGCATATTTGCACAAGACTTGCTGAAGGATTTGGGTTTAGGAAAAAAACTGCAGAAGTTTCCTGACCAATTATCAGGAGGCGAACGCCAGCGAACCGCTATTGCGCGCGCATTCGTCAATGACCCAGATATCATTCTGGCAGACGAGCCTACTGCCAGCCTGGACACACACCGGGCACATGAGGTTGTCCAATTGATCGCCAAGGAAGTAAAAGCACGCAATAAAGCGGCCATTATGGTTACCCATGATGAGCGGATGCTTACCTATTGCGACCGTGTCTATCATATGGAGGACGGCAAACTGTCGCCGGTGCCCCATACTCCAGCACATGCCTAAAAATTGAATGAGAGAGGCGGATAAACCGTCTCTCTTCTTTTTTTAAATCGTTCATGTTTCATGTGAAACGTTATTCAAAATATTTTACACTATCTGTTTTTTCTCGACGGAACACTCAAGAAAGCGCTTTAATAACTGGATATGCGAAAGATGTATGCCCTCATGGTAAATGGTGCGGACAAGAACTTGCGAAAGTGTCTGCATGCCCGATTCGATGGGTGCGTACTCGATCTCCAGTCGATTGCCGTATTTTTCTTTAATATAATTCACCTGGTTGCTTAATTGGAGGATTAAATTTTTCATGGTTGGCGGAGACGTCTGCCATACTGTTGGACTTGTGCCATGCCCGAACCAATTATGGTACTCTTCCGGTATATAGATGGGCTCTTTCGTCAAATGCTGTATCCATAAATATTGATCCAGGTAAATATGGCCGGCGTTCCAGCGGATATTATTGTGGAAGCCATCGGGAATCATGTCGGCTTGTTCTTCACTGACTGTATGGAGAAGATGGATTAACTGCTGGCGATAGTCATTCAATTGGTTGAACAGAATCTCATGTTTCTTTGACATTTTGGGTAGCCTCCGTCCCATTCCTTTTTTATACAGCTGTTTTATCCAACTGTAAGATAATTCTAATAATTAACACCCTTTTTGTCAATTGAGCCTCCTAGAAAAAATGTTCCATACTCAGAACCGCGCCGGAAAAGAAACAGTTCTGGTTGGGTCAATCAATGGCGGCTTGCTTATCCGGATTGCGGTCAAATTCAAACATCAGGCGAAGCTGTGTTTCTGTATTGCGCCGGTAAGAGAGAGGCGGCAATTCATCCTCCCCAAAGAAGGCTATTCCTTTCGTTTCAATTCCTTTTTCCGCATGGCCACCCACAATTTTGCATTGGATAAATAGTTTATAGTAATGGAATGGCTGCCTTTGCAGCGGATATTTATTGCTGTCCAAAACTGCCAGTAATTTAACCGGCTCCACGTCATAACCGGTTTCCTCTTTCAACTCTTTCGTCACATTTTCACTTGGCGACAAACCGACATCACCAAACCCGCCAGGCAATGCCCATCTGTCATCCATCTTTTCCTTCACAAGCAAGATTTTCCCTTCACGGAAAGCAACACCACGGACGTCCACTTTAGGGGTTTGGTACCCACTTTCTTCTGCAAACATGGCTTTGATCGCATCCACTTCAAGGCCAGAATGATCGGCCATCATTTCTGCGCTTATGTTCAAAAGCTCTTCATACCTTTCCCTATCAAAAATATCTTTTGAAAAAGCCAGGCCAGATTGCCCGACAGATTGAATACGCCTTGCCCAATCAATCCATTTGTCGCTCATAAGCCCCCTCCTTTATCACGCTATATAATAGCTCCTTTTTTTGGTCTATGAATTAAACAATCAGCATAGCAGACATATTGCTGTGTATACTAACCGTTTAACTTGATTTCTCCCCTTATTTAACAACTATTTATTCGAATGTAATCTATATCCAAACAATTAACAAGAGAATGATCATCCTATATATTCTATGATGAAAATAAAACATCGAATAGGATTCAACCCTATTATTTGAGATAATAGAAAGGAATAAGTGAAATATAGGATGGGATAATGCAATGAAAAAATACTATGTATTGGATAGCATACAAAGGAACTACCACACATTTTCAATGAAAGAAAAGGAAATTGCCGACTACGTTTTGAACCATAAAGAAACAATTCTTAACATTAATATCAAGGATCTCGCCCAAAAAACGAATGCTTCAACCTCGACCATTACCCGCTTTTGCAAGAAAATAGGCGTGGAAAATTTTGTTGAATTCAAGATTTTACTTAACCGTGAAGTGGAAAAAACCAACGAATCAAATGACACATTCGAATTGGTAAACCATATGTATAATGTCATTATTAAATCTACCCAAGAGTTGGTTGACCATGAACAGATCAAACGAATCATCCACATCATGAAACAAACACCAAACATCCTGATATTTGGATTGGGCAGTTCTGGTCTTACAGCCCTTGAGCTAAAATACCGGCTAATGAGGATGGGATTCAACGTTGATGCCATCATCGACCCCCATATGATGTTAATGGGATCAGCCCTTATCCAACCTAACAGTTTGGTATTCTGCATCTCAAACTCCGGCACTAGTGCGGAAGTGATCAACGCAGCCAGCATCGCAAAAGAAAATGGTGGATATGTCATCAGCATCACCAACTACGATCACACAAAGCTTACTGAAGTTTCCGATGAAGTCATCTTTACATCCAGCTTAAAAATCATCGACCAAGACAACTTCATCAACAGCCAATTATCCATCTTCTACATTCTCGACATCGTCAGCATGCTCTTGCTCGAAGATCCAGCCTACCTAGAAAAAAGAAAAAAAACCCTCGAAACCATCCACAAAATGAGAGGCGAACAATAAAGAAAAGCGAAAGGGCACGTTTAGCTCCGTAATAAACTGGAGTGTTTCTCTCAAGATAAAGGAAACACAGCGAGCGTAGAGAGCTGATGTTGACTTATTGAAGAGAGAAACGCGAAGTTTGCTAGTCCCTGGCTGCTGCAGCTAAATCAAGAAAAGCGAAAGACCTCCGTCCCGCGACGAATAAAGCCCCCTGCTTATAACCAGGGGGCTTTATTCATGTGATTTATCTGATTGCATCCACAAAGCGCTTAGCAATTTGTTGTGGCCTTGTTATGGCGCCTCCGACGACGACCGCATGAACACCAAGCTCCAGTGTCCGTTTCGCCATTTCGGGCGTTAGTACATTCCCTTCAGCGATTACCGGAATGGACAGTGATCCTATAATCTGTTTTAATATAGCAAAATCTTCATCAAACAATTTATGGGCGGATGTCTTCGTCGTGTAGCCGACCAATGTGGTGGACACACAATCGAACCCTAATTTTTCAGCATAAATAGCTTCTTCCAGCGTGGAGATATCAGCCATTAAAGCAATATTGGGAAATGCTGTACGAATCTCCGTATAGAACTCCTTCAATGTTTTGCCTTCAGGACGCAAGCGATCTGTACTGTCCAGAGCAATCATCTCACAGCCACTTCCCACCAACTCTTCGATTTCCTTCATTGTTGCTGTGATATAGATGTCGGAATCCACATAGTCTCGCTTGACAATCCCTACAACAGGCAAAGCAACTTGTTTTTTGATTTCAATAATATCTTCTTTTGAATTGGCACGTATGCCAACCGCTCCTGCACTTTCAGCCGCAACGGCCATCCGGCCCATGATGAATGAGCTGTGCAACGGTTCATTTTCCAACGCTTGGCAGGAGACAATCAACCCGCCTTTTACTTCAGATAAAAAATTCTTCATTTATTACGCCCCCATTAATTCTTCTACTTCGTTCTTGATAATAGTGACATGTGGACCGTAGATAACTTGTATCCCATTGCCCTTTTTAACGATTCCTTTAGAACCTGTGCTTCTCAATATATCATCTGCTACGAGGCTGCTATCCTTTACGGTGACGCGCAAGCGAGTTGCGCAACAATCCACATCCTCAATATTTCCCAGACCACCAAGACCTTTAATAATAGTTTGGGCTCTTTCACTTGTTGCTACTGCTGCAATTTCATCCTGCACTTGATCATCTTCGCGGCCAGGAGTTTTGAAGTTGAATTTCACAATAACAAAACGGAAAGTAAAGTAATACAAGGCAAACCACACTGCACCGATCACCGGTACCCATAAGAAGTTTGTTTTGTCATTGCCCTGCAGAATGCCGAATAAAACATAGTCGATAAATCCGCCCGAGAAGGTTTGCCCGATTGTGATCTGAAGAATGTGGGCCATCATGAAAGCAAGCCCGTCAAATACCGCATGGATCACGTAAAGTGCTGGCGCTACAAATAAGAAAGAGAATTCAAGGGGTTCTGTAATCCCTGTCAGGAAGCTGGTTAATGCAGCACCAAGCATAAGTCCCCCAACAATCTTTTTCTTTTCCGGCTTAGCCGTATGATAGATGGCAAGAGCAGCGCCAAGCAGTCCAAACATCATCGTGATAAAACGACCTGACATAAAACGGGCGGTTCCTATATAGAACTCCTTCGTGCTTGGGTCGGCCAATTGGGCAAAGAATATTTTTTGCGTACCTTCCACCACTTGGCCGTTGATGATCATAGAACCTCCAAGACCCGTCGTCCAGAACGGCATATAGAAAATATGATGGAGACCAAAAGGCCCCAATAAACGCAAAATCAACCCATAGAAGAAAGTGCCGATATAACCTGTCTTTTCAATCAGTCCCCCGAGATTGAAAATACCTGATTGAATCGGAGGCCATACAAGATACATGAACACCCCAAGAAAAATAGCAGCGAACGATGTAATAATCGGAACAAAACGCGACCCGCCGAAAAATCCCAGGAATTGAGGCAATTCAATTTTATTAAAGCGATTATGAAGGAAAGAAGTAATGATACCGACAAAAGCGCCGCCGAACACCCCTGTCTCCAACGTCTGGATGCCAAGAATCATTCCCTGCCCGACAGATGCCAGCTCGTCAGGCTTCGCTAACTCCCCCGTAATCGTGAGCATTGCATTGATTGTTGCATTCATAACCAAATATCCAAGAACAGCCGCTAAACCTGCTGTTCCTTTATCGCTTTTTGCTAAGCCCACAGCGATTCCTACTGCAAATATAAGTGCTAGATTGGCGAAAACGATATTCCCTGCGGAACTCATAATCTGAAATATATATTGAAGCCACGGCGTATCCAAAAATGGATAAGCAACCAATGTATTGGGATTGGACAAAGCACCGCCAATTCCCAACAAAAGACCCGCTGCCGGCAATACGGCAATTGGAAGCATAAAAGACTTACCAAACTTTTGAGCCTTCTCGAAGAAAACACCCATCATAATTCATCCCCTTTATGAAAATCATTTTCATAATTATTTTAAATTGTAAGTGTTTTCAAGTCAATAAATATATTTCTACTTTATTTCTCAAAAACTCATGGCCTACCCTAGGAAAAGCTGGCATCCCTGAGCGGACACTCAATCAATGTACCTTAAATCCAGACCAACAACTGCCTACAATCGGTTTACGGTCTCTCTAGAGCAGTAACTTAATAAAAGCTATGACTATTTTTAGGAATCTTAAACTTTTCTTAAGGTTAATAGCTTATGATATGATTAAGACAGGTGTACACACCTTTTAAATTTTCTCTATTTTCAATTACTTAGGGGGCAAGTTTCTTAGTGTTGTACCCTAAGCAGCACGTGACAGTTTCGGGAGGGGATTCTATTGGGATCGGGAGAATAAGAATAGGCGAATTGGCGCAAATGACCAATGTATCAAAACGGACAATTGATTACTATACAAACATCGGCTTATTGACAGCTGAGCGTACTCCTTCAAACTATCGTTATTATACAAACGAAGCTGTACAAACATTGAATACTATTAAAGAATTAAAAAATAAGAACATGTCACTGGAAGAAATAAAAAGAAAATTTAACGAAGAAGCAAACAATGATATCGATCTTGGAGAATTAAAGCACAAGCTTCAGGGGCTAGAGAAAAATGTATTAGAGATCGTAGAACTGCTCCAAGAGAAGAAAATCAATAAAAATGATTTAATCCGCAAGCAGTTATCCCATGAAAGCTTCACTTTAATCCAAGCATTATTAATATTATTAATGTAGGAGGCAAACTGAATTTACATGTTATTTCACCCCATGGATCTACTTATATTCCTTGCACTTGGGCTTTCGATTTGGGCCCAATTCAAAGTGAAAGGCAACTTCAATAAATGGTCCCAAGTACCGACCAAAACAGGTTTCTCCGGTGCCGAAACGGCCCGCAAGCTATTGGATGACAACGGTTTGAGCGATATTCCGATCGAAGTGGTGCCCGGAGCCCTTTCCGACCACTATGATCCAGCTAACCGGGTTGTCCGCCTTTCCGAAGACGTTTATCACGGCAAATCTATTGCATCTATTTCGGTCGCTGCCCATGAAATTGGCCATGCGATCCAGCACAAACAATCGTACAGAGCGCTAGTTTGGCGTTCAAAGCTATTCCCTGTGGCCAACTTCGCCTCTGGGATAGCCCCACTGTTGTTCATCGGCGGGATTCTTTTATCCCAATCGAACTTAATAGGGATTGGGATTATTCTCTTCTCAGCAGCCGTCGCCTTTCAATTGGTTACGCTGCCGGTTGAATTCAATGCCAGCAGCAGGGCTAGACAGCTGATGGTTGAGGAAGGCATCCTCTATAATGAGGAAGAACATGGCGTCAAGAAAGTCTTGAATGCAGCCGCTTTGACATACGTAGCCGCTGCCTTAATGTCCCTTTTTGAACTGCTGAAATTTGTCATGATCTTCTTTCAGAGCAATGACGATGAATAACATACAACATCTTAATCAACGATAGACATCACAGGAGGTGTAAGCCTTGCCGCAGTATGCGGCAGGGCAAAATTTGGAGATTTTTAATTTAATACTTGTAGCAATCTTAATTGCACTTACCGGCTTTTTCGTGGCAGCAGAATTTGCTATGGTAAAAGTGCGGATATCGCGCATCAATCAATTGATTGATGAAGGCCGGCGCGGCGCACAAGCGGCAAAACATGTCGTTTCCCATTTGGATGAATACTTATCCGCCTGTCAGCTCGGCATTACCGTTACAGCCTTGGGATTAGGTTGGTTGGGGGAACCTACAGTGAAAAAACTGCTTTACCCGGTTTTCCATTACTTCCATATTTCGAGCTCCGTCAGCCATATCCTATCATTTATTATTGCTTTTGTGGCTGTGACCTTCCTTCATGTGGTCATCGGGGAACTAGCTCCTAAAACAATTGCCATCCAAAAAGCGGAGACAATCACCTTGATGTTTGCTGGGCCAATTATGTGGTTCTACAAGATTATGTTTCCATTCATATGGTTATTAAATGGTTCAGCGCGCCTGTTGGTCGGCCTATTCGGCTACAAGCCAGCCACTGAACACGAAGCATCGCACTCTGAAGAAGAATTGCGGATGATTCTTTCGGACAGTTATAAGAGCGGGGAAATCAATCAGACAGAACTGACTTACGTCAATAACATTTTTGAATTTGATAACCGCATCGCCAAGGAAATTATGGTTCCACGGACCAACATCGTTACCATTCCTATCGACGCTACACTTGGAGAAGTATGGGAAACAATCGAGGTTGAAAAATACACGCGCTATCCGATTGTGGATGGAGATAAAGACAATATCGTTGGCATCATCAACATTAAGGATGTCATGAGCGCATTGCGCATCCATCAACAGACCGACCGTCCCCTTATGAACATCATGAAGCCGATCATCAGCATGATTGAAACCATACCGATCAACGAACTGCTTCTGCGCATGCAGAAGGAACGAATGCAGATGGCTGTGCTGTTCGATGAATACGGCGGCACTTCCGGAATCGTAACGGTGGAAGATATCATTGAAGAAATTGTCGGTGAAATTCGCGATGAGTTCGACACCGATGAAGTCCCTGACATCCGCCAGCTTTCTGACCATCATTACCTGTTAAGCAGCATGGTGCTGGTGGAAGATGCCAATGAACTGCTTGGCATTTCCCTCTCCGATGAGGAAGTCGATACAATCGGCGGCTGGATCCTTTCTCAAAAATACGACGTCCAAGTAGGCGACGTCATTGAGGCAGATGGATATGCCTTCACAATCACAGAGATGGATAACCTGCAGATCCTCTATATCGACGTACAGCGAATCGCCTAAATAAAAGGAGGTGTGTCCCTTTCGCGGATATTCCTCCTTTTTTGTTTCCTAGAAACTCCATCAACTTCACCCTTTCTTCAAGGTTAAGTGCGTTTGTGAAAGAAATACAAGGAATCTATGGATACTCCATTACAATCCCTTGAAAGCGATTGAAAGAAGCAAGCCCCAGCCTTACAATAAAAAATAGATTTGACATTAACCTACTAAAACTAATAATTTACTGCGAGAGAAAAGGCCTTAGTTATGATCACTAAGGCCTTTTTTCTTTGCTTATTTTGCAATTACATATTGTTTGTATTTCTCATAATCAGCTAAACGGCACTCCATTTTTAACAATGTCCCTTCTTCTTCATAAGAGGCCGATGTAACATTGGCATTAGAGTTGAAGTAAGAGACCAGGTGCCCTTCTTCAAAAGGAATGAGCATGGTGCATGTGACATAATCCTTGAAGATGTGCTTGCGTATTTCTGTATTTAGTTCCTTCAAGCCTTCTTTTTTCTTCGCCGATATGAAAATCTTGTCATTTTCTACGCGTGGATATTCCTCTCCCGTTTGGTCCGCCTTATTGTAGACGATTAGAGTAGGGACTCCCTCGATATCCATTTCCTTCAGCGTTTCATTCGTCGTTTGGATCATCTGTCGATAGTGGGGATTGGAAAAGTCGACGACATGGATCAATAAATCCGCATTGGCCGCTTCTTCCAAAGTAGATCGGAATGCTTTGACCAGATGATGCGGAAGTTTTTTGACGAAACCGACTGTATCTGTCAATAGATACGATTTACGGTCTGGCTGTTCGATTTTCCGGATGGACGTTTCCAATGTAGCGAACAGCATATTCTTTTCGAATACCTGCTTATGTGCAGATTCATTAAACAGTTCAATCATCCCATTCATAATGGTCGATTTGCCGGCATTCGTATAGCCTACCAGGGAAACGACCGGCACTTCATTCTTTTTGCGCTGTCTCCGTTGCACTTCACGCTGGGCAACATGCACGGATAGTTCTTTGCGGAGAAAAGCAATCTTTGCTTCGATGCGGCGGCGGTCCAACTCGAGTTTTGTTTCCCCGGCACCTCTGTTGGTCAGGCCTTCTCCTCCGCCCCCTCCCTGGCGTCCGAGCGAAGCCCGCAAGCCAACTAGGCGCGGCAGCATATACTGCAATCTTGCCATTTCCACCTGCATCTGCGCTTCACGGGTTTTTGCCCGGCGCGCAAAGATATCAAGAATCAGAATGGTACGGTCAATTACTTTACAATCAAGATCGGCCTCCAAGTTGCGGATTTGCGATGGGGACAATTCATCATCAAAGATGACTGTGTCGGCATCTTGCATTTCTTTCAATGCCGCCACTTCCTCGATTTTCCCTTTGCCGATATAATGCGAGTTATTGACGCGGTCCAGTTTCTGCGTAACTTGCCCCACCACTTCCACATCGCATGCAGCAGCCAACTCTCCAAGCTCCTCCATAGAATATTGAAAATCGAAATCATCTTCATTCTGTAGATTAACCCCGACTAATATCGCTTTTTCACGTTGTTCTGTCATTTATATTCCTCCTAAACAATGCTGGATTTCATAAAATACCCCTACATTATGATGAAAAACTTCCTAATTTATTTGCTTCCAAAAACGTTGCCGCCCATCTATATATTGCCGTTCCTACCGTTTTTCTACCTCCCGCTCAAACACATAAACAACCCTTCTCTAAAAATACAAAAAAACACAGGCTATGTGCATGTGTCGACCATAAACGGGCGTCCGATGACAGACAGTGCCGAAAAAAATCTCTTCCGTCCGGAATGAAAGTCAATTGGCATTGAGTCCAGCCTTTAATAGGCAATGAATCAGACATATATAATTGAACTATTCTTAAGAAGCGAAAAAGTGTTTCTTACGTCTAAAGGGGTTTCCTTAAAAATAGGCAGACTAATCCCGTTTACTCCGCAGACATGCAGAGCCTTTGAACACTATTCAGTTAGCGCCGTTCAAAGCTTGGAAACGTAATCTGCAAAAAAACATGACAGGAAACCCTCCGTTCTCTTAAAGTTACTTGCATGATATCACTTACCATATTGAAAAACAACTATTACTGTCAGACAATTTTCTACATGTACCATAATTGACATCCCATGCAGTCTTTTCCTCCCTTATTCAAAGGCTATAATACGGATACAAACCATCCTTAAAAGGAGGAAGAACGTTATGAAACATCTGATCGTTTTTGCCCATCCATCCCAGGACAGCTTCAATGGGGCTATCCTGAAAACCATCTGCACTCAATTGCAGAATCAGGGCCAGCCAGTCGAAATCAGGGATCTTTATCGCCTTTCTTTCAGCCCAGTGCTGACACAGGATGAAATTCGGGGATTCAAGGAATTATCTTATTCCAAAGATATAGCGAAAGAACAAGACTATATCGACTGGGCGGATGTCCTTTATTTTATCTATCCGACGTGGTGGTATGCGGCACCTGCCATTCTGAAAGGTTACTTCGACCGCGTCCTGTCTTCCGGCTTCGCTTTTCAATCGACCTTGGAAGGGCCGGCCGGACTTCTAAAAGGCAAAAAAGCATTCGTCATTGAAACCGCCGGCGATACGGAAAAATCATTGGCCATCCGCGGTTTGAGCGAAAACATGCGCCATACGATCGACCAAGGGATCCTCGGATATTGCGGTATTGAAGTCGTGCAGCATTTCATCTTGGCAGGCATACACGACTTAAGCAATGAAGAAAGACAACTGCACTTAGACAAGATTTCCGGTACGATTGCCTCCTTTTGCATGACATAAAAAAAGGATATTTATCCGCCGGTTCCGAAGTCTAATTAGAGAAGCAACCTGAATAACGGCTCCAAATGCTCTTAAATCGGAACAAAGGATGATGGGATGTTAGAGAAAAAGGAAACCAATCAATTCCAGCCAGTGCTGGAACATGTCCAAAGCAGTTATGAACAATTAAAGGCCTCAGCAGCAGCCTGTATTGTTATTCATAAGGATAACATAGCGGCCGAGAAATACTGGGGCACAATCGAAAAAGCCATGGCTCCCCCAGCTATGGACTACCAATTTTATGTGGCTTCGGTCAGAAAGTGCTATATCGGCTATGCTGCTGCCTACTGTGTGGTTAATGGCTTTATTGATCGTTTAGATGATTTAGCAACAACCTATATAGATGATCTGCCTGCGAGCATGCTTGAAGGAGTGACAATCCGCCATCTATTGACACATACTCATGGACTTCAAAAAACAGGAGAAACAATGGCCCGGGAATTTGCCCCGGGCACTGGCTGGGCTTACCGGGGCATCAATATTCATTTGTTAGACAAGATAATCAAGAAAACATCTGGCTTATCGATCCAAGATATAGTCAGACCCGTATTTAAGTCCCTAGGCTTCAAACATACAGGCTGGCAATCAATTGCCAGCCCCAACATGGTTAAAGTGCTGTCAGAGGATGACTATCCGCCTTTTGCACTTGCAGACAATACAGACGGCAGCCAAATGAATATGTATGTCTCTCCGCGGGAACTGGCTTTTTGGGGCTATCTTCATCTAAAAAAAGGAAGAATAAACGAAAGCCAGCTTGTTCCTGAACCGATTATTAAGTTGGCAACCTCGCTGCATACTCCAGAGGGCATACCCGCAGATGATCCAAGAAACGGATGTTTATGGTTCGTAAAAGATGGCGATCGAAAGCGGTCAGAGATTGGTCCCCGGGTTCCGGATGGCTCTTATCAAATCCTCGGCTATACAGGTGTGACGCTTTTGGTCATCCCTTCTCTAGAACTGTGTGCGGTCCGAATGTTCAATAGGCTTGGCTCCACGCCTGGATACGACTATCTGGAAGATGTCCGTACTTTTGGCGACTCGGTTGCCGTTTGCGCATTGGCGGGCCTTTCCCCGCGGTCTACCTAAAGCTTGATGCCCGGACTTTTTACTGCCTGGTAATGCCTTAGATCATTAGCTCTAGAATCATCATTCTTAGAACCTTCACATAAAACGAAATCAAATTAAAACAGGCATTAGATCACTGAAGCTCATACGTGATTTTAAACGTATATGGGCTTTTTTATTATTCTAAAATATTAATTATTGCAAATGACGGATACAATTGTTAGGGTATTAGTATGGAAATCACAAAAGGAAGAGGAAAAGTATATCCCTTTTAGCATCCCCGTATTTATTGTATGATAGATCAAAAATCAGCAGTAATCATGCGCACTAAAAACAAGTAAAGGAATTGTTTATTGAACAATCGATCATACATAACTCCAAAACAGTTGCTATGGAAACTGTTACTTATGTAAATAAATTGCTCTCCTTTAAAATTATATTCCAAACATAAGGGAATCTTAAAGAGAAACAGTGCAAGCTATCCTTTATTAAGGGTTTCCGGAGCTGAAATCCCATTTTAGCCATTATAAAACCAACCGATGGCCAAGAAAAATGGCAGTAAGGCGGTGCTCGTAATGGCGAAACACACAAGTAGCTGAAAAAAGGTTTAAATACGCCATTACTGACGATGGTTCTAAATTTTAACAAAAGAGGTAAATTAAATGATCAACGAGATAAAGAATTCAAACAATGAGTGTAAAAAATTATTGAATGGACAATGGAAGGAAAGCGAAAATGGAGATTACATAGAAATCTTCTCCCCTTTAACTAACTCTTCTTTAGGAAAAGTGCCTGCTATGACTAAAGAAGAAGTGGATGAAGCTATCAAAAATAGTAAGGAAGCCCAAAAACAGTGGAGACTTATCCCAATGCATACGAGGGTCGAACTGTTATATAAAGTAGCGAGCCTTCTGGAAGAACAAGCAGATCACTTAGCAGAATTGGTTATGATGGAAGTAGCGAAAGATAAGAAAAGCGCCAAATCAGAAGTGCTTCGAACAGCAGATTTAATTCGGTTCACAGCGGATACAGCCAAAACCATACAAGGAGAACATCTCCAAGGCGATACATTCCCAGGAGGAAACAAAAATAAGATTGGCATGGTAACTAGAGAGCCTTTAGGGGTCGTTTTGGCTATATCACCATTTAACTATCCGGTTAATTTAGCCGCATCCAAAATAGCACCGGCACTAGTGGGCGGAAATACCGTCGTTTTCAAACCTGCAACACAAGGAAGTTTAAGCGGATTGTATTTGGTTAAAATCTTCGAAGAGGCAGGCTTGCCACCAGGCGTAATCAACACGGTCACAGGAAAAGGCAGCGTGATCGGCGACTATGTTGTTACACATCCTGATATCAGTTTCATCAACTTCACTGGAAGCTCTGAAATCGGGGCAAGAATTTCACAAATGTCCAAGATGATTCATGTCCTAATGGAGCTTGGAGGAAAAGACGCTGCAATCGTATTGAAAGATGCAGATTTAGATTTAACGGCCAAGAACATTGTATCTGGGGCTTTTGCCTACTCAGGACAAAGATGCACAGCAATAAAAAGAGTATTGGTTGTCGACGAAGTAGCGGATGCATTAGTCAATAAGATTAAAATAGAAATGGAAAAGCTGAAGGTTGGAAATCCATTGGAACTGGAAGCCGCCGATGTGGTTCCGTTAATTGATGCCAACAGCGCAGATTTCGTCGAAGGACTAATCACTGATGCAGTTGAATTGGGCGGTAAGGTAATTGTCGGAGGAAAACGGGAAGGCAATTTAATTTATCCAACTTTAATTGATGATGTAACGAAAGAAATGAGAGTGGCTTGGGAAGAGCCATTTGGCCCGGTATTGCCTGTCATCAGAGTTAAAGATGCAGAAGAAGCAATCACGATTGCGAACGAATCCGAGTACGGATTGCAATCATCTGTCTTTACAAATAACATAAATGACGCGTTTTATGTAGCAAACAAATTAGAGGTCGGTTCCGTCCAAGTGAACAACAAAACGGAGAGAGGGCCGGACCATTTCCCATTCTCAGGCATCAAGAATTCCGGTGTTGGTGTCCAAGGGATCAGATATTCGATTGAAGCAATGACAAGACTTAAATCAACAGTAATTAATCTGAACAAATAATGAAACTATCTTCGCTTAAAAGGGCTCAATTACGTTGAGCCCTTTTTGATTAAGTGCAAAGATATTTATAAGAAAACATATAAAAAGAACGCCGGTCTTATCCGGCGTTCTTGATTCATCCATTATCCACGAAGATACTGCATGGCTGACTGAGGGTCGAACCCTAATATCCATTGGCCATTTATGTTCGTTTGTGGAACCCCCATCTGTCCGGTTGTTTGAACCAGTTTTTGCATTTGTTCCGGATGTTTGCTTACATTTACTTCTTTATATGCAACGTGGTTTTCATTCAAGAAATTTTTCATCATTGTGCAATAAGGGCAAGTTGTAGTTGTGTAGATTGTTACATCATTCATAATTATACCCTCCTCAAAATAATATGTTTTTCCAGACGGAAACACAGTTTGCGCTTACTCTGTAGGGCCTTCCCATGCAAGCATGCCGCCAGTCATATTGGTGACTTTATAACCTTGCTGCTCCAAGTATTGTGTGGCCTTCCCGCTTCTTCCGCCGGAACGGCATACCATAATATATTCTTTACCAGGATCTAATTCATTCACACGTTCTGGAATGGTGCCCAATGCGATATGCTTTGCCCCCGGGATTTTCCCCTGTGCTACTTCGTCATCTTCGCGCACGTCAATAATTGTTGGGTTTGTACCCTTGCTCACTAACTCTTCTACTTCTTTTGCTGATATTTCTTTCATCATCAATTCCTCCTTCAACATCATTTACTTTTTTAAGGCTTTACATCCTTTACCCAATAAATAACCTTTTCTACCAATGGTTTCTTTTTCCTATTTTACGCTTTCCTGCATCGATTAGCCAGATTTCAGGCATCCAGTGCTTTCAAGATGCTATCCGGATGGTAGCCAACAATCCATTGTCCCTCAATCTCAGTCTGCGGGAGTCCCATCTGTCCGGAGGAATTCAGCAGCATTTGCACCAAATCAGGCTGGCGGTCCACCGACACTTCTTTGTATTCAATTCCCTCACGATTTAAAAACTGCTTCAGCACATCACAATACGCGCAATTGGACATAGAGTACACTGTTACGTTTTTCACTGTGCCCCTCCTTCAAGCAGGAATACTACCTAACTGTTAATATACATATATTATACCACCTGGGGTATATTCGGCCCACTATTTTGCTCAGGGATTACATCTATGTAAAGGGCGCAGTTTGCACCGCACCCTTTTTCCTATTGTTACACAATCATACTCGTTATCAGATAAGATACTTGCCGTCTATTTGTTCACACGGATGAAGACAACCTTTAAGTAATTTCCTTCCGGGAATGACCGGATATGCTTAAAATCGGACGGTAAACTGTATTCTTCGAGAATCGTATACTTGGCATTCATTTCTTTGCAGGCTGTTTGGATGAACCCTTTGAAATGCTTCATGTTGAATGCCGAGCTATTGGTGGATGCCACGATGACCCCCTCATTTTTGGTAATGGCGATTGTTTCCTTCAATAGTTCCTTATAATCCTTGGCCGCACTGAACGTTCGTTTTTTTGTTTTAGCAAAGCTCGGCGGATCGAGGATGACTAAATCAAAGCTTCGCTGTTTGCGGGCCGCATATTTGAAATATTGAAAAACATCGTCCACCACAATCTGCTGTGTTTTAGGATCAATGCCATTCACATTAAATTGTTCTTCTGTCTTGGCACGGCTGCGGTTGGCCACGTCTACACTGGTAGTCATCCGGGCGCCTCCAAGAGCAGCGTTCACTGAAAAAGCGCCTGTATAGGAGAACATATTCAATACTTCCGCACTGGCAGAATACCGCTCCTTGATCGCTTTCCGCACTTCCCGCTGGTCAAGGAAGATGCCGGTCATGGCGCCATCGTTCAGGTACACGGCAAAATTCACGCCATTCTCTTTCACAATTAACGGGAATGAACCTCGTTCCCCTGCCACAAAATCATCGTCTTCTACGTATTGGCCTTTGCTGTCAAAGCGTTTCTTTTCATAGATGCCGATATAATGGACTGTTTCTTTAAGCGCGGACAATATGTCGGCACGGAATGAATAGATTCCCTTGCTGTACCATTGGATCATATAAAAACCGTCATAATAATCAATCGTGATCCCGCCGATTCCGTCGCCTTCCCCATTGAACACCCTGAAGGCAGTCGTCTGTTCATCTTGGTACAGCTGCTTGCGGAGGTTGATTGCTGCAGCGAACTTACGGCTAAAAAAGGCATGGTCGATCTTTTCTTCTTTGCAGTCTGTCAGTACCCATCCCAGCCCTTTATTTTGATTGCCGTAGTAGGCAGTAGCAAGATAGTGGTGATGTTCATCCACCAGTTGGAGCAATTGTCCTTCATCTTTCAGCTTTTCAGGCACGCTAACTGCTTCTTTCTCCAGCAGCGGGTATCCCTTACGTATTTTATCGCTATATTTTTTCTTCAATTGTAATGTGATCAATTTGGCCAAACACCTTTCATTCACTAGATAGGAAGCCATGCTCCTTGTCCATTTCTTTTGGTCGCTAGTCCATTATGACATATTTGCAGACCATTCAGCCAATTCACACAAAAAAATCTATATAGCTTTCCCTCTGCAGTTCATTCCTTTATAGTGAAGCATCCATCTTCTTAACTACATAGGAAGCTAAGTTATCAGCTGTTGAACTGATTTCCTTCACTGTTTCGGAAATTTGTTCAATGGCCATCGCCTGCTGTTCTGTAAACTGATTAATGCCATTGAAAGCTGAATCCAGGTTTTCGATGGCTTTTTGGATGTTCTTTGTGATGGAATCGATTTGTGTCACCTGCTCTTTCGAATTGGTGGCGAGCTTTCGGATTTCGTCCGCTACAACAGAGAACCCCCTGCCGGCTTCCCCAGCGCGTGCAGCCTCGATCGCAGCGTTCAAACCGAGCAGATTGCTTTGGTCGGATACCGCCTTAACGACCTTGGAAATCAAACCTATTTGTTCCGCTCCCGAGCTGACCTCTACCATTTGGTGTGTGATATCCTCCATCCTCGTTGCCAATACAGCCGCTGAACTATTAATTTCCTCTAGGCTGGCAGCCGTTTCCCCCACAATAGCGGATAAGTTCTCCACCACTCCATTCAGTTGAGTTACATATTCTAGGCTGGAGCCGACCCCCACGCCGCCTATCACCGTGCCATTGCTATCTTTAAGCGGCAATACCTTGCTCGAAAAAGACACACCAAACATTTCTTCCCCCACCATACCAGTCATCTCACGGTCCTGGCGGATTGCCGTTGCCAGGATATCTCCATCCCGTAAAGCTTCTCCGGGCTTTAGATTGAGTGAAAAGGTCTCTGCCGGGACAGAAATCTTCAGCTTCTCGGTATCATAGACACTAACTGTAATATCGTCCTGCACTAATTTATTCAAGTAAGGAGCTACCATTATAAATGCTTCCAAAATAGACATTTCTTTTGCCTTTGTCTCTACATTCACCATATTAACCGTATACCCCTCTCTACCTTTATTCTTATAGTTTGTTCTTTTATACAGCCAAACACTGGTCGTCCCTCTCATTGCAATCGTTTCCAACGAAGTGAAACTTTGATTATTTAGGACGTTCATTCCTAAGCGGCCATTCGTTAGATCCGTTCTTTAGCCACTAAATAATCTAATAATACTATCGTCTGGTTTTATGGATTCTTAAGCCGGCTCTTTCTTTTCTTCCTTCCCGTGTTTCCCTCCCAACATACCGGGTA
The DNA here is from genome assembly GCF_001243895.1 of Bacillus testis. GTDB lineage: Bacteria > Bacillota > Bacilli > Bacillales > DSM-1321 > Bacillus_AD > Bacillus_AD testis. The sequence goes on along the minus strand of NZ_LN851186.1, from coordinate 397,827 downwards.
GAGTATATAAACAAACACGTCAAAGGAGGAATTGCTATGCTATTGCGTTATTATTACGATGAAAAATTGGCCCAGGCTTCCTATATGGTTGGCTGTCAGGCAACAGGCGAGGCATTGGTCATTGATCCGATGAGAAACATCCAGCCGTATCTTGAGACAGCAGCCAAAGAAGGGTTCACCATTACAGGGGCAGTTGAGACACATATCCATGCAGATTTCGTATCCGGTTCACGAGAACTGGCCCACCATTGCGGATCTACTCTCTATTTATCGGATGAAGGAGATGCAGACTGGAAGTATCAGCAGTTGTCTGATTGGAAAGTCGAATTGTTAAAGGATGGCAGTGTATTCCACATAGGCAAAATCAAATTCGAAGTTATCCATACGCCGGGCCATACACCGGAAAGCCTCTCCTTCCTGCTTACGGATACAGGAGGAAAAGCCGATGAACCAATGGGCATCTTCACTGGCGATTTTATCTTTGTCGGAGATATCGGCCGGCCCGATTTGTTGGAAAAAGCCGCCCAAGCAAAGGGTTCTTCGAAAAAAGGCGCGGCGGATATGTTTCAATCCATTCAAAAAAGTAAGCAACTGCCCGATTTTCTTCAAATCTGGCCGGGGCATGGAGCAGGAAGCGCGTGCGGTAAATCTCTGGGCGCGATTCCAACCACAACAGTCGGATATGAAAAGCGGTTCAATTGGGCATTCAAGGAGAACAAGCAGGATTCGTTCACCGCTGCCCTTTTGGAAGGACAGCCGGAACCACCGCATTATTTTTCGCGCATGAAAAAAGTAAATAAAGAAGGCGCATGCTTGCTTAAGGATTTGCCGGAAATCTATCTGTTCACTTCCTATCAAGAGCTTGACCATATCCTTTCCAATGAAGGGCAAGTCATCGACACGCGCCCTGCCGATGAGTTTTCTAGAGGGCATATTCCAGGAACAATCAATATCCCATTGAATAAAGGATTTGCCAATTGGGCAGGATGGCTGGTCGATTACGGCAAACCTCTTTATATACTTGGCCATGCGGCAGAATTGGAAGAAATCAAAACGGCCCTTTATTCCATCGGAGCTGATCGATTCACCGCCTTAGGCGATATTGAAAGCCTTCTTAAAACAGCTCCTCAATTGGAAGGCTACACAAATGTAACGCCATCTGAAATGGAAAAGAAAGTTGCAGATGGGGAAGTGCATGTATTGGATGTCCGGACAGAAGCAGAGTGGAAGGAAGGACATATAAAAGGTGCTCAGCATATCATGCTCGGCGATCTCCCGCAGCATATCGATGAGGTGGAACAAGATAAACCGATTATGGTACAATGCGGTTCCGGTGTACGGTCTGCCATTGCCGCTTCTATTCTGCAGGCAAACGGAATCACCGATATCAATAACCAGCTCGGCGGGTATTCCCGTTGGGTAAACGACACGAAAACACCTGCCCATTCATGAAAAAAAACCGCCGATCCATGGCGG
>NZ_LN851186.1:373757-395577 GCF_001243895.1 Bacillus testis | reverse complement strand
ACAAATGTAACGCCATCTGAAATGGAAAAGAAAGTTGCAGATGGGGAAGTGCATGTATTGGATGTCCGGACAGAAGCAGAGTGGAAGGAAGGACATATAAAAGGTGCTCAGCATATCATGCTCGGCGATCTCCCGCAGCATATCGATGAGGTGGAACAAGATAAACCGATTATGGTACAATGCGGTTCCGGTGTACGGTCTGCCATTGCCGCTTCTATTCTGCAGGCAAACGGAATCACCGATATCAATAACCAGCTCGGCGGGTATTCCCGTTGGGTAAACGACACGAAAACACCTGCCCATTCATAAAAAAAAACCGCCGATCCATGGCGGTTTTTCTTTTATCTAAGCTCAACAACGTCTCCCTTTATTGAGCCGCATATCCTGAAAAAGTGTTCTGCAATACCTCTTTTATGCGCTCTGCAGCATCTTCTATGTTCTTTGCCTGAAGAATCATCCGGCGGTCCTCCGGGTATTGATCGGCTGTATACTTGTATAAAGGATCATAATAATACTCCAGCAACAACTGGACCGCCCTTGCATATTCTTTCGCCTCTAAGCACTGTGCGATTTCAGCAGCAATTGGCGTATGGATTCTCTTTTTGATTTTTTGGAAAGCCTGGATGCACTCATCATGGTGTCCCCACGGCTGATAATCTTCTAAAATATGGCGGACTCTTTCTTCTATCGGCATATCAATGAAAATCTGGAAGCCTCTTTCTTTTTTTAACGTTAAAAACTCGGGAAGGACTGCTTTGCCGATCCGTTTGCTCTCCGCTTCAAACAGTACATAAGGCTCATCCTTGACTTGAGAGATTCTTTCGAGCAGCAGGGCATCGAACATTTTTTGATTGTGCGGACGCAAACCAATCTGCCCAAAAATCGATCCGCGGTGATTGGCCATTCTCTCTAGATCAAGCACCGGATAGCCTTCCTCCTGCAAATGCTTTAGGATCAGTGTTTTTCCTGCCCCTGTGTACCCATTCAATACATAAGCTTCCGGTTTGAAGGGATAGTCCTCTAGCATATGGACAGTCTTTTTACGGTACTCGTGAATCCCTCCCTGCAGCCGATGGGTATGGATGCCCATCAAATCCAACACGGTAGCCGTCGTCTTTGAGCGCATGCCTCCACGCCAACAAAATACCGTTTTTTCCCCTGGAATGTCTCTGAAGGCCTTCACAAACTCCGGCAATTTCGCAGAGACCACCTCCAATCCCCGTTCCTTTGCAGCTTGGACGCTCACCTGCTTATACAGCGTTCCGATTTCCGCCCTTTCGCTGTCATCGAAAAGAGGAATGTTAATACTGCCCGGAATCGTAAAATCTCTATATTCAGAAGGCGAGCGCACATCAATCAACACCTGGCCTGGTTTATCTTTTACCTCAATCAACTCTTCCACTGTTATATCCTGGAACAATTCACATTCGCCTCTTTCGTTATCTATATGAGTATTATCTTTTATTATAGAACAACGCCGGCAAATTTTCATAACTGCAATCGTCAACAAGTATATAAGCCTGTCCATGCAAAAAAGCACGGCATAAAGCCATGCTTTTGGATCTATTTCTTCTTTATCTTAAGGCTGAGGCTGCCATTCGGATATAGGTATGGCGTTTCCCCCTGATTGCAATAGAGAGAGCCTGGATATTTTCTGGCACAGCCATCCCTGAAAAACCGGCGTCGCCTATATGGAAAAGATCGGCCCCGGCACGTTTAGCGCTTAACGCAATAGCCCGCACGGTTTCTTCATCGGCCCCTTCCTGGCTTGTCCCAATCGCTGCCATTGCCAGTCCGCCTTTTTGTTTAACGGCCTCTATAGCTTCAGCAAGCGTTCGTTCGCGAACCCCCGGGACAGTCCCCGGTGCTGGAAGAAGAACAATATCCGCTCCTGCATCCACAAATCTTCCTGCCGCTTCCACATCGAGCACACTGCCGCTGGTTCCGGCATTGTGCATCTTTCCGGCAATGATCAGCCCTTGGAAATGTTCGGCAGCAAGCTTGATGGCCTGTTCAATTTTTTCATTCGTTACGCCTGTTTTCGGATTCCCCGTCAAACATACAAAATCGCAGCCCAATTCCTTGGCACGCGCCAAGGAACGGACAGTGGCAGTCCGGCCTTCAGGCAGTGTATACAGCTCTTCAAGCGCGATAGCTGATCCATCGACGGGTTCAAGATTGATGCCAACAGGCAAACCTGTGAGCTTTTTCACTTGTTGAATGACATCTTCGCTTAGCTCTTCTTTATGTAAAGAAGGCTGGAATATATTCGCTGTTTCCAATCCGTTCACATGGGGTTTGAATACATCAAATACATTCAGCAGGATCATGTCAGCGCCAAATGCCTTCATGATTTCCGGATTTGAGACTTCCGGCAGCAGCGGCTGTGATGTCACGACCGTTTCCGCAATGACTGTCCGGCCTTCTGCAGCCCGGATTGCATTTTTCAGTTCTTCTTTGGTAATCGCCATAAAATCAGAGCCACGGCAATCCAATATTCGTTTCATTCACTGTTTGCCCCTTTCTATGTGCACGTTATACATCTTCTTCACTATTAGGATAACATGTTTCATATTCTTTGCAGGGGGGTCTTTTTCAACATCAATTAGGTTCCACATGGACATGGACATCATAGACATCATGCTTTTCAATCAGTTCATTTTCGACAATAGTGGAGATATCGTGGGCTTCACTGATACTAAGCGTCGACTGAACCAAGATGACTAAATCAAGAACCGTATTGTTCCCGTAGGTACGGCCCTTAATCTCCTTAATCCCCTTCACTCCCTGAACCTTCCGGACTGCTTCCTCATATTCAATCAGCTTCTTATCATCAAATCCGTCTGTTAGGTTATGCGATGCCTCACGGAAAATATCCCAGGCTGTTTTACAGATCAATAAACCCACAATCAATGCAGTGACCGTATCGAGCCAGGGCATGTTCAACTGGGAACCCAGAATACCGATAGCTGTTCCAATAGACACCCAGGCATCCGATAAATTATCCTTCGCCGCTGCCATCACGGATTGGCTATTAATCTTTCGGGCTAATTTCTTATTATATCTGTACACCAAATACATAATGCCGGCTGAAAATAAGCCTACATAACTGGCAATTATGTCCGGCGATTCCTCGACTCCAATGAACATTGAGGTGACGGCATCCATTAGGACTTGGAGACCGACAGCCACCATGATGAAAGAAGCCACAAGACTGGCAATCGTTTCACTCTTCCAATGTCCGTATGCATGGTCATGATCCGGCGGACGCTGGGAAATTCTCAGGCCGATCAAAACGGCCACTGAGGCAATGATATCAGTCGTATTATTTAAACCATCGGCTTTAAGCGCTTGCGAATCACTTATATATCCAATGAATAATTTCAAAAAAGACAGCACAATATAAGCAATGATACTGATCATAGCTCCCCGTTCACCCAATTTAAGGTCTTTATACTTTTGTTCGTTCAACAAAGGAGCACCTCCCATTCGTTTACCTAGACTATCATATCAATCCCCATCTAGGTGGGTCTACAGCAACCTTTTTGCCTGCTTTTATATAATTAGCATGGTGAAAAGAAAGTTGCAGTTAACCAAAAAAACGGGCCATTCCCGTATTAAAAAACGGCTAAATTACTTCCTGATTTTAGTTTATGCACGAGTTAAAACGGCTATATATACTATTTACCCCCATCCTAATAAAAGAAATCCCTTTTATGGTGGACCTGTTCGCTTATATGAAAAAAAGCCCTCCGCTTGAAGAGCTTTCTTAATAACGATAGACGTTCGGCAAAACCATGCGGTCCGTTCAATAGATAGTCAGACCTTTACATAGCATATGGCCCTAACAGAATCCCTAGTTCATAATGAATGGTTGCCGGACCATGTGGTATAGCCAATGCGCGGGATATGTGTATAGGTATCAAAGAGATACTGGATCCACTGCTTAACCGCCTCTGCCCCATACACCTAAATGTACGCCCATCATTCCGGTAAATGTTCTTCTGATATAAGTTTTAACTCGGTTTATCCCTTTTTTATCCCTTTCAAGACCATCCTTCTTTCTCTATGTTATTCTTTTTTCACTATTCGCCCAACAAGCGATAATCCCTCCCTTTTTCTGTCCATTAGCAGATGCACCCTTGTTGTGTCAATTAATCAAACGTTTGATTAATCATTATTGTTTCTAAATTATGACCGCCAATAGACCTATAATTAAAAATAGTAAAAATTGAGTGCATATTTCTTTCCTATTAAATATTTTAGTATTAAACTATATATGTATAGTAGATAACAAGAAAAGCGAAGTAGAAGTCTTTAATGGGACGCTTAAACAAGCTCCCAAAGGTGTTCGCCGCCACTTGTCAAATTTGTCCTGTACATTAAGCAATTGGGTGAATTTTGAACATATAGTGACGACCACCTTATCATTAGACAACCACTTCGGTTATCTGTTAATTTAAAATTGTAGGATGATTTAGACAACATTTGGGGAAGATCTACTAAAAAGGAGGAATACGATCATGGCACGATTAGAAGGTAAAGTTGCTATTATCACAGGTTCTGCTCAAGGTATGGGTGCATCCCATGCTCGCAGATTTATTAAAGAAGGAGCAAAAGTCGTTATTACAGACTTAAATGAAGAAAAGGGTAAAGCCCTTGCAGCCGAATTAGGTGAAAACGCTCTATTTGTTAAGCATAATGTTACGAATGCTGAAGATTGGAAAAATGTCGTAGAAGAAACTGAAAAAGCCTTCGGCAAAGTGGACGTGTTGGTCAACAATGCTGGTATCTCATTGAATAAATCCATTTTAGAAACAACAGAAGTAGAATATCGCCGTATCGTAGACATCAACCAAGTTTCCGTATTCTTAGGAATCAAAACAGTCATCCCTGCCATGCAAAAAGCTGGCGGCGGTTCAATTGTCAACATTTCATCCATGAACGGAATTGTTGCCGGTGCGATCGGTTACACAGATACAAAATTCGCTGTACGTGGTATGACAAAAGCAGCAGCCATGGAATGTGCAAATTACGGAATTACTGTAAACTCTGTACACCCAGGTGTCATCGCAACACCAATGATCCTTCAAGCAGACTCAAAAGCAGAAATTGAAGAATTCTCTAAACATATTCCGGTTAAACGCGTTGCACAACCGGAAGAGGTTTCAAACTTAGTGCTTTACTTGGCATCTGACGAATCAAACTATTCAACTGGATCTGAATTCATCGTGGATGGCGGCTTAACAGCCATGTAATGTGCATCCATTGCAACCTAAGCAGCGGGAAATCGATTATCTCGGTTTTCCGCTGCTTTTTTTATTATTTTCTCTGTCCCTTTGTCAACTCGAATGGATGTACTCTGGCTTTGCGGAATCCCTCGTATACACTAATGGCAGCAGACAATAGGGAGAAGAAAATGCCACCGCCAATTACCCAAGCTTCAAATCTAATTGGCGCATAAAAAAGATGGCGTGCTTTTTGGGCTGCGCCATCTTCACTCATTTGGAATATGTGATTTATAAAGTAAAACTGTTTCATTCTTATTCAATTAAAAAGCCCGTTAGTTTAAAGGTATTTTGGCACTTAATTTAGTTAACAACCCCCAGGATTATTACTAATAAGAGAATTGGAATTCCGACAATCATTGATAATATCGCCATTGCCATTTTTATTTTTTCGTCCGTTTTAAAAATCTTAGCAAATATCTTGTATATCCCTATACCAATTACTCCACCTAATGTATTAAGAAAGACATCATCAATATCTGTTGCACCTCTAGCGAAAATAAATTGAGTACTCTCTATAAAAACACTTGCACCAATAATCAATAATACACATTTTGTTAGTGAAAGATTTTTACCGTAAACTAGATTGTAAATACCTAATGGAATAAACATTAATACATTTCCCCAAATATTCATATCAACTAATCTATATTCACCAAATCCGTTATCAACCATTATATATTCTTTAATTGAGTTAAAAGGAACCAAATTAACACTTCTTAGACTGTCTCTTGAGAAAAATACTATATCAATCAGTAAAAATAGATAAAATAGCAAAATAAACCAATATATAATTCCCAGTCCTTTTTTCATTTAGTCACCTTCTCTCTCTTTCCATTAATCTTATTTTCATAGATAAATCTTAAGAATTTCCTATTAAAAATCTTAATTAAATATGAATATCATTATATATCTCAGGCTTACTCATATCCGACCCATTTTCCCTCAGATCTTTTATGTAAAAACACCCCTTCAGACAAAAATGCCCAAAGGGGTGGTGGTTCGCAATTTACATATTCGTTGATCGTAGAAACGCAGTTTATATAAAAAGCCCGGTTCACTATTGTGTTCCGAGCTTTCTATTTCCGTCGAAATATTACATTCGATTACTTTCTTTATTATTCTACTTCTCTCATTTGCTCTGCTAGTTCTTTGCCATTTTTATCTTTCAATCGTGCTACAAATAGCCAGTATGCTAAGAAAGCAAGAATAGATAGAACGAATAAGACGCTGCTATAAATTGAACTCATTTAATAATTAGGGCCACACATAATAGCTATGGTTAATATGTGTGGCCCTGTTTATATTAACTATTACACTTAACTAACCTAAATAACCTGTCTCATCACCCTGCCATTAAGTCATCCGCAACTTTTGGACAAGGGATCTGCCCCCTTGTTCTTTTCATTTCGCGGCGTAGGAAGTAGAGGGTGATTGCGGCTGTAATTGTATCACTGATCGGCATGACAAACCAAATTCCCTTTAGTCCCATAAAGCGGGGTAGGATGAATAAGAAAGGTATAAATAGAAGAACTTGACGCAATAAGCTTAAGAATAATGATATTTTTGCTTTTCCGATTGATTGGAAATAGTTTGGCCCGACTACTGAAATACCTAAAATAGGCAAGGTGAATAAGAATATTTTCATTCCTTCTACTGCCATTTGAGTAAGAGTAGGATCATTATTGAATAGGCCGACAAAGGAAGCCGGGAATAATTGAATCAGTGTTGAACCAATTAATAATATGGCCGTTGCGGCAGTCACTGAATAGATGAATGCCTTTTTGCTGCGATGATAATGCTTTGCGCCGTGGTTGAAACCGATAATTGGTTGCGAACCTTGATTAATACCAAAAATCGGCATTAAGAAGAACAATGAGATCGAGTTAATAACAGTCATTGCTCCAATTGCCATGTCTCCGCCATAGGTCATTAACGTATTATTTGCAAATACTTGGACAAAGCTAGATGCAAGCTGCATAGCGAATGGCGCCATACCGATTGCAAAGATGGCTTTTACAATTGGTTTGTTTAACTTCAAATCCTTTAATGAAATTTTTAATACAGATGAACCTTTTGTGAAATAAAATAATAACCATAAGGCTGTAATAGCTTGAGAAACAACGGTAGCAATTGCTGCACCTTGGATACCCAAATCAAATAAAAAGATAAGGATTGGATCTAAGATCATATTGATTGCGCAGCCCACTATCATAACGACTGCCGCTAACTTCGGATTTCCGTCAGCACGTGCCATGTGTGTGAAGGCAAAGGCGAACAGGTTGAAAATAATTCCGATAATGATGATTTCGATATAGTCTTTAGCAAATGTGTAATGCAAAATAAAAGTGCAGACTTGTGCAACGTTTTTGTACAGAGTCTAGCACTTTTTTTAGTGCCATAAAAAAAAGACTTGCCAGTCACCCCAAGTCCCTCTACTGTATAGGTGTCTAATCAAACAGTGGAGGTAAGAAAGGATGCTAGCAATGTCTGAGGTTCATTGTATCAAATTAATGAGAAATCAAAAAGGGTTATCTATTTCCAAAATCGCAAAAACCATGAATATCAATTGGCGGACCGCAAAAAAATATGCGGATAAAGATCAGGTACCCACTTCTAAAATTCAATCTAAAAAAGGAATGATGTATGAAGAACGTTGGGGAGAGATGGTATGTGATTGGTTGGAAGAAGATGCTCGCTTAAAAAAGAAACTTCGTAGAACAAATAAACAACTTTTTCAAGAATTATTGAAGTATGGCTTTCCCGGTTCTTATCGAACCGTTTGCCAATTTATTTCGGATTGGAGGGCGACTGAAGAGAGTCAAAAGGATAAAGGATATGAGCGATTGAATCATCCAATTGGAGAAGCTCAGGTTGATTTTGGAATCATGGAGGCTGTGCTGGAGGGGGAAATAGTCGATATACATGCATTAATTATGTCTTTCCCCTATAGTAATGTGGCTTTCTCTGTCCCACTTCCTTCAGAAAATCAAGAATGCTTTTTAAGTGGATTAAAGCAATTGTTTGAACAAGCAGGTGGCGTACCAAAAAGTATACGAATTGATAATCTAACGCCAGCTGTCAAAAAAGTAAGGGATTCAAATGGAGAAGCTCAATTAACAGATGAATTGATGGCTTTTCAAAACCATTATGGATTTGACGTACAAGTATGTAATCCCCGAAGTGGACATGAAAAAGGAAGCGTGGAAAGAAAGGTTGGTTATATACGATACAACTTTTTTAGCGTCCCTCCAGTAATAAAGGATTTTGATGACTTGACTGAACAATTAAAAGAAGTATTACAGAAAGATCGACAAAGAGAACATTATAAGAAACAAGAATCAATAGAGTATCTGTGGGAAGAAGAACAAAAGAAGTTATATAAGCTGCCAGAAGAAGATTATCCTGTGTTTAAGGAAACATTGATTAAAGTAAATAAATACAATGAATTCAAATTGGATCAACATCTTATTCATATTCCTAAAGCCAAAAATTATTATCCTTTATACTGTATTCTATATTGGGATCAATATCGGATTGTGACCGGTAATGGAGAAATATTACTAACGGACTTCCGTCCGTACATGAAGAAGAGAAGATTAATCCCATGGAGTGACATATTGAAAGATTGGATGCATAAACCGCGTGTTATTGGACATTCACGATATAAGGAATACTTACCGGCTAGGATTCGTGAGTATCTTTTGGTTCCCTCATTAGCTATTCGTAAACAACGAATCAATGAAATAATTAGTCTGTTATTACAGCATGATATGAAAGAAATTGAAGAACATTTTTATGAGTATATTGGCCAACGGGATAACGAAATCAATCATCCTTATGAAGTGGAGTGGTCTAGCTATGATGCTTTACAACCTACTCCGGAAGGAGTGCAACAAGAGTGAATGAGGCCATTTTAAAGTTATGTAGGCAATTAAAATTGCCTTATATGGCAGAAGGATATGAAGACATTCCTTTTACGACTCGGGAAGAATTCATTTATCACCTTTTATTAAAAGAACAAGTCGGAAGAGAACAAGCAAAAGCGATAAGAAATATAAAAAAAGCTCGTTTTATTGATCATAAAGTATTAGAGACCTATCAATGGCACAAGGATATCCATTTACCGGCCCATCTGACAAAAGAGGAACTAATGGATCTATCATTTGTTTCGAGGAAAGAAAATGTGATTCTAGTAGGAGCTCCTGGAACAGGGAAAACCCACTTAGCTTCCGCCTTAGGTAGACGTGCGTGCGAAAAAGGATATGATGTGAGATTTTATAGGGTATCTCATTTAGTAGAGGAATTAGAGAAAACGTTAGCAAATGGTCGATTTGCTTCTTTCCGACGAAAATTAGAGAAAGTAGATGTATTGATATTAGATGAAATGGGCTATGTCCCTTTTGGCACAGAAGGTGCCGAATTACTGTTTCAACTCATTTCAGAGTGCTATGAACAAAAAAGTTTAATTATTACTTCTAACTTGGAGTTTAGCCAATGGAATCGAATCTTTTCCGATTCCCGATTAACAGCAGCTTTAGTAGATCGTTTAATTCATCACGCTCATATTGTTTCATATACCGGAAGTAGTTTCCGTTTGGCTAATGCCTTATCAAAAAAAGCATAAAAAATACTGGGTGGCAATACTCTGTATTTTCCGCTGCAATACTCTGCACTTTTTTCTTGCAAAATACAGCAAAGACAATTGTTTGGTCAGTTGCCCCGAACGAACGCAGTAATGGGTTTAAAAACAATAGCCCAAGAACTGTTAATCCGATGCCTAACCATATTAAAAGCTTTGTTGCATTGCCGACGATTCGCTCTGCTTCTTTCTTATTGCCTTGCCCTAGTTTAATGGACATACTTGCTGCAGAACCGATTCCCACTAACATGCCAAATGCCAATATAACGGTCATAATTGGCATTGTAACCCCAACACCTGTAATTGCCATTGAACCGACATCAGGGATATGCCCAATAAAAACACGATCGACAATATTGTATAGTGCATTCACAATCATTCCGATTATGGCAGGAATCGAATACTTCATTAGTAGTTTTGCTATTGATTCTGTACCTAATACGTTTTGATTAATCAATTGTTTTCTCCTCTCATTAAGCTATTCGTGATTTTTTGCAATAAATAAATCATTTGTGCTTCTTCTTCTTTAGTTAAACTCTGTTTGATGGTTTCGTCCCAAGCATGAACTTTATTAAATACTTCTTCTTTAATGTCCAATGCTTTTTCTGTAATAAAAACTTTATAATAGCGATTATCTTTTTGATCACGAACCCGATAAACTAAGTTCTCCTCTTCTAATTTTTTCATTGCTCTGGCGACGGTCGCTTTGTCCACTAAAAGCAGCTTCGATAGCTCCTCTTGACTGATGCCGTCCTGGCGGTAAAGCTGCAAAAGAAACCTGTATTGTCCGGAGCCAATTCCGAATTCCTGAAGCTCTTTAGAAATAATCGCTGAACCTTTGCAATAAATTTGTGCAATATAACGTCCCATCTTCTCATCGTGGTTGTTATTCATATTGTCTGGTTACCTTTCATGGAAAAATTTGATTAAAAACAGTTGTTAGCGCAACTATTTAGGCGGTTTTTATGGATTTAATATCGTATGTCGGTTCCTCAAACACTATATTAATATAATTATAAATAGTTGATAACGCAACTATTAATTAGTACTATGGATAAAACTACCCGCTTTTCCACTTCATTCAGATACGAAAAACTTTGGTTCTATACTAAATGTTGGGGTGTCCACTTAAAAATGGGCAAAAAAAGAGCACACAAGCTCCTAATTTCTTATACTTGAATTGACGAGAAACAAGATAGAAAAGGAGATGTGTGCTCTTGCATTTTAACATGATTCTGCCCGGACTTGAAGGGGCAACCATCATCAAAACCGACATCAATGAAGGAATCTACCAAATATATATTGAAATGCCGATTAAGGACCATGCCTGCCCTTCCTGTTCGAAGGAGACCAAGCGTGTCCATGACTACCGTATCCAAAAGATTAAGCATCTGAAAATGGCGGAACGCCCCACCGTGATTATCTATCGGAAAAGGAGATATGCCTGCTTGTGCGGGAAACGTTTCTATGAGGAAAATCCTTTTGTGGAGAGGTATCAACACCATTCGAAGGAATGGAATCAACAGGTCCAGATCCGTACCGTCAAAGCCAAGACATTCACCGAAATTGCGGCCCAATACCATACATCCGTCAGTACGATCATACGGCGTTTTGACCGGATTATCCCCCAATCAATCAAGGGAGAGAAGGCCTTGCCCAAAGCGATTGCCATCGACGAATTCAAAGGGGATTCCGGAAAGGAAAAATATCAATTGATCATTGCCAATGCCGTGACCCGCGAACCGATCGACATCCTGCCAAACAGACGGAAAGACACAATTAAAGAGTACTTGCGGAAACATGGGGCCAAGGTGGAAGTGGTTGTCATGGATATGAGCCACGCCTTCAAGGCAGCTGTCAAACAGGCCTTGGACGGTCCTGTGATCGTGGCGGATGGGTTTCATTTCGTCCGGTATATGAATTGGGCGCTCGACAAGATCCGTGTGAGGGAACAAAACGAGTGGCATGCATACGACCGTAAAAAGTGTAAGAAGGTCCGTTACGTCTTTCATAAAGCTTCCCACAAGCTTACAAAAACAGATAAATGGTATCTGGAAAGATACTTTGCGCTGTCCCCTGAATTAAAAATAGCGTATGGGTTGAAAGAGGCCTTTTATGAGTGGTTTAACGAAGCCAAACGGCGGGGGCCAGGCCATATCGAGAAGACAAAAGAAGCGCTGCATGCGTTTTATGAAAAGGTGGAAGAAAGCAGGATTCCTGAGTTCGTGAAAACCGTCCAGACCTATCGAAATTGGGAAACGGAAATCCTTAACCGTTTTGAATTTGGGTACTCCAATGGGTTTGTGGAAGGGTTGAACAACTTGACAAAGGTCATGAAACGGAATGCCTTTGGGTTCAGGAACTTCGCTCGTTTTAGGGCACGAATCCTCCTGCATCACCACTATAAATCAATAGGCAATTCATTAGGATAAAGGGGCAGAGAAATGTTCTCTACCCCAACACTTGAAAAAGAACCAAAACTTTTTCAATAACTTAACAGCAATTCTATAAATAAAAAAGCAAGCGAATAAATGATTCGCTTGCTTTTTATTTACAAGATTGCTTTCGGTACCCAACTTTATTATCGAGTTCCTAACTATATTGTCTTTCAACAATCAAACCCTTACTCAACCGTTACACTCTTAGCCAGGTTTCTTGGCTTATCGACATCGCAGTCGCGGTGCAAGGCAGCGTAATAAGCGATTAATTGGGTTGGAATCACAGAGATAAGAGGTGTTAATAATTCATGCACAGATGGGATGACAAAGCTGTCCCCTTCTTGCTCAAGCCCTTTCATACTGATGATGCAAGGGTATGCTCCACGTGCAACGACCTCTTTGACGTTTCCGCGGATGCTTAGGTTAACTGCCTCTTGTGTGGCAAGGGCAATAACTGGTGTGCCTTCTTCGATCAAGGCGATTGTTCCGTGCTTCAGTTCTCCGCCGGCGAATCCTTCAGCTTGGATATAAGAAATCTCTTTCAGTTTAAGAGCTCCCTCCAAGCATACGAAGTAATCGACGCCACGGCCGATGAAGAAGCAGTTGCGTGTGACAGAAAGGAATTCGCGAGAGATGTTCTCAAAGGCTTCCTTCTCGTTGCAAAGCACTTCCATGGCATTAGCGATGATTCCCAGTTCTGTGACTAAATCCAGCTTCGCTTCCAATCCTTTTGATTGGGCAGTAACATACGCTAAGATCGATAATACAGCAATTTGTGCTGTGTACGCCTTCGTGCTCGCTACAGCGATTTCCGGACCGGCGTGGAGCAACAATGTATAATCCGCTTCACGGGATAAAGTAGATCCTGGTACATTGGTGATCGTCAAGGCTTTATAGCCAAGCTCCTTGATTGCCACAAGCACTGCACGGCTATCAGCTGTTTCACCGCTTTGTGAAATGAAAATGAACAACGGCTTTTTCGATAATAATGGCATATTGTAGCTGAATTCGGATGCCACATGGACTTCAACCGGGATTTCAGCAAGCTTCTCAATGAATTGTTTCCCGACAAGGCCAGCGTGATAGCTTGTTCCACATGCGATGATATAGATGCGGTCGGAATCCTTCATCGCTTTCAGAATATCTTCGGAAATAGCCAGATTTCCATTGTCATCCTGGTAAGATTGAATAATCTTACGGATCACAAGAGGCTGCTCATCGATTTCCTTCAACATATAATGCGGATATGTCCCTTTCTCGATGTCGCTTGCATCCAGTTCCGCTGTATACGGATTGCGTGATACCACTGTGCCATCAAGTTTTTTGATAGTTACGTTTTCTTGGGTCACAACGACAATTTCTTTATCCATCAATTCAATGAATTGGTCAGTCACTTGCAGCATTGCCATAGCATCAGATGCAATAACATTGAATGAATCGCCTACACCGACTAGCAGAGGGCTTTTATTCTTGCCGACAAGGATTGTGCCGTTATTCTGCTCATCCAAAAGAGCGAGTGCGTATGAGCCTTTTAACAAGGAAAGTGTTTTACAGAATGCTTCCTCCACGGAAAGGTTTTCTTCATTCGTAAATTTTTCGATTAATTGCACAATTACTTCTGTATCGGTATCACTCTTAAAAGAAACATCTGACAAGTATTCTCTTTTAAGGATTTGATCATTTTCAATAACACCGTTATGCACAAGGGTAAAACGCTCGCTCGTGCTTTGGTGAGGGTGCGCATTATCATGATTCGGCACGCCATGGGTCGCCCATCTTGTATGTCCGATCCCTGTCTGTGCGAATACATTTTGGTCAACGACTTGGCGTAAGTCGGCAATGCGTCCCTTTTCCTTGAAGACCTGTACACCGCTATTGTTCATAATAGCGATACCCGCAGAGTCATATCCTCTGTATTCGAGCTTCTCAAGCCCCTTCAGCAAAATTTCCTTTGCATCTTGATTTCCGATATATCCAACGATTCCACACATATCTTATTCCTCCTATTGATAAAAAGGGAACAAGAATGTCCGGGGACATTCCTGTCCCCTTATCTCTGTATTTTTTAAGTGTGTGCATTTTCTACTCTTTGTCGAGTGAGTTGCCCCACTGTTTTGGAGAAGAAATATACAGCTGTGCACTTCAACTGGGAGGTACCCGCCGAAGACTCGATAAACCTCCACCTCGTCAACTAAACTTACTCCTAGTTTAGTTCTGGCGCTTTTTAAATGACTGCTATTTTCCTCAAAAAGCCGCTGCCCGCCTTTCTGTTCAATTTGGAGTATGAACTCATTTTTAAGGAAATCAAAGTAATCATAACCTATCATTGTGAATACGTCAACAACCTTAAGAACCAGTCAAATTCCTAAAAAAAAAGCCTTACAATAAAAATATGCATAAGAAGCGCAAAATGTGCTTCTTATGCATATCTATGTTCTCAGTCTTTTAATCCCATTTCTTGCTCAACAACTGCGGAAATACGATGTACGTATTGATCGCATTGTTCCTGCGTAGGCGCCTCAGCCATGACACGCACCAATGGCTCTGTTCCTGAAGGTCGGACAAGGATACGGCCATTGCCTCCCATTTCTTTTTCCACGTCCGCAATGACAGCTGCCACTTTTTCATTATCCGTTACATGGTGTTTATCCGTAACACGGACGTTCACCAATTTCTGCGGGAATTTTTTCATTTCACCCGCAAGTTCGGATAGAGGCTTGTTCGTGACTTTCATGATATTTACTAACTGAAGGCCTGTGAGCATGCCGTCCCCTGTTGTGTTGTAATCAAGGAAAATAATATGCCCTGATTGCTCCCCGCCAAGGTTATAGCCGTTCTTCTTCATTTCTTCCACCACATAGCGGTCCCCGACAGCTGTTTGGGCAGATTGAATGCCATTGGCCTCTAATGCTTTATAGTAGCCTAAATTGCTCATTACAGTTGATACGACTGTATTATGCTTTAAGCGACCTTGCTCATTCAAATACTTGCCGCAGATGTAAAGAATTTGGTCTCCATCTACGATATCCCCGTTTTCATCAATAGCAATAATTCGATCGCCATCGCCATCAAAAGCAAGGCCCACATCCGCTTTCTTCTCTTTGACAAAAGCAGCTAACGCTTCCGGATGGGTGGAACCAACGCCGTCGTTGATGTTCAACCCATTCGGAGCTGATCCCATCGTCGAGATATCGGCGTCTAAATCAGCAAACAAATGCGTCGCCAATGAAGAAGTTGCGCCATGTGCACAGTCCAACGCTACATGAAGGCCTGTGAACTCTTCGTCCACAGATTGTTTCAAGTAGGATAAATACTTTTGCCCGCCTTCGAAATAGTCATTTATCTGGCCAAGATCGGCACCTACCGGTCTAGGAAGATGATCTTCATTAAGTTCCATCAATTGTTCGATTTCGTTTTCTTGTTCATCCGATAATTTATATCCATCGCTGCCGAAGAATTTAATGCCGTTATCTGCAACTGGGTTATGGGAAGCCGAAATCATAACGCCTGCTTCTGCGCTTAACGCTTTTGTTAGGTAAGCGACTCCTGGTGTAGAAATCACACCGAGACGCATTACTTCTGCTCCGATGGATAATAAGCCTGCCACTAGTGCTCCTTCAAGCATATGCCCAGAAATTCTAGTGTCGCGGCCAATTAATACCTTTGGACGTCGGTCTGTATGCTTGGTAAGCACGTATCCGCCGAAACGGCCCAATTTAAAGGCCAACTCAGGTGTCAATTCGCTGTTAGCCACACCTCTTACTCCATCAGTTCCAAAATATTTACCCATGTTAACATATCTCTCCTTCATATGTTGTACTGTTAATTAGCACAATAAAATCTACCTATTATCAGTGTATAGTAGAATGATTATTTATGTGAACCTCTCTGGTCATATAAAAAATAGCAATCATGAATCAGAGGGAACCTTTTCTTGGTCTGTCGATGCCTCTACATTTTTCTTAATGATAGATACCTTAATCATTGAATCCGCCGCTTGGCCTTTTATATTATTCGGCAGCCTGATGGCCAGAGGAACAGAATGCTCACCTTCCTGCAGGCCAGCAACATTAATAGACGCCTGGATTTCCGATGGCTTCAGCGAATTGATATCCCCTTTGGCACCGGTCGCCGTTACATTCGTCGCTCCCTGTGCGGGCGAAAGGAAGGCTAGTTCATATTCCTCCCCCAATCCATTGAACCTGATTTTCACACCCGAAAATGTCTTTGTCAAATCTGTTGTTTCATCGACATTCCCTTCATTGGCCGGTGGCGTTGGTTCATTGGTTACTGTTTCATCGTCAGGCGGATTGGTCTCTGTTTCAGCCTTTTCATCGTCCTTTCCGTCTTCTTTGTCTGTTGATTTTTTGGCTTCAATCATTACAGACACTTTCTGTACGGAAGCTTGGGCCACCCCATCGGGAAGATCGACCGGTACTTGCATGGTGGTCGATTCTTCAATTTTGCTAATGTCCACCGATAGCTGGAGCTGATCGATCGAATCCAGGACGGACTGTTTACCGTACAGTGTTATTCTGGGGGGATCTGCCGTCATCCCTGATATTTTGACCCCATCTTTTGGATTCCCTGACTGAGCAGGCATCACCTTCACTTCCTTGCTCGGAATCTTAACGGGGACCGTCACATTGACCGATCCAGGATTGACCGTGACATTCAATTTATTGTAGTCCTTATCAAGCGCTTGAACTTGGGCTTTCACCTCAACTGTATCCTTCACATCATCATCAAGGTTAACCACCGCTTTGACATAGGTAATCTTCTCAATTGTATCCTTAGCACCGGTAATTTTGACTTTCTCCGGCTTCACTTTTGGCGTACCTACTAGATAGCCGTCATCAACCAAATTCTGATTGATTTCCGGCTGGACGGAAAATTCTTTTGTCACTTTTTCCTGTATGGAAATATTGGCATACTGAGGCTCGATCGTCGCAGTGATTTTGTCATTTAAATCTCTGATCTTGAAAGGCACCTTTCTCTTTCCTAGCTCGATTTCCGGATCAGAAAGGTCCAGTAGCACTTTGAATTCCCGTGAGCTTTTTGCCGGAAGCACCAAGTTTTTCGGCCCATGCAATGTAACATTGACCGTTTTCGGCACACCGGTAACTACCAGGTTATCTCTGTCATAATACACTTCCACCGGTACCGCTTCAACCACTACACTGTCCTTTTGGGAAGGTGTATTGAAACTTCTGGCGTTATCTGGTTCAAAGTTGACAGATATATACAAAAGAGCCGCCAATAATAGGGCCACGACTTTTACAAACCATGGGGTTTCTATCAGCTTATCCATTTTTCTTTCCCCTCCAATTCCATAGGGTAGGAGTAGCCGCTTTATTTAAATGGGAGAACTCTTTTGAAAGCATATCTTTGAATTCCTCAGCGGATAAGTCCCGGTGAAGATCCCCGTTTCTCGTCAATGAAACGCCACCCGTTTCTTCAGAAACAACCACAGTCAAACAGTCGGTCACCTCGCTGACACCTAACGCCGCTCGGTGTCTGGTACCCAATTCCTTGGAAATGAACGGGCTTTCCGATAAAGGAAGATAACAAGCGGCCGCCGCCACTTTATTTTTTTGAAGTATAACAGCGCCATCATGCAGCGGTGTATTGGGAATAAAAATATTGATCAGCAACTCGGCAGAGATTTTGGAATCCAATGGGATACCTGTCTCTATATAATCCGTCAAGCCCGTTTCGCGTTCAATGGAGATTAATGCCCCGATTCTCCGTTTGGCCATGTAAGAAACAGCTTTAGAAATGGCTTCCACCGCGTGTTCGTTTTCATTCTCCTCCTGGGACATCCCTCTGGAAAAGAGCTTTCCTCGACCTAGCTGCTCCAAGGCACGCCGCAATTCAGGTTGGAAGATGACGATAACGGCTATAAATCCCCAACTCATTGCTTGTTCCATTAACCAACCAAGCGTGTTAAGTCCGAATAAGCCGCTTAAACTTTTTACTACTATAATAACAAAGATCCCTTTCAATAATTGAACGGCCTTTGTCCCTTTAATAACCATTAATGTTTTATATATAACGAACCATACTACGATAATATCTACAACATTCGTAATAATGTCAAAGAAAGTAAAGTTGGATAATGACATGTTACTTCCTCCATTTGGGTTTAGACTCCCTATTTAATTTACTCTCGAACCTTATCATTATACCATATATTATCCCCAGACCACTTAAAAGCATTACTTCGAAACAAAAATGAAATACCCTTGCTATAAAAATGAAACTTTGCTCAAGGATACTCATCTTCCACTTACCTTTTGTAACGTCACTCTTGTTTCGAAGCGGGAGTCGTAGGGTCAAAGTCGGATAAAAAAAATCATCCACTTAGTTGGATGATTGCGGTTCTTCCCCTTTTCCTGTAATCAAATTAGCTGCTTGTTTAAAGGCATCCTTAATCGTATACCAAAGCCAGCCGAACATCTCATCGATTTCTTCGATCTCCCCTGACACTTGGCCGGCGGAAGCTAAATATTTATCCCCATTAATGACTGTAACGTTTCCGTCCACCTTGCCTTCTATCTTAATATTGCCGTTCCTGACGACCACATCGCCCGCAATCGTTTTTCCTTCAGGCACGATTACTGTGTTTTGGTCAACAACCAAATCCGGTTGTTTTGAAAAGGAAAATTGGTAATCCTCTTTCCAATTGGAAAACAAGGTTCCCCCCATCAATAGAGCGAACAGGGAAGCTGCAGTAAGCAGCGGATGGTTCTTGAACCAACGCTT
The DNA here is from genome assembly GCF_001243895.1 of Bacillus testis. Classification (GTDB taxonomy): domain Bacteria; phylum Bacillota; class Bacilli; order Bacillales; family DSM-1321; genus Bacillus_AD; species Bacillus_AD testis. Next base: position 376,444 of record NZ_LN851186.1, on the reverse strand, counting down.
GATGCCCGCTTTCTTCTTTTCTTTCGGCAAGCTCGCCATAACTCTCTGCGTAAAGTCAGACGGCACACTTATATGGGATGAACTTTGGACAAAGAGAATCGCTTTTTTCAGCTCGTGAAAATGATTCTGGCAATCAACACAATCCTGCAAATGATGACGCAATATGCTCTCATGTTCCGCACTTATCTGATTATCGAGGTATTCATGCATATACTCTATGATTTCATCTGAACATTTCATTATGGTCACCTGCTTTTTAAATATTGCTTAATTGCTTTCTTAATGCTTCGCGTCCCCGATGTATCCGCGTTTTAATAGTGCCGATGGGCAAATCCAAGATTTCGCTGATTTCCTTCAATGATAATTCTTCTATATACTTCAAGACGATGACAGTCCGGTATTTTTCAGGCAACTTCAGGATCTCTTTCTGGATCGTATCCTGCAATTCAAGGCTCTCGACTTCCTCTTCAGGCTTTTTCGTGGATGATGGAATTTGTGAGTACATATCAAGACCTTCTGTGCCGGCAATCTCGGCATCCAAATAGTAATCAGGCTTCTTTTTCCTGATTCGGTCTATGCACAGATTTGTTGCTATCCGGTAAAGCCAGGTAGAGAACTTACGCTTAATATTAAAGCTATGGATATTTACATAGGCCCTGACAAACGCTTCCTGTGCCATATCCTCTGCTTCATGGCGGTTCCCCAGCATCCGGTAGCATAATTGAAATACTTTGTCTTTGTATATTTCAACAATCTCTCCGAATGCATTGTGGTCTCCCTTCAAGACATCCTTTATCCTTTGTTTTACGAGTAATTCCATTTCCTAAATAACCTCCGCCCCATGCGGCTATACGTTATTTACGTATGCAGTGCATAAAGGTTTCAAATAAATGTTTCTTTTATTTTATCATTTTTCCTCATTATAGGTTTACTATATAAAAAAGCTGGGTAAAAATCTGGAAATATTCTCCTAAGGAAGAGAGGTAGTAACTATGGTGGCCGAAATAAGGCAATTATTGCAGCATATTGAAACAACTAGGGAAAGAATGATTTTTTTGGCTTCTTCCACGTCAATCACTGACCATCAAGTTGTCCAAGTCAGTACAGAGTTGGACAATCTTATAAATAGATATTTTATCCTAACAAAAAAGCAGTAGCTATTAAATAGCCCTGCTCTTATTTTTATCTTTTTCTCTATTATAAAAGAGTTTGGCCGAATAAGGAGCCCATTAACTCGACCGCTGTAATTGCTGTTTTGTTTCGCTCATCCAAAATAGGGTTTACTTCCACAAATTCAGCCGATGTAATGATATCTGCCTCTGCCAGCATTTCAAGGGCCAAGTGGCTTTCTCTATACGATATTCCACCCATGACTGGAGTGCCCACGCCAGGCGCATCGCTCGGGTCTAATCCATCCAAATCCAAAGAAAGATGAACGCCGTCACAAGTTTCCTTAAGATAGCCAATCGTCTCTGACATCACCTTAGTCATTCCCATACGGTCTATCTCATGCATGGTATATACCTTTATATTCTTTTCTTTAATTAACTGCTTCTCACCTTCATCCAATGATCTTGCCCCGATAATCACAATATTCTCCGGCTTAACTTTTGGGCTATAGTCAAGTATATGTGTTAAATCATGATGCCCCAAGCCTAAATTAGCTGCTAGAGGCATTCCATGGGCGTTACCCGATGGGGATGTCTCCATTGTATTCAAATCGCCGTGTGCGTCATACCAGATAACTCCTAAGTTCTTATAGTGCTTCGCAATTCCTGCTATACTCCCCATTGCTATACTGTGGTCGCCGCCAAATAGTAACGGAAATGACCCATTTTCAACCGTTTCATCGACTTTGCGGGCAATATCCCAGCTTACTGCTTTTACAGTAGTTACGTTTTTAATCTTTTCCTGTCCCTCTTTCTCGTCGGCAACAGGGAAGATCGCTATATCCCCCAAATCCTCGACTGTATATTGAAGAGCTTCCAATTTTTCAACAATGCCCGCATATCGAATAGCACTTGGCCCCATGTCCACTCCTCTGCGATTTTGACCTAAATCCATTGGTACCCCTATTATTGATATATGTTTATTCATTATGTAACCCCTTTCATTTTCGCGTATCTGTATTTTATCCCAAAATTCCCAATTGGCTCAACTCTGCATTTTTTCGTATAATTATACACAAGTAATCGTTATTTAAAGCTAATCTAACAATAGAATATGCAGTTATCTATACACTCGTGGCTTGAATATAAAAAAAAGCGTAAAACCAGAGTCTTGGTTTTACGCGAATAATAGTATGTAGTGTAATGGTGGAGCCTAGCGGGATCGAACCGCTGACCTCCTGCGTGCAAGGCAGGCGCTCTCCCAGCTGAGCTAAGGCCCCATTATATGATAAAAGTGAGCCATGAAGGATTCGAACCTTCGACCCTCTGATTAAAAGTCAGATGCTCTACCAACTGAGCTAATGGCTCATTTAAATGGCTGGGCTAGAAGGATTCGAACCTTCGCATGACGGAATCAAAATCCGTTGCCTTACCGCTTGGCTATAGCCCAATAATATTTAACATAAAAATAGGTGGTAAGCTTATAATAACCTATTAACCAAGGTTATATAACTAGTCCACTTAAAAGAAATGGTGGAGGGGGGCAGATTCGAACTGCCGAACCCGAAGGAGCGGATT
>NZ_LN851186.1:283757-371257 GCF_001243895.1 Bacillus testis | reverse complement strand
TCTACGCATTTCACCGCTACACTTGGAATTCCACTTTCCTCTTCTGCACTCAAGTCCCCCAGTTTCCAATGACCCTCCACGGTTGAGCCGTGGGCTTTCACATCAGACTTAAAGGACCACCTGCGCGCGCTTTACGCCCAATAATTCCGGACAACGCTTGCCACCTACGTATTACCGCGGCTGCTGGCACGTAGTTAGCCGTGGCTTTCTGGTTAGGTACCGTCAAGGTACCAGCAGTTACTCTGGTACTTGTTCTTCCCTAACAACAGAACTTTACGACCCGAAGGCCTTCTTCGTTCACGCGGCGTTGCTCCGTCAGACTTTCGTCCATTGCGGAAGATTCCCTACTGCTGCCTCCCGTAGGAGTCTGGGCCGTGTCTCAGTCCCAGTGTGGCCGATCACCCTCTCAGGTCGGCTATGCATCGTTGCCTTGGTAAGCCGTTACCTTACCAACTAGCTAATGCACCGCGGGCCCATCTATAAGTGATAGCCGAAACCATCTTTCCTTCTTCCTCCATGTGGAGGAAGAACCTATCCGGTATTAGCCCCGGTTTCCCGGAGTTATCCCAGTCTTATAGGCAGGTTGCCCACGTGTTACTCACCCGTCCGCCGCTGACTTCCGGGAGCAAGCTCCCTTCTGTCCGCTCGACTTGCATGTATTAGGCACGCCGCCAGCGTTCGTCCTGAGCCAGGATCAAACTCTCCAATAAGTGTTTGACTTGCTCATAAAATAAAACTTGTGTGTTCCAACTCTGTTGAAACGTTTAGTTAGAATTAACGTTGACGTGTTGTCTTGTTTAGTTTTCAAAGAACATTTTCGCTCACAAGAAGCTTTTTTATTTTATCATATCTTCTTTAGCGAGTCAACAACTTTTTTCGAAAGTTGTTTTTCATTCGCTTAGCAGCGACTTGATTAATATATCATCTTATCAAGTTGGCTGTCAACAACTTTTTTTCAACTCTCTAAAAGTCTTTCGCAGTTGTTTCAGCGACGCTTATAAATATACCAAGTTAATATCGTGAAGTCAACTACTTTTTTAAAAAAAGTTTACTAGTCCTTACTGGGCCGTCTGATATATTTCATGCAAATAGGAGGAGGCGTAATCTTAGAGAATAGGATGAATAAAATCTGATACCTTTCTTCAATTGCCCGTTTTACGATGCCATCAATTTGCTCATCCTTGATTTCGTATAGCATTTCATCCAGTTCCCTTTTCAAAAGATATTCCAATTCTTCTCTTTCTTTCTGGCTGATCAAAAGACCCATCATAATCTCTCTGCCCCTTTGCTTACCACATTTTTTTCTAATCTGCCCACCTAAAGGCCGAAATATGTATTACTAGGATAGTCATATAGGGTAGGTACAAGCATACTCTGTTACAAAGAGTTTTTTTGGGGGGATGAGGTTGAATTTCTTTATAACACTTCAGGCTAAAAAGGTGAAAAAGTATGTATTCATACTCACACTTGCCTTTGTAACCGCTTGGTTCCTTTTTGTCCAATACGGGCCCGGTAATCCTGTCTTCTCTACTAGCAACGGTCCAAAAGCAGTGTATAAAGGCGAAAAGAATGTTGCACTTACCTTCAACATTGGTTGGGGTGATGAAAAAGCGCCGCTCATTCTGGATGAATTAGAAAATAGCCACGTCAAGAATGCCACCTTTTTCCTTTCCGGCTCTTGGGCTGAAAGACATCCACACATCGTGAAAAGAATCCAGGACCAAGGGTATGAGATCGGAATGCTGGGATATAATTATCTGGATTATTCACAAGCCGAAGACCAGGAAGTAACAAAAGATATGCTGAAGGGGAAAGAATCGTTCCGGAAGCTGGGGATTGTAGATATTGAATATGTACGGGCCCCTACCGGCCACTTCGATAAGCGGTTTCTTTCTATCGCAGAAAAATTCGGCTATACGGTCGTTCATTGGAGTGTAGACTCAAAAGATTGGACGAACCCGGGCGTTACTCGGATACTCAAAAATATAAACGATACAAAACAAGGCGATATTCTTCTATTCCATGCCTCCGATTCCGCTAAACAGACAGCGAAAGCATTGCCTGCTGTTTTGTCCGTCATTCAAGAGAAAGGCCTAAAAATGGTTACAGTATCCGAAATGATTTCCAATTCATCCGTTAAAACGAAAGAAATCAAATAAAAGAGACAGCGGCGGCTGTCTCTTTTGGTATTATGCTTTTTGTACTTTCCCCTTAATTGTGTTCTTGTTATTCTTCCTCTTTTCCTCCAACTCTTTTTCGGATCGCTGGTTGATTTTATGCAAAGCCAACATTTGATACGCATTGCAAATCACTAAAGGAATGGACATAAAGAACAACCAATCGTCCTCTTTCACCCGCAAAACGGGAACCATTTCAATAACAGTAACCACAGTCATAAAGAATAATGCCGGGATGAACGCATGCCTATTTGTCTGCTTCATTTTTATATAAGCCACTATTAATCCTGCTATAAATAAGAGGATCCCCAACACCACATATGGCGCTACACTATTGTTTTTGCCAAAAGAAAGAAAACGGAAATAAATTAAATCAAATAGGACGAGCAGTATTAAAATCACTTGGACAGGACTCCACAAGCTCCTGAACATACCAAGCCCAAAACGATGGACAGTGAGATAGGCAAAAAAACCCATTTGGCTAATCACACTGAATATCATACCCACGCCAATAAACCAGATAAAAGCGGCTATTATCTCAGGGATTTTTCCAGATACAAATATATCGTGGTATTCCCCCCACTTAACAATGAAACCAACAACTCCAGTAGACAGCCCACCCAGCAACAAAGTCGATAAAAATAAACGTACTAGATTACGACTACTCACTCTAGAATCCCCCAATATTTTGCTATATTGAATAATTGTACCAATTAGCTTTTTAAAATGCTACAACTTCCCGCTTTTGTGCATAATTTTCTACCGATATCTCAATATTATCAGTAGAAATTTGTTATAAGGAGCCTATGATCATGACCTATAAAGCAGCATTTATCCCATTCTTCCTATTGGCGCTACTCCTAACGGGATGCTCTAAGAACAGTGCAGACTACGAAAAGGTGGATTACGAGGAAACCAAAAAAATGGTCGTCGATATCTTGAAGACAGACGATGGAAAAAAAGCCATCCAAGAAGTTTTGTCTAGTGATCAAGTAAAGAACGAAATGGTTATGGACCAAAAAACAGTCAAAGATGCAATCGAGCAAAATCTGACCAGCGACAAGGCAAAACAATTTTGGGAAAAACTATTCAAAGATCCGAAGTTCGTAAGCAAGTATGCCAAGAGCCTAGAAACAGAGCACAAAAAAGTATTAAAAGACCTAATGAAAGACCCCGATTACCAAAAGTTAATTTTGCAAGCCTTAAAGGATCCCGAGATGCAAAAAGAAATATTAAATCAGTTAAAAAGCAAATCAATGCGGGAAGAAATAAAGAAAGTCCTGCTCGAGACCATGGACAGCCCCTTAGTAAAAGTAAAATTGGAAGAACTGCTCATCAAAGCAGCAGAAGAACTTCCTGCTGAAAAGAAGAAAAAAGAAGGAACAACAAGCGGAAATAAATCCCAGAGCCAAAACAGCACCCAAAAACAAACAGGAGGCGGGNCGAAATATGTATTACTAGGATAGTCATATAGGGTAGGTACAAGCATACTCTGTTACAAAGAGTTTTTTTGGGGGGATGAGGTTGAATTTCTTTATAACACTTCAGGCTAAAAAGGTGAAAAAGTATGTATTCATACTCACACTTGCCTTTGTAACCGCTTGGTTCCTTTTTGTCCAATACGGGCCCGGTAATCCTGTCTTCTCTACTAGCAACGGTCCAAAAGCAGTGTATAAAGGCGAAAAGAATGTTGCACTTACCTTCAACATTGGTTGGGGTGATGAAAAAGCGCCGCTCATTCTGGATGAATTAGAAAATAGCCACGTCAAGAATGCCACCTTTTTCCTTTCCGGCTCTTGGGCTGAAAGACATCCACACATCGTGAAAAGAATCCAGGACCAAGGGTATGAGATCGGAATGCTGGGATATAATTATCTGGATTATTCACAAGCCGAAGACCAGGAAGTAACAAAAGATATGCTGAAGGGGAAAGAATCGTTCCGGAAGCTGGGGATTGTAGATATTGAATATGTACGGGCCCCTACCGGCCACTTCGATAAGCGGTTTCTTTCTATCGCAGAAAAATTCGGCTATACGGTCGTTCATTGGAGTGTAGACTCAAAAGATTGGACGAACCCGGGCGTTACTCGGATACTCAAAAATATAAACGATACAAAACAAGGCGATATTCTTCTATTCCATGCCTCCGATTCCGCTAAACAGACAGCGAAAGCATTGCCTGCTGTTTTGTCCGTCATTCAAGAGAAAGGCCTAAAAATGGTTACAGTATCCGAAATGATTTCCAATTCATCCGTTAAAACGAAAGAAATCAAATAAAAGAGACAGCGGCGGCTGTCTCTTTTGGTATTATGCTTTTTGTACTTTCCCCTTAATTGTGTTCTTGTTATTCTTCCTCTTTTCCTCCAACTCTTTTTCGGATCGCTGGTTGATTTTATGCAAAGCCAACATTTGATACGCATTGCAAATCACTAAAGGAATGGACATAAAGAACAACCAATCGTCCTCTTTCACCCGCAAAACGGGAACCATTTCAATAACAGTAACCACAGTCATAAAGAATAATGCCGGGATGAACGCATGCCTATTTGTCTGCTTCATTTTTATATAAGCCACTATTAATCCTGCTATAAATAAGAGGATCCCCAACACCACATATGGCGCTACACTATTGTTTTTGCCAAAAGAAAGAAAACGGAAATAAATTAAATCAAATAGGACGAGCAGTATTAAAATCACTTGGACAGGACTCCACAAGCTCCTGAACATACCAAGCCCAAAACGATGGACAGTGAGATAGGCAAAAAAACCCATTTGGCTAATCACACTGAATATCATACCCACGCCAATAAACCAGATAAAAGCGGCTATTATCTCAGGGATTTTTCCAGATACAAATATATCGTGGTATTCCCCCCACTTAACAATGAAACCAACAACTCCAGTAGACAGCCCACCCAGCAACAAAGTCGATAAAAATAAACGTACTAGATTACGACTACTCACTCTAGAATCCCCCAATATTTTGCTATATTGAATAATTGTACCAATTAGCTTTTTAAAATGCTACAACTTCCCGCTTTTGTGCATAATTTTCTACCGATATCTCAATATTATCAGTAGAAATTTGTTATAAGGAGCCTATGATCATGACCTATAAAGCAGCATTTATCCCATTCTTCCTATTGGCGCTACTCCTAACGGGATGCTCTAAGAACAGTGCAGACTACGAAAAGGTGGATTACGAGGAAACCAAAAAAATGGTCGTCGATATCTTGAAGACAGACGATGGAAAAAAAGCCATCCAAGAAGTTTTGTCTAGTGATCAAGTAAAGAACGAAATGGTTATGGACCAAAAAACAGTCAAAGATGCAATCGAGCAAAATCTGACCAGCGACAAGGCAAAACAATTTTGGGAAAAACTATTCAAAGATCCGAAGTTCGTAAGCAAGTATGCCAAGAGCCTAGAAACAGAGCACAAAAAAGTATTAAAAGACCTAATGAAAGACCCCGATTACCAAAAGTTAATTTTGCAAGCCTTAAAGGATCCCGAGATGCAAAAAGAAATATTAAATCAGTTAAAAAGCAAATCAATGCGGGAAGAAATAAAGAAAGTCCTGCTCGAGACCATGGACAGCCCCTTAGTAAAAGTAAAATTGGAAGAACTGCTCATCAAAGCAGCAGAAGAACTTCCTGCTGAAAAGAAGAAAAAAGAAGGAACAACAAGCGGAAATAAATCCCAGAGCCAAAACAGCACCCAAAAACAAACAGGAGGCGGGCAATAAGAAAAGCGGAAGACCTCCGTTTAGCTCCGTACAAACTGGAGTACCTTTCTTTGAGATAAAGGAAACACAGCGAACGTAGGGAGCTGATGTTGACTTATCGTAGAAGAAATGTGCGAAGTTTGCTAGGAGCTGGAGGTCTGCAGCTAGACACAGAGAAAAGCGGAAGCGACCGTTTAGGGACGTACAAACTGGAGGGATTTTCTTGAGATAAAGGAATCACAGAGAGCAAAGCGAGCTGATGATGACTTATCGTAGAGAAAAGCCCGAAGTTTGCTAGTCCCTGGTCGCTGCAGCTGGATCAAGAAAAGCGGAGAACACCCGTTTAGAGGCGTATGGACTGGAGCATTTTTCTTGAGATAAAGGAATCACAGAGAGCAAAGCGAGCTGATGATGACTTATCGTAGAGAAAAATGTGAAGTCCACTAGCCTCTGGGTGTTCGGAGCTAGACAATAAGAAAAGCGGAAGACCTCCGTTTAGCTCCGTACAAACTGGAGTACCTTTCTTTGAGATAAAGGAAACACAGCGAACGTAGGGAGCTGATGTTGACTTATCGTAGAAGAAATGTGCGAAGTTTGCTAGGAGCTGGAGGTCTGCAGCTAGACACAGAGAAAAGCGGAAGCGACCGTTTAGGGACGTACAAACTGGAGGGATTTTCTTGAGATAAAGGAATCACAGAGAGCAAAGCGAGCTGATGATGACTTATCGTAGAGAAAAGCCCGAAGTTTGCTAGTCCCTGGTCGCTGCAGCTGGATCAAGAAAAGCGGAGAACACCCGTTTAGAGGCGTATGGACTGGAGCATTTTTCTTGAGATAAAGGAATCACAGAGAGCAAAGCGAGCTGATGATGACTTATCGTAGAGAAAAATGTGAAGTCCACTAGCCTCTGGGTGTTCGGAGCTAGACAATAAGAAAAGCGGAAGACCTCCGTTTAGCTCCGTACAAACTGGAGTACCTTTCTTTGAGATAAAGGAAACACAGCGAACGTAGGGAGCTGATGTTGACTTATCGTAGAAGAAATGTGCGAAGTTTGCTAGGAGCTGGAGGTCTGCAGCTAGACACAGAGAAAAGCGGAAGCGACCGTTTAGGGACGTACAAACTGGAGGGATTTTCTTGAGATAAAGGAATCACAGAGAGCAAAGCGAGCTGATGATGACTTATCGTAGAGAAAAGCCCGAAGTTTGCTAGTCCCTGGTCGCTGCAGCTGGATCAAGAAAAGCGGAGAACACCCGTTTAGAGGCGTATGGACTGGAGCATTTTTCTTGAGATAAAGGAATCACAGAGAGCAAAGCGAGCTGATGATGACTTATCGTAGAGAAAAATGTGAAGTCCACTAGCCTCTGGGTGTTCGGAGCTAGACAATAAGAAAAGCGGAAGACCTCCGTTTAGCTCCGTACAAACTGGAGTACCTTTCTTTGAGATAAAGGAAACACAGCGAACGTAGGGAGCTGATGTTGACTTATCGTAGAAGAAATGTGCGAAGTTTGCTAGGAGCTGGAGGTCTGCAGCTAGACACAGAGAAAAGCGGAAGCGACCGTTTAGGGTCATACAAACTGGAGGGATTTTCTTGAGATAAAGGAATCACAGAGAGCAAAGCGAGCTGATGATGACTTATCGTAGAGAAAAACGGCTGGAACAAGGTAAAGCAGCAGACCTCCGTTCAGCCACAAAAAAGCACTTCGCCAAATGCGAAGTGCTTCTCTTATATATTATTTATCAAGAATAGAGATCACTTTTTCAGCGATATCCATGTACACGCGCCCTACTTTGTGGTCGGGCTCATAGATGGACGGCGCAAAGTCTTCTTCATTCCAATCCGGCTGCTGTAAAGGCAGCTTGCCTAATACTTCCGTGCGAAGTTCATCTGCCAGCTTTTCGCCGCCGCCTGTGCCGAATACATATTCTTTTTCTTTTGTCACTTTACTTTCAAAGTATGACATATTCTCGATGACGCCGATTACTTCGTGGTCTGTCTGGATCGCCATGGCACCGGCACGCGCAGCAACAAACGCTGCAGTAGGATGTGGAGTTGTCACAATGATTTCTTTGCAAGACGGCAGTTTACTGTGAACATCCAAAGCCACGTCGCCTGTGCCCGGAGGAAGATCCAGCAGCAAGTAATCCAGGTCGCCCCACTCAACTTCCGTAAAGAAGCTTGTCAGCATCTTGCCAAGCATCGGCCCTCTCCAGATAATTGGCGCATTGTCTTCGACGAAGAAGCCCATGGAAATGACTTTGACACCCATGCGTTCTACCGGGATGATTTTTTCGGAGCGGACTACCGGGCGTTTAATTATGCCCATCATATCCGGCACACTGAAACCATAGATATCGGCATCGATTAATCCGACTTTCTTTCCAAGGCGCGCTAATGACACAGCAAGATTCACGGATACTGTCGATTTCCCTACTCCGCCTTTCCCGCTTGCGATAGCAAGGAACTTCGTTTTGCAATTGGGGGAAAGAAGACCAAGCCCGTCATCATTCGGGTTTACTCTGTGTTTTCGCAGTTCTTCTTCCGAAAGTTCTCCAAAACGGATGCCGACTGACTCAGCCCCTGCTTCCTTCAACATGTTGACAACCTGCATTTGCAACTGCAACTGCTCAGGCGTTCCTGTCTTTGCAAGCAACAGTTTAACGCTTACATGGTTCTTCTCTTCTTTGATCTTAACTTCATCAATACCATTGCTTTCCGCTAAGCTTATATGTAGAATAGGATCTTTCAATTTCCCTACTAATTCTCTCACTTGTTGTTCAGTAACCATTCTCGCACCCCTTTTATGATTTCGTTTTCATCAACAGTATACCACAATTGTTTTCGGTAACTATAAACGGGGTCCTGCCATTTTAACACCATTCATTCCTATTCTGCTTTCTCCATTGGTTCTTCGGTAAAATAGCGGAGAATTCCCTTATAAATAGAGGCAGCGACCATATCCTGATAGGAGGATTGCGTCAGTCTTTCTCTCTCTTTATCATTCGAGAGAAATCCGACTTCCACTAAGGCTCCAGGTTTTAAGGCATGTTTCATAACATATACATGGTCGATTGCTTTCGCTTCGCGGTTGGTATTTTCCAAATTCGTTTTCAATTCTGATTGGATAAAGTCAGCTGCATATTTATTTTCTTTGTAACGCATCGTATAAAACGTTTGGGCGCCGCTGTATTTGCTTGAAGGAAAAGCATTCAGGTGGATACTGAGGTACAGATCAGCTTCCGAATCATTAATGAGCTTCACACGCTGTTTTAAGTCTTCTCTTTTCCTGGCCCTGTATCCGCTCGTGTCTCCCGCCAGATCAGTGTCATTCTCTCTGGTCATGATGACAAGTGCACCTTGTTCCTGCAAATAATCCCTAACCATTTTTGTGATTGGCAAAGAAATATCCTTTTCAACCACTCCTTTTACCGCAGCTCCTCCATCCGGCCCTCCATGCCCCGCATCAAGAACGATAACCTTTCCCGACAAAGGAAGATTCCATGAATTCCACGAATATTCACCAACGAATTGAAAAGTCACCAATAAAAACACCATTACGATGGTAATTGCTAAACCTGTATATTTTAGTCGGCTCCACATGTTTGTATCCCTCCCGCTCATCCTCCATATACGATATGGGACGAGCAAGAGATTTAGAACTGTCAATGAAGGCGCAGGCGATATCGTTTAGCGCCTTTTTGGAAGCCTTCCGCCCACCATGAATTGACGTACTGCTCACATTCATAATAGAGGGACTCATTATAGAGATCATAGTCACTGACCTTTCCCCAATAAAGGATAAAATTAAAGAGTGTATCCGTCAGATGCTTTTCTTCCTCCTGGCATCGTTCCTTTACTTCTTCATATGACTCGCCAAAGAAGCCAAATTTACTATAGTTGGCGCCTAGCAGAAAAGCTTCAATCGCTACATCATAACAGCCTTCCTCCAAGACCTGAGAGAGGACAAGTCCCAATCCCTTTTGGGCGTTCACAAACGCCTGAAATCGCTCTTTCAGCATTTTAGGTGTAATCTCTTTTAACACCTTTCTTTCATATCCTAGCTGTCTTTCCTTGCGTTTTTCAGTAAACGAATGAATTACAGTTCCCACTTAAAGTCACCTCTGATATTGCTGCAGGCTATTGCACCTACAATCTTCAATATACGCGATACTGACGGCCGCGTCTTATCTCCTATTGTTTGATGACGCCGCTCAATCAATCCTGCCTTTTTATGTGAGTACTGTAATCAATAATTGTGTATGGGAATCGTTATAATAAGCATAGAATACAAAAAAACCTTGATCCGAAAAAGGACCAAGGTTGGTTTTGAAAACGAAAATTAACGTTTTGAGAACTGAGGCGCACGACGAGCACCTTTAAGACCGTATTTCTTACGCTCTTTCAGAGAAGAGTTTCTTCCTTATTATAAGGAAGTTCACAAACCGCTTTAAATCAACGGTTTTCCCTTTCAGTGTTTCGTATGATTTCAACCGTTTTTTCGCAAAGGGTATTCAAGGGGTATTCAAGAGGCTATTTAAAATAAATACGCTGGCAGGCTATATACAGGGAACCTATTTAATTTCTCATATTTGACGGCTGAAAACCAGTTATCGGTTCATGCATTCAAAACATTGATTTTATAGAGTTTTGCAAATTCCCACATAAACTTTAAAGGAAAATACACATCATGATACATAATACGATTCACCATAACCAATATAAGCGTGGTTTTAAAATATACATTTTTCAATCCAATTTAAAGCCATATGAGTCATTAAATATTCTTCTTCTGTAATACTTTTTGCATGAGCATCAACTCTATATGCATTAATTATATCCATATTGATTTTAAATTTAGACTTATCTTCAAAAGCTTTATTGAAATCGTCCCAATTCTTATTAACTAAAACTTTTAGTTCTGGGAAATAATATTCCTCTTCCATTAATTCATTGGTTGGTATTCCGTCAAATTTTTTCCTTTCTTCTGTCTTTTTAGCTGTTAAAATTTTTTCCCTTGCTTCGGCTCTACCATATTTAGTAATGAAAACCGTATAGATCATTTCCCTTAATTTTAATTCCACCTTATTTCGCCTTTTACTAATTGCTGTTCTTTTTGCTTCCAAAGAATCATCAATTAATAAATTACTATTATTTTTTAAATAAATTGATAGAGCTTCTATGGTGATAAAATGAGTATCTTTATATTTTTTCAAGACACCATAACCAATTAAATGTTGTATTGTTGAAAAATCACCCTTTCCTAATTTAGAAAGGAATGCTTCATTTCCTTGAACAGCTAAAGTTTCTAATAAGTTATATTCATTAGGATATGAAATTTTCAGTACTTGTATTATCTGTTCAATATATTTTGAAATAGCTATATCATAATTTTGCTTTTCTCTGCTATAGTCAAACTTATTAACCTTAATCGGTCTCGCTAACGATACTGACCTATTTATTAAGCTACAGATATGTCTAATTAAAAATGGATGTCCACCATAATCATCTACTAACTTTGTATATATTTCTTCATCGAAATCTAACCCCATGTATCTACCAATACTGCTTACCATGTTTTTAACATCTTCAATACCAAACAGTTCCAAATAAACAGGATTAATCATAGAAAATATAGGATTATCAATTTTTTGAATAGATGCAACTTCCACACAATGAGGATTCACCCCAGCAACTAAAAAGCATATTTCATTTTGATGTTCTTGATAAAACGCTCTAATTGTTTGCCAAAAATGAACAAAGTCTAAATCATTTCTCCAGTGTTCAGCACTAGCAGTATCTATAGAAATCATTTCAATTTCATCAAAAATTAATAAAATCCTTTTTTTGTTTAATTTCCGATAAATTTGTATCATTAATTTTTCAAAGCTTGCAGCAGCATATTTTTCATCAAAAGTATAATCATTAACATCTAATTGAATATCATATTTTTCTATTAGTTTATTTATTAAGCTTTGTAATAATTCAAACCATCTTAATGCATGCACAGATGGATTTTGACAATCCACAAATATATATACACCATCTTTTGAATCTATAGTTCTCATTAAAGCATATAATACCGAGGTCTTACCTATTTTCCTTAACCCGAATAATCCTCCCTGTTCACCACTTATATACTTGGAATAAAACTCTTGTACTATTTTCTTTCTACCAAAAAAGTAACTATCATTTCTAATAGGAGATTCTATTGCAAATAAATCTCGACTATAAAAGTACTCCCTTAACTTGTTTTCTACATTCTCTTTAGTAATCTTACTTTTTATAAATTCATCATATGTAAATGGCACAATTAACTTTGAATCTTTATTTTCGTTATTCAATGCAGCGATTTTGTGTGTAATATTTAAATCCTTACTTACAAGGAAGATACAAACCTTGTCTAATCGATTATCATAATCTGACAATGTTTTATCCACAAAATCTAGAGCTCTTCTATCAAAATCTTGGAAAGGAGAAAATAATAACAGAAACTCATTATACATATTAAATTTTTCCCTATATTCATCACCCGGTTGTAAAAAACTAAAAGTATAATCAGTATTTTTAAATTTCTCAATTCTCGAAAAGGTTACTCCGAAAAATTCCGATAAATTTTTTACTATTTTTCTCTCAATTTCATTTCCCTTTATATTTAATCTATATTTAACTCCTTTTATAACGCGACCATTTGCCACTACGGACTTTACCATTATACCCCTCCTCAGGAATATTATATCACATGGGCAAAGAAACCTAATTACACCCATGGTACGATTCACTGTGGTTATTTAAGGAACAAAAGAGACGAGGATTGAATTCCCAATTCTCGCCTATAAATTCCTTTTATAGAATAGTCCTCGAGCCAATTTGAATCATACTTATGAGTATTCATCTAAATCACAATAAATAATTTCATCTGCTGTGGAATGGTAACACTAAACTAGACACTTTTTTTAAGGTGTGTTTCTTTAAATTGAACGGGACTTAAATATCCCAATGTTTCGTGAATTCTGAAATGGTTAAACCAATGGACATAATCATATAGTTCAGAACGTAACTGTTCGAGTGTTTCAAATGTTCGTCCTCTCACAAACTCTGTTTTTAAGATTTTGTAAGTCGCTTCTGCCACTGCGTTATCATAGGGACATCCTTTCATACTTAATGACCGCTTAATTTCAAAAGTTTCAAGCGTTTCATCCAAATGCTTATTTTTAAATTCGCTGCCTCGGTCTGTATGAAATAAGGTGATCAATCGCAGATCATGTTGCACAGTAGACAGTGCTTTACTCACCAGTTTGGCATCTTTTTTCGGTCCTACACTGTGTCCAATCAACTCACGGTTATATAAATCAATCAATAAGCAGATATAGTTCCAGGAATCCTTGACACGTACATACGTCAGGTCACTGACAACGACAGCCAGCTCTTCTTGTTGGTGAAAGCTCCGATCTAACTCGTTACCCACTTTTTCTTCGTTACATTGGGCTTTATGGGGTTTGAACTGGGCTAATGTATAAGACGATATCAATCCTTCTTCCTTCATAATCCGTCCGATTCGGCGGCGGGACACACGATGGTCTTGCTTTTTCAATTCAATCTTAATCTTGCGCGCTCCATAGTTCTGGCGGCTTTTCTGAAAGATTTCAATGATCAGTGACCGAATACGCTCTTCCTGCTGATTATCCTGTATTTTCGCTTCATAATAATAAGAAGAACGGGAAATGTTGAGGACGATGCACATTGCTGATACCGAGTATTTGTGACGGTTATTTCGAATCACTTTTACTTTCGTCCCATGATCAGCGCGGCTTGCTTTAAAATGTCATTTTCCATTTGTAGCTGTTTCAGTTCTTTGCGTATCTTCATTAATTCAGTTTGTTCAGGTGTACGATTGTCTGCTTCCTTAAAGGAACCAGCCGTTCTGCTTTGCTTCACCCACTTATCTAGGGCAGACGGGGTCAGCTCATATTCAGCGATAATCTCTTTTCGTGGTTTTCCATTCTCATATAGTAATACAATTTGTTTCTTGAAATCTTCGGTAAATGTTCGTCTCGATCTGGTCATATACAACGCTCCTTAACTGAATAGGTAATGGCAGACTTGTTAAATAGAGTGTTCACACCGTCACTTGACATGGAGCCTCTACTGGCATGGCTGAAAAGCCAGACTGCCAGTTTATCAAACTGGCAAGCCACGTCAGGCTACCATGCCAGAACCTCCATATAAAGTGACTAGTACAGCTTTTTCCATCTTATAAGGAAGCTATACTCAAAATGAGGATTTTGTCCGCCACACCTTAATTTTTTTGTCCAGTTAAGTGTTGCCTATCCAGCTGTTCCATAATATATGGATGATGGTAATCGAACTATCCTTTTGGCAGGACACCTAGAATTATACTTGACCATTTTCAGATCAAAGCTATAGCCACAAAAAGATAGATTGTATACACTTTTGTTCAACCTATTTTTTTAACTTTCGCAAAACTTCATCTGCAACAGCTTCTTCTATTATCCCCTTTATATGTCTCATATTTGTTAATCCTTTTACATTATAAATAAGAAAACACTGTAGTTTCTCCCAATCAACCATGGAAGCATATTTCTCTGATATTGTTTTTTTAATTCCATTAATAGACAGTTTTATAATCAGTTCCTTTTCATCATCATTAAAGTCTTCATACTTTATTAATGCATCAAACCGGCTTAGTAAAGCATTATCTATATTTTTTTTCATGTCGTCTTCGGTCAAGAAATTAGAGGTACAAATGATAACGGACTTTCTTATATCTACGCTATAGTTATTATCTTCATATACTCCTTCATCAAACATCTGAAGAAAACTATCTTGTATATATGATGGTGAACGGGCAAATTCATCTAACAAAATTATATTAGAAGTTCTATTTAGCAACTTTTTTGAAAATGAATGTTCTGAGTGATGTGTAGACTTAAAGTATTTTAAACTTTCTTCACCATGTACCATAGACATTTGCTCTCTAACTATCTCCCCCTCATTTAACTGTTTAGCTAAAAACTTTGCCGTCTCAGTTTTTCCAATTCCAGGATTTCCATATAACATAAGTACAAGTGGTTTATTATTTGTTCTTATTAATAATTTTAAAAGGTTTCTTATAATTTTTTTCTTTGCAGTGATTTGACCTATTAAGAAATCATCAAATTCACTTTCAATCTTAACTAATTTTTCTTCAGATACACTGTGTAATATATAGGGTTCACTTATTTCTAATTTAAAGGTACTTTTTAATGTTTTTAGCGTTGTTTTTGTTGGATTATTAATATAAATGTGCCTAAAACTATAAATAACCTGAATACGCTCAATCAATCTACCTATATTTTCCATGACATGATTGTTAACTCCAGACAATTCATTGGAACTTATAACAAATAATTCATAATGATCTTCAAGATTAATAGTATCTATTTGATCCTTATCATTAGCCCTTATATAGTCCCCAAAATATAGAACATTCTTAAAGCTATTTAATCTCTCTATAAACACATTTTCAGGTTCAAAAAACACTGTTATTTCCACTTATATCCCCGCCACTATAACATCTATGATTTTATATCTTTTTTCCTTAGAATCTAGGTCTGGTAACTTATTATTATCATATGAGTTTTGTCTTTGCATCTCTTCATAGCTTAATTCTTTTTGTTCGTTTCTTTCCTCTTGTAACATTTCATTCATCTCATTAATAAAATCCAAGTCTATACTCTTTGCTTCGCCTACTTCAATACCGTATATACTTAAATTCATTTTAGTTAAATCATACAAACTATAATTATTCCTCATACCATTAATATTGAAACGTATTATTACTGTTTCAGATTCTTTATCATCGGATACTATCTCCCCTAAATATTCGTAATACCCTCTAGCATCGTCAAAGATAGCGTCCAACTCTTGGTGATTGAGCCCCTTTAGATCTTCTGCATTTTCAAATTCTCCTGTGTCGTCAATCATCTTGATAAACGGCATAAGATTTCTAAAATAAGTTGCTGAATTCTTTACGATTTTAAGGTTTATATGTTTATACTTTTTTATTTCTTTTGCCTTTTTACTAAGTTCAATAAATTTATTATAAATAGTTCTTGTTACTTGCGTTTCAACTATGCTATTGTTTTTTTTGTTCATATTTCCTGATAAACCAAATTTCAAAAAACTAAAAAAACCCTTTCCAGCTTCCCCGCTAAAACCCATTTCCTTATTTTTCTCTGTTACTACTTTCATTATTTCTGAAGAGCTTCCTGATTCCTTTATTTCAAGAAAATCGACTGCTGCTTGCTCATCAAAATATGCTAATTTTAAAATATCCTTCATATCTTTGCCCTCACAATTTTTGTAATTCAAGATTTATGAAAATAAATATTATCCAGAAACCTCGATGTGTAATGCAAAATAAAAGTGCAGACTTGTGCAACGTTTTTGTACAGAGTCTAGCACNAGAGACTGACCAACTGATTTCATTCGTGGTCTTCACCGTCTCAACTCCCACGTCATCTATAACCAAAACATCTAATGCTCTCATATCTTCAAAAAGCCTTTTTTCTATTCCTGGCGTATTAAATGATTCTTTAATTTTGTTGAATAATTCCGCCGCTGAAATAAAGCCAACAACCATCCCTTTTTCATCTAGAGTCCTAGCAATAGCAGTAGCCAGATGAGATTTCCCTGTGCCTGTCGACCCCATACAGAGTAAAGAAATCTTCTCTCCAGCTAATATTTTTTTTGTATAATCTTTTGCTACCTGCAAGGATTTTCTTGTACAATCGTTATATGCATTGAAATTTTTGAATCCTGCTGAAATATGTGTAGGATGGGGGAGATACCAGTTCGCCCTGATATTTTCCCTTCTTTTTTGACTCATTTCTAAAGTGATTTCTCGAGAAAAGATTTTATCTCTACATCTGCTACAATACTGATCACATAATTCTTCTCTGGGCTCATCCTCGTCCTTAAGGTAGTAAACCCAACAAAACATAGTATCTTCTCCGCACTTTCCGCATTTGCATCTTTCTATGCTTACCTCACGCGTCTTATCAATTAAGTCTGGTCTTATTTTAAATAAGTGATCCTTTGCCTTATCCAATCCGATTAGCTCAACAAATCCTCTATTCCTTTTAGAATTTCTGGCTGAATTGATCAAAATGGAAATTCCTCCAATTCATTTAAAGTTTCTTGCCATTTTTCGTCCGTAACCGTTGCAGCAGATGCCGCCTGTCTCCGCTTGCTTTCCTCAGATTGAGTAAAGAGGGAATCTTTTTTTCTGAAAGGTGTAACATTGCTGTACTGGTTTGCATTAAGCTTGCTTGCAGCTTCTTCCGCTGAAGTATTGCGAATGATTCCTAGAGTGTAATTTTCCTTTTTACTGTGCAGTGCCGGGTTTTCAGCATGTGTTTTCAACCCGTATTCAACACATATTGCAGGATGTTTATCCCATGTCTCATACATCTTCAAGATAACCGAATCAGATATTTTCCCGCTGGTCCTTGTATGAACGATAATGGCCAAGTAATCATCAATAACCTTTAATTGATTTTCAGAGTACCTAACACGCAGATTTTCAATCTGTGAAGGTATATGTTCTTTATTTATTTCATTCTTACTTTCTTGCTTTCTTTCTTTCTTGTTAGGTGTTAGTTCCTTGTTAATTGCTTGTTGATTGCTTGTTAACTGCTTGGTGGGTTGCTTGTTAGCTTCTGCATCCAATGATTGATAAATTCCCCAGTTAACAATGGTTATTAGCCTGCTTTTGTTTGTTGATTGATTTGTTAGAAAGCCGTATTTCTCGAATCTTTTTAAAGCTGTTCTTACGTTCTGAATCGTGATGCCTTTCCCGCAATTTTTCACAATTGAATCTAAGCTAGTGATGAATTGCCCTGGATCAGCAGTATATTTTTCCCCTTGCCACTCCCACTCCTTCCCCTGATGATTGGCCATCATGAGAAGTGTGATAAAAATCGTTTTTTGTTCAGGTGTAGATTCAAACCAAATCGGCTTATCCATAAGGCATCTATGCAACTTAATCCATCCGTTCATTCAACCACCTCTCCGCTCCTACCCTTTGCATGATTAAGCATGTAACAATTGATTCTTTTTGCATTCTTCAATCGCAGCAGCAATCTTTTCCTTTTGATTAGAAGAAAGATTAGATCTCAACCAACGATATAAAGTCGACTCACTTACCCCTAAATAAGCAGCGATTTCATGGTTATATAAACGAGAATTACGAATTTCGTTTTTTAGTGCCTGGTTCATACAGTTCCCTCCCTTTTTTTGATAACATATTCTTCTATCACTTACATCTAAAAAGAAAACATATGTTCGGTCAAGAAGACAAACATATCCTATGAAACAACCCTCATGGCTTGCATCACCTACCTAGTTTATCCAATTGGAAAATTTCTGAAGCTATTGAAAAAGCTTATACTTATATTATAACAATAAACATCTGCTGGTATTGCGGTCTGTCTAAAAGGTGTCTTCATAAAAGGCACCACTTTGACTGTGTAATGCAAAATAAAAGTGCAGACTTGTGCAACGTTTTTGTACAGAGTCTAGCACTTTTTTTAGTGCCATAAAAAAAAGACTTGCCAGTCACCCCAAGTCCCTCTACTGTATAGGTGTCTAATCAAACAGTGGAGGTAAGAAAGGATGCTAGCAATGTCTGAGGTTCATTGTATCAAATTAATGAGAAATCAAAAAGGGTTATCTATTTCCAAAATCGCAAAAACCATGAATATCAATTGGCGGACCGCAAAAAAATATGCGGATAAAGATCAGGTACCCACTTCTAAAATTCAATCTAAAAAAGGAATGATGTATGAAGAACGTTGGGGAGAGATGGTATGTGATTGGTTGGAAGAAGATGCTCGCTTAAAAAAGAAACTTCGTAGAACAAATAAACAACTTTTTCAAGAATTATTGAAGTATGGCTTTCCCGGTTCTTATCGAACCGTTTGCCAATTTATTTCGGATTGGAGGGCGACTGAAGAGAGTCAAAAGGATAAAGGATATGAGCGATTGAATCATCCAATTGGAGAAGCTCAGGTTGATTTTGGAATCATGGAGGCTGTGCTGGAGGGGGAAATAGTCGATATACATGCATTAATTATGTCTTTCCCCTATAGTAATGTGGCTTTCTCTGTCCCACTTCCTTCAGAAAATCAAGAATGCTTTTTAAGTGGATTAAAGCAATTGTTTGAACAAGCAGGTGGCGTACCAAAAAGTATACGAATTGATAATCTAACGCCAGCTGTCAAAAAAGTAAGGGATTCAAATGGAGAAGCTCAATTAACAGATGAATTGATGGCTTTTCAAAACCATTATGGATTTGACGTACAAGTATGTAATCCCCGAAGTGGACATGAAAAAGGAAGCGTGGAAAGAAAGGTTGGTTATATACGATACAACTTTTTTAGCGTCCCTCCAGTAATAAAGGATTTTGATGACTTGACTGAACAATTAAAAGAAGTATTACAGAAAGATCGACAAAGAGAACATTATAAGAAACAAGAATCAATAGAGTATCTGTGGGAAGAAGAACAAAAGAAGTTATATAAGCTGCCAGAAGAAGATTATCCTGTGTTTAAGGAAACATTGATTAAAGTAAATAAATACAATGAATTCAAATTGGATCAACATCTTATTCATATTCCTAAAGCCAAAAATTATTATCCTTTATACTGTATTCTATATTGGGATCAATATCGGATTGTGACCGGTAATGGAGAAATATTACTAACGGACTTCCGTCCGTACATGAAGAAGAGAAGATTAATCCCATGGAGTGACATATTGAAAGATTGGATGCATAAACCGCGTGTTATTGGACATTCACGATATAAGGAATACTTACCGGCTAGGATTCGTGAGTATCTTTTGGTTCCCTCATTAGCTATTCGTAAACAACGAATCAATGAAATAATTAGTCTGTTATTACAGCATGATATGAAAGAAATTGAAGAACATTTTTATGAGTATATTGGCCAACGGGATAACGAAATCAATCATCCTTATGAAGTGGAGTGGTCCAGCTATGATGCCTTACAACCTACTCCGGAAGGAGTGCAACAAGAATGAATGAGGCTNAAATTGAAGAACATTTTTATGAGTATATTGGCCAACGGGATAACGAAATCAATCATCCTTATGAAGTGGAGTGGTCTAGCTATGATGCTTTACAACCTACTCCGGAAGGAGTGCAACAAGAGTGAATGAGGCCATTTTAAAGTTATGTAGGCAATTAAAATTGCCTTATATGGCAGAAGGATATGAAGACATTCCTTTTACGACTCGGGAAGAATTCATTTATCACCTTTTATTAAAAGAACAAGTCGGAAGAGAACAAGCAAAAGCGATAAGAAATATAAAAAAAGCTCGTTTTATTGATCATAAAATATTAGAGACCTATCAATGGCACAAGGATATCCATTTACCGGCCCATCTGACAAAAGAGGAACTAATGGATCTATCATTTGTTTCGAGGAAAGAAAATGTCATTCTAGTAGGAGCTCCTGGAACAGGGAAAACCCACTTAGCTTTCGCCTTAGGTAGACGTGCGTGCGAAAAAGGCNCAATTTATTTCGGATTGGAGGGCGACTGAAGAGAGTCAAAAGGATAAAGGATATGAGCGATTGAATCATCCAATTGGAGAAGCTCAGGTTGATTTTGGAATCATGGAGGCTGTGCTGGAGGGGGAAATAGTCGATATACATGCATTAATTATGTCTTTCCCCTATAGTAATGTGGCTTTCTCTGTCCCACTTCCTTCAGAAAATCAAGAATGCTTTTTAAGTGGATTAAAGCAATTGTTTGAACAAGCAGGTGGCGTACCAAAAAGTATACGAATTGATAATCTAACGCCAGCTGTCAAAAAAGTAAGGGATTCAAATGGAGAAGCTCAATTAACAGATGAATTGATGGCTTTTCAAAACCATTATGGATTTGACGTACAAGTATGTAATCCCCGAAGTGGACATGAAAAAGGAAGCGTGGAAAGAAAGGTTGGTTATATACGATACAACTTTTTTAGCGTCCCTCCAGTAATAAAGGATTTTGATGACTTGACTGAACAATTAAAAGAAGTATTACAGAAAGATCGACAAAGAGAACATTATAAGAAACAAGAATCAATAGAGTATCTGTGGGAAGAAGAACAAAAGAAGTTATATAAGCTGCCAGAAGAAGATTATCCTGTGTTTAAGGAAACATTGATTAAAGTAAATAAATACAATGAATTCAAATTGGATCAACATCTTATTCATATTCCTAAAGCCAAAAATTATTATCCTTTATACTGTATTCTATATTGGGATCAATATCGGATTGTGACCGGTAATGGAGAAATATTACTAACGGACTTCCGTCCGTACATGAAGAAGAGAAGATTAATCCCATGGAGTGACATATTGAAAGATTGGATGCATAAACCGCGTGTTATTGGACATTCACGATATAAGGAATACTTACCGGCTAGGATTCGTGAGTATCTTTTGGTTCCCTCATTAGCTATTCGTAAACAACGAATCAATGAAATAATTAGTCTGTTATTACAGCATGATATGAAAGAAATTGAAGAACATTTTTATGAGTATATTGGCCAACGGGATAACGAAATCAATCATCCTTATGAAGTGGAGTGGTCTAGCTATGATGCTTTACAACCTACTCCGGAAGGAGTGCAACAAGAGTGAATGAGGCCATTTTAAAGTTATGTAGGCAATTAAAATTGCCTTATATGGCAGAAGGATATGAAGACATTCCTTTTACGACTCGGGAAGAATTCATTTATCACCTTTTATTAAAAGAACAAGTCGGAAGAGAACAAGCAAAAGCGATAAGAAATATAAAAAAAGCTCGTTTTATTGATCATAAAGTATTAGAGACCTATCAATGGCACAAGGATATCCATTTACCGGCCCATCTGACAAAAGAGGAACTAATGGATCTATCATTTGTTTCGAGGAAAGAAAATGTGATTCTAGTAGGAGCTCCTGGAACAGGGAAAACCCACTTAGCTTCCGCCTTAGGTAGACGTGCGTGCGAAAAAGGATATGATGTGAGATTTTATAGGGTATCTCATTTAGTAGAGGAATTAGAGAAAACGTTAGCAAATGGTCGATTTGCTTCTTTCCGACGAAAATTAGAGAAAGTAGATGTATTGATATTAGATGAAATGGGCTATGTCCCTTTTGGCACAGAAGGTGCCGAATTACTGTTTCAACTCATTTCAGAGTGCTATGAACAAAAAAGTTTAATTATTACTTCTAACTTGGAGTTTAGCCAATGGAATCGAATCTTTTCCGATTCCCGATTAACAGCAGCTTTAGTAGATCGTTTAATTCATCACGCTCATATTGTTTCATATACCGGAAGTAGTTTCCGTTTGGCTAATGCCTTATCAAAAAAAGCATAAAAAATACTGGGTGGCAATACTCTGTATTTTCCGCTGCAATACTCTGCACTTTTTTCTTGCAAAATACAAACCTCGAGTTATCTACACTATCTTAAAAATATATAATATTTAAACCCCAAAGTGCCAAGTGTATAAGGATGGTCATTTTTTATGGACTCTAATTCAGATAATGTAACCTAATAATAACTGTATATGTTTCATTCCTCGTTTCTATTTCTCTACGATAACAAGAAATCGGGGGGGCGTTACTCATATAGTTGATGGACCACTGGATCGTCCGCCACCAAAACCTCTAGTTTTATACCTATTCATCACCCAAAAACCTTCATAATATTATATTTTTAACTAATTTTACCACACAAAACTTGTTATAGGGGATTCTTACCACTTGGAAGAAGAAGTGAAAAATAGTCTTGACTAATTATTAAGTGGAACCTAATTTGTCAGCTAAACAATAAGAAGTAAACAACTTTCATAAAAGGTACTTATCTTACAACAAACAATATCTTCTCTTTTTGTTGATATTCATCTTCACCCGTAATGACGCAAGAAACCCTGCACTGGATGTCCCACCAACTTCGGCACGAGGTGAGAAATAAATGCCTGACTGCGTGTGCGTTTGATTGCGTATTTCGTGTCGAATAGCATGTGAGATACTGTGCGAAATCCCATGTTCGTTTGGTGCGACGCGCATGCAATCATCACGGCATCTCATATGGCATGCGTATGCGGTGTGAAATACGGTGATGGATAATTTGAACATAAAGGCTGTGCGTATGGCATGCGTATCTCATGCGACATGATGTGTGGTATGACGTGATAAGTGATGGTGAGTGCATGGTGTTTGATATACCTTTCGTATGGCGTGCATACGGTATATGACATGCCGTAATAATGTCCGGGCCTCCCTTACATAGAATGTGTCATCGCATGCGAACTGAATATGGTATGCTGCACGGTGTGCGATACAGAAAATTGCTTTTTGTGAACGAACAACAGGCCGTAACTGCCTAACTCCTGAACGACAGCCTTTTGGCTTGTCGGTTCTTTTTTCGCCAACAGATGTTAGATTGGTTGACAACAGAACGTCAAACCCCTCTCTGGACAGCGTTTAAAAGCCAACTCGTGACATCTGCGCGAGTCCCGCGCCCGTCGGTGGTTCTTCCTGACTCGCTCGCTTCGCTCGTATAACCATAACCGCTCCGGGCTTCCCACCCAGATGTCACGGAAAATCGTTGATCCAAACAGCGCGGAGCCTCCCTCCGCTCCGGTGGTTTTTCTTACCTTTTTTGCTCGCACATTCGTGCGTACAAGAGAGTTTGTTTTGACATACAACCGCCTCGCGTCGTCCACGCTGTTTGGACGAACGATTGATTTATCGAAGGTCTTTTTAGACGATCCGCTCCCCGTTCGGTCCGCTTCTCTATCTTCTTTTTTAGTAACTTCCCCTACCAGAGATTTTGGGTAGCTCCCTCCCCGCTCACACACGAATACCGCCCCGTAGCTCGCCCCGAAATTCCATCCCTTAACTGTCGTTGGCGGGATGGATTCGGGCCGGAAACGGACGACTATGCCGTCATACGCCTGCCCCGGTAACCGAGGGGGTGACGTATTTGGCGATTCGCTTAACGGTACGGTTTTATCGTGATCGGAATACGCGGCGTATTTGGTACGATGTCCGCCCCGTAGTACCGCCGAGGTAGTCGCACCGGTAGTTTGAGGGGGTGCTCGGATATACGGTGCAGTGTTTGCGGTACGGTAGGGGAAAAGAGCATAAGGGGGACGTATGTCAAGCTGCGCTTGCCAGTCAGCATAGCTGACCGTCCCCCTTACTGCGTCGTTGAATGCTCGCGCATTCAATCTCCTTGGTCCTGCGCGTTGCTCGGACTGCTCATTCGTCACTTACCGATTCTTCCGAATCGGACGTTCCTAATTCAAGCCCATCCAAAACTCCCTATTCGGTCGCTTCGTCTGTGCAACCCCTACACAAAATAATGACCAATCGTGGTCATTATTTCGCTTCGGTAAAACCAATGGGCTTCGCCCCCCATGCACTCCCAGAAACATATATGTTTCTGTACGCACATGAAAAACAAATTCTACGCACACCGGTCCGAAATACCGGACCTGTGTGCGAATGCTCACATGATTATGGTGCTAGAGAAGTGCCACCCTTCCCATTTTTCAGAGCCACTAGGAAAGATACAAGAGCCTCGTTTGACTGCCATCCAGATAGCTAAGTCTAGTTGTTTGTACTGTGATCTCTTACTTTTCAATACAATTTTAAACTATTAAAATTAAATAATAAAAATAAAATTACTTTCACTAACAATGAGAAATAGAAAACATTTGAACCTTTCACTTTTTTATTTACTAATTTCATTATAATTAGCGGGCCAAGACTCGGCCATTCAGCCCAGGAAGATGCCCTTGATTGAAAGGCCATCGAGGGGAAAATTAGACTAGGGCAAGAGGGTTCGGGCTTGGCCTTATTCAAGCACACCTTCAGAAAAACAACGAAACCGTCGTAGCCCTTCAATTCCTCATTATAATTCTGGAGCATACAATCTGGATTCCTTTTTTGAATTTTTGCGTCATTTTTTTATATGCTCTTAAAACATCAATTAGCTCTTGATTCGTTAAGCAAGCCCCAATTGTATCGAAAAGAAACTCAGATTAAAATCAATTATGAGAAGAGTGCAGTAGTTTTACCTCCAAGGTGAAGGAACCTAAGGACTCCTTGTGGAAACTACGAAAGGAGATTCAAGGTAATGATAAGGGATCTTACTTTACGAATACATGAAAATAAATTACAGGATTATGAAGCTGAATGAATACCTAACGAATGGGGGCTAATACCAACTCATCGACACACCCTCCAAATTAAAGGAACTTGAGAGCTGGTTCGACGCAGGTTGAGGATGATCCTTAGAAGTGGAAGAACCTAGGGAGCAGACTCCACAACCTTGAGAGTCTGGGAGCAGGTATCCAAGCCTACGAATAGGGAAGTTCCTGAAAAGGATACTGGCGAGTTGCCAAAACTCTAATACTACACAAAACCCTTGGCAACTCCTATAGAGAAACCAAGGGTTTAAGAGCCTAACGGCAAGATATGAAATACTGCGTTCGACATAACTGGAACAGCCGTATAAGGAACCGGAGGTACGGTTGTGTGAGGGGGGCGGAGGTAAATCACTTTCCCTATCTTATTTGATGGCTGTACCGATCATGTCTCCCAAGCTCAATACTGCTACATAATATTTTCCATATAAGAAAATTTGATAACACAATTATATTCAATTGTTCTATCGTTTTTTTAGGCATTGGGTATATCGGAGAATGTTGCTTACATCCCCCTGATCCAAGGTTTATAGTCATGTAATCCTTATAATTCGACACTTCGATTTTCAAAATCTCTTAGGTAAATATCAGTATCTATTGGTGAAATTTTTTCAACCACCGGAATTTCTCTTACAGGCTTAGAAATTAAATAATAGATACCCATTAATGAAATCGTTATTCCATTTAACATCATAACTATTGTAGGTCCTTGAGCCTCTGCGAGGATGCCCCCTAGAAATGCTCCTATAGGCATTCCAAGCGTTAATAAAGTTCCAATTGCACTTGAAAGTCTCCCTAACATTTGGGGAGGCACAATACATTGAGTAATTAATGAACTTGCATTATTCCCTATGCCTTGTGGAATTCCGGATAACGAAAATAGTACTAAAGTAAGAATTATCAATTCATTGGACGCTGCTATTACGGAAGCTAACCATAATAGTCCACTCAATATGTAAGTTGGATAAAGAATAGACCCAATGGGTATATTCTTAAAAAGTGATGTTAAAAAGGATCCTATAAGACTACCAATTGAATAACAAGCTAGAAGCAGGCCGAAAAATTCTGGACCTCCAATTTTGTCGCTATATACAGGCATGACAGCGAAAGCAGCTGCAAAAAAGAAATTAGAAATAACAGCAGGCATTTTAGAATGAAATATTACTGGGTTCTTTATTAACTTTAAACCTTGTAATAATTCTTGTTTATAAGTATTAAAAGAAAACTTGGAATCTATATTACTTGGGCTCAGATTTACAGTAGCCTTTGGTTTAGTTTCATTTGTATTCTTTAGTGATAAAAAACTAAAACACATTATAGCTAGTAAAAAAGTTAATGCATCCATAACAAATAATGTGGAAATATCCCAAATTACTATTAGAAAACCTGCTAAACCACTAAAAATCATGTCTGTTCCTTGGTAAGAGAATGTCATCAATGCATTTGCTCTTGGAAGGGACCTTTTAGGAACTATAGTTGGGATAACAGCACTTTCAGCTGGGTATGTAAACTGAACAGCAAAGGCCGCAAAAAATATTATAATTAATAACAAATAGATATTATCAAATTTGTTAAACATCATGATTGCAACAATGCTTATAAGGGCGAACTGGAAAACTTCAGCAACAATTATTATTTTTTTCTTGTTGTATCTATCAACAAGAGGTCCAATTAGAAAGGCTATAACTTCTGGGATATATGATACTGCTGCAGCAATTCCCGTGTAAAGAGCACTGCCAGTTAGGCTATATATTAGCCAGGCAATAGCAACTCTATAAAGACTATCCCCGCCATTAGTAATCAGTCTTCCTAAGAACAAGAAAAAAAGATTTTTGTTTACAAACAACCTCATATTTTTTTCTCTCTCCTTACTCTTAGAGCAGTTTTAATTGATTGTATATTAGTTATTTTAAATTGAAAGAAAATCACTAATATAGCAGATAAAAGTGTAATTGGGTTAAATTCTCTTATTGAGTTTAGTAACTCGTAAATTGAAATACCAAAAATCATACTTAGCATAGTTAATGAAAGTGGTATGTTCACCCAATCAATAAACCTTTCTACTCTAGTAGGTCTACGCTTAGTTTCTTTATTTAATAAACTTAAATCAGTGTTATAACTTTGTCTAAATTGGCCTATGAGATTAACTAAGTAGGTTAAAATAAAGATCTTAGTAATAGCTATTGTAATGGCCGTATTAAAAAATAATGTAAAGATTACAAGAAACAAAATAATAACAGCTTCTGATAAAATGCCTGCCAAGAGTACAGATTTTCTAAAATCTGATTTGAGGGCATACATACCTGTAACGTCAGTAAATAGGCCGAAGTTTCCTTTGCTTTTCCCGGCTCTGAACGATGATGTAATTCCAAATTGTCTTAGTGCTAATAAATGTCCGATTTCATGAATATATGCAAGTATCCAGAATGCACTAACATTCAATATAAACGAAAGTAGGATATTGGATGTAGAAAAGTACCACATTAGCGTAACAGGACTTTTTATGTAAATAGAAAAAACTAATATACTTATAAGTGATAGGATAAACACTGTTAAAATATTTCCAACTGAAATAAAGAAGGATTTCTTAGTTTTATTGATATTATTACTCTTAATTTCATTACAAGGTTCTGCTATTCCCATTGTGAGGCACTGATTCGCAAACGCAAGAATATCTGTCTTAATTCCTTTTTTTAAAAGTTTAGATTCTAACTCTTGAATCGTATGATTTTCGTGAAACATATCAATTATTTCATTACATACTTTAGGTAACTGATAAAGTTTCTTATTTTTATTTGACCAAATATATACCCAGTCATCATTTGCGTATTTTACATTTTTTAGGAAACATATCCTACTATGATAATTGATATTCTTCATCAGATATACTCACTTGTTTAGTTATGTTCTCAAAACAATAAGGGCACATGCTGTTTGATTTAATAGGGATATCTTCAACCTCTAAAGAGAATAAGTCCAACTGAAATATTTTCTTGCGGTCAGCTTTTGCTAATTTGGTTAGATGTAAAGTTGCTTCATTTGCAACTAAATTTCCTGTTAAGTTAGCAATGGGAGCTGTAACAGCATTCCTTGATCCAAAAGTTTTGGCAGACATTGGAGTGTCTCTGTATATACTACTGTTACTTTGATTTAAATGAATACATTCAAAACAAGGAGATTCGTCTGGTAGAAAGAGAGAGAAATTAATAACTGTACTTGCATAGCCACCTGAAATCCAAGGAATATTTTGTTTTTTTGCAACTCTGTTAACCAAACGGTCAATTATATACTTGGGTTCATCTGCACAGAGTATAAGTAAGTCTAAACCTTGAACAAATTGTTCTATATCTTCAGCAATTTCCACTTTCTTGTTTAAAGCCTCTACTTGAACAAAAGGATTTATTTTTAAAAGTTTTTCTTTTGCTACCTCTACTTTAGTACGGCCAACATCATCTTTTTCGTATAGTACTTGTCTATTTAAATTGCTTTCTTCAACTATATCAAAATCTAATATTCTTAAGAAACCGATTCCACTTCGAACCAAGGAGGCAGCACATGATGCTCCCACTCCCCCTAAACCAATAATACCTACTTTTGATTCCGCAAGTCTTTTTTGGTGTTTCCACGGATCGGTGTTATTACTTATATCTATCCAAGAAAATAGGTTAACATTTCTTTGGTACCTAGATATTTCTTCTTTTGAAAAATATAATTCACTAGTGGTAAATGATTCTTCTATTGTTCCTAGATTAATTAAATTCTTGATAATAAGATTAGCATTCTCTATAGAAAATTCTTTTCTTCCATTTTGAATATGAAAATCGTAAAGTTCGGTTAGTGTGCATCCTTTTGAAAGTGCAATAATTGAATCCCAAATGACTTCTATATAATTTGACCTTAGTTCTCTCGCAATGCCCTTCTGTATTCCACCAAATCTTATAGTGTCTTCAGATACTTTTACCGGATATAGATTTAACTTGAATTGGTATCTTTTCTCTCTCACTTTATTTTCCTCCTTAATTAAATCTCCTTTATGCAAACGAGCAACGGAAAATATCCGTTGCTCGTTCCCGTTTTATGTATTGCGCAATACATTTTTAAAAAATTAGCGGTCAGCAGTACGTTGAATTGGAGCTTCTTGTACTTCAACTTCTTTGATTTCGATAACTAAATTTTCCATATTATTTATCCACCTCCTAAATTGTGTTGATTTTAGTATATTCTAATAATTGTGATATTTCAATAAATTTTAAAAATATTTTTTTATAATGTTAATGACGGCTTCCAATGTCCAGAAATTGACGGCGTTAATTGTCCTAAACTGACAGTTTTACTTTCCAAAAGATGGGGAAGCAGCCCATTTCTTCCCATCGATTTTACAAACCAACCTGGTACGTCTCAATTTTCTTAATGTAGAATTTCACGTCATTCCGACCGGAAGGAGTCTTTCCATTTCCTAAATGAAGGCTAAACCATTCTCCCTATGCATTTTATAACCTGAATTGTCTCCCCAAAACACAACCCAACAATTCAACTCTTCAATGTAGGACATATATCTTCAGCGGCTTATCATGATATTTCACAATGGATGACTTGGTTGATCATGTGGTCATCAATGATTCTCTGGCCGTTTTGTGAGCCCTATAGAAGACTATGCGTACACAGGATATTTATTAGCCTTGCGACTCCTCCGGAGAACCGGTGAATTTCGTCAATCGTCCCATCGCTGTTCCATCCCCGCATAGGGACCTGTCGGAGCGAAAGATTGTTAACAAATACGCAATAAAAAAGGGGGAGTTCCCCCTGAAAAGACTCTATTTTGTTCCTGGTTTGTCCCTCTTTTGATTAAAATATTCCTTTTTTCGTTCATATTGCATGTGCGCAAGTATTTTTCAAGAAAAAACGGAGGTCACAGTCCTGGAATGCAACCATCCATTTGGCGCAAATAGGGAGATTTTACTGATTTGTTCCTTTTTTCCGCAAACGTCATATCCCGTCCCATTGTCAAAAAGCTATTAACGCTTGGACCCAGGAGCTTAAAACCTTCAATAATTATAAGATACAAGCAAACCTGGTCTCCGATATGCCATGAAAATGGATATTATTAAGCGCAATACGATGGATTATGTCACATTGCCGAACCTAAAACATGAAATGGAATATAATGCGGAATTGGAGAAAAAGTATTACTACACGCGAGAAGAGCTCAGAAGCTTCCTGGAGACGATTCAAGACGATGATATGGCTTATCCGCGTTTCGGTTGCTCGCCTTCACAGGGGGCACGTAAGAGGGACTATATGCCTTGCATTGGTCGGACGTGGACTTCCAACATAAGTAAATCACCTTTAAAGAGACATTGATTCACATGAGCGAAAAAAACAGCTACAGACATCAAAAACAAAGGCCGCTAGGCGTGTTGTTAGCGTGGATGATAAAACCCTAGCGATTTAAAAAAATGGCGTAGCAAGCAAATACAGCGTTATCTCACGTTACAACTTGCTACACCTATTCAACCTGATGATAAACAACCCATCTTTACAGTCTATAATCAGTTAAAACATGAAATGGATTATTGTCGATTGGCTTGCTTAAATGAAAAGCTAGAGCGGATTTATATAAAGAACCCAGGGCTGCCACAAATTAATGTTCATGCCTTTCGGCATACACATGCCAGTTTGTTGTTTGCCGCCGGTGCTTCTATCAAAGATGTACAAGCCCGCCTCGGCCATACAGATATACAAACCACGATGGATATTTACACTCATGTGACTGATGAAGCGAAGGAGAAAACAGCCGAGATGTTCCAGAAGTACATGAAATTTTAGCCAGGGGTATTCAAGGGGTATTCAATTCCAAATTTGGACATGAAAAAACCCTCCTTGCTCCATAAGAGCAAAGAGGGTAAACATTGATATACCAAGTATATTAACGTTTTGAGAACTGAGGCGCACGACGAGCACCTTTAAGACCGTATTTCTTACGCTCTTTCATACGTGCATCACGAGTCAATAGACCTGCAGATTTAAGTGCTGGACGGAATTCTGGGTCAGCTTGTAGCAATGCACGAGCGATACCGTGACGTACTGCACCAGCTTGGCCAGTGAATCCACCGCCAGAAACGTTAACAAGCACATCGTAGCTTCCTGTAGTTTCAGTAGCTACTAGTGGTTGTTTAACAACTAGAATTAATGTTTCAAATGGGAAATATTCGCTGATTTCACGACCGTTGATAACGATGCGTCCTTCACCCGGTACTAGACGTACGCGAGCAACAGAGCTTTTACGACGACCTGTGCCATAATATTGAACCTGTGCCAAGATAATAACCTCCTCTAAAAATTATCCGCGTAATTCGTATACTTCTGGTTTTTGAGCTTGATGTTGGTGCTCAGCGCCAGCATATACGTGTAATTTTTTAAACATTTGACGTCCAAGAGAATTCTTAGGAAGCATACCTTTAATAGCAAGCTCTAACATTTTCTCAGAGTAGTTTGTTCTCATTTCAAGAGCAGTTCTTTCTTTCAATCCGCCTGGGTGCATAGTGTGACGACGGTAGATTTTGTCATTCAACTTTTTACCTGTAAGGTGGATTTCAGAAGCGTTGATGATAATAACGTGATCACCAGTATCAACATGTGGTGTGTAAGTTGGTTTATGTTTACCACGCAAGATGGATGCTACTTCGCTTGCAAGACGTCCAAGAGTTTGGCCTTGCGCGTCGATCACATACCATTTACGCTCGATTTCATTTGCTTTCGCCATGAATGTCGTACGCATTATTTGACCTCCTAATACTAAAGAAAATTTTTCAGTTTATTTATTTACAATCACGAGAAACTTTCCGGGGCTCATCGTGGGATTAAATAAAATACATACCATATTATATTAGCCGCAACCGCTATGAATGTCAAGAGCATATACCTTAAATTTGCAATTGTTTACATAGCATTAAGAGTAAACCTGCAGCGGTTAATAGGAAACCTCCCACAGATAGAGCCCTTGTGCCGGCGCTGTTTTACCAGCTGCTCCGCGATCCCGTCTGGCCAGGATTTCTTCCATATCACCCGGTTCCTTTTTTCCTGTTCCGACTTCCAGCAATGTCCCCGTAAGGATCCTCACCATATTATATAAAAATCCGTTTCCTCGGTAAATAAACGTTAATTCATTCCCATACAACACACACTCAGCCTTTTCAATCGTCCTCACCTTATCTTTCACATCGGTATTAGACGCGCAGAAAGAGGAAAAGTCATGGGTCCCGATAATATAAGGAATGGCTTCCTTAATCCGTTCAACATTGATCGGATACGGATGGTGATAGCGGTAGTTCCTTGTCAATGGATTGCGTATCGGGCTTAAATCAACGATATAGCGGTATTCCTTGCCTTTGGGATTGAACCGGGCATGAAAATCGCTCTCGACAAGCTCAACTTGATGTACAGCAATATCTTCAGGCAGCATGGCATTCATTGCCTTGATCCATCTTTCAGGCGGGATATCCAAGTGGCTGTCAAAGTGAATGACTTGTCCATATGCATGCACCCCGGTATCAGTCCTTCCCGAGGCAACGACTTTTACATCGCGCTTGTGCATGGTTGAAAGTACTCTCTCCAATTCCAGCTGGACCGTCCTTTTTTCTGGCTGTACCTGATACCCATTGAAGCCGCAACCATCATATGAAATAGTGCATTTAATTCTTTGCATGTAACCAGACTCCTACGCTCTAAAATAAATAAGAATGACTGTCAGCAGAGCAAGTGATAAAAGCAGGGTCGTATCCCAGGCGCCCCAGTGCAGCATACGATACTTCGTCCGGCCTTCGCCGCCTCGGTATCCCCTTGCCTCCATGGCCACGGCCAATTCTTCGGCCCGTTTAAACGATGAAACGAACAATGGGACAAGCAATGGCACGATGGCACTTACCCTTTCTTTAATCGGACCCGAACTGAAGTCGACTCCCCTGGCCGCCTGCGCTTTCATAATCTTTCCTGTCTCTTCCATTAACGTCGGGATGAAACGGAGAGAAATGGACATCATCAATGCCAGCTCATGAACCGGGAACTTCCATTTTTTAAAAGGACCCAGCAGCTGCTCCAATCCATCCGTTAACGAAATCGGCGTTGTGGAAAGCGTCAGCAGCGTGGTGATGATAATTAGGTACGTAAAGCGAAGTGATATATAAATACCCTGCCTTAAACCTTCCTCATAAATCTTAAGCCACCCCAGGCTGAAGACTACCGGCCCCTCTTTCGTAAAGAAAATATGCAGCAGGAACGTAAAAACAATCAAAAACAGGATCGGCTTTAACCCGCTTAATAAGTAACGGACTTTAATTTTGGACAATAAAACAAGAAGCAACGTATACAAGCCAAGAATGGTGTACGTCGCTGTATTGTTGGCCAAAAAAACAATACAGACAAAGAAAAAGACGAGCATCAGCTTTGAACGGGGGTCCATCCGGTGAAGAACAGAATCAGATGGGACGTATCGGCCGATCAACATATTATCCATTATTGATCCGCTCCCCCTTTCACAATGGCTGCAATCTGCTCAGCCAAGGAATCAATAGAAAGGCTGGGCTCATAAAAATACATGCCGGATTTCTGCTGAAGCAGCAATTGGAAGCGAACCGTCTCTGGAACATCCAAGCCCAATTCTATTAGCTCTTCCGGTTGCGAAAAGATATCCATGGGTGTTCCTTTTTTCCGGACGGTACCTTTATGCATGACGATGATTTCATCCGCATACTTGGCTGCATCCTCCATACTGTGGGTCACCAGAATGGTTGACAGATTTCTTTTTTTATGAAGATCTGCAAACATATCCATGATCTCTTTCCGGCCTCTAGGGTCCAGTCCGGCAGTCGGTTCATCGAGCACAATCACTTCCGGTTCCATGGCCAATACACCTGCTATTGCGACACGGCGCATTTGGCCCCCGGAAAGGTCAAAAGGTGATTTATCAAGGATATCTGGAGAAAGGCCCACATGCTTGATCGCTTCCCTGGCTTTTTTCTTTGCTTCTTCTTCTGGTACACCGAAATTCATCGGACCAAAGCAAATATCTTTTTCCACCGTTTCCTCAAACAATTGGTGTTCCGGAAATTGAAAGACAATGCCCACTTTTTTGCGGACCGCTTTTATATCCTTATCCTTCTTTTGCGGTGTAATCAAGTGATCGCCGATCCGGACCTCGCCTTTACTCGGGCGCACCAAACCGTTCAGATGCTGAAGCAATGTGGATTTTCCTGAACCTGTGTGGCCAATGATGGCCGTGTAACTGCCCGAGGCAAAATCCAGATTGATATCATAAATGGCAAGTCGTTCGAATGGCGTCTTGATTTGGTATCTGTATTCTACATTTTTGAGTTCAATACACATAATTCGTTCACCAACTGTTCATGTGATAAATATCGATCGCTTAAAGGCACTCCTAGGTTTGCTAATGCCTGGGACAGCTTAATAGAAAACGGGGAGTCCAAACCAATCGCTGTCAGCTCCTGATCGAGTCTGAAAATCTCTTGTGGGGAGCCTTCACGGTATACCTGTCCGCCATTCATAACAATGATCCGGTCCGCCCTTGCTGCTTCATCCAAATCATGCGTAATGGAGATAACCGTTAAGTCTTGGTCTTGTTTCAACTCTCTGACTGTCTCCAGCACCTCTTCTCTGCCCTTTGGATCTAGCATAGAGGTTGCTTCATCAAGTATGATGATGCTCGGCTGCAACGCCAGCACAGACGCAATAGCAACCCTTTGCTTTTGTCCACCCGATAGATGGTGTGGCTCTTGATCGAGAAATGCTTGCATATTTACCTTCTCCAAAGCCCAATGTACTCGCTTCACCATTATGTCTCTTGGAATACCGTAGTTTTCTAAACCAAAAGCCACATCATCCTGAACAGTCGACCCAACGAACTGATTATCAGGATTCTGGAAGACCATTCCTATCTCTTTCCGCACATCCCAAATCGTCTCTTCCGAAAGGATATGTTCTTTTACTTGTATTTGACCGGTTCCTGGGAATTGCAGGCCATTCAACAGCTTGGCTAATGTCGACTTTCCAGAACCATTATGCCCTACTATCGCAAGCCACTCTCCCTTTTGGATAGAAAAGGATACATTATTGAGCGCCGGATGATCCTGGCCCTCATATGTAAACGAGACTTGATTTACACTTACTAATTTCTCGCTCATGCGGTTTCCCCCTAATCTCTGCTTTTCTCAGCTCATCTCAGCTATTTTTCAATATAGTATAGTATATCATTCTGGCACGGTGATTCTGTACCCACATGAACCTATAAAAAAACGCTGCACCCCTCCTGAAGGAAATTTCTTTCCTTAGTCGAATAGCAGCGTATTACATGTAGACCTAATAACTCCTGTATGGAGCCAGGAAGGGTGCGAGAGCTAGACGCGTAGTATGGAGATCCATACAACCATCATAACGCTCTATGTGCGATTTCTCAGTTAAAACTTTGTACAAGTAAATCAATCTGTTAGAATCTTTTTACTATGTACGATTGTAAAAAAAGGGCGAGAACTAGTTAGTTCTCAACTGTCCCCACCCTTTCTTAAGTAATTATTATACTAATTCGATCACTACAACTGGTGCTCCGTCTCCGCGACGAGGGCCCATTTTCATGATACGAGTGTAACCGCCTTGACGCTCTTCATAGCGAGGTGCGATATCACTGAATAGTTTTTGAAGTGCAGTTTGGCCATTTTCGCTGTCAGCAACAACTTCATTGCGGATGAATGCAGCAGCTTGACGACGAGCATGTAAATCACCGCGCTTACCAAGCGTGATCATTTTTTCTACTACAGAGCGTAGCTCCTTAGCTTTTGCTTCAGTCGTTTCGATGCGTTCAAAGATGATCAGGTCAGTCGCCAAATCACGAAGTAGTGCTTTACGTTGAGAACTAGTGCGTCCTAACTTTCTGTAACCCATTGAGAGATTCCCTCCTTTGTTGAAATGTTAATCTATTTAGCCGGTCTATTGTTTCTCTAATCAGTCGTCTTTACGAAGACCTAAACCTAGCTCATCCAGTTTCGCTTTCACTTCTTCAAGTGATTTGCGTCCTAGATTTCGAACTTTCATCATATCTTCTTCTGTCTTATGAGCAAGCTCTTGGACAGTGTTGATGCCAGCACGCTTCAAGCAGTTGTAAGAACGAACAGAAAGATCCAATTCTTCAATAGTCATTTCAAGAACTTTTTCTTTTTGGTCTTCTTCTTTTTCAACCATGATTTCAGCATTCTGAGCTTCATCTGTAAGTCCAACGAAGATATTCAGATGTTCTGTTAAAATCTTTGATCCAAGTGCAATTGCTTCTTTAGGACCAGTGCTTCCATCAGTCCAAACATCAAGTGTTAGCTTATCGTAGTTAGTCATTTGTCCTACACGTGTGTTTTCTACTTGATAAGAAACCCGTGCAACAGGAGTGTAGATAGAGTCGATCGGGATCACACCGATTGGTTGATCGTCTCTTTTATTTTGGTCAGCAGGAGTATAACCACGTCCACGACGTGCTGTTAGTCTCATACGCATGTGACCGCCTTTGCCTACAGTCGCAATATGAAGATCCGGGTTAAGGATTTCAACATCGCTATCATGCGTAATGTCAGCTGCCGTAATAGCTCCTTCACTCTGAACATCAATTTCCAGCGTCTTCTCTTCATCAGAGTAGATCTTAAGCGCCAGTTTTTTCACATTAAGAATAATAGAAGTAACATCTTCTACCACGCCTTCAATTGTTGAGAACTCATGCATTACTCCATCTATTTGAATAGATGTGACAGCGGCACCTGGTAGTGAGGATAGTAATATACGACGCAAGGAGTTACCCAAAGTTGTACCATATCCACGCTCAAGTGGCTCGACGACGAATTTTCCATACTTGGTGTCATCGCTGATTTCAACCGTTTCGATTTTTGGTTTTTCTATTTCAATCATTAATAAACCCTCCTTCAAAACGTCAAAACCTCGGCTAGATGTAACACTTATTTGCGTCCTAACCGAAATTCCCCATGTAATTGTTCCCGAC
Source organism: Bacillus testis (assembly GCF_001243895.1). Lineage (GTDB taxonomy): Bacteria > Bacillota > Bacilli > Bacillales > DSM-1321 > Bacillus_AD > Bacillus_AD testis. Next base: position 334,038 of record NZ_LN851186.1, on the reverse strand, counting down.
TGCGCGCAACAACTGAGTTAATCTGTCTGTAAATCCTCATGATTGTATCATATCCCATTATGGACATGTATACAATTTCTATACAGAAAAATTAAACACGGCGACGTTTTGGTGGGCGACATCCGTTATGTGGAACTGGAGTTACGTCCTTGATAGCCGTAACTTCTAAACCAGCAGCTTGAAGTGCACGAATAGCAGCTTCACGGCCTGAACCTGGTCCTTTAACTGTTACTTCAAGAGTTTTTAAACCATGTTCCATAGAAGCTTTAGCTGCAGTTTCTGCTGCCATTTGAGCTGCGAATGGAGTAGATTTACGTGATCCTCTGAATCCTAGTGATCCAGCGCTTGACCAAGAAATTGCGTTTCCGTGTGCATCAGTGATTGTAACGATTGTGTTGTTGAAAGTTGAACGGATATGTGCAATTCCGTTTTCAATATTCTTTTTCACACGACGTTTACGAGTGTTTGTCTTACGTGCCATGAATAGTAACCTCCTTTACAAATTAATTATTTTTTCTTGTTCGCTACTGTACGTTTTGGACCTTTACGAGTACGAGCGTTGTTCTTAGTATTTTGACCACGAACAGGTAAACCACGACGGTGACGTAGGCCACGGTAGCAGCCGATTTCCATCAAACGTTTGATGTTCAATGAAACTTCACGACGAAGGTCTCCTTCTACTTTTAGCTTATCGATCGCTTCACGGATTTTGTTTTCTTCTTCCTCCGTAAGGTCACGAACGCGAGTATCTTCAGAGATACCAGTATCTTTCAAGATTTGTTGTGCAGTTGGTTTACCAATACCGTAAATGTATGTTAATGAAATGACAATACGCTTGTCACGTGGAATATCAACACCAGCAATACGTGCCATATGGTGCGCACCTCCTTCTTAATTAGCCTTGTTTTTGTTTATGCTTAGGGTTTTCACAAATAACCATTACTTTGCCTTTTCTGCGAATAACTTTACACTTTTCGCAAATAGGTTTTACTGATGGTCTCACTTTCATTAGTACCTAACCTCCTTATATAGATCGGAGTGTAACTTAGATTATTTGAATCTGTAAGTGATTCGTCCGCGAGTTAAGTCATACGGTGAAAGCTCGACTGTTACTTTGTCACCAGGCAGAATACGAATAAAGTGCATGCGGATTTTACCTGATACATGAGCTAATATAGTATGACCATTTTCTAATTCTACCTTGAACATTGCATTTGGCAAAGTCTCAATGACTGTACCTTCAATTTCAATTACATCATCTTTAGCCATCGAAGTTTAATCTCCCTTCTCTTAAGGCGGATGCCTTATTCGTTATATTCATCCATCACTGCTTCTTGCACACAATAACCATTATAACCTTGTTAGTATTTCATAACCAGAATCAGTGATTGCTATTGTATGTTCGAAATGAGCACACATTTTTCCATCTTGAGTAACAACTGTCCAGTCATCCTCTAAAGTCTTCACATATCTGCTGCCTGCGTTCACCATCGGCTCAACAGCCAGCACCATACCAGGCTTTAAACGAGGACCTTTGTCGGGTGGACCGAAATGAGGGATTTGTGGATCCTCATGTAAGTCTTGACCAACTCCGTGACCAACATACTCTCGGACAATGGAGAACTTGTTTGCCTCAGCATATGTTTGAATAGCATGGGAGATGTTGGATAGACGTACGCCTGGCTTAGCTTCTTCCAACCCTCTATATAAAGACTCTTCCGTTACATCTAAGAGTCTCTGTGTTTCATCATCAATTTCACCTACAGCATATGTCCAAGCTGAATCTCCATGATAGCCATTATATTTAGCACCGATGTCGATACTAATAATATCACCATTTTGCAGAATTCGCTTGCCTGGAATACCGTGAACGAGTTCTTCGTTTACGGAAGCGCATATACTGCCGCGAAAACCATTATACCCTTTAAAGGAAGGGATTGCACCATGTTTACGAATGATGCCTTCAGCAATTGTATCCAGCTCTTTCGTAGTGATGCCCGGTTCGATATGCTTTTTCAGCTCTTGATGAGTGATAGCAACAATCTGCCCGGCATGACGCATGATTTCAATTTCGCGTGGGGTTTTGCAAATGATCATAGATTATAAGCCCCCAAGGAGTTGATCAATGTCTTCAAAGACTACATCAATATCTTGCTGTCCGTTCACGTTGCGAAGGGTTCCTTTATCTTCGTAGAAAGATAGAAGAGGCTTTGTCTGCTTGAGGTTAACGTCCAAACGGTTTTGTACCGTCTCAGCGTTATCATCAGCGCGTTGATAAAGCTCACCGCCACATCGATCACAAACGCCCTCTTTTGCAGGAGGATTGAAAACAAGGTGATAAGTAGCTCCGCATTCCTTACAAATTCGTCTTCCTGTCAATCTTTCCATTAGAATCTCTTTGTCTACGTCTACGTTAATCACATAGTCGATAGGACGGTTAAGATCGGAAAGGATATTTTCCAATGCCTCAGCTTGCGCTACTGTACGTGGAAAACCATCTAAAAGGAAGCCTTGTTTGCAATCATCTTGGCTAAGTCTTTCGCGGACAATGCCGATTGTCACTTCATCAGGGACCAATTCGCCTTTGTCCATGAAGGATTTAGCTTTCAAGCCTAGTTCCGTTTGATCTTTAATGGCCGCGCGGAACATATCTCCAGTAGAGATATGAGGGATGTTATACTTTTCTACAATTTTCTCGGCCTGAGTACCTTTACCAGCACCCGGAAGCCCCATAAGAACAAGATTCATCTATACTCCCCCTCAAACTCTATAATAGGTATTGGGAACGGTATAGTTCCCAAACCAATTATTTAATAAAGCCTTTGTAATGTCGCTTAACCAGTTGTGTTTCAAGTGTCTTCATGGAGTCAAGAGCAACCGAGACTACAATCAGAAGGCTTGTTCCTCCAATCTGGACTGATTGAGGCAATCCAGCGAACTTAACGAAGAACACCGGCAACACTGCAATAACAGCCAGGAAGAGGGCTCCCACAAGCGTCAAACGGGACAATACGCGTTTTAAATAATCCTCTGTATTTTTACCTGGACGAATTCCAGGTACGTAGCCGCCCTGCTTCTTCAAATTCTCAGCAACCTGCTCAGGGTTAACCTGAACGAACGCATAAAAATAAGAGAAAGCGATGATCAAAGCTACATACAGAATCATACCAACAGGCTTTGTATAGTCAAAAGTATTGATAATCCATTGCGTAACATCATTTTGCTTAAAGAATCCGGCAATAGTCTGCGGAGTCACAATGAATGATACAGCAAAGATTACAGGAATAACACCGGCAGAATTCACTTTCAATGGTAGATGTGTTGATTGTCCGCCAACCATTGCGCGCCCATTTGTACGCTTAGCGTATTGGATAGGAATCTTGCGCAGCGCTTGTTGGATAAAGATAACACCTACAATGATTGCGATGATTGCGACGACGATCAATACCATCGTTACGATGCGAAGGAATAAGGCATCACCAGCATCTTCAAATTGTTGGGCGTAGATCTGATTAAACATATTAGGAAAATTAGCTACGATCCCTGCGAAGATGATGATGGAAATCCCGTTTCCAACGCCTTTTGCTGTGATTTGTTCACCAAGCCACATCAAAAATGCAGTACCGGCAGTCAGAACGACTGCAATCAACAAGTAAGTGGACATGCCCGGTTCAATGATCAGATTACCGCCAGCAAGATTGTTGAACCCGAAAGACATTCCAAGTGCCTGGATGAATCCGAGAACAATCGTACCATAACGAGTAAACTGAGTTAATTTACGGCGGCCAACTTCCCCTTGCTTAGACCATTCAGTGAACTTAGGCACAACATCCATTTGCAAGAGAGAAATAATAATGGATGCTGTGATATAAGGCATGATGCCCATAGCAAAGATGGAGAAGTTTTGAAGTGCCCCGCCGCCGAATGTGTTCAATACTCCAAACACACCTAGCTGATCCTGAGCTTTCAGAAAGTCAGCGTTAACGTGAGGTACTGGAATAAATGTACCGATTCGGAAAACAATCAGCATCAACAGAGTGAATAGAATTTTGTTTCTTATCTCACTCACGCGCATAAAGTTGGAGATTGTTCGAAACATTAGATCACCTCGGTTTGACCGCCAGCAGCTTCAATCGCTTCTTTTGCGGCAGAAGAGAATTTATGAGCTTTTACAGTCAATTTCTTCTCAATCTTACCATTCGCAAGAATTTTGATTCCTGCTTTTTCGTTTTTCACAACACCAGTTTCCATTAATAGAGCTGGAGTTACTTCAGTTCCGTCTTCGAAGCGATTTAGAGTTTCTAGGTTTACAACAGCGAAGTCTTTACGGTTGATGTTCGTGAATCCGCGTTTAGGCAAACGTCTGAACAATGGTGTTTGACCACCTTCGAAACCAAGACGTACACCGCCGCCAGAACGAGCATTTTGACCTTTATGACCTTTACCAGCTGTTTTACCGTTACCAGATCCGATACCACGTCCTTTACGCTTAGGTTCTTGACGTGATCCTTCTGCAGGTTTTAATTCATGAAGTTTCATTTTGGCACCTCCTTGTTAAGTAAAAATAAGATTATTGTTCTTTGACAGTAACAAGATGAGAAACCTTATTAACCATACCGCGGATAGCAGCATTATCATCTAGAACAACTGTTTGATGCATTTTACGTAGACCTAGCGTTCTTACAGTCACGCGTTGGTCTTCAGGACGACCAATTAAGCTACGAGTGAGGGTAATTTCTAATTTTTTTGCCATTGATTTTCCCTCCTTATCCTAACAGTTCTTCTACTGATTTACCACGTAATTTAGCTACGTCTTCAGCACGTTTTAATTGATTTAATCCGTCTACAGTAGCGCGAACCATGTTAATAGGTGTGTTTGAACCAAGTGATTTAGAAAGGATATCGCTAACGCCAGCAAGTTCTAGTACCGCACGAACTGGACCTCCAGCGATAACTCCAGTACCTTCTGCAGCTGGTTTCAATAGGATGTTTCCTGCACCGAATCTACCGATTACTTGGTGAGGGATACTTGTATTAACCATAGGTACTTCAATTAAGTTTTTCTTAGCATCATCAATAGCCTTACGGATCGCATCTGGTACTTCTTGTGCTTTACCAGTACCGAAACCTACATGACCATTTTTGTCACCAACCACTACTAAAGCAGTAAAACGGAAACGACGTCCACCTTTTACAACCTTAGCTACACGGTTAACGGTAACTACGCGTTCTTCAAGTTCTAATTTATTAGGATCAATACGACGCATGTTTATATGTCCCTCCTTTTTACATTAAAATTCTAAGCCGTTTTCGCGTGCAGCATCTGCTAATGCTTTTACACGGCCATGGTATAGATATCCTCCGCGGTCAAATACCACTGAGCTGTATCCTTTTTCAGCAGCGCGTTTTGCGATAGTTTCGCCAACTTTTTGAGCTGCTTCGATGTTGCCAGTGCTTTCAAGACCTAGATCTTTGTCGAGTGTTGAAGCACTTGCTAGCGTTACACCGTTCACATCGTCAATTAGTTGTGCATAAATGTGTTTGTTAGAACGGTACACATTTAAACGAGGACGACTTTCAGTACCTGAAAGTTTCGCACGAACACGTCCGTGTCTTTTCAAACGAACTGAATTCTTGTCAAGCTTCGTGATCATTTACGTCACTCCTTTCGTTCTACCTATGTGGCTTACTTACCTGTTTTACCTTCTTTGCGGCGTACATATTCGCCTTCGTAACGAATACCTTTACCTTTGTATGGCTCTGGCGGACGAACGTCACGGATGTTAGCAGCTAATGCACCAACACGTTCCTTGCTCGCACCTTTTACGATGACTTTTGTATTAGAAGGAACTTCGATTTCAAGTCCTTTTTCTGGTTCGATTTCAACTGGGTGAGAGTACCCAACGTTAAGAACTAATTTAGTTCCTTGTTTTTGGGCACGGTAACCTACACCGATTAGTTCAAGAGATTTTTCGAAACCTTTTGAAACTCCCTCAACCATGTTAGAAAGTACAGCACGAGTAGTACCATGCAATGCACGGTGAGCTTTCTCATCAGAAGGACGCGTGATTGTAATCACGTTCTCTTCTTGGCTGATTTTCATATCTGTGTTAAAAGAACGAGACAATTCGCCTTTAGGTCCTTTAACAGTTACATTGTTTGCTGCATCAATTGTTACAGTAACACCTGATGGCAACTCAATTGGTTTTTTACCTATACGAGACATTTAGTGCACCTCCATTCGCTTTAAAAATGATTACCAAACGTAAGCTAGTACTTCTCCGCCAATTTTCTTAGCGCGCGCTTCTTTATCAGTGATTACGCCTTGAGAAGTTGAAACGATAGCAATCCCAAGTCCGTTAAGTACGCGTGGAACCTCTCCAGCTTTCGCGTAAACACGTAGACCAGGTTTGCTAATACGTTTAAGACCAGTAATTACACGTTCATTATTTGAACCGTATTTCAAGAAGATACGGATGATTCCTTGCTTGTTATCTTCGATAAGTTCTACATCACGGATGAAGCCCTCACGTTTTAAGATTTCAGCAACGTCTGTTTTAATCTTTGAAGCAGGAAGCTCTAGCTTCTCGTGACGCACCATGTTAGCGTTACGAATACGTGTCAGCATATCTGCAATTGGATCTGTCATGACCATTTATATTTACCTCCTTCCCAAAATCGGGTTTTACCAGCTAGCTTTCTTAACGCCAGGAATTTGTCCTTTATATGCAAGTTCACGGAAACAAATACGGCAAAGCTTAAATTTACGGTATACAGAGTGTGGACGACCACAGCGTTCACAACGTGTATACTCTTGTACTTTAAACTTAGGTCCGCGCTTTTGTTTAACGACCATAGATTTTTTAGCCACGTTTACGCCTCCCTCTTATTTTTGATTACTTTTGGAACGGCATTCCTAATTGAGTAAGTAGTTCACGAGCTTCTTCATCAGTGTTTGCCGTAGTAACGATTACGATATCCATTCCACGAACTTTGCTTACTTTATCGTAATCAATTTCAGGGAAGATTAGTTGTTCTTTTACACCAAGAGTGTAGTTACCGCGACCGTCGAATGATTTCTTAGAAACCCCACGGAAGTCACGTACACGAGGTAGAGAAACAGAAACTAATTTGTCTAGGAATTCGTACATGCGCTCTCCACGAAGAGTTACCTTCGCACCGATAGGCATACCTTCACGTAGACGGAAACCAGCGATTGATTTCTTAGCTCGTGTAATTACTGGTTTTTGACCAGTGATTTGGCTTAATTCTTCCACTGCATTGTCAAGCGCCTTAGCGTTTGCAACAGCATCACCAACACCCATGTTAATTACGATCTTATCAACTTTAGGAGTTTGCATTACAGATTTATAATTAAACTTGCTCACAAGAGCAGGAACGATTTCTTTTGTATACTTTTCCTTTAGGCGGTTCATGTATAGTACCTCCCTTCATTAATGACTTATTTATCTAAGGATTCACCAGATTTTACAGAAACACGGACTTTTTTGCCGTCTACCATTTTGTAGCCAACACGAGTTGGGTTTCCTGTTTTAGGATCAATCACCATTACATTTGAAACATGGATAGCAGCTTCTTGTGAAATGATTCCACCTTGTGGGTTCACTTGAGAAGGCTTGGAATGCTTCTTAACGATGTTAACACCTTCAACCAATACACGGTCCTTCTTCGGGTAAGCTTCAAGGATAACGCCTTGTTTACCTTTATCCTTACCTGAGATGACTACGACTTTGTCACCTTTTTTAACATGCATGCGTTTCGCACCTCCTTGAAAGGCCTTTACGAGTTTTTCTTATAATACTTCTGGAGCTAATGAAACGATCTTCATGAAATTGTTGTCACGAAGTTCACGGGCAACCGGTCCGAAGATACGAGTCCCACGAGGACCTTTATCGTCACGGATAATTACACATGCGTTCTCGTCAAATTTGATGTATGAACCATCGTTGCGGCGTACGCCTGACTTAGTTCTTACAACTACTGCTTTAACAACTTCACCTTTTTTAACAACGCCACCTGGTGTTGCTTGTTTTACAGTACAAACGATAACATCACCAATGTTAGCTGTTTTGCGGCCTGAACCACCAAGGACTTTAATTGTCAAAACTTCACGAGCACCTGAATTGTCAGCAACTTTTAGACGTGATTCTTGTTGAATCATGTACTAGACCTCCTTTCGGAATTAAAATGATCCGAACAGAATATAATTAAATGATAACAGCTTTTTCGACTACTTCTACCAGACGGAAGCGTTTAGTAGCAGATAGAGGGCGAGTTTCCATGATCTTAACGATGTCGCCTACTTTTGCTTCATTCTTCTCATCATGAGCCTTGAATTTTTTAGAGTATTTCACGCGTTTACCGTAAAGAGAATGTGTCTTGTACGTTTCTACTTGAACAGTGATAGTTTTATCCATCTTATCAGATACTACGCGTCCTGTGTAGACTTTGCGTTGGTTACGTTCACTCATTCAGCAAACCTCCTCTCGAATTATTAATTGTTGGCACTGATCTCTCTTTGACGAACAACAGTTTTCATACGAGCGATCGATTTGCGCACTTCACGAATACGTGCAGTGTTTTCAAGTTGTCCAGTAGCTAACTGGAAACGAAGGTTAAATAACTCTTCTTTAAGCGATTTTACTTTTTGTTCTATTTCAGCAGTGGTTAGGTCTTTAATTTCATTAACTTTCATTTGATTCACCACCAATTTCTTCTCGTTTCACAAACTTACATTTGATTGGAAGTTTGTGCATTGCAAGACGTAATGCTTCACGAGCGACCTCTTCAGATACGCCGGAGATTTCGAACATTACTTTTCCTGGTTTAACTACAGCAACCCATCCTTCAGGAGCCCCTTTACCAGAACCCATTCGGACTTCAAGAGGTTTAGCAGTGTAAGGTTTGCTTGGGAAAATTTTAATCCAAACTTTACCGCCACGTTTCATGTAACGAGTCATTGCAATACGAGCAGCTTCGATTTGACGGTTAGTGATCCAAGATGCTTCAAGAGCTTGCAAGCCGTATTCACCGAAGTGAACTTCTTGACCGCCCTTAGCACGGCCTCTCATCTTACCGCGGTGTTCGCGACGATATTTAACGCGTTTTGGCATTAACATGATTATTTTCCTCCTTCCTCGGATTTCTTCTTAGTAGGAAGAACCTCTCCACGATAGATCCATACTTTAACGCCAAGCTTACCGTAAGTAGTATCAGCTTCTGCGTGTGCATAGTCTATATCAGCGCGAAGTGTGTGAAGTGGAACTGTTCCTTCGCTATAGTGTTCTGAACGAGCGATGTCGGCACCGCCAAGACGACCAGAAACCATTGTTTTGATACCTTGAGCACCAGCACGCATTGTGCGTTGGATTGCTTGTTTTTGTGCACGACGGAAAGATACACGATTTTCTAATTGACGAGCGATATTCTCTGCAACTAGTTTAGCATCTAGGTCTGCACGTTTAATTTCGATGATGTTGATGTGTACGCGTTTGCCAGTAAGTTGGTTTAACGCTTTGCGAAGAGCTTCAACTTCTGTACCACCTTTACCGATAACCATACCTGGTTTAGCAGTGTGTACAGAGATGTTGATACGGTTAGCAGCACGTTCGATTTCTACTTTAGAAACTGAAGCATCGTTCAAACGTTTTGCGATATATTCACGAACTCTTAAGTCTTCATGTAAAAGAGTTGCGTAATCTTTGTCGTTAGCGAACCATTTTGATTCCCAGTCACGGATGACGCCGATACGCAAACCAATTGGATTTACCTTTTGACCCACAGATTATCCCTCCTTCTTTTCTGATAAAACGATCGTAATATGTGAAGTGCGTTTGTTGATTGCACTAGCACGGCCCATTGCACGAGGACGGAAACGTTTAAGTGTTGGTCCTTCGTTTACATATGCTTGGCTTACTACTAGATTGTTTACATCCATATCGTAGTTGTGCTCAGCGTTCGCCATAGCAGATTTCAATAATTTCTCTACTACTGGAGATGATGTTTTTGGCGTATGACGAAGAATTGCGATTGCTTCGCCTACTTGCTTTCCTCGAATTAGATCAATTACTAAACGAACTTTACGAGGAGCGATACGAACTGTATTAGCAACAGCTTTAGCTTGCATGAGATGCCCTCCTCTCGTTAACGTCTTGTTTTCTTATCGTCACTTGCGTGACCTTTGTAAGAACGCGTTGGTGCGAACTCACCTAGTTTGTGGCCTACCATATCTTCAGTTACATATACAGGAACGTGTTTACGTCCATCATATACCGCGATAGTGTGACCGATGAATTGTGGGAAGATTGTAGAACGACGAGACCAAGTTTTGATTACTTGCTTCTTATCAGTTTCATTTAACTTCTCTACTTTTACCATTAAATGATCATCAACAAAAGGTCCTTTTTTTAGGCTGCGACCCATGAGTGTACCTCCCTTCGTGATTGTCCTACGGTTCGGTAATTGAACCGTAGCCCAACCCCGTTATTTTTTGCGACGACGTACGATAAACTTGTCGGATTTATTTTTCTTCTTGCGTGTTTTAGCACCAAGAGTTGGTTTACCCCAAGGTGACATTGGTGATTTGCGTCCGATAGGAGCTTTACCTTCACCACCACCATGTGGGTGATCAACTGGGTTCATTACAGATCCACGTACAGTTGGGCGTTTGCCTAACCAGCGGCTGCGACCAGCTTTACCGATGTTGATAAGTTCGTGTTGCTCGTTACCAACTTGACCGATTGTTGCGCGGCAAGTAGAAAGAACCATGCGAACTTCACCAGAGTTAAGACGTACTAATACGTAGCGTCCTTCTTTACCAAGTAATTGTGCAGATGTACCAGCAGAGCGAACTAGCTGACCACCTTTACCAGGCTTCAATTCGATATTGTGGATAACTGTACCCACTGGAATGTTTTGTAGTGGAAGAGCGTTACCCACTTTGATGTCAGCGTCAGCGCCAGACATAATCTCCATACCTACTTCTAGGTTTTTAGGAGCTAAGATGTAACGTTTTTCTCCATCAACATAATTAATTAATGCAATATTTGCGGAACGGTTTGGATCGTATTCAATAGTAGCAACGCGTCCTGGTATACCATCTTTGTTACGTTTAAAGTCGATGATACGGTATTGACGCTTGTGGCCGCCACCTTGATGACGAACTGTTAACTTACCTTGGTTGTTACGGCCGCCTTTTTTGCTCAATGGAGCAAGCAATGATTTTTCTGGTTTGCTAGTAGTGATCTCAGCAAAATCAGAAGCTGTCATATTACGTCGACCATTAGAGGTAGGTTTATACTTTTTAATCGCCATGTGTAGTTCCCTCCTTCTCTAATATTCTAAGCTTACGCTTCAAAAATTTCGATTTCTTTGCTATCGGCAGTCAATTTAACAATTGCTTTACGGCGCTTGTTAGTGTAACCTGCATGTCTGCCCATGCGTTTGAATTTACCTTTATAGTTCATGATGTTCACTTTTTCAACTTTAACGCCGAAAATTTCTTGAACAGCATCTTTGACTTGAGTTTTGTTAGCTCTCACGTCAACTTCAAATGTGTACTTCTTCTCAGCCATAGCGTCAGCAGAAGCTTCTGTAATTACGGGGCGCTTAATGATATCGCGTGCATCCATTATGCAAGCACCTCCTCTACTTTTTCAACAGCTGCTTTAGTCATGATTAGTTTGTTGTGTCCAACTAGGTCAAGAACATTCAAACCAGCTGCGTCAAGTACTGTAACACCAGGGATGTTACGTGCAGACAATGCAACATTTTCATCAAGAGCATCTGTTACGATAAGTGCTTTAGTGTCTACTGAAAGACCTTTTAAGAATGATACGAATTCTTTAGTTTTTGGAGCTTCGAAAGATAAGCTTTCAAGAACTAGAAGGTTTTCGTCTTGTACTTTTGAAGCAAGAGCTGACTTAAGTGCTAGACGACGTACTTTCTTAGGAAGTTTGTAGCTGTATGATCTTGGTTGTGGTCCGAATACAGTACCACCACCACGCCATTGTGGAGAGCGGATAGAACCTTGACGTGCACGTCCAGTTCCTTTTTGACGCCATGGTTTGCGTCCACCGCCTGCTACTTCAGAACGATTTTTTACTTTATGAGTTCCTTGGCGTAAAGAAGCGCGTTGCATAACGATAGCTTCGAATAATACGCTTTGGTTCGGTTCAATACCAAAGATAGATTCGTTTAGTTCGATTTCTCCAACGTTAGAACCTGCTTGGTTAAATAATGTAACTTTAGGCATATTCCAATGCTCCTCCTTTCTTATAAAACTTATTTAGCTTTGATCGCTGATTTCACTTTAATCAAGGATTTTTTCGCACCAGGTACGTTACCTTTGATTAGAAGAAGATTACGTTCAACGTCAACCTTAACGATTGTTAGGTTTTGAACAGTGATTTGGTCTCCACCCATGCGTCCAGGTAGCAATTTACCTTTAAATACACGGTTTGGAGCAACAGGTCCCATTGAACCAGGGCGACGGTGATAACGAGAACCGTGAGACATTGGTCCGCGAGATTGTCCGTGGCGCTTGATTGAGCCTTGGAATCCTTTACCTTTTGATGTTCCTGTTACGTCTACTGTATCGCCTTCAGCGAAAATGCTAACTTTGACTTCTTGACCAACCTCGTATTCATCAAGGTTTACCCCGCGGAATTCGCGGATGAAGCGCTTAGGTGCAGTGTTTGCTTTAGCTACATGCCCTTGTTCTGGTTTGTTTGAAAGCTTTTCGCGCTTGTCAGAGAAACCGATTTGAATTGCTTCATATCCGTCATTTTCAATGGTTTTCTTTTGAAGAACAACGTTTGATGCAGCTTCAATTACTGTTACAGGGATAAGCTCGCCGTTTTCAGCAAATACTTGCGTCATACCGATTTTCTTTCCTAAGATTCCTTTGGTCATGAGTCACACCTCCTGAGAAATTATATTTATAAATTATAGTTTGATTTCGATATCAACACCAGATGGAAGATCCAAACGCATTAATGAATCAACTGTTTGTGGAGTTGGGTTCACAATGTCGATTAGACGTTTATGTGTACGCATCTCGAATTGTTCACGAGAATCTTTGTACTTATGAACTGCACGAAGGATTGTATATACAGATCTTTCTGTTGGTAATGGAATCGGACCGGAAACAGCCGCACCAGAACGTTTTGCAGTTTCAACGATTTTTTCAGCAGATTGATCAAGAATTCTGTGATCATATGCTTTTAAACGAATACGAATCTTTTGTTTTGCCATTATTTTCCCTCCTTTTCGCCTATTTTCAGAAATAGACATTTACTCCGTGGAAATTTCCCATACACGCGCCATGGCAAAGCGGCCGGGTGTATCAGCAACCTCCCACATCATCGCGGCCAAAGACCAACATTGTCTATTATACCTAACTTCTGGGCAAAATGCAATATTTTATCGAGAAGTTAAATCTGTAACACACTTTGTCTATTATACATAGTATTTCTCCATTTATCAAGTTCTAGTTTGAAATGAGATATGAAGAAATACGGACTGCAATATCTATAGAAGAAACTCGGATGAAACGGATCTCCAAAGCTTCATCCTGCTTGTTCATTCTAGTACATCCCAGCGCTATTTCCTATAGTGAATTACTGGAATAGAAAAAAGGCAGACGGTCGAAAACCGTCTGCCTTTTTTTATTAGAAACTGTTGTAATTATTCTTGGATAGAAGCAACTACGCCAGCGCCTACAGTACGTCCGCCTTCACGGATAGAGAACTTAGTACCTTCTTCGATAGCTACTGGAGCGATAAGCTCAACAGACATTTCGATGTTATCTCCAGGCATAACCATTTCTACGCCTTCAGGAAGATTACAGATACCAGTTACGTCAGTTGTACGGAAGTAGAACTGAGGACGGTAGTTAGAGAAGAATGGAGTGTGACGTCCACCTTCTTCTTTTGAAAGAACATAAACTTCAGCTTTGAATTTTTTGTGTGGGTTGATTGAACCTGGTTTAGCCAATACTTGACCACGTTGGATTTCGTCACGGGATACACCACGAAGAAGTGCACCAATGTTGTCACCAGCTTCTGCATAGTCAAGAAGTTTACGGAACATTTCTACACCTGTTACAGTTGTAGATTTAGCTTCGTCTGCGATACCAACGATTTCAACAACGTCGCCGACTTTAACTTGTCCACGCTCAACACGACCTGTAGCAACAGTACCACGACCTGTGATTGAGAATACGTCCTCAACTGGCATCATGAATGGTTTGTCAGTGTCACGAGTTGGAGTTGGGATGTACTCGTCAACTGCAGCCATTAGTTCAACGATTTTTTCTTCCCATTGAGCGTCTCCTTCAAGAGCTTTAAGGGCAGAACCTTTAATTACAGGAATATCGTCACCAGGGAATTCATATTCAGTAAGAAGGTCACGGATTTCCATTTCTACTAGTTCAAGTAGTTCTTCGTCGTCAACCATGTCACATTTGTTCATGAATACAACTAGGTAAGGAACACCTACTTGACGAGAAAGAAGGATGTGCTCACGAGTTTGTGGCATTGGGCCGTCAGCAGCAGATACTACTAGGATACCGCCGTCCATTTGAGCAGCACCAGTGATCATGTTTTTAACATAGTCAGCGTGTCCTGGGCAGTCAACGTGTGCATAGTGACGGTTGTCAGTTTCGTATTCAACGTGTGCAGTAGAGATTGTGATACCACGTTCTCTTTCTTCTGGAGCACCGTCGATTTGATCGTAAGCGCGAGCTTCTGCTTGACCTTTTTTAGCAAGTACAGAAGTGATAGCAGCAGTTAGAGTTGTTTTACCGTGGTCAACGTGACCGATTGTTCCGATATTAACGTGTGGTTTAGAGCGATCGAATTTAGCTTTAGCCATTAGGAATTTCCTCCTTAAGATTATAGGTTTATTTTGGTTTAACGTAAGTATTATGCAGTGGAGGCAGTTCTCACCACCTCCAAGCTTACATTAGTAGTTATACTTCAACAAAGAGTGAAAAGCAATTATTCACCTTTATTTTTTTTGATGATCTCTTCAGAGATTGCTTTAGGTACTTCTTCGTAGTGGTCGAAATGCATTGAGAACGTACCGCGTCCTTGAGTTGCAGAACGAAGTGTTGTTGCATATCCGAACATTTCAGATAGTGGAACGAACGCTTTAACGACTTGTGCGTTACCGCGAGCTTCCATACCTTCAACGCGTCCACGGCGAGAAGTGATGTTACCCATAATATCTCCAAGATATTCTTCAGGCATTACAACTTCAACTTTCATGACTGGCTCAAGGATAACAGGTTTACATTTAGAAGCGGCATTCTTAAGAGCAAGAGATGCAGCGACTTTAAACGCCATTTCAGATGAGTCGACATCATGGTAAGATCCATCGTAAAGTTTTGCTTTTACGTCTACTAGCGGGAAGCCAGCAAGTACACCGCGTTCTAGAGCATCTTCTAGACCAGCTTGTACAGCAGGGATGTATTCACGAGGAACAACACCACCGACGATCGCATTTTCAAACTCGAATCCTTTACCTTCTTCGTTTGGAGAGAATTCAATCCAAACGTGTCCGTATTGACCACGTCCACCAGATTGGCGAGCGAATTTACCTTCAACCTGTGCAGATTGACGGAACGTTTCACGGTAAGCAACCTGAGGTGCACCAACGTTAGCTTCAACTTTAAATTCACGACGCATACGGTCAACTAGGATATCCAAGTGAAGTTCACCCATACCAGCGATGATTACTTGGCCAGTTTCTTGGTCAGTATGCGCACGGAATGTTGGATCTTCTTCTTGAAGTTTTTGTAGAGCAGTTGTCATCTTATCTTGGTCAGCTTTAGATTTAGGCTCGATAGATAGAGAGATAACTGGCTCTGGGAATTCCATAGACTCAAGAATAACAAGATTCTTTTCGTCACATAGAGTATCACCAGTTGTAGTATCTTTAAGACCTACAGCAGCAGCGATATCCCCTGCGTATACCATGTCGATCTCTTGACGAGAGTTTGCGTGCATTTGCAGGATACGTCCTACACGTTCACGTTTACCCTTAGTAGAGTTCTGTACATAAGAACCTGAGCTCAATGTACCAGAGTATACACGGAAGAAAGT
Source organism: Bacillus testis (assembly GCF_001243895.1). Classification (GTDB taxonomy): domain Bacteria; phylum Bacillota; class Bacilli; order Bacillales; family DSM-1321; genus Bacillus_AD; species Bacillus_AD testis. The sequence continues at coordinate 317,911 of NZ_LN851186.1, read as the reverse complement.
TAGTTTACCAACATAAGGGTCAGTCATAACTTTAAATGCAAGCGCTGAGAATGGTTCTTCATCGCTTGAATGACGCACTAGCTCTTCATCTGTGTCAGGTGAAGTACCTTTGATTGAAGGTACATCAAGTGGAGATGGAAGGTAGTCGATTACAGCGTCTAGCATTGGCTGAACACCTTTGTTTTTGAATGCAGAACCACAGATTACTGGGTAGAATTCTACGTTAACAGTACCTTTACGAATTGCTGCTTTTAGCTCTTCAACAGTGATCTCTTCACCGCCAAGGTATTTTTCCATTAACTCTTCATCAAGTTCAGCAACAGCTTCAAGTAGCTTTTCACGGTACTCATCAGCTTGATCTTGATATTCAGAAGGAATTTCTGTAACTGTGATATCAGTTCCTAGGTCATTACCGTACATAATAGCTTTCATTTCTACTAAGTCGATAATACCGCTGAACTCATCTTCCGCACCAATTGGTAATTGGATTGGATGTGCATTCGCTTGTAGACGATCGTGAAGAGTTCCTACTGAGTATAGGAAGTCAGCACCGATTTTGTCCATTTTATTTACGAATACAACACGTGGTACACCGTAAGTTGTAGCTTGGCGCCAAACTGTTTCAGTTTGAGGCTCAACGCCTGATTGAGCATCAAGCACTGCAACTGCACCATCAAGTACACGAAGTGAACGTTCTACTTCAACTGTGAAGTCTACGTGTCCCGGTGTGTCGATGATGTTTACGCGGTGTTCTTTCCACTGTGCTGTTGTAGCAGCAGAAGTGATTGTGATACCACGTTCTTGTTCTTGTTCCATCCAGTCCATTTGTGAAGCACCTTCGTGCGTTTCACCAATTTTGTGGATACGACCTGTGTAGTAAAGAACACGTTCAGTAGTGGTAGTTTTACCGGCATCGATATGTGCCATGATACCAATATTACGAGTCTTTGCTAAGGAGAACTCTCTTGCCATTGGGTCTTTCTCCTTCCTTATTGTACATTTTTATGAATATAGTTCGAATCTTACCAGCGATAATGAGCGAATGCTTTGTTAGCTTCAGCCATTTTATGAGTGTCTTCACGTTTCTTAACAGATGCACCAGTGTTGTTAGCAGCATCTAAGATTTCGTTAGCCAAACGCTCTTCCATCGTTTTTTCACCACGAAGGCGAGTGTAGTTAACTAACCAACGAAGACCTAGAGTAGAACGTCGTTCTGGACGCACCTCAACTGGTACTTGGTAGTTAGAACCACCTACACGACGTGCTTTTACTTCCAATACAGGCATGATGTTTTTAAGAGCTTGGTCGAAAACTTCCATTGGCTCCTTACCTGTACGTTCTTTGATAATATCAAATGAGGAGTATAAAATTTGTTGAGCTGTACCTTTTTTACCGTCGATCATCAATTTATTGATAAGACGTGTAATTAGTTTTGAATTATAGATTGGATCTGGTAATACATCTCTTTTTGCAACAGGACCTTTACGAGGCATGTTTTTTTCCTCCTTTCAACGAGAAATTATTTTAGTTTTGTTAGAATTATTTCTTAGCTGCTTTCGGACGCTTAGTACCGTATTTAGAACGGCTTTGCATACGATTGTTTACGCCAGCTGTATCAAGAGCACCACGTACGATATGATAACGTACCCCTGGTAAGTCTTTTACACGGCCGCCACGGATCAGAACAACACTGTGTTCTTGTAGGTTATGACCGATACCAGGAATATAAGCAGTTACCTCGATTCCGTTAGTTAAACGTACACGGGCATACTTACGTAACGCTGAGTTCGGTTTTTTCGGTGTCATCGTACCAACACGAGTACATACACCGCGTTTTTGTGGAGATGATACGTTTGTTTGAGCTTTCTTAAAGCTGTTATAGCCTTTGTTAAGTGCTGGTGACTTAGAGTTAGTTTCTTTTGACTCACGGCCTTTACGCACTAATTGATTAATAGTAGGCATTAATATTTCCTCCTTTCACTTCTTGATTCTAGTCCCACACATCCAGGTGGTTCATAAATGAGCAAAAACAAAGTTCTTGCAGAAAATCTACAAAAACAGTTTTACTTTAAAAAATAATAATACCAGTACTTCATCACAATACAGATCGTATTGATGGCATGTGCATGGCCAGTCTCTTATATACCGTTTATCTCAACCGTATTGGCTGGATGCAATCAATAGAAGCACCTTTGCTATAATAGCATTTTTATTGATCGCGTGTCAACAATCCATTCAAAATAAATTCGAAGGAATCTTCTGACGGACGTCTGCCCGTTCACGCGAAACGTATAATGTATATAAATGGCCAGAAAATCTTCTTTACTGGCCATTTATTATTACTTCTTACTCTACAGGTTGTGTTTCTTGTTCAGCTTGCTCTGTGAATACAGGTACAGCTTTTCTGTAACGAGGCATACCAGTACCAGCAGGAACCAGCTTACCAATGATAACATTTTCCTTAAGTCCTAGAAGTTCATCACGCTTACCTTTAATAGCTGCATCTGTAAGGACTCTTGTTGTTTCCTGGAAGGATGCTGCAGATAAGAATGAATCTGTTTCAAGTGAAGCTTTTGTGATACCAAGCAAGACCGGACGGCCAGTTGCAGGCTTTCTTCCGCTAAGAAGAGCAGCTGTATTGGCGTCAGTGAATTGGTGAATATCAAGCAATGTGCCAGGCAATACATCCGTATCTCCAGCGTCAATCACGCGGATTTTGCGAAGCATTTGTCGAACCATTACTTCAATATGCTTATCACCGATTTCTACACCTTGCATACGGTATACTTTTTGCACTTCTTTAAGAAGATATTCTTGCACTGCAAGCGTATCTTTTACTTTAAGCAATTCTTTAGGATCAATGGATCCTTCAGTCAATTCATGTCCGCGCTCTACTTTAGAGTTAACGCCGACTTTCAATCGAGCTGTATATGGAACCGTGTAAGAGCGAGTTTCAACAGCGCCTTGTACAACGATTTCTTGTTGTTTATCTTTAGCTTCATTGATGGCAACGACTACCCCGTCAATTTCTGAGATATGCGATAGACCTTTCGGATTACGCGCCTCAAAAATTTCCTGGATACGTGGAAGACCTTGTGTGATGTCGTCTCCGGCAACCCCACCTGTATGGAAGGTACGCATTGTTAACTGAGTACCCGGTTCACCGATTGATTGTGCAGCGATAATTCCGACCGCTTCACCGACTTCAACTTCTTGGCCAGTTGCCAAGTTACGGCCATAACATTTCTTACATACACCATGACGTGTGTTACATGTGAATGCAGAACGGATCCATACTTCTTTAATACCGACACTTTCGATATAGTGGGCAAGATCTTCCGTTATTAGACCGTTTTCTGGAACAATCACTTCACCAGTTTCAGGGTGTTTGATTGTTTTTCTTGCATGGCGTCCAACTAGGCGCTCTTCCAGGCTTTCGATGATTTCTGTACCATCTTTAAGCGCTGTGATAAGCAATCCTCGGTCAGTACCACAGTCATCATCACGGACGATAACATCTTGTGCAACGTCAACCAGACGACGAGTCAGGTAACCTGAGTCGGCAGTCTTAAGGGCTGTATCGGCAAGACCTTTACGCGCACCGTGAGTGGAGATGAAGTACTCGAGTACTGTCAGACCTTCACGGAAACTAGATTTGATCGGCAATTCAATGATACGACCAGCCGGGTTGGCCATCAGACCGCGCATACCGGCAAGCTGTGTAAAGTTAGATGCGTTACCACGGGCACCGGAATCACTCATCATGAAGATTGGGTTTCGGCGATCCAAGGATTTCATCAACTTACCTTGAATTTCATCTTTAGCGGCACTCCAGATGGAAATGACGCGTTCATATCTTTCGTCTTCCGTGATTAAACCACGTCTAAATTGTTTAAGGACGTTATCCACTTTGTGCTGTGCTTCATGGATGATATCCGTTTTTTCTTCAAGTACCACGATATCCGCCACACCTACTGTGATACCAGCTTTAGTGGAATACTTGAATCCTAGGTCTTTCATCCGGTCAAGCATTTTAGATGTTTCAGTAATCTTGAATCTCTTAAATACTTCCGAAATGATGTTTCCAAGGATTTTCTTCTTGAATGGATCAATGATCGGTTGTGCTTTAATGGCTTCAAGCACATTTGCCCCTTTTTCAATGAAGAAGCGTTCTGGTGTTTTTACTTCTAAGTTTTCTTTAGTCGGTTCGTTGATATACGGGAAAGTCTTAGGAAGAATTTCGTTGAATACCAATTTACCCACTGTCGTAATTAGAAGTTGATTGTTCTGTTCTTCAGTGAATGTTTCGTTATTCAATGAAGAAGCGGCAACTGCCACACGTGTATGCAAGTGGCAATATCCATTTTGGTAAGCCAATAATGCTTCGCTTGTATCATTGAATACCATACCTTCACCGACTGCTCCTTCTCTTTCAAGTGTCAAGTAGTAGTTACCTAGTACCATATCCTGTGAAGGAGTAACAACCGGTTTACCATCTTTAGGGTTCAGAATGTTTTGAGCCGCAAGCATCAGCATTCTTGCTTCAGCCTGCGCTTCAGCAGATAGAGGTACGTGAACCGCCATTTGGTCACCGTCGAAGTCAGCGTTGTAAGCTGTACATACAAGCGGGTGAAGACGAATTGCGCGACCTTCAACTAAAGTTGGTTCAAACGCCTGGATCCCTAATCTATGAAGAGTCGGTGCACGGTTCAATAGTACCGGATGCTCCTTAATGACTTCTTCTAATACATCCCAGACTTCAGGCTGCATACGTTCGATTTTACGTTTAGCGGATTTAATATTATGTGCTAATCCTTTGCCGACCAATTCTTTCATAACGAATGGCTTGAACAATTCAATCGCCATTTCTTTAGGAAGTCCGCATTGGTACATTTTAAGGTTAGGACCTACGACGATAACGGAACGTCCTGAATAGTCAACACGCTTACCAAGAAGGTTTTGACGGAAACGGCCTTGTTTCCCTTTCAACATATGCGATAGGGATTTCAATGGACGGTTACCTGGTCCAGTGACTGGTCTGCCGCGGCGTCCGTTATCGATCAATGCATCTACTGCTTCCTGCAACATACGTTTTTCGTTTTGAACAATGATGCTTGGTGCGCCAAGGTCCAACAAGCGTTTTAAACGATTGTTACGGTTGATTACACGACGATATAGATCGTTTAGATCGGAAGTGGCGAATCTGCCGCCATCCAATTGGACCATTGGACGGAGTTCAGGCGGGATAACCGGAAGAACTTCGAGAATCATCCAAGATGGCTCATTGCCTGAATTACGGAATGCTTCCAGTACTTCAAGGCGTTTGATTGCACGTGTACGGCGTTGGCCTTGTGCAGTCTTAAGCTCTTCTTTCAGCATATCCACTTCTTTTTCCGTATTGATGTCTTGCAGAAGCTTACGGATTGCTTCAGCACCCATAGATGCCTGGAATTTGTTTCCATATTTTTCACGGTAACTGCGGTACTCTTTCTCAGATAAAAGTTGTTTTTTCTCCAAAGAAGTTGCGCCTGTATCCGTTACTACATATGAAGCAAAATAGATGACTTCTTCAAGAGCACGTGGGGACATGTCCAAGACAAGTCCCATACGGCTCGGGATTCCTTTAAAGTACCATATATGAGAGACAGGTGCTGCCAACTCGATATGGCCCATACGTTCACGGCGAACTTTTGCTCTCGTTACTTCAACTCCGCAACGATCACAGACAACGCCTTTATAACGAACTCGTTTATATTTACCGCAGTGACATTCCCAATCCTTTGTTGGACCGAAAATACGTTCACAGAACAAACCATCTTTTTCAGGTTTCAGCGTACGGTAGTTAATCGTTTCTGGTTTTTTCACTTCACCGAATGACCAAGATCGAATCTTGTCAGGTGATGCTAGACCTATTTTCATATACTCAAAATTATTTACATCCAGCAAGGGGCCGACCTCCCTTTTAGATTCCAGGTTTTACCCTTTTAGCTCAGGCTCTTGGAAGAATAGATTACTTTGTAGTATTGACTTCTGTTTCTTCAACAGTGTCTACTTGTGTATCTGACTCAAGTGATAGCGCTTCGGATTGATTGGCTTCTTCGTCATCTTCCATATCGCGCATTTCGATTTCTTTATCTTCACTAGACATGATCTTAACATCCAAGCCTAGACTTTGTAGTTCTTTGATTAGTACCTTGAATGATTCAGGAACACCCGGTTCTGGAACATTCTCACCTTTGACAATTGCTTCATACGTTTTCACACGGCCAACAACGTCATCTGATTTAACTGTAAGGATTTCTTGAAGAGTGTAAGCAGCACCGTATGCTTCCAGTGCCCAAACCTCCATCTCACCAAAACGTTGTCCACCGAACTGAGCTTTACCTCCAAGAGGCTGCTGAGTTACAAGTGAGTATGGACCAGTAGAACGTGCATGCAATTTATCGTCAACCATGTGGGCCAGTTTGATCATGTACATGATCCCTACTGATACACGGTTATCGAATGGTTCACCGGTTCTTCCATCATAGAGCACGGTTTTAGCGTCTCTTGCCATTCCGGCTTCTTCAATTGTGCTCCACACATCTTCCTCAGTCGCTCCATCGAATACAGGAGAGGCCACGTGGATTCCAAGTTGGCGTGCAGCCATTCCCAAGTGGAGTTCAAGCACCTGTCCGATATTCATACGGGAAGGTACGCCCAGTGGGTTCAACATGATGTCGATCGGTGTTCCATCTGGAAGATAAGGCATATCTTCTTCCGGCAAGATTCTTGAAATAACACCCTTGTTACCATGTCGTCCGGCCATCTTATCGCCTTCATGGATTTTACGTTTTTGAACGATGTATGCACGTACAAGTTGATTTACACCCGGTGGAAGTTCATCGCCGTCTTCACGGTTAAAGACTTTCACGTCAAGGACGATACCGCCGCCGCCGTGAGGCACACGTAAAGATGTATCGCGGACTTCACGCGCTTTTTCACCAAAGATGGCATGAAGCAAACGCTCTTCAGCAGTCAATTCAGTAACCCCTTTAGGTGTCACTTTACCGACAAGCAAGTCTCCGTCTTTTACTTCTGCACCGATGCGGATGATTCCACGTTCGTCAAGATTGCGAAGTGCATCTTCTCCGACGTTCGGTATATCGCGAGTAATTTCTTCAGGTCCAAGCTTTGTATCGCGTGATTCTGATTCATACTCTTCGATATGGATGGATGTATATACATCATCTTTGACAAGGCGTTCACTCATGATGATGGCATCTTCATAGTTATAACCATCCCATGTCATGAAGCCTACTAATACGTTGCGTCCAAGTGCCAATTCACCAAGTTCCATAGAAGGTCCATCTGCAAGGATTTCACCTTTTGTTACGCGGTTGCCCACTGCAACGATTGGTCTTTGGTTGTAGCACATTCCTTGGTTTGAACGTTTGAATTTCAATAGACGGTATTTATCAAGGTCGCCTTTTACTTCTTGGCCGTCGATTGTAGTGATGCGGCGCACCCATACTTCACGGGCTTCAACATGTTCAACAATTCCTTCGTGCTTACAAATGATTGCAGCACCGGAGTCCTTAGCTGATACATATTCCATACCTGTTCCGACAAGAGGCGCTTGCGGCTGAATTAAAGGCACAGCTTGACGTTGCATGTTCGCTCCCATTAGGGCACGGTTCGAGTCATCGTTTTCCAAGAATGGGATACATGCTGTCGCAGCTGATACAACCTGTTTTGGCGAAACATCCATATAGTCTACACGGTCGTGAGGAACTACAGTGTTTTCACCGCGGAAACGTGCAACAACCTCATCATCGAGGAAGTCACCTTCATCAGAAAGAGAAACATTCGCTTGTGCAACCACGTAGTTATCTTCTTCATCAGCAGTTAAGTAATCAATATGATCGGTTACTCTTCCTGTTTCCGGATCTACTTTTCTATATGGCGTCTCTATGAAGCCAAAGCGGTTTACTTTCGCAAAGCTTGATAGAGAGTTGATCAATCCAATGTTCGGTCCCTCTGGCGTTTCAATCGGACACATACGGCCATAGTGGGAATAGTGAACGTCACGCACTTCCATTCCGGCGCGTTCACGCGTTAAACCACCAGGTCCCAATGCTGATAGACGACGCTTATGCGTCAACTCTGCCAACGGGTTGGTTTGGTCCATGAATTGCGATAATTGAGAGCTTCCGAAGAACTCTTTAATCGACGCGATTACAGGACGGATATTGATTAGTTGTTGAGGAGTGATTGTGTTCGTATCCTGAATGGACATTCTTTCACGAACAACACGTTCCATACGGGAAAGCCCGATACGGAATTGGTTTTGCAATAACTCACCAACAGAGCGCAGACGACGGTTTCCAAGATGATCGATATCATCTGTATCGCCTACTTGATGCAATAGGTCAAAGAAATAAGAGATGGATGCCACTATATCGGCAGGGGTGATATGTTTCATCTCCTCTGTCACATTGGCATTGCCGATCACGTTGATTTCTTTGTCGCCTTCTGTTTCAGTAGCAGAGTAAATTTTGATGGATTGTACGATTACATCTTCATCCACAACTCCGCCAAAAGGTCTTAACGTCTTGAAGCCGATGCCTTCTTCTAAGTATGGAAGAATGCGGTCAAGAGTACGTCTATCTAGCAATGTACCTTTTTCAACAAGGATTTCCCCAGTTTCAGGGTCTACCAATGTCTCTGCGATACGTTGGTTGAATAAACGGTTTTTAATGTGAAGCTTTTTATTTATTTTATAGCGCCCTACGTTCGCTAAGTCATAACGTTTTGGATCAAAGAAACGTGAAATCAAGAGACTTTTTGCGTTTTCAACTGTTGGCGGCTCGCCTGGTCTTAAACGTTCGTAAATCTCGATTAGCGCCTTATCTGTTCCTTCGGTATTGTCCTTTTCAAGCGTATTGCGAAGATACTCATTATCACCGATGATATCGATGATTTCTTGATCGGAACCAAAACCTAGTGCGCGAAGAAGTACCGTAACTGGAAGTTTTCTAGTACGATCGATTCTTACGTACACAACATCTTTGGCGTCTGTTTCATATTCTAACCATGCACCCCGGTTAGGAATGACAGTGGCTGTGAAGCCTCGTTTGCCATTTTTGTCAAACTTTTTGCTGAAGTACACACTTGGAGAACGCACTAACTGGGAAACGATAACACGTTCCGCCCCGTTCACAACAAATGTACCTGTTTCAGTCATAAGTGGGAAATCGCCCATGAATACATCTTGGTCTTTTACTTCCCCTGTCTCTTTGTTAACGAGACGCACTTTTACTCGTAGCGGCGCTGAATAAGTTACATCGCGCTCTTTGGATTCTTCTACTGAGTATTTTGGATCTCCTAAACTGTAATCAATAAATTCCAGCGAAAGGTTTCCGGTGAAATCCTCGATTGGAGAAATATCTCTAAACATTTCCCTTAATCCTTCATCCAAGAAATTCTGGTAAGAAGCTGTTTGGATTTCAATTAGATTTGGTAATTCTAGCACCTCGCTAATGCGTGCATAACTTCTGCGCTGGCGGTGTCGTCCATACTGAACAAGTTGACCTGTCAACAGATTCACCCCTCAAATCAAGCGTTATAAGGATCTATCATCCAACGGCCCGGGAACGGTTCGTTGGACAAAAAGAAAATGGTTTTATATTAAATTAAAACCACGATTCACAAAAACGAACTATTATTTTATATATCTTTCCCGCATAATCCGTATTTATACGTGGTTTGTAAAAGAAAACCTGCGGAAATCATATATATGCATTTTATAATATTAACATAGCAGTATTTTAGAGTCAAACTTTTTTGGCTACAAGAATATAGTAACCTTTTTTCTTGGCTGCTACATCCACGTTTCCAAAAACAGTTTCCATCTTATCCATTGCGGATGGAGCTCCCTGCTTCTTTTGGATGACTACCCATAACTCTCCGCCCGAAGCCAAGCGGTCATAGCTTTTTTCTAAAATTTCATGCACGACTTTTTTGCCTGCACGAATCGGAGGGTTTGTGAGAATAGCCGCATAGGCCGTCTCCTTCACCTGCGAAAAAACATCACTTTCATACACATCAACATTTGTAATCCGGTTAGCTTCCGCATTTTCCCGAGATAGCTGGATCGCTCTTTCATTGACATCAACCATTTCGATAGCCCGTTCCGGGAATGAAAAGGCCATGCTCAATCCGATCGGCCCATAACCGCAGCCAACATCAAGGATTGGTCCATCTACTTCTGGCTCTGTAACAGTATCAATCAACAAGCGCGAACCGAAATCCACTTCTTTTTTTGAAAAAACACCGTTATCCGTTTTGAACCTGAATGCTTTGCCTCTCAATGTAAACTCCCAGTAGCTTGGATTGCTTTCTACGTCGGGATTCTTGGAATAGTAATGATTTGTCAAAGGACACCCTCCTTATGAAAGGAATATATTCGAAGTCTATATATAGAAGATGTATCCATAGAGGATAACTGTTATACATTTTAACAGTTACGTACAGATTAAGGCAAAAAAAGCCCGCTGTTTTCAGCGAGCTTTTTTTCAAACGGCATTACTTAACTTCAACGCTAGCTCCAACTTCTTCAAGTTTAGCTTTGATTTCTTCAGCTTCTTCTTTAGAAGCACCTTCTTTAAGTGCTTTAGGAGCGTTATCAACGATTTCTTTTGCTTCTTTAAGACCAAGGCCAGTGATTTCACGAACTACCTTGATAACTTTGATTTTTTGATCTCCAGCAGAAGCTAGAACTACGTCAAATTCAGTTTTTTCAGCAGCAGCGTCTCCGCCAGCAGCTCCGCCTACCATTGCTACAGGAGCAGCAGCAGTTACACCAAACTCTTCTTCGATTGCTTTTACAAGGTCATTTAGTTCTAAAACAGTCATATTTTTAACTGCTTCAATGATTTGTTCTTTAGTCATTATATTGTTCCTCCTTGAATTGGTTTAATTCGTATTATAATCAGTTAAGCTACTAAAACGCAGCAATTAAGCGCCTTGTTCTTCCTTTTGATCTGCAACTGCTTTAGTTGCAAGGGCAAGGTTACGGATTGGAGCTTGAAGTACGCTAAGCAACATAGAAAGAAGACCTTCGCGTGATGGAAGTTCAGCAAGAGCTTTAACTTCTTCCACAGTAGATACGTTACCTTCAATAACACCAGCCTTAATTTCCAACGCTTCGTGTTTCTTAGCGAAATCATTAAGGATTTTAGCAGGAGCGACTACATCTTCGTTAGAGAATGCAATTGCGTTCGGACCAGTTAAAGCTTCGTTCAATGCGCTAAGCTCAAGTGAGTCCGCTGCCAGACGAGAAAGTGAGTTTTTGTAAACTTTGAATTCTACACCCGCTTCACGAAGTTGCTTACGAAGTTCAGTAACCTCAGCAACGTTAAGTCCACGGTAGTCAACAACGATTGTTGATTTGCTAGATTTCATTTTATCGGCAATTTCTTGCACGATTTGTTTTTTTGCTTCAATAGCACTACTCATGTTTTACACCTCCTGTATATTTGCTCGAAACACATTTATACCGGTCAAAAAGAAAACCCTCAAATCTTGCAGACGTGAGGGCAGTAAATTCCAAGTCATAGTCATCGACTATATATATCGAAATTACCTCGGCAGGAATATTAAGCTTTTGGAGCCCCTGCTGTCTATGGTACAAATGGTATTCATTTTTCAACAAAAAGAATTATATAACATTCCATACAGGAAAGTCAACTCTTTTTAAAATTAGTTTTTAGTAGCTGTGAAAGTAGCTGTATCAACTTTTACACCAGGTCCCATTGTAGAAGTTACAGTTAGGTTTTGGATGTAAGTTCCTTTAGCAGCAGATGGCTTCACTTTCATCATTGTTTCAAAGATAGCAGTGAAGTTTTCAACTAGCTTGCTGTCTTCGAAAGATACTTTACCGATCGGCACATGTACGTTACCAGTTTTATCAACACGGTATTCTACTTTACCAGCTTTGATTTCATTAACAGCTTTTGTTACATCGAATGTAACTGTACCTGTTTTAGGGTTTGGCATTAAACCTTTAGGTCCCAATACGCGACCAAGCTTACCAACTTCACCCATCATGTCAGGTGTAGCTACGATTACATCAAAGTCGAACCAACCTTGTTGGATTTTGTTGATGTAGTCAGTATCGCCTACGAAGTCAGCTCCAGCAGCTTCTGCTTCTTTTGCTTTTTCGCCTTTAGCGAATACCAACACGCGTTGAGTTTTACCAGTTCCGTTTGGAAGAACAACTGCTCCACGGATTTGTTGGTCAGCTTTCTTAGGGTCTACTCCTAAACGGAAAGCAACTTCAACTGTTGCATCGAATTTAGTGAAATTCGTTTTTTTAACTAGTTCAATCGCCTCTGTTACAGAGTAAGCTTTTGAACGATCCACAAGCTTGATAGCTTCTGCATATTTTTTGCTTTTCTTAGCCATTTTATAAATCCTCCTAATAATGTGGTTTTAACGGTATAAGCCTCCCACGAAAAAGGTTGCGAATAACTTATGAAATCCGCAACCCCGTAGAAACGTCTAACTTTATTTGCTAGGATTAGTCTTCAATGACAATACCCATGCTACGTGCAGTACCTTCAACCATACGCATTGCAGACTCAACGTTTGCAGCGTTTAGATCAGGCATTTTTGATTCAGCAATCTCACGCACTTTGTCGCGTTTAACTGTTGCAACCTTCGTACGATTTGGTTCACCAGAACCAGACTCGATACCAGCCGCTTTCTTAAGCAATACAGCAGCAGGTGGAGTTTTCGTAATGAATGTAAATGAACGGTCTTCGAACACCGTAATTTCAACAGGAATGATAAGACCAGCTTGTTCTGCAGTACGAGCGTTGAACTCTTTACAGAAACCCATGATATTAACACCTGCTTGACCTAGTGCCGGTCCAACTGGTGGAGCTGGATTAGCTTTAGCTGCAGGGATCTGAAGTTTTACAATCTTGATAACTTTTTTAGCCACGAGACACACCTCCTTAAAGTCCGTGATGTGGTAATAGGGGCTCGTTCCCCTCCCACTCATATGAATTCTTTATATAGTGAATAAAGAACTAAACAACTGTTCAGGTCTCTAAACATTGAGACATACTGACCTAGGAAATTTTATCATTTATTAGGCCGCATTTCAAGTTTTTTTGGATTATAATTTTTCTACCTGTGTGAAATCCAACTCAACCTTTGTATCTCTTCCGAACATATTAACAAGGACTTTCACCTTCGCTTTATCTGGATCAAGTTCTTCGATTGTACCTGAATGGGAAGCGAATGGCCCTTCTTTAATCGTCACGGTTTCACCCAATTCGAATTCCACATCGAAGCGTTTTTCTTCCATGCCCATCTGTTTCAGCAGATTCACTACTTCCTCAGGAAGAAGCGGAGTCGGCTTAGAGCCGCCGCCAGATGAACCAACAAAGCCCGTTACGCCCGGTGTATTACGGACAACATACCATGAATCATCCGTCATGATGATTTCTACAAGCACATAGCCAGGATACACTTTCTTTTTGACTACTTTTTTCTTGCCGTTCTTAATCTCTGTTTCTTCTTCTTCAGGAACAACTACACGGAAAATTTTGTCTTGCATCCCCATTGATTCAACACGTTTTTCCAAGTTGGCTTTTACTTTGTTTTCATATCCGGAGTAAGTGTGTACCACATACCAGTTCTTTTCCATTTGTTAGGACGTTGTGTCCTTCCCTCCCTGTTTTCAATCATCTACTTATTCATACTGCCCTGAAGGCACCCGTCAAAGCTTAACAAGCGGGTTGAGAAAACCTCCCGTAAACAGGAGTTTGCCGCCTCGGACAGTTCCGTTATTTTTTTCCAAATTAAAAAAGCCGCTGACCGGGCTTTTTTATAATTCCTATTCTATCACTATTATGTCATTTTTACGACTAACTTATTCACCAGAAAGTGCGAATGTTAATAGAATTATTTATTCACCCATCGGATTAACTCTGATATTCCAAGGTCAATCACCGTAAAGAATAAGCTCATGAGTATAACAGTAGTCAGTACTATGATTGTGTAACTAGTAAGCTCTTTTTTCTTTGGCCAGCTTACTTTCTTCATTTCGCGGACTACACCACGAAAAAAATCAGCTATGCGTTGCATGTGCCTAACCTCCACCTTATATAAGCATCTGATCTATCGTTTATTTTGTTTCTTTATGAAGAGTATGGGTATTGCATATTTTGCAAAATTTCTTGATTTCCAGGCGTTCTTTTTTGGATGCCGTATTGGTTACGGTCGAATAATTTCTGGAACCGCAATCTTTACAGGCTAGAACCACTTTGCTCGTCATGTCAGTCACCTGCTTATCATTGTAAATATGTCCATAAAACCTTATCATGCAAATTTAGTAATGTCAACGGGACAATGTGGTCCTGTAAACGGAACGGAAGGCGTAACGGAGGTAAAGGAAGTGGGATCGCTACAGTGTAATCTCTCTTATTTCCAAGTAGCGTTCAAGCTTTCGCTTAACTCTCTGCAGAGCATTATCGATGGATTTCACATGGCGGTTCAATTCTTCAGAAATCTCTTGATAGGATTGCCCGTCCAGATAAAGAGCCAACACTTTCCGTTCCAGATCGCTGAGCAATTCGGCCATCTTCAGTTCAATATCATCAAATTCTTCCTGGTTGATAATCAATTCTTCTGGATTCATCACTTTAGCTCCGATGATCACGTCCAGCAATGTACGGTCTGACTCTTCATCATAGATCGGTTTATCCAAAGATACATATGAATTTAACGGAATATGTTTCTGTCTTGTAGCTGTCTTTATAGCAGTAATGATTTGTCTCGTAATGCACAACTCGGCAAATGCTTTAAACGAAGTGAGCTTGTCCTCTCTAAAATCCCTGATAGCCTTATACAGGCCAATCATCCCTTCTTGGACAATGTCTTCCTTGTCAGCACCGATCAAAAAATAGGTTCGGGCTTTGGCGCGCACAAAGTTTCTGTATTTATGGATGAGAAAATCCAGCGCTTCGCTTTCTCCCTTATGAACCAGTTCTACTATCGCGTCATCTTCAAGCAGCAAGTACTTCTCGCTCACCCTGTGTCCATAATCTGCAGCCATTTTCTACCCCCTGACCGAAACAAAAGATAACATTATTATACAGCAGGAAAATTTTTGTAGTCAATATGTCAAAATTGCCCTCTTCGCCATTTTTCGAATTTTTCATACACTTCATCACTTAAAGGGATGCGTGAAGTTGGCTTTTTCTCCGTCTGGACCTTCACTTTTTTGTCTACCTCTTTCTCCATGTGCCTGCATTCATTCAATAGTTCCCGGGCAGATTTCCGGAGCGCACCCTGGCCGAATATGGCCCATTGCTCCGTAAAATCCGACGTAGCAACATGTATTTGCGTCTTGATATTATTCAATTCAATAGCCATGCGCTCTATCCGCTCATCTGCCGTTTCATTTTCCCGGGTATAAATAATGTCAATTTGGTGGTTCTTAAATTTCCGTTCCAGCCCTTGAACATAATAGGCATCAAAAACCACAATGACCTGAAAGCCAGTAAATGCTTTGTATTCCGCCATAATTTCTATTAGTCGATCTCGTGCAGCCGATAAATCCCGTTCTTTGAGACGCTTCAATTCCGGCCAAGCTCCGATAATGTTATAACCATCTACTAATAGGATATTTTTCATGTCTCATCGACCTAATGGGTGCCGCTTCCGATACACTTCATACATCAGAAGGCTTGCAGCCACAGATGCGTTTAATGAAGTGACTTTTCCCACCATCGGCATATGGACGAGAAAATCGCACTTATCCTTAAGCAGTCGGCCCATCCCCTTGCCTTCACTGCCGATAATAATGCCGATTGACATATTGCCATCAAGACTCCGGTAATCGTCGCTTCCTTTGGCATCTGTCCCTACGATCCATAAACCGCGTTCCTTCAGTTTCTCAATAG
Source organism: Bacillus testis (assembly GCF_001243895.1). Lineage (GTDB taxonomy): Bacteria > Bacillota > Bacilli > Bacillales > DSM-1321 > Bacillus_AD > Bacillus_AD testis. Next base: position 301,952 of record NZ_LN851186.1, on the reverse strand, counting down.
TCTGCCCTAAGTTAGTCACGCGGGCAACCGGGATATATTCAATAGCCCCGGTAGACGCTTTTGCTACTGTGGCTGTCAGCCCGACCGACCTGCGTTTCGGGATGATGATGCCGTGTGCGCCAGTAGCATCAGCTGTTCTCATGATCGACCCCAGATTATGCGGATCCTCAAGCTCGTCCAAAATCAAAAAGAATGGCGCTTCGTTACGTTTTTCAGCAACTGCGAATAAGTCGTCCAGCTCAGCATATCGATAAGCCGCAACCGCCGCTACTACTCCCTGATGGATGCCATCCACCATGCCATCGATTTTTTTCTTGGGCACAATCTGCGTCATCACTTTCTTTTCTTTGGCAAGATTGATGACCTGGCTCATTGATCCTTTCTGTGATCCTTCGGCAATCCAAATTTTATTTATATCCCGTTCTGATTTTAATGCCTCAATAACAGGATTTCTTCCAATAATGAACTCTTCACTCATGAAGCGTTCTCACCTCTTCTCATTCATCTCTTCTATAAATTCAATGCTTCTCTTAATGAGATTTTCCATCCGTTCTACTCTGCCGCTCAGAAACAAATAACCAATCAATGCTTCGAACGCCGTTGAATAGTTATACGTTTGCACATCTGTATTCTTTGGCACGGAGCCTGACTTGGCATTCCTTCCCCTCCGGACAACTCCCTGCTCTTCTTCAGACAGCGACTCCTCTTCTAGGAAAAAGTGAATGACTTTGCTCTGGGCCTTCGCGGAAACAAAACGCGTAGATTCTCTGTGCAACTGATTAGGCTTTACTCCCCCTTTTAAAAGGAGATGATGCCGTATATATGTTTCATATACAGCATCTCCCATGTAAGCCAAAGCCAAACTGTTCAGTTCCATCGGCTTGATTTCTTTATATTCCATGTTCATCCTCTTTTCCAGCGAGTGCCTTGAGGTGTATCTTCAAGGATGATGTTTTTGGCTTTTAATTCATCGCGGATTTCATCAGAACGGGCAAAATTGCGTTCTTTCCTTGCCTGAATCCGCTCTTCAATCAACTTTTCAATTTCTTCATCTAGCATTTCCTCTTCTTCCTCAAGGGAAAGGCCCAGCACATTGAACAACACGCGGAACTCATTGATGAATGCATTCAAGACATCCTCATGCGTATGCTGTTCCATCAAATAATAGTTCGCTTGTTTTGATAGCTCGAAAAGCAGTGAAATGGCGTTGGCTGTGTTAAAGTCATCATCCATATCCTCAATGAACTGAGCATGGATTTTCTTGATTTTCTCCATCCATTCCGCATTGTTCTCCGTCAAGTCCGTAGCCGTTTCAAGGCGGTGTTGAAGATTTTGATAGGACGTTTTCAAACGATCAAGTGCCGTAGCCGCATTTTCCAACAGTTCCTCACTGTAGTTGATTGGATGTCTGTAATGGACAGATAACATGAAGAAGCGCAGCACTTGAGGGTCATGGTGCTTGATAATGTCATGGACAAGCACAAAATTCCCCAGTGATTTAGACATTTTTTCATTATCAATGTTGATATAGCCATTATGCATCCAATACTTCGCGAATGGCTTGCCGGTGTAAGCTTCCGACTGGGCAATCTCATTCTCATGGTGTGGGAATGATAAATCCTGGCCGCCGGCATGGATATCGATGCTGTCGCCCAGATACTTCTTCGCCATGGCTGAGCATTCAATATGCCAGCCCGGGCGTCCTTTGCCCCATGGGCTTTCCCAGAAGATTTCTCCTTCTTTCGCACTCTTCCAAAGCACAAAATCAAGTGGGTCTTGCTTCTTCTCCCCCACTTCAATGCGGGCGCCAGCGCGAAGCTCGTCGATGGATTGATGGGAGAGTTTTCCGTAGCCATCGAATTTCCGGGTGTGGTAATACACATCTCCATTTGATTCATATGCATACCCTTTATCAATCAATGTTTCGATAAATTCGATGATGATATCCATGTTTTCTGTTACACGAGGATGCTCATCAGCCGAATGGCAGCCAAGCGCATGGACATCTTCAAAGAAGGCATGGATGAAGCGTTGAGCGACAGTCGGAACATCCGTTCCAAGCTCTTTAGCCACACGGATCAACTTATCGTCCACATCTGTAAAATTGGATACATACTTGACGTCATAGCCACGGAATTTCAAGTAATTGCGGACTGTATCAAATACAATCGGCGGACGGGCGTTGCCGATATGAATGAAGTTATAGACGGTCGGCCCGCACACATACATTTTTACTTTCCCTTCTTCTAAAGGTTGAAACTCTTCCTTTTGGCGAGTCAATGTATTATAAATTTTGATAGTCATTTCGTTGACTCCTTTCTTCCTTCAAACTCTCTAATTCTGCTTTTACAAGCTCCAGTTCTTTTTCAAGCTTTTTAAAACGATCGCCTGTTGGATCAGGCAAATCACTGTGGTTTAAGTCTTTTTTTAGCTTAATACCATCGCGGATAACGACTTTGCCCGGTATACCGACAACTGTCGAGTTAGGCGGCACTTCCTTCAAAACGACCGAACCGGCGCCGATTTTTGAATTTTCGCCGACCACGATGGAACCGAGCACTTTGGCGCCAGTGGCAATCAATACATTATTTTCGATCGTCGGATGGCGTTTGCCTTTTTCTTTCCCCGTTCCCCCCAGTGTCACTCCTTGATAGACCGTCACGTTGTCGCCAATTTCACAGGTTTCCCCGATTACTACCCCCATGCCATGATCGATAAAAAATTTGCGGCCGATCTTTGCACCCGGATGAATTTCAATCCCTGTAAAGAAACGGCTGATTTGCGAAATGGAACGCGCAATAAAAAACATTTTTTTTGTATAGAAAAAATGCGCCAAGCGATGAGACCAAACCGCATGCAATCCGGCATATGTGAGAATGACTTCGATATAGCTTCTAGCAGCAGGATCTTGGTCGAAAATCACATCGATATCTTCTTTTAACACTTTAAACATCTGAATCCCCCCATCTCCTATGCACGAGCTTCGGCAAAGAACTGAACAGACTGCACCACTTTGAACCAAACAATCTCTAATCAGGCAAAAACCTATATTGAGATACTTAAAGTTGAATGCAAAAAAGCGTCTCTGTCACATGACAGAGACGCTTTAACCGCGCGGTTCCACTCTGTTTGGAAACATCCGCCTTGCTTAGCAGGCATCATTTCCCAACTCATCATTATAACGGTATGATACCGCTCATGCCTACTGACTTCGGCATGAGACTCCAGAGTGCATTTCGGGAAACGAGAAAGCTTAAACCACTTTCAGCCTGTGGTGGTTCTCTCTAAAAAGCATCATTTCCGTACTTCTCTCCATCAACGCTGCATATCATAATTAATTATTACTATATTACATTTTAGACTTTTTGTTAATCTAAAATACTCGCTAAACGACTATTTATTTTTTCTCTGCCGATTAGAGCAATAGCCTGCGGAAGATCCGGACCGTGCATCTGGCCGGTTACAGCCACACGAATTGGCATGAAAAGTTTCTTCCCTTTATGGCCTGTTTTCTTTTGGACAGCCTTCATAGCTGCTTTAATGCCGTCTGCTTCGAAATGTTCCAAAGCATCCAGCTCTTCGCGGAAGGCGGCAAGTACTTCTGGAACTTGTTCTTCAGCAAGTATTTCTTTGCTTTCTTCATCATATTGTACGTCATCTTTAAAAATAACTTCAGATAGCGGAACAATTTCTGCACCGAAGCTCATTTTTTCCTGATAAAGAGACAACAGATTATGAACCCATTCCATGCGTTCCGGAGATACCGGTTCGGATACCAGACCCGCTTTCACCAAATGTGGAAGAGACAATTCAGTCAAGCGATCAATATCGATCTTCTTCATATATTGGTTATTCATCCATGTAAGCTTCTGAGTATCGAATAAAGCCGGAGATTTAGACAGGCGTTTTTCATCGAACAACTCAATGAATTGTTCTTTAGTGAACAGTTCTTCTTCTCCACCCGGAGCCCATCCTAATAAAGCGATGAAATTGAAGATCGCCTCAGGAAGATAGCCAAGGTCAGCGTATTGTTCAATGAATTGGATGATGGACTCATCGCGTTTGCTCAATTTCTTGCGGCTTTCATTGACGATCAGCGTCATGTGGCCAAATATAGGTGGTTCCCATCCTAATGCTTCATAAATCATCAATTGTTTTGGCGTATTAGAAATATGGTCATCCCCGCGTAGTACATGCGAGATTTTCATCAAATAATCATCAATCGTTACTGCGAAGTTATAAGTAGGGATTCCATCTTTCTTCACGATCACATGGTCGCCAATGCCATCGGATTCAAAGGAAACTTCTCCTTTAACCATGTCGTCGAACGTATAGGTCTTGCCGGCAGGAACAGCAAAACGGATGCTTGGCTTGCGGCCTTCGCTTTCAAGCTTTTCGCGTTGTTCCGCTGTCAGATGGCGACATTTGCCTGAATACTTCGGTGTTTCACCGCGTGCCATTTGCTCTTCACGTTCTGCTTCCAGTTCTTCTTCCGTACAATAACATTTATAGGCAAGCCCTTTTTCCAAAAGCTCATTGTAGTACTTGCTGTAAATCTCATTGCGCTCTGATTGGCGGTATGGGCCATATTCTCCCGGACAATCCACACTTTCATCCCAATCCATCCCTAGCCATTTCAAATATTTCAATTGGCTTTCTTCACCATCGGCTATGTTTCGTTTTTGGTCAGTATCCTCAATACGGATAATGAATGTACCGCCTTTATGGCGTGCGAATAAATAATTGAATAATGCCGTACGAGCATTTCCAATATGCAGATGTCCCGTTGGGCTTGGTGCATAGCGGACCCTTACTTGATTGCTCATTATAAATGCCTCCTAAGCAAAATGAATACTATTTAAAGATTTTATCATGCATATCTTTTCATTCTACCACTTCATCGGGGCGGAAAAAAGAGAGCAGCACCTTGCTTCCTATTTTTTCTTGAGCAATACAGCTACTTGAGCGGCTATCCCTTCTTCTCTCCCTGTAAAACCAAGTTTTTCCGTAGTAGTGGCCTTTACATTGACAACTTCTTGGTCAGCCTCCAATAGCTCGGCAATCCGGGCTCTGATTTGCGGGATATACGGCAGCATTTTCGGTCTTTGGGCAATGATTGTGCAATCAATATTCCCCAACTCATACCCTTTGCTTTTGACAATTTCCCAAACATGCGTCATCAGTTTGGCTGAATCAGCGTCTTTAAACGCCGGGTCTGTATCCGGAAAATGCTTGCCGATGTCCCCTTCGCCAATCGCGCCAAGGCAAGCATCAGCTACTGTATGGAGCAAAACATCAGCATCGGAATGGCCAAGCAATCCCTTTTCAAATGGAATGGAGATCCCCCCCATGATCAGCGGTCTGCCCTCTACTAATTGGTGTACGTCAAAACCTTGTCCAATTCGATACATTATATTAACTCTCCTTTTAGATTGCCATCATTCCTTCTTTTCAATATGGCTTCTGCCACATCCAGATCTTCAGGCGTGGTTATTTTTATATTCGTATATTCATCTTCAACCATATAGACAGCTTCCCCCAGGCGTTCCACCAGACTGGCGTCATCTGTCCCCAAATAAGCAGCCGCTTCCGCTTCATCATGCGCTTTCTTTAAGATATCGAAGCGAAAAGCCTGGGGCGTATGTACGGCCCATAGATTTGCCCGTTCGACTGTTTGTTCAACGCGCCCTTCCGCTACTTTTTTAATGGTGTCTTTGACGCGGACCCCGGGAATAGCGCTTCCCGATCTAGCTGCTGTTTCAAGCAAGGCATCAATCGTCTTTTTGGAAACAAAGGGGCGGGCTCCATCATGTACGAGGACCAGGCGTTCACGGTCCGCCTTCACTAGCTGCAGCCCGTTATACACACTATTTTGCCGTTCTTTTCCCCCTTCTGCCATCTGTATTTTTTCCTCTAGGCTGAAGGAAGCGATTAATTTATTAAACAAAGGACGCTCTGCGGGGTTGATCGGAAGGATGATGCGTTCGCATCGCTTATCTTCCGCAAATACCTGAAGCGTATGGATAATCAAAGGAACGCCTGAAAGCTCCAGGAATACCTTATTTTTACCCGCTTTCATTCTTTTCCCCTGCCCAGCTGCAAGGACAATCACATCATACGAACTGTTCAACTGATACCCATCTTTCTGTATGCCCAGACCATAAACAGAGAAAGGACGGACTACATAGTGTCTTAGAGTCCGCCTTTTTCTTGGATACATGCCAGGACATGTATTTTTATAATGCTTTCTCAAGCAATTTTGGTTTGGCAAAAATCATGCGCCCCGCAGAGGTCTGCAGCACACTCGTTACGATGACATCGATTTGCTTGCCGATATAATCCCTGCCGTCTTCAACAACAATCATGGTGCCATCGTCTAGATAAGCGACACCTTGGTTTTGCTCTTTACCGTCTTTGATGACAAGGACATTCATTTCCTCCCCAGGTATGACAACCGGCTTGATCGCATTAGCCAAGTCGTTGATGTTCAGAACGGGGACATTTTGGAATTCGCACACTTTATTTAAGTTGAAGTCATTCGTTACCAGAACACCATGCATGACTTTTGATAACTTAATCAGCTTGCTGTCCACTTCTTGTATATCTTCGAAATCGCCTTCATAGAATTGGACCTTCACCGCTAATTCTTTTTGGATCCGATTCAGGACATCTAGGCCCCTGCGGCCTCTGTTCCGCTTGAGCGCATCTGAAGAATCAGCGATATGCTGCAGTTCTTCGAGCACGAATTGAGGTATGACAAGCGTTCCTTCAATGAACCCAGTCTGGCAGATATCCGCAATCCTTCCATCGATAATGACACTAGTATCCAATATTTTATAGGTTGAATGATCTTGCTGTTGTTCCTCTTCAGCCATTTCTTCATCAACAGGGTTTTTCTTTTTGGAATTCCGTATCAGCCCAAGCAGTTCATCCCGCTTCTTAAAACCTACCTGGAATCCTAAATAGCCGAACAGCAAAGTAATCAAAATAGGTGCGATTGTGTTAACAATCGGCACTTCAATGGCAGATATCGCAAAGCTGATTAAAAAAGCCACAAAGAGACCGACGATCAGTCCTAAGCTCCCGAAAATCAAATCGGTTATAGGAGCTTTCACCAATCCTTCTTCAATCCATTTTACAAAATTAACCACATAATCGATTGTCCAAAAAGTAAAAATATAAAATATGATTGCACCTAAAATAGCTGTTACATAAGGATTGTTAATATAGTTAATATCATCAGCATTTATTAAGATTAATAATTTAGGAATAAGAAACATCCCCAGTGTTCCACCAAAAATAATGAAACATGCTTGTATAATACGCTTTAACATCCCTTCACCTCCCTTTATTTTCATTATATACGTATTAATGTGTTTAAAAACTGATTGATAGGCAGTTTTATAAATTGTCACAGAATAGCAACGATTGAAATAATAGCATTACATCATTCGTTCTGCATCATGGAGTTGATTTCTAAGCGTCCGTAATCCTTCTCTTATCTTTTTCGCCCTTACTTCACCGATTCCTTCCACGTCATCTAATTCTTCTACCGAAGCGTTCATAATTTCTTTAAAGTTATCGAAGGATTGCACCAAGTTGTCGATGATCAAAGCCGGAAGCCTTGGTATTTTATGGAGCAAGCGATAACCTCTCGGCACAATAATTTCGTCCAATTGGACATAGCCGTTGTATCCCAGTGCCTTCAAGATTGTATTATCTTCAATCAATGGTTGCTGCGAAAGCTCATGCAGGCGGGCAACAATCTCCTTGACATCAAGGTCATCTGAGCACATATAGTCCTCGATAATCAACTCGCCTTCCTCTTCCAGCGATGAAATGACTTCATTCATCTGCAACCGGATGAGCCTTCCTTCCACTCCCAATTCAGTCAAGTAAGAGAGCAATTCATTTTTGATCCGGATGAACATGATATAGCGATGAAGCACCCGAGTGACATCCGCATAGGTAACCGCGTCCTCGAACTCCATTAGTCCAAGCCCGCTGATGCTTTGATGCAAAACGATTTTATATTTTTCCAGCGTCTGGACCGCCTGATTAGCTTTGGTCAGAATCACACCCATATCTTTCAGCGAATAGCGGAAGTTCCCTTGATAAACAGTGATGATATTTCGCCGCTGTGAAATGGCAATGACCAATGCCTTTGTTTCTTTTGCCACACGCTCGGCTGTTCGGTGGCGCATTCCTGTCTCGCTTGATGAAAAAGAAGTGTCAGGCAACAATTGGGCATTGGCAAGTAGAATTTTGTCGGCTGCCTCATTCAGGATGATGGCCCCATCCATCTTGGCCAATTCATACAAGGAACTTGGCGAATAAGGGCAACCGATCTTAAAGCCGCCTTCTACGATTGTTTTCATTTTATCATTGAAGCCTACGACGATTAGTCCGCCTGTGTTGGCTCTTAGAACATTATCTATCCCTGCGCGCAAAGGAGTCCCGGGAGACACTAGTTGTAATATTTCCGATTTTGTTTTATCAGCCCTTTTTTCACTCATAATTACCCTCCTAAGGCTTCACGGAGCGCATCCGCTACGGTAGATACGCCAATAATCTCTACGCCATTTGGCACTTTCCATCCACCAATATTGTTCTCTGGCAAGATGATTCGTGTAAATCCCAGTTTTGCCGCTTCCTGGACGCGCTGTTCAATTCTTGACACCCTGCGTACTTCACCTGTTAAGCCGACCTCGCCGATAATGCAATCCGTTTGCCTTGTAGGCTGGTCCCGAAAACTTGAAGCTATGGACACAGCAATTGCCAGATCGATAGCGGGCTCATCCAACTTAACGCCGCCAGCCACTTTTAGGTAAGCATCCTGGTTCTGAAGCAGCAGCCCAACACGTTTTTCAAGCACTGCCATCAGTAAAGGCACGCGATTATAGTCGATGCCGGTAGCCATCCGCCGCGGGTTACCGAAACTGGTAGGGGCAATCAATGCTTGGATTTCTACCAAGACCGGCCGTGTACCTTCCATCGAGGCGACAACCGTACTGCCTGCCGCTCCCTGAGAACGTTCCTCAAGGAAAATTTCAGATGGATTTTCCACTTCTTCAAGGCCATGTTCTTTCATTTCAAAGATACCCATTTCATTCGTGCTGCCGAACCGATTTTTGACCGCTCTGACTATTCGGTACGTATGATGCCTTTCGCCTTCAAAATAAAGCACGGTATCCACCATATGCTCAAGAAGCCTTGGCCCGGCGATATTGCCTTCTTTTGTAACGTGACCTACTATAAAAATGGCTATACCCTTCGTTTTAGCGATCCTCATAAGCATGGCAGTACATTCCCTAACCTGCGATACGCTTCCCGGTGCGGATGTGACCTCTGGATGGAACACAGTCTGTATACTGTCGATGACCACTAGATTAGGCTGTACTTCCTCTATGGCCTGCTCGATAAACTCCATATCCGTCTCAGAAAAAACAAATAAATCTTCAGATACCGTCCCTAACCGATCTGCTCGCAGCTTAGTCTGCTTGACGGACTCTTCCCCGGACACATATAAAACTTTTTGCTGCTTTTGGGCCAACTGTGCGGAAACCTGCAGCAACAATGTCGACTTGCCGATTCCCGGATCGCCGCCTATCAGCACAAGCGAACCATTGACAATGCCGCCTCCGAGTGCCCGATTGAGCTCATTTAAATTGGTTTTCATCCGTGATTCATGGGAAGTCTGTATAGACGTGATGGGAGCGGCCTTGGCCCGGACACCTGAACCTGTACCATCGCTGTGGGTGAAGGCTCCTTTTCTGGCAGGCTTAACAAATTCAACTTCTTCAATCATTTTGTTCCATTCCCCGCACCCTGGACATTTTCCCATCCATTTAGCCGATTCGTATCCGCATGATTGGCAAATGAATTTTGTTTTCTTTTTTGCCAATGACGTTCCTCCTTTTTCTCCGTATAAGTGTATATTCTATCTAGTACAGTTATAACATTAATATGGTAACAGGCAAAATAACTGCCATTATTTACTTTCTAGTCTAGTATAAGAAAGTTTTCTTAAAATAAGATTAAATTAACTGCCCTATCTCAAGGGTTTAGCTGGCTTATTTAAGCCAAAAAGGCACAGAGTCAGTATAGCTCTGTGCCAGCATTCAAGCTTATTTACTCAAGGAAGCAACAACTTCGGCAGGCTTTACTTGGAAATCGCCATCAGCAAAATCAATGACTATATGATTACCTTTTTGGATACTGCCTTTAAGCAGTTCTTCTGATAATTTATCTTCTACATGCTTTTGGAGAGAACGACGCAACGGACGGGCTCCGTATTCAGGGTCATATCCTTCCTCTGCAATTTTGGCAATGGCTGCTTCAGTTAATTCACAATAGATTTCTTGCTCTTCCAAACGTGTAAGAAGCTGTTTTGCCATAAGGTGAACAATTTCTTGAAGATGTTTCTTCTCCAAGGAATGGAATACGATCATTTCGTCTATTCTGTTCAGGAATTCAGGACGGAACGCCTTTTTCAATTCTTCCATCACTTTAGACTTCATATCTTTGTAATCCGCTTCTGTATCTTCCTGGACATTAAACCCTACATATTTATTGTTCTTTAATGCGGAAGCGCCCACGTTAGAAGTCATGATCAAAATTGTGTTGCGGAAATCCACTGTACGGCCTTTTGAATCTGTTAAACGGCCATCTTCAAGTACTTGCAATAAGATATTAAAGACATCCGGGTGCGCTTTTTCAATTTCATCAAGCAGGACGACTGAATAAGGCTTTCTCCGGACTTTTTCCGTTAATTGCCCGCCTTCATCATACCCTACGTATCCTGGAGGGGAACCAACCAAACGGGATGTCGAGTGTTTCTCCATATATTCGGACATATCTACCCGGATCATCGCATCTTCATCGCCGAAAATAGATTCTGCCAACGCTCTGGCAAGCTCTGTTTTTCCGACACCAGTAGGACCGAGGAAAATGAACGAACCAACCGGGCGCTTAGGATCTTTTAGACCCGCTCTCGCACGCCGGACAGCCTTGGCCACAGCTTTTACGGCTTCATCTTGGCCAATCACACGTTCATGAAGGATGTTTTCCATATTCAGAAGCTTATCAGATTCAGTCTGGGCCAGCTTCGTCACAGGAACCCCCGTCCAATTGGATACAACTGTTGCGATATCATCCACTGTCACTTCACTGTTTTCTTTGCCTTGCTGCTCTTTCCACGTTTTCTTCGTATCTTCTAATTTTTCGCGCAAGCGCTGTTCAGAATCGCGAAGAGAAGCGGCCTTTTCAAACTCTTGGCTCTGCACGGCAGCGTCTTTTTCTTTGCGCACTTCTTCCAGCTTCACTTCAAGCTCTTTTAAGTTAGGCGGTGTAGTATATGAACGCAAGCGTACTTTTGAGCCTGCTTCATCAATCAAATCGATCGCTTTATCCGGCAAAAAGCGGTCAGAGATATAACGGTCAGACATTTTTACGGCTGCTTCAATCGCTTCATCCGTAATGGACACACGGTGGTGGGCTTCATAACGGTCACGCAGCCCTTTAAGGATTTGGATAGATTCCTCTACTGTCGGCTCATCTACTTGGATTGGCTGGAAGCGGCGTTCCAACGCTGCATCTTTTTCGATGTATTTGCGATATTCATCCAATGTAGTAGCACCTATGCATTGAAGCTCTCCGCGCGCCAAGGAAGGTTTCAGGATATTGGAAGCGTCGATTGCTCCTTCTGCTCCGCCTGCTCCAATCAGCGTGTGTAGTTCGTCGATGAATAAGATGATATTGCCGGCAGCCCGGATTTCATCCATGACTTTCTTTAAACGGTCTTCAAATTCGCCACGATATTTTGTGCCGGCTACGACGGTTCCCATATCAAGGGTCATGACACGTTTATCCCGTAGAATCTCCGGTACTTCATTATTGACAATCTGCTGTGCCAATCCCTCGGCAATGGCTGTTTTACCCACACCAGGCTCCCCGATCAAGACAGGGTTGTTTTTTGTCCGTCTGCTCAGCACTTCGATGACGCGCTGTATCTCTTTGCTTCTGCCGATAACAGGGTCAAGGCTTCCTTCGCGGGCAGTAACAGTCAAATCACGTGCCAAGCTATCCAAAGTAGGCGTGCTTGCGGCAGATGTTGTATTGCCTTGGTGGCCGGCAGATTCATTGCTTCCTAATAGCTGCAATACTTGCTGGCGAGCTTTATTCAAACTTACGCCCAAATTATTGAGGACTCTTGCCGCTACTCCTTCCCCTTCACGGATTAAGCCGAGGAGGATATGTTCTGTGCCCACGTATGAATGGCCTAATTTGCGGGCTTCGTCCATTGAAAGCTCGATTACTTTCTTGGCCCGTGGTGTATAATGAATCGTTTGGGCCGTTTCTTGGCCCTTGCCGATGAGGTTTTCTACTTCTTTTTGGATTTTATCCGCACCCAATCCTAAAGCGTATAAGGCTTTGGCAGCAATGCCGTCTCCTTCACGTACAAGTCCTAATAAAATATGTTCTGTACCAATATTGTTATGGCCTAAACGGATTGCTTCTTCCTGCGCCAATGCCAGTACCTTTTGGGCTCTTTCAGTAAATCTTCCGAACATCATATATATAGCCTCCTTACGCTTTGTCTTTTTCCATATTCAGCCGGTCTCTGATAAATGAAGCGCGGCGCTGGTCTCTTTCCTCCGCTCTCATTTCTCCTCCCGCATACTGTTGGAGGAATCCAGGCTGTGTCAATATCATTAATTCATTCAGGATTGTGGTCGATATATTTTTGATATACCCCAAATCTATGCCCAGTCTAACATCTGACAGGCATCTCGCAGCTTCCTTCAATTCAATAATCCGGGCGTTTTCCAGCACACCCAAGGATCTGAACACTCTATCTTCTAATTGTATGTTTGACGCCTTGACTAATGCTTCCCTTGCCAATCTTTCTTGGGTGATTATTTGTTCCACTACACTTTTTAAATCTTCTACAATATCAACTTCCGATTTTCCAAGCGTGATTTGGTTGGAAATTTGAAAAATATCGCCCAGCGCTTCACTGCCTTCGCCATATATCCCGCGCACCACAAGACCCAGCTGGTTGATGGCAGGTACTATATTTTTCATTTGCTGAGTGAGGACCAATCCAGGCAGATGCATCATAACAGATGCTCTCAGTCCAGTACCTGTATTGGTCGGACAACTTGTTAAATACCCTTTCTTTTCATCAAAGGCATAATCCAGTTGCTGTTCAATATAATCGTCCAGCTTATTGGCCATATTCAAAGCTTCCGCCAATTGCAATCCGGAAAGCATGCATTGAATCCGGATATGGTCTTCTTCATTAATCATAATGCTCAATTTCTCATCTTGTGACAACAAACAGGCTCCAAAAGGAGAGTCTTCAGCCAAAAGAGGCGAAATGGCATGCTTCTCAACCAAAACTCTTTTTTCAAGAGGCTGCAACTCAGACATCTTAATGAACTCGTATCCTTCTTCATCTCTTAAGCGGGACAAATGCTGTTCCACTTCTTCTATAATCTCATTTGCCTCTTCCTGCTTAAGAATCGTTGGGAACAGATGATCATTTAAGTTTCTGGCCAAACGGATCCGGCTGCTTAAAACAATATCTGTTTCAGGTCCGGTTTCATCCATCCAGGAACTTAAAGCACGATCAATGAAATGTTTTAAACTCATGAATGGTTCTCCCCCTTTGGCGAATTGCTATTCTCTTTTTCAAGGGCACGGATTTCATCCCGCAGCTCAGCTGCTCGTTCAAATTCTTCCCGTTGGATACTTTCCTGCAGTTCGGCCTTTAAATCATTGATTCGCTTCCGCAAAGAAATACCTCCGCCGATCCGTTCAGGAATCTTTCCGACATGAGTGGAATTTCCTCCATGCAATCTTTTTAAAATAGGCTCCAACTGCTTCTCAAAAGAGGTGTAGCAATGGGCACAGCCAAATCTGCCAATCCGGGCAAATTCTTTATAGCTCATATGGCAATGGTCACAACGTACATCTTCCAGGCTGTTTGCGAATGTATTCTGCTGTGCTTTTTTATAGTTGGGTTCTATATTTAATAAGCCGGCTAAAAGGCTATTCAAGGAAAAGTAGGGATTGCCATTCAACATAAACATCTCGCCTTTTTCCTGAGAACATTTATCGCATAAATAAACTTCTACTTTTTCCCCATTGACGATTTTTCTGAAATGATGGGTCGCCGGATTTTGTTTGCATTCCTGACAAAGCATTCCGAGTCACCTCTGACTTAATTTATTGATATTTCAAACTCGTGAGCATGGCCTTCATGACTCTTGCCCGCAATTCATCCCTGTGTGGAAGATCAATCATAATCACCGAACGGTCAATCGCGCTAAGCATGATTTTGGCTTCCCTTTTGGTGATTATTTCCTCATCAACGAGTCTATAGATCATATTTTCCGCCATTTGCTGCGGCAATTTTTCTTCAATTAGCTCAATGAGCTGGTCTATTACGTGGGCATGGTCATATAAATGGACCTTAGTGATCCGGATATAACCGCCGCCTCCACGCTTGCTTTCTACAACATATCCTTTTTCTGTGGTAAACCGAGTATTAATAACATAATTGATTTGAGAAGGAACGCATTGGAATTTATCCGCAATCTCACTACGCTTAATTAGGGCAATTTCTTTATCGCTCTGATCAAGTACATGCTTTAAGTAATTCTCAATTATATCAGATATGTTTTTCATCTTCCCTCCTCCAATCTGACTTAAAGTAAAGAAAGCTTTTTATTGACTTTGACTATATTTGACTATAATTATATGAGAAAAAAAACCGTTTTGCAACTCAGGTGCTCTTATCTATTTCTATATTCGCCAAAATATGGATCATATAAAACATTCAAGATGACTTTATTTTTTGATTTTGTCCAGTACCTAGATGAACAGGATGGCGAAATAATAAAACAATACCCTTATAACGTCAATTCAAACCACCGTCTTATTCTTACATATNGTCCTGCTTTTAAAATCGGCAATACAAGCAACACATTGCGGATATCCGCCAATTCCGTATAAATATGTTCTTTTCTAAGCTCTTCTTGCAATGTGAAACCACTATAGGTCCCATCACTTTGAAGGACTGCCTTTAACAAATCAGCGCTGCCTCGTGCCGGTTGGAGCAATTTTATTCCTTCCAATGCGCTAAGTTCTTTTTTGAATGCCTCTATACATGATTTTGTATAATCCAAGTCCTCTTTAGTGAGCGTCCCGAGAAACGAACGTGCAAGGTCCAGTGATGCCATGATTGGATAAGATGGGCTGCTGCTTTGCAGAATCTGAAGATATTCCTTTATATTGTGGGGGAAGCGGCAATTTTGGCCAATATGCAGATAAGACCCCATTGTCATGGCCGGCAATGTTTTATGCGCTGACTGCACCACATAATCTGCTCCCATCGCTAAACTGCTTTTCATAAACGGCTCACCTGCAATAAAATGTGCACCATGTGCCTCATCAACCAACACTTGGACACCATGTTCATGCGCAAGGTGAATCGTTTCAGTCAAGTCCTCCCCGATCCCATAATACGTCGGATAAGTTAGAATCAATGCCTTTGCATCCACATAGGTGTCTAAGGCAGATTGTACGGTTGTGAACTCTACCTCTTCAGCCGTCCCCCACTCGTCATTGTAGCGGGGCGATAGGAATACAGGCTTCACTCTCGCCAATTCAAGCGCGTTCATAATGGACTTATGGCAATTCCTTTGAACAAGTACTGTATCTCCCGCTTTACAGGTTCCAAGTACCATCGCCAAGTTTCCCACAGTCGAGCCATTCACCAAAAAGAAGCTTTGCTGTGAATCGTAGAGAGCAGACAACAGCTCCTCGGCTTCTTTAATCACGCCTTCCGGTTCATGTAAATCATCAAGGCCTTCCAACTCAGTGCCGTCTAGCTTTAATATCTGTCCGAAATAATCATTTCCTTTATCTAAAAAAACCTGTCCGTTCTTATGGCCTGGCACGTGGAAAGAGACGGGTTTCTCGTCCGCGAACCTTTTTAGAGCGTCATATAAGGGTGTATGTTCTTGCTTCATTTACCTTGATCATCCTTTTCATTTCGTCTGTATCCACAGTTTAGCAAATATAAGTTCTTTGTAGACATACACGAAAATCTTTCTTCTTACATATACTTAGAAAACCTGTTGAAACTTATTATTCAGAAATATGTATGTGTTTTGTCAAAGTGGACAGAATGGATTTATGGAGGTGTCATGATGAAAAACAGTGAGAGCATGTTTCAGTCCTGCATCATATGCGAAGAAGAGAAAAAACAAGGGATTTTCCTTTATACTTCATTCATTTGCCAAGAATGTGAAACGGGTATTCTTCAGACAGAAACCTCAGATCCCATTTATCATTACTACTTGGATAAATTAAAGATGATCACACTTCCTCAAAGTTTTTTATAGTCCTCCTTCTTCACAAAATGCCTTCAAAAGCACAAGGCATTTTTTATTTTGCCCAATCCCCCTTTTTTACTGCAAAAAAAAAGACCAGCACTCGGCTGATCTTTCGTTTGCCTGGCAACGTCCTACTCTCGCAGGGGGAAACCCCCAACTACCATCGGCGCTGAAGAGCTTAACTTCCGTGTTCGGAATGGGAACGGGTGTGGCCTCTTCGCCATCATTACCAGACATGTATTTTTTTAAAAGGTTTATTCCTTCAAAACTAGATAACGGAAGGAGTAAGATTTTTATTCAAACACGTAATCCAGCTACGGCTCCTAGCTTTTCGGTCGTTTCGGTTCGCCACTTCAAATCCAAAATTGGGATTTGTAGTGTCAACCCTCCAACGCCGTCAAAGCTGGACAGTCGCCTTCGCTTTATATTTAGGTTAAGTCCTCGACCGATTAGTATTCGTCAACTCCATGTGTCGCCACACTTCCATCTCGAACCTATCAACCTGATCATCTCTCAGGGGTCTTACTAGCTTGACGCTATGGGAAATCTCATCTTGAGGGGGGCTTCATGCTTAGATGCTTTCAGCACTTATCCCGTCCGCACATAGCTACCCAGCGATGCCTTTGGCAAGACAACTGGTACACCAGAGGTGCGTCCATCCCGGTCCTCTCGTACTAAGGACAGCTCCTCTCAAATTTCCTACGCCCGCGACGGATAGGGACCGAACTGTCTCACGACGTTCTGAACCCAGCTCGCGTACCGCTTTAATGGGCGAACAGCCCAACCCTTGGGACCGACTACAGCCCCAGGATGCGATGAGCCGACATCGAGGTGCCAAACCTCCCCGTCGATGTGGACTCTTGGGGGAGATAAGCCTGTTATCCCCGGGGTAGCTTTTATCCGTTGAGCGATGGCCCTTCCATGCGGAACCACCGGATCACTAAGCCCGACTTTCGTCCCTGCTCGACTTGTAGGTCTCGCAGTCAAGCTCCCTTATGCCTTTGCACTCTACGAATGATTTCCAACCATTCTGAGGGAACCTTTGGGCGCCTCCGTTACATTTTAGGAGGCGACCGCCCCAGTCAAACTGCCCGCCTGACACTGTCTCCCACCCCGATTGAGGGGTGCGGGTTAGAATTTCAATACAACCAGGGTAGTATCCCACCGACGCCTCCACCGAAGCTGGCGCTCCGGCTTCAAAGGCTCCTACCTATCCTGTACAAGCTGTACCAAAATTCAATATCAGGCTGCAGTAAAGCTCCACGGGGTCTTTCCGTCCTGTCGCGGGTAACCTGCATCTTCACAGGTACTATAATTTCACCGAGTCTCTCGTTGAGACAGTGCCCAGATCGTTACGCCTTTCGTGCGGGTCGGAACTTACCCGACAAGGAATTTCGCTACCTTAGGACCGTTATAGTTACGGCCGCCGTTTACTGGGGCTTCGATTCAAAGCTTCGCTTGCGCTAACCTCTCCTCTTAACCTTCCAGCACCGGGCAGGCGTCAGCCCCTATACTTCGCCTTGCGGCTTCGCAGAGACCTGTGTTTTTGCTAAACAGTCGCCTGGGCCTATTCACTGCGGCTCTCTCGGGCTTGCACCCTACCAGAGCACCCCTTCTCCCGAAGTTACGGGGTCATTTTGCCGAGTTCCTTAACGAGAGTTCTCTCGCACACCTTAGGATTCTCTCCTCGCCTACCTGTGTCGGTTTGCGGTACGGGCACCTTTTATCTCGCTAGAAGCTTTTCTTGGCAGTGTAGAATCAAGAACTTCGGTACTAAATTTCCCTCGCT
>NZ_LN851186.1:278638-281138 GCF_001243895.1 Bacillus testis | reverse complement strand
GGCACGCCATCACTCATAAATGAGCTCTGACTACTTGTAGGCACACGGTTTCAGGATCTATTTCACTCCCCTCCCGGGGTGCTTTTCACCTTTCCCTCACGGTACTGGTTCACTATCGGTCACTAGGTAGTATTTAGCCTTGGGAGATGGTCCTCCCTGCTTCCGACGGGATTTCTCGTGTCCCGCCGTACTCAGGATCCACTCAAGAGGGAACGAAGTTTCGACTACAGGGTTGTTACCTTCTATGACAGGCCTTTCCATGCCTCTTCATCTACCCCGTTCCTTTGTAACTCCATATAGAGTGTCCTACAACCCCGAAAGGCAAGCCTTTCGGTTTGGGCTATCTTCCGTTTCGCTCGCCGCTACTCAGGAAATCGCGTTTGCTTTCTCTTCCTCCGGGTACTTAGATGTTTCAGTTCCCCGGGTCTGTCCTCCATACCCTATGTATTCAGGTAAGGATACTGCTCCATTACGAGCAGTGGGTTTCCCCATTCGGAAATCTCTGGATCAAAGCTTACTTACAGCTCCCCAAAGCATATCGGTGTTAGTCCCGTCCTTCATCGACTCCTAGTGCCAAGGCATCCACCGTGCGCCCTTTCTAACTTAACCATTATGGTTATCGCATCTTCCGTCAGGAAGAATACGGTCAACATTTCATCAGAAATATTGGTTTTACTTGGTGTGTTTGGATGCAAAAATTTACTTTGCCTTCTTACTGTTATCTAGTTTTCAAGGAACAAACTCGGCATTAGAATAATTCATTCTTTTTGCCGTTAGTTTTGAGAAAGGAATGCTCTCTCAAAACTAAACAAGACAGTCACGTAACATTCTTCTAATTTCCTTAGAAAGGAGGTGATCCAGCCGCACCTTCCGATACGGCTACCTTGTTACGACTTCACCCCAATCATCTGTCCCACCTTAGGCGGCTGGCTCCAAAAGGTTACCCCACCGACTTCGGGTGTTACAAACTCTCGTGGTGTGACGGGCGGTGTGTACAAGGCCCGGGAACGTATTCACCGCGGCATGCTGATCCGCGATTACTAGCGATTCCGGCTTCATGCAGGCGAGTTGCAGCCTGCAATCCGAACTGAGAATGGCTTTATGGGATTGGCTAAACCTCGCGGTTTCGCTGCCCTTTGTACCATCCATTGTAGCACGTGTGTAGCCCAGGTCATAAGGGGCATGATGATTTGACGTCATCCCCACCTTCCTCCGGTTTGTCACCGGCAGTCACCTTAGAGTGCCCAACTGAATGCTGGCAACTAAGATCAAGGGTTGCGCTCGTTGCGGGACTTAACCCAACATCTCACGACACGAGCTGACGACAACCATGCACCACCTGTCACTCTGTCCCCCGAAGGGGAACGTCCTATCTCTAGGAGTGTCAGAGGATGTCAAGACCTGGTAAGGTTCTTCGCGTTGCTTCGAATTAAACCACATGCTCCACCGCTTGTGCGGGCCCCCGTCAATTCCTTTGAGTTTCAGTCTTGCGACCGTACTCCCCAGGCGGAGTGCTTAATGCGTTTGCTGCAGCACTAAAGGGCGGAAACCCTCTAACACTTAGCACTCATCGTTTACGGCGTGGACTACCAGGGTATCTAATCCTGTTTGCTCCCCACGCTTTCGCGCCTCAGTGTCAGTTACAGACCAGAAAGTCGCCTTCGCCACTGGTGTTCCTCCAAATATCTACGCATTTCACCGCTACACTTGGAATTCCACTTTCCTCTTCTGCACTCAAGTCCCCCAGTTTCCAATGACCCTCCACGGTTGAGCCGTGGGCTTTCACATCAGACTTAAAGGACCACCTGCGCGCGCTTTACGCCCAATAATTCCGGACAACGCTTGCCACCTACGTATTACCGCGGCTGCTGGCACGTAGTTAGCCGTGGCTTTCTGGTTAGGTACCGTCAAGGTACCAGCAGTTACTCTGGTACTTGTTCTTCCCTAACAACAGAACTTTACGACCCGAAGGCCTTCTTCGTTCACGCGGCGTTGCTCCGTCAGACTTTCGTCCATTGCGGAAGATTCCCTACTGCTGCCTCCCGTAGGAGTCTGGGCCGTGTCTCAGTCCCAGTGTGGCCGATCACCCTCTCAGGTCGGCTATGCATCGTTGCCTTGGTAAGCCGTTACCTTACCAACTAGCTAATGCACCGCGGGCCCATCTATAAGTGATAGCCGAAACCATCTTTCCTTCTTCCTCCATGTGGAGGAAGAACCTATCCGGTATTAGCCCCGGTTTCCCGGAGTTATCCCAGTCTTATAGGCAGGTTGCCCACGTGTTACTCACCCGTCCGCCGCTGACTTCCGGGAGCAAGCTCCCTTCTGTCCGCTCGACTTGCATGTATTAGGCACGCCGCCAGCGTTCGTCCTGAGCCAGGATCAAACTCTCCAATAAGTGTTTGACTTGCTCATAAAATAAAACTTGTGTGTTTCAACTCTGTTGAAACGTTTAGTTAGAATTAACGTTGACGTGTTGTCTTGTTTAGTTTTCAAAGAACAT
>NZ_LN851186.1:215315-277609 GCF_001243895.1 Bacillus testis | reverse complement strand
AAGAAATATTGGTTTTACTTGGTGTGTTTGGATGCAAAAATTTACTTTGCCTTCTTACTGTTATCTAGTTTTCAAGGAACAAATCCGTCGAATGATCAACTTCGTTCTTCTTCGTCAGCTTCAATCACTCAGTCACTCACTTATGCAAATAAGCTCGTTCCTTCGTTCAATCGCTTCCTCGAATAACTCGTTGCTGATTCGACTCAGTTTTATGTTTGAGAAAGGAATGCTCTCTCAAAACTAAACAAGACAGTCACGTAACATTCTTCTAATTTCCTTAGAAAGGAGGTGATCCAGCCGCACCTTCCGATACGGCTACCTTGTTACGACTTCACCCCAATCATCTGTCCCACCTTAGGCGGCTGGCTCCAAAAGGTTACCCCACCGACTTCGGGTGTTACAAACTCTCGTGGTGTGACGGGCGGTGTGTACAAGGCCCGGGAACGTATTCACCGCGGCATGCTGATCCGCGATTACTAGCGATTCCGGCTTCATGCAGGCGAGTTGCAGCCTGCAATCCGAACTGAGAATGGCTTTATGGGATTGGCTAAACCTCGCGGTTTCGCTGCCCTTTGTACCATCCATTGTAGCACGTGTGTAGCCCAGGTCATAAGGGGCATGATGATTTGACGTCATCCCCACCTTCCTCCGGTTTGTCACCGGCAGTCACCTTAGAGTGCCCAACTGAATGCTGGCAACTAAGATCAAGGGTTGCGCTCGTTGCGGGACTTAACCCAACATCTCACGACACGAGCTGACGACAACCATGCACCACCTGTCACTCTGTCCCCCGAAGGGGAACGTCCTATCTCTAGGAGTGTCAGAGGATGTCAAGACCTGGTAAGGTTCTTCGCGTTGCTTCGAATTAAACCACATGCTCCACCGCTTGTGCGGGCCCCCGTCAATTCCTTTGAGTTTCAGTCTTGCGACCGTACTCCCCAGGCGGAGTGCTTAATGCGTTTGCTGCAGCACTAAAGGGCGGAAACCCTCTAACACTTAGCACTCATCGTTTACGGCGTGGACTACCAGGGTATCTAATCCTGTTTGCTCCCCACGCTTTCGCGCCTCAGTGTCAGTTACAGACCAGAAAGTCGCCTTCGCCACTGGTGTTCCTCCAAATATCTACGCATTTCACCGCTACACTTGGAATTCCACTTTCCTCTTCTGCACTCAAGTCCCCCAGTTTCCAATGACCCTCCACGGTTGAGCCGTGGGCTTTCACATCAGACTTAAAGGACCACCTGCGCGCGCTTTACGCCCAATAATTCCGGACAACGCTTGCCACCTACGTATTACCGCGGCTGCTGGCACGTAGTTAGCCGTGGCTTTCTGGTTAGGTACCGTCAAGGTACCAGCAGTTACTCTGGTACTTGTTCTTCCCTAACAACAGAACTTTACGACCCGAAGGCCTTCTTCGTTCACGCGGCGTTGCTCCGTCAGACTTTCGTCCATTGCGGAAGATTCCCTACTGCTGCCTCCCGTAGGAGTCTGGGCCGTGTCTCAGTCCCAGTGTGGCCGATCACCCTCTCAGGTCGGCTATGCATCGTTGCCTTGGTAAGCCGTTACCTTACCAACTAGCTAATGCACCGCGGGCCCATCTATAAGTGATAGCCGAAACCATCTTTCCTTCTTCCTCCATGTGGAGGAAGAACCTATCCGGTATTAGCCCCGGTTTCCCGGAGTTATCCCAGTCTTATAGGCAGGTTGCCCACGTGTTACTCACCCGTCCGCCGCTGACTTCCGGGAGCAAGCTCCCTTCTGTCCGCTCGACTTGCATGTATTAGGCACGCCGCCAGCGTTCGTCCTGAGCCAGGATCAAACTCTCCAATAAGTGTTTGACTTGCTCATAAAATAAAACTTGTGTGTTTCAACTCTGTTGAAACGTTTAGTTAGAATTAACGTTGACGTGTTGTCTTGTTTAGTTTTCAAAGAACAAATGGTGGAGCCTAGCGGGATCGAACCGCTGACCTCCTGCGTGCAAGGCAGGCGCTCTCCCAGCTGAGCTAAGGCCCCAAATAAATGGTCGGGAAGACAGGATTCGAACCTGCGACCCCTTGGTCCCAAACCAAGTGCTCTACCAAGCTGAGCTACTTCCCGAAACAATAAATAAAATATGGCGCGCCCGAAAGGAGTCGAACCCATAACCTTCTGATCCGTAGTCAGACGCTCTATCCAATTGAGCTACGGGCGCATATACAATTTCAAATGGTGCCGAGGACCGGAATCGAACCGGTACGGTAGTCACCTACCGCAGGATTTTAAGTCCTGTGCGTCTGCCAGTTCCGCCACCCCGGCGAAAATAATGGAGCGGAAGACGGGATTCGAACCCGCGACCCCAACCTTGGCAAGGTTGTATTCTACCACTGAACTACTTCCGCATATGGTGCGGGTGAAGGGACTTGAACCCCCACGCCGTAAGGCGCCAGATCCTAAGTCTGGTGCGTCTGCCAATTCCGCCACACCCGCAAATTATAATGGTGAGCCATGAAGGATTCGAACCTTCGACCCTCTGATTAAAAGTCAGATGCTCTACCAACTGAGCTAATGGCTCTCTATTAAGAGAAAGTGGTGCCGGCAAGAGGAGTCGAACCCCCGACCTACTGATTACAAGTCAGTTGCTCTACCAACTGAGCTACACCGGCATCTTATAAGTAGAATATGGTGGAGGATGACGGGATCGAACCGCCGACCCTCTGCTTGTAAGGCAGATGCTCTCCCAGCTGAGCTAATCCTCCATTTATCGCCTGGCAACGTCCTACTCTCGCAGGGGGAAACCCCCAACTACCATCGGCGCTGAAGAGCTTAACTTCCGTGTTCGGAATGGGAACGGGTGTGACCTCTTCGCCATCATTACCAGACATTCATTTGAGACAAATATTATTATATCTGCTTGTCCAAATAATTTCAAGAAGAAATTTATTCCTTCAAAACTAGATAAAGGAAGGAGCAAATCATGTGTCCAAACATATTAATTAGGTTAAGTCCTCGACCGATTAGTATTCGTCAACTCCATGTGTCGCCACACTTCCATCTCGAACCTATCAACCTGATCATCTCTCAGGGGTCTTACTAGCTTGACGCTATGGGAAATCTCATCTTGAGGGGGGCTTCATGCTTAGATGCTTTCAGCACTTATCCCGTCCGCACATAGCTACCCAGCGATGCCTTTGGCAAGACAACTGGTACACCAGAGGTGCGTCCATCCCGGTCCTCTCGTACTAAGGACAGCTCCTCTCAAATTTCCTACGCCCGCGACGGATAGGGACCGAACTGTCTCACGACGTTCTGAACCCAGCTCGCGTACCGCTTTAATGGGCGAACAGCCCAACCCTTGGGACCGACTACAGCCCCAGGATGCGATGAGCCGACATCGAGGTGCCAAACCTCCCCGTCGATGTGGACTCTTGGGGGAGATAAGCCTGTTATCCCCGGGGTAGCTTTTATCCGTTGAGCGATGGCCCTTCCATGCGGAACCACCGGATCACTAAGCCCGACTTTCGTCCCTGCTCGACTTGTAGGTCTCGCAGTCAAGCTCCCTTATGCCTTTGCACTCTACGAATGATTTCCAACCATTCTGAGGGAACCTTTGGGCGCCTCCGTTACATTTTAGGAGGCGACCGCCCCAGTCAAACTGCCCGCCTGACACTGTCTCCCACCCCGATTGAGGGGTGCGGGTTAGAATTTCAATACAACCAGGGTAGTATCCCACCGACGCCTCCACCGAAGCTGGCGCTCCGGCTTCAAAGGCTCCTACCTATCCTGTACAAGCTGTACCAAAATTCAATATCAGGCTGCAGTAAAGCTCCACGGGGTCTTTCCGTCCTGTCGCGGGTAACCTGCATCTTCACAGGTACTATAATTTCACCGAGTCTCTCGTTGAGACAGTGCCCAGATCGTTACGCCTTTCGTGCGGGTCGGAACTTACCCGACAAGGAATTTCGCTACCTTAGGACCGTTNAAGAAATATTGGTTTTACTTGGTGTGTTTGGATGCAAAAATTTACTTTGCCTTCTTACTGTTATCTAGTTTTCAAGGAACAAATCCGTCGAATGATCAACTTTGTTCTTCTTCGTCAGCTTCAATCACTCAGTCACTCACTTATGCAAATAAGCTCGTTCCTTCGTTCAATCGCTTCCTCGAATAACTCGTTGCTGATTCGACTCAGTTTTATGTTTGAGAAAGGAATGCTCTCTCAAAACTAAACAAGACAGTCACGTAACATTCTTCTAATTTCCTTAGAAAGGAGGTGATCCAGCCGCACCTTCCGATACGGCTACCTTGTTACGACTTCACCCCAATCATCTGTCCCACCTTAGGCGGCTGGCTCCAAAAGGTTACCCCACCGACTTCGGGTGTTACAAACTCTCGTGGTGTGACGGGCGGTGTGTACAAGGCCCGGGAACGTATTCACCGCGGCATGCTGATCCGCGATTACTAGCGATTCCGGCTTCATGCAGGCGAGTTGCAGCCTGCAATCCGAACTGAGAATGGCTTTATGGGATTGGCTAAACCTCGCGGTTTCGCTGCCCTTTGTACCATCCATTGTAGCACGTGTGTAGCCCAGGTCATAAGGGGCATGATGATTTGACGTCATCCCCACCTTCCTCCGGTTTGTCACCGGCAGTCACCTTAGAGTGCCCAACTGAATGCTGGCAACTAAGATCAAGGGTTGCGCTCGTTGCGGGACTTAACCCAACATCTCACGACACGAGCTGACGACAACCATGCACCACCTGTCACTCTGTCCCCCGAAGGGGAACGTCCTATCTCTAGGAGTGTCAGAGGATGTCAAGACCTGGTAAGGTTCTTCGCGTTGCTTCGAATTAAACCACATGCTCCACCGCTTGTGCGGGCCCCCGTCAATTCCTTTGAGTTTCAGTCTTGCGACCGTACTCCCCAGGCGGAGTGCTTAATGCGTTTGCTGCAGCACTAAAGGGCGGAAACCCTCTAACACTTAGCACTCATCGTTTACGGCGTGGACTACCAGGGTATCTAATCCTGTTTGCTCCCCACGCTTTCGCGCCTCAGTGTCAGTTACAGACCAGAAAGTCGCCTTCGCCACTGGTGTTCCTCCAAATATCTACGCATTTCACCGCTACACTTGGAATTCCACTTTCCTCTTCTGCACTCAAGTCCCCCAGTTTCCAATGACCCTCCACGGTTGAGCCGTGGGCTTTCACATCAGACTTAAAGGACCACCTGCGCGCGCTTTACGCCCAATAATTCCGGACAACGCTTGCCACCTACGTATTACCGCGGCTGCTGGCACGTAGTTAGCCGTGGCTTTCTGGTTAGGTACCGTCAAGGTACCAGCAGTTACTCTGGTACTTGTTCTTCCCTAACAACAGAACTTTACGACCCGAAGGCCTTCTTCGTTCACGCGGCGTTGCTCCGTCAGACTTTCGTCCATTGCGGAAGATTCCCTACTGCTGCCTCCCGTAGGAGTCTGGGCCGTGTCTCAGTCCCAGTGTGGCCGATCACCCTCTCAGGTCGGCTATGCATCGTTGCCTTGGTAAGCCGTTACCTTACCAACTAGCTAATGCACCGCGGGCCCATCTATAAGTGATAGCCGAAACCATCTTTCCTTCTTCCTCCATGTGGAGGAAGAACCTATCCGGTATTAGCCCCGGTTTCCCGGAGTTATCCCAGTCTTATAGGCAGGTTGCCCACGTGTTACTCACCCGTCCGCCGCTGACTTCCGGGAGCAAGCTCCCTTCTGTCCGCTCGACTTGCATGTATTAGGCACGCCGCCAGCGTTCGTCCTGAGCCAGGATCAAACTCTCCAATAAGTGTTTGACTTGCTCATAAAATAAAACTTGTGTGTTTCAACTCTGTTGAAACGTTTAGTTAGAATTAACGTTGACGTGTTGTCTTGTTTAGTTTTCAAAGAACATCTTGTTTTAAGAAACAGCTTTTTAATTTTACCATCTTTTCAAGTCGTTGTCAACAACTTTTTAAGAAGTTTTTTTCAGCCGTTCTTAAGCGACTTTATTATCTTATCATCTCAGTCGCAAAGTGTCAATAACTTTTTTCACTTTTTTCTTTTTCATTATAGTGTTTAAGTCGTTGTCCTTAACAACAGATATAAATATACCATCATTCTTTTATAGCTGCAATAGTTTTTTAGAAAAAGTTTTTTAGAATAACAAAGTTGGAATAATCATTCTTTTCTGCCTCTTGTGGCATTAAAAATAAAAAGGAAGCGACAGATTTCTGTCACTCCCTTTTTATTCATTATCGTTGACGCATATATGGGAAAAGCAATACATCACGGATAGACGGCGAGTTAGTCAGAAGCATAACTAAGCGGTCTACACCGATTCCCAAACCACCGGTAGGCGGCAGACCGTATTCTAATGCTTCGATGAAGTCTTCATCCATCTCATGTGCCTCATCATTTCCGGCTTCTTTCTCTTTCAGTTGCGCTTCAAAACGCTGTCTTTGGTCAATTGGATCATTCAGCTCAGTGAAAGCATTCGCATGCTCACGGCCCACGATAAACAGTTCAAAACGGTCTGTAAAGCGTGGATCTTCAGGGTTCTTCTTGGCAAGCGGCGAAATTTCGACTGGGTGGCCAAAGATAAAAGTAGGCTGGATCAGTGTTTCTTCTACTTTTTGCTCGAAGAATTCATTTACAACATGGCCAAATTCCATATGCGGAGCCACTTCAACGCCGTGTTCTTTAGCGATTGCCTGCGCTTCTTCCTTCGTCATATGCTTCCAGAAATCTACGCCTGTTTGTTCCTTGATGGCATCTACAATATGGATTCTCTTCCATCTAGGTGTAAGATCGACTTCATATTCTCCGTATTGAATGACAGTCTTGCCGTGTACCTCTTTCGTTACATGGGCAATCAGGCTTTCAGTCAAATCCATGATATCGTTATAATCAGCATATGCTTCATATAGCTCGATCATTGTAAATTCAGGATTATGGCGGGTTGATGTCCCTTCATTACGGAAGACTCTTCCGATTTCATACACTTTTTCTAAACCGCCGACAATTAATCGTTTCAAGTGAAGCTCAATGGCGATACGCATGTATAGAGTCATATCAAGCGCGTTATGGTGCGTGACGAAAGGACGCGCTGCTGCCCCTCCGGCTATTGTATGCATCATTGGCGTCTCTACTTCAAGATAGCCTTTGCTATCCAAATAACGGCGCATAGATTGAATGATCTTGCTTCTTGCGATGAATGTCTTCTTGCTCTCTTCGTTCGTGATCAAGTCAACATAGCGCTTGCGGTAACGTTCTTCAACATCCTTCAATCCGTGGAATTTATCAGGCAAAGGGCGTAATGCTTTTGTCAGGAAGGTAAACTCCTTCGCTTTTACAGAAAGCTCTCCTACGTTTGTAATAAATACGGTCCCTTTGATCCCTATAATATCTCCAAGGTCAGCATGCTTGAAATAGTCGTACGCTTCCTCTCCGACTTCATCTTTTCTTACATAGATTTGGATTTGGCCAGAAAGGTCCTGAATATGGGCGAATCCAGCTTTTCCTTTTCCGCGTTTCGTCATAATACGGCCGGCAATGGTCACTTCAGGTTTTTTCTCTTCTAAAGCTTCCTTTGTTTCCTCTCCGTATGTATCTAGAATTTGTTGCGCCAGATGCGTACGCTCAAAACGCTTGCCGAAAGGGTCTCTTCCTGCATCAATCATGTTTTGCATTTTTTCGCGTCTGACCAACAATTGATCATTTAATTCTTCATGACTCATCCTTACTCACTCCACTTTCTTTAACTTATATATGTCAGCTCATAGATCGAACCTGATTATCTTTACTTATTGTACACAAAGAAAGGCAGGAAAACATCTTTTTTCACATTTCAACCTCAATTAATGAGCTTAAGTCCTGTCTTACGGCCTATAAAAAAAACTGCCAGAGCGACTGGCAGCTTTTCAACAAATCGTATTATAGAAAAAAGCAATTGGAAAGTCAACCCATTAGACTGCTTGAATACAACTCTGCTTTTCGGTTTCTTCAAGCAGATTTTCCAATACCGCTACCATTTCCGCTCTTGTATTGCATTCATTGATTTCATTGCGGACTCTCGCGTTGCCTTTGATGCCTTTCAAATAATAAGAAGCATGCTTCCTCATTTCACGCACAGCGATGTATTCATTCTTCAGGTTGATTAATCGATCCAGATGAAGGATACATACATCGATCTTCTCCTTCGGTGTCGGCTCGTCCACCAACTCGCCTGTTTCCAGGTATTTGACTGTACGATAGATCATCCATGGATTACCGAGTGCCGCCCTTCCAATCATGACGCCGTCACAACCTGTTTCCGCCAGCATTCTCTCTGCATCTTGCGGAGTCATCACATCACCGTTTCCGATAATGGGAATATTGACTGCTTCCTTCACTTCACGGATGATGTCCCAGTTGGATGTACCTGAATACAATTGTACACGTGTACGGCCATGCAATGATACAGCCTGGCCGCCGGCACGCTCAACCGCCTGGGCGTTCTCGACAGCATAAATATGGTCTTCATCCCAGCCCATGCGCATTTTGACTGTTACTGGCTTATCGACTGCATCCACTACCGCAGCCACCATATCATAGATTTTATCCGGGTCCAGAAGCCACTTTGCCCCGGCATCTACTTTAGTGATTTTTGGTACTGGACAACCCATATTGATATCAATAATATCAGCAATTGAGTGTTTATCGACAAATTGCGCCGCTTCAACCAAGGATTTCTTTTCCCCGCCAAAAATCTGCAGGCTTAAAGGCTTTTCTCTTTCATCTATATATAACATATTCATGGATTTCTCGTTTTTGAAGATGATTCCCTTATCGCTGATCATCTCCGCGCATACAAGCCCTGCTCCGAATTCCTTAACAGTCAATCTGAAAGCAGAGTTGCAAACGCCTGCCATAGGCGCAAGCACTACGCGGTTTTTTATATCGACGTTTCCTATTCTAAACATCGGTATATCCTCCTTTGTTGAACTGGTTCGTTTTATCCCGTCCCCATTCCTTACAATGATTCCCCTTCTTCAGGAGGCTGCAGTTCCTCCAGCGGCACATCGAGCGCCGCCGCTATTTCCTGAAGAAATGCCTCAGATGGCATCCGGTTGCCCCGTTCAATCTCCCCAAGCAATGAGACCGATACCAGCAATTGCTTTGCCAACCCATCCTGTGTATATCCTTTTAATTTCCTAAATGCGCGAATGCGTCTTCCCCATTTTTCCGCTTCCATAATCGTACTCCTTCTTTATCAGGTATACGTGCCAACACGTCTTGCAAATTTTCTTCCCCCGATGGAAGCTTGATGTGTGGTTCTATTTCCAAAAGCGGAATGATGACAAATGCGCGCTCATGCATCCGAGGATGTGGAACAGAAAGGTCATCTGATTCAATATTGTCTTGATTATAGAGTAAAATGTCAAGGTCTATTGTCCGCGGACCCCATCTGATGATCCTTTTTCTTCCTAATTGCTGTTCAATATCCTGGCATACTTTCAGCAGTTCTTCTGCGGACAGAGCCGTATGCAGCTTCACTGCAAGATTCAAGAATTTACCTTGGTCTGTGTATCCGACCGGTTCTGTTTCATAGAGAGAAGAAACATTGGTGACTTCAATCTTGTCATGTTGCCGGAGAAGCTCAACAGCTTCCCGCAAATAGGACAACCGGTCATCCAGATTAGAGCCAAGCGATAAAAAGGCTAGGTTATCCATCAGCTACGCCCCCTCATAATTTCAACCGCAACAGATGCGTAGTGGCCAGGAATAGGCGGATCAGGTTTAATGACCTTCACACGGCATTGCGCAACCGCTTGGTAACGCGCCAACACTTCATCTGCAATTTTTTCCGCAACTGCCTCAATTAGTTGATAAGGTTTTCCCTCTACAATCTCGCGGCATGTTTGATAGAGCTCGGCGTAGTTGACAGAATAGCGCAGGTCATCTGTTTTCCCCGCCTGGGCTAAATCCACCTCCACCGTAAGATCGACCCTAAATCGTTGCCCGAGTCTCGTTTCTTCAGGCAAGACGCCATGGTAACCGTAAAACTCCATATCATTTACATAAATCTTATCCATTCTATTTCCCCTTTCCCATCAAAGCATCCATCACTCTTGCTGTTCTGGATATTTCCTTTACATTATGGACCCTCATTATTTGGCATCCTTTTTGGATTCCATAACAGACAGTGGCTGCAGTTCCTTCTACACGCTCATCGGGAGGCAGGTCCAAGATAGCACCGATCATAGACTTTTTCGATGTACCTAATAGAACCGGATAGCCTAACGCCACTAAGTGATCCAAATGGCGCATCATCTCTATATTCATCTCGAAATCCTTGGCGAATCCGATACCCGGATCGAGAATGATGTTCTCGTCTGTTACGCCGGCTTTTTTGACTGCTAGTATACATTCATATAAATCTGTATAGCTGTCGCGGATAAACTCCTTGTAATCCATATTGGCGCGATTATGCATAATAATATACGGAACATTAAGCTCGGCCGCTGTCTGGTACATACGTTCGTCTGCCTTGCCTCCCCACACATCATTGATGATATGGGCGCCCGCCTGGATCGCTTCTCTGGCTACATTCGCTTTATAGGTATCAATCGATAACGGCACCGCTACTTCCTCTTTAAGAGCTTTGATGACCGGGATCACCCTGCGCAACTCTTCTTCTTCCGTTACTTTGGCGGCTCCTGGGCGGGTCGATTCCCCGCCGACGTCAATTATATCCGCACCGTCAGCAACTAGTTTTTTCGCATGCTTAACCGCTGCCTCCACTTCTACATAAGACCCACCGTCTGAAAAAGAATCGGGAGTAGCATTAAGGATACCCATTATTAAGGTTTTTTTGCTGTAATCCAGCTTGTAATCTCCGCATTGTATGACTGTGCTTGTATTCATCTTTTTAGCCTCACCCATTCTTTTATAATGCATTGCCTTCCAGGAGTTCTTCCCGCTTGGCTTTATATAAATCATATAATCGCTGTACCATTTCTCCATCAGAGCCCCTATATACCCCGACACCTTTGATTCTGGAGATCGGCACGATTTCCTGGACGGAATTGGTCAGAAAGACTTCCTCCGCTTCGGATAGCTTCTCCAACGGGTAAAACCCCTCTTTGTAAGGGATGCCCAGTCGCTTTGCCATTTCTAGAATAAATTGTCTCGTAATCCCCGGCAAAATGCCAGTTTCCAGATTGGGTGTATATAGGATGCCTTCTTGCACCCAAAATAAATTAGATGTTACAGCTTCAGCTAACATGCCTTCTCTATTTAAATAAATCCCTTCCTCTTCTTCTGCCAGTTCCCTTGTTGCCGCCATATTATTGCCGTAATGATGGGACTTCAAGCGGTATGCCTGTTCAGGGGAATTCCGCCGCAACTCCAATATTTTTGCTTGCCGCTCGATGAGTTGTTCCGGCGCTGGCGGCAGGCCGCTCATGAACACGAGAATGTTCGGTTCCAGATAAGGGCCCTTCTGCAATCCGACCGGCCCAGGACCGGCTGATATATTCAGGCGGACCCTGGCATTTTTCAGTCCATTCAAAGACAGCAATCGGCTTACTATATCAGCGATCCTCTCTCCGTCCACATTGTATTCAATGTACATCGCATCAAGGCTCTTTTGCAAACGCCTCAAATGGTCCTTTAAAAGAAACGGATGGCCATTGTAGATCCTGAACGTTTCAAAAACGCCCATTCCATATAAAAAGCCATGGTCAAAAGGAGTAATGGCGGCATCTTGTTCCGGAATAAAGGCCCCGTTCTGATAAATCATCATGATTGTATCTCGCGCTTTCTATCTGTCTTATGCAAATGGAGAAATGCCTGCAGCATTTCCTTGCCGCATTGCGTCATAATGGATTCAGGGTGGAACTGTACCCCTTCAATCGGCAAATCGCGATGGCGAATAGCCATGATGTGCCCTTCCTTTGTCCAAGCTGAGACTTCCAGACAATCAGGAAGCGTCTTCCGGTCAACAATCAAGGAATGGTAACGTGTCGCCAAGAAGGGATTCGGAAGTCCCTCAAAGATGGTCCGGCCATCATGGTAGACCGGCGAGGTTTTGCCATGCATAAGTTCGGGAGCCTGTACGACCCGGGCCCCGAAAGCCTGTCCGATCGACTGTTGGCCGAGGCAAATGCCGAAAACAGGAATCTTTCCCGCAAAGTGCTCTATCGCCTCAAGGCTGATGCCTGCTTCATTGGGGCTGCAGGGACCCGGTGAAATCATGATATAAGAAGGGGATAATTGTTCTATTTCAGCAATCGTAATCTCATCATTCCTCTTCACAACCAGCTCTTCGCCCATTTCCCCCAAATACTGAACGACATTATAGGTAAAGGAATCGTAGTTATCAATCATCAAAATCAATGCGAGCCGCTCCTTCCACTTGATTATCTGCCAGATCCATCGCTTTCCAAACAGCTGCCGCTTTTTTCAGGCTTTCTCTGTATTCATAGATTGGCTTAGAGTCAATGACAACACCTGCTCCTGCTTGGATATGGCCAATTCCGTCCTGTGCAAACAATGTGCGGATGACGATATTCATTTCCAGATCGCCGTCAAAACCAATCCATCCGATTGAACCTGTGTACAGGCCCCGTCTTACCGGCTCCAGTTCTTCTATTACTTCCATGGTCCGTATTTTAGGAGCGCCTGTTATGGTTCCTCCCGGAAAGGCTGCCCGGACAGCATCATAGCCATCAAAACCTTCGGCAAGCTCCCCTTTCACGTTCGAGACAATATGCATGACATGGGAATACTTTTCGACCACCATAAATTCATCTACCGCCACTGTGCCATATGAACATACACGCCCAAGATCATTCCGTTCTAAGTCTACCAACATGACATGTTCGGCTCTCTCTTTTTCATTATCGAGAAGTTCTTCGGCCAACTGTTGGTCTTCTGTTTCATTTTTGCCGCGCGAACGCGTGCCTGCAATCGGCCTTGTACTGATTACCTTGCCTTTTTTCTTGAGGAGCAGCTCAGGGGAACCACTGACCACTTGGAATAGAGGTGTATGCAGATAACTCATATAAGGGGACGGATTTAGCGCTCTGAGTTCTTTATAAATCTCATAGGGGTGTGACAAAAGAGGTTTGCTTTGTCTTACAGAGAAGTTAACTTGAAATAGATCACCGGCAGCTATATAAGCCTGTATCCGTTCAACCGCATCGATGAAATCTGCTTCAGTCATTGAAACGGACACCGTTCTGTCGGCATGGGATCCAACCGGCGGAAATGGCGGCAGCTCTTTGTCTTTTGACTGAATAAAAGCAGCCGCCAACTCATCAAGCCGTTTCATACAGTCTGCTTTATAGGCTGCTTCGCCTATTTTCATCACATACAATTCGTTATCTTTATGGTCAAAGACTGCCATTTCCTCAAAGATGAGAAAATAAAGGGCCGGCACATCAAGGTCATTCCGGGAAATCTCCGGCAACCGTTCGATGGATCGGGCATAGTCATAGGACAAAAAACCGATGGCTCCGCCCTGAAAATCCGGCAAATCATTTCGGTGTTCGACTTTTCGGTCCGCCATCCACTCTCTCATAAGAAGAAGGGGATCTCCCTTTAGCTTTATGGGCTGCTTATGCCTTTCCTTTATTAACAAGCCATTCTCCGTTCCTTCAAGAATAGCCATAGGCGTTATACCGCAAATGGAATACCGGCCGCCTCGACCGCTTTCCAGCAGCACATGATTGTCTTCCTGGCGAGACAGTACACTGTATGCATGCATGAATGCTTCGTGGGTGAACGGCAATCGCTTACTGAAAATCTTGAGTCTCATACTATTTCACTCCTACTATGTTACTGTTCTCATTCTACCCCTTAGTGTACTATGAGCTCTATGCTTTTATATAGAAAATTTTTATCCATTCTATCCGAGAATAAGACTCTCACTTCAACGCCAGAGTGAAGACGAACAAATACAAGCGGCTGTGAGAACCATCGCTGGGGAGGAAACCCTCCACCGATCAAAGTTTCACTTGGTCCATTCTTTTCTGTATACAAAAAGGACACCCTCATAGAGGATGTCCTTCTTCCATCTCTTTGTTTATTTTTCAAAATTATAAAGAGGCGTACTTAAATATCTTTCCCCGTTGCTAGGAAGGATTGCCAATACTTTCTTACCTTTCCCTAGCTTTTTGGCTACCTGCAATGCGGCTGAAATGGCTGCTCCGGAAGAGATTCCTCCCAAAATGCCTTCTTCCTTGGCGGCACGGCGGGCATATTCGAACGCTTCCTCATTGTGGATTTGAATGATTTCGTCATACACATCTGTATTCAATACCTTAGGAACAAACCCAGCACCGATTCCCTGAATTTTATGAGGGCCCGGTTTGCCTCCTGATAGGACAGGTGAGTCTGATGGCTCAACTGCTACAATATCAATTCCTGGATAGGCTTCACGCAGTACTTCTCCCACTCCTGTGATTGTACCGCCTGTGCCTACACCGGCAATAAAAGCATCCAACTGTTCACCCATTTGCTCCACAATTTCCTTAGCCGTTGTTTGGCGGTGGACCTCAGGGTTAGCTCCGTTGTTGAATTGTTGAGGCATATAGTAGCCATGTTCTTTTGCAAGCTCTTCAGCCTTGCGGATTGCTCCTCCCATTCCATCCGGTCCAGGAGTCAAAACAATCTCAGCACCGTAAGCGCGCAGAAGATTTCTTCTTTCCATACTCATTGTTTCAGGCATCGTCAAAACGGCTTTATAGCCTTTTGCTGCAGCAATCATTGCAAGGCCGATCCCTGTGTTTCCGCTTGTAGGTTCAATGATGGTGGAACCTGGTTGCAGTAGTCCCTTTTCTTCCGCTGCTTCAACCATTGCAAGCGCAATCCGGTCCTTAACGGAGCTGCCCGGGTTCATATATTCTAATTTTAAATAAACATCTGCACTGTTTTCATCAACCAAACGATTCAATTTCACGATTGGTGTTTGCCCAACTAATTCTGTGATAGAATTTGCTACTTTAGCCACTCTTTACCCACTCCTCAATACCGAGTATTT
This sequence comes from Bacillus testis, assembly GCF_001243895.1. Classification (GTDB taxonomy): domain Bacteria; phylum Bacillota; class Bacilli; order Bacillales; family DSM-1321; genus Bacillus_AD; species Bacillus_AD testis. The sequence continues at coordinate 262,601 of NZ_LN851186.1, read as the reverse complement.
TTATTGGTTTATTTACAATTTACATCCAGGTTTTCTTTTTGTCAATGAAATAAACGCCTATTTTCAGTTTATTCTTTCTCTTTTTTAATTATCCTTTTTATAAACTATTAAAACCCGATCGTTCGTTCGTAACTAGATGCTTGCTATTTCTCTGTTTGATCCGAAGCGTTTCTTCTGATCAGCTGTTCATGAAACGCACAACTATATAAAAAAAGATACAGCATTGACACTGTATCTTTTTTAGTACTTCCATTTCACATCACGTTCGTGCCAGAAATATTCGGCAGTAAGAGCCCCCGGCATTTCTGCTAAGGCAAGTTGGCGGGCAATCATTGATTTCACTTCTTTGAAAGGATATTGTTTTCCTTTGATTTTCTCGTGCAGATAGAGGATGCTGTATCCGCCATCCACCTTAAACGGCTTACTGTATTCACCCTTTTTCAATTGTGCTGCCTTTTGTATGTACTTCTCGTCATAATGTGTTTGTTTTTTTGTTAGATAGCCGATGTCTCCGCGTAAAGATGCGGAATGTTCATCTGTAGACTTCTCGCTGGCCAAGGCGCCGAAAGAAGCTCCTTCTTTCAATTCTTTTTCAATCTGTTTTGCTTCTTTTTTTGTATCCACCACTATATGGGCTAAATGATAGGTTGTCGGCACTTTGTAATCCTGCAGATTTTGATCATATGTCTGTCTGACCTTATCTTCGCTGACCTTCACATCTTTCACCAGCAACTTCTGAAGCAGGATATTGTTTTTAATTTGCTTCTCCCACTCTTTTTCATTTTGAGCTGCCTTCTGGTCATATGATCCGTACAGCGTTTTGATAAAGATAAGCTCTGTTTTTAATTCCCGGTCAGAAACAGTCACATCCAGCTCTTCGGCCGTTTGGCTGACTACTTCATGATTGACCAGCTGAGTCAATGTCTCTTTGCCGTACCGTCTCTCTAATTCCCTCCATAACTGCTCACGTGTAATCTTGGTTTTACCCACAGTTGCTACTTCTTCGTTTGCTGAATCGCCAAGATTAGATGAAAAAGGCTTTGTAGTTAAAAGAAGCGTTACAAGATTGGCGATCATAAGCAGTGCAATGATCGCCAGTAACTGTTTTTTTGACAACGGGATACGATCCCCTTTTACTGAGCGTCTTTTTCTAATTGTTCAAGCTCCTCCTTTGTAAAATGATATTTCGCATTACAAAAGTGGCAATTCGCCTCTGCTTGGCCGTCTTCCTCGATGATATTGCGTATTTCATCTTTGCCTAAGCTAATCAACGCATTTTCGAAGCGTTCTTTAGAACACTGGCAGACAAATCCAACCGGCATTTTCTCCAAAATTTGGACATTTCCTTTACCTAGTAATTCTTCGAGGATATTTTCCGGAGTCAATCCATCCTTGATCAATGCTGAAATGGGACGAATCGTTTTCAGGCGTTCTTCAATAGCTGAAATCGTCTCTTCCTCAGCCCCCGGCATTAATTGAAGAATGAATCCGCCAGCGGCAAGGATCGTATTATCCGGATTCACAAGTACGCCTACACCTACTGAAGACGGAACTTGCTCGGATGTCACTAAATAGTAAGTAAAGTCGTCTCCAAGTTCGCCTGATACGATTGGCGTCTGGCCGGTGAAATAATCGCGAAGCCCAATATCCTTTACTACAGTCAGCATTCCTTCCGTTCCGACCGCGCGTCTTACATCAAGTTTGCCATGTTCATTCAAATCAAAATGGGTTTGCGGATTCGTCACAAAACCACGAACTTCTCCTTTGGCGTTGCTATCTACAAGAATTGTGCCGATCGGGCCGCCGCCTTCAATTTTGATTGTCAATGTATCTTCACCTTTAAGCATAGCACCCATCATGACGCCTGCTGTCATGGCCCGTCCTAGTGCTGCAGAAGCTGTCGGCCATGTATAGTGGCGCCGCTGCGCTTCACCTACTGTTTCCGTTGTTGAAGCTGCATACGCCCTTACTTGTCCATTATATCCTAATGCTTTCACTAAATAGTCTTTCATCTATTGACACTCTCCTTATATATGTTTAGTCGATTGGTCTTTGTTCCGTTGATAAATCAGCTTTAAACCTTTAAGCGTTAAAAATGGATCGACGACATCGATGCTGTCTGATTCGCTCGCGATCAGCGATGATAGTCCACCCGTGGCTATTACTGTCGGCTTTTCTTTACTTTGTGCTTTCATACGGGAAACAATTCCTTCAACCTGTCCGACATAGCCATACAGGATGCCCGATTGCATGGCGCCAATGGTGGTCTTGCCGATAATGGATTCCGGCTTGGCCACCTCAATGCGCGGCAGCTTTGATGCTTTGGAGTAAAGAGCTTCCGTTGAGATGCCGATCCCTGGTGCAATCGCTCCCCCCATATATTGCTTCTTCTCGTTTATATAGCAATAGGTAGTGGCCGTTCCAAAGTCAACAATGATCAGTGGGCTGCCGTATTCATGAATGGCGGCAACTGCATTAACAATTCGGTCAGCTCCCACTTCTTTTGGATTATCATATTTTATATTTAAGCCTGTTTTAATGCCAGGTCCTACTATTAATGGTGTTTGTTTAAAATAATTAAGGCACATTCTCTCCAATACAGGCATAATCGGCGGCACGACGGATGAAATGATTATTCCGTCAAAATGACTGAATGACAACCCTACATGCTCAAGCAACAGCTTAATGGTCAGGCCGTACTCATCTTCTGTTTTGCTCCGGTTCGTTTCGATACGCCAATGATGCTTTAATTCATCGTGCTTATACACGCCGATGACTGTATTTGTGTTCCCTACATCCAAAACTAATATCATTTTCTCACCACTTTTAACGTTTTTCATCTTCACATCATAACACAATCGTTCTCATACAGATAATTTGAAAACCTAAAACAAAGATTCAACTGCTGCTCTTTTAAAGATCTTATTTCACGGCAATGCACAACTATATGTTGCTTTATCGTATATCCTCTTCAAGATGGCATTCAAAAAGCCGATCCCTCAATGGGACCGGCTTTCATTGAAATTGGCTTACTCTTTTTTATCAGTTGGGAAAGATATCGGTTTATCCTGCATGTTTCCTTCAGGGATGGATGGCGTTTCCTGATCAACATGTTTTTCGTCGATATCAGGTGTCTTGCCTTCATCCAGTGGCGGATTAACTGCTGGCTCTTCCTCTTTCTTGCCGATGTTTACTTTTACATCACCGTCTTCAGAATCAAGTTTGCCGTTCAATGTTTGGTATTTTCGTTCTGGCAATTTGCCGTTTTCGAAAAGGCTCTTGATTTGATCAGCATCCAATGTTTCTACTTTAAGCAATGTAGTGGCAATCAGATCAAGCTTGTCACGGTTTTCAGTAAGGATGGTCTTCGCTCTTTCATAAGATTCCTTAATGAAACGTTGTACTTCCAGGTCGATTTCATAAGCAATGGCATCAGAGTAGTTCTGTTCATTGTTGAAATCGCGGCCAAGGAATACTTGGCCTCCTTGAGTAGAACCGAATTGAAGCGGTCCAAGCTTGTCGCTCATGCCATACTCGGTGACCATGCTGCGCGCAATAGCTGTTGCACGCTGGAAGTCATTATGTGCACCAGTGCTGACTTCACCGAACACAATTTCCTCAGCAACACGTCCGCCAAGCAATCCGACAATTTTGTCCAATAGCTCCGGTTTTGTCATGAAGAAACGGTCCTCTTTCGGAAGCATAACAGCGTATCCGCCGGCTTGGCCACGAGGCACGATTGTAACCTTGTGGACTACTTCCGCTTCATCTAGCACCATACCGATGACCGTGTGGCCAGCTTCATGGAAAGCAACAATATTGCGTTCTTTTTTGGAAATGACGCGATTTTTCTTAGCCGGTCCCGCTATAACGCGGTCTGTGGCTTCATCAATATCGGCCATATCGATCTTTTTCTTGTTTTGGCGAGCGGCGACTAGCGCTGCTTCATTCAGTAAGTTTTCTAAATCCGCACCAGAGAATCCAGGCGTTCTTGTCGCGATTGCTTTCAAGTCGACTGTATCGTCAAGCGGCTTATTGCGGGCATGTACTTTAAGTACAGCTTCGCGGCCCTTGACATCCGGACGTCCCACTGTGATCTGGCGGTCGAAACGGCCAGGGCGCAATAAGGCAGGATCCAGAATATCCGGACGGTTTGTCGCAGCGATGATGATAATACCTTCATTCACTCCGAAACCATCCATTTCAACTAGCAATTGGTTCAGTGTTTGTTCACGTTCATCGTGTCCTCCACCTAAACCAGCTCCACGTTGACGTCCCACAGCATCAATTTCGTCGATGAAGATGATACATGGAGCGTTTTTCTTAGCATTTTCAAACAAATCACGTACACGGGAAGCACCGACACCGACAAACATCTCAACAAAGTCAGAACCTGAGATGGAGAAGAAAGGAACGCCTGCTTCTCCGGCAACTGCTCTTGCCAATAATGTTTTACCTGTACCAGGAGGTCCCACTAACAGTACCCCTTTAGGGATACGCGCGCCGACTTCGGCGAATTTACGAGGATCTTTCAGGAACTCAACGACCTCTACAAGCTCTTGTTTTTCTTCATCCGCCCCTGCAACATCCGGGAATCGGACTTTTTTCTTCTGATCGTCATAAAGCTTAGCTTTACTTTTACCGAAGTTCATCACACGGCCGCCGCCGCCTTGAGCTTGGTTCAATAAGAAGAAGAATAATACAAACATGATAATGAACGGGATGATCCCTGTCAGGAATGACACCCAGCCACTAGTCTCCTTAGCCTTAAGGATTTTCATCTCTGTATTTGTTTTATCAACTGCATCACGGATATCAGTCATCGTCGCATCACTGTTCACAACATATGATGAGAAAGTTTCGCCTTGCTTAGCGTCTTTAAGCTGTCCCTGCACCGCATAGACACCGCTCTCAGGCTGTAAGGTGAAGCTTTTGACTTTTCCTTCATCCAGGTAATTGATGAATTGATTTTGGCTTATATTTTTATCAGTCTCATTATTGTTGGTGAAAAGACTCACAATACCAATAATGACCAAAAGGATCAATAAATAGAAAATGGTATTACGGAAGATCCGATTCATTCCTTACCTCCTCCCACAGTCACGAATAAATAAAATGGTACCATAGTAACTCATCCTATTACAATTCATTTACATTCATTTCAGACTGTACATTTATATAAGTTCCATCCGCTTAGTTTTGGTATATTTCAGGCTTTAATACACCGATATACGGGAGATTGCGGTACCGTTCTGCAAAATCCAATCCGTATCCAACAACGAATGCATCTGGAACAATGAAACCAACATAATCTGCTTTAATGTCGCTCTTTCTGCCTGTCGGCTTATCAAGCAACGTCACAATCTTAATGCTTTTTGCTTTTCTATAACGGAATAGTTCCACCAAATAGCTCAGTGTTAAACCACTATCGATGATATCTTCCACAATTAAGATATCTCTACCCTCTACAGACGTGTTTAAATCCTTAATAATTTTAACTTCGCCTGAAGATACAGTTGAATTCCCGTAACTGGAAACATCCATGAAATCCATTTCCAGATGCGCATCGACTCTTTTAAACAAATCTGCCATGAAAGGCATAGCCCCTTTAAGGACACCGATTGCCAATGGAAACTTATCTTGGTATTCTTCCGTAAGCTGTTTGCCCAATTCACGGATTTTCGCTTGGATCTCTTCTTCGCTAATTAGTACTTCTTCAATTTCATTGTGCAAGCTCATTATACTGCTTTCCTCCTAGAAGAACGAATTCTACACATATTTTAACGTAATGAAAGACTTGTTTACCCCTGCGGCTTCTTGGTTTGATTTCTTCAAACCGGGAATCCAGAGAATTTCTTGGTTATCATCAACCACTATCGGCCAAAGAGCTCTGTCGGCCAAAGGGATTTTATGATCAATAAAGATATCTTTTACCTTTCTCGTTCCATTTAAGCCTTTCATTTTCATACGATCGCCATTTTTTCTTGTTCGGACTGTCAAGGGAAGTTGTGTACGCTCGGGATCTAACGTAAAAGTGTCGTTTCCCTGGGCAGTGCCGCCCTCGAATTGGTGGGCTTTGATCATACATCCATTCGGAAGTATAAGCTCTCCTGGGATATGTAAAGTGAAGGAATAAGGTTCTGACACTTGTTCACCGAATGCAAATGTGCAACTATCGTATGATTTGCGCACTTTAAGATTCGACGGCAAATGTATTTCACCGGATGGATGAGAATGATGAAAAAGGTTAATCACAGATTCAATATGAGCTGCGGATAGTTCTTCATGTCTTTCAAAATAAAGATAGTTTAATATTAGTTGAATCGCTCTTCTTTGTAAAGGCTTTGACATTTGAAGAAAAGACGGAATATCAATCTTTGATTCATTCGTGCCTTTCACCCACATTTTATCTAATTTTTCTTCAGCCAAAGAAAGGAGGAATGCTTCATCTTCCAGCAGCTCTTCACTAAAAAGTTGGAAATGTTCGTGCGCTTTCGGGTTTTCTTCCTTCAGAAAAGGCAAAACCCGATGCCGGAACCGATTGCGTGTATAGGCCAACTTATCATTGCTTTCATCCAAACGCGGGTTAAGGTGATGAATACGGCAATATTCGTCAATTTCCGCTCGGCTCGCCCATAGAAACGGCCGGACAACCTCATAGGAAGGAAAGCTGCGCTTGCTCGCAATGCCTGCCCTTGCGCTGCCGGCCGCTCCCCTGGTGAAGCGCATCAGCATCGTTTCCATTTGGTCGTCGCCGTGATGCCCAAGGACTAACTTATGTATATTATGCTTTTTCATGATGTCTTCAAAATGCGCATACCGGCATTCTCTCGCCGCAACCTGAGAACTTTTTCCTGTCTGTTCCATATAAGCCGGCACATCAATCCGGATGCCGTAGAAAGGGATCGCCAACCGCTCGCACCATTCCTTGACAAACAGATAATCCAGATATGACTCCTCGCCGCGGAACATGTGGTCGACATGCGCCACGCCTAATCGCAAAGAAAAGCGGTCTTTTATGCTGTCCATAAAATGAAGCAACGCCAACGAGTCCGGCCCTCCGGACACTCCAATCAGAACACTCTCTCCTTTTTGCAATAATTGATGCTTCTTGATGCTGTACAACGCCTTTTGAATTAACATGTTAAACTCCCTTTACCCTTGCAAATCGATCTTTCTTTCTAATTGTTGCCTTTATCTTATTTACACTTTTATTTTACTGTATAGAATCACTTTTTCCAAAAGAAAAGAAAAAAATTCAAATAAAGTAAAACTTGGCTTCTTACTGGCGATTGATCTCCCACTTATGCTTCTTCGCCTTCAGGCATCTTTTGGGATTATTGGCGCCAGTTAGAATGGGATAAATCGAAACCGATTCAGGCGCTGGTCATTTAGCCATCAGCCCAGCATATGTATATAAATATAGAGCCCATACAGACAGCAGACCAACACGACAAGAAAGAGCGTTTCAGCAAAACCGTTTCTTTTCTTCTTTTGCCTGTTCCCGGACCTCGTTCTGGTTGTTTTTTTGGCAGCGGGTACCGTAGAAGCCGATCCCGTTCTTTTTCTGACAACCGCTAGAAGATCGCCCCTCATCTGCTTTGCAGAAATATAGTTGCCCGCCAGTGCGTTTTCCAAGACTTCCTTGTACTCCCTTAAGCCAGGCGTCTGCCTGATTACCGTCTGCAACTGGCCGCTTTTCCCCGGCTGCTTATGAAAGCGATTGGGATGATAAACATTTATGACGATCATTGCGACAGAAAATAAATCATAAGAGGGCTCTGCCTTCCTAGATCCCATTCCCCAGTAGCCGCGGTCAAAGAACTCTGTAAATTCTTTTATGGCGCGGCCTGTGGGAGTAGTGCCGCCCACATCCACACATCTGATTTGATGGGCAGGCATGGTGACCAGCAGGTTCTCCGGCTTCAGATCGCCAAACACCCAGCCTGACGAATGTAAATGCTCTAAGTGTGTCAGCAGCTGCAATAACAGAGCTTCCATCCAATCCTTGCCTTTCCTTTTGACAAAAGGAAGAAGTTCTTCTCCCCGGATATATTCCATCACATAGAAAGGCATCGTGCCTCTATGGCTCACCCAATCATCTCCATGTAATAAATAAGGCCCGAGGGAAAACCCTTGGACCTTGGAAAAAGATTGTAAGACATTTATTTCGGAAGCAATCCCAGCATAATTATCGCTTACTTTCAATGCCACTTGTTTCCCATTGTAATCCGCCAAATAAACAATTCCATTGGCTCCAGATCCCAATTCTCTTATCACCGTATAATTATGCTTATTCCATTTGCCTTTAATCGTAGTTCCTGGTGCTATATTACATTGAATCCTCATAGAATGATTCTTCATCATTTGCTAGCAATCTCCTTAGAGAACGTTTTTTGCCGAAATACTGCAGGGCTTCGCTTAAAGCCGGACCTGTGGGCGTAATGCCCCGAGGTGTCAATTTTGTGAACACCTTCGTCAAGGAATCGAGCTTTGGCGTCCAATCCAGCATCTTCTCAACATCATTCTTTTTCCCGGGAAATAGGAAGACCGAAAATCTGTTCTCCCCCATTCTTGCATTCAAAGAAATAGAGAGATCGATCAGCGACTCTTTCACGGTAGGCAGCTTATGTTTCATACTAGCGCTTGTATCCACCAGGATCAGTACTTCCAAGGCCGAGACTTCGCTTAATTCATCCACTACTTCAATTACTTCGCCCCTTTTTTCAGGCGGCAAGTCTTCAATTGTGACATCCCTCCCTAGTATCTGCTTGAGTTCATTATTTACAACTCCCTGAATGGTTGTCGTCATTGCCTTCCTTGTCACCATTTGCACAGTTTGCGACAAGCTTTGCGAATAGACGACCTGGCTGACGCCTCCTCCTGCAGCTGCAATCGCTTCGATTTCCTGCATGCCCTGTTCATCGATTGAATCATTTTCTACTACGCCGATCACATTGACCGTAATGCCCTGCTCTCTCGCCAAAGCAGCCATAGCGGCAGGGTCTGGCCCTTGATTAGAGCAGCCATCCGTAATTAATAGTATTTGCCTTAATGTGCTTGGTTTCATGAAAATCACCCTTCCCTGACTTTGATAGTAGTAACCATCATCGCCAAAAAAGAGAGGAGCTAAACCATTACTGCGCCTTTTTCCGGATAGCCGAAACCGGGATGGATGACCATCTTGGCGTATTATGCTTTACTTTTGCCACAACCACCGTCATGTCGTCTTCAATTTCGCCTCTTGCGCGTATGACCTCCTCCAATATGCAATCAGCAATCGCCTGCGGATCGTCCGTCTCCAGTTCCTTAATTTTGCGTTTGATCCAAAACTCATTATTTTGGACGTTATGGGGCCCCTCGAATATGCCGTCACTCATCATAATCAGCAAATCTTCCGCTTTCAGCTGTTCGCAAACCACGTCCACGTCTAAATCTTCCATAAACCCGATCGGGAGGTTGCTCGATTCTATTTTAAATACACGGTCGCCTCTCTTTATGAAGCTCGGTGTAGAACATATTTTTAGAAATTTGGCTTTTGCATCTTGCAGATCGATCATTGCAAGATCGAGCGTCGAAAAAATTTCGTCCGTCGTCCGCAGAGATAGGATCGAATTCACAGACTTAATCGCAATTTTCTCTTCAATGCCCGATAAAAGGATTTTTTGCAAAAGCATCAGTGTCTCTGTACTTTCGATATGGGCTCTTTCTCCGTTGCCCATACCGTCGCTGATTGCTACGGCATACTTGCCGGCGCCTAGCTCCATGGTGGTGTAACTGTCCCCTGATACTAATCCTCCGCCCTTGGCCGCATGTGCAATCCCTGTTGAGACTGTGTATTTCTGGGCAGAACGGAAATTGGCAAAGCAGGAGCCTGCCACGCTTTCTGAGTCTTCTGATGTCACTAAAATGGTCTCTCCAAGAATATCCGATAGAATCGGCGCTATTATTTTTTCACATTCCCCCCGGTTTTGATAGTAAGGAAGTGTCATATCAATATCCACACTGCCCTGTTCCAGATTATAGATTTCCACGCTTCCCAATTGGACGCCAAAATCAGATATTGCTTCCAGGATCTGTTCCTCCTGCACATGATGGTTCTTTCTTTCTCTTTGGATTTCTTTTGCAAAATCACCCATCACTTCAGAAACGCCTTTCAATTGATCAGCAACCAACCGGCGGCTGTCCTTCACCTGTTTTTTTAATTTTTGGTTGGCATGATAGACAGACAACTCCTGCGAAATGGCGTCTATCACCTTCTTATGACGTGTTGTGCTGCATTTCTTGGCCCACTCCCTTTCTGTTCTGGCCGACAACTGCCTATCATTTGCGCTAAGCTCATTGGCAATATTCCTCATCCCTTCGTATGTGTCATTGAAATTCAGCGCCCAGCATTGCTCCTTTTTGGGGCAAGTCTGGCATGTTTTTTCGGTCACATTGCTTAGGAAAAAATCAAACTCCCTTACATCATCATCTTCACCATTCCATTCATCCATCTGTGAAAAGCTTTCCGATAAAGCTTCAAAGACATTGGAAAATTGAGCAACCCGCTGAGCGGTCACATCCCTCATCTTTCTCATATATTTCTGTTGTTCATTGGAATATTCCATTGTTCCCGGTATATGTTTGGCCACTCTTTCAATCAGGGAAGCAGGCGTCAGCAAAAAGAGGCAGATGGCGCCAATCGACTCGTATACAGTAACGATCAAGTTGCCGCTCCCATCCCCATACAGACCGATCAGAACAGTGCCGATCAATAACCCAGCGGCAGTCCCCGCCTTTTTGCCGTCCTTTAATAACCCCCCCAATAAACCGGAAAAAGCCAGTAAGCTCATCTGATATAAAGTGGATATGCTGGCCAAGCTAAAGATCAAACCAGTGACTACGCCGACTGTTGATCCAATCGCAGCTCCCCCTGCTAGAGAAAAGATGAGGACAAGATAGCGTGAGATAATATGTTCAAGCGATAGCCCATACAGTGACCAGCCGATGGTTCCTGTCAGGACGGAAGCCATCAGGATGATGATGCTGACCACTTCCTCCGTTTTGAGTGAACGAGTGCGTTTTTTCAAGGAAATAAGCGGTATGCATTGCATAAATATTAAGGTAAGTATAGAAGCGAGTCCGGCTTCAACCGCGATCATCATCCCATCATACGGGACAAGCTGGCGATTGGCCGCATAGTGGAGAGCCGTATTCGTAACGCCGAGCGAAATGAATACATAAAGCGAGGCCATTTTGAATTGATTGGCCAATGACGGCTCTCTTGCCTTATACAACAGCATGAAGATAATGGCACCCGCAAAGATGCTCACGCCGTTCATCATATGGACGGTGGCCGCTCCCGCCAAAAGGCCGATTAACGCATAGGGAGCCTTGTTTCTTCTCAGCATATAGACAGAAGCGAAGAATGGCAGCGCAAATGGGGCAAGCTGGGATAAGATAAGCGCCCTCCCCAGCAAGAAACCGATAATACTTAAAAAGAAGCCTCTCTGGATCAGTACATCCTCCACTTTCTTTAGAAATATAGACATCCATTTTTTAGCGCCCTCACCTGTATACGGCAACGGCATGTCATTCGTACGGTTCAACGTGTTTTGTCCAGCTTTCTCCATTCCTTTCACTCCTATCAAGATTACTTATCATGTTTTTCATTATAGAGAGACATGCCTTCTTTTTTTGTCGTAATGTAGAAATCACCCAATAAAAACGTTCGACGTAATTCTGTTAAATAAGGCAATTACGTACATAAAGCATGTCGGGCTGCCCAACAAATCATCTTTCCCTTTAAAAGAAAGAGTGAAAAATAGCCTTATTTAAAAGAAAAAGGCATGAATATTTTATAGACCGGTTTTATTTCGCATAACATGCCAAAAAGACAGAAATATTATATTTTTTATCTTTCCGTTGACAAATGGCATTTACCTAGGTAAGATATATCTTGTGCTTGAACAGCACGACAAAATAATGGCGGCGTAGCTCAGCTGGCTAGAGCGTACGGTTCATACCCGTGAGGTCGGGGGTTCGATCCCCTCCGCCGCTACCATATATGAAGGCCCGTTGGTCAAGCGGTTAAGACACCGCCCTTTCACGGCGGTAACACGGGTTCGAATCCCGTACGGGTCATCCTTTTGAAAACCATCAGATTATCTGATGGTTTTTTTATTTGCTTGATTGCCGAGAAAACAATCATTATGTTTGGCCGGATGAGTTATGTGGTAAAAAGCATGTACTAAGCACAGACTTCCAGTGCATTCCAGAAAGGATGTTGAATAGCATGTCTAACCTATTATTTACAGCAACCGCTACTACGATTGGCGGCAGAGAAGGATCGGTTAAATCATCTGACGGCGTGATTGATACAAATTTAGCCATGCCTGGCACCCCGCGTAAAGAAAAACTGCCTCAGGCAACAAATCCAGAGCAGCTATTCGCTTCAGGCTATTCAGCCTGTTTCGGAAGCGCCCTTGAAAATGTGGCAAAAAAAGATGGCGTAAAATTAGATCCGGAAGTAACAGCCAATGTCAGCCTGTTGAAAGATGAGAGCGACGGCGGGTTTAAATTGGCAGTCAAATTGCAAGTGAAAGATGAAAATACAGAGAAAAGCCAACTTGAAGAGCTTGTCAAAAAAGCCCATGAGGTTTGTCCTTACTCAAAGGCTACAAAAGGCAATATTGATGTAGAGTTGGAAGTTCTCTAATAAAGCGAAACGTTAAGGATTCTTACTAGCACTTGATCTTCCCAATTATACCGCTCGTCTTCACTTTCATATTGAAGTAAGAGCCCTAGGGATAAACAACTGCCAGCAGCCCCCATTCTTTGAATGGGGGCTTTTACTGTACAAAAAAATAGACAAGGCCTAAGGCACTTGTCTATTCATCGTACTACTACTCTATAGATTAAAGGAAAAACTGCCATCTATATCATCAGCAGCAAGTATTAGCCACGTCGGCCTCCGCGGCCTCCTCTTTTCGTTTCTGTGCTACGTTTTAGAGTTGATAAACGGTCTTCACTGTCTTTAAGGAAACGAGCCATTTTTTGCTCAAAGTTTTCTTTTACAGGGCCTCGAGAGTTATCCCGATGGCGATTATCTCTTGAACGGTTATCTCCTCTACCATGGCCATGGCGTTGTGGGCGAGGTTGATAAGATTGCTCAGGACGATCTTTAGCTTTTTTGATGGAAAGGCCGATTTTGCCGTCCTTCTCCACGTTGATAACCTTTACCTCTACTTGATCGCCGACTTTTAGGTGATCGTTAATATCTTTTACATAATTGTCAGCCACTTCACTGATATGCACAAGACCAGTAATACCCTCAGACAATTCAACGAACGCCCCAAATTTAGTAATGCCTGTTACTTTCCCTTGTAACTTGCTGCCTACTTCGATTGACATAAAAAAAATGTTCCTCCTTAAAAATGAAAAAAATCATACTTAGTTTATATTATAACGAAAGTGAAAAAACAGTGTCAACATTAGTCACTTCCATCTTCCTTTTTTGGAAGATTTAAAATGACTTCACCTTTTTGGGAAAGATAGTAGTCCCTTCTGGCAATTTTCGCAATGTAATCATCATCATTCAATTTGACGATTTCCTCTTCTAGCGACTGTTTCTGCTTTTTCAGATCGGCTAGTTTTTTTTCCACCTGCTGTTTTTCTTCTAGTTTCTTATCAATTGCCGCCGATTGGCTGAACAGTGTTGAAATCGCAAAAGCCGAAAGAATGCACGCGCCGATTCCAAAGACAGCAAGGCGTCGAAATAATCCGCGCTTCTTCTTGGTATGCAGCTGTTGGCTATACTCATGTTGCTGAACGAATTCCGATTGGATCTTAGCCACTTTCCTTTCTTTCAAGCTTCCCATTTCTTTCACTCCTTCTTATCCTTGTCCCCATTTTTCCATGTTCTATAAGTTCTTTGTATATAATTCTTCGTCCGCTTCAAAAATCCTCTACCTCGATTATATAACGAAATTGCTTTGGTAGTGAATGGTTTCGGCAATAATTTACATATTAGCCCCATTATCCACACAATTGGTGCAAAGAAAACCCGGATGATCAACCATATTATACGCAAAATAGTTCGAAAAAAAGAGAAAAGTAATCTCCCCAAAAAGGTCACAATCGCAACAATGGCCAAAAAAATGCCGACAATCGGTTTGACGATCAAGAGATGGAGCAACTTTTTCAAAAATGCATACGTTTCTTTTATGCATATAATAACGGCGTGCAAAACGAGCATGTACCCTTTTTTCAAAAGCGACTGGTAAGCAGCAAAGCCGCATACCAGCGCCAAAAAAGCATAAAAACGCAATTCTCCTTGATTAACGAACAGTAAAATATAGAAGACCGCAACCGCCTGGACCAGCCAAAAAAGGATATCATGAATAAAGACAACGACTCTGCCTCTTACCGGCCTTTTCAGGAATAACTGATACGTATCTAAAGAAGCTCCAAAGCAAGCTCCCATGCCAATCATGGACAGCAAAGTATACAACTGTGTAGTCAGCGTCATTTGAACAGCTTGCCAAAGAACCCTTTGGCTTTATCCCCTGATGGCTCATCCACATAAACCAGATCATAAATCTTCCCTTTGATCGATACAATTCCGCTATCGACATCGAGATTCTTCATCTGCAGATTTTCGCCTTTTATAGCCAGGAAGCCCATGCTTGTCTCCAATAAAAACTCTTCATTATCAAAGCTTTCAACCTGTTTGACACCTGTTATTTCAAGCAGCTTCCTTCCACGCATGACAACATCATGCTCCGGTGCTGTATTTCGCGTTCTATTCAGATCTGTTTGATCATTGAATTGGTTGTTCATCCTAAAGCCTCCTGTACACTCTTTTTGTACAAGTGTATGAATGCCGGATAGAAATTAGAACATGGCCCCAATCCTAGAAATCTTCGTGCTTCACTTTTTCTTCTTTCACAACACTATACATATCGGCAGCTTCTTCTTTCCTTACAGTCTCCTGTAATTTCTCGATACGGACTGTAACCAGCTTCTGGCCGAACTGAATGAACAGTTCATCGCCGACTTTTACATTTGAACTCGCTTTGGCAGGCAATCCATTTATGCTGATCCGTCCTTTATCCGCGACTTCCTTAGCCAGTGTTCTTCTTTTAATTAATCGTGATACTTTCAGGAATTTATCTAACCGCATGTTTTTTCCCCCTTTTATAGTCCTTTAAACTTCGCTTCGTTCCACCACTGATCAAGCTGCTCTAAAGAATATTCATTGAGCGGCTTTTCAGCGGCTTGTTCAATATAGCGGAACCGATTTAAAAACTTTCTGTTCGCTTGGTATAAGGCCTCTTCCGGATATAAGCCGTGGAAGCGCGCAATATTAACAAGCGAAAACAGGATATCGCCATACTCTAACTGCAGGGCATCCTGATTGTCGCCCTTCACTGCTTCTTGATGGAACTCTTCCATTTCTTCTTTCACTTTTTCCCATGCCTGTTGTGCTTCCGGCCAATCAAAACCGACTTTAGCGGCTCTTTTTTGGTATTCGTAGGCAATCAAAAGCTGCGGCAAGGATTGTTCCACTCCATCAAGGATGGAAGATGCTTCAGGACGTGAAGATGATTCTTGCTGTTTGATCGCATCCCAGTTCGCTTTAACCTCCTCGACGCTTGAGACAGTACGGTCGCCAAACACATGTGGATGCCTTCTAATCATTTTTTCGGACAATGACTCTATCACATCCTCGATACTGAACATCCCTTCATCCTCGGCAATTTGGGCATGCAGCAGCACTTGCAACAATACGTCACCCAGCTCGCCAATCATGCCGTCCGGATCATCTTGGTCAATCGCATCCAATAATTCATACGCTTCTTCCAATAGATATTTCTTCAAGCTCTCATGGGTCTGCTTCTGGTCCCAAGGGCAGCCGCCAGGACCGCGCAATGCGGCAATGATGCTTCGCGCTTGAGTGAATTCTTTTAGTAGCATTGTTTCCTCTTTAACCGGCGGAACATATACCGATGTCAAATTGCTTAGCTCCGCTTCCCGGTCCAATTCATACAGCGGAAGCCATTTTACTGTCTCTTTTGCGCTTCCTGCTGCTGTGACAAGCGCCACTTGGTAATCATCGCTGTATTTTTCCATCAGCGTCAATTTTACATTGGATGCAATGAACCCATCGTATACCTGGCCGATGATTAAATGCTGTGTCATTTGCAATTCATCCCGGTGAAGAGCCGTCCCATCAAGAAGCTGGAATCCATCGATAGGGTCCATTTTCACCGCTTGAAATAGAGGGTCGAGGAAACTTTGCCCTCCCTCAACCTTTATCTCTATACCCTGTTCGGGTCCTTTAGATAGCAACAGCTGCACGGTCATTTCAGCCACCATCGGATGGCCCGGCACCGTATAAACAATATCTTTCTCTTTTGCCAAAGAGATCAACGTATCGCTTATTTCATCATACACTTCCGGAAATGTATCATACTTCTCATAAACGGAATCAAAACTATGGAACTTAATTCCTTCTTCTTGCAACGTTTCAATAACAGGGTGATCGAGGGTTCTTGTCCAGCATGAGCCAGCGGCCTGTAGCTGCTTATAAACGCCCATCGTCAGCTGATCGATATCACCTGCACCCAATCCCAATATTTTAATAGTATGTGTCATGTGTTATCTCCTATTTCTTTTTTGGCAAAAAACGCGCTAGTTTGCCCCCTAAAGGCAACAACGCTAACTCCGCTTCCGATAGCAGTCGGCCGCGCAGAATGGCCGTAATATACACGAATGCGCCGGTAAGCACCGAGATGATGGCCTGTAGAAAAGACCACATCCGCCCGTCTCCTATGCTTTGCCCTATCTGATGGAATAAAATCCCTTCTCCGACTAAAACAATCGACATCAGAAAAACGGCCAATGCAATCACTTTTAATGATCTGCGAACGATTAAAGGCCGCCGGTAAAGATGCCCAAGCAACAACAAGAGGGCAAGAGCCATTACAACGAAGGAAGACGTTGTAGAGATAGCAGCCCCCATAATGCCGAGCGAAGGGATCAGCAAGAACATCAATATCCCTTTGAACACCAGTCCGGCTGCAATAATGCCGAGCGAATAAAATGATTTTCCCAGGCTTTGCAGAACGAACATGCCTGTCATCACAATTGAACAGAACAGGATGGAAACCACCAGCACCGAGAGCTCGACGCTACCGTTCCCATCTGTAAACAAAGCAATATTAACAGGTTTTACAATCCAAAACAAACCTACGGCTGCCGCTGTTCCGAGCATGAGGCTCAATCGGAATGTAAGCTCTGTGTAATAATGGACTTCCTTCCATCTATTCTGCTGCAAATACTTTGAAATCAGCGGGATGACTGTCAATGACAGGGCGATAATAGCGGAGGTTCCCAAGTGGAGAAGCGGCTGCCCACGGTCATAGATGCCCTTCATCTTTTGGGCTTCTGCTGGCTCGATGCCGGCAGATACGAGCTCCGGATATAAAATAAGGGCATCCAAAAACTGAATAAAGACTAAAATCAGCGAACTGACCGCAAACAGCAACCCCTGGACCATAATGGTCTTCATTAATGGAAAGGCGCGCTGAATCGACGGCATTTCGATTCTCGTATGCTCCACGGAGCGCTTTTTGGCATAATACCAAGCCAGAACCAGGCAACTGATGACACTTCCTGCCAAGCTCCCGAGATAGGCCCCTTGTGCTACCTCATATAATGTTAAGCTGTACTGGTAATAGACGATAGCCACAACTAAGATCAACCCGACACGAACGGATTGTTCCGCCACTTGCGAAACCGCGGTCGGGACCATTTCTCCCCTACCTTGAAAGAGGCCTTTCAGAATAGAAGTGAAAGGGATGAGCAGGAACAGAAAAGAAACCAGCTTAATGGATGGCTTCAAACCAGGATCATTCATCAGGCCTGCAATAGGCCCACTGCCGAAAAAGAAAATCAAAAATAGGGCCAGTGAAATAACAGCCGTTGTAAACCAAGAAGCCAGCACAATGTCGCCACGTGAATAGCCTTTTTGTTCTGGTCTGCTCTCTGCCAGCAATTTCGAAATAATTGCGGGAAATCCATATGTAGAAAGAACAAGCGCAAGCGAGTAAATAGGATACACTTGCTGATATATATAAAAACCGACATCTCCAACGATATTTTGGTACGGAACTCTATAAACCGCGCTCAACAGCTTTACGATGACAGCTGAAAAAGTAAGAATAAAAGCACCGCGCAAAAACGTTTTCGAAAGGTCTTGAGCTCTCTTCAAGCTGCGATCGACTCCCTTCCTTCAAGGAAAACATTCGCCAATAGTATACCATATCCAAGCTCTTCCCCTATATCAATGGCCCATCCTCCCTCTCCCCATATATAACAAAAAGGACAGCAACTGCCGTCCTTTTCCATACACGTTATTTGATTAAGATTCCATTTGGCGTGCAAGGAAACCAGCAGCTGTTTCAACAGCTTTGCGTTCCACTTCGCCAAGAGTACCTTCCTTGGAGAAAATAACGACAGCACCAATTGGATCGCCGTTCGCTACGATTGGAGCAATCGTATAAGATTGGATTTCTTCAGTGAAACCATCCACCAATGAAATTTGGGCTTTTTGCGTCTCCAATATAGGGTTGCGGTCTTCCATTACACTTTCAAGCAAATCAGAAATGCTTCTGTTCAAATAATCTTTTTTAGAGCCGCCTGCGACAGTGATGTATGTATCTCTATCGCAAATCAGCACCGGGTTACCAAGGCTGTCATATAGAGCTTCTGCATATTCCTTCGCAAAATCACTTAACTCAGAAATTGGAGAATACTTTTTCAAAATAACTTCTCCATCGCGATCAACGAAAATTTCCAATGGGTCTCCCTCACGGATACGAAGGGTCCTGCGGATTTCTTTAGGAATGACAACTCGTCCTAAATCATCTATACGACGTACGATACCAGTTGCTTTCATCTTATGTTGCCTCACTTTCTGCTATTTGTTTTTGGTTATAATACCAATATTAGTATAAGCATCCATAACCTCAGTAGACTTAGTATTTTTGTAAGCCCTACGTTCTATTCACCAGGAAAAATATTTTTGTAATATATTTTATCCTACTTATATTTCAACATGAATTTGTTCTCTCTGCAACCATAATTTAATATTACTGGTTAACTTTATCCTTTTTTACATCCTTCAGTCCCTTGACAAGGTTCTCTAACGTCTTCAACCAATCATTAGAGTCCACATTGCGGATTGGCAGCGTAATTTTAAGACGCTTCCCTTCCATCCCCAATCCTGCTCTCCGTTCGATTTTGCTTGTCACCTGAAAAACCTTTGGACCATCGATTTGGCCGCTTGCTTCCTCTGAAACTAAAAGGATGATTTCCTGTTTCACTTGTTTGATGGATTCCACATGCGCACGGTTGGCATGGACCTTAATGGCAGCGATTTTCAACAAATACTCGACTTCAATCGGATATTCGCCGAAACGGTCCATCAATTCTTCTCTCAATTCTTCTATTTCATCCAATGTTGTTAAGCCTCTGAAACGCTTATACATTTCAATTTTTTGATTGCCATCCACAATATATGCATCCGGAATGTAAGCATCCAATTGAACATCGATTTCAACCTGGTGATGCTGTTCTTCAGGAGCATCCTCCATCCGTTGGTCAATTGCTTCTTTAAGCATTTGCGAATAAAGATCAAAACCGACAGAATCAATGAATCCATGCTGCTCTGCACCCAATAGGTTGCCCGCTCCCCTGATCGATAAGTCGCGCATAGCAATTTTAAACCCTGAGCCCAGTTCAGTGAATTCCTTGATCGCCTGGAGTCTCCGTTCAGCTACTTCCGTTAGCACTTTGTCCTTGCGGTAAGTAAAGTAGGCATAAGCCACTCTGTTCGAACGCCCGACACGGCCGCGCAGCTGATAAAGCTGTGACAGTCCCATTTTATCCGCATCATGCACGATAATGGTATTGACATTCGGAATATCTACACCCGTTTCAATGATGGTCGTAGAGACAAGCACATCGTACTCACCCTCCAAGAAGCCAATCATAACGGTCTCCAGCTCCCGCTCTGTCATTCGCCCATGAGCATAGGCGACACGGGCATCGGGCACTAAAATGGAAATTTCTTCTGCTTTTCTTGCTATATCCTCTACCCGGTTGTATAGGAAGTAAACCTGGCCATCCCTTGCCAATTCACGCTCGATCGCTTCCCGGACAAGTACGCCGTTATACTCCATTACATACGTCTGCACAGGGAATCTGTTTTCAGGCGGCGTTTCAATAACCGATAAATCCCGGACGCCCAGCATGGACATATGGAGTGTCCGTGGAATAGGTGTCGCTGTCAATGTGAGAACATCGATATTAGCCTTCAACTGCTTAATTTTCTCTTTATGCGTCACGCCGAACCGTTGCTCTTCATCTATAATGAGCAATCCCAAGTCACGGTATTGAATATCTTTTGACAGTAAGCGGTGTGTTCCAATGATTAAATCGATTGTTCCTGCTTTCAGCCCTTTTAAGGTCTCTGTTTGCTCTTTTTTCGTTTTAAAACGGTTCAAGATATCAATTGTGATCGGGTAATCCTGAAAGCGCTCTAGTATCGTTTCATAATGTTGTTGGGCAAGGATTGTGGTAGGGACTAATAAAGCGACCTGCTTGCCGTCCGCTATCGCCTTAAAGGCTGCACGGATGGCTACCTCTGTTTTCCCATATCCCACATCTCCGCATAATAGCCGGTCCATCGGTCTCTCTCGTTCCATGTCCTTTTTGATTTCCTCGATGGAACGCAGTTGGTCCTCTGTTTCTTTATAAGGGAATGCCATTTCAAAATCCCTCTGCATATCGCCATCAGGAGAGAATGCATAGCCTTTGGATGCTTCCCGTTCGGCATATAGCTTAATCAAATCGTCAGCAATATCCTGTACGGACTTCTGTACTTTATTTTTCACACGTTTCCAGTCGCTGCCGCCCAATTTGTACAGTTTGGGTTCTTTTCCCTCGGAGGCTACATATTTTTGCACAAGGTCAATTTGGTCAACCGGGACATAAAGTTGGTCGGACCCTTGATAGCTTATATTCAGATAATCTTTATGCACGCCATTAATATCAAGCGTCTCAATCCCAAGATATTTACCGATCCCATGGTTGACATGCACTACATAATCGCCGACATTCAATTCAGAATAGCTTTTAATGCGCTCCGCATTTGAAATTTTTTGTCTGCGCGTCGATTTTTTTGTTTTCTTATTGAACAATTCCTGTTCGGTAATAACAGCCAGCTTTTGCATCGGCAATTCAAAGCCGGTATGCAGATTGCCCTTGGCTATCTGGATTTTCCCTTCGAGGATTTTACTCGAATCAGATAACTCTGCCGCTTCCACTTCATAGTCTTCGAGAACGCGTCTCAGCTTGTTCATTCGTTCTTCATCAGGGCCCAAGATGACAACGGAGTACTTACTCTTCTTCCACCGCTCGACTTCTGTCTTGAATACATTCATCTGTCCATGGAAATTCTGCATTTGCTTGCAGGTTACATTGATGATGTTTTGCGGGTTGGTATGTGGAACATGCCGCAGAAAAAGGGAAAGATAGATCATTTTTTTCGGCGAAGATGTAATCAGTTCCTGGAAGGAATAGGCCAACTTAACGTCATGAATGATTTCACCGTCACTTAACAGATTTGTGAACCACTCCATTTCTTCCTTCTCAAGACTGGATGCGATTTCTTGGATGCGGCTGATTTCATCCAGAAA
Organism: Bacillus testis; assembly: GCF_001243895.1. GTDB lineage: Bacteria > Bacillota > Bacilli > Bacillales > DSM-1321 > Bacillus_AD > Bacillus_AD testis. The sequence goes on along the minus strand of NZ_LN851186.1, from coordinate 240,852 downwards.
AACTAAACCGCTTTCTGGTAAATAGTCTATTAAACTAGCTGGCTTCTCATAGGCCAGTGACGTGTATTTGAATAGATCATCCAAGCGGATTCCCGATTTGATTTTGTCGATCTCCGCTCCGATAGTATGCAACATACTATTCTTCGTTGCTTCATTTCGAACTTTTTTCAGGCTGCTGCGCAACCCATCATCCAGCAATTCGGTCATGCGGGACAAGTGCTCAGGCTCCAAAAGAAGCTCAGTGGCAGGGCCGATTAACACATGTTCAATTTTCTGCAAGGATTTCTGCGATTCGATTGAAAATGTCCGGATTGAATCAATTTCCGTATCAAACAACTCAATCCGGAAAGGATCGCTCTCAGTCAGTGGGAAGATATCAATGATGCCGCCCCGCACACTGAATTCTCCTGGTGCCGAAATCATTTCTGTCCTGCTATAACCCATAAGGACAAAATCATTGACTGCTGACTCCAAATCAATCTCGTCTCCCACTTTAAAGGAGCGCTGATATTTCTTCCATAATGCCTTTGGAGGCAGCAACTTACGGAATCCGCCCATCGGCACAATGACGACTCCCTTAGGATGCCGGGTCCAATAATCCAACACTTCAACCCTTTGGGATTTCATTTCAGGACTGGCAATGCTCAGCTCTGCTGCAATCAGCTCATTCGCCGGATAAAGAAGGACTTCATCTTCCGGGATGAACGAAGTCATGTCTTCGTATAATTTTTGCGCCTGCAAAAGATTATAGGTCACAACAAGGATCGGACGGTGCGTCTTTTGATAGACAGATGAAATAAACATAGCTCTTGAAGATCCCGAGAGCCCCGCAATTAATTGTTCATGCAGCCCCTCATCTAAGCCGTTCAATATAGACTGCATATCTTCATTTTGAAGTAAGACCTGGTTTAAAGCATTCATAGCTAATTTCCCCCTATAACAAAAGCGCCGGACGCACTGCTTACCACAGACTTAAACAACGCCGCTAAACAAAAGCCTTGGCGATGAAGAACTGGGATTTTGGCGTCCTGGGCTCGATCATGTACCATCTATTCAAATTTAATTAATATTTACAGTAATTTCTCTACGACCATCGTAGTACAAACGGAAAAATGCTTTGGAATCATTCCAAAGCTCAAAACTTATTGAATAATATATTCGTATCCATGTAAATTTGGATTAAAGCGCAAAGCTTCCTGGCAATCTTCACATATGACGGAAATAGAGATACTCCCTTGCTCATCATAGCTGATCAGATTATTCTGCTCTTCCGGCGACAACTGAAGGACGCCAAGTCTTTTAAAATCCACCTGTTCTGCAGGCAGAAAACCTAACCCCGTATGGCAGTGTCGGCATTCATATTTGATGACCATGCACAGAACCCCTTTACAGTTTTTACGGTTAGTATGCACTGCTTCAGGGGTATCTTATTCACTATATGCCAAAATTAATTATATATATTCATGACTTGCAAAAATGGCTTCTCTAAAAAAGCCTCACATGCTTCTCCGGACTTCTTGATGACAGGGGCAAGCTCTGCCCACTCTTCTTTCTGGAATCTTCCCAATACGTAATTGACAACGCTCATCCCATTCTGCGGACGGCCGATGCCTATGCGGATCCGGTTGAATTGCTGGGTACCCAGTTGGGAAATAATCGATTTAATGCCGTTATGCCCGCCAGCTCTCCCTTTTTGGCGCAATCTTAATTTGCCTACCGCTAAATCAAGATCATCATATAAAACAACCAAATCTTCCACATCGATTTTGAAGTAATCCATAACCGCCCTTATGCTTTCTCCCGACAGATTCATATATGTCAAAGGTTTAAGGAGAATGACTTTCTCACCGTTTACATAGCCGGCCCCGTATAGGCCCTTGTGCTTGGCTTCTGTCAAAGGGATATTCCATTCGCGCGACAATTCATCGATCACTTCAAAACCGATGTTATGTCTTGTTCTTTCATATTCTTTCCCCGGATTGCCCAACCCTACTAGTAGTTTCATGCTTTATTCTCACTCCAAAAGATCATTCGTATTGTTTAGTAATGCTAGTGTATGTCTATTTTACAATTGCTTATACCTATTATTTACAATGAAATAATCATCAATAGAAACAAAGACGTAACCTGTAAAAGTTACGTCTTTTTCATTATAACACGATTATACAATTTATGGCTTGATTGGCTATTAAGAGTTTACTTCTTCTGTTGGCTCTACAGCTGCCGCTGCTTCATCTTCCTCTGTATCCTCAGCCAAGCGAGGGGCAAGGACTGTGGCGATCACTTCTTCATCGTCATTGTTGATCTCTACAGAGACGTTTTTGCGGATATCGCCCACCGTTACAGTGTCGCCGATCGATAAGGATGAAATATCCACAGTGATGTTTTCAGGCAAATCAGTCGGTCTTGCTGTCACAGAGACTTCATAGAGAGTCTGTTGCAAGATGCCGCCTTCATCCTTAACGCCGCTTGCTGTTCCTTCAAGCACCAATGTAACATCGGCTTCCAATTTTTTATTGAGATTGACGGCTAAGAAATCAGCATGGATAAATTTGTTGTCCAAATAATCATACTGATAGTCCGTCAACATTACATTTTTCTTTTGGTTGCCCACTGCAAGTTCAATGACTCCGTTACGGCCCACAGCTTTAAGAGTCTTAGACAATTCTGTGGCATCCACTTCAACCGGCGTGCTTTCCATATTTGCGCCGTATACAACCGCTGGAATACTTCCTTTCTTGCGGATAGACACTACATTCGAATGTTTAAATTCTTTTCTCTCTTGCGCTTTTAGTGTTTCACTCATACAAAACACACCTTCCTGAAATTGATCTTTATATACTTCTACATTATTGACCTTCCCTTTATGGTGTAGTATCTAAACATAAAAATGAACATTATTGTTGTATTTTTTAAACAGCTATTCCGGAAGACCTCTTTGAGGGCGTCCAATAAGCGAACAAACCAAGGACAAACTCGTGATATTTGCAGAGTTTATTGCGGACCAAAAACAAGGGGCATATGAAATGCAGGCATGTGGCATCACTTCCAACAAACAATATCAAAAATAAAAAACAGGTGAAGAAAAACGATTCGTCTTTCTTCACCTGTTTTCATTTTAGGGCTATATTAAAGCCCACTTTTTATCAATCAACCGAATAAAGTGCTGACTGATTGATCTTCGTATACGCGGACAATTGCTTCAGCAAGCAATGGCGCAACAGAAAGCTCAACAACTTTATCGATTTTTTTCTCTTCAGGAAGCGCGATTGAATTCGTCACAACCAATTCCTTGATTTGGGAATTTTGGATGCGTTCAATGGCAGGGCCTGACAGGACAGGATGCGTACAGCAAGCATACACTTCAGCAGCGCCATTCTCCACTAATGCATTGGCAGCCAGCGTGATTGTACCAGCTGTATCGATGATGTCATCGATAAGGATTGCTGTCTTGCCTTCAATATTCCCAACGATATTCATGACTTCCGCCACGTTTGGTCTCGGACGGCGTTTATCAATGATGGCAATTGGCGCTTTCAGACGGTCAGCCATCTTACGGGCACGAGTAACACCACCGTGGTCAGGAGACACGATTACAATATCCTCTAGATTTTTCTTCTCGAAATAATCGGAAAGGATAGGAACACCCATCAAATGGTCAATCAGTATGTCAAAGAATCCTTGAATTTGTGGTGCATGCAAATCTAAAGAAATTACGCGATATGCTCCAGCAGTCTCTAATAAATTAGCGACAAGTTTTGCGGTGATCGGTTCGCGGGCGCGTGCCTTACGGTCTTGGCGCGCATAACCGTAGTATGGAATAACTACATTGATTGTCTTAGCTGAAGCACGTTTCAGGGCATCAATCATGATAAGTAGTTCCATCAAATGTTCATTTACAGGTTGGCTAGTCGATTGGATGACGAAAACATCGCAACCACGGATACTTTCTTCAATATTGATTTGAATTTCACCATCACTGAAGTGTGTAACAGAGCATTTCCCTAACTCCACACCGATGCATTTTGCGATTTCTTCTGCTAATCCGCGATTTGAATTCAGTGAAAACACCTTTAAATTCGGATCAAGATACTGATTTGACATGATGAACCTCCATAGTTTATTTATTATAATTTAATTTACTAGCGTAATTTTCTTTATTTACTTGGCGTGCGCGTGCAATTGACAGTGCATTGCCCGGTACATCGTCAGTGATCGTTGAACCTGCTGCGATATAGGCACCTTCACCGATTGTGACAGGGGCAATCAGATTTGAATTGCATCCAACGAATACACCATCTTCTATCTTAGTTAGGAATTTATTCTTCCCATCGTAATTAACTGTTATGGATCCGCAGCCTACGTTTACGCCTGCTCCGATTTCCGCATCGCCTAAATAGCTTAGATGGGAGGCTTTTGAGCCATGGCCTAAAGAAGCCTTTTTGATTTCGACAAAGTTCCCTACTTTTACGTTATCGCTTAGTTGCGATTGTGGTCTGATATGGGCGAAAGGACCAATCGTCACTTTCGATCCGATCACACTGTCATGGGCTACTGATTGGCAGATGGACGATGCATCTCCAACGACACAATTAGCAATTTCCGTATTCGGTCCGATGATGCAATCAGAGCCAATCTTGCTTCCTGCTTTGATGGTTGTGCCTGGATAGATGATGGTATCCTGGCCAATGACAACATCACTTTCAATATACGTATTGGCTGGATCAATCAGCGTAACGCCATTTCTCATATGGGCCGTATTAATTCGCTCTTTCATGATACTTTCAGCTTGCGAAAGAGCCACCCGGTCGTTAACACCTAATGTTTCTTCAAAATCGTCTGTTTGATAGGCAGAAACGATTTCGCCTTCAGACTTGAGAATTCCAATGACATCAGGCAAATAATACTCGCCTTGTGCGTTGTCATTAGAGACTTTCTTTAGAGCAGAAAAAAGAGCTTCATTGTCAAAACAGTAGGTTCCTGTATTGATTTCTCTCACTTCGCGCTCTTTCTCCGTGGCATCCTTATGTTCAACAATTTTTTCAACATAGCCTTGCTCATTGCGGATGATTCTTCCATAGCCTGTCGGATTTTCTATATGTGCAGTCAGAACGGATGCTTTCGCGCCTTGTTCTTCATGTTGCTGAATAAGGGCTTGCATGGTTTCAGGTTTAATCAACGGTGTATCTCCACAGATGACAAGAGTGGTGCCCGTTTTTCCTTCCAACAATTCTTCTGCCTGCATGACTGCATGGGCTGTACCCAATTGTTCGCTTTGCAGTGCGAAACGGGAAACACTTCCCAATTCAGCTTGGACCTTTTCGGCTCCGTGGCCAACAACTGTAACAATCTCTTGCACATCTAGCGAAGAAACATGATCAAGCACATGTTGAACCATCGGCTTGCCGCATACAGAATGAAGCACTTTATACAATTTAGACTTCATTCGAGTACCCTGCCCAGCTGCTAATACAACGGCGTAACGATTACTCATGACGTACCTCCCAGCATTTTGTATGCATTATTCCTAATATTTACAAATCATATTCATAATTATCCTTATAAAATATATCTTAAATAACAGAGGTTTTCAAGAATACACTACCATTATTCCGCTATTGTTAAATATTAACGGTTAAGCTTGGAAATTGGCGAAAGCCGAAAAAAGATGTTTTGAGGAGGAAAAGAGCGAAGGATTGATATCGAAAGGCAAAGAAAAAGAGCCTTACCAAAAAAGTAAGTAGGCTCCTGTTGTTTTGGTAGCTAGGTTTTAATTAGGAAGCTCCTGCTTCTTCTAATTCCACTGCTTCTAATCCTTCAACCTCACCAAGACGATGATATTCTGCTAAAACTGAATCTTGAATCTTTCCTCTTGTAGAAGAATTGATTGGGTGTGCAATGTCTCGGAATTCTCCATCTGGAGTTCTCTTGCTTGGCATTGCTACAAATAAACCATTGTTCCCATCGATCACTCGAATGTCATGAACTACAAATTCATTATCAAGTGTAATGGATGCAATCGCTCTCATTCGGCCATCTGTGTTGACTCTGCGTAATCTTACGTCTGTTACTTCCATCATGTACACCACCTTTAATTAATAAAAAACTTTAGAATACTATATTCAACGGTCTCTATTGAAAATCCTTCTAAAGTTGTAAAAAAATTTCTTATTTTTTCAAATAATTGTAAAAATAAGAGGTAAAGCTTAAAAACAAGGAATTATTATCCTATTTTACCATTGATAGAGCTTAATTTCTAAATAAAAGGGACAAAAATCAAAAAATTCTTTTTACTTCTTCTCTTTAATTCCAAAGAAGATACATTCTTAGCCTCAAAAAAAGAGCCCCATCTGTTCAAGATGGGGCTCTTCAAGGGGTGTGTGCTATTTCGTTCTTTCAAAATAGTTCCCTTCTGTAACCGTAATGCTTTTCTCTTTGACATCTACTTCCGCCAGCTTTAAAAGGGACAGGTATTGATCAATTAAACGTTCTTCCGTATCATCCGATTCAATCAATACAGCCACACCTGACACAGTAGCATTAAATTCCTCCAGAAGGCTTGTCATTCCATGAAGCGTTCCTCCTGCTTTCATGAAGTCATCGACCACAAGAACACGGGATCCAACCGCAAGGCTTCTTTTAGAAAGAAGCATGGTCTGTATGCGTTTGGAAGAACCAGAGATATAGTTGATGCTGACCGTCGGCCCTTCTGTCACTTTATTATCTCTGCGTACAATGACAACGGGGACATTCAAGTGATCCGCAACTGCATAAGCAATAGGGATCCCTTTTGTAGCCATGGTCATAACCACATCAATTTGGCTGTCGGCGTACGCCGATGCAATCAAGCGGCCCACTTTCTTCATGATTTGCGGGTTGCCAAGAATATCATTCATGTATAAATAGCCACCAGGCAACAACCGGTCAGGCTTTGCCAAAATTCCGCACATTTCTTCGATGAAATGCATGGCTTCCTCCTTGTTGGACCTTACGATATACTTTACGCCGCCAGCCGCTCCGGGCACAGTTATTAATGAACCGATGCCGCGTTGCTCAAATGTTTCTTTAATGATCGTTAGATCTTCACTGATAGAAGACTTAGCTGAACCATATCTTTCTGCAAAGAAAGTGAGTGGGACAAGCTGACTTGGGTGCTCTAATAAATAGTTAGTCATATCAACAAGCCGTTCACTTCGACGAAATTTCAACGCCACTCCTCCTAGTTTCCGAATATTATTATTATTATAGTACTTTAATATACGTGTTTATTCAAGTCCAGCCTGCTCACCGAGCAAACGGACCGCATGGACTTGCTCACAAAAACCTCTTAAACCGTTATAAACCCGATGAAGGCGGGAATCATACTCAACCAGCCCGAAAACTGTCGGTCCACTGCCGCTCATCAGGACCGCATCGGCTCCGAATCGCTCCATCTGGCTTTTGATATGTGAAACTTCGGGATACATCGGCAACGTGACGCTTTCCAGTACGTTTCCTACGTTTGCACAAACCTGCCGGTAATCCTGATTCTCAATTGCCTGGATCATCTTTTCCACATTGGGATGCTCTACCTTTTGAAGATCCAAACGCTTGTATACATCCGCCGTCGAAACGCCCATCACAGGCTTTGCCAATACCACCCAGCATTTAGGCGGGCTTGGAAGATGCTTTATCTTTTCTCCTCTTCCAGTCGCCAATGCTGTACCTCCATAGACACAAAAAGAGACATCCGATCCTATTTTTGAACCCAGCTCAGCTAATTCATCGAGGCTGAGGTTTAATTTCCATAGTCTATTTAATCCTCTTAACGTGGCTGCCGCATCGCTGCTTCCTCCGGCAAGCCCCGCAGCAACAGGAATATTCTTTTCTATTTTGATACCGACACCCTGTTGGATACCAAATGTCTTCTTAAGCAGCAAAGCTGCCTGATAGGCCAAATTCCGGTCATCATCCGGAACGTAACGATTATGGGAGAAGATTTTGATTTGATTATGCTTAAATTCCTCCAGCTCTATACGGTCAGCAAGATCTACCGTTGTCATGATCATCTCTACTTCATGGAATTGATCTGGCCGCTTATAGAGGACGTCTAGAGCTAAGTTAATTTTAGCCGGTGCCTTTTCCATTACCTTCACTTACGATCCACCTACTTTACGTTCTTAAAAAGTTCTTGTCCTATTTTACCATATCTACCTTTTAAAAGTGGTGTTTTTTAAAGCGGGGCTGCTTTATAAAGTGAAACTTTGATCGTTGGAGTTTTTATTCATCCCCCACCAATCGGATTCTTACGGTCGCTCGGTCTCAACTTACACTTCTTCGTTTTAATCAGTTGACATGGGGCCCTTAACGCCAATTAGAATGGGATAAAACCCATTTTCCTTTTCGTTCCGTTCATTTCCGTTATTAGTTATTACCATTTCCAAGCTATTTTTAACCCTATATGACCCCATCCGTAAAGAAGCTGACGCCATTTGCCTATCCGATATTCAACGCGGGTAGGCTTGCCTTGCTTTTGCCGTAACTCCCCAAGCATGCAACACAAAGAGCCAAAGCGTTTGCTTTGGCTCCGTTTACAGTATGATTGGTGTATTTGTTTTTACATGGATACGGCTTTGTATTAATTCTTGTTCGCCAGTTGTTGCTGGGCCATTTCAATCGCCCGTTTGACCATGTTTCCGGCATCCCTCGATTTAATTCCGCCCCAGCCTTCCTTTTGGACAACATCATAAAAACCAAGTTCTTTAGCGATTTCTGTCTTAAGCTGATCTGACATGATGCCTCTTCTACCCAAAAGCAAACATCTCCTTTTTCATACTGAAACAGTATTAGTATAAGCAAAGCCCCCGGAACTATGAATGCTTTTATAAGGCAAAAAAACAGTAAACCCAAGGTTTACTGTCAGTTTAAAGCTACCTTTCCTGCTGCTTCGTCAAAAAAGGTTAATTGTACAGTTTCTGTAAGCACATCTGCATAGCTGTAGGAGACTCTTTCGAATGCGTTCTCATCTTGGTCAAGCTCAATGACGAAAACAGACGGATAAGTTTCTGCTAGTGTCCCTAGACGCTCTACCGTTTTTCTTCTACCACCGTTCGCTTTTAAAAGGAGCCTTTTTCCTAGGTTGGAATCAAGGGCATGTTTAATATCAGCTAAAGTTTTTGGCATTTTTCGGTCCACCTCACTAAGTGTAGTATATCACATATCGGGACAAACCGTCAAACAAAATATAAAATTATATCAATATGTAATTTTGTTTGTCAATGGTTTTTGCGAATAAAATCTTTTTATATGACATTTTTTATCATCTCCACTTATCCCCAAAACTATGTGGCCGATCAAAAAGAAAGCACTCCTTGTATAGAAGTGCCATTCATATTTGATCCTCCTCCAACTGATGGAAAGGCATGCCTGTTCTCAAGACTCCCATGGTGTCGACTCCTCCAACTCCTTTTTCGCCAGTTATCGTATTACGGATGGCATCCCACACATGGATGCGCTCACTAAAAGGCGTAAAACAAACTTTGGCCACTATATAAGCGGGGTCTAAGGCATGTATATTCACCCTTGTAGGGGAACTTGCAAAATTGGCGCCCGCTGAAATAAGCGATTCAAAATGCGATTGGCAAGCCCCCGCAAAAATAACCAGTTGGTCAAGCTGCGGCACTTTTTTCCGTGCTTCCTTCACCGTTTGCATAAAATGCCAGGAATGGCGGTATGCTTGGATATCCATAATTTTGCCCTTTGCCTTCGTATAGGCATCATGGCCAGTGATGACCAAAATATCTGGACGATAAGCATCGAGCAAAGAGGAAATCCGTATAGGCATTTCTTTTTCATTGCAGTAAAGGCCGGTTACCGGTACACCTATTTTTTCATAGGCATCCATACATTTTTTTAAATAGGATGGATCACCGTCCAAATGGAGGACCCTGCCCGGCATTTGAAAGAAATCTCCCTGTTGCCTATAACCTGAACTTATGTCATACTTCCTCTTCTGCTCCAATAGCTCCATTTCCTGAGAAAACAAGGTTAAAGAACGCATTTCCCTGCTTTCGTTCTGTTTATGGTATTTTTCCCTTTCCAGCGATCCAACCTTCACTAAATCCTCAAAAGGGGCATCAGCAACCAAACGAACATCCTCCCCATAAAGAATAGCCATCTTTATGCCGGCCTGTTCTTTTATTTGGACCACCCGGAACAAAATATCACAGCCATATTTCTTTCGCCCGACAATATCACGGACAGCAATATCCATGTTCTTTTCACCTCGAGACAAAGCAGAATCCTTCGTCGCTATTTTCTTCTTGTTTAACGTATGCGAAAAGCAAATAAGATGTGAGAAGCGATGTCGTTTTCGAAAATGGCCCGTCGTGAAAAGTTGCGGGTTTTAGCCAGTACGCTTGTTAGTCTAAAAGTACAGGCGAGATTATAGCCGACATTCACAAATCCGCTTTTCAACCGGGCAACAAGTCTGCGAGCCCAAAGAAAAACGGCCTTTTTAATAAAAGGCCGTTATCACACCTATTTACGCTTTAAAATCCATGTATAGTTCGTCGCTTAACCGGCCGAATTCCTCGATGGATAATGTTTCTCCCCGGCGCTTTGGATCGATGCCGGCTCTTTCCAAGGCAGAAAGCAGCAAATCTTTCTTTTCCTTCCCATTTGGCAATCCGCTCGTCAAATTATTTTGGATGGTCTTACGGCGCTGGGCAAAGCTGGCGCGCGTGACAGTGAAAAAGAAATCTTCGTCTTTCACCTCAACTAACGGCTTTTCCCGTTTCGTCAACCGGATAACAGCAGAATCGACATTCGGTTGGGGAATGAAGACCGTTTTCGGAACAATCATGACGGTTTCAGCTTTCGTGTAATATTGGATGGCAATTGAAAGCGACCCGTATTCTTTTGTTCCCGGCTTGGCCGCAATCCGATCGGCTACTTCTTTCTGCAGCATGCAGACGATTCCCCGGATCGGCAGTTTTTCTTCCAACAGCTTCATAATGATCGGCGTTGTCACATAGTAAGGAAGATTGGCTACGACCATGACATCATCCAAAGCAGCGAATTCCTCCTCCATCACCTGCGCTACATTCGCTTTCAGAACATCCTCATGTATAACCTTTACATGGGGATAGGGCGATAAGGTATCCTCTAGGATTGGCAGCAGCCGTTGGTCAATTTCGAAGGCGACCACCTTTTTGCTGTTCTTTGCCAACTGTTCTGTCAAAGCCCCGATTCCCGGGCCAATCTCAATAGCGCCGCTTCTTTCCGGATCGAGTTCGGCAAAATCAATAATCCGCTGCAGGATATTTGTATCAATCAGGAAATTTTGCCCTAAACTTTTTTTGAATGAAAATCCGTATTTCTCCAATATCATTTTCGTACGGATCGGTGTTGCAATGTCTTTATGCATGGTCTTCCTCCTGGTTTATTTCGTTAACGGCCTTTATGAAGGCTTCTCTGCTGATTTGGAACATATTTAAACGATTGTATAATTGCTTTCCGTTAGCATACCCAATCCGTAGTTTAATGCCCAGTTTCTCTCTTCTTTCCTTCGCACCTTCCCCGCCTACCAAGCCGCACATCATCAAGTCTTCAGGCGAGATGACTTCGGAAAAATCCTCGTCGACTGTCTGCGCACCTTTCAGCGCTTCGCGGATGGCTTCAGGTGAAGCATGCTCTACACCGATCCCTTTGCCGTTCTTCGGTCTTGCTTCGGATTTTGGCAGAAAAGCATGCTTGCAGCCGCTGACCTGTTCAGATACAATCTTCCGGATTCTTTCTCCCGGATAATCAGGGTCGGTAAAAATAATAACCCCCCGCTTTTCTTGTGCAAGGCGGATTTTCTCTATGACAGCGTCTCCGATTGCCGAACCGTTCGTCTCGATGGTATCGGCATCCAAAGCGCGTTTAATCGCAGTCGTATCGTCTTTTCCCTCAACCACTATCATTTCTTTTATTTTCATAATTCCTCCGGTTTTGCAACGTTCTCTCCTGTTGCTTCGTCTAATATATAGAATCATTTTACATGATACTCTCTACTTTAACAAAAAAAAGCAGAGGTTTCTCCCCTGCTTTCCCGGTTAATTGATGATCCGTATCTTTACCGAACGTTTACCCCATTGGTAAGCCTTTGATTTGCTTGAGAAAAATACATCGATTTTATTCCCGCGTATGGCACCTCCGGTATCTGCAGCGATCGCATAGCCATAGCCTTCCACGAACACTTTCGATCCCAGGGGAATGACACTTGGGTCTACAGCGATGATTTTGGCGTTCGGATTGCTTCGCAGGTCATAGCCTGTCGCTGTCGTTCCCGAACAGCCATTGCACCCTGCCGTATAAGCAGTGGAGCTTACAATTATTTCGCGGCCGCCCGTCCCTGCATTTACATTTTTGCGATCCGTTAAGGAAACAGGCTCGGCAGACGCGCTTACTGATTTTGTACCTACAGCCACTATTTTATCTTGTTTTTCTTGGACTACCTTTTTTGCAACTAAGGATCTCTTAACTTCTTTGCCGTTCTCCGTTATTACTTCATACTCATGTGAAAGCAAGCCTGCTTTCCCTTCCGAAATCACTTTCTCGTTTCCTTCGGCTAAAGAATGATCTTTTCGGGAAACAACATCATAATTAATTGGTTCTTCCACTACATCGGTGACTTTTTTCACTCTCACAACATTCACGACGCTGCCTTCTTTCACAGAGTCGTATAATGATGGCTCAACACGGTCTAACGGCTGTAAAGAAATCCCTTGTTTCTTTAAAAAGTCAGCGACCGTAGTCGAAGTTGACCACACCTTTTTTGCTACGCCCCCATCAACCACATGTAGAATAAATGCTTTATTAATGGCTATTTCCATGTTGTCTTTAATAGTGGTTGATCCGGCTTGGGATATTTTGTCGTTAGCGTTGATGTCTATATTTTGTTCTTTCAGCATGTCTCCGACCGTTTTGGATGTTGTCCATATCTTTTTCTTGACCCCATCCTGGTTGATCGTGACTTCCTTTGCAGGCTTCCATGTAACCTGCAGTTCATTGCTTACTTTTGTGGTTCTCGCTGGATGTATATAATCATTTTTGTTTACAGATAAATCGAGTTCATCGAAGAGGTCTTGTATGGTGGAAGCGTGGGTTTTGACGACCTGTTCCTTACCGTCAAGCGCAAGTGCGACCGTCTTTTTTGTTCCTTGGTATAATAGCACTCCGGTTGCAATCAAGAAGACTATTAAACTAGTAATATATACAGCCATGCTCCTTCGTTTGAATACTTTGGCTGCGCTATTTTTTAAGGTTTTCATCACGATGACAAAAAACCTCCTTTCTCTCCGGTGATTATATAGACTTCCTCACATACTGTCAAATAAGGCTGTCTCACCAAACGTATTTACTATTATGCATAGCTGGTACGTTTTTGAAAAGAATAGTTTCTCGACAATTTCATCCCCCATTCGAAAAAAAAGCTGTAGAATGTCCGTTCATTCCATGAAAAGAAGACATACAATATGGGCATTCGACAGCTTTTTTTATCAATCTATGCCGAATAATTTCTTGGCATTGGCTGTGGTGATTTCTGCAATTTTTTCAAAAGGCACATCTTTCAATGCGGCTATTTCTTCGGCAACCAATTTAACATAGGCCGGTTCGTTCCGTTTTCCCCTGAATGGGTGCGGCGTAAGATACGGGCAATCCGTTTCCACTAACAAACGGTCTAATGGAATCTGGGCTGCTACTTCTTTAACATTTTTGGCATTTTTGAACGTGACTGGACCGCCGAATGAAATATAGAAATTCATTTTCATGCATTCTTTTGCGATTTCTTCGCTGCCGCTGAAGCAGTGCATAATGCCGCCAACTTCTTCGGCTCCTTCTTCTTTTAGGATGTCCATAACATCCTGTGTTGCCTCGCGGTTGTGGATGATGATCGGCAACTTCACTTTTTTAGCTAGCGCAATCTGTTTACGGAAGACCTCCTTCTGTATGTCTTTCGGTGATTTATCCCAGTGATAATCCAAGCCCATTTCCCCTAAAGCCACTACCTTTGGGTGGCTGGCCAATTCTTCGAGCCATTTTAGGTCCTCATCTGTCATGTCAATTGCATCTACAGGATGCCAGCCGACGCTTGCATACAAAAAGGGATATTTTTCTGCCAATTCAATTGCTCGTGTGATGGTTTCTGTATCGAACCCGACAACCACCATTGTTTTGACACCTTCTGCTTGCGCTCTTTCAATCACTTCTTCTAGATCTTCATTGTATTGTTCTGCATTCAAATGTACATGTGTGTCTATAAGCATGTTGAATCGTCCTTTCTAGCATTAGTTTATTATGGAAAAGAGATTTCATGTCTCACATTTAAGTAACATTTATATTACAAAAAGAGGACAAATAGATTACGTAATATGTCAAAAAGAATACCTAGTTTCTTCTATTGTAATAAATCCGTCTATTCTGGTTATTGTTCTATTTATTTCTCAGGAAAAGATGGATTCTATTGACCTACATTATTTGGCGAAAGAAAAAGGCACCCTAAAAATAAAGGAGCGTTTCACGTGAAACGTTCCTTTATTTACACATTATTTTACTCGTGCGCCATTCGGCAGTGATTCAGCTACTGTGGACAATGCCAGTTTTCCATCATGGCTTCCTGCCAGAATCATCCCTTGGGATAATTCTCCTCTTAGTTTCACAGGTTTTAAGTTGGTTACACAAATCACTTTTCTTCCTATTAACTCTTCAGGCTTGTAATGTTGGGCAATCCCGGATACCACTTGGCGCTTTTCATAGCCTAGATCCAATTGGAGTTTTAGCAGTTTATCCGCTTTTTTAACTGGCTCAGCTTCAAGCACTTCTGCTACACGCAAATCGACTTTCATGAAATCATCGATCGTGATTTCTTCAACTTCCTCAGCTTGCACTGCAGTCTCTTTTTGCTTTTTCTCTTCAGCAGGCGCGGCATTTCCTTGCATCTTCTCTTTAATGAAAGCTACTTCTTCTTCCATATCAAGTCTAGGGAAAATTGGCTCTCCTTTTTGGACAGTGGTTCCTTCAGGTATGATTCCGAATTGTGATAAACTTTCCCATGTTTTTAATTGTTCATCGTTGATTTGCAATTGTTGGAATATCTTTTCAGGCGTCTGGGTCAAGAATGGTTTTAATAATACGGCTGTTTGTCTTAACGACTCTGCTAAGTGGGCCATTACGCTCGCTAGCTCTTCCGTTTTCTCTTCTTTTGCCAAAATCCATGGTTGTGTTTCATCAATAAACTTATTTGTGCGGCTCACTAGCTGCCAAATAGTTGATAGAGCCACTGAGAATTCCATATGCTCCATCGCTTCTTCATATTTTAGGACTGTATCTTTGCTTACTTGTAGCAACTGTTGTTCAAATTCGTTTGCTGATTTTTTATAAGCTGGAATTTGTCCGCCAAAGTATTTTTGGATCATCGCTACTGTCCGATTCAATAGGTTCCCTAAATCATTGGCCAAGTCAAAGTTGATTCTTTCCACGAACCCTTCAGGCGTGAATACTCCGTCAGAGCCGAAAGGAACTTCGCGAAGCAGATAATAGCGAAGTGAATCCAAGCCATAACGATCGATCAGGGTAACAGGATCCACTACATTTCCTTTAGACTTGGACATTTTTCCGTCCTTCATCAATAGCCAGCCATGGGCAAATACCTTTTTAGGAAGCGGCAAGTCAAGCGCCATCAGCATGATCGGCCAATAAATCGTATGGAAGCGGACGATTTCCTTCCCTACTAGATGGACATCTGCCGGCCAGTATTTTTGGTATTTTTCATCATGGTCAGTGCCATAGCCAAGAGCTGTAATATAGTTAGACAAAGCATCAATCCATACATAGATTACATGCTTAGGATTGCCGGGAACCTGAATGCCCCAATCGAATGTTGTGCGGGAAACAGCCAAGTCTTCCAATCCTGGTTTAATGAAATTATTGATCATTTCATTTTTACGTGATTCCGGTTGGATGAAATCCGGGTTTTCTTCGTAGAACTTTAATAAGCGGTCTACATACTTGCTCATTTTAAAGAAGTAAGATTCTTCTTTCACT
Source organism: Bacillus testis (assembly GCF_001243895.1). Taxonomy (GTDB): domain Bacteria; phylum Bacillota; class Bacilli; order Bacillales; family DSM-1321; genus Bacillus_AD; species Bacillus_AD testis. The sequence continues at coordinate 224,784 of NZ_LN851186.1, read as the reverse complement.
TTCTCGACCGGACGGCCGCAATCTGGACAATTTCCGTCTTCCACTTGGCGGTCTGTAAAGAAAGATTCACATGGCGTACAGTACCAGCCTTCATATTCATCCAGGTAAATATCCCCCTGCTCCAGCAGCCGCGCAAAGATTTTCTCAACGATTTCTTTATGGCGGGGCTGAGTGGTCCGAATAAAATCATCATAGGAAATGTCAAGCTTGCTCCATAAGTCTTTGATTCCGGATACGATATGGTCTACATATTGTTGAGGCGTCACACCATCTTCAGCTGCCTTGCGCTGAATTTTTTGGCCATGCTCATCCGTTCCTGTCAAATACATGACATCGAAACCTCTCATGCGCTTATAGCGTGCCATTGCATCACCGGCAACAGTTGTGTATGCATGCCCAATATGTAGATTGCCGCTTGGATAATAGATCGGTGTCGTGATATAAAAAGTGTTTTGATCTTTCATAGGTTCCTCCTCTTCATACTTCTATGGATAGATTGCCACCCACTGCATGATTGCTTTCCTTTTTCGTTCCAAATGTTTGAATACGTACTTACATTATATCAAGAAAATGTGCGAATTCATCTGAAAAGATTCTTTCCTGCTATCGGGAAGCAGCTAACTTATTATACTGTAAGCATTGCCTTGAAACCACTGAAGTTATACGTTCATGGTACATGATTTCACAAGGCTTAGCATATAAATAAACGTTTTTTAGGCCATGGGTAAGTCTCTATTTTTGCAAGAATATTCAATAGAGAGTATAATTAGAAAATATAACCTTATTTTCTTTATTTTCCTATCTCTTCAATCCTGTGATTCTCCATTATTTCTACAGATGTTTGTCGAATGCCGTCGAATACTATACCATCCACACTTATTCTATCCTTCATTGCTGTGTTTCCAGATCGTAACTATATAATGCAATTAACTTGTAAAACCTTGTTATTAAAGGAATTATTTAAATTTAAAGGATTAAAACAAAAAGATTGACGGATATGGGAATGGCTGGTATTATTAATTTATTACAAAAATTTTGTCGAATATTGACGAAAATTATATTTTTCAATCCAATCTATTGAGAGGAGCAGTTACATAATGAAATCTACAGGTATCGTTCGTAAAGTTGATGAATTAGGCCGCGTTGTTATTCCTATCGAACTTCGCCGTACTTTAGGAATTGCAGAAAAGGACGCTCTTGAAATCTACGTAGACGACGAGCGCATCATCCTTAAAAAATACAAACCTAATATGACATGTCAGATTACTGGTGAAGTATCAGATAATAACATGACATTGGCAGATGGCAAATTGATCTTGAGCAAAGAAGGCGCTGAGCAACTTCTTAAAGAAATCCAAGAGCATTTGGAAACATCTAAATAAGCATAAAAAAGAAACAGGAACCTTAGTCACCTGTTTCTTTTTTTGTGAAATATTATTCAATGTGATAAGCATGATACACATTGCGTTTTTGCAAGCCCCGGTCTTTAGCCGTTTCCTTTATGGCCTCTTTATTAGACAATCCCTTATCCTGCATATAGGCATTCACATGCTCAACCAAGTTCAATTCTTCCCACCATGGTTTCTCGTTCGGCATTTCTTCCTCTGAAGCGCCTTCCATAATCAAACAAAACTCCCCGCGTATCTCATTTTGCTGTGACCAAGCCACTATTTCGTCTACTGATCCGCGAATAAACTCCTCAAATTTCTTAGTCAATTCCCGGCAAAGGACAATGCGGCGATTCCCCACAATCGTTTGAATGGCAGCAAGTGTATCTTTCAATCGATGCGGCGATTCATACAGAATAACCGTTGCATCCATCCGTTTAAGCTTCTCAAGCTGCTTTTTCTTATTCTTGGCGTTTCTGTCCAGGAACCCGTAAAAATAAAAAGGCTGTGTCTGGATGCCAGATGCAATTAATGCTGTCAAAGCGGCATTGGCGCCAGGAAGCGGAATCACAGTAATTCCTTGCTCTAATGCGTCCCTTACTAATTCAAATCCCGGGTCAGAAATGGCCGGCATGCCGGCGTCGCTTACCAGCGCGACCGTTTGGCCATCCAATATCCGCTCAATGACATGTCTGCCGCTGTACTCCTTGTTATGTTCATGATAGCTGATAATGGGCGTATCAATTTCAAAGTAATTGCACAGTTTTTTTGTATTGCGGGTATCCTCCGCTGCTATAACATCCGCTTCTTTTAATATACGGATGGCTCTATAGGTCATGTCTTCCAGGTTCCCTATAGGGGTAGGCACTAGGTAAAGTACGCTTTCATGGCCTTCAAGGGCAAAGCTTCTCTGTTGGTGCATAGGATGACTCTCCTCCTCGATCATTATTCCTGTTCCCGTTTACCTTGTTTGATAATGGTTTCTTTTTGTGTGCGTGGTAATTGTTTAAACTGATATTCAGCTTTCATGGCTTCTTCTTTTGTTGGATAAGATACCTGATAGACTAGCGAAACAGGCGTTCTTCCCCTTGTGTACTTTGCGCCTTTTTCTTCATTATGCATGCGGATTCGATGCTCGAGGCGGTTTGTATAGCCGGTATAATAGGTGCCGTCGCTACACAACAGCACATACATGACATGCTCATTCTCCATAAAGGATTTTCCTTGCTTCTTCACTGTATTCTCTATCTTTTCCGTACACAATGAAAGGCGGCAGTATTTTCAAATCGGGACTGCCATCCTTGATGCCCTCAATCAGAATGGTATTCGCTTCTTTTCTTTCACTTGGATACACAAATTGAAGCCTTTTGGGCTCAAGACGATATTGTCTCATCAGTGTGAGGATGTCCATCAGGCGTCCTGGCCGGTGGACGAATGCCGCTTTTCCTCCCTGCTTCAACAATTGGGAACTGGCTTTGACCACATCCTCCAGATTGCACATAATTTCATGACGGGCAATTGCATAGTGGTGATTCTTATTATGCTCGTCTGCCTTGGGGGTTGGAAAATAAGGCGGGTTGCATGTGACCACATCATATTTACTATGGCCGATTTCTTTAACAATCTCCTTTAAATCGCCATGAATCATAGTAAGCTGTTCTTCAAGTTTATTGTATCCAATGCTTCGGACTGCCATATCATATAGCCTTTCCTGGATTTCAACCCCGATGATCTCTCCGCGCGTTCTCGTGCTTAGGAGCAAAGGGATCACGCCGTTTCCAGAGCATAAATCGACTAATTTCCCTTTCACAATCGGCACCGATACGAACCGTCCCAATAGGATGGCATCAAGGGAAAAGGAAAAAACAGATGGGCTTTGGATAATCCGCAGATCCTCTGCCAATAGATAATCTAATCGTTCATCACCTTGTAATAACACGTAGTTTTTGCACCTCAATCTTTCAGTTTCATCAATGGAACCCTATCATCTGCCGGCAGTAGTTGGCTTTTAGGGTCTATTATCTCTTTTTTATCCTATAAAAAAACCTCCCGTTTAAAGGGAAGGCTTCTTATTTTTTATTCAAGAAAGAGAGGCAGAAGAGGCAATCGCCTTCCTTACGAGGGCTGCCAAAATGCAAATTGCAAATATGGAATCCTTCCTGGTATAGGCGGGCAAGATTATCGTAACCCTCTCCTATATCGAAGCCTTTATCTTCCTTTGATTCATGTTGTGTCTTTCTTTTCTTTAGGGCTTTTTCCGGCTTCTTATTGGCTATATGCTGATCTAGGCGACGTCTGAGATGTTCATTCTCTACCATCAACATATTGTTTTCTTCCAGAATCTCAGCAACATGGTCTTTTAATTCACCGAGTTGCTTATATAATTGTCCGATTTGAGCCTCCATGCTGCTGACAGAATCAAATATTTCTTTCTTATCCATGTGCGCTCACCACCTTAATAATCTGTGGCTTGAATAGAAACGGCTCCCTCATTTAGAATTTCTTCCAAAGTGAACTCGACCACTTTCCCCGGCTCTGAAAGTTCCACTTGAAGTACTCTTTCTAGAATATTAAGCCCCACTACCTTGCCTGTTCCGTTCGGAGTTTTTATCATTTCTCCAAGATCAGGAAGCTGTTCTTTTGCAGTTTCGTATTCATCATTTTCATATTTTAGGCAGCACATCAATCGGCCGCATAATCCTGAAATTTTTGTAGGATTCAAAGATAAGTTCTGGTCCTTGGCCATCTTAATGGAAACCGGCTCAAAATCACCCAGGTACGTAGAACAGCAAAGCATTCTGCCACAAGGGCCAATCCCGCCAAGCATCTTTGCTTCATCCCGGACACCGATCTGGCGAAGTTCAATGCGCGTCCGAAAAATAGCGGCTAAATCTTTAACCAATTCCCTGAAGTCCACCCGGCCATCTGCCGTAAAATAAAAAATGACTTTATTTCGATCAAAGGTATATTCGACATCTATTAATTTCATGTCAAGCTCGTGTTCTTCGACCTTTTGACCGCACACTTCATAAGCTTCTGCTGCAGCTTTCTTATTCTCTTCAACAATCAGCCTGTCTTTTGAATCGGCAATACGCAGAACTTTTTTCAATGGCAATACAACGTCATGTTCTTCTACTTGTTTCCGGGCAATGACTACTCTTCCAAATTCTACTCCACGTGCTGTCTCGACAATCACGAACTCATCTTTTGGAATTTCGAAATCGCCTGGATCGAAGTAGTATATTTTACCCGCTTTTTTGAAGCGGACTCCTACTACATCAAACAAAGGATGATCCCTCCTGCAAATTCAACACTAGTTGCTCCATAACTAGTTGTGGATTTGTATTAGACATGAGTCTCCTTTTAGCCTCCAAGATTGCTTCCATATGCTCGGCAACCTTTCTTTGTTGGCTCTGAAGGGCATATCTTTCTAATTCAGATTGCTTAGACTTGAATACGACAGCATCCTTGTTGTCTAACTGTATATATAGTAAATCTTTATAGATAAGAAGTAATAAGTCTAACCCACGGTCAACCTGATCTTTATCTTTAAAAAAGCCAAACCATTCTTCCTGTAAATCGATTAAAGCCTTTAAGTAATCCTGGTTCAGTGCTTCATATAATTTTACCACTTTTCTTTGAGCTTGTGCAAACCAATCATCCAAACATATTTGCTTCGCTTCTTCAAAACTGTTAGTTAATAGGGAGGCAATTTGTGCACTCTGAGGGTCTGCTCCTTCATCTATGAGTTTTTTCAGAACCAGATGGGTTGGAAGCGGCTGAAAGGTAATGACTTGGCAGCGGGACAGAATAGTCGGAAGGATGCGTTGCGGTTGTTCTGTAATCAGTATGGCAACCGTATCTGCCAAAGGCTCTTCAAGGAATTTTAACAAGCTGTTGGCTGCCTGCACCGTCATTTTTTCTGCATGGGTGATCACGTAGAACTTCCGGTTTGATTCTACCGCTTTCTTTGTGAATTCATCCTGCAAATATTGGATTTGCTCCTTTTTGATAGAAAGTCCATCCGGTTCAATTATATGGACATCGGGATGATTGCCACTTACAATCCTGCGGCAGTTCGTGCATTCATTGCAAGGCTGCATGCTTTCATCCCGGTGTTCACAGAATAAGCTTCTTGCCAATAAAGACGCGCTGTCTTTCTTGCCTGTCGCTTTTTCTCCCTCAAATAGATACGCATGGGCAAGCCTATTCTTTGAGATACTATTCTGAAGCATGCGGGAGACTAGTGGCTGTATATCCGTAAGCTCACTCCATGTGTTTATCATATATATAGCAATCACTACCTTACGTATATAAATTAATCAATAATCCTTTGATTTCACCGATTTGGCTTAATATAGTGAGAGAATCCTTCTCTTGGCCCATTACATCCTCCGTTAACTGGACCAATTTTTCATCAATGGTCTGTACCGTCTTCAATGGGCGGCTTTGGCCGTATTGGTTCCAGCTTTGCGATTGTTTCAGGCCCATCCCGTAATCGACAGCTTCCTTTATAAACTTCTTAACTAGGCTTTTATATTTGGCCAAATCCTTAAATGTCCGCGAACGGCTTAAACGATCGCCTGCTCCTTCAATATCAGAAAGCAATTGATTTAAACTATTCATTTGCAGCTTTTGATCCTGTTTTTGGATAACCCCAGAGAAAGCTACACTTCCCTGGCTAGCCGGTTTAGGTTCTTTTGAGATCTTATCCATTTTAACAGGAAGGTCCTGATTTATTTTCATCCCAAACCCTCTTTTTTAAGTTAGAATTGATGGAACTGCTCGACTGGCAGCACAAATACGGTCGCTCCGCCAACCTGGACTTCTACCGGATAGGGGACATAAGAATCTGCATTGCCGCCCATGGGCGAAATCGGCGCAACAAATTGTTCTCTCGATTGGCAGCTGTCTTTAATCACCTGTAAGGCTTTATTCACCCGGATTTCTTCTGTACCAATCATGAATGTAGTATTGCCTGATTTAAGGAATCCGCCTGTTGTTGCCAGTTTCGTTGCCCGAAAATTATGCTCTACTAAAGCTGATGACAGCCGATTGCTGTCCTTATCCTGTACTACTGCAATGATCATCTTCATGGCCCTGTTCCTCCTCATATTCATCCATTGAATCTTTTCTCTATATTATAGCAACACTTGAAAAATTTTTCTTGTTTTTCCTTAATTATACTTGTCAGTCCTTCAATTGCTCACATGCCTTCTGCACTACTTCATACGCTTTCGCCAATACGTTTTCTATATCAAGGGATGCATCAATCACTTTGATTCGGTCTGGGAACTTTTTCACCAGCTGTAAATAACCCTCCCGAACTTTTTGGTGAAAAGCCAAATCCTCGGCATCCAAGCGATTCACTTCCCTGTCACTGTTCGCTTCAATACGCTTTAAGCCTTCCTGTGAAGTGATATCAAAATACAATGTGCAATCCGGCATGGTATCATCGATGGCAAATTGATTTATTTGAAAGACAGCTTCCATTCCTAACCCTCTTGCATACCCTTGGTACGCCAAAGAGCTGTCTACAAAGCGGTCGCATAATACTATATAGCCTTCTTGCAGAGCAGGCACAACTTTTTCTACAAGATGCTGTCTTCTGGCCGCCGCATATAGCAGGGCTTCCGTCCGCTCATCCATTTCCGTATTGTTATTGTTCAGCAATATCTCACGGATCTGCTCGGCAATCGAAATCCCGCCCGGCTCTCTGGTAAGCAAAACTTTTTTCCCTTCATTCAACAACTGTTTGTGCAACAAAGAAAGAATGGTCGTTTTCCCTGCACCATCCGGCCCTTCTGCACTTATAAAAATTCCGCGCTCCATCTGTTTTCCTCCATTATGTCTACAATCGTTACCTTATATTTTATCATATACTGCTATCTTTTTTTGGGCTTCATCCTTAAAACCGTGGAAATGGGTCCCTGCCTCGACCAATTCCTGCAGCTGCTTTAATTTGCTCTCCGAAAGCCTTTCCCCTTTTATAATGAAAGGAATGCCGGGAGGATAAGGAATAATCGTTTCGGCAGCGATGAATCCGGCACTTTCTGCAAACGGCAAACTGCGCTCCTTGCGTGACGCCATTTCATCATAGGTAAGTGCCAATGTTGACACTTTGGCATCTTCATCTACTATTACTTTTCCAGATTGGATGGATTCTTGCGTTTTCGATCTTCGCACAGCCTTTTTGCAGGCCAAGACCATCTGCTCAAATGGGTAATCCTGTCCTGCTTTTAAAATCGGCAATACAAGCAACACATTGCGGATATCCGCCAATTCCGTATAAATATGTTCTTTTCTAAGCTCTTCTTGCAATGTGAAACCACTATAGGTCCCATCACTTTGAAGGACTGCCTTTAACAAATCAGCGCTGCCTCGTGCCGGTTGGAGCAATTTTATTCCTTCCAATGCGCTAAGTTCTTTTTTGAATGCCTCTATACATGATTTTGTATAATCCAAGTCCTCTTTAGTGAGCGTCCCGAGAAACGAACGTGCAAGGTCCAGTGATGCCATGATTGGATAAGATGGGCTGCTGCTTTGCAGAATCTGAAGATATTCCTTTATATTGTGGGGGAAGCGGCAATTTTGGCCAATATGCAGATAAGACCCCATTGTCATGGCCGGCAATGTTTTATGCGCTGACTGCACCACATAATCTGCTCCCATCGCTAAACTGCTTTTCATAAACGGCTCACCTGCAATAAAATGTGCACCATGTGCCTCATCAACCAACACTTGGACACCATGTTCATGCGCAAGGTGAATCGTTTCAGTCAAGTCCTCCCCGATCCCATAATACGTCGGATAAGTTAGAATCAATGCCTTTGCATCCACATAGGTGTCTAAGGCAGATTGTACGGTTGTGAACTCTACCTCTTCAGCCGTCCCCCACTCGTCATTGTAGCGGGGCGATAGGAATACAGGCTTCACTCTCGCCAATTCAAGCGCGTTCATAATGGACTTATGGCAATTCCTTTGAACAAGTACTGTATCTCCCGCTTTACAGGTTCCAAGTACCATCGCCAAGTTTCCCACAGTCGAGCCATTCACCAAAAAGAAGCTTTGCTGTGAATCGTAGAGAGCAGACAACAGCTCCTCGGCTTCTTTAATCACGCCTTCCGGTTCATGTAAATCATCAAGGCCTTCCAACTCAGTGCCGTCTAGCTTTAATATCTGTCCGAAATAATCATTTCCTTTATCTAAAAAAACCTGTCCGTTCTTATGGCCTGGCACGTGGAAAGAGACGGGTTTCTCGTCCGCGAACCTTTTTAGAGCGTCATATAAGGGTGTATGTTCTTGCTTCATTTACCTTGATCATCCTTTTCATTTCGTCTGTATCCACAGTTTAGCAAATATAAGTTCTTTGTAGACATACACGAAAATCTTTCTTCTTACATATACTTAGAAAACCTGTTGAAACTTATTATTCAGAAATATGTATGTGTTTTGTCAAAGTGGACAGAATGGATTTATGGAGGTGTCATGATGAAAAACAGTGAGAGCATGTTTCAGTCCTGCATCATATGCGAAGAAGAGAAAAAACAAGGGATTTTCCTTTATACTTCATTCATTTGCCAAGAATGTGAAACGGGTATTCTTCAGACAGAAACCTCAGATCCCATTTATCATTACTACTTGGATAAATTAAAGATGATCACACTTCCTCAAAGTTTTTTATAGTCCTCCTTCTTCACAAAATGCCTTCAAAAGCACAAGGCATTTTTTATTTTGCCCAATCCCCCTTTTTTACTGCATAAAAAAAGACCAGCACTCGGCTGATCTTTCGTTTGCCTGGCAACGTCCTACTCTCGCAGGGGGAAACCCCCAACTACCATCGGCGCTGAAGAGCTTAACTTCCGTGTTCGGAATGGGAACGGGTGTGGCCTCTTCGCCATCATTACCAGACATGTATTTTTTTAAAAGGTTTATTCCTTCAAAACTAGATAACGGAAGGAGTAAGATTTTTATTCAAACACGTAATCCAGCTACGGCTCCTAGCTTTTCGGTCGTTTCGGTTCGCCACTTCAAATCCAAAATCGGGATTTGTAGTGTCAACCCTCCAACGCCGTCAAAGC
>NZ_LN851186.1:212142-213829 GCF_001243895.1 Bacillus testis | reverse complement strand
GCTGATCTTTCGTTTGCCTGGCAACGTCCTACTCTCGCAGGGGGAAACCCCCAACTACCATCGGCGCTGAAGAGCTTAACTTCCGTGTTCGGAATGGGAACGGGTGTGGCCTCTTCGCCATCATTACCAGACATATATTTTTTAAAAAGGTTTATTCCTTCAAAACTAGATAACGGAAGGAGTAAGATTTTTGTTCAAACACGTAATCCAGCTACGGCTCCTAGCTTTTCGGTCGTTTCGGTTCGCCACTTCAAATCCAAAACCGGGATTTGTAGTGTCAACCCTCCAACGCCGTCAAAGCTGGACAATCGCCTTCGCTTTATAATTTAGGTTAAGTCCTCGACCGATTAGTATTCGTCAACTCCATGTGTCGCCACACTTCCATCTCGAACCTATCAACCTGATCATCTCTCAGGGGTCTTACTAGCTTGACGCTATGGGAAATCTCATCTTGAGGGGGGCTTCATGCTTAGATGCTTTCAGCACTTATCCCGTCCGCACATAGCTACCCAGCGATGCCTTTGGCAAGACAACTGGTACACCAGAGGTGCGTCCATCCCGGTCCTCTCGTACTAAGGACAGCTCCTCTCAAATTTCCTACGCCCGCGACGGATAGGGACCGAACTGTCTCACGACGTTCTGAACCCAGCTCGCGTACCGCTTTAATGGGCGAACAGCCCAACCCTTGGGACCGACTACAGCCCCAGGATGCGATGAGCCGACATCGAGGTGCCAAACCTCCCCGTCGATGTGGACTCTTGGGGGAGATAAGCCTGTTATCCCCGGGGTAGCTTTTATCCGTTGAGCGATGGCCCTTCCATGCGGAACCACCGGATCACTAAGCCCGACTTTCGTCCCTGCTCGACTTGTAGGTCTCGCAGTCAAGCTCCCTTATGCCTTTGCACTCTACGAATGATTTCCAACCATTCTGAGGGAACCTTTGGGCGCCTCCGTTACATTTTAGGAGGCGACCGCCCCAGTCAAACTGCCCGCCTGACACTGTCTCCCACCCCGATTGAGGGGTGCGGGTTAGAATTTCAATACAACCAGGGTAGTATCCCACCGACGCCTCCACCGAAGCTGGCGCTCCGGCTTCAAAGGCTCCTACCTATCCTGTACAAGCTGTACCAAAATTCAATATCAGGCTGCAGTAAAGCTCCACGGGGTCTTTCCGTCCTGTCGCGGGTAACCTGCATCTTCACAGGTACTATAATTTCACCGAGTCTCTCGTTGAGACAGTGCCCAGATCGTTACGCCTTTCGTGCGGGTCGGAACTTACCCGACAAGGAATTTCGCTACCTTAGGACCGTTATAGTTACGGCCGCCGTTTACTGGGGCTTCGATTCAAAGCTTCGCTTGCGCTAACCTCTCCTCTTAACCTTCCAGCACCGGGCAGGCGTCAGCCCCTATACTTCGCCTTGCGGCTTCGCAGAGACCTGTGTTTTTGCTAAACAGTCGCCTGGGCCTATTCACTGCGGCTCTCTCGGGCTTGCACCCTACCAGAGCACCCCTTCTCCCGAAGTTACGGGGTCATTTTGCCGAGTTCCTTAACGAGAGTTCTCTCGCACACCTTAGGATTCTCTCCTCGCCTACCTGTGTCGGTTTGCGGTACGGGCACCTTTTATCTCGCTAGAAGCTTTTCTTGGCAGTGTAGAATCAAGAACTTCGGTACTAAATTTCCCTCGCT
>NZ_LN851186.1:193847-212044 GCF_001243895.1 Bacillus testis | reverse complement strand
AAGAAATATTGGTTTTACTTGGTGTGTTTGGATGCAAAAATTTACTTTGCCTTCTTACTGTTATCTAGTTTTCAAGGAACAAATCCGTCGAATGATCAACTTTGTTCTTCTTCGTCAGCTTCAATCACTCAGTCACTCACTTATGCAAATAAGCTCGTTCCTTCGTTCAATCGCTTCCTCGAATAACTCGTTGCTGATTCGACTCAGTTTTATGTTTGAGAAAGGAATGCTCTCTCAAAACTAAACAAGACAGTCACGTAACATTCTTCTAATTTCCTTAGAAAGGAGGTGATCCAGCCGCACCTTCCGATACGGCTACCTTGTTACGACTTCACCCCAATCATCTGTCCCACCTTAGGCGGCTGGCTCCAAAAGGTTACCCCACCGACTTCGGGTGTTACAAACTCTCGTGGTGTGACGGGCGGTGTGTACAAGGCCCGGGAACGTATTCACCGCGGCATGCTGATCCGCGATTACTAGCGATTCCGGCTTCATGCAGGCGAGTTGCAGCCTGCAATCCGAACTGAGAATGGCTTTATGGGATTGGCTAAACCTCGCGGTTTCGCTGCCCTTTGTACCATCCATTGTAGCACGTGTGTAGCCCAGGTCATAAGGGGCATGATGATTTGACGTCATCCCCACCTTCCTCCGGTTTGTCACCGGCAGTCACCTTAGAGTGCCCAACTGAATGCTGGCAACTAAGATCAAGGGTTGCGCTCGTTGCGGGACTTAACCCAACATCTCACGACACGAGCTGACGACAACCATGCACCACCTGTCACTCTGTCCCCCGAAGGGGAACGTCCTATCTCTAGGAGTGTCAGAGGATGTCAAGACCTGGTAAGGTTCTTCGCGTTGCTTCGAATTAAACCACATGCTCCACCGCTTGTGCGGGCCCCCGTCAATTCCTTTGAGTTTCAGTCTTGCGACCGTACTCCCCAGGCGGAGTGCTTAATGCGTTTGCTGCAGCACTAAAGGGCGGAAACCCTCTAACACTTAGCACTCATCGTTTACGGCGTGGACTACCAGGGTATCTAATCCTGTTTGCTCCCCACGCTTTCGCGCCTCAGTGTCAGTTACAGACCAGAAAGTCGCCTTCGCCACTGGTGTTCCTCCAAATATCTACGCATTTCACCGCTACACTTGGAATTCCACTTTCCTCTTCTGCACTCAAGTCCCCCAGTTTCCAATGACCCTCCACGGTTGAGCCGTGGGCTTTCACATCAGACTTAAAGGACCACCTGCGCGCGCTTTACGCCCAATAATTCCGGACAACGCTTGCCACCTACGTATTACCGCGGCTGCTGGCACGTAGTTAGCCGTGGCTTTCTGGTTAGGTACCGTCAAGGTACCAGCAGTTACTCTGGTACTTGTTCTTCCCTAACAACAGAACTTTACGACCCGAAGGCCTTCTTCGTTCACGCGGCGTTGCTCCGTCAGACTTTCGTCCATTGCGGAAGATTCCCTACTGCTGCCTCCCGTAGGAGTCTGGGCCGTGTCTCAGTCCCAGTGTGGCCGATCACCCTCTCAGGTCGGCTATGCATCGTTGCCTTGGTAAGCCGTTACCTTACCAACTAGCTAATGCACCGCGGGCCCATCTATAAGTGATAGCCGAAACCATCTTTCCTTCTTCCTCCATGTGGAGGAAGAACCTATCCGGTATTAGCCCCGGTTTCCCGGAGTTATCCCAGTCTTATAGGCAGGTTGCCCACGTGTTACTCACCCGTCCGCCGCTGACTTCCGGGAGCAAGCTCCCTTCTGTCCGCTCGACTTGCATGTATTAGGCACGCCGCCAGCGTTCGTCCTGAGCCAGGATCAAACTCTCCAATAAGTGTTTGACTTGCTCATAAAATAAAACTTGTGTGTTTCAACTCTGTTGAAACGTTTAGTTAGAATTAACGTTGACGTGTTGTCTTGTTTAGTTTTCAAAGAACATTTTGTTGTCTGTCACAACTTTTTAATTATACCATGATAATTTCTAGCGTGTCAACAACTTTTTTTGAAGTTTATTTTCTCTTCAATCTGTATGCTTCGTTCAGAAGCAACTCTAATAATATAACATCGATGAGATATAACCGTCAATACTTTTCTTGGCTTATTTCAAAAAAAAAATATAAACAGCAATATGCCGTTTATATGTCCTCACTCCCTACATCATTTAACAATCATTACTTTACTTGAATAGTAGTTAAACAATCCAATACTGGATGGCCGCCAGTGAAAGAACACCGGGAATCCCCAAAATTCCAGCAACACTAGCAGTCGCCACATTAATAGGCACGTGCAATCCGATCGAGCTGCCAAACGCATTCAAAAAAAATAAAAACATGCCGCCGATAACGAGTTTGGCAGCCAGGCTCCCCATAAAGCGAAGCGGCTTGAATGTCGTTCCCGCAAAAAGTAGGCTAAGCACCAAAACCACTATGACCGCTATAACGATAAATGGCCCCAAAATAAAAACCTCCCCCTCATTCACTTGCTTTGTACAAGCTATGCCGGAGGAGATTCCTATAGAACCTATATATTTACCGTTTTATTTTCACCTGACGATATTTTGCTTCTTTAAATAAATAGAAATACTTCGCTTCGGCCATTTTTGTTTCAAGGACCAATTCATCCGTAGGCTCAACGCACTTTTCCAATAATGCTTTTTGGTTGAGCCAAGTCTGTTTCAATTCGGCCATTTCCGCTAATAACTTTTCATCATATTCCTTACGAAGCCAACCCTTACGACGATAAAACACTGGTTACGTTCCTCCCAATCATGATCCGATTATAATTCCCTTCTGCCTTCCAGCGCTTTGGACAGCGTAACTTCGTCCGCATATTCCAAGTCCCCGCCAACGGGAAGGCCATGTGCAATACGGGTCACTTTGATGCCTGATGGCTTGAGCAGACGAGATATATACATAGCTGTCGCCTCACCCTCAATATTGGGATTCGTGGCAAGAATCACTTCCTGGATGGTATCATCCTGCAATCTTTTTAACAGGTCCGGTATATTGATATCTTCCGGCCCGATTCCATCCATAGGGGAAATACTGCCGTGAAGAACATGGTAAAGACCGTTATACTCGCGCATCTTTTCCATGGCAATGACATCTTTCGGGTCTTGCACCACACAAACAACATCGCGGTCGCGGCGCTTGTCCTCGCATATATAACAAGGATCTTGGTCCGTTATATGCCCGCAGATCGAACAGTATGTGAGATTGCGCTTTGCATTCACCAGTGCTTTCGCAAAATCAAGCACCGTATCTTCTTTCATGTTCAATACATGAAAAGCAAGCCGGGCAGCTGTTTTTGGTCCGATGCCCGGCAATTTCATAAAACTATCGATCAGTTTTGAAATAGGTTCAGGATAATGCATTCATATATACCTCCTAGAACATGCCAGGAAGATTTAATCCTTTAGTAAACTGCCCCATTGTTTGAGCTGTCAGTTCATCGATTTTCTTCAAGGCGTCATTTGTCGCAGCCAATACAAGGTCTTCTAGCATTTCGATATCATCTGGATCTACTACCTCAGGCTTGATTTTCACTTCAACGATTTCTTTATTGCCTGTGATTGTTACAGCAACCATGCCGCCGCCTGCAGAACCTTCCATTCTCTTTTCTGCCAATTCTTCCTGTGCGTCAGCCATTTTCTTCTGCATTTTTTGCATTTGTTTCATCATATTTTGCATATTGCCCATTCCACGCATAATTGTATATCCTCCAATTTAGTTAATCTTTAATTTCCACTAGTTGATCGCCGAAAAGTTTTCTCGCTTCAGCCACAAGAGGTTCCTCTTCTTTAGATGAAGGTGATTCCATCTCTTCGTTCCCTTGAGTGGATAGGAACTCTTCCCGTATTTGCTGCCATTGTCCATCCGGCACTCCTTCCATCCGCAAAGAGTTTCCGGTCATCCGCTGCATGATGGATGATATGGATTCAATGAATGATGCGTTTTCCATTGCCATTTGGCAGTGGATTTCGTATTTGAATTTTACCACAAAAGCCGCAGCTGATGCAGCTACCGGTTCAGCTTCATTCAATAAAGCCGCGGCCGATTTCATATTCTGTTCTCCTAATGTGCCAAGTAGCTCTCCCCAGTGGCTTTTAACTGCCTGCAAATCTTGTTTTGTGGCTTCCTTTAGCACATTATGGATTCGGCCGGTCGGCGCTTTATATGACTTCTTGGCCGGCTTTTTCGCTTTGGCATGCTGAGGTGCAGATGCAGCCTGCACTTTCACCCCTTCCGCCTTAAGCGTTCTGAGCTCATTTTCAAGTTCACGGATTTTACTCTGCAGTTCTAGCAGCGACGGATCATCTTTTGCTCTTTCGGATTTTGTATGGCAAAGCTTCACAATCAACACTTCCATAAAAATCCTTGGATGATTCGTCCATTTCATTTCTTGCTGTGTCTGGTTCAGCTGCTCAATCAACCGGTAGATGGTTTCCGCTGGAATCGCGTCAGCCAATTGTGTAAAGGCATCATCGACCAAGACGCGTTCGAACGCTTCTGTCATTTGCGGCGATACTTGATAAAGGAGCATATCCCGGAAATAAAGGATCAAGTCTTCGATCAGCCGGACTGGGTCTTTGCCCAATGACAGCAACTCCTTTAGAAGTTCCAATGCCTTGGCAACATTTTTGTCATGAATAGCATTCACCAACGTACCAAGATACACTTGTGACGCCGAACCTGTGATTGTCAGGGCATCTTCTACGGTAACACGGTCACCTGTACTGAATGATATAGCCTGATCCAACAAACTAAGAGCATCACGCATACCGCCTTCAGCAGCCCTAGCGATAATTTGCAGAGCTTGCTCATCACAGGCAGCACCCGTATTCGTGACGATTTCATCCATCCGCTCTACAATATCCTCCGGGCCAATACGCTTGAAATCAAACCGTTGGCAGCGCGAAATAATAGTTAAAGGGATTTTGTGGGGTTCTGTAGTTGCTAGAATAAAGATGACATGCCGGGGCGGTTCTTCCAATGTTTTCAGCAGTGCATTGAATGCGCCGGTCGATAGCATATGAACCTCGTCAATAATATAAACCTTGTACTTCACTGCATTGGGTGCATACTTGACTTTATCCCTTATATCACGGATTTCATCCACACCATTATTGGACGCAGCGTCAATCTCAATCACGTCTGAAATCGAACCATCGGTAATGCCGGTGCACGCCGGACATTCATTGCACGGCTCCTGAACAGGCGAGTGTTCGCAATTGACTGCCTTTGCCAGGATTTTGGCAACAGAGGTTTTACCTGTTCCGCGCGGTCCTGAAAAAAGGTAAGCGTGGGAAATTTTCTCCTGGACAAGCGCATTTTGAAGCGTCTTCGTCACATGTTTCTGTCCTATGACATCAGAGAAGAGCTGTGGTCTCCAAACTCGATATAATGCTTGATATCCCACCGTACGTCCTCCTTTAATCTAATCTCTCTCATTATACATGAACGCATTTCCATTTATCAAAGGCGCTCCATGTTTTTAGCCTATAGAAAAAAGAGGATGCATGCTCTCCGCAAAAGAGAAGCACATCATCCTCTGTCATTTATATAAGTAATAACTGCCGTACACCTTCCGTCGAATCGCTGCCATAAGCGTTACTTTTGTAGTTAGCTCAGCCCAGGCGACCCTGCGGCACATGAAAGGTTCCACTTAATGCTGCTTCCTTCCGGACCTGACATGGTTCATGGATTTCCATTGCGCAGGACCCAGACGTCAACACCACTTACAAAAGGCAGACCCTACAGCATACGACCCTCTAAAAGGGATTCAGTCTCGCTAGAGCGGATTGCGAGTACAGGGCACCGCTACCTCCCCACCTAGTACGGCAAAATTGATACCATTATGATAGGCGCCATATACGACGCATTTTCAATTATAGCCACTTTTTACGAAAAAAGCAATCGAAATGCGAAATTCCAATATTTATCGCTGGGTATCACCCTTGTAGCCACCTTAGTTTATTCTTCGCCCGTTTTTTCTTTCCGTTTCTTTTTTTCTTCCTTCTTTCGGGCGCGCAGCTCTCTGAAGAAATCTGTCAGGATCCTGCCGCATTCATCCTCCAACACCCCTGATGTCACTTCACTTTGGTGGTTGAACCTCTCATCAGTCAGCAGGTTCATGAATGTACCCGCACACCCAGCCTTCGGATCGCTCGCCCCATAAACAACACGTTTAACCCTCGACAAGATGATTGCTCCCGAACACATCGGACAAGGCTCGAGCGTGACGTATAGCGTTGCATCCTCCAGGCGCCACGTCCCACATTTTTTGCACGCTTCCTCAATGGCCATCAATTCAGCATGGGCCGTCGCGCTTTGTTCGCTTTCCCGCAGATTATGTGCCTTCGCTATAATCTCATCCCCTATAACCAGCACGGCACCGATGGGCACTTCTTTCTTTTCTCCGGCTTTTGCCGCTTCCTCGAGAGCAACTCTCATATATTGTTCGTCTTTATTATCCATATCTAAACTCCTATTATATGTATCGAATGAAAATGAAAGTATTGAAACAGACTAACATCATCAAAAATAGCTTACCGGAGGCCAAGATGAAAAAATCAGAAACAGCATTATTGATCATTGATATGATTAACCATTTCCAATTCGCCAACGGGGATGACTGCTTCCATCATACCCAAAGCATCGTGGCTCCTATTCTTCAACTAAAAGAACGGGCCCGCCAAAACCAAGTCCCTGTTATATACATTAATGACCATTATAATCTATGGCAAGCTGATTACCTGAAAATCATCAACTTTTGCCTGACTCCACAAAATGAATCCTATATATCCCATATTGCCCCGAAAGAGGATGATTATTTCCTCATTAAGCCGAAGCATTCCGCTTTTTATGGCACCGCCCTAAATACACTCCTTCACCACCTGGGAGCCAAGAAGCTGATCATTACAGGAATAGCGGGCAATATTTGTGTTCTGTTTACTGCGAATGATGCTTATATGCGTGAATATACATTATGTTGCCCAGATGATTGTATCGCTTCCGCGGACCAAAGAGATAACGCCTATGCACTTACCATGATGGCGAATGTGTTGAAAGCGGATATCTCTTCTGGAAACAGCTTGATCTTCTAAGAGCTTCTTTCTCCTATTTGCCTGCCACAAATACCCTAGCAAATATTGCAACTCTTTTTTCTTGCATAATCTGCAACGTGATGAAAGAGTGTGTGTTAAAATAACAGGAGCATTCATCCTTCAAATATATCAGGAGGCCGTATAGAATAATGATACAAACACCCTTTATTACTGTAGAAGGGCCAATTGGTGTTGGCAAGACTACATTATCAAAAGCAATTTCTGACCATTTTCATTTTGCCATCCTAAAGGAAATTGTGGACGAAAACCCTTTTCTCGGCAAATTCTATGAAAATATCGATGAATGGAGCTTTCAGACTGAAATGTTCTTCCTGTGCAATCGATATAAACAATTAGAAGATATTGATACTAAATTCCTCGCCAAACAACAGCCTGTCGTGGCGGATTATCATATATTCAAAAACTTGATTTTTGCCCAACGCAGCTTAAAACAATCACAATACAATAAATACTTGAGTGTATTCGATATCCTTACACATGATATGCCTGTGCCTAACATGGTCATCTATTTGCACGCAAGCCTTGATACATTGATGAATCGTATCCAAAAAAGAGGCCGAGAAATAGAGAAAAATATCAGTCCTCTCTATCTGGAACAACTTATGAATGACTACCATATTTTTATGAAGGAATTCATCGCTAAACATCCAGATGTAACGGTCCTACAATTCAATGGCGACGAAATGGATTTCGTAGAGAACGACCATGATCTGCAACATATATTGACTCAAGTAAACCAAGTGCTTCAAAAAGGAGTAAAATTAAAATGAACCTTCGTCTAAAACATAATATCCCAAACGATGCCGTCATCACCATTGCTGGAACGGTCGGTGTCGGAAAATCTACGATTACAAACGCATTAGCAAAAGCATTGAATTTCCGTACGAGCTTCGAAAAAGTAGATACTAACCCATATTTAGATAAGTTCTACGACGACTTCTCACGCTGGAGCTTTCATCTTCAAGTCTATTTTCTGTCTGAACGATTCAAAGAACAAAAAAGAATCTTTGAATATGGCGGCGGATTTATCCAGGACCGTTCGATTTACGAAGACACAGGCATTTTTGCTAAAATGCATTACGAAAAAGGCACAATGAGCAAAGTAGACTATGAGAACTATACAAGCTTATTTGAAGCGATGGTGATGACTCCTTACTTCCCACACCCTGATTTGTTGATTTACTTGGAAGGCTCATTCGAAGACGTGCTTGCCCGCATCAAAGAAAGAGGACGTCCAATGGAACAGCAGACACCGGTGGAATATTGGGAGGAAATGTACAAGCGCTATGAGGATTGGATCAACAGCTTCAATGCTTGCCCAGTTCTTCGGCTGAACATCAACGATTATGACTTAGTCAATAACGAGCAATCAATCGAACCAATCGTCGAAAGAGTGGCCTATTTTCTGGAAGAAACAAGACGCATCCGCAGAATGGGCAGATAATCCAATAAAAGCTGAGAGGACCTCAAACAGGCTCCTCTCTTTTTTTTGCATAAAAAAAGAATCAGTGCAATAAGCACCGATTCTTCAACGTTTCTATAATCTCCATATTATGCGCAATGGTTATTTGAAATATGAATGGAGGAGGTAGAGGGATTCGAACCCCCGCGAGCCGTTAAGCCCCTGTCGGTTTTCAAGACCGATCCCTTCAGCCGGACTTGGGTATACCTCCATATTACATATATGTTTCGACTTATCGTCTCAACATTTAATAAGATACCATATATGCATTCAACGTGTCAAGCAGACTTAAAAAGATTAAATTTACAGACATTTCCGTTGCAAATCCTTACTAATATAAGAGCCTGCCCTTTATGAGAAAGGCAGGCCCTGTTTTCCCTTATTTAATGAATTCTTTACCACCCATGTAAGGTCTCAACACTTCAGGAATCTTAATGCTTCCATCTTCCTGTTGGTAATTTTCCAAAATGGCAGCCACTGTCCGGCCGATAGCAAGCCCAGAACCGTTCAATGTATGGACATGCTCTGGCTTTCCTTTTGGATCGCGGCGGAAACGGATATTGGCACGGCGTGCTTGGAAATCCTCGAAGTTACTGCAAGAAGAGATTTCACGATAGACGCCATAGCTAGGCAGCCAAACCTCAATATCGTATTTCTTAGCAGCCGTAAAGCCAAGATCGGCTGTGCACATACTTAATACTTGGTAAGGCAAGCCCAATAGCTGAAGGACCTTCTCAGCATGCCCTGTCAGCTTCTCCAACTCTTGGTAAGAGTCTTCCGGCTTCACAAAGCGTACAAGCTCTACTTTGTTGAATTGATGCTGTCTGATCAATCCTCTTGTATCACGTCCGGCAGAACCGGCTTCAGAGCGGAAACATGCACTGTATGCCGCATACGCGATTGGCAGCTGTTCCCCTGCCAGAATTTCATCACGATGCATATTGGTCACAGGCACCTCAGCAGTCGGGATTAAGAAATAATCCTCATTTTCAATCAGGAAAGCATCTTCTTCAAATTTAGGCAGTTGTCCTGTTCCTGTCATACTTGTACGGTTAACCATGTACGGTGGAATCACTTCTGTATATCCATTTTCCTCCGTATGAAGGTCCAGCATGAAGGAGATTAAAGCACGTTCCAAACGGGCTCCTAAGCCTTTATAAAAGACAAAGCGGCTTCCAGTTACCTTAGCAGCTCTTTCAAAGTCCAGAATACCCAATTGGTCTGCCAATTCCCAGTGTGGTTTAGGCTCGAAGCTGTATTCAGGGATTTCACCCCATTTTCTTGCGACAACATTGTCATCCTCGCTATCTCCGACTGGCACGCTTTCATGGGGAATATTCGGGATAGACAGCAACAGACGCTCTAACTGCGCCTCTACATCACGAAGCTCATCATCCAATACTTTAATTTGATCGCCCACTTCTCTCATTTCAGCAATCACAGCTGTCGCATCTTGTTTTTCTCTTTTCATGACAGCGATTTGTTGAGAAACTTCATTTCTGCGGCTTTTCAGCTTTTCTGCTTCGCTGATCAATTCACGGCGGCGGCTATCCAGCTGTTCGAATTTGCCTAAATCGGTCAAATCCTCTCCGCGGTGTTTCAGTTTTTCTTTTACTTCATCAAAATTGGCACGTAAAAATTTTAAATCTAACATGCAGTTCTCCTCCTTTTTCATCCAGTCATTCTGTCGGTGAATACAAAAAAACTCCCATCCCTAAAAAGGGACGAGAGTTACCCGCGTTGCCACCCTAGTTAAAAGCGATAAACGCTTTTCACCTTAAAAAAGAATAACGGCCTTTTAAACCGGAAATGCTTACTGGCGCTGTATGGCGTTCGGCATTCTGCTCAAGGATGGATTCACAAAGCACAATCATCGGTTTCCACCAACCACCGACTCTCTGTCAGATCAATGCGTATGCTACTACTTCCTATCATCGCTTTTGGATAAATTAATTTTGTATTCAATTTACTATAAACAGACCATATGTGCAACTATTTATATGTTTTCCTTATTTAAAAGTGGTTATACCCACATATTATTTTGGAGTAAAAAGCTGATGGATTCATAAAAAAAGCTCTCCAAATTGAACGGAGAGCTTTTTTATGTATGGTTAGAACCAGCCTTTAACCATTGAAGATACGCTGTCCCATACATCAGCGAAGAAACCGCCGACAGCTTTCATTGAAAGTACGAACCAATTTGATTTTTCCACATCTTCTGCAGCAACCAAATCTACCTGTACTTCTTTTTGTCCATCTTTCGTCAAGAAACCATATGGGTCATTTTTTGACTGAACAGTAACATATCCAAGCTTTTCGCCTTTTTTAATTGGAGCAACAAGCTTGCCGTCTTCGTTCAATTTCTTTTTGTCGATGACGATAACTGGTTTATATTCTTTAGCTGTTCCTTTTTGAACCACTAGTTCAACCGGTTTTTTAGTGGTAAGTGCCACATGCTTCTCTTTGCCTTTTTCCACTTCTATTTCTTTGCCTTTTGGCTTGTAATTAGCTTTTAATACTTGTTCTTTCCCGAAGTTCGCAAATGCATAATCAAGCACTTTCCGTGTATCGGTGAAACGTTCATTTTTTGAAGGAGACTTCATAACAACTGAAATGAAACGTTGTCCATCACGCTCAGCAGTCGCGGTGAAGCAATAACCTGCAAAATCAGTAGATCCTGTTTTTAGGCCATCAACACCTTCGTATTGGAAGATCAATCCTGGTAGCATCCAGTTGAAGTTAGGGTATACCTTGCCGTCTCTGAATTTTAACTTAGGTTGTTTGGAATAATCCAAGACATCCGGATAATCATTTAGAAGACGGTAAGCTAAAGTCGCGATATCGCGGGCGCTCATAACGTTTTCATCGTTTGGTCCGCCGGCTGCGATATTCCCACCCAAATCGCTGTTATTCAAACCACTTGCATTGACGAATTTATATTTTGTCATGCCTAATTCTTTAGCTTTTTTATTCATCATTGTGACGAAGTTTTTTTCTGAACCGGCAATTTTTTCTGCCAAGGCAACTGTCGCTGCATTACCTGAAAAAATAGCCATCGCTTCGTATAATTCTTTGACTGTATAATCTTCGCCCTGTGTAAGGCCGATATTGGATAGTCCGTCACCTTTGGATAGATTATGGACGTATTCATTGATGTTTACTTTATCATCCCAGGTAATTTTCCCTTCTTTGATAGACTCCATAACGATATATTCTGTCATCATTTTTGACATGGAAGCAACGCCTAATACTTTATCGGCATTTTTTTCATAAAGGATTTTTCCTGTTTTAGCATCCAATAGCATCGCAGCTTCCGCTTTGAGGCTTAATGGGTCGGCAGAAGCCGCTTTAGCTGGTGCAGCTACAGAGAACTGCGATACAACAAATGCAACTAGCAACGTGAAAATGACACTGATCTTGCTGAAACTTTTCAACTTCTAATACCTCGCTTTTTATTCTTATATAGTTTTTTATTTATGTTGATTATTTACTTTTTTAACATACCTTGTTTAGTTTAACATAAGAAAAACAAAAAAAATAGACAGATGAAATTGTCTCTGTCTATTCTTTCCCGAATTGTCTGTGCCTTTTTTAATTACTGATCGAATAGTTTGGTGCTTCTTTCGTAATTTGGACATCATGCGGGTGGCTTTCACGCAAACCAGCGCCCGTCATGCGCACAAACTGAGACTTTTCTCTCAATTCTTCCAAATTGGCTGAACCGCAATAGCCCATACCCGCACGAAGGCCGCCGACTAATTGGAATAGCGTATCTGAAAGAGGCCCCTTGTATGGCAAACGGCCTTCAATACCTTCTGGCACGAATTTTTTGCTGTCTTCTTGGAAGTAACGGTCTTTCGATCCTTTTTCCATTGCAGCCTCAGAACCCATGCCTCTGTATACTTTGAAGCGTCTTCCTTGGAAGATTTCAGTTTCTCCCGGGCTCTCTGATACACCGGCCAACAGACTGCCCAGCATAACTACATGGCCGCCGGCTGCCAATGCTTTAACCACATCTCCAGAATACTTAATGCCTCCATCTGCAATGATTGCTTTACCGAGCTTACGGGCTTCAGTCGCACAATCATAGATAGCCGTGATTTGAGGAACACCTACACCAGCTACCACACGAGTTGTACAGATACTTCCTGGTCCAATGCCGACTTTCACCACGTCAACACCAGCTTCGATTAAAGCGCGTGTGCCTTCTGCAGTTGCCACATTACCAGCAATGATATTCAAGTCAGGATATGCCTCACGGATTTCACGAACAACCTTTAATACGCCTGCTGAATGGCCATGGGCTGTATCAATGACAATGACATCCACGTTTGCTTTAACAAGCATTTCTACACGCTTCATTGTGTCCTTGGTGACTCCTACTGCAGCTCCAGCCAACAAACGGCCTTGGTTGTCTTTGGCGGAATTCGGAAATTCAACCACTTTTTCAATATCTTTTATGGTAATTAAACCTTTAAGAGTACCGTCTTGATCTACTAAGGGCAATTTTTCGATTTTGTGGGCTTGAAGAATTTTCTCAGCTTGAGCCAGTGTAGTGCCGACCGGTGCTGTCACTAACTCTTCTTTTGTCATTACCTCGGAAATACGCAAAGAGTAATCACTGATGAAACGCAAATCTCTATTAGTAATGATGCCGACTAATTTTTGGTCATTTTCATTATTAACGATTGGTACACCGGATATACGGTATTTCCCCATCAAATGCTCTGCATCAAATACTTGGTGTTCCGGTGTAAGAAAGAACGGATCGGTAATTACACCACTCTCGGAGCGTTTTACTTTATCCACTTGTTCTGCTTGTTGTTCAATCGACATGTTCTTATGAATAATCCCTAATCCGCCTTGACGGGCCATTGCGATTGCCATATCAGCCTCAGTGACCGTATCCATCCCAGCACTTATAATAGGAATATTTAATTTCAACGTTTCTGTCAGGTTCACTGAAAGATTTACTTCCTTCGGCAATACCTCAGATTTCGCCGGTATTAATAGCACATCATCAAAAGTTAATCCTTCTTTTGCAAACTTATTTTCCCACATATATTTACCCTCCCGATTGAAAATATTATTAGTAGGTTATCAATAGGATAATACACTGTCAAGGTAAGATGAATATGTTTGATTTTTCAATCTATTTAAAGGAGGCTCTCCCAAATGCTTGTATCAGATTCCTCTTGGGAAAAGTTAGCGCTTTATCAGGCGCACTCATACACCCAGTCCTATCTCTTGGAAGCTTATAAGAAGTTGCAATATCCAAATGCCGAAACATCCAGTTATACCAACTGCCCAACTTTTATGTACCAACTGGAAAGCGCCTCTATTTACTATAAACAAGCTATGGAGGCTCCTGTATGCCTTAAACCGATTTTGCTCTTTTACGGACTGACTCAACTGATCAAAGCCGCTCTCTTAAAAATTGATCCTACTTACCCAAGCTCTACTTCACTGCTGGCACATGGAGTGACCTCCAGAAAGATTAAAAAGCATCATTATTCCTTTCTTCAAGACGAAATTAAGATACAAAAAAATGGTTTATTTAGTTATATGAGCGATGTGTTGTTCCACATGAAACATTTGGAAAAAGATAGATTCAGCATGGAACATCTGCTTGCCGAAATCCCGGAGCTATATTCTCCTCTTACTACTTATAAATTGAAGACCGGCATTCCGCTCAATCGTCTAGGATCTAATCTATACAGTGGCTCTGCCAGTATTCTTGATTTGTTCCACACACAGGCACCAAGACTTCAGGAGATTCTGCAGCAAGGAAGTAGTGCTTCCATACAAATTCACCAAGATAAAGATCTATTCTTTTTAATCCCTGATAGCTATCGTTGCCATTCTTGCGGATTATTAAAATACAATACATACACGCAAACATTTCATCTTTCAAAAAGAAGTGGTTCCGGCAGTGAGAATTTAGCTGAACTGATGGTGCACTTTCTGATTTTATATAACTTGAGCATGATTGCCCGCTATGAAACGGAGTGGTGGATGGATTTGCAGCATACAAAACCGACAGAGGATTATCCACTTATTCATTATTTTCTTACCTGTACGCAAACAAAAGGGCCCTATCTCATCGAACAGCTCCTGCACAGCATTTAGTCTTCATAGCCAACATCCTGCATTCTAATCGGTTCTTAAAAAGTAGTGGGCTAACGGTTTGGGAAAAAACAAAAAAGACCAGCACTCGGCTGATCTTTCGTTTGCCTGGCAACGTCCTACTCTCGCAGGGGGAAACCCCCAACTACCATCGGCGCTGAAGAGCTTAACTTCCGTGTTCGGAATGGGAACGGGTGTGGCCTCTTCGCCATCATTACCAGACATGTATTTTTTTAAAAGGTTTATTCCTTCAAAACTAGATAACGGAAGGAGTAAGATTTTTATTCAAACACGTAATCCAGCTACGGCTCCTAGCTTTTCGGTCGTTTCGGTTCGCCACTTCAAATCCAAAATTGGGATTTGTAGTGTCAACCCTCCAACGCCGTCAAAGCTGGACAGTCGCCTTCGCTTTATATTTAGGTTAAGTCCTCGACCGATTAGTATTCGTCAACTCCATGTGTCGCCACACTTCCATCTCGAACCTATCAACCTGATCATCTCTCAGGGGTCTTACTAGCTTGACGCTATGGGAAATCTCATCTTGAGGGGGGCTTCATGCTTAGATGCTTTCAGCACTTATCCCGTCCGCACATAGCTACCCAGCGATGCCTTTGGCAAGACAACTGGTACACCAGAGGTGCGTCCATCCCGGTCCTCTCGTACTAAGGACAGCTCCTCTCAAATTTCCTACGCCCGCGACGGATAGGGACCGAACTGTCTCACGACGTTCTGAACCCAGCTCGCGTACCGCTTTAATGGGCGAACAGCCCAACCCTTGGGACCGACTACAGCCCCAGGATGCGATGAGCCGACATCGAGGTGCCAAACCTCCCCGTCGATGTGGACTCTTGGGGGAGATAAGCCTGTTATCCCCGGGGTAGCTTTTATCCGTTGAGCGATGGCCCTTCCATGCGGAACCACCGGATCACTAAGCCCGACTTTCGTCCCTGCTCGACTTGTAGGTCTCGCAGTCAAGCTCCCTTATGCCTTTGCACTCTACGAATGATTTCCAACCATTCTGAGGGAACCTTTGGGCGCCTCCGTTACATTTTAGGAGGCGACCGCCCCAGTCAAACTGCCCGCCTGACACTGTCTCCCACCCCGATTGAGGGGTGCGGGTTAGAATTTCAATACAACCAGGGTAGTATCCCACCGACGCCTCCACCGAAGCTGGCGCTCCGGCTTCAAAGGCTCCTACCTATCCTGTACAAGCTGTACCAAAATTCAATATCAGGCTGCAGTAAAGCTCCACGGGGTCTTTCCGTCCTGTCGCGGGTAACCTGCATCTTCACAGGTACTATAATTTCACCGAGTCTCTCGTTGAGACAGTGCCCAGATCGTTACGCCTTTCGTGCGGGTCGGAACTTACCCGACAAGGAATTTCGCTACCTTAGGACCGTTATAGTTACGGCCGCCGTTTACTGGGGCTTCGATTCAAAGCTTCGCTTGCGCTAACCTCTCCTCTTAACCTTCCAGCACCGGGCAGGCGTCAGCCCCTATACTTCGCCTTGCGGCTTCGCAGAGACCTGTGTTTTTGCTAAACAGTCGCCTGGGCCTATTCACTGCGGCTCTCTCGGGCTTGCACCCTACCAGAGCACCCCTTCTCCCGAAGTTACGGGGTCATTTTGCCGAGTTCCTTAACGAGAGTTCTCTCGCACACCTTAGGATTCTCTCCTCGCCTACCTGTGTCGGTTTGCGGTACGGGCACCTTTTATCTCGCTAGAAGCTTTTCTTGGCAGTGTAGAATCAAGAACTTCGGTACTAAATTTCCCTCGCTATCACAGCTCAGCCTTCACGGCAACGGGATTTGCCTCGTTGCCAGCCTAACTGCTTAGACGCACATATCCAGCAGTGCGCTTACTCTATCTTACTGCGTCCCTCCATTGCTCAAACGATAAAGAGGTGGTACAGGAATATCAACCTGTTGTCCATCGCCTACGCCTTTCGGCCTCGGCTTAGGTCCCGACTAACCCTGAGCGGACGAGCCTTCCTCAGGAAACCTTAGGCATTCGGTGGAAGGGATTCTCACCCTTCTTTCGCTACTCATACCGGCATTCTCACTTCTAAGCGCTCCACCAGTCCTTCCGGTCTGACTTCACAGCACTTAGAACGCTCTCCTACCACGCATACCATACGGTATGCATCCACAGCTTCGGTGATACGTTTAGCCCCGGTACATTTTCGGCGCAGAGTCACTCGACCAGTGAGCTATTACGCACTCTTTAAATGGTGGCTGCTTCTAAGCCAACATCCTGGTTGTCTAAGCAACTCCACATCCTTTTCCACTTAACGTATACTTTGGGACCTTAGCTGGTGGTCTGGGCTGTTTCCCTCTTGACTACGGATCTTATCACTCGCAGTCTGACTCCCGATGATAAGTCTTTGGCATTCGGAGTTTGACTGAATTCGGTAACCCGATGAGGGCCCCTAGTCCAATCAGTGCTCTACCTCCAAGACTCTAACAATCGAGGCTAGCCCTAAAGCTATTTCGGAGAGAACCAGCTATCTCCAAGTTCGATTGGAATTTCTCCGCTACCCACACCTCATCCCCGCACTTTTCAACGTGCGTGGGTTCGGGCCTCCATTCAGTGTTACCTGAACTTCACCCTGGACATGGGTAGATCACCTGGTTTCGGGTCTACGACCACATACTATATCGCCCTATTCAGACTCGCTTTCGCTGCGGCTCCGTCTCTTCAACTTAACCTTGCATGTAATCGTAACTCGCCGGTTCATTCTACAAAAGGCACGCCATCACTCATAAATGAGCTCTGACTACTTGTAGGCACACGGTTTCAGGATCTATTTCACTCCCCTCCCGGGGTGCTTTTCACCTTTCCCTCACGGTACTGGTTCACTATCGGTCACTAGGTAGTATTTAGCCTTGGGAGATGGTCCTCCCTGCTTCCGACGGGATTTCTCGTGTCCCGCCGTACTCAGGATCCACTCAAGAGGGAACGAAGTTTCGACTACAGGGTTGTTACCTTCTATGACAGGCCTTTCCATGCCTCTTCATCTACCCCGTTCCTTTGTAACTCCATATAGAGTGTCCTACAACCCCGAAAGGCAAGCCTTCCGGTTTGGGCTATCTTCCGTTTCGCTCGCCGCTACTCAGGAAATCGCGTTTGCTTTCTCTTCCTCCGGGTACTTAGATGTTTCAGTTCCCCGGGTCTGTCCTCCATACCCTATGTATTCAGGTAAGGATACTGCTCCATTACGAGCAGTGGGTTTCCCCATTCGGAAATCTCTGGATCAAAGCTTACTTACAGCTCCCCAAAGCATATCGGTGTTAGTCCCGTCCTTCATCGACTCCTAGTGCCAAGGCATCCACCGTGCGCCCTTTCTAACTTAACCATTATGGTTATCGCATCTTCCATCAGGAAGAATACGTTCAACATTTCGTAAGAAATATTGGTTTTACTTGGTGTGTTTGGATGCAAAAATTTACTTTGCCTTCTTACTGTTATCTAGTTTTCAAGGAACAAA
>NZ_LN851186.1:189970-193231 GCF_001243895.1 Bacillus testis | reverse complement strand
GACCATCTGCTCAAATGGGTAATCCTGTCCTGCTTTTAAAATCGGCAATACAAGCAACACATTGCGGATATCCGCCAATTCCGTATAAATATGTTCTTTTCTAAGCTCTTCTTGCAATGTGAAACCACTATAGGTCCCATCACTTTGAAGGACTGCCTTTAACAAATCAGCGCTGCCTCGTGCCGGTTGGAGCAATTTTATTCCTTCCAATGCGCTAAGTTCTTTTTTGAATGCCTCTATACATGATTTTGTATAATCCAAGTCCTCTTTAGTGAGCGTCCCGAGAAACGAACGTGCAAGGTCCAGTGATGCCATGATTGGATAAGATGGGCTGCTGCTTTGCAGAATCTGAAGATATTCCTTTATATTGTGGGGGAAGCGGCAATTTTGGCCAATATGCAGATAAGACCCCATTGTCATGGCCGGCAATGTTTTATGCGCTGACTGCACCACATAATCTGCTCCCATCGCTAAACTGCTTTTCATAAACGGCTCACCTGCAATAAAATGTGCACCATGTGCCTCATCAACCAACACTTGGACACCATGTTCATGCGCAAGGTGAATCGTTTCAGTCAAGTCCTCCCCGATCCCATAATACGTCGGATAAGTTAGAATCAATGCCTTTGCATCCACATAGGTGTCTAAGGCAGATTGTACGGTTGTGAACTCTACCTCTTCAGCCGTCCCCCACTCGTCATTGTAGCGGGGCGATAGGAATACAGGCTTCACTCTCGCCAATTCAAGCGCGTTCATAATGGACTTATGGCAATTCCTTTGAACAAGTACTGTATCTCCCGCTTTACAGGTTCCAAGTACCATCGCCAAGTTTCCCACAGTCGAGCCATTCACCAAAAAGAAGCTTTGCTGTGAATCGTAGAGAGCAGACAACAGCTCCTCGGCTTCTTTAATCACGCCTTCCGGTTCATGTAAATCATCAAGGCCTTCCAACTCAGTGCCGTCTAGCTTTAATATCTGTCCGAAATAATCATTTCCTTTATCTAAAAAAACCTGTCCGTTCTTATGGCCTGGCACGTGGAAAGAGACGGGTTTCTCGTCCGCGAACCTTTTTAGAGCGTCATATAAGGGTGTATGTTCTTGCTTCATTTACCTTGATCATCCTTTTCATTTCGTCTGTATCCACAGTTTAGCAAATATAAGTTCTTTGTAGACATACACGAAAATCTTTCTTCTTACATATACTTAGAAAACCTGTTGAAACTTATTATTCAGAAATATGTATGTGTTTTGTCAAAGTGGACAGAATGGATTTATGGAGGTGTCATGATGAAAAACAGTGAGAGCATGTTTCAGTCCTGCATCATATGCGAAGAAGAGAAAAAACAAGGGATTTTCCTTTATACTTCATTCATTTGCCAAGAATGTGAAACGGGTATTCTTCAGACAGAAACCTCAGATCCCATTTATCATTACTACTTGGATAAATTAAAGATGATCACACTTCCTCAAAGTTTTTTATAGTCCTCCTTCTTCACAAAATGCCTTCAAAAGCACAAGGCATTTTTTATTTTGCCCAATCCCCCTTTTTTACTGCAAAAAAAAAGACCAGCACTCGGCTGATCTTTCGTTTGCCTGGCAACGTCCTACTCTCGCAGGGGGAAACCCCCAACTACCATCGGCGCTGAAGAGCTTAACTTCCGTGTTCGGAATGGGAACGGGTGTGGCCTCTTCGCCATCATTACCAGACATGTATTTTTTTAAAAGGTTTATTCCTTCAAAACTAGATAACGGAAGGAGTAAGATTTTTGTTCAAACACGTAATCCAGCTACGGCTCCTAGCTTTTCGGTCGTTTCGGTTCGCCACTTCAAATCCAAAATCGGGATTTGTAGTGTCAACCCTCCAACGCCGTCAAAGCAGACAGTCGCCTTCGCTTTATATTTAGGTTAAGTCCTCGACCGATTAGTATTCGTCAACTCCATGTGTCGCCACACTTCCATCTCGAACCTATCAACCTGATCATCTCTCAGGGGTCTTACTAGCTTGACGCTATGGGAAATCTCATCTTGAGGGGGGCTTCATGCTTAGATGCTTTCAGCACTTATCCCGTCCGCACATAGCTACCCAGCGATGCCTTTGGCAAGACAACTGGTACACCAGAGGTGCGTCCATCCCGGTCCTCTCGTACTAAGGACAGCTCCTCTCAAATTTCCTACGCCCGCGACGGATAGGGACCGAACTGTCTCACGACGTTCTGAACCCAGCTCGCGTACCGCTTTAATGGGCGAACAGCCCAACCCTTGGGACCGACTACAGCCCCAGGATGCGATGAGCCGACATCGAGGTGCCAAACCTCCCCGTCGATGTGGACTCTTGGGGGAGATAAGCCTGTTATCCCCGGGGTAGCTTTTATCCGTTGAGCGATGGCCCTTCCATGCGGAACCACCGGATCACTAAGCCCGACTTTCGTCCCTGCTCGACTTGTAGGTCTCGCAGTCAAGCTCCCTTATGCCTTTGCACTCTACGAATGATTTCCAACCATTCTGAGGGAACCTTTGGGCGCCTCCGTTACATTTTAGGAGGCGACCGCCCCAGTCAAACTGCCCGCCTGACACTGTCTCCCACCCCGATTGAGGGGTGCGGGTTAGAATTTCAATACAACCAGGGTAGTATCCCACCGACGCCTCCACCGAAGCTGGCGCTCCGGCTTCAAAGGCTCCTACCTATCCTGTACAAGCTGTACCAAAATTCAATATCAGGCTGCAGTAAAGCTCCACGGGGTCTTTCCGTCCTGTCGCGGGTAACCTGCATCTTCACAGGTACTATAATTTCACCGAGTCTCTCGTTGAGACAGTGCCCAGATCGTTACGCCTTTCGTGCGGGTCGGAACTTACCCGACAAGGAATTTCGCTACCTTAGGACCGTTATAGTTACGGCCGCCGTTTACTGGGGCTTCGATTCAAAGCTTCGCTTGCGCTAACCTCTCCTCTTAACCTTCCAGCACCGGGCAGGCGTCAGCCCCTATACTTCGCCTTGCGGCTTCGCAGAGACCTGTGTTTTTGCTAAACAGTCGCCTGGGCCTATTCACTGCGGCTCTCTCGGGCTTGCACCCTACCAGAGCACCCCTTCTCCCGAAGTTACGGGGTCATTTTGCCGAGTTCCTTAACGAGAGTTCTCTCGCACACCTTAGGATTCTCTCCTCGCCTACCTGTGTCGGTTTGCGGTACGGGCACCTTTTATCTCGCTAGAAGCTTTTCTTGGCAGTGTAGAATCAAGAACTTCGGTACTAAATTTCCCTCGCT
>NZ_LN851186.1:97245-189881 GCF_001243895.1 Bacillus testis | reverse complement strand
AAGAAATATTGGTTTTACTTGGTGTGTTTGGATGCAAAAATTTACTTTGCCTTCTTACTGTTATCTAGTTTTCAAGGAACAAATCCGTCGAATGATCAACTTTGTTCTTCTTCGTCAGCTTCAATCACTCAGTCACTCACTTATGCAAATAAGCTCGTTCCTTCGTTCAATCGCTTCCTCGAATAACTCGTTGCTGATTCGACTCAGTTTTATGTTTGAGAAAGGAATGCTCTCTCAAAACTAAACAAGACAGTCACGTAACATTCTTCTAATTTCCTTAGAAAGGAGGTGATCCAGCCGCACCTTCCGATACGGCTACCTTGTTACGACTTCACCCCAATCATCTGTCCCACCTTAGGCGGCTGGCTCCAAAAGGTTACCCCACCGACTTCGGGTGTTACAAACTCTCGTGGTGTGACGGGCGGTGTGTACAAGGCCCGGGAACGTATTCACCGCGGCATGCTGATCCGCGATTACTAGCGATTCCGGCTTCATGCAGGCGAGTTGCAGCCTGCAATCCGAACTGAGAATGGCTTTATGGGATTGGCTAAACCTCGCGGTTTCGCTGCCCTTTGTACCATCCATTGTAGCACGTGTGTAGCCCAGGTCATAAGGGGCATGATGATTTGACGTCATCCCCACCTTCCTCCGGTTTGTCACCGGCAGTCACCTTAGAGTGCCCAACTGAATGCTGGCAACTAAGATCAAGGGTTGCGCTCGTTGCGGGACTTAACCCAACATCTCACGACACGAGCTGACGACAACCATGCACCACCTGTCACTCTGTCCCCCGAAGGGGAACGTCCTATCTCTAGGAGTGTCAGAGGATGTCAAGACCTGGTAAGGTTCTTCGCGTTGCTTCGAATTAAACCACATGCTCCACCGCTTGTGCGGGCCCCCGTCAATTCCTTTGAGTTTCAGTCTTGCGACCGTACTCCCCAGGCGGAGTGCTTAATGCGTTTGCTGCAGCACTAAAGGGCGGAAACCCTCTAACACTTAGCACTCATCGTTTACGGCGTGGACTACCAGGGTATCTAATCCTGTTTGCTCCCCACGCTTTCGCGCCTCAGTGTCAGTTACAGACCAGAAAGTCGCCTTCGCCACTGGTGTTCCTCCAAATATCTACGCATTTCACCGCTACACTTGGAATTCCACTTTCCTCTTCTGCACTCAAGTCCCCCAGTTTCCAATGACCCTCCACGGTTGAGCCGTGGGCTTTCACATCAGACTTAAAGGACCACCTGCGCGCGCTTTACGCCCAATAATTCCGGACAACGCTTGCCACCTACGTATTACCGCGGCTGCTGGCACGTAGTTAGCCGTGGCTTTCTGGTTAGGTACCGTCAAGGTACCAGCAGTTACTCTGGTACTTGTTCTTCCCTAACAACAGAACTTTACGACCCGAAGGCCTTCTTCGTTCACGCGGCGTTGCTCCGTCAGACTTTCGTCCATTGCGGAAGATTCCCTACTGCTGCCTCCCGTAGGAGTCTGGGCCGTGTCTCAGTCCCAGTGTGGCCGATCACCCTCTCAGGTCGGCTATGCATCGTTGCCTTGGTAAGCCGTTACCTTACCAACTAGCTAATGCACCGCGGGCCCATCTATAAGTGATAGCCGAAACCATCTTTCCTTCTTCCTCCATGTGGAGGAAGAACCTATCCGGTATTAGCCCCGGTTTCCCGGAGTTATCCCAGTCTTATAGGCAGGTTGCCCACGTGTTACTCACCCGTCCGCCGCTGACTTCCGGGAGCAAGCTCCCTTCTGTCCGCTCGACTTGCATGTATTAGGCACGCCGCCAGCGTTCGTCCTGAGCCAGGATCAAACTCTCCAATAAGTGTTTGACTTGCTCATAAAATAAAACTTGTGTGTTTCAACTCTGTTGAAACGTTTAGTTAGAATTAACGTTGACGTGTTGTCTTGTTTAGTTTTCAAAGAACATCTTCGGTCGCTTGTTTCCTAAGCGACTTTTATATATTATCATTTCTGTGTAACATTGTCAACAACTTTTTTTCTTCGTTTGTGAAGACGTTTATCTCTTGTCGACTTTTATTATTATATAGATGCTCCTTATAAAAAGCAAGCTATTATATAAAAGACAGAAAAATAAATTTACTGTCCTTTCCTAAATCCCTTTTAACACATTCCCCAGCCCAAATAAAAAGCATGAAGCCATGCAATATAGGCTTGGCTTCATGCTTTTTATGATCTATTAATTGATCTCTTTCTACCTGATGCTAAACCTCTCGTTTTCAACATAAGAATGAAGACAAAGAAAAAGCTGCACATCAAGCCATTGTAAGGACTAAAAGCAGTTTAAAGAATGATCGGCGAAGAATGAAGGAAAACTCCCATCGTTAAAAGTTTCACTTTATCTTTTCAACGATATATATAGCCCTTTCTTTATCTAAATCAATCAGTTCCCCTGAATCACTTATCTTAACCATCGGCCTCATCGGATAACGAGTGCTCATGAACATAATTTCTCCACTTCGCCCATCGGATAATTCCACTGATGTGCCAATGGACAATTTGACAGCTCCCCGGACAAGTGTGTCGATCATTTCAATATCAAATTTGCCAAACTCATCGTGCATCATTAATTCAAGTACACGATAGGACGACAGGCGAGGCCTATAGACTTTATCTGAAGCCATAGCATGGAAAACGTCAGCAACCGCTACAATCCTTGAAAAAGGATGAATCTTATCAGCCTGGACAGCATTTGGATAACCGGATCCGTCCAACCGCTCATGATGCTGGAGAATGGCCAGCTTCATTTCCTTTTTGATCCCTGTACTTTTCTGAAGCATCTGATAACCCAATAACGGATGATTTTTAATTTCTTTAAATTCTTCCTGCGTTAACGGGCGTTCCTTGGCCAAAATGCGATTCGGGATTTTTGCCATCCCTATATCGCTTAGACAACCAGCAAGGCCTACTTGGACAATATCGCCCTGATTATAGTACAGTTTCTTAGCCATATATGCAGATATCAGCCCCACTGATATAGCATGATGATAAAAATAATCATTTTTATTTGTATAATGATGGAGAGAAAAGAGATCTTCCTCTGATGGCAACGCTTTCTCAAGAAGGGGCACAAATATGTTTCTGATTGCCGGAACATCGACCATAGATCCAGCTTGCCAACCTTTAAAAAGCTTTTTGAAGGACTTTACTGCATCCATATATGAAAGAAGGAAACTGGTTTCCTTACATGTTTCACCGCCGGCCTCACCATGGTCAGCATCGCTTGTTTCTTTTGGATTAACAGCTTTGCCGTCCTCCCTGTATTTTTCAACGTATAATTCCTTGATTAAAAAGGCATTCAATACCTCTATCAGCTCATTGGTCACAATTGTCTTTTTATAGGCAATCGGATGCCCCTTCCTTAACTGGATATCCCTCTCCAGGATGCATCCCTCTGTAAGATCGCCTAGCTTGATTTTCAAAATCCCCACCCCTAATCAGGACAAACTTTATGTATATGTCTATAATAATAAAACATTCCACTTGGGAAAACTATACAATTTAAAAAGATTAAGTAAATTACAAGTAAAACATAAAAACCCATAAAAAAAGCCCGGGTCCGATTAATCGGATCCGAGCCTTTTTTTATTCATTGTCACTAACCTCATTTGAATCTGCTGTTGCCTGTTCCTCTTCCGCATGTGCGTCTGTCGGGGCATTGCCAGCTTCTTCTTCGTCTTCTTGGTCGACGATGGCCACTGTGGACACATACTCATTTTCTTCATCACCCAGGCGGATCAGCTTAACGCCTTGCGTGTTCCGTCCTGTCTGTGAAATGTCGCTGACAGCTGTACGGATAATAACGCCTGCCGCTGATATGATCATAAGGTCTTCATCGCCGGTAACCGTTTTAATCGCCACTAAATCGCCAGTTTTTTCAGTGACATTGCACGTTTTGATTCCTTTGCCTCCTCGGCTTTGAATCCGGTATTCTTCTTCTTTCGTACGTTTTCCGTAACCGTTTCTTGTTACATTCAGGATTTCATCGCCTTCATGCACCAATTCCATTCCGATTACTTCATCGCCTTCACGGAGAGTAATCCCTTTTACACCGGTCGCCGTTCTGCCCATTGTTCTTACATCCTCTTCTGGAAAACGGATCATCATACCGTCTTTTGTTCCGATGATAATTTGCTTATGGCCGTCAGTCAATCTAACGGAAATCAACTCATCCTCTTCCTTTAGGCCAAGTGCAATCAAACCATTGTTGCGGATATTGGCAAAAGATGCAAGAGGAGAACGTTTGCTGATGCCGTGCTTGGTCGTGAAGAATAAGAAATTATCCTCATTAAACTCACTGACTGGGATAATAGCATTCACCCATTCGCCTTTTTCGACTTCCAAGAGGTTGATGATAGGAAGCCCCTTGGCTGTACGTCCATACTCTGGGATTTCGTATCCTTTGGCGCGGTATACTTTCCCTTTATTCGTAAAGAATAAGATCGTATCATGCGTGCTGGTCGTCAACAGATGCTCTACGAAATCATCTTCATGCGTACCCATGCCCTGAACGCCTCTGCCTCCGCGTTTTTGACTCTTGTATGTCGAAATCGGCAGGCGCTTGATGTAGCCTTTTTGTGTCAATGTCACAACGATGTTCTCAACAGGGATTAAATCTTCATCCTCAATGCTCTCCAATCCTTTGAGAACAATCTCTGTCCGTCTTTCATCGTTGAAGCGCTCTTTAATTTCTGTCAGTTCTTCGCGGATAATTTGAAGAACCTTCTCTTCATCAGCTAGGATCGCCTTCAATTCGTTGATCAATTCAACCAGCGCCTGATATTCGTTTTCGATTTTTTCTCTTTCTAGTCCTGTCAAGCGTTGCAGACGCATATCGAGGATAGCTTGGGCTTGTTTCTCGGAAAGAGAGAAATTGCTCATTAATCCTTCTCTTGCGATATCCGTCGTTTCTGATCCACGGATCAACGCAATAACAGCGTCAAGATGGTCAAGGGCAATGCGCAGCCCTTCCAGGATATGCGCTCTTGCCTCCGCTTTCCGCAGTTCGAATTCGGTACGTCTGCGGATAACGACCCTTTGATGGTCCAAATAATGTGTTAAGCACTGCTTTAAGTTCAGCACTTTCGGCTGGCCATCAACCAAAGCAAGCAGGTTAATGCCAAAATTGGTCTGCAGGGCAGTATGCTTGTAAAGATTATTGAGAAGGACATTTGCATTGGCGTCTCTGCGAAGCTCCATAACAATACGCATTCCTCTGCGGTCGGATTCATCCCTTAAGTCGGTGATGCCATCGATCTTCTTATCGCGCGCCAATTCTGCAATCTTTTCAATCAATTTGGCCTTATTGACCTGATATGGAATTTCATGAACGATAATCGTTTGCTTGCCATTTGCCTTTTCCTCAATTTCAACACGGGCGCGCAAGGTAATGGAACCTCTGCCCGTTTGATAGGCTTTACGGATTCCGGAACGGCCAAGGATCAGTCCGGCTGTCGGAAAGTCTGGCCCTGGAATGTATTCCATCAACTCATCGATTGTAATATCAGGATTGTGTGTGATAGCTAATACTCCATCGATTACTTCACCAAGTTGGTGCGGAGGTATATTCGTCGCCATCCCTACAGCAATCCCCGCTGAACCATTCACAAGTAAGTTTGGGAATCTGGCCGGAAGAACAACCGGCTCTTTTTCGGCACCGTCGTAATTGTCTTGGAAATCGATTGTGTCCTTATTGATATCACGGATCAATTCCATAGAAATTTTTGACATACGGGCTTCTGTATAACGCATGGCAGCTGCCTGGTCGCCATCGACAGATCCGAAGTTCCCGTGGCCATCCACCAGCATATAGCGGTAGTTAAAAGGTTGCGCCATACGGACCATAGTGAAATACACAGCAGTATCGCCATGCGGATGGTATTTACCGATAACTTCACCGGTGATACGGGCCGACTTCTTGAAAGGCTTATCGGCAGTGATTCCCAAATCATTCATCGCATATAGAATCCGTCTGTGCACCGGCTTCAGACCGTCCCTCACATCAGGAAGCGCCCTTGATACAATAACGCTCATCGCGTAGTCAAGGAATGACGTACGCATTTCATTACTTATATTAACTTCTGTTACTCTTGATTCTGACATGGAGCAAACCTCCTTTTGAAAGCATTCACTTATCTATTTTCTCGATTCGTATGATGTAAAAGACAGGATAGACCTAATCTATCCTGTTCCCTTAAATATCTAGGTTTTTTACATAAACGGCATTTTCTTCAATGAAGTTTCTTCTTGGTTCAACTTTATCGCCCATCAGCATTTCAAACGTTTCATCTGCATCAATTGCATCGCTCAAATGCACCTGCAGCATGGAACGCATATCGGGGTCCATTGTCGTCTCCCATAATTGTTCCGGATTCATTTCCCCAAGACCTTTGTAACGCTGTAAATTTGGCTTCGGCTGTTGAGGAAGCGTGTTTAGAATTTCTTCAAGCTGTCTATCATTATAGGCATATTCCACTTTCTTACCTTGTGAAATCTTGTAAAGAGGCGGCTGGGCGATATATACATAGCCGCTTTCGATCAGATTTCTCATATAGCGATAGAAGAATGTAAGCAATAGTGTGCGGATGTGAGCCCCATCGACGTCGGCATCTGTCATGATGACGACTTTATGGTAACGGGCTTTAGAGATATCGAATTCATCGCCGATCCCTGTTCCAAGCGCCGTAATCATCGTCCGGATTTCTTCGTTTGACAAAATTCGATCCAAACGCGCTTTTTCCACATTCAGAATTTTTCCGCGCAACGGAAGGATGGCTTGGAAATGGCGGTCGCGTCCCTGCTTCGCTGAACCGCCCGCAGAGTCTCCCTCAACGATGTACAATTCTGAAATGGACGGGTCCTTAGAGGAGCAATCCGCCAATTTCCCTGGCAAACTGGATACTTCCAGAGCAGATTTTCTTCTGGTCAGTTCCCTTGCTTTTTTGGCTGCCATTCTTGCACGGGAAGCCATCAATCCTTTTTCTACGATCTTCCGGCCTATTGTCGGGTTCTCATACATAAACTTTTCCAGTTTGTCGGAAAGAATGGAATCCGTAATCGTTCTTGCTTCTGTGTTGCCCAACTTTGTCTTCGTTTGCCCTTCGAATTGGGGATCAGGATGCTTGACGGATATAATCCCGGTCAACCCTTCCCTTACATCTTCCCCTGAAAGGTTCGCATCGTTTTCTTTGATTAATCCCTGCTTGCGGGCATAATCATTAATCACACGAGTCAACGCTGATTTAAATCCAGCTTCATGCGTCCCACCCTCGTGTGTAGGGATATTGTTCGCAAATGAGTAGATGCTGCTTGTGAAACCTTCGTTGTATTGCAGGGCCACCTCAATGGTGATGCCATCCCGTTCGCCCGAAATAGCGATTGGCTCTTCATGGATGACTTCCTTGCTGCGGTTTAAATGCTCCACATAAGACACGATTCCGCCTTCATAATGATAGCTATTTTCCCGCTTAGGCTCCCTGTTGTCCTTGATGGAAATTTTGATATTCTTATTCAGAAAAGCGAGTTCCCTGATACGGGTCGCTAGCGTATCATAGTCGTATTCCAGTGTTTCCGTGAAGATTTCCGGATCTGGACTGAAGTGGATGACTGTTCCTGTGTGGTCAGTTTCCCCAATGACTTTCAGATCGGCAACCGGAACGCCTCTTTCATATTTTTGGTAGTAGATTTTTCCATCACGGTGGACACTGACTTCCAAGTAGGAGGATAGAGCATTAACGACTGATGCACCTACACCGTGAAGGCCTCCGGATACCTTATATCCTCCACCGCCAAATTTACCTCCTGCATGGAGGACAGTCATGATGACCTCTACAGCCGGACGTCCCATTTTCTCCTGGATATCCACCGGAATACCGCGGCCATTATCTTTTACTGTAATACTATTGTCTTCTTCAATGATCACTTCGATATGATCGCAGAAACCTGCCAGCGCTTCATCAATACTATTATCGACAATCTCCCATACAAGATGGTGAAGGCCTTTTCCGCTTGTCGAACCGATATACATTCCCGGACGTTTCCGAACCGCTTCAAGACCTTCCAAAACCTGTATCTGATTGGCATCATACGTTTGTTGTTCTGTTTTTTGATCCATAGTCAATCCGTATCACCTGCACTTTTTATTTAAAATCCATTTCTGTCGCTTACTATTTATGTGAATCAATCTAGCAATCATTTTTCCTTAATCATAGAGGGGCCCTCGTTTCGAACGTTTAATAAGCGTGGAAGAGGATAAAGGGGAAAAATAAATATGATTGGCAGTTACGACAATCGATTTGCATGTGTCTGTCCCAATCTGAATGGGTTTGACAGGCCATTTCCCAAGAAACTCCTGAACACTTGAGGAATTCTTGACTGTTTGGCAGTCAAGGACGGCCAACAAATCCTTTGCTTTGACCACCTGGTCCCCGCCAATGCTAATATACATGATTCCACCCCTATTTCACTTGCTTCATTTGCCCCTGTACCACTTCAAACGCCGCCGCTTCCCTTAAGGTCGCGTGGTCAATCCCTTCCACGCTGGTCGTTGTAACGAACGTCTGGACTTTCCCTTGAATTGTGTTTAATAAATGGGATTGTCTATAGTCGTCTAATTCGGAAAGAACATCATCAAGCAGCAGGATCGGATATTCCCCGATTTCAGAATAAATCAATTCTATTTCGGCCAGTTTCAACGATAGGGCGGTCGTGCGCTGCTGCCCCTGGGAACCAAAGGTCTGAACATCACGGCCGTTCACGATGAAGACAAGATCATCGCGATGCGGACCAAACAGCGTAACGCCGCGGTCAATCTCTCTTTGTTTTATTTTATCAAATTTCATTTGGTATTCTTCAGTCATTTTCGACAAATCCATTGAATCTGATACATCTACGGATGCTTTATATTGTATTTGAAGTGTTTCGAGGTTACGGGAAATGCCCTTATGGATGGGTTCGGCCCATTTTTGGAGAAGCGCAAGGAATTGAAAACGTTTCTCGACGACTTTCACCCCATACTCAATGAACTGCTCGGTCAATACATCGAGCATTGCCATATCCGTCTGTTTTTTGCTTTGAAGCAATTTTAGGTAATGATTGCGCTGCTGCAGGATTTTTTGGAATTGCGAGTACTCATATAAATACAAAGGCGATACTTGTCCAATTTCCATATCTATAAAACGCCGTCTGACCTGTGGGCTGCCTTTGACAAGGTTCAGATCCTCCGGCGCGAACATGACGACATTCATATTTCCAATATATTGGCTGAGCCGTTGCTGCTCAATATGGTTGCACTTTGCTTTTTTTCCTTTTTTTGAAATGATGAGTTCAAGCGGGATTGTACTGTTCCGTTTTTTTATCCTACCTTCTATTTTAGCATATTCTTCGTCCCAGCGAATAAGATCTTTATCATTGGACGTTCTATGGGATTTAGCCATGGCAAGAACGTAGATCGCTTCCATGATATTGGTTTTGCCCTGTGCATTTTCACCCAGGATGACATTCACTTTATTTTCGAAACCTATTTCAAGATCTTCATAGTTTCTGTAGTTCTTCACTTTAAGCGATTCAATATGCATACGATCGTTCCTTTTATTCTTCTCCGCTTATAAGGAATTTGCCGAATTGCGGGATTTCAATGACATCTCCATTTCTTAACTTGCGCCCTCTGCGCACATCTAGTTCACCATTGATAAAAACGTCATGTTCACTCAAGAACCATTTAGCCATGCCGCCGCTATCTATGACATCTGCGATCTTCAAAAATTGGCCCAGCGTTATATATTCAGTTGAGATAGCAATTGATTTCATACGTATATACACTCTTTCTATCAAGATTTCTGATACTTAATTTTACTAAAGTAAATGATAATACACAAAGAAAACTCTTTATTAGTTTATCATGCCCTTTTTCCGGGTGTATTTTGCCTTGGCAAAGTAAAAAAGCTGCCAGTCGAAACTAACAGCTTTCACTATTCAAGATAAAATCAATACGTTCTTACCGGCAAAATCAGTTGAAGCATGGAATCATCATGTTGTGCTTGGATGACAAAAGGTCTCATGGCCCCTGTAAAGCTAACTTTGATATCCGTTCCTTCAAGTGCTCTTAGGGCATCCATCATAAACTTGGCATTGAAAGAGATTTTAAGGTCTTCCCCTTCAATATTTTCCACTTGCACTTCTTCTACCACTTTCCCAATTTCAGGAATGTTGGAAGAGATTTCGACTCCTGATTGGCCTAAGGTTGAAAGTTTAACGATATTATTTTTTCCTTCACCCAATAACGAAGCACGCACGATTGATTGAAGGAAATCTTTTGTGTTCAGCGTCACATCCGTTTTGCTTTCCGTTGGGATCAGGCGGGATGTGTCAGGGTAATTGCCTTCAAGTAGTCGGGAGAAGAATAACAAATGCTTCGTTTTAAATAAAATTTGGTTATTAGTAATGACGATATGCACCAAGTTATGAGAATCATCCAGAATTTTGCTCAACTCAGTCAAGCTTTTACCAGGAATGACTACGTTATAGTTTTCAGCAGCCTTCGATTCTACCTTTGCTTTCCGTAAAGAGAGCCTGTGGCTATCTGTTGCAGTACAGGTGATATTTTCGTTTTCTATCTTCCAGTTGACACCTGTCAAGATAGGGCGTGTTTCTGACGTGGACACTGCATAAACAGTTTGGCGAATTAAGGTCTTTAAGAGATCGGTAGGAATACAAATGGTATTCTCTTCTTCGATTTGTGGAAGATGAGGATATTCATCTGGATCTAAACCATTTAGATTGAACTCTGCTTTTCCTGAACGAATAATCGTTTGGAATCCGTTCTCTACAGAGATCTCCACATTTTCTAGAGGAAGTTTTTTGACAATCTCGTTAAAGAACTTTGCTTGAAGGACAATGCTGCCCTGCTGCTTGATCTCAACCAATTCATTCCCTTCTTCTTCTAAAGGGATGAATGATTGGATCGAGATATCAGAGTCGCTTCCCGTCAGACTTACTCCATTATTTGTAGCTGTGATTTTAATACCAGTCAGAATAGGGATGGTTGTTCTAGAAGCAACTGCTTTCATTACATCTTGCACACTTTCGACAAGTTTGTCTCTTTGTATGATGAATTTCATAGTGAACCTCCTGATTTTATGAACGTATGTTTATATTATTTTTTTTAAAAAAAGTAGTAACAGTAGTAATAGGGGCTGTGAGTATGTGGATAACTGCCATTTTGCTAAGGAAAAACAGTCTAT
The DNA here is from genome assembly GCF_001243895.1 of Bacillus testis. GTDB lineage: Bacteria > Bacillota > Bacilli > Bacillales > DSM-1321 > Bacillus_AD > Bacillus_AD testis. The sequence goes on along the minus strand of NZ_LN851186.1, from coordinate 178,614 downwards.
CCACATGTGGACAGACTGTGCATAAACATAATGAGGTTATCAACATTATTCAGTTTGCCGATAGATTTGCCTATTTAGCCGATGTATCTATCTTTACTTTAACTGATTATTGATCTCTTTAATTTGCATTTGAAGTTGGGGATCGGTTTGCAAAAGCTTTGAGATTTTTTCGTGAGCATGGATAACAGTAGTATGATCCCGTCCTCCAAATTCATCCCCTATTTTTGGCAGGGAGGAATCCGTTAGTTCACGTGACAAATACATGGCAACCTGGCGAGGGAAAGCGACGGATTTCGTACGTTTTTTTGCCTTGAAGTCTTCAAGCTTAATATTGAATTGCTCGCCTACGGCCTTTTGGATTTCATAGATTGTAATAACCTTTGGTTTCGAGCTCGGAATGATATCCTTTAATGCTTCAGCTGCTAGATCAGCATTGATATCTTTATTGATCAACGACGAATAGGCGACAACCCGAATCAAAGCTCCTTCAAGTTCACGGATGTTGGAGTCGATTTGATTGGCGATATACAGCATTACTTCGTTTGGTATATCCAACCCTTCTGCTTTTGCCTTTTTTCGCAGAATCGCAATTCTTGTTTCCAGATCAGGAGGAGTAATATCCGTGATAAGGCCCCATTCGAAACGTGAGCGCAGCCGGTCTTCTAGTGTTGGAATTTCCTTTGGCGGCCGGTCACTGGATATGACAATCTGTTTACTTTCTTCATGGAGCGTATTGAATGTATGGAAAAATTCTTCCTGAGTGGACTCTTTTCCCGCTAAAAATTGGATGTCATCGATCAGAAGAACATCCACGCTCCGGTATTTATTGCGGAAATCCTCCGCTTTATTATCACGGATGCTATTGATGAATTCATTCGTAAATTTCTCTGAAGATAAATAGACAACCTTTGCGGATGGATTATGTTCCAATACATAATGTCCGATGGCGTGCATTAAGTGAGTCTTCCCCAATCCAACTCCCCCATAGATGAACAATGGGTTATAGGCTTTCGCCGGTGCTTCCGCTACGGCCAATGAAGCAGCATGGGCGAATCGGTTGCCGGACCCAATGACAAAAGTGTCGAACGTATTTTTTTTATTCAGCATATGCTGAGGAAAATCAGCTGAATCCTCTTGTTTCTGCTGTTTTACTTTTTGCTGTCCGTTCAAATCAGACTGCGTGTCATTTTGATTTTGGGGTATAACGAATTTCACGAATAATTCTTCGCCGATCACATCATAGAGAACACTTGAAATAAGTTGGGTATAGCGACCCTCCAACCAATCCCTTGCAAATTCGTTTGGAGCAGTGATGGTTAATGTATCGCCTTGGATTGCTGTGGCCTTCGTTGATTTTAACCATGTTTCATAGCTCGGTTTGCTTACTTTCTTCTCCATCTGCAGTAATACCTGGTCCCACAGGACATCAATATTTTCCAAATTTGTCCCTCCTTTTTCAGTTAATCAATGTTGCTAGTAAAAAAAGATAAATGCGCTAACCAATCTTTTTAGGTATAGAAATGTGAAAAAACACATAATCTGAAAAGGTAGTAATATGCTTTAACAGTAAGCGTAAAATCTATGCTTATCTTACATAAAGATGTGGATAAACTACATAATAAGAAATAATCTAGTTTTCGACAAAAAAAGCTACCTGTGGACAAGTAGTTATAAACAACTGTAAATAACTATCCACAAGTTATGCACAGTTTGTGGATAAAAGGTATTATGCCGAAAAGTTATTCAGAGTGAAAACACAAATATGATAACAAATAATTAAAGGCGTTGCAACGATTATTCATACTTATCCACATAACGCACCTTTGTGGGAAACTATTTATCACCAAAGAAAGGATATGTTAAAAACCTGTCTAATAATGTTGTGGATAACGAAAAATGTCGAAAAAAATATCCACAAGTGATAAATCAGGGGACAATTCTTCTTCTATCTTCCCTGTTCTTTCTTTTTTTTATACAAGGAATAAAATCGAATAAACGAAACGTTGGCCAGTGCAGGACTAAAACGCTCGCCGATCATCAGCTGAATTATTTTTGCTGCTGCTTGAAGGGGAGTTTCGCGCCGGTTCGAAGGGTCCCCAAAAATAGATTTCAGCGGACAAAGATGGGTGGCGGATCTCCATTCCAATATCTTTTTCTTAATAGAGTTGACAATTTCAAGGTCTCGTCTATATAATTAGTAAGACTGTCTTTAACTGTTATCCTCAGGGAGGTGTCATATAATGAAAAGAACTTATCAACCAAATAAGCGTAAACACAGTAAAGTTCACGGTTTTCGTGCACGCATGAGCACTAAAAACGGACGTAAAGTGTTAGCAGCTCGTCGTCGTAAAGGAAGAAAAGTATTATCTGCATAGGCCACTGAAAAATCTCAGTGGTTTTTTTTCAGTTAAAAAGGCAATTATGATAAAAAATAATTGCAGAGCAGATTGCTTAATTTGAAGGTGTATAAATGAAAAAGAAATTTAGAATCAAAAAAAATGAAGAATTTCAGCGTGTTTTTCATGAAGGTGAATCATTCGCCAACAGACAATTTGTCGTGTATATCCTTCAAAAAGAGGACCAGGACTATTTCCGGATCGGATTGTCGGTCAGTAAAAAAATCGGCAATGCGGTAACAAGGGTCCGTATTAAACGCTATATCCGCCAAGCATTCCTTGAGCTGAACAGCCAGGTGCGAGAACAGCGGGATTATGTGGTGATCGCCAGAAAACCTGCGGCAGATATGGCGTTTAATGAGGTCAAAAGTAGTCTGATACACGTTCTAAAAAGAGGAAAAGCATTAAAAAGCCCGTCCAAGAAGGAAAGTAAGTAGCACTAAGAAAGGCATGTAGTTGTACTGGCGCCTCTAGCAGTTGTGCATCCGTTTACATATTGTACAAGCCTGCAAAGAAGACGAGCTTTTTAATTTAAATACAATTTTAGTACCAGGCATTAAGGAGGAAATCACGTTTGAAAAAGCGAATATTGCTTATCGTTGCAATTGCTTCATTGATGATGTTGCTTTCTGGTTGTTCACAAGTCAATCAGCCGATAACGAGCGAAAGCACAGGATTCTGGAATGAATTCGTTGTCTATCCTTTATCGGTAGTTATCACGACTATTTCCCATGCATTAGGCAATAACTTTGGGCTTGGGATTGTTGTTGTAACGATTCTCATTCGGCTGATCTTGCTTCCGCTTATGATCAAACAGACGAGAAGCACAAAGGCGATGCAAGCCATTCAGCCTGAAATGCAAAAATTGAAAGAAAAATATGCATCAAAGGATGCGGCCACTCAACAAAAACTTCAGCAGGAAACAATGGCACTTTTCCAAAAGCATGGAGTAAACCCGTTGGCAGGATGTTTACCTCTTATTATCCAGATGCCAATCTTGATCGGTATTTACCATGCAATTATGAGAACCCAGGAAATCGCCAACCACAGCTTCTTATGGTTCGACCTTGGGGATAAAGATCCATACTACATCTTGCCAATTATTGCTGGTGTTGCAACATTTGCACAGCAGAAGATGATGATGGCCGGACAGGAAGCCAATCCGCAAATGGCCATGATGCTATGGCTAATGCCAATCATGATCATTGTGTTTGCAATTAACTTCCCATCCGCACTTTCGTTGTATTGGGTTGTCGGTAACATCTTTATGATCGTACAGACATTCTTTATAAAAGGGCCGGACTTACGCAAGAAGGCCAGTCCTGCGGGAGGAAATAAAAAGTGAGAGAAGTAACTGCTAAAGGCCAAAGTGTCGAAGAAGCAGTAGAGATTGCCTTAGCTCAATTAAACACAACTAGAGACCGGATTGAGATCGACGTACTCGATGAAGGAAAAAAAGGATTATTTGGATTATTCGGTTCGCGCAAAGCCGTGGTAAAAGCAACGATGAAACCGGATCCGATAGAGGAAGCAGAAAAATTCTTGCAGGAAGTAACCAGCCAAATGGGGTTGCAGGCGAAAATTGACAAGAAGATCGAAGGTAGAAATGTCACTTTCACATTATCCGGAGATAAGCTGGCTCTTCTAATCGGCAAAAGGGGACAAACGTTGAATTCTCTTCAATATTTAACGCAGCTGGCAGCCAATCGCCATGCGAAGAAGCATTTGACAATCATGCTTGATGCAGAAGAATATAGAAGCAGAAGAAAAGAAACACTGGTCCATCTCGCTGAGCGGGTAGCCCAAAAAGTATTGCGGACGAAGAAAGAAGTAGTCCTGGAACCAATGCCTTCATATGAGCGAAAAGTAATTCATACTGCATTGATGAAATACAAACAGATTGAAACGTATTCTAGTGGTACAGAACCTTACCGCCATTTAGTGATCACAACTAAAAAATAAAAAAAACCTTTCCGTTCAGCGCGGAAAGGTTTTTTTGTCCCTTTCTAATTGGCGCTAAGGCACCGATTGTTCAATTAACGGCCGGTAGGATCTTCCGCTGTTTTAGAGAAGGGTGTTTTAAGAAATGCCTCCTAGGTGCAAAATGAAAAAGACAATGGATAAAGAGGGATCGGAAGATTGTTATTCACATGTGGATAAGTTACAATAAGCGGAGAAAAATGGTCCGAAATGCCATGTGGACAACTTTTGGCGGAAGCAAATTAGCTTTTGTTGAAAAATAGACTATGGTATTCTAGATATTTAGGCTAAAAATAACTGGAGAAAGTCCGGTTTTTGATAAAGTGAAACTTTGATCGTTGGGGATTGCCATTCATTCTCCACCAATCAAAAAGTTGAACCAATCGGATTGGGATAAAAGGACATAACAACTAATGGAGAGGTGCTATATGGAGTTTGATACAATTGCAGCGGTATCCACGCCCATGGGGGAAGGAGCGATCGCAATCGTCCGCTTAAGCGGAAGCGATGCATTCCCGATCATCGACAAGATTTACAGCGGGCCCAGCCAAAAAAAACTGTCAGATGCCCCTTCGCATACGATTCACTATGGGCATTTAAAAGATCCCCGTACAGAAAAGACGGTTGAAGAAGTAATGGTTTCTGTCATGAGGGGCCCAAAAACGTTCACAAGGGAAGATGTGGTGGAAATTAACTGCCATGGCGGGATTGTTTCCGTTAAAAAGGTGTTGAATCTCGTTCTTTCTATGGGAGCAAGATTGGCTGAGCCCGGGGAGTTTACAAAACGCGCCTTTCTGAATGGCCGTATTGATCTATCGCAGGCTGAAGCAGTCATGGATTTAATTAGAGCGAAGACAGACCGTGCCATGAATGTGGCACTTAACCAAATGGAAGGCCGGCTTTCCACACTGATTAAAAAGCTGCGCCAGGAAATCCTTGAAGTGCTGGCCCATATCGAAGTGAATATCGACTATCCTGAATATGATGATGTGGAAGAAATGACGCACCATATGCTTATTGAGAAAGCATCCTACGTCGATGAACAGTTAAAAAAATTGCTACAGACAGCAGAGCAAGGGAAAATTTTGAGGGATGGTTTATCGACGGTGATTATCGGACGCCCGAACGTCGGGAAATCCTCTTTATTGAATAGCCTTGTCCACGAAAACAAAGCAATCGTCACAGATGTCCCTGGTACGACAAGAGATGTGATCGAAGAATACGTCAATGTAAGAGGCGTACCTTTACGATTGGTCGATACAGCGGGCATCCGGGAAACAGAAGATATCGTGGAACGGATCGGCGTAGAAAAATCGCGCGCCGTTTTGAAGGAAGCGGATTTAATTTTGCTTGTCCTCAATTATTCAGAGGAATTAACCAAGGAAGATGAGCAGTTGTTTGAAGCAATTGCAGGAATGGATGCTATCATTATTGTTAATAAGACAGATCTTAGCCAGAAGATCGACCTGGAAAGAGTGAAAGAATTGGCGGGGCAATCCCCGGTCATCACAACTTCCCTATTGGAAGACCAGGGAATCGATGAACTGGAAGAAGCGATTTCTGCTTTATTCTTTGAAGGCGAGTTGGAATCGGGAGATCTTACGTATCTTTCTAATACACGTCATATCGCCTTGATCTCCCAGGCTCAAAGTTGCATTAAAGATGCAATTTCAGCTATTGCCGGAGATGTACCGATTGATCTTGTGCAGATTGATTTGACGCGCTCGTGGGAGTTGCTTGGTGAAATTATCGGCGACAGTATGCAAGATAGCTTGATTGATCAGCTATTTTCACAATTCTGTTTAGGAAAATAAAGAAGGTTTATTAACAAAGGAGGAAGAGGAATGCCATACGAAGCAGGCCATTATGATGTAATCGTAGTAGGAGCCGGACACGCAGGCGTTGAAGCGGGACTTGCTTCCGCCCGGATTGGGGCAAAAACGCTTATGCTTACCATTAATCTTGATATGGTGGCATTTATGCCATGCAACCCGTCTGTTGGAGGACCGGCGAAAGGGATTGTCGTAAGGGAAATCGACGCCTTAGGCGGAGAAATGGGCAAGAATATAGATAAGACGCATATCCAAATGAGAATGCTGAATACAGGAAAAGGGCCGGCAGTACGTGCATTGCGTGCGCAGGCAGATAAATTTCTGTATCAACAGGAAATGAAATTAACGATCGAGAAGGAAGAAAATCTTTCATTGGTTCAAGGCATGGTTGAACGATTGATTATTGAAGACGGCAAATGTACGGGTGTGGTGACGCAGACAGGAGCTACGTATACGGCCAAAAGTGTCGTCATCACGACAGGTACGTTCCTAAGAGGGGAAATTATCCTTGGGGAATTAAAGTACTCAAGCGGCCCGAATAATCAGCAGCCTTCCATTAAACTCTCCGAACACCTGGAAGAACTAGGTTTTGACCTTGTTCGCTTTAAAACAGGTACGCCTCCGCGTGTGAATAGTGACAGCATCGACTACAGCAAGACGGAAATCCAGCCAGGAGACGATGTACCAAGAGCTTTTTCGTATGAAACGACCTCTTACATCACTGACCAATTGCCATGCTGGCTTACGTATACAAGTACGCAAACACACCAAATCATCGATGCCAACCTGCACCGGTCACCGATGTATTCAGGGATGATTAAAGGAACCGGACCGCGTTACTGCCCGTCGATTGAAGATAAAGTGGTACGCTTTAACGATAAGCCGCGCCACCAGATTTTCCTTGAACCGGAAGGAAGAAATACAAAAGAAGTATATGTCCAAGGGCTTTCCACCAGTCTTCCGGAAGATGTGCAAAAGCAAATGCTGGCCACTATTCCGGGATTGGAAGAAGCACAACTGATGAGAGCTGGATATGCCATTGAATACGATGCCATCGTACCGACTCAATTATGGCCAACATTAGAAACGAAAAAAATTGAAAACCTATATACAGCGGGACAAATAAACGGCACTTCCGGCTATGAGGAAGCAGCCGGACAAGGCTTGATGGCCGGTATCAATGCAGCCCAAAAAGCGCTTGGCAGAAAAGAAATTATCCTTGGGCGTGCAGATGCCTATATAGGCGTGTTGATTGATGATCTAGTTACAAAAGGTACAAATGAACCGTATCGTTTGCTGACATCACGTGCGGAATACCGTTTGCTTTTGCGCCATGATAATGCCGATTTGCGCTTGACGGATATCGGTTTTGAAATCGGTTTGATCAAGGAAGACCGTTACCGGGCTTTCCAGGCCAAAAGACAAGATATCGAAGAAGAAATAGCCAGATTGAAATCCACTATTCTGAAACCGACAGAGGAGCTTCAGCAGCTTGTCTTAAAAGCAGGAGGAAGCGAGCTGAAAGACGGCATCCGCGCGTCTGACCTGATGAGACGCCCAGAGATGAATTATGCTGTTATTGACCAAATTGCGCCAAGTGAAAAGGTGCTTTCCGAAGACGTCAAGGAACAGGTGGAAATTCAGATCAAATACGAAGGATATATCGAAAAATCCTTGCAACAAGTTGAAAAGCTGAAAAAGATGGAAGACAAAAAAATACCGGATAACATCGATTACGATGCCATCAACAGCTTGGCATCCGAAGCCAGACAAAAATTGAAGAATGTCCGCCCGCTTACGGTGGCCCAAGCTTCAAGAATCTCCGGCGTCAATCCGGCAGACGTATCCATTCTGCTTGTTTATCTGGAGCAAGGAAAAATCGCACGTGTATCAAATTAAATGACAGAGGTTGAATGCCAATGAACGAAGAACAATTCATCACTATGCTGAAGGAGAAGGGCATCGAGCTCTCTCCGCGGCAAGTGGAACAATTCCAGCTTTACTACTCCACATTGGTTGAGTGGAATGAAAAAATGAACTTAACGGCCATTACTGAGAAGAATGAGGTTTACTTGAAACATTTCTACGATTCGATCACAGCCGCTTTCTATGTAGACTTCTCACAAGTCGAGCATGTATGTGATGTAGGGGCCGGTGCAGGCTTCCCCAGCATACCGATCAAAATCTGTTTCCCTCATCTGAAGGTATCCATTGTTGATTCATTGAATAAGAGAATCTCTTTTCTGGAACATCTGGCACATACGCTTCAATTGGAAAATGTTCATTTTTACCATGACCGTGCAGAAACGTTTGGCCAAAACCCGGCCCATCGTGAATCCTACGACCTGGTGACAGCACGTGCGGTTGCCAGATTATCGGTCCTTTCTGAACTATGCCTTCCGCTTGTTTCACAGGGCGGCAGGTTCTTCGCCATGAAAGCGGCAAGCGCCCAGGAGGAACTGAAGGATAGCAAGAAGGCAATCTCAACGCTTGGAGGAGAAATGGAAGCAGTCGATAGCATGTTATTGCCGATCGAAAACAGTGAGCGGACCTTCATAACCATTAAGAAAGTCAAAAAGACACCAAAGAAATACCCAAGAAAACCTGGAACGCCAAATAAAACACCCATTTCCTAAGCATTTTGTGCCTTTCTGCCATTTACTCGCAAAGAGAGGATAGGCAGAAGGCACCGAATGTACTAAAATAGAGGAAGTGCAATCATTCAAGCTTTGCTTTTTTTTGTATGATTTTGTCGTTAGAAAATAGAAGGAACTTGTCATTTTCATAGAGAATATGTACCGAGGGAGTTTCTTAAAGGTGGTGTCAGGGATATGAAGCATCCTTTTTCACGTTTTTTTAATATTGGTGAAAAAGCAGAAATTGTGGAAGAGCATACGGAAGATGTGAAGCCAAACAATAACGAAGAGATCAAGAAAATTCCCCTTTCAGATATCGTTCCAAATCGTTTTCAGCCGAGAACGGTTTTTAATGATGAAAAAATAGCGGAACTCGCGCAAACCATTCACACGCATGGAATCATCCAACCGATTGTCGTGAGGGAATACGAACAAGGTCGCTTTGAAATCATTGCGGGTGAACGCCGTTTCAGAGCAATGCAAAAATTAGGCTGGGAAGAAGCGCCGGCCATCATTAAAACATTTAATGACCGGGAAACAGCTTCCGTTGCCCTCATAGAAAATCTCCAGCGGGAAGAATTATCCCCGATAGAAGAGGCGATTGCCTACAGCAAATTGATCGAATTGCATCAGCTGACCCAGGAAGCATTGGCACAGCGATTGGGAATCGGACAATCGACAGTCGCCAATAAGCTAAGATTGCTGAAACTTCCGGAAGAAGTAAGGGAAGCATTGATGCAGAAGACGATCACCGAGCGCCATGCCCGATCGTTGATTCCTTTAAAAAATGCTGAAAAGCAAATCCTGCTGCTTCAAGAAATCTTGGAGAAAAACCTGAATGTCAAACAGACGGAAGAAAGAGTGGAAAAACTCTTGGCGGCTACGGAGAAAAAACCGAAGCCGAAGCGGAAGGCATTCAGCAAGGATATGAGAATTGCCGTCAATACAATCAGGCAATCTTTGAATATGGTCATGGATAACGGCATCAAGCTTGATGCGGAAGAAGAAGAACATGACGAATATTATCAGTTCACTATTAAAATACCAAAGAAAAAATAAATAGATAGAATACGAGGGAGTTTTTGTGCGTGGCCGCGTGCAAAAACTCCTTTTTCGTTATGCTCTGAGAAAATGATCAATCCTCTCTAATAAATGGAAACAGGAGGTAAAGTTGGAAAAAGCGAAATATATTTTGCCCTTTTTTATGTTAAAATAAGTTACACGTGAAACAAAAAAGAATATATCCCATTCTAACCGGTGCTAGAACTTCCACTTCAACCTGAAAGCGAAGATAAAGAAGCGGTCAAGCGCCAGTGAGAAATGAAGAAAAACTCCCAGCAATTAAAGTTTCACTTAATAAAAAGTATAATTCGCCTCTGGATATTGTTGCTGAACAATTCAGGGATGCATATTGGAAATGAAGGGATAAAGGTAGGTGGCAATGTGGGAAAAATAGTGTCTGTTGCGAATCAAAAAGGCGGAGTGGGCAAAACAACAACCTCTGTCAATCTGGCTGCTTGTTTAGCATATATCGGGAAGAATGTCCTTTTGGTGGATATCGACCCTCAGGGCAATGCAACAAGCGGTGTCGGCATAGAAAAAGCGGATGTCGACCAATGCATATATGATGTTCTCGTAGATGATTTGGAAGCCATTGAAGTAATCAAACCTGCTAAGGTAGAGAATCTGCATGTCATTCCCGCCACCATACAATTAGCTGGTGCAGAGATTGAATTGGTACCCACCATTTCAAGGGAAGTGCGCCTGAAGCGTGCGCTGGAAAAAGTAAGAAATAATTATGATTATATTATTATCGACTGTCCTCCGTCACTCGGGCTATTGACAATCAATGCACTCACTGCATCCGATGCCGTCATTATCCCCGTGCAATGCGAATATTACGCTCTAGAAGGATTGAGTCAGCTACTAAATACTGTTCGGCTTGTACAGAAACATTTGAATGAAGAATTAAAGATTGAAGGTGTATTGCTGACTATGTTGGATGCGCGGACCAATCTGGGAATCCAGGTGATCGAGGAAGTGAAGAAATACTTTCAGGACAAAGTCTATCAAACGATCATTCCACGAAACATCAGGCTCAGTGAAGCGCCCAGCCATGGCGAACCTATAATCATTTATGATGCGAAGTCAAGAGGGGCGGAAGTATATCTAGATTTGGCAAAGGAAGTGGCATCAAATGGCTAAAGGACTTGGAAAAGGAATCAATGCTATTTTTAACATTGATAGTGATAAAGAAAACTCGGTCCAGGAAGTATCTATCAGAGAATTAAGGCCGAATCCCTATCAGCCTCGTAAACTCTTTACAGAAGAAGGAATCGACGAATTAAAGGAATCCATCAAGCAGCATGGCATCCTTCAACCGATTATTGTAAAGAAAAGCATTAAGGGCTATGAAATCGTCATGGGGGAAAGACGGTTTCGGGCTGCCAAAGCAGCTGGTCTTAGCAAGGTGCCTGTGGTTGTGAGGGATTACAATAATCAACAGATGATGGAATTGGCAGTTTTGGAAAATCTTCAGCGTGAAGACTTGACGCCTATAGAGGAAGGCGCTGCTTATCAAACCCTTCTTGACCATTTAGATATTACCCAGGAAGAGCTTGCAAAAAGGTTGGGCAAAAGCCGGCCGCATATCACCAACCATATCCGTTTGCTTTCTTTGCCTGAGGATATCCAAGAAATGATTTCACAAAGAAAATTGACCATGGGGCATGGCCGTGCCTTACTAGGATTGAAGAAGAAAGCATTGCTTCCGGGAGTCGTGGAAAAAGTGGCAAAGGAAGAAATGAATGTTCGGCAATTAGAACAGTTCATCCAGCAATTAAATGAAAATGTTCCACGTGAAACGAAAAAGAAAGAAACAAAGAAAGACATCTTCATTGAAGAGCGTGAAAGTTATTTGCGCGAACGATTCGGCACGACGGTAACAATTACGCAACGAAAGAAAAAAGGAAAAATAGAAATCGAATTCTTTTCTCCTGATGATCTAAATCGAATTCTTGAACTGCTTGAACGATAAAGTTGACGAAAAGCCATCCGATCAGGGTGGTTTATTTGTAATCAAACAGCAGAGGTCTAAAATGAATGAAAATAGGTGAATGCATATGGTATTGCTAGGCAGTATAGTGAATGGCATCGGGATAGCCATCGGCACATTAGTCGGCAGGATCTTCCGGAATATTCCTGAAAAAATGAAGGAAACCATTATGTATGCCATCGGATTAGTGGTCGTCTTGATCGGCATACAGATGGGCATTAAAAGCGAGCAAATCCTTATTGTTATTCTGAGTCTGGTGATCGGCGCTGCACTTGGAGAATGGTGGGCATTGGATGAAAAATTGAATGCAGCTGGCCATTTTCTGGAGCGTATGCTGAAATCCAAGGGAGAAACACAAATAGCGGAAGCTTTTGTGAATGCGACATTGATATTTGTCATTGGAGCAATGGCCATATTAGGCGCTCTCGACAGCGGCATCCGTGGCGACCACAGTGTGCTGTACACAAAGGCGATCATTGATGGATTCACAGCTATTGTCTTGGCCAGTGCGCTCGGGATCGGTGTTTTGTTTTCAGCAGTCCCTGTCATGTTGTACGAGGGGTTGATTGCCGTCTGTGCAAAAGCAATCGCCCATTTTGTTCCAGGCGATTTGTTAGATTTATTCATTGTTGAAATGGGGGCTACAGGAGGTATAATGATTGTGGCAATAGGGTTAAATATAATGGGCATTACTAAGATACGAGTCGCAAATCTATTGCCTGCCATTGTGATGGCTGTTATGCTAGTAGCTGTTTTTTATTACGGGCATATTCAATTATAATCAAGTTTTTCTTTGGTCTGCTCAGTCATAGGCCAGTAGCCCCTCGGATTTCTGCCGATGCAGCCTGTCTTGCGGCTGGCTGCGATGATGCCATCCGCGATGGTGCGCGCCATCTTTATGACCAAGCTCAGCCTGGTGTTTTGCAGAACGGCAAATTCCATAAAGCCACTGACATTTACGATACCCGTCACATGGATATGGCCGATTTCAGGGAGGTTTTTATGGACGCCTGCGCCTGGTTTTAAAGGGCCTTTGTGGACTTGGAGGGTGCCGACGTTTTTGATTCTTCCTAAGCAAGCATCGACCGCAATGATAAAAGGCAGTTCATGGAGGCTTTGGATACGTTCTGCTTGTTCCTGGAGATTTACGGCATGGATCGGTTCATCCAATGTCCCGTACACATGGTAAGGGGGAGCTATTGCTTCCTTCAGGAAACTGCCAACCAACGGGCCAAGTGAGTCGCCGGTAGATCGATCAGTGCCAATGCATGCAATCACAATGGGAGAAGGTTGTTCAGCCGGCATATAGCTTAATAGTTTATCCGCCAACTGCAATGGTGCATCATCTTGGGCATAAGGGATAGGTGATGGTTGTCCATCGGGCAGAATACCTCTTTTTTTTGGATACATGGCTTTAATCTCCTTCGGTAGGGTAGTAACAGTATACGGAAAATACAGGAAAAGTATACGCGCTAGAGAAGAATTTGGAAGGGAACCTTCGCAGCATGATTGAGTTGAACAGAAACATCCCATTTGCAGCGGCTTAAAGCGAATGTGAAGGAGAAGGTGAATAGATGGATATAGATAAAAATCACATAACAGGAAATAAAGTGGTAGATGCGTTGTTGTCAAATTTGTTAAGTGAAGAATTATGGATTGGCTTAGGCATGGTTATCCTTAAAATTATGCTGATTATCGTTATTGCCGGCCTAATCGTCAAGTTTGCCAAAAAAATCATCAGCAATATTTTCTTGCTTCGGGCCAAGAGCCCTCTTCGCGTCTCGGAACGAAGAGAGGCAACTATGCTGAAGCTGCTGAAAAATGTTATCTCATATTTTATTTACTTTATTGCGTTAACCATGGTACTGGAAACGCTCGGATACAATGTGAAGGCGTTGATAGCCGGTGCCGGGGTTGTCGGTTTAGCAGTCGGTTTCGGTGCACAAAGCTTGGTGAAGGATGTCATTACCGGTTTCTTCATTATTTTCGAAGACCAGTTTTCTGTAGGGGACTACGTCCGAATTGGAACGACTGAAGGGAATGTTGAAGAAATTGGTCTTCGTACGACCAAGATCAAGGTATTCACAGGCGAAATCCATATTATCCCGAATGGAAGCATTATGGAGGTAACGAACTTCTCCATCCATAATAGCTTAGCGGTTGTCGATATCGGAATTGCCTATGAAGGTGATTTGGCAAAAGCAGAAAGGGTCATTACTGAACTGCTGGAAACCATGCCTGGCCGCTATGAAAATTTAGTTGGCACGCCGGTTTTGCTGGGCATTCAAAATCTTGCCCAGTCGGAGATCATCCTGCGCATTACAGCTGAGACGGTTCCTATGCAGCATTTTGCATTTGCGCGTGAGCTGCGCAGGGAGCTGAAAAACGTACTCGATAAAAACGGCATAGAAATTCCATTCCCAAGAATGGTCTTGTATAGCCGGAACGATACGCACCAAGAACAGGCAGCCAATTCATAATGAGGGAGGACGATCGGATGGAAGATAAGCAATACGGATTGCAAGATGTAGTGGAGATGAAAAAGGCACATCCATGCGGAACGAATAGATGGCGGATCATTCGACTGGGAATGGACATCCGCATTAAATGCGAAGGCTGTGGCCATAGCGTTCTCATCCCAAGGAAGGAATTCGGTCGTAAAATGAAAAAAATTCTTGTGAAGCATGAAGAGTAAGGGATAAACGAAGCCATATCTTTACTTGTCTTTTAGTAGTGTAATCACTATAATTGGTAGAGGTTTCATTTCCGTTACGAATATAAGTTATTGAAATAGAGTTTATAAGGGCATATCCGCCCATTATAAAGAGGAGTGAATGTTACATGGCTTTAACAGCTGGTATCGTCGGCTTGCCTAACGTCGGCAAATCGACACTATTCAACGCAATTACACAAGCAGGCGCCGAATCTGCCAACTATCCGTTCTGTACGATCGACCCGAACGTCGGTATCGTAGAAGTGCCTGATCACCGTCTACAAAAACTGACTGAGCTTGTTCACCCGAAAAAAACAGTTCCAACAACATTTGAATTCACGGATATTGCCGGTATCGTAAAAGGTGCCAGCAAAGGGGAAGGCTTGGGAAATAAGTTTCTTTCTCACATCCGCCAAGTGGATGCCATCTGTCAGGTAGTCCGTTGCTTCGAAGATGAAAATATCACCCACGTATCCGGTAAGGTCGATCCGATCGACGATATCGAGGTCATCAACCTGGAACTGATCCTTGCCGACCTGGAATCTGTCGATAAACGTATCGGACGCGTAGCAAAAATGGCTAAGCAAAAAGATAAGGAAGCAATGTATGAGCATGACATTCTTCTCCGTTTGAAGGAAGCTTTTGAAAACGAAAAACCTGCCCGTGCGCTTGAATTCACAGAAGAAGAAATGCGTGTCGTCAAAATGATGCATCTTCTGACCATTAAGCCTGTTCTTTATGTAGCCAATGTGAGCGAAGATGATGTAGCAGATTCAAGCGACAATGAGTACGTACAAAAAGTGCGTGATTTTGCTGCTAAGGAAAACTCTGAAGTGATTGTCGTTTGCGCAAAGATTGAATCAGAGATTGCTGAATTGGATGCAGAAGAAAAAGCGATGTTCCTCTCTGAACTGGGCATCGAACAATCAGGTTTGGATCAATTGATCCGTGCTGCCTATGATTTGCTTGGCTTGGCGACTTATTTCACAGCCGGCGTGCAGGAAGTGCGTGCATGGACATTTGTAAAAGGCATGAAAGCCCCACAATGTGCAGGCATCATCCACTCTGATTTTGAAAGAGGATTTATCCGTGCCGAAACCGTTTCATATGACGATCTGTTGGCTGGAGGAAGCATGGCTGCCGCACGTGAAGCTGGAAAAGTACGCCTTGAAGGAAAAGAGTATATTGTGCAGGATGGAGACGTTATCCACTTCCGCTTTAATGTATAATGGAATAACAATGCCGAGCTTGTTTTGACAAGCCGGCTTTTTGTTTGCACGCTCTTGTTGCAAAGGGACAAGAGCTGTGATATAATCAAGGCTCGTGAGTAATTATTTAATTGCTCCTTGCCCATATAAGGGCCGTTTAGTCCAAAAGGAGGTGACCGTGATGAGAAAATACGAAATTATGTACATCATCCGTCCAAATATCGAAGAGGAAGCTAAAAAAGCTTTGGTTGAGCGTTTCAACACAATCCTAACTGATAATGGTGCGGAAATTACAGAAACAAAAGAATGGGGCAAGCGCCGTCTTGCATACGAAATCAATGACTTCCGCGATGGCTACTACATGATCATTAAAGTTCAGTCAGAAGCTGCGGCAGTTCAAGAATTCGACCGTCTTGCTAAAATCAATGAAGATATTATCCGCCATATGGTAACAAAAGACGAAGCATAATATAGATTTAAAATATCCGATCCAAGGCGCTTTCTTATAAAGTGCGGAGGAAAGGAAGGAGTTGATTCTGATGATGAACCGTGTCGTTCTTGTAGGACGTTTAACTAAAGATCCAGATTTGCGCTATACGCCAGCAGGCGTGCCAGTAGCGACTTTCACACTTGCGGTGAATCGAAACTTTTCGAATCAGCAAGGTGATCGTGAAGCAGATTTCATTAACTGTGTCGTTTGGCGTAAGCCGGCTGAAAACGTCGCAAACTTCCTAAGAAAAGGCAGTTTGGCGGGCGTGGACGGACGCATTCAAACACGTAATTATGAGGGACAAGATGGTAAGCGCGTATATGTGACCGAAGTTGTGGCTGAAAGTGTCCAATTCCTTGAACCTAAAGGCTCCAATAACGGTGGCAACAGAAACGAAGGCGGTTCCTTCGGAGGCGGACAGCGTGATGACTTCTCATCATATGGCCAAAACCGTAACCAGAATCAAAACCAACAGCGGAATGGCAACTACACTCGTGTAGATGACGATCCATTTGCAAACGGCGGTCAAACGATCGACATTTCAGATGATGATCTGCCATTCTAACATATAAACACCGTTTGTTTATATGAGTATCCAATAAGGAGGGAAATAACAATGGCAATGGGTGGACGCAGAGGTGGCCGTGCTAAACGTCGTAAAGTATGTTACTTTACTTCTAACGGTATCACTCACATCGACTACAAAGATGTAGATTTGTTGAAAAAATTCGTTTCTGAGCGTGGTAAAATCTTACCTCGTCGTGTAACAGGAACTAGCGCTAAGTACCAACGTAAATTGACAGTTGCAATCAAACGCGCACGTACTATGGCTTTACTTCCATACGTATCTGGTGAGTAATTAAATAGTAAAAAGCACAGTGGATATTAACTCTGCTGTGCTTTTTTTGTACTTATAAAAATACACGAGGAAGAATATTGAAGAATCTATTTCAAAATAGGATTGGTTATTTTAGGTTATTTTATTGCTTCTTTTTATTTTATTAAAGCCCTTGTTATTTAAAGTACCAGTCCTGTTTCAACTAATGTCCTCCCTAACACTTTAAATTACCAATGAGGGCGATTTTCCCAAGGTTCAATTTGACCAATTATCAGTACTTTCTTTTTCTTCCTAATAGCTTCAATGACACCTTCAGAAATTTCCTTATTTGTTAGCCATCTTGACTGGGTATCTTCAAATTTAAAACCTAATTGAACTTGATAGTAATGTACATAATCAGAAGGTGCATTACTCTTTTTCTTGATTTCATTTAAATTTGAACTACTCCCTACTATATGAAATAATTCACAACTATTTTCCCCTTTCGAAACCTCATTAGCAATAATTTGAAGAGCATTTTCTGCAATTGAATGAATCCACGCTACTACCAGATCAATATTTCCATTCTCCTTAATGGCTCTATTTATTTCCTCTTTCAATTCGTCATTATTTCTATAATCAACTAATAATGGAGTTACATGGCTTTCCGAACTGGCCTCTTGTAGAAGTTGCTTCATTCGTTCAGCATCTCTAGCAATAATAGACACATGATAGCCGTTATCTATTAACCAAAGCGAAACTCTTGATAACATACCAGTACCACCAACAACTAATGCGTGTTTCAATCATCTTCCCCCCTCGAGTCTTAGTAATCGACAATGAAAGCCTTCATTAACCAACCTTCCTTTAGCACAATCAAAAGAGCCACCCTCCATTAGCATCCTCATTATGAGTTCAAAACCTTTACACCCGGATCTTCTAATTGTTTAGTATAAGGATTCCAAAAATGATAGTGAAAAAGCACAAAAGTCACCTCTTTATTTTGGGTCATTACATTAAGAATTCAAAACAAACGTAAATTTTCCTTCTTTATACAAAAAGATAAGCCTTAAAAATTTGAAAGGAGAGAAGGTCTTGACCAAGGTCATTATTATTAATGGAGGGACCTGTGGACTAAGCTTCCTCGTTTGAACAGAAAAAAAGAAACATTGGCGCCTGAGCCGCATGTTTCTTCATCCAAGGGATTTTATTTTTTGTTATATCCTTTTTCTCCATATGGCTGGATTTGTTCTTTCCATTTTTCATCCAGCGCTTGCAGTGCTTCTTTTTCGTTGAAATAGGGGTCGTCTTCCTTCTTTTTTAAGATTTCAAGTGTTTCAAATGTAAACGAATCCTTCCCGTAAAGGTTCCAATCTTCCTGCAAAGCCCGGTTTGTATCGGTTCCCGCTTCCAAGGAAAATTTTCTTCCATTTATGCTTTTTAGATTACGGGTACTGCCCACCCACTTCTTTTGATTGGCTGTATTGGTGATCATATAAATGCCCGCTTCAATCGGTATTTCTTTGTACATTTGTTTCAGTTCTTTTTTCCGGTCCATCATCGTACCCTCTTTCGTTTAATATACAAACATTTTATAACAATGTTTGTCATTATTCAAACGATATTGTAAATATGTTTGACATATAGCAAACAAAAAGATATTATGTTTGTAAAATAGACAAAGGAGCTTAATGGGATGAGCGAGACGGAATTATTTTGGAAAGCCAATTTCAATGAGTTAAAGCAGGGTTATAAAGAACAAGGAGAAACGTATGTGTGCCTGTTATGCGGCCACAAACTGCAAAAAGGGATCATTTATCCTGTTGACCAAGTATATTATGAAGCCTATAGAAGGATGGAGCTGCATATTAAAGAGAAGCATGGTTCTGTTTTCGAGTTTCTGATTGGCCTCGATAAAAAGCTGACAGGTTTGACCGATCACCAGAAGAACTTGCTAGCTTTGTTTTACCAAGGGAAAAATGACCGTGAAATCCAGAAAGAGCTGGAAATTGGCAGCTCTTCGACGATCCGCAACCATCGTTTTGTCCTGAAAGAAAAAGAACGGCAGGCTAAGTTATTTCTGGCAATGATGGAGCTGCTGAAGGAAAAGGATGAGCATGCGCCGGCAATGCTTGAAATACCTAAGCATGCAACGATGATTGACGACCGTTACCGTGTGACTGAAGAAGAAAATGAAAAGGTACTGAAAAAATATTTCAAAGACGGCAAACTGACATCATTTTCGATGAAGCAGAAGTATAAAATCATTGTTTTGCGTGAAATGATTAAACGCTTCGATGAAAATGCTACCTATACAGAGAAAGAAGTGAACGAAATCCTAAAAACCGTTTTTGAAGATTTTGTAACACTTCGCAGATATTTAATCGAATACGGGTTTCTTGACCGCAAAAGTGACGGAAGCTCGTATTGGATCAAGAAATAAACAACGCTAAAAAGCCCTTGCGACCATCAAAATGGCAAGGGCTTTTTTCAGTTCTAACTGGCGCTAAGACCCCTTTAAAAGTGATGAGATGAAAAAACTTGTAGGTAGGCGAACAAGTGTAAGGAAGAATCCGATTGATCCGACTCCCAACCAATTGAAGTTTCAACTTTATTCGTCTTTTTGCTGGCATGCTGGGCTGTAATAAAGAAGTCAAATATATGCTCCATAAAGTGCAGTAAGTTTGAAGGAGAAAGGGTATAATAGGTACAATGAGTGAATTGTAGGAAAAAATGTTTTAAAATAAAAGGGCTTGAGAATTTTTTTAGAATTGAAGGGAGTTACATACATTTGAACCAAGGTAAAAAATTAGCGGAAAGTGGAGTCCTTTTAGCGATTTTTGCGCTTATGCTGCTTATGCTTCTATACATACCTCTTGCTAGTATAGTCATATTTTTCTTTATGCCGGCTCCATTCGCTTTGATTTCGAGCAAATATGACTTGAAATGGTCTTCGTTGTTCCTGGTTGCTTCCATGCTGATTGCTTTTATCATCAGTGGGGTGGGAGCGCTTCCTGCTCCCGTCATGGCAGGATTGATCGGGATTACAATCGGATATTATATAAGAACCAATAAGAGCAAGCTGGAGATGTTTATCGTTTCCACATTATTGTTCATTGCTTGTCTGTTGGTCTTTTCGGTTGCCACTATGGCATTGATGAATATAAATATAGTGGATGAATTCACTAAAATGTTCGATCAGTCCTTCGAACAAGCCCGTACCATGATGTCGGCAATGGGCCAGGAAGACCAACTCAAACAATTCACCGAACAAATGGCGCAATTCACGTCTCTGTTCCAGACATTGCTCCCAAGCTTTGTCGTTATTGTTTCAATCATTATGACCGCTCTAATGGTATTGGCAAGCAAATCTGTTATGAACCGGACCCGGTTTGCACGCCTTGAGATAGGAAGGCTGCGCGACCTATCGCTGCCAAGAAGCCTTTTATGGTATTATTTACTTAGTATGCTGTTAATATTATTCATTCAACCGGAACAGGGAGAATTTCTTTATACAGCGCTAATGAATATCCAATTTATTTTAGAATTTTTCATTATGCTTCAGGGCATCTCTTTATTATTCTTTTATAGCCACTCAAAAGGCTGGTCAAAAGGAATCCCGATCTTCGTCGTGATATTGACGGCTATCATTCCGATTGCATCTTCTTTTGTCCGCATCTTGGGAGTAATGGATTTGGGCTTCCGCTTGCGGGAATCAATCCAGAACAAATAAGAAATGCTGATACCCACGAAAGATGCAGAAAATAGTAGCTTTTAGGAGCTGAAAAGATGTTATCTAATTTAAAAAAAATGTCGATTCGATATCCAATATATGCTTTGCTGGCAATTGTTACGGTTCTTTTTGTTTTCCTTGCCTACTATAATTGGATTCTTGCCATTGTTGGCATCCCGATCGTCATGTTCCTCTTTTATTCTGTCCTCGTGATTGAGTTCAATAATAAAAGAGAAACAGAAAAATACATTTCTACGCTCTCCTACCGGCTAAAGAAGGTTGGGGAAGAGGCCCTTTTGGAAATGCCAATCGGGATTATCTTGATCAATGAAGAAAACACGATTGAGTGGGCCAATCCGTTCATGGCTTCTTGCTTTCATGAAGATACGCTTGTCGGCCGTTCACTGTATGAGGTGGCTGAACCATTAATCGCTCTTGTAAAGCAGGAAGTAGAGGATGAAACGGTTACGTTATATGAGCGGAAATTCCGTGTTGTCCAAAAGCCGGAGGAACGGTTGCTTTATTTATTCGATGTCACCGAAAGAGTGCAGATCGAACAGCTGTATGAGAATGAGCGTACGGTCATTTCAATTATCTTCCTTGATAATTATGACGAACTGACACAGGCCATGGATGATCAACGCAGAAGTAGTCTGAACAGTCTTGTAACCTCGCAATTGGATAAATGGGCCAAAGATAATGGCGTCTTTATGAAAAGGATATCGTCTGATCGGTTTATTGGCGTTCTCAATGAAGATATCCTGCAGCAATTAGAGAAGGATAAATTCTCGATCCTTGATCAAATAAGGGAAGTAACGGCCAAGCAGCATGTTCCGTTGACGTTGAGCATCGGAGTGGGCTGTGGGGCTCCCTCGTTGCCTGAGCTTGGCACTCTTGCCCAGTCAAGCCTCGATCTTGCACTCGGGCGCGGTGGGGACCAGGTAGCGATTAAGCTCTCAAATGGGAAAGCTAAATTTTACGGCGGCAAGACGAATCCGATGGAGAAGCGGACACGCGTCAGAGCACGCGTCATCTCGCATGCTTTGAAAGATATTGTGCTCGACAGTGATAAAGTGATCATTATGGGGCATCGCTATCCGGATATGGATGCGATTGGGTCGGCCATCGGCATTTCCGAAGTAGCCAACATGAACGATAAGGAATCATATATTGTTGTAAATTTTGAAGAGTTGGATACGGGCGTTAAACGCTTGATGAATGAGCTGAAGAAAGAACCAAGTCTCTACTCGCGCTTTATTTCTCCGGAAGATGCCCATGAATTAATTACGGATGAGACATTGCTGGTGATTGTGGATACACACAAGCCATCTATGGTCATCGACGAGAAGCTCGTCCGTGCCATCGACAAGATTGTGGTGATCGACCATCACCGCCGCGGCGAGGAGTTCATCAACAGAGCATTGCTTGTCTATATGGAACCGTATGCTTCCTCGACTGCGGAACTGGTGACGGAGCTGATTGAATACCAGGAAAAAGGAAGCAAGATTGATGCATTGGAAGCGACTTGCCTATTGGCGGGGATTATCGTTGATACGAAGAGCTTCACATTGCGCACCGGTTCAAGAACGTTTGATGCGGCATCTTATTTACGCTCGAATGGTGCTGATACAGTGCTCGTGCAGAGATTCCTGAAGGAAGATCTATCGACTTATATCAAAAGGGCGCAATTAATAGAAAGTGTGTATTTTTACCGTGATGGAATTGCCATTGCTACAGGCCAGCCGGACGAAGTGAATGAGCAGGTGCTAATTGCTCAAGCGGCTGATACATTGCTTACTATGGACGGTGTAGGGGCATCGTTTGTTGTGTCCAAAAGAGCGGAGAACACCGTCAGTATTTCGGCGCGGTCACTTGGTGATGTCAACGTCCAAATTATTATGGAATCATTGCACGGCGGCGGGCATCTTACCAATGCGGCTACGCAAATTGAAGATAGTACTGTTGACGAAGCTGTGATATTATTGCAGAAAGCTATAGATGATTATTTGGGAGGGTACACAGAATGAAAGTAATTTTCTTAAAGGATGTTAAAGGTAAAGGTAAAAAAGGCGAAGTGAAAAACGTATCAGATGGATATGCACAAAACTTTCTATTGAAACAGCAAGTAGCTGTAGAAGCCACTCCCGCTAACTTAAAGAAATTAGAAGCGCAAAATAATAAAGCTAGCCAGCTTGCTGCTGAAGAACTGGCGCAAGCGAAGCAATTAAAGGAAAAAATCGAAAAGCTTACGGTTGAATTAAGCGCGAAAGCAGGAGAAGGCGGCCGTCTGTTCGGAAGCATCACGACTAAACAAATATCCGAGGCATTGCAATCTGCAGAAGGCATCAAAATCGATAAGCGCAAAATGGAATTGCCGGAAGGAATCCGTTCATTGGGTTATACAAAAGTGCCTGTCAAGCTTCACCATGAAGTTTCAGCCACATTAAATGTGCATGTAAAAGAAGCTAAGTAAGCAAAAAATTAACATGTACGAGTGTCCCAAGCCGATGTAGAATAGACGTAGAGATTATAATAGAGATAGACGGTATGGTACAGGGTCTCCTGTGCTGTAAGGTTTAAAGCGATAAGGCGACTCCTGGTTATGTGATTTGCATGGGAGTCGTCTTGCTTATGAGCGGAACTTTTTCTCGCACAATATAGGGGGTTATTGTATTGAATGAGATCTTCCAAAACCAAATTCCGCCGCAGAATATCGAAGCTGAACAAGCAGTGCTTGGGGCGATTTTCCTTCAGCCGGCTTCGTTGATTGTTGCCACTGAGCTTCTTACGGCTGATGATTTTTACCGGGTGGCGCACCAGAAAATCTTCCAGGTGATGGTGAACCTGAACGATAGGGGAAGTGTGGTCGATCTAGTCACAGTCACGGAGGAATTGGCAGCAACAAAGAACCTTGAAGATGTGGGCGGTGTTTCATATCTGAGTGAATTGGCGGATTCCGCACCGACGGCCGCTAATATTGAATATTATGCACGTATTGTGGACGAAAAATCCTTGCTGCGCCGCACAATCCGAGTCGCGTCCCAAATCGTACAGGATGGGTACAACCGCGCTGACGAGGTAGAAGCTTATATTAGTGATGCGGAAAAAAACATCATGGAAGTGGCACAGCGAAAAAATGCTGGAGCATTCCAGGATATCAAGGATGTCCTCGTATCCACATACGATAATATAGAGGTGCTCGCCAACCGAAAAGGCGATATTACAGGGATACCGACAGGTTTTGCTGAATTGGACCGCATGACTGCCGGTTTCCAGCGCAATGACTTGATTATTGTAGGAGCCCGCCCATCAGTGGGTAAAACGGCCTTCGCATTGAACATCGCGCAAAATGTAGCGACGAAGACAGAAGAAAACGTTGCTATATTCAGTCTGGAGATGGGAGCGGAACAGCTTGTCATGCGTATGCTGTGCGCGGAGGGCAATATCAATGCCCAAAACTTGCGGACAGGCGCGTTGACAGACGAAGACTGGCGAAAGCTGACGATGGCTATGGGAAGCCTGTCCAATGCAGGAATCTACATTGATGACACGCCAGGTGTCCGTATAGGGGATATCCGTTCCAAGTGCCGGCGTTTGAAGCAAGAACACGGTCTAGGCATGATCCTGATCGATTACTTGCAATTGATTCAAGGCAACGGGAACTCTGGCGATAATCGCCAGCAAGAGGTATCCGAAATTTCCCGTTCCCTAAAAGCATTGGCCCGTGAATTGAAAGTCCCGGTCATCGCTCTATCCCAGCTTTCCCGTGGAGTGGAGCAGAGACAGGATAAACGGCCGATGATGTCAGATATCCGGGAATCAGGAAGTATCGAGCAAGATGCCGATATCGTTGCTTTCCTTTACCGTGACGATTATTACGATAAGGAATCAGAGAATAAAAACATCATTGAAATCATCATTGCGAAGCAGCGGAACGGCCCGGTCGGAACTGTATCGCTCGCTTTCGTGAAGGAATATAATAAATTCGTCAATATCGAAACAAGATATGACGATTCAAGTATGCCGCCAGGCGCATAAAAAGGGAAAAGGCTTTTAATCAGCCTTTTCCCTTTTTTGCATGGTAATATTCTCAAAATGATTTTCCGTTATAGAAGGCACTGCCCACATAGTTGCCCGGATTCCCTTGGAGCTGCAGCAATTGGCTGACAGTGACAAAGTGATAGCCTCTTTTAGCCAATTCAGTCAAAATGCTGTCTAATGCCAAAGCCGATGCTTCGTGGATATCATGCATGAGAACAATGCTGCCGTTATGTGTCCGGTTCAGCACAATGTTCTTGATCGCCGTTTGGTTATGGCTCTTCCAGTCGAGCGTATCCACCGACCAGTTGACAATCGGCGCGTTGGCCATTTGCTGGACTTCATGGTTGAAAGCCCCGTATGGCGGGCGCAGAGCAGCCGGAGTCTGGCCGGTAATCTTGGCAATTGATGCAGCTGTTTGATTAATTTGCTTCACAAGCTCCTGCCTGGACAGATTCGTCAGCTTTGGATGGCTCCATGAATGGCTGCCGATTTCATGGCCTTCGTCGAACTCGCGCTTGACAATGGCGGGATAGTATTCCACGCGGTTCCCCAGCACAAAGAAGGTGGCTTTTGCTTTGTGGCGTTTCAGTGTATCCAATATATAAGGAGTCCATTGATGGTGGGGTCCGTCATCGAATGTCAATGCTACATATTTTTGCCCAGGCACAAGCGGAAAGGGCTTTTCGCCGTTTTTGCGGCCTGTTGTGGCTGAAAGGAGCTCGGTATCATTGGTGATTACTTGTTTCAGCGTTTCCATATAGGAGTCCTTAACAATTCCTCTCAGGTCGTCCAAAGCAATTTGCAATTTATAAGCAGGACCAAGCTGATCTTTGAGGAAATAGATATCCATGGAGTGATCTGAAAAGCCAAATGTGCCGTAGTTGGCCATTTCTGCTTTTGTCCCTTCCATTACGAGCCCCGGGTTCGTTCGTTTCATAAAAGTACTGTTTTTAAGAATATTATATTGGGCAATACTGGAAATGCGTTGCAACGAGGAATCGTCGTTCAATAATGATTGGATGGTGATCAGCTTTTCCGTCTGCCGGTCAAAATTAAGTGTATAGATACGGTCGGATCCTGTTTTTCCCGGCACATCGATATGGCTTGTAAAGACAACGGAGAGCAGTTGTTTCGATGAATGGGAAATATCGTAATCCAATAGTAATGCCGAATCGTTTTTATTGTTTGGAATGGCTGACTTTGCTTCTTGTATAAAAGCTTCTTTTTGATCGTTTACAAATGATTTAATAGCAGAATTTATATTGGATTGCTTTGTGCGCGGAAAATGAATCGCGTACTTATATGCCTTGTATTCTCCCACCTCTGTTTCAATTTCCAGACCCGGATACTTTGATTCTTTTACAGTCGTTTGTACATGATTGTTTTTCATTTCTCCATCATTGCTTGCCTTCTCAGCGCAGGCGGTCAGAGTGACCATAACAGCCAGAGAGAGAAGAACAGGTTTCCACTTCATTTATAAATCCCCCAAACATTTCCTCATTCGTAAGTCTGTAGAACAGTATATGCCTTGCTTTGTTTTAATAATAAAAGGAAAATAATACAGTTTTTCCTAAAAACAACTACTTTATTATACATGAAATCCCATTTTTCGGATAAAGTAATTGAAAGTTATGTCAAAATAAAAAATAGACGAACAAAAATAGTGTTTAATATTTGCATCGTTCGTATTTACCTTGACTTATGATGAGTTTGATTGATAAAATAGCTATGTTTGATAGAAAACGGACAAAGGAATTTTCGGAGGTGCAAGGATATGTCTTCAGTAGTAGTAGTCGGAACACAATGGGGAGATGAAGGGAAAGGCAAGATTACGGATTTCTTGTCTGAGCATGCAGAAGCGATTGCACGTTATCAAGGCGGCAATAATGCCGGCCATACAATAAAATTCAATGGCGTTACGTACAAACTGCATTTAATCCCATCTGGAATATTCTATAGCGACAAAATCTGCGTAATCGGCAATGGAATGGTAGTCGATCCTAAAGCGCTGAATGAGGAGTTAGAATACCTTCATAAGCAAGGGGTGACAACTGATAACCTGCGTATAAGCAATCGGGCTCATGTCATTCTTCCGTACCATCTTAAGCTGGATGAAGTAGAAGAAGCCAGAAAAGGCGATAATAAGATTGGAACAACAAAAAAAGGCATCGGCCCTGCCTATATGGACAAAGCTGCCCGCATAGGGATCAGAATGGCCGATTTATTGGATAAAGAAGTATTTAAAGAGAAACTTGCGCATAATCTCGAAGAGAAAAACCGCTTGTTGGAAAAGATGTACGAGACAAGCGGGTTCTCTTTGGATGAAATATTTGAAGAATACTATGAGTATGGACAACGGGTTAAGCAATATGTGTGCGATACATCGGTTGTGCTGAATGATGCACTCGATGAAGGGCGAAGAGTATTATTTGAAGGTGCTCAAGGCGTCATGCTCGATATCGACCAAGGAACTTACCCGTTCGTCACTTCGTCGAACCCGGTAGCCGGTGGTGTTACGATTGGCTCAGGAGTTGGCCCTTCTAAGATTAATCATGTGGTAGGGGTGTGCAAAGCTTACACAACACGTGTGGGTGATGGCCCATTCCCGACAGAGCTTGATAATGAAATCGGCCATCAAATCCGCGAAGTCGGCCGCGAATATGGAACAACGACAGGCCGTCCGCGCCGTGTTGGCTGGTTTGATTCAGTCGTTGTGAGACATGCGCGCCGTGTCAGTGGAATTACAGATCTTTCATTGAATTCGATTGATGTCATGACAGGAATCGAAACGCTCAAGATCTGTGTGGCGTATCGCTATAAAGGAAAAGTGATAGAGGAGTTCCCTGCAAGCTTGAAACAGCTGGCCCAATGTGAGCCTGTCTACGAAGAACTTCCAGGTTGGACAGAGGATATCACTTCTTGCAAGTCGCTGGATGAACTGCCAGCCAATGCCCGTCATTATATAGAACGTGTATCTCAATTGACCGGCATTCCTTTATCAATCTTCTCGGTCGGCCCTGACCGTTCCCAAACGAATGTGGTCAACAATCCTTGGAGACAAATCTAAACGGTTGAATAATGTAATCGCCCCTTTTCGAAGGGGCGATTTTTTTTACTCCATCACTTCAACTGATGCATGTAACAAAGGAGTGTAAGCGGGAGACCAAGTACCAGTAAGAATCATGATTGGTTGGGAATGAAAAAATACCAATCACATTTTCACTTTAGATGAATATGAAAATGCCTTGGAATCTTTTTAAATAAAATTTTTTAAAAAAATATATTGCAATTAGATAGATTTATATGATACTATTAAAAACGTCGCTGAGAGATGTTAGCGAGATATAATAAAGCATGAGCCATTAGCTCAGTTGGTAGAGCATCTGACTTTTAATCAGAGGGTCGAAGGTTCGAATCCTTCATGGCTCACCATTGTCTATGGCCCGTTGGTCAAGCGGTTAAGACACCGCCCTTTCACGGCGGTAACACGGGTTCGAATCCCGTACGGGTCATCTTTCAATTAAAATTAGTGAGAAGCAGATAGAGAAACAAACTGTTATCCACTTTATATATATAGCAAATTAGTGGTCCCGTGGTGTAGCGGTTAACATGCCTGCCTGTCACGCAGGAGATCGCGGGTTCGATTCCCGTCGGGACCGCCATTATTTGGCTCAGTAGCTCAGTCGGTAGAGCAAAGGACTGAAAATCCTTGTGTCGGCGGTTCGATTCCGTCCTGAGCCATCCTATTCTTTATCCAACGCCTATATACGTAGGCGTTTTTATTTTGCTTTTTTAATTGATTTGCCAGTATTTCTCCTTCTTCATACACCATTATTTCTGGGGAAATAGTTGTAGGCAGAATTTACTTGAGGACATCGTCATCCAATTCGGCAGCCATTTGCCGGTTAAATAGAGAGCATCCCTAAAGAGAAAAGCAAGTGCAAATGAAAACGTAAGAGTCATCCGTATAGCCGTTCTGATCCGGATAAACGGGTGCTGCCACTTGATCAGTAGCAGTTTTAAAGTCTTTTGCCATATCTTCACGGGAAAGAATACTGGCCAAAAAGGTGAATTACAAGAGTTAACATGATAAAGTATTATAGAGAGCTTATTGAAATGAACCTATTAAATGATAGTCAAATAAATGAATTTTTGAAGGAGACTTTGGCATGGAAAAAAAGATCCTTGTTATAGATGATGAAAAACCAATTGCAGATATTATAGAATTCAACTTGAAAAAAGAAGGATTTGATGTTTATTGCGCGTATGATGGCAATGAAGCGCTGGAAATGGTTGAGGAAGTACAGCCTGATCTAATCTTGCTTGACATCATGCTTCCAGGAAGAGACGGCATGGAAGTATGCCGGGAAGTCCGGAAAAAGTATGAAACACCGATCATCATGCTGACAGCAAAAGATTCAGAGATCGATAAGGTGTTAGGGTTAGAGCTTGGTGCCGATGATTATGTGACCAAGCCATTCAGCACACGCGAACTGCTGGCAAGGGTGAAGGCGAATTTAAGGAGACAAACATCGCTTGTGAACCAAACCCAGGAGGAAGAAGAAAATAAAGAAATCACAGTAGGATCATTAACGATCCATCCGGATGCTTATATTGTTTCCAAACGAGGGGAAACGATTGAATTGACGCACCGTGAATTTGAGTTGCTCCATTATTTGGCCAAGCATATTGGCCAAGTGATGACACGCGAGCATTTGCTTCAGACAGTGTGGGGCTATGACTATTACGGTGATGTGCGTACAGTCGATGTGACCGTCAGAAGGCTGCGCGAAAAAATTGAGGATAATCCCAGCCACCCTGGTTGGATCGTAACACGAAGAGGGGTCGGCTACTATTTACGCAATCCTGAACAGGAGTAATTAATTAATGAAAAGAGTAGGCTTTTTCCGTTCCATTCACATGAAATTCGTATTAATCTACGTGCTGCTGATTTTGGTTGCCATGCAGATCATCGGGGTCTACTTTGTGGATCGGCTCGAAAAAAGCATGGTCAGCAACTTCCAGAATTCCATCAAAGAAAAAGTGAATCTGTTGGCTTATAACGTCAAATCCGAGTTATCCAAGGATAAAGATTCGGATACGTTGACTGTCGACCTGCAGAAGATTCTGCAGGATTTCAAGGCGGATTCAGATGATATATCAGAAGTTAGGATTCTGGATACCAATAATAAAATCATGGCGACATCAGATGTCGATAACAAAGGAATCATCGATAAGCGGATTAAAGAACCGATGACTAAAATGGAGATTGAAGACAGCAAAGTCTTTCTTGATCCAAAAACCAAAGACCGGGTATGGGTGCTTTCAACGCCTATCCTATCCGACCCGGACAATAAAACCGGCCGAAAGCTCGGCACGATTTATTTAGAGGCAAAAATAGAAAATGTCTTTGTCCAATTGCGCGAAATCAATAATATTTTTGCTACCGGGACAGTGATCGCACTTGGAGTAACCGCTGTTCTTGGTATTTTGCTTGCGCAGACGATCACAAGGCCGATGGCGGATATGAAGCGCCAGGCACTTGCGATGGCGAAAGGAAATTTTAATCGGAAAGTGAAAATCTATGGTGAAGATGAAATTGGCCAGCTGGCGATGACTTTTAATTCCTTAACGAAAAGATTGCAGGATCTCCAGGCGACCACCGAAGGCGAGCGGAAGAAACTGTCTTCCGTCTTGGCGTTCATGACCGATGGAGTTATTGCAACCGACCGGAAAGGCCGCGTCATCCTGATTAACGAGCCGGCGGCACAGCTATTGAACGTTTCACGTGAAACAGTGCTCAGTATGCCGATTGTTTCATTGCTCGGTATTGAGGATGATTATACATTCGAGGATTTATTGGACCAGCAGGATTCATTGAATCTGGATTTCAGCAATGACGATGAACATTATATCTTGCGCGCCAATTTTTCTGTCATCCAAAAGGAAACAGGCTTTGTAAACGGCTTGATTACGGTCCTTCATGATATTACGGATCAGGAAAAAATCGACCAAGAGCGCCGTGAATTCGTGGCGAATGTATCGCACGAATTGCGTACGCCGCTTACGACGATGCGCAGCTATCTGGAAGCGTTGGCTGACGGTGCCTGGAAAGATGAAAACCTGGCGCCTAATTTCTTGAACGTCACGCAGAATGAAACAGAGCGGATGATCCGCCTTGTGAATGATTTGCTGCAGCTTTCCAAAATGGACAGCAAGGATTACCGCCTGAAGAAAGACTGGGTCAATTTCAGCGAATTCTTCAACCATATCATTGACCGTTTTGAAATGGGAAAAGAAGGCCATATTACCTTCAAACGCATTATTCCCCGCAAAGCGATTTTCGTTGAAATTGATGAAGATAAAATTACGCAGGTATTATACAATACCATTTCGAACTCCATTAAATATTCTCCTGAAGGGGGCCAATTGACCTTCCGCTTAAGAGAATTGGAGAAAAGTATAGAAATCAGCATTGAAGACCAAGGAGTAGGCATTCCGAAGGACAAGCTCGAGAAAATTTTCGAACGCTTCTACCGGGTTGATAAAGCGCGGACAAGAAATCTTGGAGGAACAGGACTGGGCCTTGCTATTGCCAAGGAAATGGTCGTGGCGCACGGGGGGAGCATATGGGCACGGAGCATAGAAGGAAAAGGGACGACTATTTTCTTCACGCTACCTTATGAAGATCAAGAGGATGAATGGGAATGAATAAAGAAGGTATAAAATCAATTGTTCTTACATTTTTGGTCCTTTTCAGCGGCTTTTTGACTTGGAATATATGGACTTACTCCCCCAATATTGAAAAAATCAATAAAACCGAATACATCAACAATGTGGCTATTTCGATGAAAAATGAAAGCATGGCCACCATCTTTATCCCTTCACAGGCCATCTATCACCAAGAAGATGGCCATGTCGGGACATTGGATAATAAGCTGATCAATCCATTGATTGCAAAATTAAAGGACTGGACGTTTTATGATTTGAAGAACGTTTCCAGCGAAATTACCGAGGAAAAGATGAATTCCTTTGTCCATAAAAATGGCATGCTAGAATTCGTTTTTCCTGATAATATTCCTTTCTCTCTGTATAAAAAAATACTGAGTGTGGAGGATAAAGAGCTGCCTGATTTCGAATTCAACCGCATTCTCGTCTCAAGCAAGATGCGTAACGGACAGGATAATCATATATATTTCCAATCAACGACTGACAAAACCATATACCGGCTGAGCATTGTTGATTCGAAGGATATTGATGAATTCAAAAATAAAGTGAACCAAGATACGAAGGCAATGATCCCGATGCTGAAGCTGAATAAGGATATCTATATCCCAGCGAACGCACTGACCGTCAAAAGTTATAATTATTTCATTGATCAAATCAGTTCATCTGATTTCAAGAATGCTTTGTTTACCGAACCGAACAACGTCAGCAAGAAACATACACGCGATGGAGAGCAATATTCCTATTCCAATGGGCGCAGTGTCATGAATATCGATAATAAGCGAATGATCATGACCTACGAAAACTTGCTGTATAACAATGTGTATGCCACGACACCAGCCGAGATCCTTGACCGGAGCATCAATTATCTCAATGATCACTCCGGTTGGGAAAAGGGCTACCGTTATGCAGAGACGGATATCGAGGCCTTTAAGACTAAATTCCGCTTGTATGTCAATGACTTGCCGGTCTTCAATGAATACGGCATTTCGGAAATAGAGCAGATATGGGGGAAAAATGAAATTATCCAATATCAGCGGCCGATATTTAGTATCGGTTCCATATACGATTCTCATAATATCAAGGAAGTTACCCTGGATTCTGGTAAACAAGCCTTGGAAATGCTGAAGACTCAAATGAATGTGGAGCTAAACGAGATTGAAGATATGACAATCGGCTATGAGATGGAAAAGAAAGAGAACCCGAAAACGTATATTGAGCTGAAGCCGGCATGGTTCTATAAGATGGCCGGTGAATGGAAACAAGTAAAGTCGGAACTGTCAGGAGGTTATCCAAATGGATTGGAGTAAAACGAAAACGATTTTTATTATCGTCTTTCTCATTTTGGATGTCTTCCTCCTGAATCAATATATCGGCAAGAAAACGGCTACACAGTATGAAGTCCTGGCAGAGTCGTCTTTTGAAGATAACTTGAAGGAAAATGATATATCATATAAAACGCTCCCGAAGGATAAAGGGGAAGACCAGTATATATCCACGAAACGGAAGGTATTCACAAAGGAAGACTTCAAAAAAACGAAGTTTCCGAAGCAAATCAACATCTCCGAAGACGGTAAGACAGTTACGGTGACATTGGACTCGCCGGTGTCAGTCGGAGAGAAGAACCACAGCGAAGCCGCTAATACGTTCGTAAAGGATAATGTCCTATATGGAGACCATTACAAGTATTTTGGTGCCGATAAGGATCGAAACAGTCTCGTTTATTATCAAACCTATAAAGGCAAGATGTTCGCCAAGAACTATTTCGCCAAGCTGGAGTTGTTCTTGGATGCCAATAATGAAATTGTATCCTACCAGCAGACCTACCTGGATGACATCGAACCGAACGAAGGGAAAGAAGAGTTGCAGACCGCCCTTAAGGCCATCGAAGTGCTCTTTAGGAACGGAAACATCCCGGCTAAAAGCAAAATTACGGATGTTGAGCTCGTTTACTGTTATTATCTAGATAACTCAAGCATTATATTTGTCCCTTCTTGGCGAGTGGAACTTAATAAAAAAGATAATTTATTTGTCACAGCATTTGATGGTGAAATCCTTTCTTCCGAATCTATGATTAAACAGGAAAAAGAAACGGGGATTGAACCATAAGTTGCTGCAGCTTATGAAATAGAGGACACTCTGAGGGATCTATCCTTTGAGTGTCTAAGTATTGGAGTGAATTGGATGTCTATGCGTTTTAGCGTCCTTGCCAGCGGGAGCACAGGGAATGCGTTTTACCTGGAAGCGGGAGACCAGCGCATTTTGGTAGATGCCGGCTTCAGCGGCAAGGGGATGAATGAACTATTCCAACAGATTGATCGAAGCATGGAGGATTTGACGGCTGTCCTTGTGACCCATGAGCACAGCGACCATATCAAAGGGCTCGGCGTGGTGGCCCGGAAGTACAAGGTGCCCGTCTATGCGAACGAGAAGACATGGAAGGCCATGGAAAACCATATCGGCGAGGTGCCGACCGAACAGAAATTTATTTTTGACATGGCGACTGTCAAATCATTCGGAAGCCTCGATATTGAGTCCTTCGGGGTTTCTCATGACGCCGCTGAGCCAATGTTCTACACCTTCCATCATGAAGGCAAAAAAGTGGCTTTAATGACGGACACCGGCTATGTCAGCGACCGGATGAAAGGGGTCATCTCCAATGCAGATGCCTTCATTTTCGAAAGCAATCATGATGTGGGGATGCTCCGTATGGGACGGTATCCGTGGAGCGTCAAACGGCGGATTTTGAGTGATGTCGGGCACGTCTCGAATGAGGACGCGGCTTTGGCGATGGGCGATGTGATCGGGGACAATACGAAGCGCATCTATCTTGCCCACTTAAGCCTCGATAATAATATGAAGGACTTGGCGCGCATGTCCGTGGCACAGACGCTTGAAAATCAAGGGTTTGTTATCGGTGACGGTTTTTCACTGTACGATACGGACCCGAAAAAAGCGACCGAATTGGTCGAAGTATGACGTAAAAAGGATGGATTTGTTCCATCCTTTTTGTTTGCCAAAAAACGCGTCTGCCTGTGATAATTGCACTAAACAAGATATATTTTCCCGGACGAGAGGCCATACTAAAGGAACCAAGGGTTATACATACAAGGAATAAGGAGAGGAAGGATACAATGGGCTATTATGATCAAGATTACTATGATGATTCACGCAGAAGGCGCCCAAAGAAATCTGGTTACTTCTGGGCCGGATTGGCCGGTGTCATAATCGGGGCATTGCTGGTGGCGTTCATCCTGCCGGCGTTTGGCTATAACAAGCAGGTCGGCAATGTGGCTAACACCCAGAAAAAACAATCATCCATTCAGCAAAATGTAGCTCTGAACGTCTCATCT
The DNA here is from genome assembly GCF_001243895.1 of Bacillus testis. Taxonomy (GTDB): domain Bacteria; phylum Bacillota; class Bacilli; order Bacillales; family DSM-1321; genus Bacillus_AD; species Bacillus_AD testis. The sequence continues at coordinate 143,634 of NZ_LN851186.1, read as the reverse complement.
TCCGTAACGAAAGCATTCGATAAAGCAGCAGATGCCGTAGTCGGCATTACGAATATCCAGGAAGCCAGTTTGTTCAACCAAGGCGGGGAAGCGGGAACAGGTTCGGGTGTTGTCTATAAAATAGCCGACGGCCGCGCCTATATCGTCACGAACCACCACGTTATCGAAGGAGCAACAAAGCTCGAGGTTTCTTTGGCCGACGGTACAAAAGTGCCAGCCAAGGTCCTAGGCAGCGATGTCTGGACGGATCTTGCCGTTATCTCCATGGACAGTAGCAAAGTGAAAACAACAGCGGAATTTGGCAATTCAGATACTCTAAAACCCGGCGAACCTGCTATCGCCATCGGCAACCCGCTTGGACTGCAATTTTCCGGATCGGTCACGGAAGGCATTATTTCCGGTTTGAACCGGACAATCGAAATTGATATCAATAATGACGGTATCGTCGATTGGAACTCTGAAGTCATTCAGACCGATGCAGCGATCAATCCCGGCAATAGCGGCGGAGCGCTCGTCAACATCAAGGGGCAAGTGATCGGTATCAACTCCATGAAAATCGCGGAACAGGAAGTAGAAGGCATCGGCCTTGCCATTCCGATTAATTCCGTTATTCCCATCATTGAGGATATCGAACAGTTCGGCAAAGTCAAACGGCCTTATCTTGGTGTCAGCTTAGTGCCGATTGCGGAAATAACACAATATCACCGCGAAAACACATTCCACCTGCCTACAAGTGTCAAAGAAGGTGTTGCTGTAGCGGAAGTGGAACCAGCATCGCCGGCAGACAAAGCAGGCATGAAGCCGTACGATGTCATCGTGGAAATGGATGGCGAAAAAATCGTCGACATGGCTAGCTTCCGCACCCATCTGTATGAAAGCAAGAAGATCGGAGACCGCTTGAAAGTGAAAATCTACCGCAATGGCAAAGCGATGGAACTAGAAGTCACTTTGCAGGGCGGAACATTCTAAGGAGCCGCAGTTGCGGCTCTTTTTTCTCTAGTTTGGAGAAAGAAGTTCAATCGTTACGTCGCTAAACGAGTCCTTTCACATTTCGGTGGTGTTGATAACTTTGGTGGTTGTGCTATGATGGCTATTGTGGTGAAAAGATTTTTTTAAATCGAATAAAAACCTTAACGTTGTGGATAATTATCTTTATTGAAGCGGTTCAGTTTTTTTAGGGGTAAAATCCGGAAATATAATATAGTAACAGGAAGATAAAAAGGAGGAAACAACCAATGATTTATTGCTGCAAAGAACACGTGGAACTAGCGCTGGACGTGGTCGTAGACGAATATGAAACAGCGCCCGTTATGATGGAATTAACGGAGGAACAAAAGTTATCAACAAGCTGTGAATACTGCTCTGAGCAGGCCATATATATGGTAGGGAACTAATATTCTCCCACAAAATGTGGACAGTAATTGTGCATATGTGGATAACTTTTGTGGATAACTTGTTAATATTCTGTTTGTAAAGTGAGGATAAAGCGTGAATATCTCGATCATCACAGTTGGAAAACTGAAAGAGAAATACTTGAAGCAAGGGATCGCCGAGTATACGAAAAGGCTGTCAGCTTATGCGAAAATAGAGGAAATCGAGCTCGCGGACGAAAAAGCGCCCGAAAACTTGAGTGAAAACGACATGTTGATCGTCAAGCAAAAAGAGGGGGAGCGGATCTTGTCCAAGATTGCCCCTGACACCCACGTAATCGCCTTGGCCATCGAAGGCAGCATGAAAACATCCGAGCAGCTGGCGGCCAGGCTCGACCATTTGGCCACCTACGGCAAAAGCAAAATCGCCTTTGTCATCGGTGGTTCTTTGGGCTTGAGCGATGAAGTCATGAAGCGGGCTGACGAGACATTGAGCTTTAGTAAAATGACATTTCCCCATCAGCTCATGCGGCTTATTTTGGTGGAGCAGATTTACCGAGCTTATAGGATTAATCGGGGTGAACCGTATCATAAATAACGTTATCTCCTAATCAGAACAAGAGTATTAAAAAGAAAAATTTAAATACTTCTTAAGGCTGTCAAAACCTCGGCAGCCTTATTTTGCAATGATCAATAATAATTTCCTCTAAAGTATTTGCAGAGGCTCTCTTATAATATCCAAATATAATAGTTTCTTAACCAAACCTCTAACTAAATCCCGCTCCCACCCAAAAACCGAAAAGCACGGCTGATCACAGTCGGGACAACGGAAGCATGATTTTCTTCTAGAGCTTCATAAAAGGCGACAGGAAAGCCTCGTCCGGAAAGGGATTCATACATCATGCGGGCATCCTCTACCATAAAGCCTTCAAGCTCGCCCGCTGCCAGGAATAATCCATTGCAAGTGCCGCCGTTCTTGATGAATGTTTCCTTATAAGCTACAAGTTCATGATCGTTCCACCATATGGAAGGGCTCAGTGCAATGTATTGAGAAAAACTCTTTGTATGCTTGAACAGACTCCAAAGGACATAATAGCCACCGAGTGAGTGTCCAAACAATATTTCGTTACCGCTATCTACAGGATAATCGCGGTGAATAATTGGTTTGAGCTCATGTTCAATAAATAAATGAAAATCTTCAGCGCCGCCTACTGCCTGGGGAATCATTTTTTGCATGCGCTCGGGGTATTGATAGGACTCGGCAGGTGCTGTGAAGTCATAAAATCTGCGCTGGCGCATTGTTTCTTTTTCATGATTGATGCCGACGATGATGGCAGGTTTCACTTTTGTTTTTGCAGCATTTTTGGATTGGAGCTCAATCGTTTTCTTTGCCAGGTCAAAATAGGATAAGCCATCTAATACATAAATGACGGGGAAACCTTCTTTCGGGCATTCTGCCTCTGGTACAAATAGATCGACTGTATATGTATAGTTTGTGTTGTTTGAATGCAGTGAAAATGACAACTCTATTTCCTCCTCAAACGTGATATAATGCAAATGATAACGATTATCAATTAGATAGTCAATTGAGGGGATATGTATGGATTATACAATTAATCAGATCATCGACTATTTTGCGAAGGCATCCATCGAGTATGTAGATAGCATTACGAATCAAATATTGCCGCATCAGACGGACGGTAACCGGTTAACAGCGCAAGGGGTGTCCGGGATTGTGATACCGCTGTCGGGGAGCGGTTATTTTTCTTTCAATGGGACGACTTATAAAATGAAAGAAGGGACGATTGTCCATGCAGGCCCGCAAATGGATTTGGCAATCGAAACGATAGGGGATAAGCCGTGGGAATATGCGGTGATTCATTATAAAACGTTACGCTATGCATCATTTGATTTACATAATAAAGACTTCCCGATCCAAGTAAGGCAAACGGCGAAAATAAAAGAATATGTCTATCAACTTATTAAGTATTCGGCGGAACCGGGAAGCTTTGCAGCATTTCAGGTTAAAGTCATTTTTTATAACTTAGTGAAAGAAATGTTGGAACAGGCAAAAAGACATTTTGATGAAAAAAATACCTCCATTATCCCAAGGGCTATTACTTTTATACAAGAACACTATGCCGATGACTTTTCGATTGCTGAGCTGGCGGAAATGTTTCATATAGAGAGGCGCCGATTTTCGGAGCTGTTTGAACAGCATATAGGCCTCACCCCTATTCAATATATAACCGAATATCGCATTCGCGCTGCCCGGGAAATGCTTAGGATTAATCAGCATTCAATTGCTGAGATTGCGGAGATGGTCGGTTATCAAGATCATTTTTATTTCAGCCGTGTCTTCAAAAAACATGTCGGGATGTCTCCATCACAATATAAAAAATATATCGTAGAAAATTGTATTTATATCTAGCGAGCATATTGATTGCTTGCTTTTTTTATTTTATTTTTCGGCAAAAGTCCATATTTTTTAAAAGGCCAGTCCATTCCTTTCTACATATAAATTTGTTAGAATTTCATACATAAATGAGAATAACTCTCAATTAAGGAACTGGAGCGTGTAAACATGAAAAAACGTTGGTTATTTGGAGTGACTGCAGCCCTTACTTTGGCGTTAGCAGGTTGCGGAGATCAAGAAGCGGAAACGGAAAAAACGTCAGCCAAAACAACTGAAGAAGCCAAAGCAACTGAAGCAGAAACTCAAAAAATTTCATACCTAGGAACGGATTATACCATTCCTGCTAAAGCGGATAGCATTGTAGCGGCAAGCTTGGAAGCAATGGAAGATGCAGCGGTGCTTGGCATTAAACCGACTGGCGTGCTCGAAATTGCGGGTGAAATTCCGGCTTACTTAGCGGAAGACCTAGAGGGTGCGAAGCTGATCGGCGATAAACGGGCGCCTAATGCAGAGGCGGTTTTAGCACTTGATCCGGATGTAATTGTCGGTACGTCAAAATGGAGCGACGGCACAATGGCGGAAATGAATAAAATTCAAACAACGCTGCCTTACTCCCATATTTCAACCAACTGGAAAGAAAACTTAACAGCTCTGGCCCAAATGGCAGGCAAAGAAGATGAGGCAGAAAAAATCATTGCAGACTATCAGGCAAAAGCCGAATCAGCAAAAGCACAAGTGAAAGATAAATTGGCGGATAAAACGGTCTTAATGATTCGTGTGCGGGGGGGATTAATGTACATCTATCCTGCAAACACGTACTTAAACCCGGTCTTATATGATGATTTAGGCTTAACTGTTCCAAAAATTATTGCTGATACAAAAGCACAGGCAGAAATTACTTTGGAAACATTAGCTTCTGTCAACCCGGATGCAATCTTCCTGCAATTTGAGGAATCAGAAAATGCGGATGCACCAGATGCGCTTAAAGACCTGCAAAAAAATCCGATCTTCTCTAGCCTGACAGCGGCTAAAAATAAACAAGTGTTTGTTAATACAATCGATCCGCTTGCTCAAGGAGGTACAGCGTGGTCTAAAGTGAAGTTTTTAGATGCAGCAGTTGAACATTTAATTCAATAAAGAAGAGTCTTTTAGCGGGCAGCATTGAGTTTGCCCGCTTTCGTTTGAAGCTGTTTTTAGGTGGTTGCTGTGTTTGTGAAAACAGCTTTTCATTATACAGGGAATAGGTGGGCGTTTTGGAAAATAAAAAACCAATGGTCATTTTAACGTTAGCACCTGTGTTCATAATGGTTATAACGTTTATTTCCGTTATGTACGGAACAAAAGAAATTAGTTTGATGACAGTATGGGAAGCAATCGTCCACTTTGATACGAATGACATCGATCATCGTATTATTCGGACAGGGCGTATGCCCCGGGCAATTGCTGTTCTTTTAGTCGGGGCCTTTTTGGCAGTGGCAGGATCCATTATGCAGGGAATCACAAGAAATTACTTAGCGTCTCCGTCATTGATGGGCGTTAACGATGGTTCAGCGTTTGTGATTACGCTCGCGATTGTCTTTTTTCCAGGGTTATCAAATATGCACATGATTCTACTGTCGATGGTCGGTTCAGCAATGGGTGCTGGACTTGTTTTTGGTTTCGGCTCTCTTATCCGCAATGGCTTGTCACCTGTACGGCTGGCCATTATCGGAACGGTTATAGGGACATTTCTAAGTAGTATTGCGACAGCGGTTGCGATGTATTATCAAGTGTCCCAGACGGTCAGTGCCTGGTATAACACGAAATTACAAGCCGTTGATATGGATATGTTAATGCTGTCATTGCCGATCGGTGCCGTTGGGCTTATTTTAGCCATGATTTCTGCAAGAGCCATAACCATTACGTTTTTAGGGGAAGATGTAGCAATCGGCTTAGGGCAAAAGACGAAAGCGGTTAAAATCGTGAGTATGTTGGCGGTCGTTTGTTTAACGGGAACGGCTGTTGCATTGGTGGGGAAAATAGCATTTGTAGGTTTAATCATTCCGCATATTACACGTTTTTTAGTAGGTGTTGATTACCGGATGATCATTCCTTGTTCGGCAGTTATTGGCGCTTTTTTTCTTTCGCTTTGCGACTTAATCAGCCGATACATCAATTTTCCTTATGAAACGCCGATTGGAGTGGTGACTTCTATTATTGGCGTGCCTTTCTTTTTGTATTTAATTCGTAAACGCGGGGGTGAAAAAGCATAATGAAACGTTTTATCCTCGCATTTATCGCGTTCTTCCTGCTATTGGCTGTTGGCAGTTACTTGCACATTACGAATGGTGTTTTCGATATGTCGATTCTCGATGTTGTAAAAACATTGCTTCGCATCGACCCGAATGAAAAGTTTGATTTAGTGATTTTTGATTTTCGATTACCCCGTATCGTCATTGCTGCATTAGTTGGAGTTGGGCTTGCCATTGCCGGTGTTGTCTTGCAAGGAATCACACGTAATGGCTTAGCGGATCCGGGCATTTTAGGGATCAATGCAGGGGCAGGAAGCGCCATCGTTCTTTTTATGTTTTTCTTTCAAGTCCGCATGATGGGTGCCGATATGAGCAACTGGGCTTCGGTTATGGCCATGCCGCTATTTGGCTTTGCTGGCGGGATACTTGCGGCTGTGCTGATCTTTCTATTTTCATACAAGCATGGCCGCCTCGATATGCAGCGGCTGATATTGACAGGCCTTGCGATCAATAGCGGATTCGGTGCTTTGTCGATGTATCTATCGCTCAAGATGAACTCAAAAGACTATGAATCAGCAGCACTGTGGATGTCAGGCTCTATTTATAATGCCAACTGGACCTTTATCATTGCGATGCTTCCTTGGATTGTCCTATTCGGAATATATGCCTATAAAAAAGCGTATTTGCTCGACTACTTCCAACTGGAAGAGGAACATATTAAAAGCTTAGGGATTGCAGTGGAACGGGAGAAAATGGGTCTGCTGCTTGCAAGCGTTGGCTTGGTAAGTGCCTGTGTCTCCGTATCGGGAAGCATTGGCTTTATTGGGCTGATGGCGCCGCATATAGCCCGCCAACTAGTCGGCATCCGCCATCAGTTTGTCATGCCGATAGCCGCAGTGATTGGTGCAGCCCTGCTCGTATGTTCCGATTTTGTGGCGAAAACGGTGTTTGCACCGTCTGAATTATCAGTAGGGATCGTCGTTTCCATTATCGGAATTCCTTATTTCTTATATTTACTCGTGAAGGTGAAAGGGTGATTGTAATGAGTACAGCTTTTAAAATAGAAGAATTAACGTCTGGCTATGAAAATGCCATTATTTTAAATGAAGTAAATGTATCGATTGAAGCCGGGAAAATAACGACCATTATCGGCCCGAATGGCTGCGGGAAATCGACGTTGTTAAAAACGATTGGCCGTATTTTGAAAAAGCAAGGCGGACAAATTTATATCCAGGATCAAAATATAGATCAAATACCGACAAAGGAAATTGCCAAAAAGCTTGCAGTGTTAGCGCAATCTCCATCGGCACCTGGAGAGTTGAAAGTGGAAGAGCTCATTTCGTACGGGCGTTATCCGCATCGCAAAAATGTAAACCGCTTAACTGCACGCGATAAGGAAATGATCGAATGGGCCATGACGGTGACCAATACGATCGAATTTCGAAGCCGGAATCTATCACAATTATCAGGAGGACAACGCCAACGTGTTTGGCTGGCGATGGCCCTTGCTCAAGAAACGGACATTTTACTGCTTGATGAACCGACCACTTATTTAGATATGGCCCATCAGTTAGAAGTTTTAAATATAGTAAAGACATTAAATGAAGAACATGGTTGTACGATTGTCATGGTCCTGCACGACATTAATCATGCTGCCCGCTTTTCTCAGCATTTAATTGCGATGAAGCAAGGGAAGGTTCAGAAATGTGGTTCACCGTCTGAAGTTATTTCGAATGACGTAATGAGAGAAGTCTTTCAAATCGCCGCCCGTATTGTCCATGACCCTGAATTGGAGGTCCCTATTTGTTATTCGTATGATGTTTTATAAGATGTAGAGAGCGTAGTAAAAATGAACGCAGAAAAGGGTGTTCAGTACTCTTTTCTGCGTGGGATATGCCTGCTTATTTAAGTAGTAGGTTTTTTATCAAAGAAATAAATTTAAATCCGTTTTATCTGTGTTCGCTGCCAATGCTCCATGGATATGATCTTGTATCATATGCAATTTTTTCTTTTCGAAGAACGGGACACTAATTAAATAAGGGGTGCCAGATTTTTCGATATTCAATATTGTCTGGATTCCACTTGCTGCAATTCCAACTCCAAGAATGAAAAGAATTAAGCCAAGGATAAAGTGATCGCTGATATTCCCAAAACCGATAAATAACACGATCAGTCCAAGAATAATCGGTTTAAGATTGTATTTGGTCGTTAAAGTAGTCCCTGAAATATTTTTGAGTGGAATACTTTGTTGATCTTTACCTGCAGGGATGAATCCTAAAATGGTGTTCGCTAGATCCGTTTTAATAAATCGACTATCAACCTCTATTTTTCCTTTAATCCAGAAGAAGAATAAGCTAATTGAAAATGTAACCTTTTTCATTTTTCTCATCTCTCTGAAAGTTTAATAGTTATTTCTATATAATATTTATACCCCCGAGAAAAAAAGTTTAAATGTTTATATTTACATTTTGATTGTATTTTTTAATAAATTGGCTTCTGGAGAAACATAATAATAGATATTTAGAGAAGCCGCCCGCACAAAAAATGATAAAGCCTTATACTCGGCCAAAAGAGAAGGGCGTAATCAAGTCCACATCGATTCCGCTGATAGGAAAACAGGCGATTGACGAAATAAAAACACATCCAACTTAAAAAGCCTGGATGTGTTTTTTATTTAAATGCTATTCGTTATTTCCACATTTTCTCGATGAATTCATCTCGTCCGCTTTGTTGACGGTCTTCTTTATAATGTGCTGGATTCTTTTTATAGTAATCTTGGTGGTAGTCTTCTGCGGGATAAAAAGTCGCGGCTTCCCGTATTTCGGTGACAATCGGCTTGGCGAATCTTCCGGAATCGGCAATTTGCTTTTTCGATTGCTCTGCAAGGATGCGCTGATATTCATTCGTTACAAAAATCGCCGTTCTATACTGCGAACCTCTATCTTGGAACTGGCCATCCGGATCGGTTGGATCGATTTGCGGCCAATAGATATCTAATATATTCTTTAACGGGAAAGCTTTTTCGTCATAAACAATTTCCACTACTTCATAATGCCCGGTTGTGCCGGTTTTGACCTGTTTATATGTAGGATTTTCAACAGTGCCGCCCATATAGCCGGACGTGACCGATTCAATGCCATCGTAGGAATCAAAAGGCTTGACCATGCACCAAAAGCACCCGCCGGCAAAATAGATTTTCTCCATGTTTTCATCCTCCCGCTTCTTTTTCTCTATTATATACTGCCGGTCAACGATCTCCCCCAAGGATTGCCTGCTATTAGTTGTAAACCCGTCCTATATTCATTAGAAATAACAGCTATTAGGATCATAATGGCGGTCCTTACTAATCGGTAGAGAAGAGTGACAATCCCCCTCCTATTTCCCTCCCTTTACGAAACATTCTTTTTTGGCGTATGATTATATTATCGGGGAATAACAATAGAGTGTATTTTAATAACTAATTAAAATGAATAGTGCTGTTTTTATCAGCATGTTTACATAAAGAATTTCAGGAAGAAATAGCGAAAGACAAATGATGAGGATCGCAGGTTCTCATCATTTATTTTCCCCAAATTGAAAGGAAGATACGATATGGGCGAATCACAAGATAAATTGGAAGAGATATGCCTTGATGGGCAAAAATGCGTGGAAGAATGGGTAGAACAGCATAAATCCTATACAACTCAAGGAGAATGCGCTGCCTATATTCCGGCGCTTAAGCGGGAAGACCCCGGACAATTGGGCATCTGCATGATTGGCGCTGATGGCACGGTCATCAAGGCGGGCGATTGGGAAGCAACGTATACACTGCAAAGTATTTCCAAGGTAATCAGTTTTATAGTGGCTTGTATGGAACATGGTGTTCCGTATGTGATGGAAAAGGTGGATGTGGAGCCGACAGGGGATGCCTTCAACTCGATTGTACGGCTTGAGTTGCACAAGCCGGGAAGACCGTTCAATCCGATGATCAACGCTGGGGCTATTACGGTTTCTTCGATTTTGGTCGGGGATACGCCGACCGAGAAAGTGGAATCGGTCTGTACATTTATCGAGAAAATTGTAGGGAAACGTCCCTCCGTCAATGAAGAGGTCTTTCAATCTGAATGGCATACGGCCCACCGGAACCGGGCATTAGCACATTACCTGAAGGAGACAGGATTCCTGGAAGGTTCGGTCGAAGAAGCATTGGAGGTTTATTTGAAGCATTGCTCCATCGAAGTCAATTCGGAGGATATCGCCATGATCGGACTGGTTCTTGCGCTTGATGGGTATCACCCAATTCGGAAGGAAGTTATCTTTTCGAAGGAAGTGGCCCGGTTGACAAAGGCATTGATGGTCACTTGCGGCATGTATAACGCTTCTGGGAAATTCGCTGCATTTGTCGGTGTTCCGGCGAAAAGTGGTGTGTCCGGGGGCATTATGTCAGCCATTCCGCCTAGTGTTAAATCACAAGGCACGCCATTTCCGGCAGGCTGCGGCATAGGGATTTATGGCCCGGCTATAGATGAGATTGGCAATAGTGTTGCTGGGGTCCAGCTATTGCGGCATATTGCGAAAAAATGGGACCTTACGATTTTTTAAAATTGATTCAGAAAAAGGATTGCATTCTATAACAGAACGCAATCCTTTTTCTATGGCTATTTTAGCTGTCCGATTCTATGGCTTTAACGATTCTTTCACAGATGGCATGGGTAATCAAAGAGTCCTCAATGGATGGATTCGGCGTTGCATTTTTCTCTGCACATTCGATGAAATGGTCCATCATTTGGTGAAAGCCGCGCTTGTACAGTGTCGGTTCCCAGTCGCCAAAACCAGAAAAGGATACCTCTTTATGATGGTAATGGGTTGTTTCAACTAGGCTATTGACGACGTATTTATCATGGCCGGTTGAATATTCAATGATTTCCTCGGTCACGCCGCCGTTTCTGTTCATGATCCCCATAGCAGTGCAGCCTTCGCCGATCAACTGCAGAATCAAATGGTCCAGTTGGCCCTCTTTTTTTAGGTATTGGACTTTTATATCCTTGACCTCTGTATCCATCAAGAATCTTAATGTATCGACCACATGTACAAAATCTTCGACAACGAATCTTCTTACATAGTCAGGAGAAGCGTATCTATTCTTTTGTATGAGAATCAAGCTAGGTTTGCCTTTCTCCTTCAGTTCCTTTACTTTGGGGATGAATCTCCTGTTAAAACCCACCATAGCCATTTTTCCTGCTTGTTTCGCTAAGCTGGCAATCTCCTCGGTTTCCTCAAGATGCATGGAAACAGGCTTATCTATATACGTATGGATTCCATGTTCCAACAGTTTTTTGGCCACTTCATAATGCGCTTCGGTTGCTGTAGAGACGATTGCCGCTGTGATTCCTTTGGCAATCAATTCTTCTACGGTCTGGACATATTCATCGATGCGGTATTTTTTTGCGAGAGCATGTAATGTATCGGCATTTCGTGTACACAGCACCAGTTCAATGCCTTCTTTTTGAGAAAGGACAGGCAGGTACGCTTTTTTTGCTATATCGCCTAATCCAATAATGCCTAATTTCATCGTAAAACACCTCATTTTAATCGGATTTGGTTTACAGCAGGTCCTTTCATCTAGCATAACACTGGGAAGGCCTTAAATCTCTTTTGCAGTGATGATTCCCTCAAATGTTTTTTTCCTGAAGTCTCTTCGGCCTGCAAACCAGGAGTCAATCTTATACAGAAATCACACAGCTGCTAGACAGAAACCGAAGCAATTTCTGCGGTGAATGGCTCTTTGATCTGGGTTTGCATATGATCTTTCAGGCTGTATACAGGTTGTCGGGAATGGCCTTGGAATAAATAAGTAACTGTGCTTTCTGAATGCAAATCTATGGGTTGGCCATAGATGGTCATGGATAAAGCATCCCCTTCCAGCAATTTCACAGTTAATGATTCTCTATGGACAGTAATGCTAAGCTTCCGACCCTGATACGTAATGGTGAATTGGTAGCTTTCCCATTGTTTCGGAAGAGAAGGGGAAAGTTCCAATCCAGATTCTTTTATGCGCAAACCGGCAAATCCGTAAACGATGGCCATCCATGTGCCGCCCATATTGGCCATATGAAGTCCGTCTCTCGTGTTTCCGTGGATATTGTCCAAATCCAGCCGCGCTGTTTCAATAAAGTAATCGTATGCTTTTTCATGATAGCCCACTTTAGAGGCCATAATGCTGAAAATACAATGGGAAAGCGATGAATCATGTGTTGTGATTTTCTCGTAATAATCATATGAATGTTTAATTGTACTGAAATCATGCTCGTCTTCCAAAAGGAAATGGCTAAGGACTGTATCGGCTTGTTTGCATACCTGGCGGCGGTACAGTGCTAACGGATGGTAATGCAACAATAATGGATAGTTCTCCTTTGGCGTATGTTCAAAATTCCAAACCGTTTTCTCCAAGAAGCTGTCGTCTTGCGGATTGATGTCTTTGTCAGCATCATAAGGCAGATACATCAAATCGGCCGCTCTTTGCCATTCTGCTGCTTCCTCAGGCAGCAGTTCTATTTTTTCTGCAATGGCCTGTAGGGCTTCCGCATGATCTTCAGCCAGCAAGCGATAAATCGATGCTGCCCATTTCAAATTATATTTAGCCATTATATTTGTATAGTAATTATTGTTGACGAGGCATGTGTATTCATCAGGGCCGGTGACATTGTTTATAACGAATCGATTCCCGAGGAAATGACCGGCATCTACCCAAAGCCGCGCTGTTTCAAACAGGACTTCTGCGCCATATTGCTCCATGAATTCGATATCGTTTGTCACCAGGAAATATTGGATATAGCTGTAGGCAACATCAGCGCTGATATGGTATTGTGCCGATCCGGAAGGGAAATAAGCCGAACTTTCTGTTCCGGAAATGGTGCGCCAAGGGAATAATGCCCCTTTGGAATGGCCCATAATGTTGGCATGTGCACGGGCCCCGTCTAAAATATGGTGCCGGTAAAGCAATAAATGCTTGGCCAGCTCCGGCTTGGTCAGAAGAAATACCGGGAGCATATAAATTTCGGTGTCCCAGAAATAATGCCCTTCGTAGCCTTCCCCTGATAATCCTTTGGCGGCTATATTCGAATAGAAATCGCGGCCGGTGGATTGCAGCAAGTGGTAGAGGTTGAAGCGTATTCCTTCCTGAAGGGCGGGATCGCCTCCAATCTTTACATCGGCATCTTTCCAGAAATCCGCCAAGTATGCTTCCTGTGCAGCCAGCAGGCTTTCAAAATCCGTAAAGGCCTGCAGGGCTTTTGTTGCTTCTTCTATCAGAAGGCTGCCATGGCGCAGAGTATCCGTATATGCATTCCATTTTGTGAATACTACTGGTTTTGTTAGCTCGAAAGAACATTGGGTGATCACCCGGTGCTCTTGTACGGTATGCTCCATCTGATGTTCTATATCGACTGTATAGGTTGTAGCGCATGCAGTCCGCAGTTTGGTTGCATTTGTTTCAGTGATGATCGAAACAATTCCGTTTTTTTCTAATGACTTAATGACATGCAGATGTTTCGCGTGGTCTGATGCCAATCGGGGGTCATTGGGATCGGTGAAGTTTTCAACATTTCCATTTATAGTGGAAGTGATGGTAACCAACCCGTGATAGTTGATTGGTTCGATTGTTAGCTGTATAGCGAATAATTCCTTCACATCGAAAGAGACAGCCCGTCGAAATGTAAACTTGAATTCATGGCCCTTGGGTGACCGCCAATGAATTAGGCGTTCTGCATAGCCTTTATCCATATGCAATTTCCGTTCATAAGAGAGAACATCTCCGCTGAATAATGAAAAGTGCTCCTCTCCAATCGCGATTCGTATTCCTTGAGCATCTGTCATATTGACCATCGTTTGTTGTACGTCGGGAAAGCCATATAGTTTTTCGCCGTACGTTATTTTAGTTGTATCATGGAATGCGTTCATATAGGTTCCTCTGATACTTGTAAATCCAACTTGATAGCCCTCTTCAAAATTGCCGCGGACGCCTAAATATCCATTGCCTAGAAAAAATAAGCTTTCTTCCTGCAATAATTCGTTTTGGGACAGTTTCGCAGATGTCAGTGTCCAAGTCATAGCAAAAGCCTCCTCATCAGGTGATGATATAAAAAAAGGCTTAGCAAAATAATCGCAAGCGAACGTGAAACACATTATTTTGCCGAGCCTGTTTCATAGATTTGTTTTTACCTATTTTCAATCTGCGCTAAGGCACCCATTTTCACGCTAGGGTGAAGTGGGTGGCAAAGCGAAGAATGACCAGCGGGGAACGAATGAAAATTGTAACCAATCAAAGTTTCACTTTTTGCTTATCGAAAATGGTTTTAACCAAATCAAGATTCAATTGTTCAGTCGATGATACGACATACGCAGCGTTGCGCAGGACATCTTGGTCGCCCACGCCGATGGCCACCATATGGGCGGAATTGATCGCTTCGATACCTGCCTGTGCGTCTTCCACGCCGATACAATTTTCCGGCGGAACGCCAAGCGCCTTGGCTGCTTTCAGGAAAACTTCTGGATCGGGCTTGGAATGGGCAACGGTTGCTGCATCGACTATATGGTCGAATAAGGGCTGAACGCCAAGCCTGTCTGTCACTTGAAAGGCATTTTTCGAAGCGGATGCCAGCCCAATTTTCAATCCGGCCCCTTTCAGTTCCGTTAGAAACCTTTTAATGCCTGGAAGCAGATCCTCATTTGTGATGTGGGCGATCAATTCTACATAATGATCATTCTTCTTTTTTGCGAGCTCTTCTTTTTCATCTTTGGTAAAATCGTTTTGCCTGTTGCCAAGTGCCAGGATGCGTTCCAATGATTCAGTTCGGCTGACACCCTTTAATGTTTCGTTGAATTCACGGTCGAACGGGATATGTAAGTCTTTCCCAAGCATTTGCCAAGCAAGGAAATGGTATTCTGCCGTATCCGTGATGACACCGTCAAGATCAAAAATAACCGCTTCTAAAGTTTTCAATGGGCTCCCCACTTTCTAAATAGAATGAAAGGTTAACTGATTGATTGCTGTTAGGACGGTTGATTAACCCTTTGCCAGAGACTGTCTTAAGCTTGTCGGGGTTAAGCAGGCGTTCTCCGCTTTTCTATTTCTCCCCGCCGATTCTTAGGCCTTGCATGAAGTATTTATTCAACAGGATATACAGGATTATGATTGGGACGATGGATACGACGGAAGCTGCCATAATGTAATTCCATTGTGTCAGGTTTTGGCTTTGGAATGTTTGCAGACCGAGCGTCAATGTATATTTCTCCGGAGAGGAAATGTACAGTAGCGGCTTTAAGAACTCATTCCAGAAACCAAGGAATACGAACACTCCCTGTGTTGCGATTGACGGCCGCGCCATTGGAAAAACAATTTTGCGGAAGGTCTGGAAACGATTCAAACCATCGACTTGAGCGGCTTCTTCTACTTCTTTCGGGAAGTTGATGAAGAATTGGCGCATCATAAAGATATAAGCAAAGTTAATGGCACCCGGCAGGATTAGGGCACTGTAAGAATCCAGCAAACCAAGCGATTTCATAATCAAATAGTTTGGTATTAATAGAATTTGTGCCGGCACCATCATAACCGCCAGGATTAGAAGAAAAATATAGTTTCGTCCCGGAAAGCGCAGGCGTGCCAGCGCATATCCTGACATGGTATTGATGATAATGTTGACGATTGTGCCTAGACCCGCAATGATGAATGAATTGAAGATCCATTTCACGAACATTGGATCTTTCGTAAAGATATATTTGAAATTATCTAATGTCCCTTCCTGAGGCAGGATATTTAAACCGCCAGCCACAATCTCTTTATACGGTTTGAAGGCGGCCAGTACTGCCCATAGAAACGGGTAGAGTGTTACAAGAGCGTATATGACAAGAATGGTATACAGGATTGCCCTCGACCATTTAAACTTTTTCATAATTGTTCACTCCTTAATAATGCGACTCTTCACGGTTTACTCTGCGTGCAATCATGGAAACCACAAATATAATGATGGTTAGGATGATAGCGAGCGCTGCAGAATAACCCATTGTGCCCATTGTCTTAAAGGCGTATTGATAAACGATCAATGAGAAGGTCAATGTTGCGTTATTCGGCCCTCCACTGCCTCCTGAAATAATATAGGCTTGGTCGAACAATTGGAAACAACCGATAATGCCCATCAGTAGGACGTAGTTTGTTACAGGTGTTAGATTTGGAACCGTAATCTTTATTAGTTTTTGCCATGCGTTTGCGCCATCAATATCGGCGGCTTCATACAGGGAATGCGGAATATCCTGTAAACCAGCCAAATAGATTGTCATAAAAAATGGGACAGTTGACCAGATATTCATAACCATGATGGTATTTAAAGCAAACTCTGTCTCGTTGATAAAATTAATTGGCGCGTCAATGATTCCCATGCTTGTAAGGATATTATTGAAAGGCCCGTTTAGGCTAAACAGGAACATGAAAATCATTGTGAGAGCCGAACTCGAAGTCAGCGTCGGCAAAAAGAAAATGGTACGGAATGTGTTCTGGAACTTAACGCCTGAATTCAGGACGGCTGCAATTAGCAATGCAATGATCGTTTGGCAAGGAACGACAATGGCGACATAGCGGAGAGTGTTCTTAAGGGCAATCCACACGCGTTCATCGTTCAATGCATTACTGTAGTTTTTTAAGCCTACCCAGTCAAAAGCAATGCCGCTGATTAAATTTACTTTTGTAAAAGATAGGAAAAGCGAGTAAAAGATCGGAATAAGCGTGAATACAAGCATAATAATGATTGCAGGCAGCATGAAACCGTAACCTGCCAAGGCTTCACGGTATTTTTTTTTAGACTTGTTTTTTTGCAAGGAATCAACCGAAGTCTGGTTCGTTAATTGTATTTCTGTTTCCATTCTTCATGCTCCTTTCCCATTGATCGTATTCAAACCGGCGCTATGTCGGCCGCTTCTACATAAGAGAGAACGAAGAAGCAAAAGCGGAATACCAAGCGCTGGCAAGAATCCGATTGGTTTGACTCATGACCGGAGGGGTAGAACTGCCCACCGATTAAAGTTCACTTTATAAAAGGCGCCTTCCGAACATTCTGATGTGTGAGAAGGCGCCTTTTATTTTTTGCTTTTTCTAAGGCGCTTTAAGCGCACCTGTTGTTAGTTTTTGAGTTGCGTTTTAATATCCTTGTTGGCAGACGCTTCTGCTTTTTTCATGGCGGCTTTTAAGGACATTTCACCTTTAATGGCTGCCGGAAGCATATTGTTGTACTCACGCATGATGATTGGCAGCGTAGTGCCGTTTTGCCATGTAGTTGCATAGTCGGCTGCAGCAATGAATGGAGCCATTAGTTTATTGTCTTTCAGATTCATAGCTGCTGTTACTGATTCACGGCTAGGAATTACGCCGGCGCCTTCCGCCCATAATTTCATCCCTTCCGTGCCTGTTACGTAGTTGATGAATTCCCATGCGGCCTCTTTTTTCTCAGATTGTGCATTCATTGAATAAGAGACTGTGTACATCATTGATGCATGTTTGCCGCCGATTGTAGGATGTTCAATCGTTCCGAATTTAACATTAGGGAAGTTTTGCTGCAGGTTAGCTACACCCCAGTTTCCTTCGAGCATGATGGCTGCTGCTTCAACACCGAAAGAATCGCCGGAGTTCCCTTGCCCTAAATCCTTGGCGCTGTTGATTAGTTTGCTCTTATATGCATCTACATACATTTGCATATATTGTAATTGATCGTTCTTTGATAGGACTGCATAGCCGTCTTTGTCAACAATGCTTGTTCCGTTTGCCTGCATAACATGCATATGGCGAGCCAATTCAGGAGTAGAAACAAAAGCTTGTTTTCCCTTTGGAAGCTTTGATTGCAGATCTTTTAAGAAAGCAGGCCATTCTGTTA
This sequence comes from Bacillus testis, assembly GCF_001243895.1. Lineage (GTDB taxonomy): Bacteria > Bacillota > Bacilli > Bacillales > DSM-1321 > Bacillus_AD > Bacillus_AD testis. Next base: position 125,720 of record NZ_LN851186.1, on the reverse strand, counting down.
TTTCGGTAGGGATTGTTGCCGGATCAACACCAGCTTGGTTCAATAGGGTTTCATTGTAGAATAATCCAAGAGTGGAGTTATCCTTAGGAATTCCATATTGTTTTTTATCGGGACCGGTAAACCCTTTGTAGGCCGGTTTATAGAAATCGTCTTTGTTAAAATCTTTTGTTTGATCGATATAAGAATCAAGCGGTTCAAGTACTCCTTGTTCAATCAGTGCAGGCGCCTCCGATACGTCCACGTAGAATACATCCGGAGCTGTTCCACCGATTAAATCTGTTTGGAGCTGAGTTGCATAATCGTTATAAATACGTTTTTTTACTTTGATTCCGGTTTTTTCAGTGAATGCTTCCAGCAACTTATCATAAGTCGCAGCTTCTGCTTCGGAACCTTTCCATGAGCCAACCGTAATGGTTTGTCCCTTGCTTTTGTCACTGCTGGATGCCTCACTTGTACTTTCGTCTGAGCTACAGGCAGCGGTAGCAAGTAACATGGCAGAAGCCAGGACTGCAACCGCAGGTTTGATAAACTTTTTCATGTTTAATTAGCCTCCTCCTGATGATAAAACCAGCATTTAACGAAAACGTTTTGAAATAGTTGTCTTTTTTAGTTCAGAACAATTAAACTTATTTTATAAGGATTAATATTCTGTCAGTAAACGCTTTCGTTTGGTATACACTTATTATATCCAAAACGTTTTGGATTTACAAAGTTTTTTTGAAAAAGTATAAACAAACGAAATAATTCAAAAATGGGGTGATATGGGAAGTTCGAAGGCTGATTACATAAAATGGTACAATGAAATGAATGTACTATTCGCGGGGGGAGAAATTTGTTGGTAACTATAAAAGATATTGCAAAAGCAACGGGTTTTTCTATAACAACGGTATCCAGAGCGTTGAATGGCTATTTGGATGTCAATGAAAATACAAGGAAGAAAATTCAGGAGGTTGCTGACAGATTAGGGTATTCACCCAACATGCTGGCAAGGGGCCTGGTTATGAAAAATAGCCATACAGTCGGATTCTTGATTACAGATTTGAAGAGGTCCAGTGTGAAGGATAATTTTCTGTTCCAGACCTTATGCGGGGCTATGGATTACTTGCAGCATCTTGAATACGAATTGGTCATGTTGACCACAACCACTTCCAAGCAAAGGAACAAAACATATCAACAATTATGCAATGAGCGAAATTTGGACGGAGTTATTATCCAGGGATTGAAAACGGATGATCCTTATTTGCAGGAAGCGAAGGAAAGCGGTAAACCGTGTGTATTAATTGATATTCCCGCCCATTCATCCAAAACAGGCTATGTAACAACCAATCAATTGGAAAGTGCCAAGCAAGCAACGAAATATTTGTACCGGATGGGTCATCGTAACATCGCATTTATTAATGGGCATGATTCGGCTTATGTCAGTAAGGAGCGGCTTAAAGGTTACAAGCAGGCATTGGAAGAGTGTGGCATCGATGATCGTCCGGAGTTTGTTTGTAACGGTGGTTTTGACGAAGATCAAGCGAAGCAATGCGCCATTTCTTTGGTGCTTGCCTATCCGGAGATCACAGCCATTTTTTGTGCAAGTGATGTGATGGCGCTAGGTGTGATTAAGGCAGCGAGAGAAATGAGCATTGCTGTTCCCGAGGAGTTATCCATCATTGGTTTTGATAATATTTTGCTGTCGGAATATGTGACTCCTAGCTTGACGACAATCGCTCAGGACCCCTATGAGATTGGAAGAATGGCAGCGGAAATGATGGTGTCGTTTATAGAAGGAAAAGAGACCGAACCGATTGTGACCTTGAATAACCAATTGATTGTCAGAGATTCGACGGCTCCGCCGCCGATTATTCGGTAAACCAGTTACGGTCACTTGATTGTGGGAAACTTAGTGCTGGATAGAACGGGATAAATAAGCAGGCCTGCATGGCGGTTATAACCATGCAGGCCTGTTTATTATGCTGCTTCTGCGCCAATCGAACGAATTGTACGGAAAGCAAAAAAGCCCGCCACACACCAATAAAGCAAGAAGAAGTAGCTGCTTTCAAAGCCTAACAATTCAAAAATGGTTTTCACAAAAATAGGTGCACTGATGCCGTATGCAGTAATTGTCCATGCTTCTCTATAGGAAATTTTCACAAACTTTTTGAATCCAAACCCTGCCAAAGCGAGCAAGCTGATGATGGCTAGGTGGGTAACAAGATCGATGGCTGTATTCGTGTATTGATATAACGGTGCAAAATAGCTAATTTTTTGGGATGCTTCCTTGGCCCATGAGACTACTTCTTTATTCGACAGTTTTCCTTCATTTTCATCGTTCAGCAATGGGAAGGCAGCGTATGAGAAGCTTGTTCCTGGGAAACCAACCCTTCCGTAACTCCATTGTTTTTCTCCTAATGAAAGAATATTTTTGAAGCCGTTTGTACGGAATGAGGAAGTTGTGTCGCTTCCAACCACAATCATCGTTTCTATTTGGGGCAAGGCAATTACTTGGGGCGGCCCTTCTTTATGCAATCCTTCTTTTGTGAGGGTAAATGGGTCAAGCATCTTTGTTTGATCGTATAGATTTTGCTGAGATCCTTTGTACAAGGCAAAGCCGGATAGGCATATATTGGACAGCAAAATGAGAAGCAATACATAGAAAAAAGATTTCCATAGACTTTGTTTTTTCCAAGAAGCCACTTTTTTAGAGGAAAATCCAATACTGGCTACAAATTGATCGACGATATTCATTTCATCACCATACTTCCAAAAAGATTCTAGTTGCATGAGCGTTAATTGACTAGTATAAAAATTATCATAACAAAAAATTTTTCTAAAATAACTTCTTGTTTATCCGAAACGTTTCGGATAGAATGGGAGTGAAAAATGGAAACGCTTTATATGCTGTTTGCTCGGTTTATGAGAGATTACAAAATTTCTTATTGAAAGGAAGTATGAGTATGTCGGCTTCTATTATGCAATATAATCGCGGAACTGAATCCTATGAGAATTGGGTTGTCACCGAATCCGCTTATCATCCGAAATTAGTGGGAAAAGCGGAAGCGATCTTTTGTTTGGGGAATGGTTATATGGGCCAACGCGCAGCTGCTGAAGAAAGAAACTTAGCTGAAACGCGCAATCTGTTTGTAGCCGGAACATTCAACAAATTTGCCGATAATGAAGTGACTGAGCTTCCGAATGCTGCGGATGTCCTGTGGATGGATATCGTGCTTGATGGCCAGGATTTTAATTTGGAACAAGGAACCATTGTTTCTTACGAGCGCTCACTTAACTTGAAGGAAGCCGAACTAACGCGTAAAGTTGTCTGGACATCCAATGAACAAAAGACATATCGCTTTACATTCCGCCGTTTTGTCTCGTTGGCGGATCGGCATTTGATCGCTCAAAGAGTGGAAATAACACCACTGGACCAGGAGGCAGAAATCAGCATTACTTCCGGGATAAATGCGCAAGTATCTAATAGCGGTGTCCAGCATTTCAAAGAAGGCGAAAAACGTCTTTACAATAAGAGAATCTTACAACTTACACAGACAACTACTGAAAGCAATATTGAGTTTATCCTTAATTCGACACATACATTTGAAATAGATAGCCGGCCGGTGGATCCGACAGGGTTGATTAAAATGAAACGCCGCAAGATTTATTACACGTACGAGCCTGTCTCGGTGGCGAAAGGCGAAACATTTGCCATCGAGAAGATATCGAATGTATTTACAAGCAGAGATATAGATATGGAAGATGTGAATAATAGGAAGGAGCATACAAGGAAGCATGCAGAAGCCGCCAGTGCCAAGGGGTATAAAGAGCTGTTTTCCCAGCATGCAAAGGTGTGGAAAGAACAAGTATGGGATGTATGCCCAATCACCATCGAAAGTACAAATAGTCTTGACCAGCTGGCGATCCGCTTTGCCCAATATCATATGACTGTTTTCACACCTTGGCACGACAATCGGATGAATGTTGGGGCGAAAGGATTATCAGGTGAAGGATATAAGGGCCACACCTTCTGGGATACGGAATTATTCGTGCTGCCTTACTTCATTTATAGCTATCCGAAAGTAGCGCGCAGTCTGTTGGAATACCGCTACTTGACGCTTCCTGGCGCCCATAAAAAAGCGAAAGAAAATGGATATGCAGGAGCCATGTTCCCGTGGGAATCTGCATGGATGGAAGATGGAGAGGTAACGCCGATATGGGGAGCTGCTGATATTATCACTGGTGAAGCGACAAAAATTTGGTCCGGTTTTCTGGAGCAGCATGTGACTTCCGATATTGCATTCGCGACATGGCAATATTATCAAGTCACTGGTGATGAAGATTTTATGGAGAAATATGGCTATGAAATCCTATTAGATACGGCGAAATTTTGGCAATCCAGGCTGGAATGGAACGAGGAAAAGCAAGAATATCATATTAATGATGTCATCGGTCCGGATGAATATAAGGAACACGTCAATAACAACGCGTTCACCAATTATATGGCCTATTGGAATATCCAAAAAGCGATGGAGTATTACCGCATACTGAAAGAGAAAAAGCCGGAAATCTTCAGCCGCCTGAATGAAAAGCTTGGTCTTGATGAAGTGTATCTCAAGTGGGAAAGCAAATTGGATCAAATCTATTTGCCGCAGCCGCGCGAAGAAGATCTCGTCATCGCTCAAGATGATACATATCTATCCAAACAAATCATTGATCTGACTAAGTACAAAAACCAGGTAAATATCGGATCGATATTCAAAGACTATAACTTAACACAGGTAAATAATATCCAAGTATCGAAGCAAGCGGATATCATGGTACTGTTTTATTTACTTGAAGGCTTGTTCAGCCGGGATGTAAAGAAGGCAAACTGGGAATATTATGAGCCGAAAACGCTGCATGATTCTTCACTGAGCTTGTCCACGCACAGTGTATTGGCGTCAGATATGGGAGATATGGATTTAGCGTATGAATTATTCCATAAAGCGTGTGCCATCGACTTAGGCCCGAATATGAAGACGAGCGACGAAGGCATTCATGCAGCTTCATTGGGCGGAATTTGGCAATGTGTTGTCAAGGGCTTCGGTGGCGTCCGCATGCTGAATGGCAAGCTTCGCATTGCCCCATCCCTTCCAAAAAACTGGACCAAACTGACCTTCCCGATCTTTTGGCATGGAGACCGTTTACAAGTAACGGTAACAAAAGATACTTTGAAGGTGGAAAAACAAACAAAGAGAAATAATACAGTCACTTTTAGTTATAAAGATAAAGAGTATACAGTTTCAGATACAGTTGAAGTGCCACTTTTAACTCCGACTCCAGTTGCTTAATGATAAAACGCCTCCCAAATGACATGGGAGGCGTTTTTCTATGGCCGGCCTTTTTTTGCGTAACCTATTATAAAGCGGGAACGTCTATGTGGTGAAAGGAGGGGGAATGGATGAAAGGAATACATCTGTTCGGTTTGATACTGGCCGTTATTTTTGCTGTTGGTTGTTCTAAAAACGAAGAAAATGCACTGCCCGGTGCAAAACCGCCGGATGTCCATATAACTGCAGGCACCGGTCAACTGAATTCAAAGCTAGGTTCCTATTGCTGGTCAAGTCCGGGGAAAGGGGTCTGTGTTGATACTGCAGGGCCCAAACAGCTACTAAGAGGTGAAAGGGCACTGGTCGTTAAACCAAATGAAACAATATCCATTTTGATGGATTATGAACCGAAGCCCAATGAAGTTTATTTAGCAGAAGTCATGGATGAAAGCAAAGAGACAGAAATAAAGATAGATAAAAACAATACCTTTCAAGCTCCAGGCCAAAAAGGAAGTTATGAATATGCGTACAGTGTTTGGTGGATGGATCAGAATCGTGAAAATACCTCTCTTGGCGATGCTTATTATGCATTTAAGCTGGAAGTGAAGTAACAGCTAGTCGCCTTGCAGGAAAACCCCCTCGGCAGGCTGTGCCAAGGGGGTGGGCGGACTTAACAGATGCGTACTTCTGTCTCTTGGTCAAAGAAGTGCGCTTTATTCATATCTAGAGCGATTTCAAGCACCTGTCCGGCTGTTACCGCTGTTTGTGCGTCAACGCGCGCCACAAAATTTTGGCCGTCAATTGAAGAATACAGCATAAATTCGGCGCCCATTAGTTCACATACATCGATATGCGCGGATATCGATGTGTCTTTGGAAGCTTGGATGAAATGCGGTTCATCATGGAAATCCTCCGGACGGATGCCGAGGATCAGCTGTTTGTTCAGATAGCCTTGATCGCGAAGTATCTCCATCTTTTCTTCAGGAATAGACAATTTTGTTGTATCTAATTGAAAATAACCATCCTTCAAAGTCCCGTTCAGGAAGTTCATGGAAGGCGAGCCGATGAAGCCGCCGACAAATACGTTTGCCGGGTTCTCATATACTTCTTTCGGTGATCCGATTTGCTGAATGACTCCATCCTTCATGACAACAAGGCGGGTTGCCATTGTCATGGCTTCTGTCTGGTCATGCGTTACATAAATCGTTGTCGTATTTAACCGTTTGTGCAGCTTGGCGATTTCTGAGCGCATGGTTACACGCAGTTTCGCATCCAAATTTGACAGCGGTTCGTCCATGAGGAATACTTTAGCGTCGCGGACGATGGCACGCCCCAATGCTACACGTTGACGCTGTCCGCCGGAAAGTGCCTTTGGCTTACGGTTCAGATACGTTTCCAGGCCAAGAATTCTGGCCGCTTCATTCACCCGGCGATCGATTTCATCTTTTGGCATTTTTCGGAGCTTCAATCCGAATGCCATATTATCATATACAGACATATGAGGGTATAACGCATAGTTCTGGAATACCATAGCGATATCCCGATCCTTCGGAGGGGTGTCATTTACCCGTTTTCCGTCTATGTAAAAATCGCCTTTTGAAATTTCTTCGAGTCCTGCAACCATCCGTAAAGTAGTGGATTTCCCGCATCCGGAAGGCCCGACGAATACAATGAATTCCTTATCTTTGATATGCAAGTTAAAATCTTTCACAGCGGTTACTTTGTTATCGTAGATTTTATAGACATGATTCAAACGCAATTCAGCCATGTTGCCATACCTCCAAGAATAAGAATCGATTGTTAAATTACTATATTTAAATAGTAATAGGTATTGGAAAATAGCAAAATATGCGATTTGCACAAAAATTTATTCTATTCTTTGTGAACTGTGCAATCTAGCCAAATAAGCTTCTATGTATTCGTATTAACATTATTATTAAATACTATTAATACGCAACCAAACCATTTAGGAGTTGCCCTTTACAGAAAAAAAGGCAAGCAAGAAGAATTCCTGCTCACCTTTCGAATGATGGATTAAAATACTTTATCTCCATTAAAAATGGAGTTCTTCACGACGACATAATCAACGGTACGGATTGCTTCTAGTTTGTTGCCTCCTGCATAGGAGATGGAAGATTGCAGATCCTGCTCCATTTCCCTCAATGTGTCTTCTAGAGGGCCTTTATGTTCGACGTACATTTTTTTTCCTTCTACGTTCTTCTTCTCGCCTTTTTGGAATTCGGATGCAGATCCAAAGTATTCCTTATACAGTTTGCCGTCTCTTTCGATGGTTTCTCCCGGAGATTCTTCATGGCCGGCAAATAAAGAGCCGATCATGACCATGGAAGCGCCAAAACGGACGGACTTGGCGATATCTCCATGGGTGCGAATGCCGCCATCAGCGATGATCGGTTTGCTTGCTGCCTTCGCGCATAGACGTAGTGCTGCCAATTGCCAGCCGCCTGTGCCGAAGCCCGTTTTAATCTTAGTGATGCACACTTTACCTGGCCCAATGCCTACTTTCGTGGCGTCAGCGCCGGCATTCTCCAATTCTCTCACTGCTTCTGGCGTTCCTACATTCCCTGCAATGACGAAGGTTTCCGGCAAGTAATGCTTGATATGCTGAATCATCTTGATCACAGCGTTTGAATGCCCGTGGGCAATATCGATTGTCATATATTCAGGCAACAAATTTTCAGCTGCCAATTGCTGTACAAAATCATATTCTTCTTCTTTGACTCCAACGCTAATGGAAGCAATCAATCCGCGTTCATGCATATTGCGGATAAAAGAGGCGCGTTTTTCCGGTTCGAAACGGTGCATGATATAGAAATAACCGTTTTCAGCTAAATAAATAGCAATCTGCTCATCTATAATGGTTTGCATATTGGCAGGGACAACGGGCAATCTAAATGTATGGTTCCCCAATGTAACGCTTGTATCACATTCAGAACGGCTATTCACAATACACTTAGCCGGAATTAATTGAATATCTTCGTAATCAAATACTTTTCTCATGAATATTCACCTCTAAATACGAACGTTTTTTATTTAAACTCTTAACATTGTTCGGTACATATGTAATTTACAACAATTTTCAGTAGAAGTCAAAGCTTTCTCGGTGCTAAAAATGCAATCCAAAAATCAAAATACCGCTTTTTATCCATGACAGATAGAAAAATGCCTTAAATTTTGCAACAAAAACAGTCCTGCTTAGCGTGTTTGTCAATCCCGTAAGACTGTGTTATCATACAAGCCTATAAGGGATACCTAAGGATATCTTTACTATTCATACGAAGCGATCAATTGGGATAAAACAATTATAAAAATGAACATTAATGAATAGAGGTATCGAACTATGTCAGCTTTGCCTAATTGCCCTAAATGTAATTCAGAATACACGTATGAAGATGGAGTGCTGCTTGTTTGCCCGGAATGTGCCCATGAATGGTCGCCTGAAGCGGAAAATGAGCAAAATGAAGAACAAAAAGTCGTGAAAGATGCGAATGGCAATATCCTGAACGATGGAGATGCTGTTACCGTCATTAAAGACCTTAAAGTAAAAGGAAGTTCTTCCGTCCTTAAACAAGGCACTAAAGTAAAAAGCATCCGCCTTGTTGATGGTGACCATGATATTGATTGTAAAATCGATGGTTTCGGCGCCATGAAATTAAAATCAGAATTCGTTAAGAAAATCTAATTGTAGATGATTGAATCAGCCAGGCCTTTGCCTGGCTTTTTTTGCATGCCTGCTTTTCTGCACTTAGGGCGGTCAGTGTCCTTTTAATACGAAAAAAATGTATCCCATGGAGATAAAAATGGTGCATCCCCCATGCCTAGCAGATTCACTATTTTTATTCCAACATCTTCCTTTTATGCATGTTATAATGAAAGGAAAAAGGGGGAATTTCGATGGAAAATAGGCTGGTGCATGCCATTCAGGATGAATATCCGGACGATTTTGCCTGGTGTTATGGATGCGGAAGATTGAATGAAGAGGGCCACCATTTCCGGACAGGTTGGAATGGAGAGAAAACAGAAACAATCTACGAACCGCTAGCTATACATAAGGCGCTTCCGGGCTTTGTCTATGGAGGCGTGATTGCCTCATTGATCGACTGCCATGGGACAGGTTCTGCCTCGCTTGCCCTTCACAGAAAAAATGGCCATGAGCCTGGGGAGGGGGCTGAACCGCCGCGGTTTGTAACCGGATCACTGCAGGTAAACTTCCTGAAGCCGACACCGCAAGGAATACCATTGCGGGCAGTCGGGACGGTCACTGAAATCCATCCTAAGAAGTGGAAAGTGGAAACAGAGGTTTATGCCGGCGATACACTGTGCGCAACAGGTGAAGTGATTGCTGTCATTATGCCGGCTACATTCCTGGCTCCAACTGAATAATGGCTGTCCATTCTGATCATAGGGCATGGTGGATGGCACAAGGAATAAGCAGACAACCGGGTTGTCTGCTTATTTTGTCTGCCTTAATCGGATAGAGATATGGAGGGGCGTGGGCTATCGTTTTTCACTTTTTTCAACTGGGCGACAATGATGATGGAGATGACGACGAGCAAGAACCAGGAACTGATTTTTCCGATATGGACGATGGTCCATGCTTTTTCCTGGTCAGGGTACTGCCATGCGCCGAGAAAGGTCGTAATGTTCTCGGCAATCCAGATGAAAAAGCCAATCAACAGGAATGAAAGGGTTAGAGGCATCTTATAGGTCTTATCATTGAGTTCGTAAAAGACTTTCGTCCGATAAAAAATAACGAACAACATAGCAGTCAGCAACCATCTGCCGTCGAATAAAAAGTGATGCACGAAGAAATTTGCATAAATAAGGACCGAGATGGATACAGCCCAAAAGGCTTTTGGCCAGCCTACTATTCGCAGGTGAAGCCGTCTCCAGGCTTGGCATATATAACTGGCAACTGAGGCATACATAAACCCGCTGTAAAGAGGAACACCGAAAAATTTACTGTAGCCTTCTTCTGGATAAGACCATGAACCCATATGGACTTTATATAATTCAAGCGCTAAACCAATGATATGGAACAGGCAAATAACCTTTAATTCATCGAATGTCTCAAGCTTCAGGATGAGCATCATTGCTTGGGCAATCAGACAAACGACCAAAATCAGGTCATAACGGTGGAGATAGGGAAGATGCACATATTTAGAAAGAGCAAGAGCAGCAAAAATAATGACAGGAAAAATACAGGACAGAGCCTGCGCATAAGTAAAACACCAGAATGATTTCACTAACCGTTCCGCCTTTTCTGTAAGATTCGATTCTCTTACCTGTAACTATATGGAATGGAAACTTCTATGTCCAGGGGAAGAGCCGATGCAGTTGCCCGCTATAATAGATATTTATCTGAATGGATATGATTCATAGGTTTAATGCAGGCAAGGATGTGGAATTTCATAATAGTGATGCTATATGCAGCGAAAAACGGATAGGTAGAGAATGGAACGATCTCAAGAAGGAGGATGCAACGATGAAAAAAATAGTGTTGATCCGGCATGGGCAAAGTGTCTGGAACCAAGAGAACAAGTTTACCGGCTGGACCGATGTGGATCTATCGGAAACAGGCTTGATGGAAGCGAAACGGGCCGGCGCGATTCTGTCCCATAATGGATTCACATTCGATGTAGCTTATACCTCTGTCTTGAAGCGGGCAATCCGGACATTATGGATTATCCTCGATGAAATGGATCTTATGTGGCTGCCGGTTTATAAATCATGGAAGCTCAATGAACGGCATTATGGCGCTTTGCAGGGACTCGATAAAAAAGAAACGGCTAAAAAATATGGCGAAGAACAAGTACATAAATGGCGAAGATATGTCAACGTAAGACCTCCTGAATTAACGAAGGATGATTCACGCTATCCAGGACATGAAATCAAGTACAAGGAATTGAGGGAGGACCAGCTTCCCTTGACGGAAAACCTGGAAGATACATCAAAACGGGTGCTCGAAGAGTGGAATGAAGTCATTGCTCCCCAATTGCGTGAGAACAAAAAAGTCATTATTGCGGCTCATGGCAATACATTAAGAGCCCTTGTGCGTTATCTGGATGAAATCCCGGGAGATGGCATAGCGAGTTTGAACATACCCACCGGTACACCGCTCGTTTATGAATTGGATGATGAGTTGAAGCCGATTCGCCATTACTATCTCGATATGGAAGGCGAGGTCTCAAAAGAAGAAGTACCAGAGCGTTTGAAGGAGCGCGGGAAAAAGACCGAATGATACCGTTACGGCTTCTTGGATGAGAGCAATGAGCAATTTTTTAAGGCAGCGAAGACTCCGCTGCCTTTTATTTATTCATTAAGATTGAGCCGGGGCTGATTCAAGCACAGAAGCAACATCGTACATAAGCAATTCGCTGCCGATGATCGGCGACTCTTTTTTGGCGGCATCGGAATCTGGTTCTGGGCGTTTATGCGCTTGTTTGAAGGCATCGCTGTTTCTCCAGACAGAGAAGCTGTCCATATCTTCCCAATACATATTCACATTCAATTCGTCATAGTCAGTCAGATTTTTAGTGATCAGGACTTCCACTTTTACGAAGCCTTTCATGCTTTGCAGTGGTCCGGGCTGGGTGAAGCGCCCTGCCATTTTTTCAGCCATGCCTGTTTTTACTTTAATTCGGTTTGTAACAACAATCATCCCTTAACAGCTCCTTTTCATTTTTTAAGAATAGAGAGACGAGAATACACCATCTGCCTCTATTATACGTCGTCCATATTTCTACTGGAAATAATCGGCTTAACGCTATTTAATCCGGAATTTCTTTAAGCGGTATTGCAAGCTTTGCCGGCTGATATCCAAGGCCTTTGCGCTTTGTGATACATTGCCGTTATGCAAGTCTAATATTTTCTTTAAATAAAGTCTCTCGGTTTTATTCATATAATCTTCCAATGAAAGAAAGGCATCCGGACCATTTTCTCCGCCATTAGGCTCTTTTTCCGCAGCTTGTTCCTTCGTCTGCGTCTTATGCTTGAATAGCATCGGCAAATGGGCGGGCCTGATTTCGTTTTCCCCGGTTTCCAATAGATTCATTGCGCCTTCAATAATATGCTCCAGCTCACGGACATTTCCCGGCCAATCGTACTTCATGAACATTTCCTGGACTTCCGGCGTCACTTTTTTGACCGCCATATCAAATAATAAATTAAATTTCGTGATGAATGACTCGGCGAGGAGGGGAATATCTTCTTTCCGGTCACGCAAGGGCGGGATGAAGAGAGAGACAACGCTTAGACGATAATACAAATCCTTGCGGAGGTGATGGTTAGCGATGGCTTCAATCGGATCTTCATTAATTGTTGCAATCACCCGGACATCCATTTTCTTATCCTTCGTATCTCCCACGCGGCGAATGGTTTTTTCTTGGAGTGTCCGCAAGAGCTTGGCCTGCAGGGGAGGGGCAAGGGAGTTGATTTCATCCAGCAGCAGAGTGCCGCCTTCCGCTTGTTCGAAGAGGCCCGGCCTTTCAATCGAACCGGTGAATGCCCCTTTTTTTGTCCCGAATAGGATACTTTCGATTAAACTGTCTGGCAAGGAAGCGCAGTTTTGGCTGATGAATGGTTTAGATGAACGGCTGCTGCCGTTATGGATGCTTTGGGCAAACAGCTCTTTGCCTGTGCCTGTTTCGCCGACGATCAGGATGGATGATGAAGTTCTTGTCACTCGTTTGCTAGCTTCAATCACTTCGGCAAATATGTCACTAGCGCCGATGATGCTATCAAACGTATAGCGGGTGCCTCCTTTATTGAGGATATTATTTTTGATAATGCGTTCGAGGTTAGTGATATCCTTGGCGATTTCAATAGCGCCAATAATCTTTTGATCTTCATCGTACAGCGGATAGGTATCATTGATTGTCGTGATTTCCTGGCCGAGCTGGTTGAAATACGTTTGCTTGGAATTTTGCGATACAGTCCCTTTATTCAGTGCCTCCATCAATGTGCTGACGGATTCCTCTTGAAATATGAATATATCATGGATCGCTTTGCCGATGACATCTTCATAAGCCATTCCTTCTATCTCCGCCATTTTCCGATTATAGATGACAGTCAATCCTTCTCTGTTGATGATGTGGACCCCCATATCTACTACATCTGCAATGGTGCGCAGGACGGGCTCGAATCCTTTTAATCGCAACATTTGGTATAAATCCATCCAGACTCATCCCCTTTTGATAGATTCTTCCATTAATTGTAGAGGACGAATTTGTTTGGTGCAAATTTTTATGGCAGGTGAAAAATGATTTGGCATAAAGTGCAAAAATTGTTTGCAGCTGTCGGTGGTTGGGCTTAACATTTCAAAGCTTTTCTGTTGGCATAACAATTGCATATTAGAAAGGCGACAAAGAATCAGTCATAAAGAAGCACGGTACAGAAAGACCTACAAGTGAGTTAGGAAATAGATAAATGAATGAAAAAGGAAGATGGCTTCAAGGCATCATGCATTTGTGCAGCTAAAAAGCCAGATATTGAGGGGGAAAATAGATGAATACAGTTTCTGAAAAGATCATCAAGCAAACGGAACAATTCGGTGCACATAACTATCATCCACTGCCAATTGTTATTTCCAAAGCCGAGGGTGTATGGGTGCAAGATCCGGAAGGCAATAAATATATGGACATGCTCAGTGCTTACTCGGCCGTCAACCAAGGCCACCGCCACCCAAAAATCATCCAGGCCCTGAAGGACCAGGCCGACCGCGTCACACTGACATCGCGAGCCTTCCACAATGACCAGCTGGGTGAATGGTATGCCAAAATTGCTGAACTTACTCACAAAAACATGACAGTTCCGATGAATACAGGGGCAGAAGCAGTCGAAACAGCCTTCAAAGCGGCAAGAAGATGGGGATACCAAGTAAAAGGCATTCCTGCCAACCAAGCTGAGGTCATCGCTTGCGAAGGGAATTTCCATGGACGTACCATGACTGCGGTTTCGCTTTCTGCCGATGAAGAATACCGGGAAGGATTCGGACCGATGCTTCCAGGCATTCAATTAATTCCGTATGGAGATTTAGATGCTTTAAAAGCTGCTATTACTCCTAATACCGCTTCCTTTCTGATTGAACCGATCCAAGGAGAAGCGGGGATCATTATTCCGCCGGCTGGGTTCTTGAAGGCTGCCTACAAGCTGTGCAAGGAGAATAACGTTTTGTTCATTGCTGACGAAATTCAGTCTGGCCTAGGCCGTTCCGGTAAAACATTCGCCTGCGACTGGGAGGGAATTACCCCTGATATGTATATCTTAGGCAAAGCGCTTGGAGGCGGCGTTTTCCCGATTTCCTGCGTGGCTGCTAACAGCGATATTCTGGGTGTCTTCAATCCAGGGTCACACGGTTCCACATTTGGCGGGAATCCGCTTGCCTGTGCTGTGTCCATCGCTTCATTGGATGTTCTCGAAGAAGAAAAGCTTGCCGACCGTTCTTTAGAAATGGGCGGATATTTCATGGATTGTTTGCAAGAAATCAATCATCCAATCATCAAAGAAGTGCGGGGAAAAGGGTTATTCATTGGAATGGAATTGACTGAACCTGCCCGCCCGTACTGCGAAAAACTGAAAGAACAAGGCTTACTATGCAAAGAAACACATGATATGGTCATCCGATTTGCGCCGCCGCTAACTATTACAAAGGATGAATTGGATTGGGCCATTGAACGGATCAAACATGTTTTAGCTTAAATCACTTTCGTAAAAAGAGCTGTCTCCTAAATCTCTATTTGAGAAAAGGGGGCGGCTTTTATACATTCTTTTGTCTTAAGTGCTCCCTACGAAATTATAGAAGAATAGGGTATGGTAGAGATAGAGAGAGGAGTGGGGGCCATGGATCAAATCATCGGACAAGGAGAGCTGGCGGGAGGTATTCCATACACAATCGGCCAATTAACCATGGAAGAGCTGCCGAAAATAGCGAGGCTGCAAGAAGAAGTTGTCCGGGCAAACGGCCGGGGAAAAGAAACCTTACAGCCTCTGCCGATGGAAGAGTACCGTTATGTATTGGAAGGAAACGGCCTGTTGCTTGGCGTGTACGCAGAAAATCAATTAGTGGGTTTGAGGGCCCTGATGGTTCCATATAAGAAAGAAGGCCATCTTGGGCTGGATGCAGGATTGCCGAAGGAGGAACTGGACAAGGTCATTTACCAGGATATCACGATGGTCCATCCCGCTTACCGAGGCAATAGGCTGCAGCAAAAATTGGCTGTTTTAATTATGGAAGAGCTGGCGAAACGAGAACATCGATTTACGTATGTATGCAGTACAGTGGCGCCGAATAATATTCCGAGCCTGAAAGACAAATTTTTTCAAGGGATGGAAATTGCCGCTTTAAAAAAGAAATATGGCGGCTACTGGCGTTATATATTCATCAAAGGAATAACAGAGCCTACTGAGAAAACATGGACTAGCATCCGATCGGCGCCGATGTCTGATTTCGCAACTCAGCAACAATATCTGGAGGAAGGGTTTAGAGGGTTTGCGATGGAGCAAACAGAGGACGGATACAGAGTCATATACGGAAAGGCGCAGGCATAAGAAAAACCGGATGGAAGGCCATCCGGTTTTTGATTTTCATTTTACAACACTTTGTTAAGGAAATCCTGGGTCCGCGGGTGCTGAGGATTCTCAAAGACTTCTTTCGGCGAGCCTTTTTCGACAACGAATCCCCCGTCCATGAATATGACTTGATCGGCCACTTCACGGGCGAAGCCCATCTCGTGAGTAACGATGACCATGGTCATTCCTTGTGTGGCCAGCTGCTTAATGACGCTTAGGACCTCCCCGACCATTTCCGGGTCGAGGGCGCTTGTAGGTTCATCGAACAGCATGACATCCGGATTCATAGCCAAGGCGCGGGCGATTGCCACACGTTGTTTCTGGCCGCCCGATAATTGTGCTGGTTTGGCGTTGGCTTTGTCCTCGAGCCCGACTGAAGCCAACAGGCGCAGTGCATCCTTTTTGGCTTCTTCCTTCGATTTTTTGCCAAGCTCTACCGGTGACAGTGTGATATTCTCTAACACGGTCAGGTGCGGAAACAGATTGAAATGCTGGAACACCATGCCGATGTTCTCGCGTACTTTATTGATATTGATTTTTCGGTCTGTCAGTACATGGTCATCCACGATTACCTCTCCGCCATTGACTTCCTCTAATAGGTTCATGCAGCGCAGCAAGGTACTTTTTCCTGAACCGGATGGACCGATTAAGCAGACAACTTCGCCTTCTTTGACTTCAAGGTCGATGCCTTTCAGAACTTCCAAGTGACCATATGATTTCTTTAGTGAACTAACCTTGAGTTTAACCATGCTTAATCTTCCTTTCCATACGTTTCGATACTTGCGTCAGAATCATGATGATCACGAAATACATCACGCCGACAATCAGCCACATTTTGAATGATTCTAAGTTTCTCGCAATAATGATTTTCCCGCTTTGAGTCAATTCGTTGATGCCGATAATCGATAGGATGGATGTATCTTTCAACGTAATGATGAACTGATTGATGAAAGATGGGATCATTAAACGGATCGCCTGTGGCAATACAACTTTGCGCATGGCTTTCCCGTATGGCAATCCAAGGCTGCGGGCAGCTTCCATTTGCCCTTTATCGACCGATTCGATTCCGCCGCGGACGATTTCAGCCATGTATGCACCGGCGTTCAAGCTTAACGTAATCAGTCCGGCGGCAAGGGCGCTCATCCGGAAATCAAGAGCGGCTGGAATACCGAAATAGATGAAGAATGCTTGGACGATCAACGGAGTTCCGCGGAATATATCTACATAAACCGTTCCGATTGCGCGCAGCCATTTCTTTCTTGCCACTCTTAATAGGCCGAAAATAATACCTAAAATGGAGGCGATGACAAGTGAAACAACCGTTAACAGCAAGGTCATGCCCAATCCCTTGATTAAGCTTGGATAACTCGATTTAATCAGTCCGATAAATCCTTTATCTTCTTCAGATTTTTTGGTGGAAAGGTAGCTATCGACGATTTTATCGTATTCTCCGGATTCCTTTAGATTCGCCAAGCCGGCATTGAATTTGTCGAGCAATTCCTTATTTTGGCCTTTTGAAACGGCGAAGCCATATGAACCGCCTTTCTCTTTATCCGTTACAAGCTGAAGGCCGTTACCTTGGGCCACACCATAAGCCAATACTGGATAATCATCGAAAGCCGCTGCGGAATTGCCGGTCTTCACATCGTCGTACATGCTGGATGAATCATCGAATGTAGTGACTTTAAATCCGTATTGATCTTTAATGCTGTTAGCGAAGGACGCTCCTTCTGTCCCTGTTTTGACCGCTACAGTCTTCCCTTTCAGGTCTTTGTATGATTTGATGTCATCATTGCCTTCTTTGCTGGCCATTACGACACCGGATTCAAAATAAGGGGTGGAGAAGTCGAATTTTTTCTTTCGCTCATCCGTGATGCTCATCCCAGCGATGACACCATCAACTTGCTTGGATTCAAGCGCCTGGACAGCCGCATTGAAGCCTAGTTGTTTGATCTTTACTTTAAATCCTTGATCTTTCGCTATAGCTTTCAGTAAATCTATGTCGATTCCGACAAATTCACCGTTTGTATCCTGGAATTCGAATGGGGCAAACGTAGTATCTGTTGCGATTTCATATGTTTTTTCATTACTGCTTGCTGCTTTAGACTTCACGCTTGCCGAAAAAGGGATAAACATCGTTAACACTAAAGCCATTAATGTTACGAGAATAATGGATTTTTTGCCAGTCCTCATATTGTGAACCTCCTTGTTCTTATAAAAATGCAATTTTTAACGCTAGTGAGAATATTATGTTACTAAAGTAAAATATAATATACGAAAGAGATTATCTGTTTAAAATAATCAGATTAGTATAGGCGGATTTCTTTCATTTGTTTTGCTATGTTGTATATCGTTTTTGTGGGGAACAGAATCGGCGATCGATGAAGTTAGGAACTATGAATAAGGCAAGAACGCTTTTACATGGGCAAAAAGGGCAGGATGGTAACAGGATTGGCCTTGCCGGTATTTCACTTTTCTTGCGCTTATTTGCTCAAGCCGACTGCATGTTTCGTATGTATCAATACGTGCGTTATCTGTGCAGGAAAAACGATCATTGTCTGTACGCCAGGGATGTACAGTCCTTTTTCTGTTTAAGTTTTTACCCTATAAAGAGACAGAATCAAACACGGCTTTCTGGAGGATGCTTAATCGGATGAAAAATTAAGAAAGTAAACGCTGTTTGTTTTCGCTGGTTATTTTTCTTTTTGTCAGCTGACTTTTTGGTGCCGTAGAGTATTTGTTGCGGCTGTACCATGGTGCTTGATTCTGCGTTTGATCGGCCAAACATTGCTGAATGGCTTCTTGTTCTCTGGGTTCCTGGCTGGGTTCGTCTGACATCTTTCACCTCTCCTTTCTTTAGTGCGGTCCTCGGTAGATAGACCACATTACCCTTATTATGCTTAATTTTTCGCATTAGAGCAAGTTTTCCTAATATAATATATTGAAACGCGGGTATAATGCAAGTTTGGATTTAACATTCCAATGCGTATAATGGAAATAAACAGAACGGTAAGCAAGAGGCGGGCAATGAGAAAAAACACGCCTGGCCGTATGGAAGGGTAGAGAAATACATGGCAAAACATACATTTAAAGAATTCCCCCTGCATGAGGAAATACAACGTGCAATCGAAGAACTAGGTTACCAACAACCGACGGATGTGCAGGCCCGGGTCATTCCGTTGGCTTTAGAAAAAAAAGATCTCATCGTGAAATCAAAGACGGGCAGTGGCAAAACGGCAGCTTTTGCGATTCCTTTATGTGAATCTGTCGCTTGGGAAGAGAACAAACCCCAGGTACTGATTTTGACTCCTACCCGTGAATTGGCGGCACAAATCCAAAACGATATTACTAACATTGGCCGATACAAGCGGATAAAAGCGGTGGCACTTTTCGGCAAACAATCATTTGAAAAGCAGAAAATCCAGCTTAGCCAGAAGGTCCATATGATCGTGGGAACGCCAGGCAGAACGCTGGACCATATCAAAAAAGGGACATTAGTTCTTGATCATATCGATTATCTTGTGCTTGATGAAAGTGATGAAATGCTGAATATGGGTTTTATTGAGCAAGTGGAAGCCATCATGGAGCGCCTGCCGAAAAACAAGGCCACCTTCTTATTTTCCGCTACCATCCCAGATGACATTGATCAGTTGGCACGGGTTCATATGGACCATCCAAGCTTGATAGAGATAAAAGATGATGCTCATTCTGGCGGCAGCATCAAGGAAGCTATAGTTATGATTGCAGATAGCGACAGGCTATCTGTATTCCTTGATCTGGTGACAGTGGAAAATCCAGATAGCTGCATGGTATTTTGCCGAACGCAGGAAAGAGTCGATGACCTGCATAGCCAATTGAAACGGCTCCATTTTACGTGTGAAAAAATACATGGAGGCATGCGGCAGGAAGAACGGTTCGATGTGATGGAGCGATTCCGAAAAGGGGCTTTCCGCTATTTAGTCGCAACCGATGTGGCAGCACGCGGGATCGATATCGAAAGCATATCGTTGGTCGTCAATTATGATATGCCTTTAGAGAAAGAAAGCTATGTCCACCGTACAGGCAGGACGGGAAGGGCGGGCAAAGCCGGCAAGGCGATTACACTCGTTTCGGGGCGCGACCGGGAAAAGCTCGATGCTATTGAAGCATTTCTGGGAAGAAGTATACCTGCCATGGAACGGCCGGACCGGGAGAATGTCCAAAAAAGCAAAGCGGCGTTCACTGAAAAAATGGGCAGAAAACCAACATTAAAAAAAGATAAAAGTGAAAGCATGAATCAGCACATCATGAAACTCTATTTCAACGGCGGTAAAAAGAAAAAAATCAGGGCAGTCGACTTTGTCGGCACCATTTGCTCTATTCCCGGAGTAAATGCGGATGATATTGGCATTATCACCATCCAGGATATCTGTTCATACGTGGAAATCATGAATGGCAAAGGGCCGCTAGTGTTGCAAGCAATGAAAAACAAGAAAATTAAAGGCAAGCAGTTAAAGGTCCATAAAGCATTAAAATAGGGCGAACCGAGCATAAAGCAGGCTTGGCTTTCAAATAATAAGGCGATCCTAATTCATATGCGAGGAGAAAAGCCACTATGTTGAAAACCATAAAGTTTCTAGGCATCTGCCTCATTATGTTGGTTTGCGCCGGCGCCTTGCAAACCTTTGCCGCTAGTTCCCAAAAGGAAACGACAACAGAATATAGAGAAAATTATCTTAAAATATTGAACCTCATGAGGGTGGAAATGAACCGGGCGGCTACGACGGGGGATCCCTCGATTGATTTTCTGAATGAAATGATTCCTCATCATGAAGCAGCGGTATCGATGTCCGAGAATATTTTAAAATACGGCAAAAACGAAAAAGTAAAGCGAATTGCTGATCGTATCCTCAACGATCAAGTTAAGGGCATCGCTAAAATGAAGCAGCTACGCAACAGGCTCATGATGAACCCGACCATCGATAAAAAAGCAGAAGCAGCTTACCTGAAAAAATACGAAGATATTTTCCGCAAAATGGTCCGCGCAATGGAAGAAGCGCCGGCAACGGAAAATGTCGATAGAGATTTCCTGAATGAAATGATTCCGCATCATGAAGGGGCTGTTGCGATGGCCGCTAATATCCTTGCTTATACCAAAGACCCGGAACTGAAAAAAATAGCAGAGCAGATTGTGGAAAGCCAGGGTAAACAGCTGGAGCAAATGAAAAAATTACGGACTGCGTTGAGCATGAAGCGGATTTAGTGCCGTTATAAAGATGGATAATCATGGTATAATCGAAAGGAATAGAAGGATAGGAAGTGGACAGATGCTATATGTACAGGGAGCCAGCTTATTCGTTGGCGGCATTCTCTTCTTATTGGCTGGCCGCATGATTATCAAGAGAAACAGAGCTGAAAAAAGCCGCCTCTTAATATATGGTTGCCTTGCTTTCACTTGGATCATGATCAGTATCCTAGTCGGATCAGACATGCTTGAAAAGCATCAAGCCGCTTTGCATAAAGCGAATCTGCAGCATGCAGGCAAATCTGTAAGTGATACGGCAGAAGAACAGCAGACACCATCTCAGACCAAAACGACCGAAGAATCGAAAGTAACGAAAAAAACACCCGTAAAGCCGGAAGAAGAAAAAGCGCCATATTCCAAAAGTGTCAGCCATGTCATTTCACCGGAAACGGAGCGTGCATATCAGAAATTGGCCGAACGTGTGCATGAAATCCAGGAATTCATCAATAATGGTACCGTTCTCCAAGAGAGTGATTCCCATATCGCAAAATAAAAAAATCGTCCAGAACATACATGGGCGATTTTTTTGTTTAATTCCAAAATCAAGGTGGTATATGAAACCATATTGAAACCGAATGGGAGGATTAAAGATATGGATAAGGAACAGCATTACTCTTCTGCAGGAGCAAATAAAAAGAATGAACAGCTGGATCAGCACAGAGTGGACGATACCGGCCAAAAATTAACGACAAATCAAGGATTGCGCATTGCTGATGACGAACATTCGTTAAAAGCAGGTAACCGCGGCCCAACCTTGATGGAAGATTTCCATTTCCGTGAAAAGATGACCCATTTTGACCATGAACGGATCCCGGAACGGATTGTCCATGCCCGTGGTTACGGAGCACATGGTTATTTTGAAGCGTATGAAAGCATGAAGGAATATACATGCGCCGACTTTTTAAGTGAAGCAGGCAAACAAACGCCGGTATTTGTACGCTTCTCCACTGTGGCTGGTTCCAAAGGTTCCGCCGATACTGTCCGTGACGTCCGCGGTTTCGCTACGAAGTTCTATACGGACGAAGGGAATTTCGACTTGGTTGGAAACAATATACCGGTATTTTTTATCCAAGACGCCATTAAGTTCCCTGATTTTGTGCATTCGGTCAAGCCGGAGCCCCATAATGAAATGCCGCAGGCTGCATCTGCGCACGACACATTTTGGGACTTTATGGTCCGTAATACCGAAGCGGCCCATATGCTGATGTGGCATATGTCCGACCGTGCCATCCCCCGAAGCTATCGTATGATGGAGGGCTTTGGCGTCCACACTTTCAGATTTGTCAACGCTGAAGGCAAAGCGCACTTCGTAAAATTCCACTGGAAACCATTATTGGGTACGCATTCGCTTGTGTGGGATGAAGCACAAAAACTGGCTGGTAAGGACCCTGATTTCCACCGCCGTGATTTATGGGAATCCATCGAACGAGGGGATTACCCACAGTATGAATTCGGCGTTCAAATCCTCCCAGAAGAAGATGAAAATAAGTTCGATTTTGATATTCTGGATCCAACGAAGATATGGCCGGAAGAAATAATCCCGGTGAAAAAAATCGGCAAGATGACCTTAAACCGCAATGTCGATAATGTGTTTGCAGAAACAGAGCAAGCAGCGTTCCATATAGGGCATGTGGTGCCGGGAATTGATTTTACAAACGATCCGTTGCTGCAAGGACGTCTATTCTCTTATACAGATACACAGCTGATCCGTTTGGGTGGACCGAATTTCCATCAGCTGCCGATCAATAAATCAGTCGCTCCTGTCCATAATAACCAACGCGACGGCTACGGCCAAATGAATATCCACCAAGGCAAGACAAGCTACCATAATAATGGCTTGAATGGCAATTCTCCTGATACAGCAACACCGCAAGAAGGTGCGTATGTCCATTACCAAGAGAAAGTGGAAGGCCGGAAAATTCAGCAGCGCAGCGCAAGCTTCGACGACCACTACAGCCAGGCAATTTTGTTTTGGAATAGCATGTCGCTGGTAGAAAAGGAACATATCAAGCAAGCTTTCAGTTTTGAAGTCGGAAAACTGACCAGCAAAGAATTGCAGCAGGAAGTTGTTGAATTGATCGGCCGCATCGATACAGAGTTGGCTAAACAGGTGGCTGTTGCCATTGGTGCCGAACCGCCAAAAACGACTCCTGCCTATAAAGTGACAGAAACCTCTCCTGCGCTAAGTATGATGAATACAACGTACAGTCCAAAAACATTGAAAGTGGCTATTTTGGCGCATAATGGTTTTCATTATAAAGAGGTCACTGATTTGATTAACGCATTGAAAAAAGAAGGCGTTCAATATGAGATCATCAGCGAAAACCTTGGCCAAATTGTCAGCGCAGAAGGCCCAGTGTTGCCGGTTGACCAGAACCTTCTGACTGCTGATTCCGTTGTTTATGATGCTATATATGTGGCAGGCGGTAAAGAAAGTGCCGCTTCATTGATGAAAAATAAAAAAGCCATCGTCATTGTTGCGGAAGCATATGAGCACTTTAAAACGGTTGGGGCGATAAATGAAGGGCTTGAATTGGTGAAAGCCGCAGGCATTCAGCCACTAGCGCCCGAAACGACGGACACAGCGGAACACATGTATAATGAAGCTGGTTTGATTTTCATGCAAAATGCCGGCAGTGAGACGAGTGACTTCACCCGCGCCTTTATTGAGGGCGTCGGCAAACAGCGCCATTGGGATCGTAAACAGTAATGTATCTTTAATTGGATAAAAAGTAAAAATGTTCCACGTGAAACGTGGAACATTTTTTTCATTTGCTGATCGTAATGCCTTCTTGGGATCCATATTGTTTAGCCCAAGAACATAATTGAGTGAGAACAGGCTGTAGCTGCTTGCCATATGCAGTCAATGAATATTCGACTTTTGGGGGCACCTGGGCGTACACATGGCGGTGGACGATTTTTTTATCTTCTAATTCACGCAGTTGTGTTGTCAGCATTTTTTGGGTGATGCCGGGCAGTAGCCTTCTCAGTTCACTGAATCTTTTTTTGCCATCAAGCAGATGCCATAGAATGATCAATTTCCATTTGCCGCCGATTAGGTCCATCGTCAGTTCCAGTGAACAGGTATATTCTTTTTGGATGCCAGCTATTTTCGGTTCCTCCTTATGTTCAATAGTATCCTTTTCGACACTATCTATGAAAAAAGTAAGTACTTGTTAAAAAAATGGGCGATGCCTAAGCTTATAGTATAGCAGATGAATAATAATCAGAAAGGAAGTTTGCAGCATGAGATATCCAAGAGCATTTTCACATATAGGAATATCGGTTCCAGATTTAGACAAAGCAGTCGCCTTCTACAAGGACGTTTTGGGGTGGTATACAGTGATGCAGCCATCTGATGTAGAAGAAGAAAGCGATACAGCCATAGGCGATATGTGCATCGAAGTGTTCGGCAAAGGATGGGGAACATTCCGGATCGCCCATATGGTGACATCAGATGGCATCGGCATAGAAATGTTTGAGTTCCCGAATAATGAGGAACCGGAGAACCACTTTGCCTATAAACAAACCGGCCTTTTCCACTTTGCTGTCCAAGACCCCGATGTCGAAGGCTTAGTGAAGAAGATCGTCGAGCATGGTGGAAAACAAAGAATGCCGATCAAGGAATATTATCCGGGTGAAAAGCCTTACCGTATGTGCTATGTGGAGGACCCATTCGGCATTATCTTTGAGATTTACAGCCATAGCTATGAAGTAACCTATTCAAAAGGCGCTTACTGACAAAAAACGGAATCTGCAAAAAGGCTGTCACTCTGAACGGAGAGACAGTTTTTTTATCTATTTATTTATGTAAACTAAATTTTTATTAGGTTGACATAAATCCTCCTTCTCTCTACAATAGTCGTAAAAAGAGGAAATGGGGAGAAACGATGAAACCACGCGATATGACACAGATTGCGCTATTTGCCGCCATTATGGGCGCCATGGGGTTAATGCCTCCTATTACACTGGGAATTACACCTGTACCAATTACCCTCCAATCCATGGGCGTGATGCTGGCTGGAGGTATTTTGGGAGCCAAAAAAGGAGCCCTCAGCTTACTTGTTTTTTTGTTGATTACGGCTGCCGGCCTGCCGCTGCTTAGTGGAGGTGTGGGGGGGCTTGGTGTATTTGTCGGCCCAACTGCAGGCTTTCTTTGTGGTTATGCAATCGTTCCATTTTTTATCGGCTATGCAATTGAACGGATGAAAACGGTGGCATATTGGAAAATAATCGCTGTGAATGTCTTATTCGGCATAATGTTGTTATATGTGTTCGGTATGTTTGGACAGGCTCTGGTGATGAATATATCCCCTCTGACAGCGCTGAAGACAAATTTGATTTTTTTGCCGGGCGATCTTCTAAAAGTTATGTTGGCCTCCTATCTGGTGTGCCGAATACGCAAGTCGCCGGCCATCATCAGACAATTGGGATTGCAACCTTCAAAAAATGCCTGAAGGGTAGGAGCCCGGGGCAGGGCATTCTGCTTCTTTTTGCAAGCAGTTATTGGGGAAATAAAGGACAGTGTAAATCTAAAAATGAAGGCGCCATTCACCTGATTGAAAGTCCATCAGGCAAATGGCGTCTAATACAAGGCCCGTCGGTTAGAGTGGATGAAGGTGATCTTTTTCCTGCTGCCATTGCCGAAATTGTTCCACATCCTCCGCAACCTGCCGGAATGTAAAGGCGAGGACGGCCGTATCATCGAGATAACCAAAACCCATGATAAAATCCGGTATCGCATCAGTGGGTGTGACGAAGTAAAGGATGCAGGCAATCATCGTCAATAAAGATTTCACGGGGACTTTCCGGTAATCGCCTTTCATATATGAACGCAAGCATTGAAATAAAAGATGCAGCTGATCCCATGCTTCACCTAGTATGTTTTTCTCTCCATTCGCTTTCGTGGTGGCTTTGTCCAATAAAGAAGCTAGTTTATGTTGATCATTCAAGTAAGACTTCGCTTGGCTTATATACTTCAAAAAAACATTTTTTAATGTGTTTTTTTTCATTCTTCATTTCCTTTCCCGGTATTCGACCACCTGATCCATCCCTATCTGACGCTAAGGCTGCCTCTTTACAAAAGGCGGAAATCAATGGTCGGTAGATATCATGCCGCTATCGGCCATATTCACTTTACTTTCGGTCATACTATACTAGTAACGTAGAGGATTTCTCGAGAGAAAGCAAAAGATATGAATAGTGAAGAAGGAGCAAAAAAGGAATTGGCATACATAATCAGAGAAATGCAAAAGACTCAAAATGAGCAGGGAAAGGTGATGGATATTTGGCTGGAAGCAACGATTGCTGGCCATCCATTCATTAAAGAAGCCTATTGGAAATCGCAGTTTAATACGGTAAGAGATAGGTACCTTCCTCGGTGTACCACCTATGTGTATGAAGATGAGACAGGAATATGCGGGTTTATTTCCGTTATAGGCCAACGCTATATCGGCGCATTATTTATTCGGGTCGACTCGCAAGGAAAAGGGATCGGCACAAGGCTGATCCAATATGTGTGCAAACAGATTCCTTTGCTGGAACTGGCCGTTTTCAGCAAAAATGAAACCGCTATCTCATTCTATAAAAAGAATGGATTCAGGATTATTTCGGAAGATATCGATCCGGATACAGGAGAAAGAGAATACATGATGAAGCAGGTAGAAAAGTAAGAGCCCGTTTTCTGTTTGGAACGGACTCCCGGATCTAAGGTGTATGCCAGTGGTAAGTACATACATATAAAATTGGCAGTAAAAACGAGGATGTATTAACATAAGGAGACAGCCATAAACGCCATTTTATCTATCAAACAACAGAACGGAGGGCTAGGATGAAAAAAATCATAGAAACCGAGAGACTATACTTGCGGGAGATGGACCAAGGGGATTATAAGGACCTCTGCGAAATTCTTCAGGATGAAGAGGTAATGTATGCTTATGAACATGCATTCAGCGATGAAGAAGTGCAGGATTGGCTTGACCGGCAAAAGGAACGGTACAGCCAATACGGCTTTGGCTTATGGGCGGCCATAGACCGGAGTAGTGGTGCATTTGTCGGCCAGATTGGTTTAACCATGCAGGATGTAGAAGGGACAGAAGAATTGGAAATCGGCTATCAGTTTAAGAAGAAATATTGGCATCAAGGATATGCGACAGAAGCGGCCAAGGCCTGCAAGGAGTATGCATTCCGGGAATTAAACCAGGACCGTGTCGTAAGCATCATACGCGATAATAATAGGGCATCCCAGAAGGTAGCGGAACGGAATGGCATGAAGGTGGAAAAAACCTTTGTAAAGCATTATTACGGAATGGACATGCCACATTATGTCTATAGCATCCGGAAAGATGGATAAAATATTGTGCTATAATATAAGGACTTGTATTCGATAAAAAGGAAGGACAAATAAAATGGCCGGCAGAGAAAAAAACAATAAACCAAGTATGAAGGATGTAGCGGAACTTGCGAGGGTTTCAACTGCGACTGTATCCCATGTAATCAATGGGACTCGATACGTGTCCGAGGAAGTTTGCGAGAAAGTGCAGAGCGCGATGAAAACCCTCAACTATGTCCCTAATCCGATTGCCAGGTCTTTACGAAGCCAGCAGTCCCATTTGATTGGTTTGATTATTCCTGTAAAGGCTTCTTCCGACATGGCGAACCTTTTCTTTATGACGATTGCCCAAGGGGTGGAGTCTATCCTTACGAAGAACGGCTATAAGATGATCCTTTGCAATTCATATGAAGATTTACAGGTGGAGAAGGATCTCCTCCGGATGTTCAATGCGCAGTTGGTGGATGGCGTCATTCTTGCTCCGGTAGCCCAAAAATTGGACGATTTGAGCGATGTACTTATCGGCCAGTATCCGCTTGTGGCGATCGACCGGAAAATCCAGTCTTTCACAGGCGATTGTGTCGAATCCGATAACTTTCAGGGCGGATATGAAGCCACCTCTCATTTATTAGAGAAGGGGCATAAACGGATCGGCTTTATCTCCAGCGACCTGAATATCACTTCAGCGTATAATCGTTACAAAGGATATTGCCAGGCACTCTTGGACAATGGTCTGTCTGTAGAAAAAGAATGGGTCAAAATTGGCAACGGCACGTTCGAGGAAGGCTTCCGGCTTGCCGGTGAATTAGCGGATGCTACGGATGTCAGCGCCTTATTCATCGCTAATAATACAATGACACCCGGTGCCCTTTCTTACTTTTATCAGCAAAAGATCGGCATACCAGATGAAATGGCGGTCGTCGGTTTCGATGATTATGAAATCTTGAAGGTGCTTAATCCGCCATTAACCTGTGTGAAGCAA
>NZ_LN851186.1:0-96095 GCF_001243895.1 Bacillus testis | reverse complement strand
GATCGGCATACCAGATGAAATGGCGGTCGTCGGTTTCGATGATTATGAAATCTTGAAGGTGCTTAATCCGCCATTAACCTGTGTGAAGCAACCTGCCTATGAAATGGGAGTAAAAGCTGCGGAGGTACTGCTTGCACGAATCAAGGCAGAAAAGCAGGGAGCCGGTTGCGATTATGTATTGCCCACTTCACTGGTTGTGCGGCAATCAACGTAAAAGAAAGTTTGAAATAGGCGGGGGTTTTTATTCATCCCCCGGAACGGGATAAAAAGACCTCTATGAAGGTCTTTTTCTGCTTTATGGGCGAATTACTTTTGCAGATAAATACCCAGGATGTCATTGAACAATTCGATTGGCAATTCAATCCGGGGGGAATAGGAGATGCTGTCATAGACGGTATAGCTCAGTCCGCCGGATGTCAGTTTGAGATCCGCACAGACAGCAGGGGCGGAAGAAATCACACTTACAAGCCGCTCTTTATGCTCATTTTGTTTGATCAACACCTCATACCCTTGTACATAATGCCTTTCAACGACTTTGTATGTACGATTGGTGAAAAATTGCACCATCTGGCAGCCCTCCTTCCTTTGTTGTTTTCAATATTCGCTGTTTCTTTCTCCTTTTCCTATAAAAAAGGAAAAATAATGACTAATTTTCGAAAACGCTTTCTTTTTATTTTTCTGGGATAACATTTTGTATTGACGATTTATGAAAGCGCTTTTATAATTTAATTAATCGATTACGTAAACGATTAACTAAGCAACATGAATCTTCAATCAGGCACGAGAGGAACGTGATTCAGCTATGAGTATTGGAGCAAAACGAAATTATTGGTTATTGAGCGCATTTTTCTTCTTCTATTTTTTCACCTGGTCATCCTGTATGTCTCTATTTTCCATTTGGCTGGGGCAGGACATTCAGTTGAGCGGAGCACACACTGGTATTATCTTTTCTGCAAACGCGATCGTAGCGTTGGTTATGCAACCGCTTTACGGAGTAGTATCCGATAAAATCGGCCTTAAAAAGCATGTGCTGTGGTTCATTGTAGGGCTGCTTGTGTTTGCCGGGCCATTCTTTATCTATATATACGGACCATTATTGAAATATAATATTCTGCTTGGAGCAATCGTTGGTGGTTTATACCTTGGTGCAGCATTCCAGGCGGGATGTGGAGCAGTAGAATCATACATTGAAAAAATTGGACGTAAATGTGATTTTGAATACGGAAAATCAAGAATGTGGGGATCTCTAGGATGGGCTGCAGCTACCTTCTTCGCTGGACAATTGTTCAATATCAATCCTAATATCAATTTCTGGCTCGCTTCGGGATCAGCCATCTGTTTGGTTGCCATTCTGCTTCTGACAAAAATCGAAACATCGGCAGTAAGCGATGAACAAAAAGAAGAGCCAATCAAGATGAAAGATGTATTCTCACTATTGAAATTGAAAAAATTCTGGTTCTTCGTTCTGTATGTATTCGGTGTAGTATGTTTTTACTCTGTATATGACCAACAGTTCCCGATTTACTTCTCATCCTTATTCTCAGATGTAAGCACGGGTAATCAGCTATATGGCTATCTGAATTCATTCCAGGTCTTCATGGAAGCAGGCATGATGTTTGCAGCACCTTTTATCGTCAATAAACTTGGAGCGAAAAGATCGCTTATTCTGGCAGGATTCATTATGGCGACACGTATCATCGGTTCCGGTTTGGCTGTTGAACCAATCGGCATATCCTGCATGAAGATGCTGCATGCATTGGAGTTGCCAATTATGTTGATTGCTGTCTTTAAATACTTGGCTCAAAACTTTGATAACCGCCTTTCTTCTACCTTGTATTTGGTGGGCTTCCAATTCTCAAGCGCGATTGCGGCGGCTTTCCTTTCACCGGTGTTCGGCAAGCTGTATGACTCAATCGGCTTCAGCAATGTGTACTTCATCATAGGAGGAATTGTTCTAACATTCAATATCATTTCATACTTCACATTAATTAAAGATCCAAAAGTTCAGCCAACAGTTGAAGTATTGGAAACAAAAGAAGCGCAAATTTCTTAATGGAAAAGGAGAATGACAGATGGCACAAGCAACGATCGATAGACAGAGCAAATTAGAACAGGCAAACCAGGCACTTCAGGAAAGGGCTGCAACAATAGGGAAGGATCACCGGCTTGGCTATCACATCATGGCTCCGGCCAACTGGATCAATGATCCGAACGGGTTGGTATTTTTTAAAGGGGAATACCATGTATTCTACCAGCACCATCCGTACGATGAGCATTGGGGGCCTATGCATTGGGGACATGCCAAGAGTGCGGATCTTGTCCATTGGGAGCACCTGCCGATCGCTTTGGCCCCGGACCATGAATATGACAAGGATGGCTGTTTTTCAGGAAGCGCCGTCGTGAAAGACGATACACTGTACCTCATTTATACCGGCCATGTTTGGGTCGACCGGCCAAAAGATATCGCCATTCAGACCCAATGCATCGCTTACAGCAAGGATGGAGTGACATTTACTAAATATGAACATAATCCGGTCATTGAAAACGTGCCGAGTGACAGCACCGGCCATTTCCGCGACCCGAAAGTATGGGAGAAAAACGGCACTTTCCATATGGTGCTCGGAAACCGTACAAAAGAGGATGTAGGGCGCGTCATCCACTATTCATCATCCAATCTGATTGATTGGAAGTATGAAGGGGTGCTGGCTAAAGCGGATGAAAAACTTGGCTATATGTGGGAATGCCCTGACTTTTTCACCGTGGACGGCAAAGAAGTGCTGTTCTTCTCTCCACAAGGAATGAAGGCGGACGGAGACCGTTACCAAAACCTTTACCAAACAGGCTATTTAGTTGGAACGTATGATGAATCATCGAAAGAATTTGTACATGGAAGCTTCGAAGAATTGGACAAAGGCCATGACTACTATGCTGTCCAAACGCTGGAAGACCATAAAGGCCGCCGTATTGCCATCGGCTGGATGGATATGTGGGAATCCGAAATGCCGACAAAAGAAGATGGCTGGTGCGGAGCAATGACGCTGCCGCGGGAAGTATCCGTCAACCAAGACCAGAAGGTGATCATGAAGCCTGTTGAAGAACTAAAAATGCTGCGCAAAGACCAGCTGTCTGTTTCTGCTGATGTAATCGACCATGAAGTGAAGCTTTCCGGCTGCCAAGGTGAATTGCTGGAACTGGAGCTTGTGTTTACACTTAAAGACATCACGGCTAAAGAATTCGGCGTCATGGTCAGAAAGAGCACGGACGGAACAGAGCAAACAATCATCAGTGTTGATGTGGAACAGTCCAAGTTATTCATCGATCGCGATCAATCCGGCAAAGGCGTGAAAGGCATCCGTAAAACCCATATCGATCTTGAACAGGATGTTTGCAAGCTTCATATTTATTTGGATCGTTCATCTGTGGAGATTTTTGCAAATGACGGTGAAATCAATATGACCAGCCGTATTTATCCGAAGACTAGCAGCATCGATGTTGCTTTCTACGCCAAAAACGGGAAAGTGAAGCTTGAAACTGCCAATGTCTGGACTTTGAAAGATATTTGGGAAGGCTAAAACGTCTTTTTGGGTAAATAAAAAAGAAAAAGCCAAAAACGATCGTCGTTTTGGCTTTTTCCATCATTCATTGAACCTTCTGGCAGCGCGTTTTTTCTCATGTGCCGGAGGCCGAACGGAACGAAAAAATGAAGGGAAACAGAGGTAATCATAATGGGAAAAGTATATTGCATTGGTGAAGCTTTAATTGATTTCATCCCGGAACAAAAGGGAAAAGCATTGAAAGAAGTAGATACTTTTGAAAAATTGCCTGGAGGGGCGCCTGCAAATGTGGCGATCGCTGTGGCCAAATACGGTGGGCAGTCTTCATTAATCACAAAGCTAGGCAATGATGCATTCGGAGATTTCCTTGTAGATATACTGGTTGAAAATAAGGTGGAAACAGACAAAGTTTTACGTACGGACGAGGCGAATACCGGCTTGGCATTCGTATCGGTGAAAGAAGACGGGGAGCGCGATTTTTCATTCTACCGCAAACCATCGGCAGATTTGCTGCTGCGGGAGGATGAAATACATGCAGACTGGTTCTCAGGCGACGATATCCTGCATTTCTGTTCCGTTGACCTGGTGGAAAGCCCAATCAAGCATGCCCATGCAAAAGCTATCAGCATTGTAAAAGAAAAAGGCGGCATTATTTCCTTCGATCCAAATATTCGCCTGTCTCTTTGGGATGACCACCAAGAATGCCAAAGAACAGTCCAAGCGTTTCTGCCGCTTGCCGATATTGTGAAAGTATCCGATGAGGAGCTTGAATTCATTACAGGCATTGAAAATACGGAAGAAGCCCTTCATTCATTATTCAAGGGCGATGTTAAGGCAGTCGTCTATACAAAAGGCGCAAAAGGCGCTGAATTGATCATGAGAGATGGCAAGAAGTTTGAATCGCATGGTTTCAAAGTGGCAGTATCCGATACAACAGGCGCGGGGGACGCATTTATCGGCGGCCTTTTATATGCCCTGTCCGCCCATCATGTCAATCTAGACAACTTAGAGAGCATCCTCCACGACCATCAGGAAGATATTCTTGCTTTTGCCAATGCCAGCGGGGCATTGACTGCTTCCGTCAAAGGCGCAATCCACGCGGCACCAGCTAAAAAACATGTCTTGAATTTCCTGCATATACGCTTGGGCGATTGCTTCCATCAGCGGTTTGCCCACATTAAATAACAGATAAAGTGAAACTTTGATCGATGGAGGGTTGATTCATCCCCCGCCGATCAGATTCTTATTGGCGTATGATGCCCACTTACACTTATTTTGAGGTGGGGGCCTTAGCGCCAGCTAGAATGGGTTAAAAGAAGTCGGCGGCATAATTGCCCGCCGGCTTTTTTGCGCCCAGAACATTAAATTGTGTTCAAGGGATGCCGATATTTCTTTGAAAATAAACCCTATGCACTATGCCCTTCTTCATGTATTGCTTTCTGGGCATCGTAAGAAGGTGACAAAAGAGCGATTTACAACATTAGGAAAAGAGGAATACCCTATTCATAACTGCAAGCGCTTACTCACATGATATCCATAAGGAAAAGGAGTTGAAGGCTGCATATGAAAAAGAAAAAAACGGTGTATTTAGTCCTCGTGTTTGTTCTCCTCCTGTCAATGTTCAATCTGGCAGGCACGTCTTCTGCTGAAAGGGCTGTTCCGCAACTGGCTCCGTGGGACAAGCCGCTGGCAAACGTAAAGACCTTGCGGGCAGGGAATCCTAGTGAAGCAGGCATGCTGCAGGAACCGCTCGATTCCATGGATACAATGATTAACGGCCATATACGCGCGGGAATGATGCCCGGAGCCGTTGCTCTAGTTGCTAGAAGCGGCCGGATCGTCAAGCATCAAGCATATGGCTATGCTGCCCGCTATAAGGATGCTAATGCCGAAATGGAAAACCCGATCAGCATGAAGGAAGACACCATTTTTGATATTGCTTCTATTTCCAAGGTATTTACATCCACTGCAGCAATGATTCTTTACGAACGAAACGCCTTCAAACTGGATGATCCTGTTTCCCGCTATATCCCTGAATTTGCCCAGAACGGCAAGGAACACGTCACGATTAAACAGTTATTGACGCACACTTCCGGCTTTCAGGCAGGTTTGCCTCTCTATAAAGAAAGTGGCAGCCGGGAAGACAAGCTCCAACGGGTTTTCCGCGAACCGCTCACGAATAAAGCGGGTACGGTCTACCTCTACAGTGATTTGAACATGATTACACTCGGTGCCCTTATTGAAAGAGTAACAGGCAAACGAGAGGATGAGTTTGTGAAAAAAGAAATCACCGGCCCGCTCGGCATGGCGGACACGATGTATAATCCTCCCTCATCTTTAAAAAATAGAATAGCAGCAACGGAATTTCAGGCGAATATCGGCCGCGGCCTGGTCTGGGGAAGTGTCCATGACGAGAACGCGTGGTCAATGGACGGAGTAGCCGGCCACGCAGGCGTTTTTTCCACAGCAAAAGATTTGACAGTTCTTGCCCAAGTTTATCTGAATGAAGGTATGGATGGCCAAAAAAGACTGCTGAAACGCGATACAGTCCGCTTGATGATGAAGGATTATAACCAAGATTTCAAGGGTGATGACCATGGGCTTGGCTGGGAACTGGCCCAAGGCTGGTATATGGACTCCCTCGCCGATAGCCAGACACTTGGCCACACAGGTTATACGGGCACATCGATTGTCGTAAGCCCAAAAAATCGGATGACGGCCATTTTGTTAACCAACCGCGTGCATCCGGGTAGAAATACGCCTTCATTGAATCCTGTCCGCAGAGCATTCGCTCAAGCAGCGGGCGATGCCATTCCCGTGGTGGTGCCCGGGAAGAAAGACGCCATGTTTGCCGGCTATGGAAATCTGGCCGACCACACGCTCACTGCCCGTGTCCACCTTGAGGCTCCGGCTCGGCTGACATTTAAGACATGGTACCGGATCGAAGAGGATGCGGATTATGGTTATCTGGAAATCTCACAAGATGGCCAGCAATGGACGGAAATCCAACAGCCGTATACCGGCAATAGCGGCGGGTGGATCAATCAGAAAGCGTTACTGCCCGCCGGCACAGAATATGTCCGTTTTCGTTATTCGATGGACGAAACCACTAACGGAAGAGGCTGGTATATCAGCCAGCCAAGGTTGGAAGGGAAGAAAGCCAAGGATTTAGAATGGGAAAAAGATGGTTGGGTGCAAAGAGATTATTGAGCGGAGGAGAGATAATAATGAAAAAAAGAGTTGGATTTTTCGGGTTGGCGTTGTTGTTGATCGTCTCCACAATGGGGCTGGCAGGCCATCCAGTATCTTATGCTGCTGGTAAAAAAGAAAAGATAAAAGACTTAGTGCTTTATCAGAATACACCGCAGGCTGACAATCAAATAACAGGCAATGAGTTTTCGCTGGCCGCCCTGAAGGTGATGGATGACGGCTCTTTTATGAAGGCGGATCATGTCGAGTGGCAATCAACCAATCAAAAGGTTGCTAAGGTAGACCAGCATGGGTTGATCCGTATGACCGGTAAACAGGGTGCAGCCCAAATCAAAGTGCGGGACGGCAAACACGTCGACCACATTTCGCTGCGCGTCAACCAAAACGGAAAAGCAGTGCTGTATAAGCAAAAAGGCAAGAAGTATGACTTGGCAGCGTACAGTCTCAGCAAAATGACATTGGAAGAGAAAATCGGCCAGATGCTCATGCCTGATTTCCGCCAGTGGAACGGAAAGGATGTCACTGCCATGCTTCCGGAGATCAGCAAAATGGTGAAGGAATACCATATTGGCGGAGTAATCCTCTTCCGTGAAAATGTCGTGACCACTGAGCAGACTGCCCGCCTGATTCATGCATACCAGCAAAGTGCGGATAAGCAGGCATTGCTGATGGCAATCGACCAGGAAGGAGGGATTGTAACACGTCTGCAGTCCGGCACCGATCTTCCGGGCAATATGGCATTAGGGGCAACCCGTTCAAATGCCCTTGCCGAAAAGGCGGGAAAGGTGATCGGCGAAGAACTGCAAGCGCTTGGCTTCAATTTGGACCTGGCTCCGGTGCTCGATGTGAACAATAATCCCGATAACCCGGTCATCGGCGTCCGCTCCTTTGGAGAGGATCCCAATCTGGTGGCTGAACTGGGCTCCGCCTATATGGATGGCTTGCATCATGCAGGAATGGGCGCGACAGCGAAACATTTCCCGGGGCATGGCGACACGAATGTAGATTCACATGTGGGATTGCCGCAGGTAAACAAGAAAGTCGAAGACCTGAAACAAATGGAGCTAGTGCCGTTCCAACGTGCGATGAATAATGGCTTGGATGCCGTTATGACGGCGCATATCACTTTCCCGCAAATCGATTCAACCCGTGCCATTTCTAAAAAGACTGGCGAAGAGGTGGCGGTGCCGGCCACATTATCGCGTAAAATACTGACCGGCCTGATTAGAGAGAATATGGGATATAACGGAGTTGTAATCACGGATGCCATGAATATGGGAGCAATCTCCGAACACTTTGGAACAGTCGATGCCGCTGTTAAGGCTGTGCAAGCAGGCGCTGATATCCTTCTCATGCCTGTTGGCCTGGAACAAGCGGCGAATGGCCTAAAGGCTGCCGTATTAAAAGGCGATATCCCTAAAAAACAAATGGATGAATCAGTTAAACGTATCCTTGAGCTGAAGCTTAAAAGAGGCATCATCAAGAATGAAAAAGAGCCAGCGGTGGACACAATCATCGCCCAAGCTTTGAAAACGGTGGGTTCCGAGGAGCATAAGAAAGTAGAGAAGGAAGCTGCGGAAAAATCAGTGACACTGGTTAAAAATGACGGGGCGCTGCCTATTAAGGCACTGGGAGAAAAAGAGACACTGGCAGTGGTTGGGCGGACCAATATACAGGAACTAGGCGCAGCCATTAAAAAGTACCACTCGAATACAGCGACCATTGAATTGCCGGATTCCTTCCTGTGGACACCGGAGCAGCAAAAGGTGCTGAAAGAAGCCACATATATCATCGCAGGATCCTATACAAGCAATGTGGAGATGAGA
Organism: Bacillus testis; assembly: GCF_001243895.1. Lineage (GTDB taxonomy): Bacteria > Bacillota > Bacilli > Bacillales > DSM-1321 > Bacillus_AD > Bacillus_AD testis. The sequence goes on along the minus strand of NZ_LN851186.1, from coordinate 87,505 downwards.
AGCCCTTCTAATCCCCAAATGCAGATGATCAATCGGTTGCAAGAGATCACAGACGCTCCGGTGATTGCGGTGGGCATCCGTAATCCGTATGATATAATGGCGTATCCGAACGTCAATGCCTATTTGGCTCAATATGGCTTCAAGGGAAGCAATTTCTCAGCGACAGCAGCCGCCATTTTTGGCCAGGTGAATCCATCAGGCAAACTTCCTGTCACATTGCCGGACAACTTGGGTGGTTTGCTCTATCCTGTAGGACATGGATTGAGTTATCGATAAAAAACAGTGAAAAGGCCAGTCTTGGGGAAATGCCCAGACTGGCCTTTATTCCATCTACACGATTTCTTTATATGCTTTATTTCTTTTCATCTCTTTTTTTGAACGTATAGGACCCGCCGTGCAGCTGGACAGTTTGGCTTTCCCTATTTGTTAGTAGTGTAATCTCAAAGGGCTTTTCTCCATGTTCCTCCAATAGTTCTGCCACCGCCCCTTTCTCTTCATACGGAGTGCAAAAAACCAGATTTCCTCCCTCAAACGCTAAAGGATAGCAATCAGACTGCAACTTCTCGTCACGGTAGCTGCTCCCCAGCTTACCGCCAAAATAGCCAGCCCATGCTTTTGCTGTCTGCTCGCCATTTGCGGCAGCGATCGATAGATGGGAAAAATCAGCTTCGGACGGATGCTGCAACAGGCCTTTATCCTTCAAATCCTGTTCCCGCACGGCGTCTTTTTCATTCCATTGAATAATGAAGGGAAGGTCCAAACCACTGCCATCGCCTAGGAAGAGAAGCTGCCATTTAAGCAGGCTTCCATCCGTCCGCTTTCGGCTCATGGAAACGGGGCCATTTACGATAAGGCCAGCCTTCCTGAAAGCTGCCGCGTCTTCATGGATCGAATCCGTCCGCAGTGCAAAACGGACAAAGCCTTCGGCAAATTGCTGCTGTATGACCGATTCGTGCAGACTGTACGGCAGATGGTCGCCGGCCCGGACCATTTCCTTGTCGTACGCTCCCAGAAATTCAATATAACTCAGACCGAAATAGCATAAAGCGTTAAAGGTGCCAAGATTTATGTGAGATCCGCCCTCGACGGCAAGCAGGCCATACTCTTGAAGTGCTTTTGGAATTGCTGATGGATCCTTGACAAAATGGACAACATGATCGAAATGTAAAGCCATATAGGCCTCCCCTTTCTTCCTGGTTCCTCAAACCTCTTATCGTGAGGTTTTTTTTACCAACTATAATCGATAGGTAGACAGAGGGCAACAATTAGGTTTATCCCATTCTAACTGGAAATGGCGAAGACGTTTAAGCAGGAGACCAAGCGCGAGTAAGTATTCGATTGGTTCAAATCACCCAACGAACAAAGTTTCACCTTTTCCGGTCGCAGAGTTCACTCTTAAGGAAGCTGTTCACACCTTCGCCATGGGATTGGAATTCTGGCGGCCTTATTGTTAGATTTTAGCATTGTGTTGATAGCATAATGGTCTTATTAACCATAAGGAGTTTGTTGCGACTGTGAACAGAGATTTGTTTGAAAAAGCTGCCCGTTTTATCACTGAGTGCTATGAAGAAATCGGCCAGCCGGCTGAGACGGAGAGCCGGCTGGAGAACATCAAAAAGGAAATCAATGAGACTGGTTCATATGAACATACTTTTGAGGAATTAGTCCACGGGGCACGTGTAGCTTGGCGCAACAGCAACCGCTGCATCGGCCGGCTTTTTTGGAACAAACTCACGATTCTGGACGCGCGCGAAGCCATTCGTGAAGAGAAAATATTCGATGCATTGCTGCACCATATCGAATATGCGACCAACGGGGGAAAGATTCTTCCTGCCATCACGATTTTCAAACAGGACCGATCTCTAGCCGACAGGATTGTCATCTATAATCATCAATTGATTCGCTATGCCGGTTATGAGACGGCGGAAGGGACAATCGGCGATCCGGACAGCATACGTTTTACGGAATTTTGCATGGGTCTGGGCTGGAAAGGGAAAGGAACAGATTATGATGTCTTGCCGTTGGCCATTTCCGTTGACGGGAGGCCGCCCGTGTGGAAGGGCATCCCTTCCCAGCTAGTCAAAGAAGTACCCATTACCCATCCGGAGCTGCCATTCGAAAAGCTGCATGCCAAGTGGTACGCCGTTCCTATTATTTCTGATATGAGGCTTGAAATCGGCGGCATCATCTATGGGGCCGCGCCATTTAATGGTTGGTATATGGGAACTGAAATAGGGGCCCGGAACCTGGCCGATACAGATCGATACCATCTCCTTCCGAAGGTGGCTGAAATCATGGAACTGGATACGAGTAAAAGTGCACTGTTATGGCAGGACCGCGCTTTAACTGAATTAAATGTAGCCGTCCTTCATTCCTATCTGGAACAGGGGGTAACCATTGTCGACCACCATACAGCCGCACAGCAATTTCAGCTGTTCGAAAAACAGGAAGCAAAAGCAGGCCGGCTGGCGACAGGGAATTGGGTGTGGCTGATTCCGCCATTATCCCCGGCTACCACCCATATCTACCATAAGCCGTACTCAAATGAAGTGAAGACACCCAATTATTTTTATAGAAAGAAAAGTGAGACACGCTGACAAAGGATAGGGGGAAAATGAATGGACAGCGGTAAACCGAGTGCAAGACAGGCTGCTTGCTTATTCGTAGAAGAAAGATTTCCGGCATGCGACGGAGCTTTGCTGGGCGGCAGTGTCGTCAGAGGAGAAGGGACTGACAGGTCTGATCTGGATATCATTGTTTTTGAGGAAAGGGTGCCATCCGCATATCGACAGTCTATTCTGTTCAAAGGATGGCCTGTTGAACTGTTCGTTCACAACCAGGAATCTTACCTTCATTTTACGGAACAGGACTGCAAAAGAGCGCGCCCCTCACTGCCTATGATGGTTGCTGAAGGGTTGGTGCTGAAAGGGGAGATATACCTAAAGGCATTCAAAGAAGATGCAGAAGACCGTCTGGCTGCAGGCCCCGAGCGCTGGAGTGAAGAAACAATAAGGACGAAGCGCTACTTTTTGACGGATGTGCTTGATGACTTCAAAGGCTCGATGGATATGGGCGAAGACTTGATGATAGCAGGCGACCTTGCAGTGAAGTTGCATGAATTCTTCCTGCGCACGAATGGACAGTGGATCGGTGAATCGAAGTGGATCATCCGAGCGTTGAAGCGTTTTGATCCAGCATTTGCGCAAGAATTTGTCCGGGCATTTGACGCCTTCTATGCGCAGCAGAAAAAAGAAAGCATCATTAAACTGGTTGAAAAAGTATTGGAACCGTTCGGCGGCCTGCTTTTCGAAGGATATTCAGCGGGCAAAAAATGAATCCCTTGTTTTGATGAGGGATTCATTTTTTATTGTATCCGGGTCTATGGGCACGGCAAACGAAAAAATGTCATTCTCTCTTAACCGGTGGATTTAGCCCTCTCCCTTGTTTTTTTACATATCTATTTCTGAATTACCTCACAATTTCATTTTGATTATATACTAGAATAGTAATTGATCCCTATTTTTAAAAATTAATTGGAAATACAGATAGATATAAATGTGCATGTAGAAGGTGGTGAATACTTCGTGTCTTCCTGGTTATCTGATTTTTTGATTGTCCTGCTGCTCATTTTCTTGAATGGCCTTTTTGCCATGACTGAATTGGCCTTAATATCCGCCAATCCGGCCAAATTAAAGATGGAGGCTGAACAGGGAAAAAACAGAGCACGGTTGGCGCTCCATTATGCAGGGAATCCAACCGATCTCCTTTCCACCGTCCAGGTTGGCATTACATTAATCGGGATTATCAACGGCGCTTTTGGAGGCGCACGATTATCCGATCCTATTGCCGGCATCTTGAACGGATGGGGGATGAATAGAGAGCTGGCCGAGTCTCTGAGTTATATTGCCATTGTGTCGCTAATCACTTATCTATCTCTGATCGCCGGTGAATTGGTCCCGAAAAGGATTGCGATTATCGCTCCCGAACGGGTTTCTATGGCCGTCATTTCCGCCATGGATGCTTTCGCTAAATTGATGCGGCCGTTTATTTGGATTCTATCTAAATCGACTTTATTTATCTTTCGGTTCCTCGGTTTGAAGCAGGAGCATTCCAGCGAGGAAACAGAACTGGAGTTAAAGCAATTACTTTCAAAAGGAGCCCAAGAAGGATCGTTTGAGGAAGATGAAGTACAGCAGGTTGAGCGTGTTTTTGCTTTCCATGACCAATTTGCGTTTGAGCTGATGCAGCCGCGGACGACTCTTGATTGGATTGATTTGGAGGATTCGCCGGAAGAAATCGCTGATCTTCTCAGGTCCAGTAAGCATAATAAGCTTCCTGTCGGCAGAGGCAGTTTAGATGATTATGCTGGTTATATTGAAGTGCGGGATCTTTTGGTTGAATGGCCAAGCTTAGAGAAAGGGCGCATTTTGGAATTATTGAGGCAGCCTTTGATTGTTCCAAAGTCCGCAGATGCTGGTGTAGTGCTTCAAGGCATGCAAAAGAACGGTAGTGAGATTGCATTTGTGCTGGATGAATATGGTGGCTTTCTCGGGATTATCACCCTATTTGATATCCTTGAAGCCATTGTCGGGGAAATTGTGGTGGAAGAGGAACATCCGGAATTGGTGGAGCGGTACGACGGCACCTATTTAGCGGATGGGCTGCTGCATATCGATGATTTAAAGAGGGCATTGGGCCTGAAGGAAGATTTCCCTGGAGAAGAACATTCCTCCTATCATACGGTCGCTGGTCTCTTAATTTACCTGTTGGGCGGCTTTCCGGAGAAAGGCAGCCGGGTCGAGTGCCATGGGTATTCGTTTGAAGTGGTTGACTTGGACGGAAAGCGGATCGACCAAGTGCTCATTTCGCCTCTTTTCGATAACGAAAGCCAAAGTTGAAGAGACAGCTACGTGCTGTCTCTTCTCACGTTGTTGAAATAAAAAGTTGGCCATTTGCAAGCCACCAGATTTTCACCTACTTTCTCCATCTGTTAAAAAATGATGAAAACTCGCCTCAAGCTGTGACATAAAAAAGGATAGATAGAGCGAACGGATTCAATCTCTATCTATCCTTTTTATTTTTTCAATATTTAATGGAGGGTTTAACAATCTTGTTTTTTGTTTTCATTTAAAATAGGCTGGGCTTTATCCTCTTTGCTCGGTCAATTTCAGGATTTTAATGATGACCTGTGTTGCTTTAAGCATATTGTCCACGGACGCGTATTCGTATTTGCCGTGGTAGTTTTCGCCGCCGGTGAAGATATTCGGTGTCGGAAGGCCCATATAGGATAACTGCGAGCCGTCGGTGCCGCCGCGGATTGGTTCGATAACCGGTTCGATGTCCAGGTTCTTCATGGCTTCATAGGCGATATCGACAATGTGTTTCACTGGTTTAATCTTTTCGCCCATATTGTAATATTGGTCATTCATGTCGAGGATGATGCGGTCTTTTCCGTATTTCTCCTGCATGTCTGCCGCAACTTTCGCCATAAAGGCTTTTCTCTCCTTGAATGTATCCATGTCATGGTCGCGGATGATGTAGCTCATTTTTGTCTCTTCGACTGTGCCTTCGATGGACAGAAGGTGGTAGAAGCCTTCATAGCCCTCTGTGTATTCAGGAGCTTCTTGTTCCGGAAATTTGCTGTTGAACTCAATGGCGATTTTGTTTGCATTGATCATTTTGTTTTTGGCTGTTCCCGGATGGACGTTCTTGCCCTTGATCGTTACTTGGACACCGGCTGCGTTGAAGCTTTCATATTGAAGTTCTCCAAGCGGGCCTCCGTCCATCGTGTAGGCATAATCAGCGTTGAAGGCTTCCACATCGAATTTGTGGGGGCCGCGGCCGATTTCTTCGTCAGGCGTGAATGCTACGCGGACTTTGCCGTGCTTGATTTCCGGATGCTTGATCAGGTAATCCATCGCTGTCATGATTTCTGCCATGCCTGCTTTGTCATCGGCTCCGAGCAGTGTGGTTCCATCCGTGGTAATCAGTGTGTGCCCTTTATAGCCAGATAATTCAGGGAATTCTTTTGGCGAAAGGATTACGTTCAACTTTTCGTTTAAAACAATGTCTCCACCATCGTAATTTTCCCAGATTTGCGGGTTTACATTGGCGCCGGTCATATCAGTAGCTGTATCGATATGCGCCAGGAAACCGATTGTCGGAAGCTCTTTACTGCTGTTGGCCGGCAATGTAGCCATTACGTATGCATGTTCATCGATTGTAACGTCTTCCATGCCCATCTGTTTCAGTTCTTCAACCAGCTTATTGGCGAGGTCGAACTGTTTCTGAGTGGACGGAGTTGTGGGGCTGCTTGCATCAGATTGCGTGTCAATTTTTACATATGTAATAAAGCGGTCTACCAATTCCTTTTTCATTATGGCAACACTCCTTTTTAGATAATGATTATGAAAAGCGGCTTTTGCTTCCTTCTTCATAATCGGTGATCAGTCTGTAAAATGCCCTTAGGCTAATGCAGAAGATGATTCTTCTTTTATTTTACCATGGCTGCTAATGGTAAATCATTTTATAGAGAATACTTTACAATGAAAGGAGCAAAAAGTGAATGGACAGTATCTTATCATTTCCAATTTATTATTATTGTAATATATTTCATGAAAAACTATACTCAACGATAGTTAAGTGAATCAACGATTGTTTAGATACATAATGCGGATAAAGCACAGAAAAGAGGGTGAAGTGGCGGAACAAGTGCGATTGACGAAAACCGATCAACAAATTTTAGTTCCTATCGGGAAGTCGGTGCACCGATCACCAATTTGGCCTTGCAGATGTTGAAGGAAATAAACAGCAAAGAAGATCAGGAATACTTAAGCTACTTTACCCGAAATAAGCAAAAATCAGCTTATGAAATCAACGACAATGGTTATTTATGGAGAAAATAAGAACATTATTGGCTTATTATGTATTAATATAAATGTAGACAGGCCATTCAGTGAAGTGATGAGTATTTTTTCTCCGAGAGAAGCAATCCATTCAAGGCAACATGAATATTTCGCTAACAATGTGGAAGAAATGATGAATGTCATCATTCAGGCAACCATCCAGGAAGTGGATTCTTCGCCCGTTTCACATGCGGACCGCAATAAACAGATTATCGGCTTCCTGCATGGGCGCGGCGTTTTCCAGATGAGAGACGCGGCCGCCATTGTTGCGAAAGCCTTGAAAATCACGAAACACACCGTATATTTACATCTTCGCAACCTACAAGCTAAAGATGAAAAATAAAAAATGATGATGAAGGAGTGCTGAACAAATGTTAGAAGTGATCAATACAACAAATGCACCAGCTGCAATCGGGCCATATTGCCAAGGAATTAAAGTAGGAAACATGCTATATGCTTCAGGGCAAATCCCTATTAATCCGGCGACTGGAGAAGTAGTGGAAGGCGGCGTCTCTGAACAAGCGAAGCAGGTCATGGAAAACGTGAAAGCTGTACTTGCCGAAGCAGGTTCTTCTCTTGAACAAGTAGTGAAAACAACTTGCTTTATTGTCGATATGAATGATTTTGCCGCATTCAATGCTGTATACGGCGAATACTTCTCAGAACATAAACCAGCCCGTTCATGCGTAGCTGTCCGTGAATTGCCTAAAGGCGTTCTTTGTGAAGTAGAAGTGATTGCAGTAACTAAATAAGGCATAGCCTTTGTAAAGAACGTTTTGAAAAAAACTAGGCAACTTCTTGAAGCTGCTGTCTGCATGTTGCAGGCAGCAGCTTTTTCACGTTCCATTGACCAATCATGATTGTTATAAATCGTATAACTCTTTATTTCCTGTTTCACTAAAATGATCAAAGAAAGATCTTTGTAGGGCAGGATCCTCAACATGACATCGAATGCCCTAACCCCATTTTCTTCACTCCGTCAATAATACGTTCCCAGCCACCCCTTGTTTAAAGTTGTGTTGCAGTTCATTTGGACATATGCGCTGTCCTTTTGTTGCTTTTGCCCCTACGTTTCGCTCGACCGAATCGGACAGATGATTTCAAACTTCTTCATATTGTGACGAATACGTTTTAAGTTATACGTAAAGTGTGCGGTTTTTAAGGAATTTCTAAAAAAATTGTTTGAAAGCGAGCGGTTAAGGCTATTTACTGAGTGGTTACAAAAATATAGCAGAATAACGGAGGGTATATCATTGAAGAACAAAAAATTTCTCGCTGCACTATTTTCATTGCTACTCGTATTCGCATTGGCTGCTTGTAACGGAAACGATGATGGTAATGACAAAGACAATAACAAGGATCAAACGACTGAACAAGCAGACAAGAATGATGATAATGCGACTGAAACAGAAGATAACAACAAAGATGAAAATGACGCAGAGGATACAGAGGATAATGAGAATATGGATGGCATGGAGATGCACGATGATTCAGGAAACGTGCCGGAAGGCTTAACGAAAGCGGAAAATCCTAAGTATGAGGTTGGAAGCAAGGTTATTATTAAAGCCGACCACATGAAAGGAATGAAAAACGCTGAAGCAACTGTAGTGGGGGCTTACGATACAACTGCTTATATGTTGGACTACAAGCCGACTGACGGAGGCGATGAAGTGAAGAACCATAAATGGATCATCCAGCAGGAATTGAAGGATGCCGGTGACAAAAAACTAGAAAAAGGTACAGAAGTGACAATTGATGCTAACCATATGAAAGGCATGGAGGGCGCAAAAGCAAATGTTGTGTCTTCAGAAGATACAACTGTCTATATGGTAGATTACCAACCGACAACCGGCGGTGACAAAGTGAAAAATCATAAGTGGCTTGTTGAAAGTGAACTAGAAGCTGCTAAATAAAGAATACGGTAAAGAAAAGGTCTTATCCACTAAAGGGTAAGGCCTTTTTCAATTTTATTAAAAGGATATTTATTGCTCTATTTGAAAAATATGGTTGACTGTTTTGGTGTATGGATGTAATAATACACCCATACAGTGTATGAACAACGTCATACACACCTCAAGCAGAGGAGGAATGCACGTGAAGCTGGAACTAAACAACAGAGAGCCAATCTATATGCAAGTGATCATGCACTTCAAACAGCAAATGGCTACCGGCGCTTTAAAGGCGGGGGAAGAAGTGCCGTCACGGAGAGAGCTGGCGGTCATGCTGAACATCAACCCGAACACGGTCCAGAAAGCGTATAAAGAAATGGAGGATCTTGGTTTGATTAAAACAGAGCGGAATTTTCCCAGCACCATCACACAGGATGAACAAGTCTTGCAAAGCATCAGGATGCAGCTGATCAATGAAGCAACAACGGCCTATATTGAGACCATGAAGAAAATCAACGTACCGGTTGAAGAAGTGGTGCGTGCTGTGAAGGAATCATACGCGCAAGGATAAGGGGAGATGGGGATTGATAGAAATTAAAGGGTTATCCAAGAAGTACAGACTCAAACAAGTGTTGAAAGATGTTTCTTTTACCGTTAAAAAAGGGGAAATCACCTGCTTGATCGGGGTGAATGGAACCGGAAAATCAACGACTATGAAGGCAGTGATGGGATTAATCCCTTTTAAGGAAGGCGACATTACGGTTGATGGAATCAGTGTCAAGAAGGAACGCGGCGCCAATGTTTCGCTTGTCCCCGATCATTTGACGATGCCTTCCGGGATGACGATCAAACAAGCGTTTCAATTTATGATTGATTTTTATCCAACATGGAACGATGAACGGGCAGAAGAGTTAATGGATTATTTTAACCTTTCATATGGAGACAAGATACATCATTTATCAAAGGGAAACGCTTCTAAGTTGAACTTATTGCTCGGGCTTTCCTTCAATAGTGATTATGTGCTGATGGATGAACCTTTCTCAGGGATTGACATGTTCGCCAAAGAGAAAATAAGGGATTTGTTTTCATCTCCGTATATGGAAGGCCGCGGGATCCTGCTGACCACCCATGAAATCGATGAAGTGGAGCATCTGCTAGATCGTGTGGTCATCTTGGATAGAGGAAGGATTGTGGAAGATTTCTATACAGAGCAGGTGCGTGTTGAAGAAGGCAAATCGGTTGTCGATAAGCTGCGGGAGGTGCATGGTAAATGACATTCCTGAAATTAGTGGATTTCGAGATGAAGCGTATTTGGAAATTATTCGCTTCTTTACTGGGCTTGATGATGATTGTCCAGCTGTTGGTTGTCACAATAAGCTCTTTCAGCCATGCGCATTCATGGAAGGAAGCGGTTAGAAAAGGGTACTCCATTGACCGCATTGGATTGGAAGGAGTGACGCAAAGCCTCTTCTTTTATTTTCCGATTGCACTCATTATCGTCAGCTTATTGATTTATGTCTTTTTGACCTGGTATCGAGAATGGTTCGGAAAAAATACCTTTGCTTATCAGCTTCTTTTGCTGCCGGGGAATCGAATGAATATTTATTTTGCCAAGCTTGTGAGCATCCTGTTGTATATTTTTTGTTCCGTGGTTGTCCAAATGGCGCTATATCCTGTTTTTAAGGGTATTTTTAGCATGATAATGCCTGCGGCTGGAACGATGCCGGGGAATTTTCGGAGCTGGATAGGGAGCGATCCGCTGCTTTATATATTGATTCCAGTGAATGGCAGCACCTTTCTTTTTTATTATGGAGTGGGGATCACGAGTGTACTTGTCCTGTTTTGCATGATTCTCCTGGAAAGAAGCTACGGGATTGCCGGCATTGCAGCTGCTGTTCTATATGGTTTTGTTTGTCTATTATTCGTCCTGTTGCCTACTTTGATTAACAACATGATCATTCCTCTTTACGCCAAGGAATATGCCGTTATATTCAGTATCAGCTGGGCATTGATTGTGCTGTCGGCAATAGCGCTCAGTGCGTATGTCATAAATAAAAAAATAGCGGTATAGGGGGGAGCGGAATGAAACGGTATTTGTTTACAGTATTGGCTGCGATTGTACCTATTGCGGCTTTGCTGGTTTATTATATCCAGGAACATGCCGAACGCAAAGAATACAGCCAGATAGCCCTTGAAAGGGTAAGCGGCGACCAAGAGTTGGCAAAGGATGTTCGCCTTAAAGGGAATCTCACAATCAATCGCAGCAATCATATGGTGGAAGTGGACGATAAAGGGTCCAACATCCAGCCTATAACGGCTTTTAAAAGGGCATTTGGCGTATGGGATGGAGATGGAAACGGTAAAATGGAGGAACGGATCCGTAAATATCCCTCTTTCATGAGAGAAAAGCGGGACGAGTCGGCCTTCGATGAAACTGGAAAGTGGCTATTGTACGCCCATCCTATCGATATGGAAAAAAGCAAGCAACTGCATGTTAGTATCCTTGATAAAGACAGCATGAAAGAAAAACAAGTCTTCATTCAATTGCCGTCAGGGCTATCGAAGCAAAAGCAGGCGAATATAGCCTATATGGAGACGGAAGGAAACATCTTACGGCTGCTCATCCGTTCGTCTGACAGCAAAGACTGGAATCTCTACAGGTTGACCATTGACCTGAATAGCAGCCAAGTGAAAGAATCAACACGGTTATTTAATGACCGCAAACGAGCGGGCCAATTGACTAGAGAACTGGATACAACGCCAAGTTCTTATTACGGGGAGAAAACGGACCCTGAATCGATCTTTTTCTCTTGGACAGAGGAACAGCGTACAGAAGTAGATGATGAATTGACCCAAGTAGAAGTAAAAGGACGGTCGATCTTGCGCGTTAACATGGGCAGTGGGCAAGTGGAGCAAATGATTCGGTTAACCGGTACAGAAGCTGAAAACCACGTAGAGTATTCGGAACGTTATTTAATCTACCAGGACAAAAAATCGTTTGGCTTGGTTTTCTTCGACACTGCCACGAAGCAAATAAAAAAAGTGCCTGGGCTATTAAATACAAATAGTATTTCGCCAATCGTAAAAGACGGAAAGATCTATGCAGTCAGCACCAGCATGGATAATAAAAAGACAACTTTATCCATTATCGATATAGCGTCCGGCTCAGAACTTTATATGGGGCAAATAGTGCTTCCATACAATATGGATATATTTATCCATGAAATGCAAATCCGGTAAAAAAGAAAAGCTCACTGCTTCGGCAGTGAGCTTATTGCTATATTATTTTTCTTGCGCTTTATCGAATGGGACAACTTGTCCGTCTTCAGCTACTTCGATTTCTTCATCCTTGAAGAACGGTTTATTCAAATAGAAGTAGAGCATACCCATGAACACGGCGCCCCCGATGATATTACCGATTGTTACCGGGATGATATTGTGGACTGCACCTGCAAAAGAAATCGTTTCAGGATGCGGTGATACTAAAGCGACAGCAAATGTACTCATGTTGGCGATGCTGTGCTCATATCCGGAAATGAAGAATCCGAATACCAATAAAATCATCGTGAATATCTTCGGTCCATCGCCTTTAAGGTTCATTGGAACGAAGAAGGCCATGCATACAAGCCAGTTACACAGAATAGAACGGAAAAACAGTTCCATTGTCGGTGCGTTCATTTTCTTTTCAGCCACACTCATTAGGAATCCATTGACTGAATGATCCTCGAATAGCCCTGTAGCGGCAATGAAGAAAGCAAAGGCAATGGCGCCCACTAAGTTACCGCCATATGTTGCCAGCCACATTTGCAGCACTTGTGGCCATTTCATTTTTCCGTGGAGGGCAGCATAGGTGAAATAAAACGTGTTGCCGGTAAATAAGTCTCCGCCGGCATACCAAATCATAATAATCGCTGCGCCGAATGTTAGTGCAGCCATCGGATAGGCCATAGGGTTGTGTTCCGCGTAGAACAGGTTGCCTGTTTTAAAGGCGATGATGACGCCAAATCCGATAAAGGCACTGGCCAGCACAGCACGTAGGATATAGCGTAAGAGGCTTTGGTTAAATATTTTTTGCTTTTTCAAAGCGCAAGCTTCGACTTCGCGTAATGCTTGATTTTCCATAATAACGCTCGCTTCCAATCTTATTTAGTATTTAGTGTTACCACCTGCAAAAAAAATATGTGACGATACGATGTGAAATAGTGAGCATAATTTGTTACACATTTCACAATAAAATGTACAAATGATGGCTAAAACCTTAAAAACTACACTTTATCTTACCACTTAAACCTTTTGGCAGAAAGGGTCAGGATGAAATTACCACCGCTTTCAACTTGACAAAATTGTGTCATTTAGAAAGCGTTTTCAAATAGAATGATTCATTTTAAGAAATTCTTAAGATTTCTCCATAGGTTGTGTTAAGATTTGCCGGTTATATTATTAATAAGTGCCAGATGGTCATGTATACTTGCTTTTAAAGGGGGGATCGAAGAATGACTACATCATTTAATGTATTGGTCGTTGACGATGATCAAGATATCCGCGATGGAATTGAAATCTATTTAAAAAACGAAGGCATTACAGTCTTCAAAGCCGCCGATGGAATGGAGGCGCTCGAGATGTTGAATGAACATACCATCCACCTTATTCTGTTGGACGTGATGATGCCGAGGATGGATGGAATTGCGACTACATTTAAAATCCGGGAAAACAAGAACATTCCCATTATCATATTAAGTGCGAAAAGTGAAGATACCGATAAGGTGCTGGGATTGCAGATTGGCGCTGACGATTATGTGACTAAGCCGTTTAATCCCTTGGAGCTGATTGCGCGCGTTAAATCCCAGCTGCGCAGATATGTGACGCTTGGGACCTATGAAGGCGCTAAGAAACAAATTGATCTTCATGGGCTTACGCTGGACGAAGACGCCAAACAAGTAGCTGTTAATGGCGAGGCTGTAAAGCTGACGCCGATTGAATACCGGATTGTCGAGCTGTTGATGAAGAATGCCGGACGGGTTTTCTCCATTCATGAAATATATGAATTGGTCTGGAATGAGCCTGGTTATAATGCCGAAAATACGGTGGCTGTCCATATCCGGAAAATCAGAGAGAAAATTGAAATTGATCCTAAGAATCCAAGGTTTTTAAAGGTGGTATGGGGAATTGGCTACAAAATGGAAAAATAATAGACTTTTTTGGTGGTCGGCGGTCTGCCTGGCAGTCGGTTTGGCCATCTTGCTTACGATTCTCCACTCAGAACCCGGTAACCTGAGAGGGGATTATTTTAGAACAAACTCATTCACAACCCAGTACAGCAACTATATGGACCGCCTAAAGCTGGCTGTACTTGGCGACTTTGACCAGGAAAAGTTGAACAAGCGGATTGTTGTGACAGAAGACGATATCAACCAGCACCGCTATGAATACGGTGATATGCCTGAACAGTTGCAGAGCATCAGAGACCAGTATTCGCCCAAAATAGCGGATGCCGAGGATGCAGGCGATAAGAGTCTGGCGGATATGTACCGGAAAGAACGGGATGAAAAACTGAAGGATATTTCCTTAAATTTTACGAGCGATGAGCATGTGAAGAAAAAAATCATCGTGAAACGAGAAAATCAGCTGGCTGATGCGATGAAGCAAATCAGAAACATAAAGGAAACGTTTCCTTCCGATGCCAATGGATTCGAGTATTTTTTCCAAGACACGAAAACAGGAAAAATCTATACTTCATTGAACCAAAAGCAACAAGGCGATTATAAGTCCTATTTCTCCGATAAAAATATGCTATTCAAGGAGGATTTCGGGGTTGGGAATAAAGCTTTAATGTATATGGAGAACAATCCCTACTATTTTGGCGTGTCTTCGGAGGAAGAGGTCACTTTAGAGGATGAAACGAAGGTGATCCAAGGGTACGTCGGCCTGCCGCAAAATGCCGACCCTTCATCACCGCTCATGGCTGAATACAAGCAATTTAAAACCATTGCCGTTTTATACCGCGTATTGGCGGCAGCCGGTTTATTGCTGGCGTTGGCAGGCCTTTTTGGAATCGTGAAATCCGCCTTCTGGCATGTGGAAAAAGGAGAGGTGCTGAATTGGTTTGACCGTATTCCGGCCGATATCCGTCTGATGGTTATTTGGATAGCGTTGCTTAGCATCATGGGCCCGGCTGGTTATTGGGCGGCCCCAGGGCTTAATGTCGATTTTATCATGCATTTCGGCTTCAAATTTCTCTATTATACAGCAGTTGTCGGTTTCATCCTGCTGGCCGTTGTCCAACTGATCCGTTGTTTAATCAAAAAGGGCTTTGAACAGGAATGGCGGGATTCCTTTACCTATAAGTTTTTCAATGCGTTGAAGAAAACGTTTTTGAATCTGCATCTCGGTGTTCAACTGCTTTTACTCCTTTCTATTGTATTCGGAATGGGCATGGGCTTTATTATTGTCTTCTTATATGGGAACGGCTCCATGGACCTCGTTATCTTTTATTTTATTCTGTGTCTGCTATTTGGGGTCCCGGCACTTTACATTATCTTTAGGTATGTCGGAAACTTAAACCAAATCATGCGGACAGTCAGCGGCCTAGCTAAGGGGTATCAGGAAGATGATTTGGATGTATCGGGGAAATCGCCGCTTGCGGTTCTTGCTAAAGATATCAATACGATCAAGTACGGAGTAAAATCATCCCAGAGCGCCCAAATGAAGAGCGAGCGCCTTAAGACTGAACTGATCACCAATGTCAGCCATGATTTGCGCACGCCGCTTACGAGTATTATTACCTATACAGATCTCTTGAAATCAGGCCATGTGAGCGAAGAAGACCGAGAAGCCTATATCGAGATTATCGACCGCAAATCGAAACGCCTAAAAATATTGATTGAAGACCTGTTTGAGGCATCCAAGATGGCTACAGGCAATATCGAATTGGAGAAACGGAATGTCGAGCTTGTGCAAATGCTTCAGCAAACATTGGCTGAACATAATGACAGCATCGAATCATCCGGCCTGCAGTTCCGAGTCCAGACGGATGAACAACCGATCCATGCAGTGGTGGATGGCCAAAAACTCCATCGCGTCTTCGATAACCTGATTGTCAATGCGCTCAAATATTCAATGCCCCACACAAGGGTATATATATCTATGCTGAACAAAGAGAGCTCCGTGGAGATCACCTTTAAAAATGTTTCGCAATTCGAGCTTGGAGGCAATGTGGATGAATTGTTTGAACGCTTTAAAAGGGGGGACCAGTCACGCCATACAGAAGGTTCCGGCCTTGGTTTGGCCATCGCCAAAAGTATCATTGATCTCCATGGAGGCGAAATGGAGATCGACGTCGACGGCGACATGTTCAAAGTTACGATTGTACTGTACAAATAATGTGACAAAAAACCGCAGCTTCCAGGCTGCGGTTTTGCACGTTGTTGAGATGAAATGGTGTCCAATAAACGCCGAGGAGGATCACCGCCCTCCCCACGGTTAGGCTATTGTTTCCGGCCGCGCCTCCTGCGGATATACCAGACAATCAATCCTAGGAGGAAAACGGCAATCAAAAGATAAACGGCTGTCGAAAAGACGTCCATATAGGCGACAATATCACTCCAGTTGGAGCCGACCATCCCGCCGAGATTAACCAATACCGTATTCCAGGCAAGGGTTCCTATAGATGTGTACAAGAGGAATAAAGAGAAGTTCATTCGCGCCATTCCCGCCGGAATCGATATTAAACTGCGCACCAAAGGGATGAGCCGGCAAAAAAGGACCGTCCAAGCCCCGTATCTTTGAAACCAGCGGTCAGCCTTGGCCACGTCATCGTGGGTCAGGCGCAGGAATGCACCATAGCGGTCAATGATTTTCTCCAATCGATGCAGATCAAGCATCCGGCCGAGCCCGTAAAGAACGATAGCCCCGGCAACCGAACCGGCCGTGGAAATGATCACGACGCCGGTGATGGTCATCGAGGTGCTGTTGGTCATGAAGCCGCTAAAAGTAAGAATCACTTCTGAGGGAATGGGCGGAAATATATTTTCTATGGCGATCAACAGGAAAATACCCATATAGCCGTATTGCTCCACTAAATTGATAATCCAAGCTTCCATGAATCATTCCTTCTTTCCTGATTAGCATGCTTGTCCATTTTTGGCAAAAACCATCTTATAAAATTTACCCGCCAGCACGAATCATAAAAGTTGTCCTTCTCTAAACATATGAATGAAAAAGAAAAATTATACGGCTGGGTAATCATTCCTTTCAGGCAGGATTTAGCATATGGACAGCGAATACAAACTAGTAAAAAGGTCCGTCACAAGGAGCGATTCAGATGAAGCACAGTTATTTTTTTACCGGTTTTCCCGGGTTTATCGCTGCGCGGTTAATCAAAGAGATGATCAAGAATGATACTGACTTCCTCCAGGCCAATCTCTTGGTTCTGCCGGCTTTTGCTGAAAAAGCAAAACAAGATGCTGAAGCCATCGAGAAGGAGATGGGCATTCCTTTCGGTTCCCTGCGCATACTGACAGGCGATATTACCAAGCCTGGCCTAGGTATCGAGGAAAATGAGTTTCTTGAAGAGATTACCCATGTCTTTCATCTCGCGGCGATTTACGACCTGGCTGTCCCAAAGGATGTTGCATATCTGGTAAATGTAGAAGGCACAAGAAACGTCAATGAGTGGGTCCGCCGCCTCAAAAATCTCAAACGTTATATCTACTTCAGCACAGCCTATGTCGCCGGCACGCGGGAAGGGCTGTTGCTGGAGACAGAATTAATACGCCCTCCAGCCTTCAAAAACTATTATGAAGAAACCAAGTACGAAGCTGAAAAATTGGTGGAAGGTTTGAAAAGCGAAGTGCCGGTGACGATTATCCGTCCGGGAATTGTAAAGGGGCATTCCGTTACAGGGGAAACAGTAAAATTCGATGGCCCGTATTTTATATTGAATACCTTAAGAGCCATGCGCTTTCTGCCCGTTATTCCCTACATAGGCCGTTCCGCATCAAAGATTAATCTTGTACCCATTGATTACATTATCCAATCAGTTGCTTATCTGTCCCTATACGGTCCAGCCGAAGGGAAAACCTATCATCTGACTGATCCCCATCCGTATACAGCAACGGAAATCTATGAAATGTTTGCCGTGGAAATGTACGGCAAGAAGCCTAAGGGGACAATTCCATTGCCTTTATGCAAAGCCTGCCTTTCATTAGCGCCAATGCGCAAATTCCTGCATACAGAAAAGGAAACAATCGATTATTTTACCTGGAAGGGAGACTTTGATGCATCACAGGCTATCGCCGATTTAGCCACTGCCAAGATCGCCTGCCCGGATTTTAAGGAAGGGGTGCCGGCGATGGTGCGCTTCTATAAAGAGAACCAGGATCATGCCCACTATCAGGTCGCGATAAAGTGACATGTTAAAAGCACCAGACGGAACGGAGATGTATAGATTGGGGATATAAGGAAATTGACAGTCTATCTTTGTAAAATGGCAACGTCCAGAGAGAGGGGGTGTATATGAAAACATACACAGGCTTTCTATCAGTCCTTGTTATATTGTTTGGCGTAAGCTCGTTATTTTTAACGATGTATGTAGACTTCTTTGCGGATCATATGTTCCTGATTGTGGCCATTTCCTATATAGTGGCGCTATTTTTGGCTTTAGTGTCTGAAAAAGGAATGTGGAAAAAAACCGCATTCGTTTTATTGCTTATTATTGCGCTCCTAGTCATCGGTTTCTATGTTGTGATGGCTTTATTATGGAATCAGCCTTAAACAAATAAGAAAGAAAAAAAAGAGTGCTGCAAAGAGCACTCTTTAGACCGTTTTACAATCTCTTCTATATGCTTGTTAGAAACGTCCTGATCGATCAGGCATGCGACATCGCTTTTTTCAGCCAGTCTTTTCCTTCCACCAATCGAGTGACCATCATTGCACATACCGTGTTTCCGGTACTATTGAGCAGTGTGGCAGGGACGTCAATAATCGTTGAGATAACGGCAATGATCGGTAGTGCTTCTGCAGGGAAGCCGAAGACACTTAGAATCAGCATTTCGCCGATCATTCCGCCTCCCGGGATGGCACCCATAACAGCTCCTACCAAGAAGGAAACTGCCAGGATGCTCAGGATGCTTGATACGGAGGTCATATCCTTGCCGAACAGGGCGAACAGGAAGACAACCTTCATAACGCCGCCGATCACAGAGCCATCTTTATGGGTATTGGCGCCAAGCGGCACAACCGTTTCAGCAATATCCGGCGTTACGCCCATCTTTTTAGTAGCCGCCAGGTTTATAGGAATGCAGGCAGCGCTTGAACAGGTCGCAATTGCAGTAACAGATGGCGGAAGTGCATTCTTCCAGAACACAGATACGCCCAGCTTGCCGCCTGCAAAGAAAGCATACAAAGTAAAGAACCCGATGAAATACACAATAGAAATCACCAAGTATAAGACGAATGTGCGGGCATATCCTTCCAATATGGAAGAACCCAAATCGCCGATGACTGTGGCAAAATAACAGCCAAGCCCGATCGGAGCGTAATACATGATGAACGAAACCATTTTCATCATGACAGCCGTCCCGGAATTCAGGAAGGCGACAATCGGTTCGCCTTTCTCTTTAGAAAGGGCCGTAGCCAAGCCGAATAGAATGGAAAAGACGATCAATTGGAGCATATTGCTTTTGGACAGCAACATGGAGAAATCCGTTACCGTGAATGTTTGCACAACACGGCCCAAGAAGGATATGTCTTCAGGTTGGTCGACTTGTTCCGCATTCGCCATTAAATCCTTAATGGCCGACACATCGGTGTTCTCCAGCGGATTGACGATTGATACACCGACAACGCCCAGGACGGCAGAGATAGATGCTGTTATAAAGAACACAAGCACAATGCTGCCCATGATTTTCCCAAGGCGTTTCATCTCTGTCATGTTAGCGATCGCTGAGGCAATGCTGAAGAATACAAGCGGTATAATCAGCATGAACATCAGATTCAGGAAAAGGTCCCCGAATGGTTTGACAACTTCGGCTTTTGGACCGAAAACAACGCCTGCAATTCCTCCCAGAATAATGCCCAGAAGCAATATAAGCGTCATTTTATAATTAGCAAAAAACTTCTTCATAATGATTCCAGCCTTCCTTACTTAAAAAGAGAATGTTACCGTGAGCCCTTCAATAAGGGGCATTCTGGTACTTTCCTAAAATATCATTATATACCAAACTTCCTCGCCTATGACGTTTTAGATAAAATTACCGTCAATAGGTCTATATTCATTTTTATACAAATAATGTAATAATTAACCTATATATAAAGATTTTGGTTATCGAAATACGATTAAGTCCAAATAGGTTTTAAAGCGGGCCGTTCAATCTCCGGTTTGCTTTAACAATATATGAAAACAAATTAGGGGGGCATTCGATGTTTTTGAGGAAAAGGAATTTTCTTATTTTATTGTTGGTTCTTTGTTTGTTTGTCATGACCGGCTGCAAGAGTGAACAGACCGAGAAAAAGCCAAGCGGCGGCGGAGAAAGCAAAACGGACAGCGGACCGCTTATCATCTACACAGCAAGGGATCAGACAGTGGTCGATCAAGTAACCAAAATGTTCAATGAAAAGTATCCCGATATCGAAGTGGAAGTATTAACGATGGGGGCACAGCAAATTCTCGAACGGATCAGAGGGGAAAAATCGAACCCTCAGGCTGATTTCTGGTGGGGAGGCACCCAATCGGCGCTGATGACAGCTGCCGATGAAGATTTATTGGCATCCTATAAGCCGAGCTTTGATGGCCAGATCAAACCGGAATATAAAGACAAGGATAATCGCTGGTACGGAGAGATGCTGTTGCCTGAAGTGATTATGTACAACAGCGACAAATTGAAAAAAGAGGAAGCGCCGCAGGATTGGGATGAACTGCTTGATTCCAAATGGAAAGATAAGATCATCATCCGCGGTGTCATGGCTTCGGGAACGATGAGAACCATTTATTCCTCTATGATTTACCGGCAGGGTGCCGACACTCCCGAGAAAGGCTATGACTGGCTGAAGAAGCTGGAAAAGAACACCAAAGATTACGCCCAAGATCCCACCAATCTTTATTTGAAAATAACAAGACAAGAAGGCCTTATCTCACTTTGGAATCTACAGGACATCCTGCTGCAGAAGAACGAACATAATCAGCCTTTCGACTATGTCTATCCGAAGAGCGGAGCGCCTATCCTGGTAGATGCCGTCGGAATCGTGAAAAATGCCAAGAACGAGAAAAACGCTAAGCTGTTCTATGAATTTTTGTTCGATTTAAAAACACGCGAAAAATTGGCTGACGATTTATACCAAATCTCTACACGGTCTGATGTCGATCCTTCCAAGATGCCGGACTGGTATAAAGAATTGGACCTGAAGCCTTTGGATATCGATTGGAAAGTCATGGCTGAAAAAGAAGCTGAGTGGATGCAGCACTGGGACCAAAAAATCAAAGGCAAAAAATAGGAAGCCCTTCGGGGGATGCGTGTCGGCTGCATCCCCCGGCTTTAAAAGCCTGGCTTGTCCAAGGGAGACCCCTGCGATAAAAGCGGACAGCCTAGAGCAAACTTTACTCATGCTGACTACTTACATATAGAAAGCCTAGTTCGTAAAAGCAACCATAAGGCTGAAAGATAAAAATGGGGTGGTATGGATGAAAAGTGTCACATTGGATCACGTTACCAAGACATTTGGTGCGGCGAGAGGTGTGGAAGAGGTGGATATAGCCATACGGCCGGGGGAATTCTTTACGTTCCTTGGTCCAAGCGGCTGCGGCAAGACGACAACGCTCCGTATGATTGCCGGTTTTTATTATCCGACAAAAGGAGAGATTTTTTTCGATAATCGAAAGGTAACCCATTTACAACCGAATAAGCGGAACATCGGGATGGTCTTCCAGAACTATGCCCTGTTTCCCCATATGACAGTTTTTGAGAACATCGCCTTCGGTTTAGAGGTGAGAAAGTACCCGAGACAAACCATCAAAGAAAAGGTGGAAAAAGCACAAAAGCTCGTTCACCTGGATGGGTATGGAAACAGGAAAATCAATGAATTATCCGGGGGCCAGCAGCAAAGGGTTGCATTGGCCAGGGCATTGGTCATCGAACCGGACATTCTGCTGTTGGATGAGCCTCTATCAAATCTGGATGCCAAGCTTCGGGAAGAAACCAGGCTGGAAATCAAACGGCTGCAGCTGGAACTTGGTGTGACTACCATTTATGTGACGCATGACCAAACGGAAGCGATGTCCATGTCAGACCGGATTATGGTTATGAACGAGGGGGTTGTCCAGCAGGTTGGCACTCCGTCAGACATCTATAATAAACCTGTGAATCACTTCGTGGCTTCTTTTATAGGGGAATCCAATATCCTGGAAGGGAAGATTGTGGAACGGCAAGGCTCCACTGTTGCCGTTAAATGCGGCGACCACTTTATCTTGCGGGGGGACCTGAATCACACGGCCACGCATATTGATGCCAAAAATGGCGACACGGTCCGTCTTTCAATCAGACCCGAAGCAATCATAGAGAGTGATGGCCATGATGCGGTAGAAGGAGAAGTTTATTTGGTTGAATTCACCGGGATGTCCATCCATTACGTCGTGAAAATGGGGAATCAGTTAGTGAAGGTCCTTGTTATTAATAAAGGAGGCCAAACCTTCAAAAGAGGAGACCGCATTTCTTTGCGTTTTCCGGAGGAATCCATTTATTTTATCCCTTTCTAAACGTTAAGTTTCCAAATAGTAAGAACGAAGGTAATGATCGGCGTAAGATGAATGAAAACGACTACTTCCAAAATTTATCAATAGATAAGAAGGTGTTCAATTATGCAGACGCAAAAGGTTGCCGAAAAAGAAGGAAGATTCTCTAAACTGAGTTCTTCCTCTTATTTTATCTATCTCTTAATTGCCCCTTTGTTCTTCATTCTTTTCGGGTATGTGATATATCCTTTTTATCAGACGTTCATGCAGAGTATGAGCGATGGCCAGGCGACGTCCTTTGCTAATTATCGTCAATTTTTCAGCACAGAAAATATAGCTAACCTGGAGTCTTTATGGACTAGTGTCTATATATCCTTGTTGAGCGTTCTGACCTGTGCCATTGTCGGTGTTACGATGGCTTTTTTGTTAGAACGGTATGACTTTCCGGGCAGAAAGTTGTTATCTGTACTAGTCTTAGTCCCTATGGCCCTGCCGCCGCTGATCGGGGTGTTATCGTTTACGTTTCTTTATAGTGAAAGCGGCATAATCCCCCGGGCTATACAGTCACTATTCCATTTGGAAAAGGTACCATTTGCACTGGATGGTTTGGTTGGTGTGATTGTCGTACATACCTTTACGATGTACACCTATTTTTATCTAACCGCTTCTGCCGCCATCAAAGGTCTTGACCCTTCCCTGGAAGAGGCGGCAACCAGTTTAGGCGCCGGAAGAATCAGGATCTGGCGGAAAATCATATTGCCTATGCTGACGCCTTCGATGATTGCCGCAGCTCTGTTAGTCTTCATGATCTCCATGGCTTCCTATACAGCGCCGCTTATTTTTGGCGTTGAGCGGACCATGACGATGCAGATTTATCTGTCGCGTACAAACGGAAATCTGGATATGGCCGCCACTCAGTCTACCGTTCTATCCATTGTTTCCATCTCTTTTTTAATTATCATGAGATGGTACCAGACAAGGCGGAATTTCCAGAACCAGAGCAAAGGGATCGCCATTCATAGGACAGAAATCAGAAGGCCTGCCATTAAGTATTTGAGTATGGTCCTTTCCGTGATTGGCGTCGTGATTTTGCTTCTGCCAATTCTTGTGTTGGTCCTGGTTTCCTTTTCAGTGGACGGGGATTGGCGAACGCAAGTCTTACCTCCTACTTATACATTCGATCATTATATCGCCCTATTTACGGATGAACGGACATGGCGGCCTATATGGAACAGTCTGCAGATGAGTTTTGTCGCGACGGTCGGAAATATACTTTTTGGCGTTGCGGCTGCATATGCTATTGTACGGACCAAATTCAAGGGCAAGATGGTGATGGATATCCTGATCATGATTCCATGGGCCTTGCCGGGAACTGTGGTAGCAGTTAATTTAATCGCTGCGTTCAGTGAGCCTTCTATATTCAGTTTCAATCAAGTGCTGATCGGGACTTTCTGGATTCTTCCGCTTGCTTATTTCATTAGGCATTTGCCGCTCATTTTCCGTTCGACCTCAGCATCGTTGATCCAAATGGACCATTCAGTGGAAGAAGCGGCGAGAAGTTTAGGAGCTTCTTGGTGGTATACATTCCGGAGAATCGTTTTCCCATTGGCGCTGACAGGCATCCTGGCCGGAACCTTATTGGCTTTTGTAGAAGGAATCGGTGAATTTGTAGCGTCGATTCTTATTTACAGCACCTCTACGATGCCGTTGTCCGTGGCGATTTTCCAAAAGATGTACGCCAACCAATTCGGAACCGCCTGTGCCTATGGCGTGCTGCAAGTGGTGCTCATCATTGTTGTTCTGTTCATTTCCCAAAAACTCACAGGAGACAAAGCCGGCACGGCGATTTAAATAAGGCTTAGTTGTCTTGAGCGCATGGCGGGAAACAGAAATAAAGGCCGTATAACACGCTTCAATTAAAACGAAGGAGTGCTGTTGTCAGTGAAGACACTCAAAGAATTAATCCAAGAGTTCGATGGCGTTGCCTTCCCGTCCAATTCGTATGTGAAAATGGTACTGGAGCCGGCATACAATGAAGCAAAGCGCCATTTCGTCGACCATATGCTTCACATCGATTATGCTCATCTGATTATGCTGGTGGAAGAGAACTTAATGAAAAAAGAGGATGCCGTCAAGATTGTCAGAGCGCTTGGAACCATCAAGAAGGACGTCATCCAATCAAGCTTTTACAATCCTAAATTCGAGGATCTGTTTTTTCAGCTTGAGCATGAGTTGCTGGCCAAAGCGGGTGATGCCGGAGGGAACCTACACATCGCCCGTAGCAGGAATGACATGGGGATTGCCATCTATCGGATGACCCTCAAAGAAAAAATAGTAAGATTGATCGAGCAGGCCGTCACGTTAAGGAGTGTTTTGATTGACCTCATGGAGGAGCATACGGGCACAATCATGATTGGCTATACGCATACCCAGCAAGCTCAACCCACTACGCTCGCCCACTATTTCAGTGCCATGGCCGATAGTTTACGCAGGGATATGGACCGATTGTGTGCCGCATATGCCACGGTTGATCGAAGTAGCATGGGTGCAGCAGCACTGACTACATCCGGCTTTAAGATCAATCGTGAACGCGTCCAAAAATTGCTGGGTTTCCAGGAAATGATCGACAACTCCTGGGATGCGGTGGCGGGTGCGGATTATATAACAGAAACCGCAGCTGCCGTCCAACTGGCTGCTTTGCATACAGGCCGGTCCATCCAGGATTTTTTGCTATGGGGCATGCAGGAATTCAATGCCATCAAACTGGCGGCCCCTTATGTCCAGATCAGCTCGATTATGCCGCAAAAACGCAATCCGGTCAGCATGGAGCATATGAGGGCTCTCCTATCGAGCATTAATGGCGACATGCAGACTGCTTTGATGATGGTGCATAATACGCCTTTCGGTGATATTGTGGATACAGAGGACGATTTGCAGCCCTATCTGTGGCGCGGCATTGAAAAACTCCAGGGGATCTACCATCTGCTCGCTTGTGTCTTGGCGACGATGGAAATCAACCGCAAGCAATTGCTGGCAAGGGCGGAAGAAAGCTTCGCCAACGTCACAGAACTGGCTGACACGCTTGTTCGGCAGGACCAATTATCTTTCAGGCAAGCCCACCAGGTTGTCAGCGCTTCCATTAAGGAGCTAATGGAGGCGGGAAAGGAACGGCTTGCGGATTTCAGTCTGGATTTACTTAACCAGCAGATGCGCCTGTTAGTTGGCAAGCCGTCTTCTTTGACGGAGGAACAGTTTAAACGATCATTGAGCCCCGAACACTTCGTCAAAGTCCGAACATTGGCAGGGGGACCAAGCCCGTTGATCATGGACCGGCATATAGCGGTGAAGAAGAAGGAACAGCACGCATATATCACTTGGTTCAAAGCCAAGAAAGAAACAATGAGACAGGCAAAATCAGAAATAGACCATATATTAAAGGATTGGATGTCGGAGCATGAAACCAAATGAGATTCCTTTGCTTGCCATAGACGGCGGAGGAACAAAAACAGCAGCGGTTGTAACAGACGGACAGGGACATATTTTACAGGAAAGCATCGCGAATGCATCGAATTACCAAGCAGTAGGGGCGTACGCAGCCAAACAAGCCTTGCTTACAGCAGTAAGCGGGGTTCTCCCGCATGCATCTAGAGAAATAATAGCCATAAAGAAGGCTGTGTTCGCATTAGCAGGGATCGATACCGAGGAGGATGAAAAACAGGTTAAAGCTCTTGTGCAGGAGGCGTTGGCGGAACTGCCGATTACTATCCAAGAACTGCATATAGAGAATGATTGTGTATCCGCCTTGCTTGGGGCTACGGGCCATCAGCCCGGTGTTCTGTTGATAGCTGGAACAGGATCGATCGCATGCGCCCATGATGGCAGCGGAACGGTTGTACGGTCAGGAGGATGGGGACACCGGGCCGGAGATGAGGGGAGCGGCCATTGGATCGGCATGGAAGCCATCAGAGCCGTGTTCAGAATAGCGGACGGCCGTGAACGGCAGCCCTCCATTCTCCCTGAGTTGATCCTGCATCATTTCGGCTTCTGCCGGACAGACCAATTATATGATTGGATCTATAGCGGAAATGATTCAGTGGATGAAGTCGCCAGGCTGGCAAAGCATGTCGAGATCGCCTGCAAGGATAATGATGCAGTCAGCAAGAATATCCTGGAAAGAGCAGCCGAAGAACTGATGTTGCTTGCGGATGCTGCCATAAATAAGGCGCAATTACGAGGCCAGCCTTTTCCGATCATCCTGCAGGGTGGTGTACTCCAGCACAATGAATACATCCGGAAACAGTTGAAAGACCGCATGTCCGCCAAAAGGCCAGAAGCTTATTTCATAGAAAATAAAGAGCAGCCGATCCACTATATTATCCAAAGGGGTTTATTGTAATTATTTTAAGTAGTTGATATAAGAGGGCCACGCATATTAGATATATCAAAATGGATAGGCAACACTTAACTGGACAAAAAAATTAAGGTGTGGCGGACAAAATCCTCATTTTGAGTATAGCTTCCTTATAAGATGGAAAAAGCTGTACTAGTCACTTTATATGGAGGTTCTGGCATGGTAGCCTGACGTGGCTTGCCAGTTTGATAAACTGGCAGTCTGGCTTTTCAGCCATGCCAGTAGAGGCTCCATGTCAAGTGACGGTGTGAACACTCTATTTAACAAGTCTGCCATTACCTATTCAGTTAAGGAGCGTTGTATATGACCAGATCGAGACGAACATTTACCGAAGATTTCAAGAAACAAATTGTATTACTATATGAGAATGGAAAACCACGAAAAGAGATTATCGCTGAATATGAGCTGACCCCGTCTGCCCTAGATAAGTGGGTGAAGCAAAGCAGAACGGCTGGTTCCTTTAAGGAAGCAGACAATCGTACACCTGAACAAACTGAATTAATGAAGATACGCAAAGAACTGAAACAGCTACAAATGGAAAATGACATTTTAAAGCAAGCCGCGCTGATCATGGGACGAAAGTAAAAGTGATTCGAAATAACCGTCACAAATACTCGGTATCAGCAATGTGCATCGTCCTCAACATTTCCCGTTCTTCTTATTATTATGAAGCGAAAATACAGGATAATCAGCAGGAAGAGCGTATTCGGTCACTGATCATTGAAATCTTTCAGAAAAGCCGCCAGAACTATGGAGCGCGCAAGATTAAGATTGAATTGAAAAAGCAAGACCATCGTGTGTCCCGCCGCCGAATCGGACGGATTATGAAGGAAGAAGGATTGATATCGTCTTATACATTAGCCCAGTTCAAACCCCATAAAGCCCAATGTAACGAAGAAAAAGTGGGTAACGAGTTAGATCGGAGCTTTCACCAACAAGAAGAACTGGCTGTCGTTGTCAGTGACCTGACGTATGTACGTGTCAAGGATTCCTGGAACTATATCTGCTTATTGATTGATTTATATAACCGTGAGTTGATTGGACACAGTGTAGGACCGAAAAAAGATGCCAAACTGGTGAGTAAAGCACTGTCTACTGTGCAACATGATCTGCGATTGATCACCTTATTTCATACAGACCGAGGCAGCGAATTCAAAAATAAGCATTTGGATGAAACGCTTGAAACTTTTGAAATTAAGCGGTCATTAAGTATGAAAGGATGTCCCTATGATAACGCAGTGGCAGAAGCGACTTACAAAATCTTAAAAACAGAGTTTGTGAGAGGACGAACATTTGAAACACTCGAACAGTTACGTTCTGAACTATATGATTATGTCCATTGGTTTAACCATTTCAGAATTCACGAAACATTGGGATATTTAAGTCCCGTTCAATTTAAAGAAACACACCTTAAAAAAAGTGTCTAGTTTAGTGTTACCATTCCAAAATGGGTGGTCCTTTATTATGGTTTTTATTGAGTTAATGAACCTATTGGTTTAAGTGGATTTCTCATATATCATTTCACTTATTTTTATAAGTTCAGTTTACACTGTGTTACAACGAAACACCCCCTTAGATAAAAAATCCAAAGAGGATAAAACAGTACAACTTTATGTTAACTGCTTTTTCTTCATTCTTGTGCCCAGTATGATAAGGGCGACATAGATTACGACGGCAATCGAATCTATAATCGCATCCTTAAGCCCCTGAAGCGTCAAAGAATACCGTCACGCCAAGAATAGCCATCAATCGGACGATTAAAATCGCTACAATCAACCATGCTGAAAAACGGATTTTTGATTGATCCGTAATTTTGGGTTTACAACTAAATCAAAGGTTACTTTTTGACCCTGTTTAAGAAATTTGTATCCATCCAGAAACCTTTTATTATCAGGTGAAATCTCACTAAAATGAACAACAATATGGTTTCCATCCTCGCCGTCAAGCATAATATGACCATAGCCTTTTTCTTCTTTAAATCATTTAGTTAATCATAAAAATGGTATTTTTTGTATTATGTAACAAATAGAAGGAGGTATGTTAATTGAATCAAAATCAATTTCGTGGCTTAATGATTGTATTAATAATTCTAATCATTACGGTTTCGTTCTCAATAAACAATCTCGCTAACGCCATAAGAGAGTCAAACATCTCCGATTCTAACGGTGGCATAATTAACGAACTGTACAGATTCAACGATAACTTCGAAGAATATCTAGAAATATTAAAAAAAAAGGCTGATTAATTTCAATCATATAGATCATTTAAAACGGTCTTGTCTTTATTTCAATACATTGTTAATTCTTTATTTAGTATTAGCAAATGACGTAAAAGCTTTTTATGCTAACCTGCCCTTTACTTCATTAAGAAGTTCAACATAAAAAGGCATTAATCCTTATGATCAACGCCCCTGTTTCGTATTATAAGGTTAGCCAATGTTATTGGTTGACCTTTTTATTTAGGTTCTAGAATACTAATGGTAGCTGGGGTAGAACGACCGCCCCTGTGGGATTCAATCCCGACAACTAAACCGTTCGCCCCCTACTTATAGAAACATGATTGAAGCTGGTTGGGACTTAGATCTCGTATAACAAGCGAAGCTATGACACTATAAGGAGCCATTTAGGGGTTACCAGCTAATTCATGGATGAGGAGGAGATATCATGAATCCAGTCATTGGTCTGGATGTCGCAAAAGGAGAAAGTCAGGTTCAAGCATTCTTGGAGAAAAAGAAACCCTACAAAAAGAGCTTTAAAGTCGCACATACACTGGATGGATTACAGGAATTACACGCCTTTATCAAAGAAGTGGAAGAACGATCAGGCTCACAGCCACCCATTGTTTTGGAGTCTACGGGGCATTATCATCTGCCTGTCGTCCAGTATTTCGAGAAAAGAGGATACCTGTTAATCATTGTGAATCCTCTTATTTCATACAAAGCGAAAAGTTCGAGTTTACGTAAAGTCAAAACAGATATAATAGATGCCCATCACCTCTGCGAGCTGTATTACAAAGAGGATTTAGAGCCCTATAAAAAGCGTGGCATTCAGCTTTTAAACTTGCGTAATCTGACGAGACAGCACGAGAATTTGACGGGTATGTTTGTCCAAGCGAAGTTACAATTTCAATCTGTGCTGGATCAAGTGTTTCCTGAGTATGTAGGCGTGTTTGGGGAATTGTATTCGGATGTCTCTTTGCGTACTTTATCAGCCTTTCCAACCTCTAAAGAAGTGTTGGCAGCTGGTGAAGAGACCCTTACCGTGAAGATTCATGAACTGTGCAAGAGCCGATCTCAGAAATGGGCCAGTAATCAGGCGAATAAGCTCATACAAGCAGCTAATCGAAATCCATTTCAGCAGACCCTGTACCACAGCCATCTGATTAGTTTAGAGATGCTTATTGAAATTCTTCTGGAATATAAAAAGCATCTATCCAAACTTGAAGAAGAGATAGATGCTTTAGCAAAAAATATAGAAGAATATAAGATTATCCAATCCATTCCTGGTATCGGCGAAAAAATCGCGGCAACGATTATTTCTGAAATTGGGGAAATAGATCGGTTTAATCACTCTAAGAAATTGGTTGCCTTTGCAGGAATTGACCCTAGTGTATTCGAGTCGGGTACCTTTAAAGGTACAAAAAATCGAATCACCAAACGAGGTTCCAGCAGGCTTCGGCATGCCTTATTCACAGCTGTTCGTTGCGCCATTCGAGATGCCCGTAAAACCCGAACGACCAAAGAACTCATCCCTCGAAATAAGAGATTACGTGAGTTTTACGATAAAAAACGTGATGAAGGAAAGCCTTATCGGGTATCCATTATTGCCTGTGCAAACAAGCTTTTACATTGGATTTACGCTCTTTTGAAAACCAAAACATCCTTCCAAGATATTGCTTAAAATAAAATTTCACACATCTTCAAGTAACTTCCATTTTGTTGGAGGAAGTTTATTTGTCATGCCTTATTTTCAGTATAACATGCGTACATTATATTTTTGAGTGAAATGATTGACAAACTATTAGCTGGTTTAATTGATTAAGAACAATAAAATATGTATTTTATAACTTTAAATTCATAATGTACTGTTCACCGATTATGCCCACTTTTCTAATTCCTGTATCTTGAAATCCAACTTTTAGATACAGTTTTTGAGCAGCTATATTTTTATGATTAACAGCTAAAACAATTTCATTACAGTCGGGGAATTCATCAGCAACGAATTTCCTTAGTAATAACATAGCTTGCTTAGCGTAGCCTTTTCCTTGTTTGACTTGATTAATTGATAATGCTGTTAGCAACATAGCCTGCGGATTATCCGAATAGTCCTTCACTCTGTCAGTTGCGTGTAATAAAAAGAAACCAACTGGTTCTCTATCATTAAGTATAACAATCCGATACTGCCCTTCTGTTACTTCTTTATAATTGCCTGGTAACGAAGTAAATTGAACTTGCTCTTTAGGAAGTTCAAAAGAATCCAAAATATCACTATATTCATCCGAAAAGTAAACTAACTCTAAATAATCAGTTTTATCCATTTGTCATTCCCCCTTAATTTCATAATACGATAAGAACATATGTTTTGTAAATTAAAGTAAGTAGAAGATAATTCTTCCGCTAACCTACCCTTTAGCCGCATAAAAGCCTAGCTTTCCAATCGAATATTTACTTATTTTCTAGTTAATGGGAAATTATTTTGATAAAATTGTATTATTCAGAATTAAAGGGAGTTGTGATTTTGAGGAAATTCATCCAGAACAAATACATATGGGTTTTTGTTACATATCTACTTATCTTTATTTTTGTACCTTATGGAATGAAATTTATTCTTTACTTGTTAGAAGCAGGGCCAGAAAAGGATGTATCTTTTGGAGAATATCATCTTAATTCTATGATGGTTCTAGTCATTAATATCCTTTTATTACTAATAATATTAGCATACATCAGTGTTCTCTATCAGAAAACTTCTTTATTTCAGTGGAGAAAGCCAAAAGTGAAAGGAAAAGACTTTCTTTATGCTGTATTTGTTTTTTTAGGAGGAAAAATGATAGCAGCAGTTTTTCTCATAATTATTAGTTTCTTTTTCGACTTTAATTTGGAATTTACTTCACGAAATCAGGATGCCGTAGAAGAAATGATGCGTACTAGCTATATAGCGTTTTTTCATATCACCATACTTGCTCCCATTATAGAAGAATTTTTCTTCCGTAAGATTATTATTGGACATATATTCTCTCAACATAAATATGTAGGTCTCATAATTAGTTCTTTATTATTTGGCGGAATGCACGTTGTTACGAGTTTCACCTTAATTGGTATGATCATATATAGTTCAATAGGTTTTAGCCTTGGTTTGGTTTATATAAAGACGAATCGTTTAGAAGCCTCCGTTGTAGCTCATAGTTTTAATAACTTGATTCCTTATCTATTGTTGCTTATCGTACGATGAATGATTAGTAAGTATTATGTTACCACACTTAGGACATTTTTATTATTTGACAAGTGAGGACTTCCTTTTCTTTGGAGTCCTTTTTCATATGTGATATAAAGACTTATAGAGTAACCTGCCACGTTCGTTAAGAGACTGTGAATTTGTACGTCTATGATCTGGCGAAGGGTATGGAGAAAAAGCAAATAAAATTATGTGATAAAATATTACATGTTATAAAGTTATGATGAGGAGTCTGAAAATGAAAAAGAAAATAAACTATTTAGCCTTACTTTTAATGATTTTCTTTATAGTTGGTTGTACGAATGTAGAAGATGCATCCATGACAGATGGAAAAATAGATTCACAAGAAGTAACAAACGTTAATAAAACGGAAAACAGCAAAAAAGAAGAAAAAAAAGAAACTAACACTGCGGTTGTTGATGAAGTAGCAGCAGAAAAAACACCAACTCAACCAAATGATGAACGGTTTTCAGGATACAAACTGATCGAAGTTGATGGCGGTAATTTGTCTGGCCATCGCGAACCAAATGTCGTCGTCGACATTGGCTTTGGCGACCGTGAATACTGGGCATTTACGAATAAATACGGGCAGCTGGTGCGCGTCATTGCAGATGAAATTGTTTTACAAGATGACCGTAACGAACCTGTCTTATCGTCTGGCAGATACTACCATGATGAAGCGAAAGTTCCTGGTGTCGAAAGAGGCGATTTAGATGAAGGGCATATCATTGCTGATTCGCTTGGAGGGGTATCGAATGCTTATAATATCACCCCACAAAATAGCACACTCAACCGACACGGAGATCAGGCTTACATGGAAGATGCAATTCGCAAGGCAGGCGGAGCCACTCAATTTGAAGCAATCATTACCTATCCGAATACGGAAACGCAGATTCCTTCACGTTATCAGTACACCTATACGTTAATGGGCAACAAGGTTGTTGATACATTTGAAAACGTCAACCCTGATAAAGTCAACGAATCACTGGGTTTGACAGGCAGCAAACCTTCTAGTTCTTCAACGAATTCAAACAAAACGAATTCAAACAAGAATGATCTTTCTAGTGTCGATACGAACGGTGACGGACAAGTGACGATTCAAGAAGCAAAAGACGCAGGTTACAGTATGCCGATAACGAGAGACCATTGGTTATACCCTTATATGCGAGATAACGATCATGACGGTATGGTAGGTGAATAAGCGCCTAAAACCTTGGGTAAGACCACATATTCAATAACCTTAAGCTTGGGATATCCCAAGCTTATTTGTGTGTTAATTGCGATTTTTAGTTTTCTTCATATTGTCTCTATTTCTTTCTTCCGTTAAACTGCCCGATCGTTAAATAAAAAAAGTGCTGATTACAGCCCTAGATATTGGAGTAAAGCTCCCGTTAGTGTAGATTTAGAGTTATTTATAGTGGCAAACTCATTGTAATTGTTCTGATGTTAAATCCTAACTTTTCATACAGTTTAATTGCTTGATTTCCTGCAAATACACTTAGACGGACTTCTGAATATCCATCTTGTTTCAGATAATCAATACCTGTTCTCAGTAACATTTTTGAAATTCCTTTTCCTCTAAATTCTTCTAAAACAAATAGTTCATAAATAAATCCATTTATCTTATCGGTAAATTGATCTTTACTTGTCCCTATTAGAATCCAACCCATTAATTGATCATTTTCTATTGCAATTAAGTAATAGTTTCCTTTCTCTAAGAGGGGTTCGATAAGTTGTTCAATTTTTTGATTAGTGGGTCTTACTTCACCTAACGTACCATCAAATACAGCTTGTGGAGAAAGCGATAAAACCCTTTTAAGTTCCAAATCATTTGGTTTTTTTATATCCATTAATTGAGTACAATCCTTTCATATCCTTTTTAGGTGACAATTAGAGCCTGGTTTATATTCTTTTCGATCCTAAAAAAAGAAATCCTTCTTCCGCTAATCTGCCCCTTTAGCATCAGAGCCGTCAAATTGGCAGTTAGTTCTTAGGCGATCTGTAGGTAACCGGTTTTTTAGCCATGTAAAAGAGCGATTTAAACGGTATCTGGCTTTTGAAAGGGTTCTAAGACTAAAGCTTCATTTTACTTTAAAAAAGAAAGAAAAATGTAAAATATATCCTTTTTATATGTGTGATAGGTATATAATCAAAAGAAAGCATAAGGGCGATTTGCAAAATTTGTTTCTTGGTCGCGGACAATGGTTTTCTTTTTCCAAACAAAACAGGAAAGGTTGTGTATGGATGAAAAAGGCATTGATTTTTTTTCTTGCGTTTTTATTGATGGCATATGCGATTCCTCCCTTTGTGAAGGCAGAAAAGAATGAAATCGATGAAGTTGCTTTATGGAATGCAGTCAAACCGTTAGAAACAACGGTTACTTTTTTGAATACCGGTGCCCATCCTGATGACGAAAGGAGCGATTTGCTGGCCTATCTTTCAAGAGGCTTAGGTGTCAAAACGGCAAGTTTAATCGCCAATAGGGGAGAAGGCGGCCAAAATGAAATCGGCAAAGAGCTTGGGAACGGATTAGGAATTATCAGAACCTATGAAATGAAGGCTGCTGCCAAAGTTACAGGGGTAAAGGCCTATCATTTGAGCCAGACAACGTCTGATCCAATCTACGATTTTGGCTTCAGCAAAACGCCGGAAGAAACATTGGCGAAATGGGGAGAACAGCTAACGTATGAAAGGCTTATTCGCTTTATCAGGACCTATAAGCCCGATATCGTCATGCCTTCATTCCGGAATGACCGCACGCAGCACGGCCACCACCGCACGATGACGATTTTAAGTGAAAGAGCGTTCAAGGATGCCGCAGATCCTGCTGTTTTTCCCGAACAGCTGCGGGAAGGCCTCACAACTTGGCAGATTAAGAAATTATATTTGAGCGCTGAATCAAAGGAAACGGCCACAACGAGCTTGGAAATTGGCATGGTTGACCCCGTTTACCAGATGACTTATCCTCAGTTGGGAGAAGAGTCCAGATTCCTTCATAAAAGCCAAGGGATGGGTTCAAAGATTCCTGCTGAACCAAGAAAGGTGTATTTAGAGCTGGCAAAATCAGTTCAGCAAACCCCGTCTGATTCGCTTTTTAAAGGCATTCCTTATAATCTGGCTGAGTGGGCCGGCCGCTTGCCAAGCAGTCAACCAAAGTTAAAAGTAGCATTGCAGAATGTGCAGAAACGGTTGGACCGTATAGTGGACGCTTACCCTCATACAACCAAGATTGCGAAAGAATCGCATACAGCCATGAAGGAAATCAACGCCATTCTTAAACAGATTAAAAGCGCAAAGCTGGATGCAGATCTGAAGGTGAATCTGGAAAACAAACTGGCTATAAAGCTGGATCAACTGTCAGAGGCCAGCTATGAGGCAGCGAACCTAGATATCACTGTACACTTTGACAGTGATATGGCAAACCGGGGAAGCACCCGGAAAGCAGAAGTGAAGCTGGTCAATAACGGAAAAGAGAATCTGAAGGAGACAAAGGTTGCGCTAAAGGTGCCACAAGGGTGGAAACAACCGAAGGAAATCTCGGTAAAAGCTTTGAAACCGGGAGAATCATTCCAAACAACCGTCAGCGTGGGTATTCCAAAAGATGCAGCCTATTACCATCCATACCAAGAACCTGCCGTATCGGCTGAGGTGGCCTACACACTGAATGGCATCCAAAATATCCATAATCATCAGCTGGAAGGAACCTTTGCGGTATTGCCCGAGGTAAGTGTGGAAATGTCTCCGGAAAGCACCATGCTGAATACACAGGCATTAGGGCAGCCGATCTCCGTCCAAGTAAACGTGAAGAATTACGCGGAGAAAGGAGGCCAGGCAGCCGTATCATTGAATACCCCACAAGGATGGAAATCGGAACCTGGCATCCAAAACGTCTCTTTTAACGGCAAGCTGAAAGAGAAACAGCTTACCTTCAAAGTGACACCGCCGGATACGGTTAAAGAGGGAACGGTGAATGTGTCAGCGCAAGCCAAGATGGACGGGAAGCTATTCACAACCAATATTCAAGAAATCAATTATGACCATATAGGGAAGCTCTATCAACTGAAAGACAGTTCTTTAAAAATCAGTGCATTTCCCTTAACGGTGCCAAAAGGGTTAAAGGTGGGCTATATCGATAGCGGCTTTGATACAGTGGCTGATTCGCTGAAAGAAGCAGGATTCACGATTGAAAAAATCAGTGAAAGTGAACTGCCAACAGCAGATTTGGCACAATATGATTCCATCATTGTCGGCATTCGCGCCTATCTTTCCCGCAAGGATTTAGTAGCAAATAATAAACGGTTATTGGACTATGTGAAAAATGGCGGCCATGTCGTCATGCAATACCATAAGCCGGGCGACGCTTGGGATGAGAATGCATCAGCTCCTTACAGATTGAAGATAGGGAACCCTTCCATCGAGTATAGAGTGACCGATGAACAGGCGAAAGTCACTATGCTTCATCCCGAAAGCCAGCTGTTCAACTATCCGAACGCAATAACCGAAAAGGACTGGGATGGCTGGATCCAAGAGAGAGGATTATATTTCCCGATGGCGTGGGATTCTCACTATGAAACGATGGTCAGAATGGGTGATCCGGGAGAAGAGCCGTTTGACAGCGGCATCTTGAAAGCCGATTATGGCAAAGGGACGTATATCTACACAAGTTTGGTTTTCTACAGACAAATCCAGGACCAAGTCCCAGGCGCATATCGAATATTTGCCAATCTCATCAGCTACGGGACCAATGGAAAATAAGCCATACAAAAAGCTCCGTCACATTTTGTGACGGAGCTTTTTAGCACTTTTACAGTTTAAAGGAGCTCTTCAATGAAACAATCAAGTTGAAAACCAGATGGTCTTCTTTCGAAAGTTTTGGATCCACATTGAAATAGCCATGGCGGAAGAATTGGAATTTGTCTCCTGCTTTTGCATCTTTCATATTCGGTTCAACATAGCCTTGGTGGATTTCAAGTGAATTCGGGTTGATTTGCTCAAGGAATGTCTTTTCTGAAGCTTCCTCTGATTCTTCATCGCTCTTCAGCAATGGATTAAAGATACGGAACTCGGCTGGGACAGCTTGTGAAGCCTCAACCCAGTGAAGCGTACCTTTCACTTTGCGGCCTGTGAAGCCCGTACCGCTTTTTGTTTCCGGATCGTACGTACAATGAATTTCGATAACGTTGCCATTCTCGTCTTTGATGACTTCTTCACATTTGATGAAATAAGCGTGCTTCAAGCGTACTTCATTGCCTGGGAACAGGCGGAAGTATTTCTTCGGCGGATTTTCCATGAAATCATCTTGTTCGATATAGATTTCACGGGAGAACGGAATTTGGCGCGTACCCATTTCTTCGTTCTCTGGATTGTTTTCTGCTTCAAGCATTTCCACTTGTCCTTCTGGGTAGTTAGTGATGACAACCTTCAGCGGCTTCACAATACCCATTGTACGTGGGGCTTTCAGCTTAAGGTCTTCGCGTACAAAGTGTTCAAGCATTTGGACATCCA
This sequence comes from Bacillus testis, assembly GCF_001243895.1. Classification (GTDB taxonomy): domain Bacteria; phylum Bacillota; class Bacilli; order Bacillales; family DSM-1321; genus Bacillus_AD; species Bacillus_AD testis. Next base: position 49,622 of record NZ_LN851186.1, on the reverse strand, counting down.
CCACGCCGGATGATTTGCTGACGCCGATTTCGCGGCAGAAAGTACGGATGCTTTCCGGTGTGTATCCACGGCGGCGCAATCCGGAGATTGTCGGCATACGCGGATCGTCCCAGCCGTCAACGATATGCTCGTCGACCAATTGCTTCAGCTTCCGCTTACTCATGACCGTGTCAGTCAAATTCAGGCGGCCGAATTCATATTGATGCGGGGTATGCTCCATTTCGCATTTTTCAACTACCCAGTCATATAGAGGGCGTTGATCCTCGAACTCAAGCGTACAAATGGAATGGGTCACACCTTCGATTGCATCTTCTAATGGATGGGCGAAAGCGTACATTGGGTAGATGCACCATTTATCTCCCGTGTTATGGTGTGTGCTATGTGCCACACGGTAAATGACAGGGTCGCGCAGATTAATATTAGGCGAGCTCATATCGATTTTGGCACGAAGCACTTTCTCGCCGTTTGCGAATTTGCCTTCCTTCATTTGCTTGAAGAGTTCTAGGTTTTCTTCGACTGTACGGTTGCGGTAAGGGCTCTCTTTGCCTGGTTCAGTCAATGTGCCGCGGTACTCACGGATTTCATCTGCAGACAGGTCATCCACATAAGCCAGTCCTTTTTTGATCAACAAGACCGCTTTATCATGCATGATATCGAAATAATTAGAGGCGAAGAACAGGTTGTCCCATTCATATCCAAGCCATTCTACATCTTCCTTGATACTGTCCACGTACTCTTGGTCTTCCTTCAGCGGATTGGTATCATCGAAACGAAGATTTGTTTTTCCGCCGAATTCGTCGGCAAGACCGAAATTCAGGACAATACTTTTGGCATGGCCGATATGCAGATATCCATTGGGTTCAGGCGGGAAGCGAGTAATGATTTCATCATACTTGCCGCTTTTCAAATCTTCACTTACGATCGTCTTGATAAAATTAGAAGCGTTAGGTGTATGTTCACTCAATATATTCAACCTCTTTCGTTCTGAAGTATTATTTAAATTATATAGAAGAAACACGCTTTTTACAAAGTATGTATATGGGCGGGTGCCAAGCACGAGTCCTGGCTTTGCCTTTTAGAGTTTACGAGTTAATATACCACAAAAAAAGGGACTTTTCTAATATGGGCTGTTGCCGGAAAGAAAGGCCATATAAAGTGAAACTTTGATTGGTGGGGAGCTCTTTCATCCTCACCAATCATCAGAATGGAATAAAGAAAACCTTTCCCGGCATAAAAGTGTATACCAAGAAAGGCTTTCTTGAATGATTATTCTTCATTTGCCCAGGCGATTACAATGGTGCCTTCGCCTGAGTGTACGGAGACAGTGGCACTCAGCTCGGAAATAATAACTTCTATGCCGGGATAGGTCCGCAGCAATTCTTCTTTATATTCATTCGCTTTATCAGGTACATTGCCGTGCATAATGAAAATTCTAGGAATCGGGTTTCTTTGATAGGCCTTATGGAAAAGCTCCAACATCCGTTTTGCTGCTTTTTTCTCGGAACGGACCTTTTCGAATAACTCGAATTTGCCGTCAATAATCCGGATGATCGGTTTGATTTTCAGTAGGTTGCCAAGCAGATATTGCGTGCCTGACATCCGGCCGCCTTTATAGAATTGGTCTAGGTTGCCGAGGACCATATAGTTCTCGATTTTATAAGCGTCTTTTCTGAGCGTTTCGGCAATCTCCGGTACATCCATATTTTGTTCGTTCAGTTCCATCCCTAGCCAAATAAGACGAGTGATCGCGATGGCCATCGCCTTGGAATCCACGACCTCCACAGGAAATCCGGCCATTTCGCCGCCTGCCCGGCAGCTTGATAATGTGCCGCTTAAATCAGCAGAAATATGGACAGCAATGGCTGCATCATATTTTCCCTTAAAGCTCTCGAAAAGCTCTGCGAACTTGCCGACAGGAGGCTGAGAGGTTTTGGGAATTTCTTGGTCTTCCTTGATACTGCTATATAATCGGTCCGTTGATAAATCGATCCCGTCTTCATATGTTCCGGAGCTGAATGTGATACTCAGCGGGACCACATACAAGTCAGGATGGTTCTTCAAATCTTCAGGAATGTATGCAGTACTGTCCGTTACCCATGCAATTTTTTTACTCATTTGTTTCTTTCCTTTTTGTGTTATTTTCCGATAGGTTGTGCTGATACTTACTATTTTTTGTTTTGATGTTAATATCATACCTAACTAAAATGTACTTACCTCTATTGTACTTGATTTAAGGCAAGTTCTCTATGGTGTATATAAAGAAAAGCATAAAAATAAAGGACAAATTGTGAGAGGATTTGTCAAAGGATTCTTACCCTGAAAAAGCGAATATGAAACGTTAATAAGATTTTTGCCTGCAATAGAGAACGCTATTTTGGCAAAGTTTCAATACGTAAGACTCTAGAGCAGCTTTTATTCTGTGCGTTATGGATATAAAAACTAATTTAGTTGAATATTTGGAATATATACAAAATGATACTTGGTAACGGTATAATGTATAACTAAAAGCGAAGGCGGGGATATGGATGAATGAGATGGTGCAGCAACAATTAAAGGCATTTCAGCACCAATATCGAAATAGGGCGGTGCTGTTGATTAAATGCCCGGACCAGCCGGGAATTGTTTCTGCGGTATCCGCTTTTCTTTTTTCCCATGGGGCCAATATAGTGGAATCAAACCAATACAGTTCAGACCCGGATGGCGGGACTTTCTTTCTGCGGATGGAATTTGAATTGCGGCAGTTGAGCAATCGGCTATTTTCCTTAAAAGAGGATTTTTCCCGGATAGCCGAACGTTTCGGCATGGATTTTTCCTTTCGCCGCATCTCCCATTTGAAGAGGATGGCCATTTTTGTGTCAAAGGAAGCCCATTGTCTTTTAGAGCTGCTGTGGGAATACCAAAGCGGAGATTTGCTGGCCGATATTGCCATGGTCATTTCGAATCATCCGGATGCGAAAGATCTTGTCGAGCCTTTGGGCATCCCTTTCTATTATCTGCCGGCCAATAAGGAAATCCGTAGCCAGGTGGAACAGCAGCAGTTGGACCTCCTGCGGGAACACCAAATAGAAGTCATCGTCCTTGCACGCTACATGCAGGTTTTGACACCGAAATTTGTAGAGCAGTACCCGAACAGCATCATCAATATCCACCATTCTTTCTTGCCGGCATTTGTGGGGGCAAGGCCGTATGAAAGAGCGTATGAGCGCGGCGTGAAGCTCATTGGCGCCACGTCCCATTATGTGACGAACGACTTGGATGAAGGCCCGATCATCGAACAGGATATAGAAAGGGTGGACCATCGCAATCATGTGGATTCTTTGAAAAAGATCGGCCGTTCCATCGAAAGGAGGGTGTTGGCGAAAGCGGTTAAATGGCATCTAGAGGACCGGGTGATTGTCGTAAAGAATAAAACGATCGTTTTTTAGGGAAGGAGCCAAGATTGTGATTGATATGGAAAAGAGGCAATTACCCGGCACAATATCTTTAATCAGGCACGGGGAATCCAGCTGTTCTCCCTTGAAAAAAGCAGATGCCAGGCAGTATGCTGCATGGCTGGACGATTACGACCGCAAAGGCATCCAGCTGCCGGAGGAGATGGCGTCCGAGAGCAGGGAGGCATTGTTGCAGGCAGACGTTCTAATAAGCAGCGACCTGAAACGAGCCGTAGAGTCAGCCGCTTATTTGCATCCGCAGGCAAACGTGCAACGTGACAGTCGATTGCGTGAAGTACGCATTCCTTCTCCTGCATTCTCCTTTTTCGGTTGCAGGATGGGTACTAATCGTTGGAATGTGATCATGCGGCTGGCTTGGATTGCCGGTTACAGCGGGAAGGAAGAGTCATTCAAGCAAGCCAAATGCCGCAGCCAAAGCATAGCCCAACACCTGGCCGCACTTGCTTCATCAGGGAATGTAGCTGTAGTGGGGCATGGCTTTTTCAACCGGATGATTGCAAAAGAATTAAGAAAGAACGGCTGGCAGCCTGTCGGAAAGCATGGAGACGGCAATTGGGCCTGTTCGGTATATGAGTGGGCCATCAAATAAAACTCAGGGAATCTCATATTAAATGTGTGGGATTCTTTTTTTATCCTGTTTCAACGTGTGAAGGAAGTGAAGAAGTACAAATAGGTGATTAAGTGCCAGTAAGAATGAAAGGTGGTCAAAGAATGCCTGAAAACCTCGCCAATCAACATTTCACTTTATATTCCATCTATCATACAATAGGCTTATTTACTAGTTTTTAGGAACGTTTGTTCGTATTTGTGGTATGATAGATGAACAAAGGGATAGGGCCTATAAGGGGACGCATCAGGAGGAGGTGATACCTTGACAGTATTTGAGACATTAATGTTCTCTGTCACTTTTGCAGGGCTAGTCATAACAATTCTGTCATTTAATCAAAAAAAATAAACCCGCTTCCATAGTCTGATAGGAAGCGGATACACAGTGGAAGTGCTGTCCCCTTGTACGGCTCAAACCCATGTTGGCCTCTATCGTGCGGCAACACGATGGGGGTTTTCTTGTTTCTTTCATTATACGGCAACGCGTCCGTGATGCCTACTTTTTCAATAGAACAGACACAGTTGAAGCTTCGTCACTTTCTGTTTTTTTGAATCAGCATAGAAGAGGCGGGAGGAATCGTTGAACGGATGAAGTCTATCTCTTTTGTTGAAACAGCAGGCACGTAAATGTCTCCTCCATTGTGGCTAATATGAAAAAGGTTTTTCTTGCCTTGCATCAGATTGACCGTGAACCATTTCACTTTTTCATCTGCCAACAGCTCTAATTCATCCTCAGCCAGGTAATCCTCGCATAAATAGTGGACCACATGCTCTGACAGTGGTCCTATCGCAGACATTTCAGATCCTTCAGGGCGAAAGCGGAATGTGGGAAGCGAACGCTTCATTTCAGCAATCAGGTCGGCTTCTTCCCGCCAAACGCGTATTTCCACTGTGTCGCAATCCTTCAAGAAATAGGCCAACAAAGGAACCCAGTGGCGAAAAGGCTCTTCATCAGGCAATTCCTTCAAATCAGCAGCTAAATAGTATCCCATCATTTCTTCCCCCTTTATCAAACCACTATACCATAGGCAACAGGCACATTTGTATGGGCCGCACCTTCTGACCGTTGATATACCAAGGGCCGGCAGAAAGGTTTAGCCTCAGTAAGACCCAAGTCTTACCGTAAAATATAGCCGAAGTCGATTATAAAGAATTCAGATAAAAGCTAAGATAGAGACAAGAAAGGAGGAGCGATCGATGAAAAAACTCGGATTGCTTATAGTCGGAGGGATCGCAGCGGTCATTCTATTGGCGAATGTGGGCCCGATGATCGCGCTAGCTATAACATTGGTACTTGGATACTTGGTAGTTAAAGAATTCATGAAAGCGAGCAGTACGGTGGCTAAAATCATTTGGGGATTAATCGCCCTGGCATTTGCAGGAGCAGCAATCTCTAACTTCCCATCCCTAATCGGACTGATCGCAGCGTATGTCCTATATGTTGTCTATAAAAAATGGAACAGCAACAAAGTCCATCCCACACAAACAACAAACAACGATGATCCTTTCAACAACTTCGAAACAGAATGGGCAAAACTAAATAAGTAAAAAAGAAAAGCGGAAATGACCGTTTAGGGACGTACAAACTGGAGCGTTTTTCTTGAGATAAAGGAATCACAGAGAGCAAAGCGATCTGATGATGACTTATCGTAGAGAAAAAAGTGAAGTTTGCTAGTCCCTGGTCATTGGAGCTAGACACCAAGAAAAGCGGAAGACCTCCGTTTAGCTCCGTACAAACTGGAGTGTTTCTCTTCGAAATAAAGGAAACACGGTGAGGAACGAACCGATGTTGACTTATTGAAGAGAGAAATGCGAAGTTTGCTAGGAGCTGGAGGACTGCAGCTAGATCAAAAAAGAAAAGCGGAAGGGCCCATTTAGCTCCATACAAACCGAATCCGGATCCAAAAAGAGAATCTTAAAAATCATTTAAAGGAGAGAAACCATTATGTCAAACTTATTTTCACGCATTAAATATACCGTATCAGCCGAATTGAACGATTTAATGGACCAAAAGGAAAAGAAAAATCCAATTGCTTTGTTGAATCAGTACTTGCGTGAATCTGAACAGCAGACGGAAAAAGTAAAAACACTGGTCGAGCGCCAATATTTATTGAAAGAGGAGTTTACCCGTGAATACGAGGAAGCGAAGCAAATGGCCGAAAAGCGGGCTTATCAGGTAGAGGTTGCCTCTAAAGCGGGCGAGGTGGAACTCTATGACTTCGCGCTTGCTGAGAAAAATCATTACGAAGAGCGTGCAGCACGCTTGGAAGAAGCCATTCGGAATGCTGATATCCAATTGAATAAGTTGGAGAAAAAGTATATGGATATGAAACATAAACTGAAAGATATGCAGCTTCGCCGTATGGAAATCATGGGCCGTGAGAACGTGGCAAAGGCAAACCGCAAAATGGACCATGTGTTGGGAAATGAGCATTCCGGCGACCAAGCAACGAAACGTTTTGATGAAATGGATCAATATTTATCCAAGCTTGAAAACAAAGTGAATGAAGATTATATGCGCAGCACAATCGATGCCCGCATTGCCGAGTTAGAAAAACAGGCAAAAAATCAGGAAAGTGGCTTAATTTCATAACATAGTCATGGTATTCTAGAAAAGGTGCAGTATAACGCTGCGCCTTTTCCATACATACTAAATAAACGGTGAATCATTTATATAAACGAAGAGCAAGCATGTTTCAGTATTATTGAAAGGGGGAGGCCGCATGATGCATCAATCGAAGACAGACCTAATCAGATGGATAGCCGCTTTTGCGATTGTAGTCCTATTAATTGAAATTACTTTTTTTGATCAAGGTCTCCTCTTTTCATTTGCTGTTTCTGGTATCCTCATTTATTTTGGCCGGAAAAAATGGCACCGAATGATCGGAAAGATGGCAGCTATCATTGGCGGCATCAGTTTACTGGTGACCATTTCCAATATGCTGACATTTAAATTGCTGTTGATCGGCTTGCTGACCGCTATGGTCTATAAATTTTTTCAATCGAAGAAAAAACCGGAGATCTATACGCCTAACTATGAGGAAAAAGGCACGGCCTCTCCAGAAACCCTCCATTCCAAACCTCTGTTATTCAAGAACACTTTGATTGGCGGGCAGATGACACCTGACCAGGTATATGAATGGGAAGATATCGATATCCAAAGCGGCATCGGCGATATCATTATTGATCTGAGCAATACGGTTTTGCCTAAAGGAGAAGCGACGATTGCCATCCGCAATGTGATCGGCGGCATTAAAGTCTATGTGCCGTATGAAGTGGAGGTAAAGGTTGTCCATTCGGCTTTAGCGGGTTCATTGACGCTGCTCGGCAACCGTGAACAGCGGCTGCTGAACCAGAGTGTGATGTATTATACGAATAACTATGAGGAAGCTCCGCAAAAAGTGAAGATTATTACGACCACGCTGGTGGGGAACTTAGAGGTGAGACGGATATGAACATTATGCAGCGGCAGGTTCTGCTCGGGATGCTCTATTCGTTTTGTCTCTCCTTGTTGTTTTTGGGCATCTTTTTGTATGTGTATCCTGTAAAAACGCTCCGCGAACTATGGGAGAAGGAATTTTTTGATGTGCCGTTTATCGTGGGCTTTCCGGCCGTTGGCATCCTCATCGGGGCTGTCACGGGAGCCTTTGTCGGCTATGGCTGGCATAAACAGTTAAGTGAAATTAGCGGCAAAATTGCAGATATGAGCATAGGCAAACCTTTTGTCTCCAATGACAAAAACATCGAGGAAATTTCAAACGTATATGAAAAGATGAATAAACTGCAGCAACATGTGACGGAGCAAATCACGGTTTCCCAAAAGTTATCGAATGAACGCACAGAGGAGCAGGAAAAACGCATCCAGGAAATTGTTTCACAGGAGCGTAATCGATTAGCAAGGGAGCTGCATGATTCGGTCAGCCAACAATTGTTTGCCGCGAGCATGCTTATGTCGGCGATCAACGAAAATCCATCCAATGGCCAGAACACAAGGCAGCTTCAGCTTGTCGAGGAGATGATCCATCAATCGCAATTGGAAATGCGCGCGCTTCTCCTTCATTTGCGGCCCGTGCCTTTGAAAGGCAAGTCCCTAAAAGAAGGAATGGAAGAACTGTTGATGGAATTATTGCAAAAAGTGCCGATGAAAATCACCTGGAAAGTGGAGGACGTCCAAATGGATAAAGGGGTGGAAGACCAGCTTTTCCGCATTGTCCAGGAGGCCCTCTCCAATACTCTCCGCCATTCCAAGGCTGAAACGGTGGAAGTGCGATTGTTCGAGCGGGAGGACACCATTATCATGATTATATCGGATGATGGCGTCGGCTTTAATGTCCAGGCATCAAAAGCCGGATCTTACGGTTTGCAGAATATGCACGAACGGGCTCTTGAAGTGGGAGGGACCTTGAAAATAGCAAGTGTACTGAACAAGGGAACCCGCTTGGAGGTCAAGGTTCCTGTATTAGCAAAGGATGATGAAAATGGGAATTAGAGTCTTATTTGTAGATGATCATGAAATGGTGCGAATCGGGGTATCCGCGTATCTTTCCTCACAGCCTGATATCGAGGTAGTCGGAGAAGCATCGGATGGCGGGGAAGGTGTCGAAAAAGCGCTTGAGCTAAAGCCTGATATCATCCTTATGGACTTGGTCATGAAGGAAATGGACGGCATCGAGGCGACAAGGAAGATCATTGAACAATGGCCTGAAGCAAAAATCATCATTGTCACCAGTTTCCTGGAAGATGAGAAGGTCTATCCAGCTCTTGAGGCCGGAGCGACCAGCTATATGCTGAAAACATCCAAAGCAAGCGAAATCGCGGATGCTGTCCGGGCAACTTACCACGGACAGTCTGTTTTGGAACCGGAAGTGACAGGTAAAATGATGCAGCGCATGAGGAAGCCAAAGCAAAGTGAGCTGTATGAAGAATTGACCAACAGGGAAATGGAAATCCTTCTCTTGATGACAGAGGGGAAGAGCAACCAGGAAATCGCCGATGAATTATTTATCGCCCTGAAGACGGTGAAAGTGCATGTATCCAATATTTTGAGCAAATTGCAGGTGCAGGACCGGACACAGGCGGTCATTTATGCCTTTAAACATGAGCTTGTGAAGTAACAGGCCCATGCTTTTTATGACATCAGAGAGGCTGGAAGACAGGGAAGTCGTCTATTCAGTCTTCATCCAGGAAAGGGGTTGAAGGGATATGAAGGATGCTTTGCATTCGATTTGTACGTTGTCGCGCCATTTGGAGGAAGCGGGCGTTCCCTATACATGGCTAGAAGAAGCCGCTATGATCGTGCAAGGAATCAATACGCCTTACGAAGCGCTTGAAGTCAGCGTCCAGTGGGATCTGTTCGCGGCATGCGAAAAACAGTTCGCTCAAGCGATGAATTCAGCTACGCAAAAAACACCATCTAAAGCTTCTTTTGGCATCCGATGGGAGGAGCAGGACATCATTATATCCTGCAGATTTAATACCACTGTCCGGACAGATCCGTATCGTATTGAGATGGAGATTGGCGGTCAAAACGTTTATTGCCGGTCATTATATGCGTATTTATATGGGTCTGATTTCCTTGGGCATAAGCAGTTCATCCAGGAACAGCTGCAGGAAAAACAGCGTACGTTCACCCAAGTGAATGAAGAAGCGTGGAACCAGAATAACTACCAGGCTTTATTGGCCCGTTACGGAGAACCAGCAGAGCTTGCCGGTAAAATCAAGGCTAACCCGGAATGGCGGTTATTCCCTTTTTATCCGTATATGAAGGATCTGAAAGGGAAGAAAGTGCTCCATTTGTTGGGGTCGAACGGTGTGAAAGCAACGGCTATGGCTCTGTTGGGAGCAGATGTGACGGTGGTTGATTTTTCAAAGGAAAATGCCGCATTTGCGGAGGAGTTGGCGAAGAATGCCAACGTGTCGGTGAGATATATCACATCTGATGTCTTTTCGCTGGATGAAGATATGCTGGCGGAACGCTTTGATTATATTTTGATGGAGCTTGGTGTCCTTCATTATTTCATTACATTGGAGCCATTGATGGAACGGATTAAAGCACTCCTTGCTGAAGAAGGGTCTTATATTCTGCATGAGTTCCATCCAATTTCCACAAAGCTGATCACTTCTACGGGCAAAAAGCATAAAGTCACCGGGAATTATTTTGACGCTAATTTGACCTATCAGCACGTGGCATTCTCTAAGCATATGCCGGATGGGGTCCAGGAAGAATTGAAAGAGACGGTTCACCGTAAATGGACATTGGGCGAAATCATCACCAGTGTCGGCAGTTCGGGCATGAGGATTACAATCCTTGAAGAAGAACCAAACCATAAAATACATGATATCGGCTTGCCGAAAACCTATACATTAGTGGCCAAAAAAAGCTAGCTTTCCATGTGGAAGCTAGCTTTTTGGCAGTCAGGCTCATTTAGCCAAGAATTTAACACATACAGGGTAAGGAACTTCTGTATCCGCTGAAATCAGAGTGAGCAAACCGGTTTCTGGATTACGCTCATAAAGAACCAGGTTATGGGATTCCTGGTTGGACGCCACGATGAATTGTTTGCTTGGGTCGAGCTCGAAATCGCGCGGCCAACTGCCTTCCGTTGAAACGAATTCGACCAGCTGCAACTCGCCGGTAGCAGGGTCCACTGAAAAGATGGCAATGCTGTCATGGCCCCGGTTGCCGGCATATACAAATCGGCCATCAGAGCTTAGATGAATGGCGCTGCCTTGGCTGTTTTCAGTAAAGTCCTCTGGAATCGCTTTGATATATTGTTTAATGGAGAAGCTTCCATCTTCTTGATTATAATCAAGGACAATCACTTCGTTGCTTAGTTCAGTCATGACATAGGCATACTTTCCGTTCGGATGGAATGCAATATGTCTAGGGCCACTTCCTGGTTTGACCGCTAATGTATGCTCTTCTACTAATTGATGGTTTTCAAGCTTATATGTTTTGATTTGGTCGATTCCAAGGTCGACCGCCACAATGAACTTGCCATCCGGAGTAAAATCAGTAAAGTGGACATGGGCTTTTTCCTGTCTGTCAGGATCCGGGCCATTGCCGGTATGCTGAGCGGTGGAAGAAGCAGCCTGCAGCTCGCCTTCAATGACAGGCAATGCTTCCACAGTGCCGCGGTGATAATAACCGGCTATTACATGCGTATGGTCCTCGCTTGCAGCTACATAACAAGGTGAGGAACCTTCTGATAACTGGATGTTTTTCAATTGCAACTGTGGCTGGTCCTTCTGGATGCTGTAGGCGGCCACACCCCCCAGCTCGCCTTTTTTAGCAGTTGCATATAATGTGTGCTGGTCTTTGCTTAGATTGACATAAGTAGGATTCTCAACCTCTGCCGCCAGCTCTACCCCGCTTAAGCTTTTCTTTTCGGTGTCCAATGTGAAGGTATAAATGCCTTTGCTGTCACCTTTTGTGTACGTTCCCACATAACCTCTGTAAACGGTCATGAAAAATCCCTCCAAGTCTATGTTCTATATCGTATAGTTTCATTTTTACATAAAACTCTTTATCTATATACCCTATTTGCTCACGGTATGTTTAATGAATTTACAAACATGGGAATAGTGATTACAAAATATGCCGTAGGAGAGCGATGAAGATGGCAGTAGAGTCTATGAACCGGTCAGAACGGTTCGAAACAGCATTTAATAGAATCCATAAAGCCCTGCTTAAGACCGTCCGGGGGGCAAGAAGCGATAAATTCACAGACTTAGTATACAAGGGGAAATCCCATGGGTTCATCCGATATTATGAACCTGATTTATGCCAGTTCGCAAAGCTCCGGAATGCCATGGTGCATGAGAAAATCGATCAAGACTATTATATTGCGGAACCCCACAAAGATATCGTCGAGAAAATTGAATCGATTGCCGATGAGTTTGAAAAACCGCCATTGGCCTTGACAATCTCGACCAAACCCGTCTATTTCTTTTATGAGAGCGACCAGCTTAAAGACGTGCTGGACATCATCAAAAAACAATCTCATTCCACTTTTCCCATTTACAATGCGAAGGAAGAATACAGCTGGTTATTGACTGCGTCGGAAATCGTAAAGTATCTTGCCGACCATTTCGATGAAGATAAAAGAGAATTGAACCGGGTGAAAATCCGCGAGCTTTACAGCACAAAACACAAACGCAATATCACATTTGTTTCTCAGAACGCCACTGTTTTTGAAGTGGAGGATATATATGAAGAATACCAGAAAAAGAACCGGAAACTTTCAGGCGTCCTGATTACCCGATCAGGAGACCCTGGTGAAAAACCAAACGGGATCATCACCTCCTGGGACCTGCTGGAAGCGGAAATCAGCGAATAGGTGACCTGGGATTGATTCAGATAAGATTGGAATCAACTGAAGGGTGACTTGCGTTAGGAGCTCATGATGCTAAAACGCCCACCAGAAAGGGAGCTTCTGGTGGGCGGATATCAAACGTTGCTTCCTATTTGCATATAGTCAACGAAGCTTGCGAAAAAGTCTTTCATACATAGTATCCTTGAAGTTATATGGCACATAACATCCTTTAGCGAAAGCAAAGGATAATTTTTGATTCTGTATTGTTAAAAATAAACATACATGGTATATTAATCCTGTGATTATGCAAACGTTTTCACTGTTTGGTTCATTAATAAGATTCTCTCCGTTCTCTAGCTATTATTCATAGACTTGTAATGCAGAATAAGAGGATCAATATCATGCTATCCAGTTGTGCAAACGTTTTCCTTAAAACATATAGATAGGTGGGGAATGTAATGGGTAAGAAACGTTTTTTTGCAGTTATGTTTTCGGTCTTGTTGCTTGTTGCAATGTCATTGGCAAGCTGTTCGTCTTCTAAAAGCTCATCCGGCACTAAAGATCAGATTACGCTTGATGTGTTTCAATTTAAAGTCGAATTTAAAGACCAATTCCAAAAAGTAGCGAAGAAATACCAGGATGAACATCCAAACGTGAAAATCAACATCACAACTGTTGGCGGCGGGCAGGATTATGGCGCTGCGCTTAAATCAAAGTTCGCCTCAGGAAAGGAACCGACCATATATAATATAGGCGGCCCACAGGATGTGGAAGACTGGAAAAACAAATTGGCTGACCTATCCGATACGAAAGCTGCTTCAAAAGCTTTGAAAGGTTCTTTGGACGGTGTATCAACCGGCGGCAAGGTGCTTGGCCTGCCTTTCAACCAAGAAGGATACGGCTTCTTATACAATAAAGAGGTTTTTGAAAAAGCGGGCATCCAGCCTGACAGTATCAAAGACTTTAACAGTCTGGAAAATGCAGTGAAAATGATTGATTCCAAGAAAAAAGAATTGGGATTAAAAGCGGTTTTCGCTTTGCCAGGCAAAGAAAAATGGGTAACGGGCCTTCATTTATCGAATGCATTCCTAGCACCTGAGTTTGATCATAATGTTCTGGACGCCTACAAGTCCAAAGAAGTCAGCTTCAAATATGGAGATGCTTTTAAAAAGATACTAGATTTACAGAATGATTATTCCGTACAGCCAACGGTCTCACTGGATTACTCTCAGCAAGTGGAAGAGCTTTTCTCTTTAGGAAAAGTGGCTGTCATCCAGCAAGGTAACTGGGTCTACGGCTCTATCGCAAGTATCGACCAAAAGTTTGCTGAAGAAAAGGTCGGTCTTCTGCCGATTCCGGTCCAAGGCTATAAAGAAGATAGCGTACCGGTCGGAATCCCGATGTACTGGGGAGTCAACAGCAATAAGGATAAGAAAGAAGTAAAAGAAGCGAAGAAATTCCTGGATTGGCTCTATACATCTGATGAAGGGAAAGAGTTTGTCCTGAATGATTTTAAATTCATACCGGCCTATGAAGGTTATGATGCCTCCAAAATCACCGATCCAATTTCCAAAGCTGTTTACCAATACGCAACAACCGGCAAAACAATCGGCTGGACATTCATGGGCTATCCGACTGGCTGGGGAGAGAATAAGCTAGGAGTCAATATACAAAAATACTTAAGTAAAGAATCAAAGTGGGATGACGTTATTAAAGAATCCAAGAAATCTTGGAAAGAAGACCGTTCTAAATAATAAGAATGGAAGCAAAGCGCCGGCAGAATCTGTAGCTTTGCTTCCATTCACTTTACGGATAATTATTTAGTCAGAGAACTATTGGGGAGGGAAATTGGAATGCGCACACGCAGCCTATCATATTGGTTGTTCCTGGCTCCTGTTTTAATCGCATTGACATTGGTCGTACTTATACCTTTGATGTATGGGATCTATTATTCGTTTACTGATTGGAATGGAATAGAGGTCGGCCAGTTCATCGGCTTTAAAAATTACATAGATATTCTGGAAGATAAGGAATTTTTGGCTTCCCTTAAATTTACGGTGCTGTTCTCGATTGTTTCTATCATTTTGATCAACGCCATCGGTTTGGGATTGGCATTGCTAGTTACTTCAAAAATCAAAACAAGTAAGCTGCTTCGCACTATTTTCTTTATGCCGAATTTGATTGGAGGCTTGATTCTCGGCTTCATTTGGCAATTCATTTTTATAAAAGTGTTTTCCGGAATAGGGGATTTGATTGGAATGGAGCAGCTGCAAGGATGGCTGTCGACAACAAAAACAGGGTTTTGGGGCTTGGCCATCTTAATGAGCTGGCAGATGGCCGGTTATATCATGGTCATCTATATTGCCCACTTGGAAGGCTTACCGAAGGAATTGCTGGAAGCAGCAGAGATAGACGGAGCGAACCGCTTCCAACGTTTTCGTTATATCATGTTTCCTTTGGTCGCACCGGCTTTCACGGTAAGCATGTTCCTGACACTCTCGAATTCTTTCAAGCTTTATGACCAGAATTTGTCGCTTACCGGCGGCGGTCCGTTCGATTCCACCCAGATGGTTGCAATGGAAATTTTCAAGACGGCATTCGGTGAAAGCCAAATGGCTTATGCGTCGGCTAAAGCAGTTGTCTTTTTCATCTTTGTTGCCATCATTTCACTGGTCCAAGTGTACTTCAATAAGAAAAGGGAGGTAGAGATGTAATGGGCAGAAAATACAGATTGCCTCTTGAAATCATCGGAATCATACTGGCATTGATTTGGCTGTCGCCTTTTTATCTATTGATCATCAATTCATTCAAGACAAAAAGAGAGATATTCGGCAATACATTAAAATGGCCGGAGAGCTTCAATCTGGATAATTACATCGAAGCTTTCCGTGAATTGGATTTCCTGAGGACTTTTTTTAACTCTGTTTTGATTACAGTCATATCTGTTGCGGTGATCATTATTTTTTCATCGATGGCGGCTTATGCCCTTTCAAGGAATAAAGGAAAGATGAGCGCTTTTTTATTCATGCTATTCGTGGGCGCTATGCTGATTCCCTTCCAATCTGTGATGATTCCCTTGATTTCCTTGTTCGGTAAATTCGATATGCTGAACAGGCCGGGCATTATCTTTATGTATCTGGGCTTCGGGTGCAGTTTGTCCATTTTCCTTTACCACGGGGTGCTTTCTGGAATACCGAGAGCGCTGGATGAAGCAGCGACAATCGACGGCTGCAATAAATTCCAGGTTTTTTGGTATATTATTTTTCCAATGCTGAAGCCGATTACGGTCACGGTGGCCATTCTGAATACCATTTGGATCTGGAATGATTATCTCTTGCCGTCGCTTGTCATTAACCAGGAGGGCATGGAAACTATTCCACTGCGGATGTTTTTCTTCTTTGGAGAGTACACCAAGCAATGGCACTTGGCTTTAGCTGGCTTGACATTGGCGAGCATCCCTGTCATCATCGCCTACTTTTTTGCGCAGCGCGAAATAATTAAAGGGGTTTCAGAAGGTTCCGTAAAATAATAGATATAGAATAAGCTTTTGTTTTTAGAGGAGGACACAATGGACATTACGATCAAGGATGTAGCCAGAGAGGCAAATGTGGCCACTTCGACGGTTTCGAGAGTGTTGAAGGACAGCCCTGCCATCAGCGAGGCTACGAAACAGAAGGTAAGAGAAGTGATGGACCGCATGGGCTATTATCCGAATTTCCAGGCGCAGAGCTTGGCTGGGCGTAACACGCAGACAATCGGAATCATCATGCCCAACTCGGCGTACCACTCTTTCGGCAATCCTTTTTTCTCTGAAGTGCTGCGGGGCATTTCCATCTATGCCAGTGAGAAGAAGTACGGCTTGTATTTATCCACGAGTGCAACTGAAGAGCATATGTATGAGGAAGTAGTGGCGATGGTTCAGGGCAAACGGGTCGATGGCATCTTGATGCTCTATTCCAGGAAAAATGATAAACTGATGACCTATTTAGAGGGCGCTACTATTCCGTTGACGGTCATAGGCCGCCCTTATAAAAAAAGCAACCGTATCACATTTGTGGATAATGATAATATTGATACTACCAAAAAAATCACTTCCCACTTGATCAAGCTTGGGCATCGGCGCATAGGTTTTATCGGGGGGAGCCTTGAATTTGTGGTGACAATCGATCGGCTGCAGGGATATAAGGATGCTTTGAAGGAAGCAGGCATCGAAGTAGACTCGCGGTATATCATCCATAATGAAGAGATGAAGAGGAAGAGAGAGGATCTGATGAATCTTTTTCTTTCACAGGATAAAGCGCCCACTGCATTGGTGGTCCAGGATGATTTGACAGCCTATGAAATGATTTCCCTTCTTGAAGCAAGTGGCATCCAAGTGCCAGACGATGTATCCATCATATCATTCAATAACCATAGCTTATCCGAGCATTCCCGGCCAGCTTTGACTTCCGTCGATATCCATATCTTCCAGCTTGGTTATGAGGCAACCGGTTGCTTAATCGATCAGATTAAAAACCCGGCTACTCCAGTCAAGCGTATTATTATTCCGGCTGATTTGATCATTAGAGATTCATGTACTCCTTTTTGCCGGGAATAATCAGGGAAGTTTAGGTGGAGGAGCCCGAGGGAATAAGAAATTGAATGTTTTGTTACTAGGGCGCCTCTGCATCATAATTAAGGGTATACTATAGGTAAGGAGGGTGATTAGGATGTTTGTCAAAGATTTTATGATCAAGGATGTTGTTTGCGCTCATCTCGATATGACGCTAAAGGACCTGCTGAAAAAAATGATTGATTGCAAAATAGGCGGCATGCCGGTCGTAGATGCCAACGGGACATTGGTCGGAATGGTCAGTGATGGCGATATCCTTCGCCACTTAGCGCCTCAGAAGCAATCTGTTTATGATTTCTTTACAATGATTACATATATTCCGGAAAAGAAATTAGATACAACGGTATCCGAACGCATGAATGAAACAGTAGAGACAATCCTCGCGAACCGAAAAATCATAACACTTTCTCCGGACGATGATTTAAATGAGGTGGTAGCAACCATTTCTAAGCATCACTTTAAGAAAATTCCGGTAATCGATGAGAACGAAAAGGTGATTGGAGTGATCTCCCGCGGGGATGTGTTGCGCATGATTTACCAAGGCATTATCGAAAATCTTTAATAGTATAGCGATACATATGTGAAGAGAGCGGAATATCACCGCTCTCTTTTAGATTATAGGCGATTTGCGGCCAAAACGATTGACATGCAAAATTATTTAGAATAATATCATCTCATATTCGAGATAATTAAAGTGGATGCATATGAAAAAAGGAGTGTACCATCGTGAAACGTACAGAATTATCGTTGAAAGCATTAATTGTCATGATGCGTTCATCTCAGACAGTCCAGGATAAAATAAAAAATGATATGAACCAGTATGGATTAAACCCCACAGAATTTTCCGTATTGGAGCTTTTATACCATAAGGGTGACCAGCCTATACAGCATATAGGAAAGAAAATTCTGCTTGCGAGCAGCTCCATTACCTACGTGGTCGACAAGCTGGAGAAAAAGGAATATGTTGTCCGTAAAGCATGCCCTACAGACCGTCGAGTGATCTTCGCCAGCATCACAGAAAAAGGGCGGGCATTCATGGAAGATGTATTCCCGAAACACACGGAAGTGATCGAGGACATATTTGGCGATCTGAGCGAAGAACAAGTGGAAGAACTCATCATTTTGCTTAAAAAAATAGGCTTAAAGAAGTAAAAATTTTTTGTGTATATCTCAGTATGGAGATTTATTGATTAAACATAAATGCAGGTTTTAATCACAAGAACCCCCTTCCGGTTTCCCGGAAGGGGGTTCTATATGTGCTATGAAGAAAAGTGTGGAGGGGGTATGGTATTTATTTTTGTACGTACCTCACCGTGTTTCCTTTATCCCGTTTTAAGGGACAGTAAGGAAAGATAGGTCAAGAAGATTAACTGTCCCTTAAAACCCGAATGGTTCAACTAATGCTCAGAAGAACCACTGAGCAAAGTTTCACTTTTTCTCAAAGAGAAACGCTCCAGTTTGTACGGAGCTAAACGACCGTTTCCGCTTTTCTTGATCTAGCTGCAGTGACCAGGGACTAGCAAACTTCGCACCTTTCTTCTACGATAAGTCAACATCGGCTCGTAACCTCGCCGTGTTTCCTTTATCTCAAAGAAATGTACTCCAGTTTGTACTGATATGCTCCCCATTAGGTAGACAGATAAAAAAACTAAATCTGTTTAGCTAAGGGGAGTATTTTTATGGCACGAAGTAAGCACCCATATGAATTGAAATTAACGGTTCTTGATCTATTAAGCCAAGGCCATACTTCTTTACGTGAACTGAGTAGGCAATTTCAAGTATCACACAAAACAATTAAACGTTGGAAGATCAGATATGAAACGTTTGGAGAAGAAGCCCTTAAGGAAGCGACTACATGGACCCGGTATCCAAAAGAATTAAAAATGGCAGCCGTGCAAGCCTATTTAGATGGAGGCTGTTCGTTGGCGCAGGTGATCGCCAAATATGGAATTACCAGTGAGTCAGTTTTAAGGAGATGGATTAAACAGTATACTAGTCATAGTGAATTAAAAGATTCGGGTAAAGGAATGAGCCAATCTATGACTAAGGGAAGAAAAACAACCTTACAGGAACGACTTGATATCGTTTCTTATTGTCTAAGCCACCAGAAAGACTATCAGTTAACAGCTGAAATCCATCAGGTGTCTTATTACCAAGTGTATAGTTGGACAAAGAAGTTTGAAGAAGAAGGCAAAGAAGGATTAAGAGATAAACGCGGTCGGACAAAGAGCGAAGCTGAATTAACACCTGATGAAAAAATGAGATTACAGATGAGACGATTAGAAAAGGAAAACGAACGCTTGCGGGCAGAAAATCTATTCTTAAAAAAGTTAGAGGAAATCGAAAGGAGGCGTCGTTAGCGAAGATTCGCCACAAAATCCACTATCAAGCGATTCAAGAATTACACGAGAAAGACCATCTCCCTATTCTTTTATTATGTGAGATTGCGGGCGTTTCGCGCGCAGCTTATTACAAATGGCTTCAGCGTTCCCCTTCCAAACGAGAGACAGAAAACCGTTCAATCCTGGAAGAAATCCAAGCGATCTATACACAGGTAAATGGCATTTATGGATACCGTCGAGTAGCCTTAAACATCAATCGGAAACGCCAAGCTGAAAACAAACCAAAGGTGAATGTGAAACGCATATACCGCCTTATGAATATAAGGGGGTTAAAGTCGGTCATCCGCCGAAAACGAAAACGGTATGTGTCTTCGCCTGCCCAGCACTTAGCTGAAAATAGGCTGAATCGGGAATTTACAGCTGACAAACCGAATGAAAAATGGGTAACGGACGTGACAGAACTCAAGTATGGCCAGTCACAAAAGGCTTATTTAAGTGCCATTTTGGACCTTTATGACGGCTCCATTGTCAGCTATGTATTAAGCCATTCGAATAATAACCCATTAGTATTTGATACACTTAATCAAGCAATCTCATCGTTAAAAGAAGAAAAGCCTTTGATTCATAGTGATCGTGGCTATCAATACACATCGCATGGGTTCAAGGAAATCATCACTAAAGCCAAATTAACACATAGTATGTCACGGGTAGGGAAATGCATCGACAACGGACCCATGGAATCGTTCTGGGGCACATTAAAATGTGAAAAATATTATCTACATACATATAAGACGTATGAAGCGTTACAAAAAGCGATTGATGAATACATAGATTTTTATAATAATGACCGTTTTCAAAAACGATTAAACGGCTTAAGCCCATTAGAATTTAGGGCTCAAGCCGCTTAAAGCATTTTTGTTATTTCGGCTGTCTACTTGACAGGGAGCAGTTCATACGTCCCTAAACGGTCACTTCCGCTTTTCTCGATCCAGCTGCAGACCTCCAGCTCCTAGCAAACTTCGCGTTTCTCTCTTCAATAAGTCAACATCGGTTCGTTCCTCACCGTGTTTCCTTTATTTCGAAGAGAAACACTCCAGTTTGTACGGAGCTAAACGGAGGTCTTCCGCTTTTCTTTATTCATTCGCCCATTGTTCTACGTTCCAGGTTTTTGTTACCCAGTCTTGGTAGAAGTCTGGTTCGTGGGAGACGAGTAGGACGGTGCCTTTGTAGGCGGCTAGTGCGCGTTTTAGTTCTTCTTTTGCAGTTACGTCTAAGTGGTTGGTTGGCTCATCGAATAGGACCCAGTTGCTTTCTTCCATCAGCAGCTTGCAGAGGCGGACTTTTGCTTGTTCTCCTCCGCTTAGCTGGTTCATCGGGCGGGAGATGTGTTCGTTCTTCAAACCGCAGCGCGCCAAAGCGGCCCGCACTTGGGCTTGTTCCATACTTGGGTATGCATTCCACACGACATCGATCGGTGTGCTGTTGTCCGCTTTTACTTCTTGCTCAAAGTAAATCGGATACAAGAAATCGCCTTTTACCACTTTTCCGCTGAGCGGCGGAATCACGCCAAGGATTGTTTTCAGAAGCGTTGATTTACCGACGCCATTGCAGCCGACAATGGCAATTTTCTCGCCGCGTTCGATTGTCATGTTTAATTTATGGGGAAGCAGGGGATGGTCATATCCTATTTGGAAATCCTTTCCTTCGAATACCCAGCGGCTGCTTGCGCGCGTTTCCTTAAATTCGAACGTTGGTTTTATTGCTGTTTCAGGACGGTCGATCCGTTCCATCCGGTCCAGTTGCTTCTGGCGGCTTTTGGCGCGTCCGGTTGTCGAGTAACGGGCTTTATTTTTGGCGATGAAATCTTCTTGCTTCTTAATGAATTCCTGTTGTTTTTCATAGGCATTTATGTGCTGGTTTTTGTGCAATTCAGCCAGCTCCAGGAATTTTTCGTACGTTGCTGTGTAGCGTGTCAGCTTGGCGAATTCCAAATGGAAAATGACATCCGTTGATGCATTCATGAATTCCGTATCATGGGAAATCAGGATAAACGCATGCGGGTACTCTTTCAAGTATTTGGACAGCCATGTGATATGTTCTTCATCCAAATAGTTGGTAGGCTCGTCCAAAAGAAGGACCTGCGGCTGTTCAAGGAGCAGTTTCGCCAATAATACCTTGGTGCGCTGGCCGCCGCTTAGTGCAGCTACATCGCGCTCAAGTCCGATGGCATCCAGCCCCAGACCGCGTGCAGCATCTTCAATTTTAAGGTCAAGTGAATAGAAACCGCCTGCATCCAATTGGTCTTGCAGCTCGGCCATGCGCTCCAGCAATTCTTCAAGCTCTTCGGGAGTTGCTTCGCCCATTTTCGCTGTTACTTCATTCAGTTCCGCCTCTACGTCAAACAGGTGGGCAAAAGCTTCCTGCAGGACATTGCGGATTGTTTTGCCGGGAGTCAGAT
This sequence comes from Bacillus testis, assembly GCF_001243895.1. GTDB lineage: Bacteria > Bacillota > Bacilli > Bacillales > DSM-1321 > Bacillus_AD > Bacillus_AD testis. Next base: position 27,837 of record NZ_LN851186.1, on the reverse strand, counting down.
TTGTATGTTGATCGAGATAACCATACTCTACGCCGGGTGTCCATTGGACTTTGCCGGTATCGTAAATCATTTGTCCGGTAATGATATTCATCATGGTCGATTTGCCGACACCGTTAGCGCCGACCAATCCGACATGTTCGTTATTTAATTGGAAAGAAACATTCTTAAATAGCATTCTGTCGCCAAAGCTGTGGCTCAGGCCTTCTACTGCCAATAAACTCATATATAGTCAACTCCTGAAATTTTCATACTCACGTTCTTCCTATTGTATTCGAGAATGTAAAACCCTGTAAAGCGATTAAAGCCATTATATCAAAAGGAAAAGAGATCTCTATCGGCTAAGAAAGATGGCGTGTTTTCAGATGGCCATTCGCTATCCTTCATTTCATAAATGATTTGTGAGATACTGTTGCTAATAGAGTTTTCCCATGCCAACCGGCAAGAACGTAGGAAAAACAAAGACCAGCCAGGAACGGGCCAATCGCCGAGGGTAAGATGAAGGCGGTGGACGTTTCACTGAATATGAAGGGAATGTAATGCGTGAGTAAAACGTTAGTATTAGCAGAGAAACCCTCCGTGGGTAGAGATATAGCAAAAGTGCTCGGTTGCCAGCAAAAAGGCAATGGATATTTAGAAGGGAAACAATATATCGTCACTTGGGCACTCGGCCATCTAGTGACATTGGCGGAACCAGAAGCGTATGATGATCGGTATAAATCATGGAAAATGGAAGATCTTCCGATGCTTCCGAAATCATTGAAGCTCGTTGTCATCAAGAAGACGGGCAAGCAGTTCCAGGCCGTGAAATCACAGTTGAACCGCAAGGATGTCAGTGATGTGGTTATCGCAACGGATGCTGGCCGTGAAGGGGAATTGGTGGCCAGATGGATCCTTGAGAAAGCGAATGTGAAGAAGCCTGTAAAGCGTTTATGGATTTCTTCGGTAACAGACCAGGCGATTAAACAAGGCTTCCAGCGTCTGAAGAACGGCAAGGAGTATGAGAATCTGTATGCGTCAGCACAGGCCAGAGCAGAAGCGGATTGGCTTGTCGGAATGAATGCTACAAGAGCTCTGACAACAAAGCATAATGCCCAATTGTCCTGTGGACGGGTACAGACGCCGACACTGGCTATGATCGCCCGCCGGGAAGAGGAAATCAAAACGTTTAAGCCTAAGTCCTATTACGGCTTGAAGGTTAAAACGGACAATGGCCTTTCACTGACATGGAGAGACAGCAAAAATAATGAGGCACGCACATTTGATGAAAATTATGCGGAAAGCCTCCAAAAGAAAATCAGCCATCAAAAAGGAAAGATTGTTGAAGTCAAAAAGACAAATAAAAAAACGTATGCCAATAGTTTATATGATTTAACAGAGCTACAGCGTGACTGCAATAACATATTCGGGTATTCCGCTAAAGAAACGCTGTCTATTACCCAACGGCTCTATGAACAATATAAAGTAGTAACATATCCGCGGACCGACTCGAAGCATTTGACGACCGACATGGTTGGGACGCTGAAAGAGCGCCTGGAGGCAGTATCTATTAAGCCGTATGCACAATGGGCATCCAAGATTCTCCGCCAGCCAATTAAGACAAGCAAGTCATTTGTCGATAACAGCAAGGTTTCAGATCACCATGCGATCGTTCCTACCGAGCAATCCGCTTTCTTTCCGAAAATGAGCGATAAAGAAGTGAAAGTGTATGATTTGATCGTCAAACGGTTCCTGGCTGTCTTCATGCCGCCGTATGAGTATGAACAGACAAGCATTACAGCCAGTATTGCCGAAGAAACATTTGTTGCTAAGGGGCAGCGTGTACTTCGAGCCGGCTGGAAGGAGCTGTATGACCATGGTGATTCAGCTGAGGCGTCATTGCCATTGGTGAAACAGGGAGATACATTTGCGGTTGATTCGGTTTCATTGACACATGGGGAAACAAAACCGCCGGAACGCTTTACCGAAGGTACGCTTTTGTCTGCAATGGAAAACCCAGTGAAATACATGAATGGCGAAAGTAAGGATTTGGTGAAAACCATCGGCCAAACAGGCGGATTGGGCACAGTCGCTACGCGGGCGGATATTATTGAGAAACTTTTCAACTCCTTCTTGATTGAGAAAAGAGAAAAAAGCATTTACATGACTTCCAAGGGCAAGCAGCTATTGGAATTGGTTCCCGAAGAATTGAAATCACCGGCACTTACAGCCCAATGGGAGCAAAAGCTTGATGCCATCGCTAAAGGAAAACTGAATAAGAATGCATTTGTGGCGGAAATGAAAGACTATGCCAAGAAAGCGGTGCATACTGTCAAAAACAGCAAGGAAAAATTCAAGCACGACAATATTACCGGCAAGCATTGCCCTGATTGCGGCAAATTGATGCTTGAAGTGAACGGTAAAAAAGGGAAAATGCTGGTATGCCAGGACCGGGAATGCGGTCACCGCAAACGGATCAGTACATTGACGAATGCACGCTGTCCGGTATGCCATAAGAAATTAGAGCTGCGCGGAGAAGGGGAAGGCCAGATTTTTGTATGTAAATGCGGCCATCGCGAGAAGATGAGCGCTTTCCAAAACCGCCGCAAAAAAGGCAATTCGAAAGCTGCCAATAAGCGGGATGTTTCACAATACATGAAAAAACAGAACAAGGATGAACCAATCAATACAGCATTGGCTGATGCATTAGCTAAACTGAAATTTGATAAGTAGGAGGTTCGGGCAAAATGGCTAAAGGAAAAACAAATGCCATGCGCATACTTGATGCAGGAAAAATTCCATATGAGATGCATACGTATGAAGCGGGAGACGGCAAGATTGACGGCGTCTCTGTTGCAGAGAAGGTAGGCAGGGATCCGGCAATAGTCTATAAAACCCTGGTTGCCCAGGGAACAAGCAAGCAAGTGTATGTATATGTCATTCCAGTTGCAGAAGAGCTGGATTTAAAAAAAGCAGCTTCTGTCGCAAAGGAAAAAAAGATTGAAATGATAGCGGTGAAAGACATTCAAAAGCTTACGGGCTATATCCGTGGCGGATGTTCACCTGTCGGTATGACCAAAAAGTATCCTACCTTTATCGAAGTGGCTGCCGAAACGCATGACACCATCATTGTGAGCGGCGGAAAAATAGGCACACAAATTGAATTGAAGCCGGCTCTGCTGGCTGAAGTGACAGGTGCGGACTTCGTTGAGCTGATCAAATAAGGTAAAACGTTGACCGGTGGGAGCCTAAAGCGCCAATTAGATGGGATAAAAGGAACTGGAATCTGATCATGCAGGAGTCCCGTCATTCTATTCGTGAATGGTTTAAAAATAATATTCCATAAAAAAGAGGCCGGCTTAACGAATTGTACGAGACAATTCGTAAGTCGGCCTCTTTCATGGATAGGGATCTGAAGCCATATCCAGCAAAAAGATTAGTCTCTGTTTTTGCTGCGGGCTTCTCCGCCTTTTTCTCCAATTTCTTGGTAGAATTCTTTATCGTGGTTTTTAGAAGTAGCTTCTCCGCCTTTTTCCCCGATTTCTTGGTAGAATTCTTTATCGTGGTTTTTAGCTGTAGTTTCTCCACCTTTTTCTCCGATTTCTTGGTAGAATTCTTTATCGTGGTTTTTAGCTGTAGTTTCTCCGCCTTTACGTCCTGCTTCTTCTCTACTCATTTTGTCTGCCATTAGTAATCTCTCCTTTATTGTTTTGTTTGTTATAGTGTTTATATAGCCGTTTTGACGATTGTCAAACGTGTTTCTAGTGAATGTAACATCCCTTTAATGAATATGTAATAGAGCACAAGGGCAAACGAGAAAAACACCGTGTTTCTACGGTGTGATCCCTAACTTAAGCGATGCCTTTTAGGTATCGAATCCCTAATTTTCATAAGGCTATTTTCTAAAGTAGTGGTTGGTTTTACATAAGGTGAGTGATTAATCATAAGGTTGATTGATAGGAGGGGAAGGTGCGGGACAGGTGAGAACCCACAGACGCTTTGCGCCGAGGATGATCACTGCCCGCCCCGCGGAAAGCGAGCATCTTGGAGCGGGTATCAATTGTTGCTCACATTATTCTTGGAGCTTCTCCGTTTTTAAAAGGAGTATGAAAGCAGTTTAAGCTGTTTTTTAATTCATCAAATGAAATTTTTACTCAGAACATCGCGGACATCATGGACGATGATAAAAGCGTCCTCATCAATGCCTTCGACGATTTTCCGTAAATACGTCAGTTCTTGCTTGCGAATGACGACATAGAGAATATCGCGGTCGCGATTACTGTAATAGCCTTTCCCCTTAATGATCGTCAAGCCCCGGTTAATTTTGCCTGACACCTCTTTGGCTATTTCGCCGTGCTTGTCCGATATAATCGTGATGGATTTTTTAGTATCGAGCCCTTCGATCATATAGTCCATCACCTTAGTGGCGATGAATAGGGAGACAATTGTCACCAGCATTTTTTCCAGCCCAATGACGTAAGTGGATCCTATGACAATAATCAAGTCAAAAAACAGGAGGGCATAGCTGATATTCCAATGCAGATATTTGCTGGCAATCTTGGCAAGAATGGTAGATCCGGCGGATGTACCGCCTGCGCGTACAATGACGCCAATTCCCGCACCCATAAATATCCCGCCAAAAATACAATTAATGAAAACATTATCTGTATGGACACCCCAGCTCTCTGTCAGACTCAAGAATATAGAACTGAAGATAATGAAAATAATCGTATACAAAATGGTCTTCCGGTCGAGAAATTTATAGCCGATCACGAGAAGAACACTGTTGATCAGCAGATTCATAACGCTTGGCGGCCATTGGAATAAGTAATAAAGAACAATGGTAACGCCTGTTACACCGCCTTCGGCAAGGTTGCCGGCTATGATGAATGAGTTGACGGCTATAGCGAATAGGAAGGAGCCCACCATGATCATGAAGAGCTCGCGTGCATATGTTTTCATATGAATCCCCTTCCTTCTTAGAGTAGTTGAATATATAAGCACATCAAATTAGTATAGCCCCAACTGTAAGGGGATGCAATGCCATCAACGGTCCATAAAGCTAGGCTTTCACCTACGAAAGGGCAGGTGCATAGTATGGATGTGAACAGACTACTGCCAAAAAAGGAGTGTTTCTTTTTGAGTGAACGCATACGCCACTATTTTGCGGGGGGCAATACGGCATACGGATTCCACAGTTTATATGAATCCAACTTAGAAGGATTGAAGAAATTATTCATACTTAAAGGCGGTCCGGGAACCGGCAAGTCGACACTGATGAAACATATTGCCTCTGTTTTTGAAGATCAAGGTTATACGCTCCAACTGCTGCATTGCTCATCGGATCATGAATCGTTGGACGGCATTATTATCAATGAACTGCGTGTTGGCATGGTGGATGGCACGGCTCCGCACATAATAGAACCAAAACTGCCGGGTGCGGTCGAACAATATGTGAATCTGGGAGAAGCGTGGGATGCGGAGGCCTTGGCCGGCAAAAAGGATGAGATCGAATGGCTAACCGAACAGATTTCTCTTTCTTTTCAGAATGCCTATGAATCATTCGCCCAAGCGTTGAAGATCCATGATGAATGGGAAGCGATTTTTATCGACCGGATGGACTTCGGCAAAGCGGATGCATTGAAGGATGAATTAATCCACATGCTTTTTGGCGACCAGCGGAAAGAAAGGATCGCTGATGTAAGGCACCGTTTTCTCGGAGCGGCTACGCCAAGTGGAGCAATCGACTATGTACCGAATTTGACAGCGGATGTGGAACGCCGCTATTTTATAAAAGGTCGTCCAGGCTCGGGCAAATCGACGATGCTGAAAGCCATCGGCGCAGAAGCGGAGCAGCGCGGATATGATGTAGAAATATACCATTGCGGCTTCGACCCTAACAGTTTGGATATGGTCATCGTCAGAGATCTTGGATTCGCTATATTTGATAGCACCTCTCCGCATGAGTACTTTCCGGATAGGGACGGAGACGAAATCGTCGATGTCTATGAAAGATGCATAGAAGCGGGGACTGATGAAGATTATAGAACGGATATTGAGCATGTGGCAAAGCGCTATCGTAGAAAGATGGATGAAGCCACCGCCCACCTGGCAAAAGCCAAAAAACGCCACGATGAGCTTGAGGCTCTGTATGTGAAAGCGATGGATTTTACAAAAGTGAAGGAAATCGAAGACAGCTTGGTCGGCATTATTCAAGAAATGGCAATGAGCTGAATGCATTTTAAGGTAAAGTTGCTCAGGAACAGCCAAAAGGAAAGGGCTCCATCTTCCAGGATGAAGCTCTTTTTTTCCTGAAGGGATGGGGCGATGGCTATTCAAGTGGAATTGACAAGATTTAAAGTGAAAAAAGGAAAATCCGAAGCGGTCGATCGGTGGATGAAACTGCTGAATGACCAGATGCCTTCGGTCCTGCTTACACTCCAAGATGAAAAAAACCATATTCCGGGAAAGGCAGGGCGAAGATGAGTATCTGTATTGGTATTCAGTCCAAGGGGAAGGCGGACTGGCGGTTGAGGATTCCCATCATGAGATAGACAAGCAGCATCTGGCTTTTTGGGAAGAATGCATCGACTCGGACACGGAGCCGGTGGACTTGCAGACAGCAGTCAGCATGATACAGGAAAAGGTTCTCGCTTCCATGACATAAAAAAAACGGGCGGATTGCCCGTTTTTTTTATTTAGAAGATCAGGTTGGCGATTAATACGATAACCGGCAACGTAATGATTGTCCGCAACAGGAAAATGATCATAAGATCTTTCATCTTAACCGGTATTTTCGATCCAAGAAGCAGTCCGCCTACTTCAGACATGTAGATCAATTGAGTCACCGATAGTGCGGCAATGACAAACCGGGTCAGCTCGCTTTCGATGCCAGTTGCCAAGACAGATGGAAGGAACATATCAGCAAAACCGATCAGGATGGTCTGTGATGCTTCCGCTGCTTCCGGCAATTGCAATAATTCAAGGAGCGGAATGAATGGCATGCCCAGCCATTGAAAAACAGGCGTATAGGTAGCGACAATCAATGCCAAAGTCCCCATGGCCATGACAATCGGTGCGACGCCCATCCATAGGTCAAGCACATTCCGGCCTCCGTCAACGAGAAACTCTTTCATCCCTTTATTTTGGGCAGCACGCTCAACAGCCAACTTAGTTCCCCAAGTGAAAGGAGTATATCCTTCAGGAATCATCTCGCTGTCTTCGTTGGCAGGGGTGCCATCAATATGTGTGTCTTCCATGCGTGATAGCGGCGGAATTCTCGGCATGATGATGGCTGCAACCAATCCAGCTATTAAGACTGTTAAATAATAAGGAATGAACATATGGCCAAGGTTCACCTGAGAAATGATGACCAGGCTAAAAGTGATGCTTACAACAGAAAAAGAAGTACCGATAATAGCTGCTTCTCTTTTCGTATAAAATCCTTCTTCGTATTGCTTGCTTGTCAGCAGGATACCGATTGTACCATCACCTAACCATGATGCCGCACAGTTGACGGAAGAGCGTCCTGGCAGCTTGAAAATGGGGCGCATGATTTTGGTGAACAAGGCTCCGAACATTTCCAACAGCCCGAAATTCAATAGTAAAGGCAACAACAGGCCGGCAAAGAGAAAAACAGCAAACAGTGTCGGCAATAGACTGAAAAGGACAGTCCCGCCTGTATCTTCAGACCAAATCCACTCCGGGCCGATCTTCGCAAGTGTCATGACAGCGAAGACAGCGCCAAGAATACGTGCAAGTGTCCATGCTATATTGACATCAAAGAGAGAAGTGAAAAAAGCGCTCTTCTTGATAAACGCGATGTCCATTGTCTTTGCCGCTATCGTGAATATAGAGGTTAAAACAATAATGAATGTCATTATATAAGGGATGCTATCTCCTAAAAATGTTTTTAATCCTCCTGCCAGAATGGCGATAGGGATGGTTATCTCACCTCCATAAGGGATGGGAGTCATAAATAACACTACACCAATAAGAGATGGAACAAGAAATAGGAGGATGGATGACTGTAAATATTTTCTTATGGATGCGATCATTTTTTCACCTCTATTGTTATTGTAAATATGTTTGATTTTTTATATATATTCATTTTACTGTATAATAATTATTTTTTCCATGGTTAATTATCAATGTTTTATGCATAAAATGTGGCAGTTTTATACTTTTTAATTAATGGCGTGGCATTTTATTGTGCAGCGGCTGGCCTAATGGATTTAGAAAACCCATAGGGAAATGTGTATAATATAGGGGAAATTAGATTACTGTACGCCAACTATGAAGGAGTGGAGAAGATGGAGAGAGTGCAACTGACTGAGGATCTGCAGTTTTCACGCATTATTCATGGCCATTGGCGAATGGCTGACTGGCAATATGGCAGCCAACAAATTCTGCGTGTGTTGGAAGAATGCCTGGAAATGGGCGTGACAACCATGGACACTGCCGATATCTACGGGCAATATACTTGTGAATCTTTGTTTGGGCAAGCATTGGCTTTGAAGCCGAGCCTCAGGGATTCGATTGAAATTGTCACTAAATGCGGCATCAAGTTGACCAGCAAGGAAGGGGTAGGCATCAATCATTATGATTCCAGCAAGAAGCATATTATAGAGAGCGTAGAAGCCTCTTTGCTCAATTTACATACAGATTATCTGGATGCTGTATTAATCCATCGTCCGGATGTACTTACGGACCCTGAAGAAGTCGCCGCAGCCTTTTCTGAGCTGAAGCGGGCAGGAAAAGTAAGAAGTTTCGGAGTTTCCAACTATACGCCTTCGCAGCTTAATATGCTGCAATCTTATTTGGACGAACCACTGATCACCAATCAGGTTGAGGTGTCATTGCTCGTGCGTGACCAGTTCGAGAATGGAACATTGGACCAGGCTATAGAAAAAAGAATGCCTGTGATGGCATGGTCGCCGCTTGCGGGAGGACGGATATTTACCGGTGAAGATGCCCAAACCTTGCGTGTCCAGAAGGCATTAAAGAAAACAGCGGCCGAAATGGGCACAGAAAATATGGATCAAGTGCTGTATGCATGGCTGCTGAAGCATCCAGGCAAAATCATGCCAATCGTCGGTTCAGGGAAAGTAAAGCGCATCCGCGCGGCTGTCGGGGCCCTGCAATTGAAGATGACAAAAGAACAGTGGTATGAATTGTGGGTTGCTTCAAGAGGAAAGCCTGTAGATTGAACAGCAGGCCCAACAGAAATGAAAAGAGAAGGAAGTGCTCTGTGTGATAAAGTGTATTGCAAGTGATATGGATGGAACATTATTGAATAGAGAAGATAAGATTAGCCAATCCAATAAGGAAGCGATTGAAAAAGCGCAAGAGATGGGAATAGAAGTAGTCATCGCTACTGGCCGTTCCTATGTGGAAGCCCGCCATGTATTGAATGAGGCCAATCTTAACTGTCCAGTCATCTCAATCAATGGCGCAGTCGTTTGGGGAGAGGACGGCAAGGTGGTAACCTCTAATCCAATGAAGATGGAAGATGTGAGAACGGCTGCTGCTATTCTTGATGAAGCGGGCATTTTCTATGAGGTATTTACAAATGAAGGAACATTCTCCTGCAGCAAGGGACACTCCGTTGCCACAATCGTGGACATCATGGTATCGGCATTCCCAGACCTTGATCCGGCTTTTGTAGCCATGAAGGCCACAGAACGGTTTGAATCAGGCTATATTCATGCGGTCGACAGCTATAAGGAATTATTCGAACGGGAAGATTTAGAGTTCTATAAATTCCTTGCTTTTTCCGGCGAGCTCGATACATTGACTGGCTGTGGAAAGACCATCAGTGACAGCACCTCTCTGGCCGTGAGTTCTTCCGGTAAAGAAAATCTTGAAATTACAAGCCTTGAGGCACAAAAAGGAATCGCATTGGAAAAGTTTGTTGCAGCACGCAATATTTCGTTAAGTGAAACAATGGCGATTGGAGATAGCTTCAATGATGTGTCAATGTTCAAGAAAGCGGGCAAAGCGGTTGCCATGGGCAACGCCATAAGCGAAATCAAAGAAATCTGCGATGAAGTGACGTTGCCTAATGATAAAGATGGTGTCGCTCATGCCATCTTGAAGGCAATCGCTGAACAATAAAGTTTCCGGTCCCAATAAGGGATCCATCCGGGCAGTCGGCAACCAGAACCAATTTGCATGGGTGAAGGGGTTGTTTGTAGTGCGTCTATGGATTGTCTTTTTATCGGTTTTCCTGGTCCTATTGGCCGCTTGTCAAGAGAAACCGTCTGAAGAAGGAAGTGGCCCTCTAAAGAAAGACGTGCCGACTACAAGGTTGGCTGCAGATTTGCATACTCCTTGGTCGATTACAAAAGAAGGAGATACATTTTATATCAGCGAGCGGTCCGGATCAGTTGCGGAAATAAAAGATGGTGTGGTCACCCGGAAGCAGTTGGAGCTGAAGGAAAAGCTGTCCACCCAACCTGAATCCGGTTTCCTTGGTTTTGAATTGTTTCCGGACTTCCGGCAATCGCAGAAGGCGTACGGTTATTATACGTATGACCGTGATGGCATATCTGCAAACCGTGTGGTCGTCCTCCAGAAGCAGCAGGAAAAATGGCAGGAGCAAGAGACACTGCTTGACCGTATCCCCAGCGGCCAGTTTCATCACGGGGGCCGCCTGAAACTGGGTCCTGACGGCTGCTTATATATTACGACAGGCGATGCGCTTCAGGAAGAACGTGCGCAAGATAGGGGCTCCTTAAATGGGAAAATTCTGCGGGTGGATCTGGCAGGCGGAATCCCTGCCGGAAATCCTTTCCCACATTCGTCCATTTATAGTTACGGCCACCGGAATCCACAAGGGCTTGCTTGGGATGGCCAAGGCAATCTGTATAGCAGCGAACATGGTTCAGCAGCACATGATGAAATCAATATCATTCAGGCAGGCAAGAATTATGGTTGGCCGTTGATTAGCGGCAGCGAGCAATCTCCCGGCCTCCAACGCCCTATTATTCACTCCGGTGAAGAGACATGGGCGCCTGCTGGGGTTGCTTACCATCAAGGCTTTTTGTATATAGCTTCGTTGCGCGGCGAATCGGTTAAACAGTATGAAATCCGTACAGGCAAATGGAAAGATGCTGTGAAAGGGAAAGGCCGTATCCGCGATGTCTATATAGAAGGAAATACGCTTTATTTTATTACGAATAATACGGATGGCAGGGGTACCCCTGCCCCCGGCGATGACGGCCTATTTAGCTTGGACATCCAGTAAAGGAGCCTACAGAACAGAGATTTTCCACGGGAATTCTCTGTTTTTTTGTGGCAGTGCATAATTGGCCTCTCTATCCAAGCAGCGGATGGACGAAAAAAAACCGCCCATACAGGCGGTTCCAAAAAGGGGGGGATACTTTGGAAAGTTAAACATATAAAGAGTATACCCCGCTTGTTTTCTTTTTATACAATGTAGCTTTAAAAAAATTACCCTTCGACTGGATAAGTCCAGAATTCTTCGATTTGCAGCCTTTTCAATAAATCTGGATCCTTTTTGAGGAGCAGCTCTTCCCATTGCGCGGTCATTAGTTGGGTTTGCGAGCTATGCGCTTTAATGGCTGCCATTTTTACATCCTGCATATCGCTGACATCATTGACCACATCGGGTTTCCCTAAATCTTCCAACGAATTATGGGCAAAGGCAACGGCATGGAATACAGGGCGTTTTTCTTTATCCATTCTTCCCAATGCCGCGGCAACCGCTCTTCCTGTAGCTTCGTGGTCCGGATGGACGCTATAGCCAGGGTAGAAGGAAATAACCAGTGAGGGATTCAGTTCATTGATTGCGGAGGAAATCATGTTGACAAGGTATTCTTCGCTCTCGAACTCTACTGTTTTATCCCGGATGCCCATCATGCGAAGATCTTGGATGCCCATGATTTTCGCGGCATCTTGAAGTTCTTTTTTGCGGATTAGCGGAAGTGATTCACGTGTGGCAAATGGAGGGTTTCCCAGGTTTCTTCCCATTTCCCCTAAAGTCAAACACATATAGGTCACTGGCGTCCCTCTCCGTGTATGTGTAGCAATGGTACCGGAAACACCAAAGGCTTCGTCATCGGGATGGGGGAATACAACGAGTACTGCACTTTCTTGATTCATTATAAAAAATCTCCCTTCAATAATCCTTAGTTAAACGGTTTTGAACTAATCTCTAAGGCAACGGCTAGGCGGCCCTCATCATCCAGTCCGGCGAGCAGCAAACGGTTTTGGCCATCGATTTCAAAATGGTTGACACCTTCAGCATAGACCCATCCGATTGATAATTTAAGCCCGACTCTATATGGTCCTTCACCCATGATTTTTCCGTGGGAATATTCAACTTGGGCATTGCGGATATAGGCGCCGGCAGAATAGCTCCCGCCTCCGAAATGGGATGCATACGCTCCATTGGTCGTTTCTAAATGTATATAGACAGGTTGTTGCTGGAAAGAATCAATCGCTTTTTGTACGGCTGATACGTCTATTGGTTTCATATGAATAGCTCCTCCTTCATTGACAGATTTATTTTAGCCACTTGAACGAAAAACAATCGTAGTGCTTGTGGCATGGTTTTCTTTATCTTACTAGATGGCGATGGATTTTGCTAAAAGATACACTCGGCAGGCAAAAAATAAGCCCGGCATTCCGCCGGGCTTGTCTTCATTATGATTGTTTGCCGTACAATTTATAGGCACCGTGCATAGTGGGCCCTACATATTCATTCAGTTTCCATGAATGTCTAATGGCTTCTGTAACGAAATCCTTTGCGACGTCGATCGCTTCTTCCACGCTCTTGCCCAATGCCAATTCAGCAGTAATGGCAGCCGCGAATGTACAGCCGGCGCCGTGTGTATAAGGCGTGTCGATCAGGTCATTTTCAATGACTTTATGCTCTTTGCCGTCAAATAACAGATCAATCGCTTTTTCGGTGCCTTTCAATTTGCTGCCGCCTTTGATGATGACATATTTTACGCCAAGGGCATGGATTTTTTCAGCAGCTTCTTTCATTTCGTCCACCGTAGTGATGGCTTTCATATTTGCCAGCTGTGCCGCTTCGAATAAATTTGGCGTAGTGACAGTGGCAAGGGGGAGAAGGGATTTTTGATAAGCAGTCGTGTGTTCAGGGAAGAGGGCTTCATCTTCGCCTTTGCATACCATAACAGGGTCAATGACTACATTTTTAAGATTATGTTCTTTGATCTTCTGTGCCGCCATTTCGATGATTTCAACAGATCCTAACATGCCTGTTTTCATAGCATCTACACCGACGGAAAGAATGGTGTTTAATTGCGCCTCTAATGTTTGGATATCAATCGGGAAAACCTGGTGTTTCCAATGGTCTTTCGGATCCATGGCAACAATAGTCGTCAGAGCCGTCATGCCATATACACCAAGCTCCTGGAATGTCTTTAGGTCAGCCTGCATGCCGGCGCCGCCGCTTGAATCAGAACCGGCGATCGTTAATGCTTTTTTCATAGTCGTACGTATCCTCCTCTAGTTATTAAAAGTAATTGGAAGGGCTTAACAGTCAGCGTCAAGGGTGCAGCCGCATATACATTCAGTTTAATTCTTTCTTAAATTATAATACTATACTGTAATTTTACAAGATTTTAATTATATGGTGCATGGCTATTTCTCGGCTTAGTAAGGCTGATGCAGAGAGTCTGCAAAGACAGAGAAAAACCTCTTTCCGCTAAAGGCGGGAAAGAGGTTTTGGAGTGGTTTATTGAGCAACTACAATAACAACCTTGCCGTAGTCAAGCTGTTCTTCGTATTTGGCTGCTTCGTCTGCAGTCAAACCGAGGTTTTGCATTTTGGAGCGAAGTTCATCGCCGCGGGAGCGGAACATGTTGCCCATGGCATCCAACATGCCTTGTTCCTTGATTCCCACACTCTCTGTATCGGTGTTTTCAGTCAAATGTTCGGAACGGTCTTTGTCGTGGGCGAAGATATAAATATTTTCTTTCGTGTATCCTGAAGCATTTAATTCATCAATTTTTTCTTTTGCTTGTATTCCGTTTTCGACAACTTCTACTTTATTCATATAAACATTCCTCCTAAGAACTTTTTTAAGAGTGATCGTAGGCTGTGCAATCGTTTAGTAGTGTTGCTGCGCTCATACTGTATATATAGCCGGGATAACCATCTATAAAACATGTTAATGCCAAAAACAAAAAATAATGGACTAATCTTTTGTTTATCTTTTTCCAAAAAGGAGCTTGGCGAAAACCATCCCTCACGATATTCTTTGCGAGTCAGACAGATAGAGAATATAGAGCTGTTAGGTTACAATGAGAATACAATTAAGAATGAGCAAATGAGGGAAAACGATGTTATTGCCACACTATATTCATTCTTCCTGGAAACCATTTCTTACGGAAGAAATAGTAGATGAATTAAAACAGATCGAGGCGCAAATCGGCGACAATTATAACCCCGTCGACCGGGATAAGGTCCTTCGTTTTTTGGAAACAGACCTGAGCCGGGTCAAAGTGATTTGGCTGGGGCAGGATGTGTACCCAGCGAAGGGAGTAGCCACCGGACGGGCATTCGAAGTAGGGAATATGGAAAGCTGGTTCCAGCCTTTTCGGCAAGTGTCATTAAAGAATATCATCCGGCTGCTCCATAAAGATCAACAAAATATAGAAGAATATAAAGAGATTAAAAGCTTTCAACAGATCAAGGAAGAAATGCTTGAAGGCCGATTTACAATCAGTGAGCCCCATCAATGGTTTGATTGCCTGGAAAAGCAGGGAGTATTATTCCTAAATACCTCATACACATGCGAGATAGGCAAACCGAATAGCCACCGGGCCATTTGGGAGACATTCTCCCAGCAGGTAATGTCTTATATATCTGCTTTCAATCCAAAGATTGTTTGGTTTTTATGGGGGAGGGAAGCGCAGAGTAATAAAGCGTTCATTAAGGAAGGCATTTTCTATGAAAGCCGTCATCCGATGATGTGCAGCGCAAAGTATGAAGATGATTTTCTGAAATTTTCCGGCTTCAAGGAAACGGCGAATAAGATCAATTGGCTTTGCTGAAGAAATTTGTGTTCCACGTGAAACCAAGGAGAGCCGAATAGGGGGGAGAAGGATGAAAAAACAGGAGCGGGTGAATTGTATGAAATGCAGATTCTATCACATCACTTGGGATCCTTCTTCGCCCAGAGGATGTAAAGCTTTTGGCTTTAAGACAAAAAGAATGCCTTCTGCCGTTGTTTATAGCTCCTCCGGGCAGGAATGCATGAAATATACTCCCAAATAACGGATTAGGAATAGCTTGTTATCATAAATAAAAAGAGGTGAAAGTTATGGAAGTCTCCACTCAAAAGGTGTTAAAAAAGATGGAGGATTTGCTTTTGAAGGCAAAATCAGCTCCAAGTTTTGAAAAACAACAAGCTTATGTGTTGGCAATAAAGGCATTGTGCGAATTGATCGCTGAAGATGAACAACTGGCAGAAAGACCGACAGTGCCTCTTCGGCAACCTGATATAGACAGGCAGCCAATTAGGCAAATGCCGACGACAGAGACCGTTATCAGCAAACCAATGTCATTGGAAGATGCGAATGGTTCGTCCTTGCTGGATTTTTAATGGTAAAGCATTTTTGCTTGTGGAAGAGAACGCGTTTTTGTAAGTGGATGACATCGCTTGTTCACAGGGGAAGAACAAGATCGTGTTCTTTGGGCGAAATGTATGATTAAATAGAAATATACGAATATATATTATTTTTAAACAATATTTTCGCAGGACTTAAATATGAAAGTGGGGGGAATCATGAAACTATTTTTTATATTCGGTGCTGCATATGCCGCACTTTCTGTCGCATTGGGGGCTTTTGGAGCCCATATCCTCGATGGGAGGATTCCGGCAAAATACGTAATAACATGGGAAAAGGCAGTTACATACCAGATGTTTCATGCAACCGGGCTGATGATTGTTGGCTTGCTCGCTGGAAAATATGGAATGAAGCCATCGCTCAACTGGTCGGGTTGGCTGATGATTATAGGTGTCATTTTATTCTCAGGAAGTTTATATGTACTGAGCGTTACACAGATCAAAATGCTTGGTGCCATCACGCCAATTGGGGGAGTAAGTTTCATCGTAGCTTGGATTCTCCTCATTGTGGCAGTCTATAAAGTGAAACTTTAATCGCTCCCACTCTTGAGTTGAAGGAGTTTTAGTGCCGGTTAAAATAGAATAAAATGGTATAAAAAAATCCCCTTGTGAAAGGGGATTTTTTGCGCGGTCTCCACTATGGTCAGCGTGGAGAATAGGTAGACATTGGCGCGGCAGTATTGAACGGATAGTCGTACTCGATTTCCTCATCGAATGTAATGTAATCGAGATAGACCATCAATAATAGATAGCGGATGCCTGTTTGCGGGTCGCTCAGGATAATATGGTCTCTGCCGGCCGCTTCAATGATGCCTTTGAATATTTTTGCATTCCATTCATTGTTGTTTTCAAATGTCATATAAACGGTGGCCAGCTTGCCTTTATTTAAGCGAAGGATATTCTCAACATATGATTGCTCGATTGGAAGCATACCGGGGACCTGAACACCGGTTGTCGGTGCGTTCTGGGTCGGGACAAGCAGGCTGCCGGAAGCTGCCAACGGTCCTCCCTGGTAGCCTGTGCTTTGGCCTGCCTGCTGCTGGGCCTGCTGTTGTGGATACATAGTAGGCTGCTGCGGAGCGCCTTGCATGGTGTTGTAATATGGAACTTGCTGTTGCGGCTGGCGCTGCGGCGGTGCTGAATAACCATAATTAGCGTACGGATTGGAACCGGATTGATTCATGCTTTTAACCTCCAATTCATCATCTTCGATTTGTCCTTGCCTTCTTTTTGAAGCTAAACGTTGATGTACGCCTGTTATTGGTCAATAGCAGGCCGCGGAGAAAGCATTATGTGAGGGTGAAAAAGGCAGCAGCCGCGCCCCCTTGGCAGAAGACAGGGCTGCCTACTTGGACGATTAAGAATTCAGAAGGTAGAGTAGACGCCTGGACAGTCGTCTCCATTAGGTTCAAAGAAGCAGTGGTTTTTATATCTGCCGGAGTTCGCCTGGTTATACCAGGTAGGCGGGCAATCTCCTTCTGGGCGGAAAAACCATAAAGCATAAGACGCGGGGTGATAGCGGTTCCCCTTGATTACTTTGCGCGCTAATTCAATATCTTGTTCCCGTGCCCGCTGATAGAAGTAGCCTTTTTGGGTTGCTTCAAACCCGCCTGGACTTTGAAAAACCATCTGATTCATATTGGTGACTTGCTTAAAATCAAGACAGTTTGCCCTGATCCTGTTTACGCCTACGTTGCCGACCATCAGCATGCCCAATTCCCCTTCTCCTTCTGCTTCAGCCCGCATCAGCCGGGCCAAAAGCTTTACATCTTCCTCGTTATAAGGAATAACACCCATTTGTCCACCTCATTCGTCTGTTGGATCTGGCTGTGAGTAAACCATTCTTTGAAAAAAGCCATAAGGAACCCTTACTGTTCTAACTATATGCCTGGTGAAGGCCTTTAATGCCAAAAAAAAGATGCCAGGCATGGGTATGACCGTTCCTGGCATCTTTACGTTTTATATCTATTAAGCCGCAAGTGATCAGACTTGCAGGAAGGATGCTACTTTTTCCTCTGTTAAAAGGTTGCCGACATAGAAGGCTCCGAATTCGCCGTAGCGCGCACTCACTTCGTCGAAACGCATCTCATACACGAGCTTTTTAAACTGAAGAACATCGTCAGCAAAGAGTGTAACGCCCCATTCGTAATCATCAAAGCCGACAGAGCCCGAAATGATCTGCTTTACTAAACCGGCGTATTTACGGCCAATCATACCGTGGGAACGCATCATGGCCCGGCGCTCGTCCATCGGCAACATATACCAGTTATCATTACCCTGGCGGCGTTTATCCATTGGATAGAAGCACACATGCTTGGACTTTGGCAGAACAGGATATAGGCGGGAAATGACATATGGATTTTGATAAGGGTCTTCATCTGAATCGGAAGGAAGATAATTGCTTAATTCGACAACAGATACATATGAGTAGGCTGGAACTGTATATTCAGCCAATTTTGACTTGTTGAATTCAGTTTCAATCTCATTCAATTCTTCCATTGTAGGTCGAAGAATCATCATCATAAAATCAGCTTTTTGGCCGACGATTGTATAAAGGGCATGGCTTCCGGCTTTTTCGTTTTCAGTTTTCTTCCATTTTTCAACTAGTGCCAAGAACTCTGCAATAGCAGTTTGGCGTTCATCGCTGGACAGCATTTTCCAGATTGTCCAATCGATTGTGCGAAAATCATGCAGGCAGTACCAGCCGTCCAGTGTTTGTGCAGCTTCACTCATTTTTTATCACTCCCATGATTACCTTCTTTTTACTTCCTAACTATACCATAAGACCCTATAAAAACAGTTCTCAACGGCTCACAGACATATAATTGTTAGAATTATCTTTGTATTTTCCAGCCTGTAAATCAGGGGGAGAAACCTAAGCCCTTAGAAGGAACAATGTTTCAATATCTTCCATTAAGGAAAAGAAGGATAGAAAAGGCTGGATATATAGGTATAGCCATTTTTAATTATTCGGAGAAATCGCTTTTTTTCATTTAGATGCATAGAAATTTCCGTTTGGACAGAGTATGCTAATACGTATAGAAATGAAGGAGGATCCTATCGTGAGTGATTTATTTCCAGCTTTGAAAGAAAGAGTGACAGGGCAAAACATCAAGATTGTGTTTCCTGAAGGCAAAGACACACGAATCCTTGTAGCTGCGGGAAGATTGGCTGCTGAAAAAATATTGACGCCAATCCTAATCGGCAATATTGCGGATATTGAGAGCAAAGCGGATGAACTGGGGGTTTCCCTTGATTCGATTGAAATATATGATCCAGAGAATTTTATCATGTTGGAAGAACTTGTATCGGCTTTTGTTGAACGGCGCAAAGGGAAAGTGACGGCCGAGGAAGCTCGAGTGATTCTAAAAGATGCTAATTACTTTGGAACCATGCTGGTTTATGTAAACAAGGCGGATGGGCTTGTCAGCGGAGCAATGCATTCAACGGCGGATACGGTCCGGCCGGCTTTGCAGATTATTAAAACGAAAGAGGGCGTCAGAAAGACATCAGGTGCGTTCATTATGGTGCGCGGTGACGAGAAATACGTCTTTGCCGATTGTGCGATCAATATTGCTCCGGACAGCAATGATCTAGCAGAAATTGCTGTCGAGAGCGCTAAAACGGCCGAGATGTTTAATATAGAACCGCGGATAGCGATGCTTAGCTTCTCGACGAAAGGATCAGCCAACTCTCCGGAAACGGAAAAGGTTTCCAAAGCGATCGAATTAGCGAAGATGCAGAGTCCGCTGCTGATCATTGATGGCGAGTTCCAATTCGATGCGGCATTTGTTCCTTCAGTAGCTGCAAAAAAAGCTCCTGATTCTCCGATACAAGGAGATGCGAACGTATTTGTATTCCCGAGCCTTGAGTCTGGCAACATCGGCTATAAGATCGCCCAGCGTTTAGGCAATTTTGAAGCTGTTGGTCCAATCCTGCAAGGGTTGAACCGTCCTGTTAATGACCTTTCACGCGGCTGTAATGAAGAAGATGTGTATAAATTGGCACTTATTACAGCAGGACAAGCGTTGCAACGATAAAGTAAACGTTGGTCGGCAGGGGACATTCAACCAACCGAAGTTCTGACTGGGGCTTGAGACCCGCTTGCACTTCTTCATTTTCACTCTCGTTGCGAAGTGGGAGTAATAGCGATTGTTAGAAGGGGAATAAAGACATTATTTTTTGTGAATTGATATAGGAAGCAACGGGCAATGGACTTTCCTTTGCCCGTTCACTGTGACAGGCGATACGTTAAACGTCTAAGCGGCAGTTAACGCCTTGCTTTTTTAATAGAAAGCGATGGTGCTATGGCTGCTTTTTCATATTTTATAGTATAGAAGAGGTAGGGATCATATGAACGAGGGTCATTCTTTATTAAATCAAGAATCATGGCGGGTCATCGATCAGTCAACGATGGGTGAATCATTCTCGGCTTTGCAGTCTTTTGCCATGGATGATACGCTCTGCCATGTTGCAGGGCAGGGCAAGTCGCCTGCGACAGCGAGAATATGGGTGCACCACAATACGGTCGTATTGGGGATTCAAGACAGCAGACTGCCTATTCTAGAGAAGGGGCTTGCGTTTCTGCAGGAGCAAGGATATCGGGCGATTGTCCGGAATTCAGGCGGTTTGGCTGTTGTCCTTGACGAAGGAGTGCTCAATATTTCACTAGTGTTCACAGAGCAGTCCAAGCGGATTGATATCAATCGTGGGTACGATACGATGGTTGAATTGATTCGTTATATGTTCCGGCAATATGATTGCAAGATTGAAGCGAGAGAAATTGTTGGATCCTATTGTCCGGGCAGCTATGATTTAAGCATTAATGGGCGGAAATT
Organism: Bacillus testis; assembly: GCF_001243895.1. Classification (GTDB taxonomy): domain Bacteria; phylum Bacillota; class Bacilli; order Bacillales; family DSM-1321; genus Bacillus_AD; species Bacillus_AD testis. The sequence continues at coordinate 7,398 of NZ_LN851186.1, read as the reverse complement.
TGCCGGCATATCCCAACGGCGCATCCGAAACGGAATTGCTGTCCAGATCTATTTGTGTGTAAACGGCAGCGGTTCGGAGCGGGCTGCCATGATCCGCGATTTCTACCGGGTAGCGATTGGAAACGAAACCACCAAATTTGCTTATCCGGAAATCATTCCGGATGTGATGGCGTCGTTGAGTGAATTACTGGGCGTGCAATTGTCGGTGAATGATGTCACCCTTATGTTGCTTAAAGCTTTACAGGATTACGGCGGCACTGTGTTTGCTTCTTCTCTTACTGAAGAAGAAGCAAATCTGTATGAAAACTATCTCATTCGCATGCAAGAGCGAAATGATAAAGTGAACCTTTAATCGATTATTCGAATAGAAGGCTAAAAAGAGCAAACGCCCCTCTCCATGTAGGAAAGGGGCGTTTTATATATGAATAGATGTTACATCATTTCTCCGGATCGGACGTTCATTCAGCTACTTTTTCCAGATTCCCGTTCCGATCCATTTTGAACTTTGTGTTGTGCTGGGGGGCTTCCTCCTCCAATAGCACCAATTTGCGCGCCCGGTTCATGATTTTCATGATGGTTTCATAATCTTCCTGTATTGTTTCCGAGCTCTCTTCCATCGTAGTAATCTTATGCTGAAGTTCTTCCGCCATGTTTTTATAGCGGTAGAGTTCGTTTTTCAATTCACGGATTTCGCCTTTCAATCTTTCGTTCTCTGCCAAGATCGCTTCATTGTGGAAGCTTTGTTTATTCATAGATTGCAAAAAGGCAATGATATCCTCGAGTTGGAGAGAAGAGGAAAGAGGCGCTGTAGGTGTAGACTGTGGCTGTTTTTCCTCGGAGTAAAGCGGCTGTTCCGTTTTTGGCTCTTCTTCCAAAAAGTTGAGTGCAGGCGGCTGTTCCAATAAACCTTCCATTGCCTCTGACATGTTTGCCGGTACGGGAGGAGAGTATAATAGTTTCTTTTTGCCCCCCTGCTCCTTGCCTAATAGGCGGTGCCTTTGTTTACGCTGTTTTTTGGCTAGCTGCAGCGCTTTTTCATAGTTATGGCGTACAACTGCATTCCAGCGGAAACCGCATGCTGCAGAAGTGCGGTTCAGCTTGTCGCCCACTTCTTCAAATGCGTTCAATTGTGTGCTTCCTTCACGGACATGGCGTAAGACTGTTTCCGCCAGCAATAAATCATCTTCTTCTGTCCAAGCATCTTGTCTAGTTTTCATTTCTTCTCTACCTCTCATTCATATCTTTTTTGGCTTCCGGATTCAGGGAATTTCTGCTAGTCCTATTGTGTACGAGTTGTGAAGTTTTTATACATCAGCTTGAAAGGATAGTAGTTTTTGAAAAAGATTGTTTTCTAAAAGAGTGCCGGGAAAGCTTCAAAGGCCTGTCCTATAAGCGCTTAAATGTGCTTTTGACTTTGAAGGGAAGGTGGAGTAAAATACGCTTAGTGTTGAATGAACTGCACGTTTTTTAGGAGGCAAACGTCCATGCGGATCATGCCTTTTTTTAAAGAACGTTTATATAGTATTTCCGTTTATAGATGCCGATTATTCGCTCTCTCGGCACGGCAAACAAGAAATAATAGTAGAAAGGGATGAATAGGATGGCCAATGAATTCAGAATCTGTGATGAATGCCAAGCAACAAACATTAAAACGCTTGTTCCAAAGTTGAAAAAACTTGATCCTGATGCATCGATTGATATCGCATGCCAATCATACTGCGGACCGGGCAGAAAAAAATCCTTCGCCTTTGTGAACAGCCGTCCAGTAGCGGCACCGACAGAGGATGAGTTGATCGAAAAGGTCCAAGCGAAGATTAAATAAAAAGAAATCGTGGAATATAGATAAAGAATGCCTATTGTGAAAAGACATAGGCATTTTTTTATGTTTATATTTTTCATTGGAAACAGCTTCAATGGTAAAATAATAAAAAAGCATGCCAGTATAAAAAGAAGAGGTTACTATGACATATTCTAAAGAGAAATTAAGCGAAGAAAAGGTATTTAAAGATCCAGTGCACCGCTACATCCATGTGAAAGACAGAGTGATCTGGGATTTAATTGGTACTCGTGAATTTCAAAGACTGCGCAGAATAAAACAACTGGGAACCACTTTCTTTACTTTCCACGGAGCGGAGCATAGCCGTTTTAACCATTCACTCGGTGTATATGAAATTGTGCGCCGAATCATTGATGATGTGTTCGACGGCCGCCCTGAATGGAATGGGGATCAAAGGCTGCTGTCGCTTTGTGCAGCCTTGCTCCATGATCTTGGCCATGGCCCGTATTCCCATTCGTTCGAGAAGGTTTTTAATTTGGACCATGAACATTTCACCAGGGAAATTATATTGGGAGATACAGAGGTGCATAGGATTTTAGCGAAAGTGTCCCCAGAGTTTCCGAAGAATGTGGCGGAGGTCATCGCCAAGACGTATTCCGATAAACTGGTCGTCAGCCTGATTTCGAGCCAGATTGATGCCGACAGAATGGACTACCTGCAAAGGGACACCTATTATACGGGCGTCAGTTACGGACATTTCGATATGGAAAGGCTGCTCCGGGTCATGCGGCCGAGAGAAGACCAGGTTGTCATCAAAAGCAGCGGCATGCATGCGGTCGAGGACTATATTATGAGCCGTTACCAAATGTATTGGCAGGTCTACTTCCATCCTGTTTCACGTAGTGCGGAAGTGGTCTTAATCAAAATCCTGCACCGCGCCAAAGAATTGTATAACAAGAACTATGTGTTCAAGCAACAGCCAGGGCATTTCCTGTCTTTATTCGAAGAAAAGGTGACTGTCCAGGATTATCTGAAGCTCGATGAAAATATAATGATGTTCTACTTTGAAGAATGGGAAAACGAAAAAGATCCAATCCTGAGTGATCTTTGCAGCCGATTTGTCAATCGCCGGCTTTTTCAATATATCGAATTTCAGCCATCGCAAAAAGGCATGACCATGCTGATCGAATTGACGGGATTGTTCAAGAAGGCGGGAATCGACCCTTCCTATTATTTAGTGGTGGATTCCTCTTCCGACCTGCCGTATGATTTTTATCGTCCCGGTGAAGAAGAAGAACGGCTGCCCATCCATCTATTGATGAATAATGGTGATATCAAAGAACTGTCCAGGGAATCTGAGATAGTGGATGCCATCAGCGGCAAAAGACGGACAGACCACAAGTTGTATTTTCCGGCCGACTTTTTGAATGATCTCTCAACCAAAAAAATAATCAAAAAACAAATCCGTGCACTTTTGGGGCTTTGACAGAACCGGAAGTGGAGGGCCAACATGGATCGGCATGCCTTTAGGGTGTCTTTTAATCGACATAATAAATAGGAAAAGCAAGGGCTGCGGGCCACATTATTGAAAAGGGCAGCCGCTTTCTGATGTCTACGTTTTTGATAGGAGGAACGAACGTGTTTAATGAACATGCTAAGATCATTCATGCAATCGCTGCTGTCGGCGAAATTGCCGGGCGTAAAAAACTTCAAAAAATGATCTATATAGCCAAAAAAATTTCTTTTCCATTCCAAGAGAAATATGAATTTCATTATTACGGTCCTTATTCGGAGGAATTGACTCTTAAAATTGAAGAACTGTGCGACTTGGGTTATCTGAATGAAGTAAAGGAAAAAAAGGGCGGCTACCAACTCTACTGCTATTCGCTGTCGGAGGAAGGCAAGGAATTTTTGCAGCTGTACAAGATGGACATGCCTCGTTTGGAATTATGCCTTCAAGATATGAATGCGCAAAATGCCCGTTTCCTTGAACTGGTATCAACCGTCTTGTATTTCGACACTTTGGAAAAAGAAGAAGTGGCGGAAAAAGTATTTACGTTAAAAAGCAAACAGAAATATACACTGGAAGAAATCGACGAAGCATATGCATACATTGAAAGTTTAAAGCAAAAAGCGAAGGCCCATTGAAAGGCCTTCGCTTTTTGGGGATTTCCTTATAAGAAAGGTGCTCCAGTTTGTACGGAGCACCTTTCTTGGTGTCTAGCTCCGAACACCCAACGGCTAGGTGACTTCACATTTTTCTCTACGATAAGTCATCATCAGATCACTACGTTCGCTGTGATTCCTTTATCTCAAAAAAAACGCTCCAGTCCCTACGCAGCTAAACGGGTGTTCTCCGCTTTTCTTGATCCAGCTGCAGGGCCCAGCGACTAGCAAACTTCACGTTTTTCTCTACGATAAGTCAACATCAGCTCTCTACGTTCGCTGTGTTTCCTTTATCTCAAGAAAAACGCTCCAGTTTGTACGTCGCTAAACGGGTCCTTCCGCTTTTCATTGTCTAGCTGCAGACCTCCAGCGCCTAGCAAACTTCGCACATTTCTTCTACGATAAGTCAACATCGGTTCGTTCCTCACCGTGTTTCCTTTATCTCAAAGAAAGGTANCGATCAACATACAAATCTGACTCCCGGCAAAACAATCCGCAATGTCCTGCAGGAAGCTTTTGCCCACCTGTTTGACGTAGAGGCGGAACTGAATGAAGTAACAGCGAAAATGGGCGAAGCAACTCCCGAAGAGCTTGAAGAATTGCTGGAGCGCATGGCCGAGCTGCAAGACCAATTGGATGCAGGCGGTTTCTATTCACTTGACCTTAAAATTGAAGATGCTGCACGCGGTCTGGGGCTGGATGCCATCGGACTTGAGCGCGATGTAGCTGCACTAAGCGGCGGCCAGCGCACCAAGGTATTATTGGCGAAACTGCTCCTTGAACAGCCGCAGGTCCTTCTTTTGGACGAGCCTACCAACTATTTGGATGAAGAACATATCACATGGCTGTCCAAATACTTGAAAGAGTACCCGCATGCGTTTATCCTGATTTCCCATGATACGGAATTCATGAATGCATCAACGGATGTCATTTTCCATTTGGAATTCGCCAAGCTGACACGCTACACAGCAACGTACGAAAAATTCCTGGAGCTGGCTGAATTGCACAAAAACCAGCACATAAATGCCTATGAAAAACAACAGGAATTCATTAAGAAGCAAGAAGATTTCATCGCCAAAAATAAAGCCCGTTACTCGACAACCGGACGCGCCAAAAGCCGCCAGAAGCAACTGGACCGGATGGAACGGATCGACCGTCCTGAAACAGCAATAAAACCAACGTTCGAATTTAAGGAAACGCGCGCAAGCAGCCGCTGGGTATTCGAAGGAAAGGATTTCCAAATAGGATATGACCATCCCCTGCTTCCCCATAAATTAAACATGACAATCGAACGCGGCGAGAAAATTGCCATTGTCGGCTGCAATGGCGTCGGTAAATCAACGCTTCTGAAAACAATCCTTGGCGTGATTCCGCCGCTCAGCGGAAAAGTGGTAAAAGGCGATTTCTTGTATCCGATTTACTTTGAGCAAGAAGTAAAAGCGGACAACAGCACACCGATCGATGTCGTGTGGAATGCATACCCAAGTATGGAACAAGCCCAAGTGCGGGCCGCTTTGGCGCGCTGCGGTTTGAAGAACGAACACATCTCCCGCCCGATGAACCAGCTAAGCGGAGGAGAACAAGCAAAAGTCCGCCTCTGCAAGCTGCTGATGGAAGAAAGCAACTGGGTCCTATTCGATGAGCCAACCAACCACTTAGACGTAACTGCAAAAGAAGAACTAAAACGCGCACTAGCCGCCTACAAAGGCACCGTCCTACTCGTCTCCCACGAACCAGACTTCTACCAAGACTGGGTAACAAAAACCTGGAACGTAGAACAATGGGCGAATGAATAAAGAAAAGCGGAAGACCTCCGTTTAGCTCCGTACAAACTGGAGTGTTTCTCTTCGAAATAAAGGAAACACGGTGAGGAACGAACCGATGTTGACTTATTGAAGAGAGAAACGCGAAGTTTGCTAGGAGCTGGAGGTCTGCAGCTGGATCGAGAAAAGCGGAAGTGACCGTTTAGGGACGTATGAACTGCTCCCTGTCAAGTAGACAGCCGAAATAACAAAAATGCTTTAAGCGGCTTGAGCCCTAAATTCTAATGGGCTTAAGCCGTTTAATCGTTTTTGAAAACGGTCATTATTATAAAAATCTATGTATTCATCAATCGCTTTTTGTAACGCTTCATACGTCTTATATGTATGTAGATAATATTTTTCACATTTTAATGTGCCCCAGAACGATTCCATGGGTCCGTTGTCGATGCATTTCCCTACCCGTGACATACTATGTGTTAATTTGGCTTTAGTGATGATTTCCTTGAACCCATGCGATGTGTATTGATAGCCACGATCACTATGAATCAAAGGCTTTTCTTCTTTTAACGATGAGATTGCTTGATTAAGTGTATCAAATACTAATGGGTTATTATTCGAATGGCTTAATACATAGCTGACAATGGAGCCGTCATAAAGGTCCAAAATGGCACTTAAATAAGCCTTTTGTGACTGGCCATACTTGAGTTCTGTCACGTCCGTTACCCATTTTTCATTCGGTTTGTCAGCTGTAAATTCCCGATTCAGCCTATTTTCAGCTAAGTGCTGGGCAGGCGAAGACACATACCGTTTTCGTTTTCGGCGGATGACCGACTTTAACCCCCTTATATTCATAAGGCGGTATATGCGTTTCACATTCACCTTTGGTTTGTTTTCAGCTTGGCGTTTCCGATTGATGTTTAAGGCTACTCGACGGTATCCATAAATGCCATTTACCTGTGTATAGATCGCTTGGATTTCTTCCAGGATTGAACGGTTTTCTGTCTCTCGTTTGGAAGGGGAACGCTGAAGCCATTTGTAATAAGCTGCGCGCGAAACGCCCGCAATATCACATAATAAAAGAATAGGGAGATGGTCTTTCTCGTGTAATTCTTGAATCGCTTGATAGTGGGTTTTGTGGCGAATCTTCGCTAACGACGCCTCCTTTCGATTTCCTCTAACTTTTTTAAAAATAAATTTTCTGCACGCAAACGTTCATTTTCCTTTTCTAACCGTTTCATCTGTAATCTTATTTTTTCATCAGGCGTTAATTCAGCTTCGCTCCTTGTTCGTCCACGTTTATCTCTTAATCCTTCTTCGCCCTCTGCTTCAAACTTTTTTGTCCAGCTATATGCTTGGTAATAAGACACCTGAAAAGTGTCAGCTGTTAACTGATAGTCTTTCTGGTGGCTAAGACAATAAGAAACGATTTCAAGGNGTATACTGGTTAATCCATCTCCTTAAAACAGACTCACTGGTAATTCCATATTTAGCGATCACCTGGGTCAACGAATAGCCACCATCTAAATAGGTCTGTACGGCTGCCATTTTTAATTCTTTTGGATATCGGGTCCATGTAGTCGCTTCTCTAAGAGCTTCCTCTCCAAACGTTTCATATCTAATCTTCCACCGTTTAATGGTTTTGTGTGATACTTGGAATTGCCTACTCAGTTCACGTAAAGAAGTATGGCCTTG
>NZ_LN851185.1 GCF_001243895.1 Bacillus testis | reverse complement strand
GATTAGACACCTATACAGTAGAGGGACTTGGGGTGACTGGCAAGTCTTTTTTTTATGGCACTAAAAAAAGTGCTAGACTCTGTACAAAAACGTTGCACAAGTCTGCACTTTTATTTTGCATTACACAGTCAAAGTGGTGCCTTTTATGAAGACACCTTTTAGACAGACCGCAATACCAGCAGATGTTTATTGTTATAATATAAGTATAAGCTTTTTCAATAGCTTCAGAAATTTTCCAATTGGATAAACTAGGTAGGTGATGCAAGCCATGAGGGTTGTTTCATAGGATATGTTTGTCTTCTTGACCGAACATATGTTTTCTTTTTAGATGTAAGTGATAGAAGAATATGTTATCAAAAAAAGGGAGGGAACTGTATGAACCAGGCACTAAAAAACGAAATTCGTAATTCTCGTTTATATAACCATGAAATCGCTGCTTATTTAGGGGTAAGTGAGTCGACTTTATATCGTTGGTTGAGATCTAATCTTTCTTCTAATCAAAAGGAAAAGATTGCTGCTGCGATTGAAGAATGCAAAAAGAATCAATTGTTACATGCTTAATCATGCAAAGGGTAGGAGCGGAGAGGTGGTTGAATGAACGGATGGATTAAGTTGCATAGATGCCTTATGGATAAGCCGATTTGGTTTGAATCTACACCTGAACAAAAAACGATTTTTATCACACTTCTCATGATGGCCAATCATCAGGGGAAGGAGTGGGAGTGGCAAGGGGAAAAATATACTGCTGATCCAGGGCAATTCATCACTAGCTTAGATTCAATTGTGAAAAATTGCGGGAAAGGCATCACGATTCAGAACGTAAGAACAGCTTTAAAAAGATTCGAGAAATACGGCTTTCTAACAAATCAATCAACAAACAAAAGCAGGCTAATAACCATTGTTAACTGGGGAATTTATCAATCATTGGATGCAGAAGCTAACAAGCAACCCACCAAGCAGTTAACAAGCAATCAACAAGCAATTAACAAGGAACTAACACCTAACAAGAAAGAAAGAAAGCAAGAAAGTAAGAATGAAATAAATAAAGAACATATACCTTCACAGATTGAAAATCTGCGTGTTAGGTACTCTGAAAATCAATTAAAGGTTATTGATGATTACTTGGCCATTATCGTTCATACAAGGACCAGCGGGAAAATATCTGATTCGGTTATCTTGAAGATGTATGAGACATGGGATAAACATCCTGCAATATGTGTTGAATACGGGTTGAAAACACATGCTGAAAACCCGGCACTGCACAGTAAAAAGGAAAATTACACTCTAGGAATCATTCGCAATACTTCAGCGGAAGAAGCTGCAAGCAAGCTTAATGCAAACCAGTACAGCAATGTTACACCTTTCAGAAAAAAAGATTCCCTCTTTACTCAATCTGAGGAAAGCAAGCGGAGACAGGCGGCATCTGCTGCAACGGTTACGGACGAAAAATGGCAAGAAACTTTAAATGAATTGGAGGAATTTCCATTTTGATCAATTCAGCCAGAAATTCTAAAAGGAATAGAGGATTTGTTGAGCTAATCGGATTGGATAAGGCAAAGGATCACTTATTTAAAATAAGACCAGACTTAATTGATAAGACGCGTGAGGTAAGCATAGAAAGATGCAAATGCGGAAAGTGCGGAGAAGATACTATGTTTTGTTGGGTTTACTACCTTAAGGACGAGGATGAGCCCAGAGAAGAATTATGTGATCAGTATTGTAGCAGATGTAGAGATAAAATCTTTTCTCGAGAAATCACTTTAGAAATGAGTCAAAAAAGAAGGGAAAATATCAGGGCGAACTGGTATCTCCCCCATCCTACACATATTTCAGCAGGATTCAAAAATTTCAATGCATATAACGATTGTACAAGAAAATCCTTGCAGGTAGCAAAAGATTATACAAAAAAAATATTAGCTGGAGAGAAGATTTCTTTACTCTGTATGGGGTCGACAGGCACAGGGAAATCTCATCTGGCTACTGCTATTGCTAGGACTCTAGATGAAAAAGGGATGGTTGTTGGCTTTATTTCAGCGGCGGAATTATTCAACAAAATTAAAGAATCATTTAATACGCCAGGAATAGAAAAAAGGCTTTTTGAAGATATGAGAGCATTAGATGTTTTGGTTATAGATGACGTGGGAGTTGAGACGGTGAAGACCACGAATGAAATCAGTTGGTCAGTCTCTAAATGGACCGAAATTATCGATAATAGATTGAATCTTGCTAACATTTGGACAACAAACTTTGATGATATAAAAATCCGTGATGTAATCGGCGAAAGGGCCGTATCTAGAATGTACACAAACTCAATGTTTATAGATATGTTTTGCGAAGATTATAGGAAAACCAAACAAATTATTATCTAAAGAGGTTTTGTTAAATGGATATAAGACGGCTTCTCGATCGCATATTTGATACAAGTAATTTTACAGATGAGCAATTGCTTGATATCTGGAAAGAAGGTAAACATGGCGGAACATTGGGAGAACGTGATTTCGGAGGAATTCAGACTACTACGTGGATTCCCTGAGTTTCAAAGAAATATAAACGATTTGTTGCTGGAGAATGAACTTAATATTCAATGGCCGATTACGCAATATGAACACGGAGAGGTTTATTATTGTTGCCCGGGAACGGAAGCGCAAGCGCTCGATCGAATCGAAAGAGAAGCGCTCTTAAGAAAGACATTGGCTGTCAGAACCAAAAAGATTAATCGACTACTTGCGGCAATGGACAAGCTTGAACCAATCCAAGCGGCAGTTGTGCGATATATGGAGCTTGATCATACATCTTTGAATGCCGAACAGTTAGCACTAGATTGCGACATTCATAATTTAGTGCAGCTGTGCAAGGTTTGGGATGAAGGGATTCATTCCTTATACAAAATTTATCAGCAAGAACGGATTGCGGCTGAGTCAGAAGAACGGTTGCGGAGAGCTGAAGCAAGGCGGCAAATGGCTGCCAGTCTTAAGGAACAGAGCACATACAAAGGTGCGGCTGGTTAGAAAAACATAGTTTAACAAAAGTGTTCTTATGTAACCAGTTAAAAACTATTAATCGGGAGGGGAACGGATGACATACAATCCATTTCTGAAATTCGGGCAAAAGAAGTCTGCACAGCAACTATATGAAGAAGATAAGACGGCCACTGTCCCTCAGAAGAAAAAAGGATCGCCGAGACGGGCAGGGAACATTAAATATAACAGCTCTACTTTTAACAGCCGTAGCGCAGAGAAAGGACGATCTGCACAATGGGAGAAGGACCTAATCAACCCTCTCCCTAGCAATAAGTTTTTCGGAAAGAACCAGAATGCTAAGTTCGATACCATCATGGAATTGAAAGGGTTATCCAAAAGCGAAGCGGCAGAGTTTCGGGAGTGGATGGATGCCCGCGAGAATAACGTGGAAACAATCTATGATAAGCAGAATGATATTTTGAGATCCCTTGCCAAGCGAAGCAAGGAAAAAAAGGATGAACCTTTTACCGCCTTAGTCAAAAAGCAGGCGAACACCGTTCCTCAAAGCAAAAAAATTCTTAATTTCCTAGATAGCACACTCGGCCGCGCATCTCATTCCATGCAGGAACTCGTTCTAGGTAAAGATTTCGTGGACAAGCAAGATGAAGCGTACAAAGGAATCGCCGAAAAGAAAAAAGCCAAGGACGAAAAAGAAGACCGCCTTGAACGGTTGCACACAATTACTAAAGCTGCAGAGAATAAGAAAGAAAAAGCAGCTGACATTGCCGGCAAAGGCTTAGGATTAGCTAATTATATCGTTCCGGGTGTAGGAGCCGAATCAGCTGTATCAAAGTTGGCTGGGCTTGCTAAATTAGCTAAGCCAGGTAGTCAACTAGCCGAAATGCTGGCGGTAAAGGGTACGGAAAAAGGATTCGAAAAGTTATCCAAGATTGCTCTTAATCGAAGTATAAAAGGCGCTGCAAGTGGTGCGGTGTTCGGCGTGGGGAACGAAGCTGTTCGTGCTGGATTCGGTGAAGAATTAAGTCCGGAAGAGCGATTGAAACGGATCGGGCTCGACACTGCTTTTGGTGCAGTTGCCGATCCTTTATTAATGGGTGCTGGGAGCCTGGTGGCTAAAGGCGTTGGCAAGATGGCTAAAGGTGAAGTTCCTACGTTTACCGGCCGTCCAAGCGAAAGTGTTGTAGATTCTCTTGCGCCTAGTAAACAACATCCACTTGAGGCGTTAAGAAAGCTGAAAACTTTGGGTCAAAATGAACCGGAGTTAAAAGGCGATTTTGGTTCTTTTGTTAACAAGATGAAAGCAACACAAGAGGGTGCTGCTACTGCAGAGAAAATAAAGCCTCAGGGGGATTTTTCAAGGTTAAAAGCAGGAAGAGACTTTGAACCAATCGAGCCTAAAGGTGTGAATGAATACGAATTAGTAAAAGCTCCAATCAATCGCGATATCCCTTATACGCCTGGAGATCCGTTGCCGGATACAACAGGGCATATTGTGAGTAAAGTAGATAAAACAAAGCCATCTTTTAAGAATCTGAGGGAATTAGCCTACAACAAGGGAATCGACAATGTAAAAACGCTGGATCACTTTGATGAAAGGGCCGAGGCAGTTTTAGGACGCTCATTAAAACCTTCCGAAAGGTCCTATATGTTGGCATTAAATTCTCGAGGTAGCGATCAAGTTGTTAAACAGATACTCACTTCTCAACTGGTGAATAAAGAAGGGGAAGCTATTGGCCCTTCTCTTAAAGAAGTTGTTTCGAAAATTCCTAAGCGTAATTTAAAACAATTTGAAGATTACTTAGTGAATAGACACGCTATTACTCGTATGGAACGGGGAGAAAAAGTTTTTCCTGACGAAATGAAAATGAATGCTGCTAAATCAGCAGCAAAGGTTCAAACTTACGAAGCGCAATACCCAGATTTTAAAGATATCGCTGAACAATATTACAATTTCGATCGGCAGTTTAAGGATAAGTGGTTAGTAGATATGGGGATGTTCACGAAAGAAACGATGGACGAATATCGCGCTGCAAATCCTTATTATATTTCAAACAATCGATACTTTTCTTCCTTGGAAAAGAACCCGTTTCGTGGCAAGGCAAAGAATAGCTTTGCAAATCAAAATGTTACGATCCATAAAGCAACCGGCTCTCAAAGACCTATAATTAGTCCGATAGAAAGCACTATTGAAACGACCGATAAGATTGTGAAGGCGGCCAAAAGAAACGAGGTTATGCAATCAGTCATAAAAGTACTGCAAGAGGATCCTGAAGGGATGAAAGGTTGGGCAGAAATTTTACCTACAAAGGATATGCCGACAGATATGAAAAACGCTTTGAAAGAAAACGGCGTAGAAGGGGTCATAGAGCGATTTAACGAAACGTTCGATAAAAAACCCGACCTCACTAATGGAAACGTCGTATACGGCATGATAGACGGTAAAAAAGTGCATGTAAAGGTTCACGACCCTGCTCTATTGGATGCTTTGGTGAATTTATCGCCTAAAGCTCAGAATACTGTGGTAAAAGCCGTTGGCCAAGTAACCAGAATGATGAAAACATTAACCACCGGAGTAAACCCTGTCTTCAGTTTGACCCGGAATATATGGAGAGACATTCCGACTGCTTATGTTAATTCAAAATCAACTAATAACCCGTTTGTTTTTACAAAAGATCTAATTGGTTCGGTTATAAGCGTTTTGAGAAATGATGATCTATACAAGTCCTTCAAATCTGTTGGAGGGGGACATGCGAGTCCGGTTTCATCTGACATAAACCTTCTGGCACAAAGTAAACGATCTTTGTTGCCACAAAAGGGCATACGGCCATTATTAGGTAAAGGAGTGGGAGCGATAGAAAACCTAAACAATGCCGTTGAAGCTGCACCTCGTTTAGGGGAGTTTAAGCGCTTTGTTAAGCAAGACCCATCGTACAACGGAAAGATTAAGGGCTTATACGAGGCTAACGATGTCACCGTAAACTTTAATCGTCATGGTAATTTCGCAAAAGAAGTGGATGCTTTTGTGCCTTATCTCAACGCGGCGCTCCAAGGGCTTGATAAGACTGTTAGGGTAGTAAAGGACAATCCGATTAAATCCACAGTAAAAGCTTTTACTGCCGTTACTATTCCGAGTATTGCTCTATATGCAATCAATCATAAGGATCCTGATTACAATGAGCTAAGTTCCCATATTAAGGACAACAATTTCTTGATACCGAATGGAGATGGGACATTTACCAAAATTCCTAAACCTAGAGAATTGGGGCCTATTTTCGGTGCGGATGTAGAAAGGGCATTGCGAATGTGGAATGATCAAGATCCACAAGCTTTTGATAACTTTGCTGAAACATTCATAGCGAACTTTTTCCCGCCAACCAGAACCATTGCGGCGCCTATTGGTGACATTAGAGCAAATAAGAACTTCATGGATGCTCCTATTGTGCCGGCAGATTTGGAAGCGTTGTCGCCGGAATATCAATATGATTCAAAAACCAGTGAGATTGCTAAGGAACTAGGGAAACTAACGAACAAGTCGCCCAAACAAATTGATTATCTTTTCAAATCTTACGGTGGAGTATTGGCTGAACTGGGTATTCCTGCCACAACCAAGGGTGCTACAATTAGGGATACATTAAAGCAAAAGGTTACGGCTGACCCTGTATTCAGTAATGACCGGGCCAAGGAATTCTACGACTTGAAAGAAAAGCTTGATCGAGCTTATGCTGACTTAAACAAACTTGGAGTAGAATCAAGTGATTACGATGATGAAATGAGAAAAGAATTGAATGCTCGCCAGAAAGAAATGAGCGATTACCGCAAGGAAATTAAGGCTGTTCAGAATGATGATTCCATCGATCGAAACGAAAAACAAAGACAAATTCGCAAGCTGCAACAATTCATCAACGAGCTATCAGACATATCCAGAAGATAGAGGTGAAAGCAGTGAATAAATTTACAGTAGGTGTGATTGTATTAGTTATTTTAAGTGTAATCATAGGGGGTATTTTTGCAGATGCATTTCGCTGGATTTGGAATGCAGTGTGGATTCTCTTTCTGCTCCTAGTAATAATACCAACTGTATTTAGTGGCAAATCAAAGAAAAATAAAGCAAGAAAGGGCTGAATTTAGCCTTTTCTTTTCTTTATCCGGACAAATCAGACACCTTAAAAAGGGGAAAATATTTAGAGTTTTTTTAGTCTAAAAAAAAGAAGCTGTATAGAGATTAAAGAGTGGACGACGGAGGAGGATATTATTGAATTTAACACCAAAGCAAAAGAAATTTGCAGATCACTATATTGTGACAGGGAACGCAACCCAAGCTGCAATAAGAGCAGGGTATAGCGAAAAGACAGCTCGGTCGGTAGGTGCTGAGAACCTTACAAAACCTTACATCCGGTCATTTATTGATGAACGAATGGCCGCCAAGGATGCCGAACGTATAGCTAGCCAGGATGAAATCCTTGCCTATCTAACGAGCATTATGAGGGGAGAACATACTGAACAGACTCTCCGAGGCGTTGGTGAAGGCGTCCAAGTAATCGATGATATTGATATTGGAGCTAAGGATCGGTTAAAGGCTGCTGAATTGCTCGGCAAACGATACGCCATGTGGACGGACAATAAGAACCTCACTGGCAATGTAGGTGTAATCATCATCGATGACATAGGTGATGAGGAGTAATTACGGCTATTTGTATTTTTCGAAAAACTTGGCATGGAATACCTCCTATTATTCGGGATAGGCACTTATGGTTTGGATAGATTTGGCTATAACCTATCTTTACTTTCAGATGTATTAAGGTTTAATATATGAGTTGTAAGGTCAAGATAAAAGTGTGAGAGCTTTTTGCGCGGTTCCTCTCGGGAACGTTTGTTTTTTAGAGCATGTAGATCGTGTTAAGGTTGCTACTTCCGTGGTTTCATTCATTGTGAAAATCACAGAGATACAAACTTGGGTTAGGTGGTGTCACCGGCAAGTGACCCAGTTTTATTGCATTACAATAATCGGTAATGCAACCTAGTATATCAAAAAAATAAAAAAGGACACTTCAAGCCTGGTAAGCTTGGTGTCCTTTTTTTCTGTTGGTGCCTGGCAACGTCCTACTCTCGCAGGGGGAAGCCCCCAACTGCCATCGGCGCTGAAGAGCTTAACTTCCGTGTTCGGAATGGGAACGGGTGTATCCTCTTCGCTATTGCCACCATGGCTTCAACTGCCACTTTGGGCGGCCCCAAAAATATAAATCAGATGTTTTGTATTAGCTCTTACTTGTTTGAGGTTGGTTAGTCCTCGAACAAATCCAAGCCTGCGCTAAAGGGCCGATGAAGGGGTATTCATGTGATTATGGCTGTATGATTGCTTAACCTTGGAAGTAATTCAAGAAGAGTAACAAATAAGGTAAGGCCATCGTACCAATAGCTGCGATGCCTTGGCATACATTTTTAAATTTCTCGCCATTAGTCTTATCACTGTAAGGTTCCTGATTAGGTGTGTGAGAATTTTGCATAATGCGGTTCCCCCTCTCTTCAGGGGAATACAAAACATCTATTTCCATAATACATCATTTCAGAGTAGTATAAATTGATTTTTGTGGTGTTATTTAACAAAAAAGATAGATTATACATATATAGTCGACTAAGGAAATAGCGTCCCCATAAGAGGGAACCTAGGTATTCATATGCAGGCACCTTCTCCGTATAAACACCCGGTAGTTTTATCCTCCACCGCCGAATTTACCTCCTACATGAAGGATAATACCTTACAAAACCCAACATCTAGGGCGCACTTATCTGGCACGATTTTCATTCTGACCTTGTATAAGTGGTCATTAAATGGCACCTAGTTGTTTCTCCATATAACTCTTACTTAAAAAAGAGTAACAGTTTAGAAGTTATGTCCAGAAATGGACGTTACTGAACTTATCCAAAAAAGTCTAACATCAAAAAAGGACCCTTACCATCCTCAAAATGAGGACGGTTGGGCAAAGACTAACCGCACCAATAGAAAGGAACGCTGAATATTAGTCAGTCGGCTCAGCGTAATAAATTCAGTTGAGATAGCAATGGATTTTATACGTATATACACTCTTTCCATCAATTTTTCTTATTATCTATTCCGTTTCTGGCCGGAGATCCACTAAGAAATACTAAGACTCATATTGTTATTCAGGAAGAAAAGATGACCGATTTTCTGACTTTTCCGAGTCCCTAAAAGGAGAGGTTATTGATGCGGGAATGTGATATAACCGTACCGAATTGTAAGCCTATGCCAAACGCCCCGTAGAATTAGCAAGCCGTCCTGTCATTTCTGGCGCCATAAATAAGACGGCTCAAATCTTAGCTGTCCGTTCTAGGGACTTCTAATAGATTTTTCCCCTAATCCTTTTTACTCTGTTATGATTAGGAATATAAAAAAAAACGGGGGATTTACGTGCCAAAAAAAGAAGAATTTTCAAAGAAAATTGATGATGCTTTTCGAAAATTAAAAAGTGAAATAATGTATTTTTATGATGAAGATATGGTTTATGGGGAAGATTTGACCAATTGGTTGTTGGAAATTGGAATAAAGAATAAAATCATTCATCTATTTAAAAATAACCCTCCGAAAAGGGATAAAGAAATGGTCAGACGAAGACGGAGTGAAGTGTACTGGGTGGATTTTGGGGTAAATATAGGCTCTGAATTTAACTACCCTCATTTTTGCGTGGTGATTAAGGAGTTTACATATCATGCTATTGTTGTTCCAATCTCATCTATGAAAGAAGAAGAAAAAGATTGGAAATCAGTAGATAATTTATACATGGAGATTGGTCCGTTGAAAGATTTACCCGAAAAGCAAACTGATTCCTATGCTGTGGTTAGTCAAATTAAATCCGTAAGCAAGCAAAGGCTAAGTAGCTACAAACACAAGGGCAAATTTATCAAAATGAAGCTAACAGATGAACAAATGGATAAAATTGATCAGGCGATTTTAGATTTAGCCACTAAAAAGACTCAAAACTCTTGATTTAGTAGTCATATTATTGTATTATTTGGGTACTATTTAAATAAGGCCCTAGCGCCGACCTGGAAACACCAAAGGCTTTACGCCGACCTGAATTTACTAAAGGCTTTACGCCGACTCGAATATCAAAGGCTTTACGCCGACCTGAAAAAGCTGTCCTTTTATAGGGCAGCTTTTTGTTTGTTGATTTTGTAAGGGTAACACAAAAGTGTGCAACCCTTCTTGGCTGATCTGGTTGACCCCAATCTGAGGGGATCTAGTTCTTATGATGGGGGTGTCGATTGAATCTACTCCCTTATCTAAGAATCAAAGTGTATAAACCTGCTTCATTGATGATATTCACTTCACCTTGACGACCTATGTTGAACATAGACCGTTCATCTTCGTCTAATCGTTGCAATGCCTGAGTAACATTCTGAATTTCCAAGACCTCGCAAACATCTTTCGCCACAAACCAAACTTCCTCTTCTTGTAATACTGTGCGGACTGGAGAATCGCCGTAATTGAAAACCTTCTGAATATCGTTCATCCAATCACCCCTTAATGTATTCTTCTACTGTATCTTGCTTAGTGGGGCGAAAAGTTGCTAACTTTGTTACAGTGTCACAAAAATGTGCAACTGTTATCTAAAAAAGAAGAGCTGAACTTTCCGGGAAAAGAGAAGGTTCTACAATGGAACGTTCATAAGGGTGACCCAAAAATGTCCTACCTTTAAATTTCTCATATTAAATAGATTTTCACTCCACAATTTTGTGGAGGCACATTGGTTGGGCAAAAAAGTCTAACCAATTTAACGATAAACAAAAAGTTACCTTGGTATATCTCACGAACATCACAAACATCTCTAGGACAGCACAATTTCGTGCTATCCCAAATTAAAGCTCAATTACTTTTTCTCAAAAGTGAGATAAAGTCTAGTTTCATCTAGTTCCCAACAAGCTTAATCCCTGAAGCATTTATCTGGATGTCTTTGTGTACCTGGACAGGCTGACTATTAAAACTGATAAATTGCGCGGAATCCTGTATTTGGAGAATTTTTATTCCTGAAAAGGCAGGTAATTCATAACGCGTGGTAGTGATAAGCAAGATCCGCGGGAATACTTTACGATCTTTCGGCTGCCAGGCTTCATTTTCCCATTCTTTACTCATGTAATAGTGAAAATACCTTTTGAACTTGGCATCCATTACTTTCTTTGAGTAAACACTTCGCTGGATTTCCACGAAGAAAGGGGCTTTTCTGTAAATCATAAATACGTCCGGCTCCATAAAGTCTTTTCCGTACTTCGGTTCTACAATAAAGTTTTTAATCTCTCCGGTATGCTGGATATCAATATAAAATTGTGCGATGGATAGAAAATGAGGAATTTTTGCTGAATCCTTCTTGATCGAAGGGATAGGGAAGTAAATGTAAGGTTGGGTATGCGTAGCAACATCTATCTGGCCATCACGTCTTAATCGCTTTAGGACAGTATTACAAGAAGTAATAGGGTTATTCAATTGGCTGAAATGCAAGGAGATAAGTTGATCACGAGTTAAGCATCTGAAACGCAATAAATCATTCAAAATGTCCTGGTCTCTCTTTTTCATTAGTCCAACACCTCGAATATTGCGTCTATAATATTAGACCCATTGTTATTTGGCTCGTATTTCCTTTCTGCGGGCTTTTTATTCGTTGGGTACTTATACCTCTCTAAAATTATTTTCGCTTTTTCTAACGGTAAGAATGGGGCTTGAATTTCCCTTAGATTATCAACTCCATCTAATTTAAGTAACATTCTTCCATCTCCCGGAAGTTTTTCGCTTCCCGGCGTACCAATTATCTTGGAATTAATGAGATCTGCACATTTAAAGCCCATCCTAACAGTCAGATTGTTCTTTAAAGCTCCATCCAATAAATTTGCATCAGGTCGTTGCATGGACAGTATAAGCAGGATTCCGAGAGCACGGCCGACAGCTGAAATTTCCTCGATCATATCCATGATGACTCTTTCTTTTTTCAATCTAGCCACTTCATCAATACATAGAACAATATAAGGCAACGGCTCTGGAAGGTCGTCGATATGGGCCAGTTCATGAGCGTCCAGTAAGTCTCCTCTGCGGTTCAATTCTTGCTGAAGATATTCAAGCATTGGGAGCATATCGGTAGGATTGACAGCCACGGCTTTCACCTGCTTAACGTTCCTGAATATATGGAATTCTGAACGTTTCATATCGCATAGATACAGTTCAAGGCGTTCTGGAGGAAGGGTAGAGATTAAGGATGTAAGAATAGATCGTAGCTGAGTGGATTTCCCTGTACCGGTCTCTCCGGCTATCAATAAATGCGGATATTTCAGCATGTCATAAGCAACCTTTTTTCCTTTCATATCAAGACCGCATACGATAGGAAGGCGCTTGTTCTCCATCTGTTCTTGGAACTGTTCTTTATCGTAACGGACCATGCTCGGAACGCTTGATACATATACGGTTAAGGTGAATTTTTTTACATCGCCTTTTAACTCGATACGTTCTCCGAATACTTGCCGAAAACAAAACTGCTGTTTTGTAATGAGTTTGGGATCCATGCCGGTCGGGAGGGTGAAGACATATTCCAATGTCTCTTTTTTTAAAGTGACTGCCTGTATCTTTGGATAAATTTTGCCGGATGTGTTCCCGTATGAATAGGTAATTCCCATCTCTCCCATTTTGAATGCGTGCTGCAGGAATCGTTTTGCTTTTTGCTTATGGAGCCAGCTACTGATCATATTGCCACCTCGCAAATTAAAATGTTAATCATACTGCAAGTTGAATAGTCTCTGTCAAAGTACTTTCCGATAAAACGGAATGTACTTTTTGGAATTGGTACAGCGAAAACTAAGGTCATATTGTCCGAGGTTCCGGATCCGAAGTGAAAATTTATTCGGGGTCTTTTCATCCCCTAACTTTGGGGAGTCAGGTGCCGGGCCGGGCTGAAATTTCAGCAGCCAAAATAAGCGCGTTTCGTGAAATTCACGACTCGCCAATTTTGGAGAGTCCTTTCTGAATTAACTTGCCGAAAACTAATTGTTTAGGGGTCGGAAACTCCGAGTACCATTCCCCCGTTTTCATGGCTGGAATTTCAGTTGCCAAAAGCGAAAGGTCAATTTGTCCGGTTGCCTCCAATCATCATTGGTAATGACGAGTAGGCAATTTCGCCGAGTCCATCTGAGCCTACATGAAAACTTGTGATTAGCTTTGTAATAATGTTGACAAATATTTACATAGGTACATAGGCTTATGCGCCGAATCCTTTTATTAAGGGAGGAGGTGGGCTAATGTTAGTCAATGGTGTAGAGAGAGTCGAAATCGATGGCATCAAATTAGATGTACGCGTTCAAAAAACGCCAGATGGTGATTATATCGGTTATGCTTGCAGGCCAGATGGAGAAGACTTTGCAGTGGGTCGGCATAAGGATAGAAGAGTAGCCAGAGAAACATGTGTTAAAAATTTTGTCTCAAATAAAGAATTGTTTAGGTAATATTTAGCAGGTAAATACTCCTTTGTTGTTGAAAGTTGGAGTAAAGGAGGAGAACAAATGGATAAAAATTTTCCAAGTGCGGATCTTTTAGAAAAACTAAAGACTGCAAGAATTTTAACTGAGAAAATGGAGCTGCCTCAATCAATAAAAGAACAACTAAAGTTAACAGAAAAATTGCCAACAATGGTTCATACTCCTTTAACTAACGAGAATAAAGTTGGCGAAGAATTACAAAGATCCATGGAAGAATGGCATAAGAATGAACAAGAAGAAAAACAAAGAGAAGAAGAATACAAAGAATCTGTTTTAAACGCGCTGCTGGGAATCGAAAAAAATACAGCTTTATTAACAGAAATGACCTTATTACTTCAAACGAATAACGATAAGCAAGACGAAATTTTCGCTATTATGGTAGAAATTTTAGAAATAATGAAAAGTGCAAATGAAGAAGAAGCAAATTCTAAATTCACTAAAGTAATGAAAAAAATCACCACCTTTACAGAAAACGCATCTACTATGCAAAGTTTGCTTGGGATGGCGAATGCGGCATTTAATGCATATCAAGGCTTACCATTTTAATCGATTGATGAAATTCAAAGCGCCATTTGGAATGGTGCTTTTTTATATGGAGCACATCATGCATATGGGTAAACAAAATCAATGAAGTGTTGCAAAACGTTGCAATAATTACACATATGGATTAACCGAATTCACAGGGCAACGCAATTTTGCGTTATCCTACATAGCAGCGCCTTACCCTCCTCAAAATTGAGGGCGGCTAACCCATTAAAAGGACAATTGATTTATAAGGAAATACATAGCAACCAAGCCGACAACCGGTAAAGCCAACTTCAAGAACGTATATATGGCTTCAGCGAATGCAATTTGTCCGTGATCGGCAAGGCCCTTTTCTATCAAGGCTACTGCAACTACTCCAGCTGCAATGAGGATGAATGTTGGGTCGATAAACATTGCTGGATTGAGGGGAATGAAGGAATAGAGGACTCCTACATTTTTATGAGTCCTCTTTTTTTTGAGTCGATTGAGGACAGGTGTTTTACCAGTCCTCATTGGTCGCTGTTCTCCTTTCAAGAACGCTTTGAAATCCATCGTTTCGGCTTTACTCGATACAAAAGGTAGATTACGTAACATGTTATAACTCCTTTCAAGAACAACTGGAGCATGTGAAGACGGTTGTTTCATCTACAAACATGATGTTGTTCAGTCCGCAAAATGAGCAATACATTTTAAGTGAATGGCTAGATTTATCTATGGTTAATGTAAATTGGTTACATTCCAAACACATAAACCGCACTAAGTTTATTTCCACTTTATCCCTCCACCTCCCCCCGCCTCCCCTCCGTCGTTCCCCTGTCGGCTCTCTAAACACTTTTTAAAATGCCTTTGTTTCTAACTTCGTTTGAGGAAAACAATGGTAGTGATAAAAAGGTAAGTATTCTGGTATTTACTTTTGTAATTCCTTTGTAACTTCAGAAGTAGCTGCAATGTCTTTTGCCATGGTTAAAGGTATGCAGCACTGGTTGTCCACGTTTCACGTTTTCTGGAAGTTTAAAAAATTAAATTCTTGGACAGGCTTGTTAGAAAACAGTGAAGGTCCAAAGTCGGACCGTGAGAAGGAGATTTAAAATGGATTGGTTTTCTTTAGGGAAACGTCGTTCTAGGTTCGGGAAATTTCTTGATAAGAATGGGTTATCACAGCAAGATGTTGTGAAAATAAGTGGAGTTAGCAGAGGGACGATCAGTAGACTTTGCCAGCCTGAACATGAGGAGGGCCCAACATTAAAAAATGCCAAAAAGATCGTCAAGGCATTGAACGATCTAACTGGCAAAGACATTCATTATGACGATTTTTGGAATATGTAAAGAATAAATATATTTAAAGAAAATATTATTTAAAAAACAATTTAGTCTAATGTTATATTGTTTTATCTGAGAATAGAGATATTAATTAGCTTTAATTATCAATAATAAAGGAAAATGTCTATAATTATCGAATTTAAGATATTAAGATGGTTGTGTAATAACTTAACAATTGAAAGGAGATTTCTATGGTATTTATTATGCGTTTTATTAGTTTGTTTTTAATTGTGGGAATAACATTAGGCTTAATAATAGAACTTCAGTATAAATCTATCCCCTTTGTGCTTATTATTTTAGTCTTAACATTTTTACTTTTGAAAGCAGATTGGCAATCGAAAAATGTAAAATGAATTGTCGAATCAACTAATTATTTTTATTTGTTTACAAAAAAAGGAGGTTTTTGAATATTTTTGTAGAAAGGTTTTTTTTAGAGAGGTGAACCAGGAGGAAGTTATTTTGAAAATTAAAAAATCATCAACCATTGTGTCTACACTTATTGTAGGTTTAAGTATTTTTTCCCCATTCGCTAATGCCGAAAGTCTTACTGATCAAGTGAAGAAGAGCAGTGATATAAAGGTTATTAAATCGTATTTAGAGAATAATGTAGCTAATCTTACAAATGAGTTCTTAACACTTAAAGATACAAGTAAATTAGATGATGTGGAAAAGATAATTGATACTTACTATGAAGAACATCCAGCACCGAAACAAATGGATGACCCAAGCATATCTCTTGAGGATGTGTTTCCAAAATTAATGGCTGAAAATGAAAAGGCTTTTAAAGAAAATAAAAGCGTATTGAACAACTTCATAGAAGATCAAAAAGAAAACTCTGATTTAGGCCAAGTATTTACATATCAAGATGGTGACAAATCGAAAGTTGATGTATACCTTGGAAATACTGGTGAAATTAGTATTGTTGAAGTGAGAACTGTTAAGGAAGCTCCTAAACAAGATACGAAAATTGAGCCTCTCTATACTCAAAAAGAAACAAGAGTAGAAAGAACAACGGGGATCTCTTATAATGCTCTTGGCTATCAAATGTTTACTTTGTGGGCAGAAGGCGGCTTTAAATATAATGGAACAAATGTTGTTTCTCAAAATATTGACGCCGATTGGAAAAGACACTTTTCAGGTTCTACTTTAAATCTAATGCCAGAGGTCATGCCGAAAACTAGAGCTGTTTCTATTGAAGGGCATAAATATGTGGAAGTCTATGCTCGTATGCGATATGAAGCTGGATTTGGTATTAGATGGGCAACTGCAGTTTTGAATAGTGGTACAGTTGAGTCTTATGTTGGATGTTCAGTAGATGGCAGTATCTATGGTGGTATAAAAAGAGTTTCCTAATCAATTGGAATTGTAATAATACAAACAAAAAATGAATCACCTCTCTTAAAACAATCCTTTTCTTGATTTTAGATAAGGGTTGTTTTTATTATGTAATATGCTCTTGGCGTTTGTAGCCGAATAATTAAATCTTGATATAATCAATCATTTGTAATAATCTGTATATAGATTTTCTTTTTTAGTTTTTAATTTATCATTTTCGCACAACAGCGAAGCAAACCATGAACTTAAACCTATGAGGTTATTAGAAATACAGGTCCTACTAGGAGTCTGTCTTTTATTCTAATAAATCCTCATAGGTTTTTTTGTTATAAAAAAATATAAAGAGGGATGAGAAAACATGAAAAACAATGTAAATAAATTAACCTATTACAAAATCAATCGCGTTCGCTGTCTGCGTTGCGGTGACGAACTATGTTACGAGCACAACAACAAGAATTCACGTGGCCCTGGTCGGATGATGACATGCAACTGCGGCTCGGTGTCTCTTGATCCTGCCGCGGTTATGTATCGCATCGTTTTATCCGAAGGCGGGACGTGGGACGACGTGGAAGACCTATCCGAGATTTGGCTGGACTAATAAAGAAACAGATGCGGCATTAACTGTCTTGATAGAAACAAAAGATGCTTAAGGCAAAGTAATGATACTTTGCTTTTTTTGCGTGTTCAAATGGGACACTTTCTGTTTTTGCTGCTTCATTTTTTGTAGCATCTTTGATGCAAAAATGGTGTGCACACCGAAAAAATACGAGGTTTAAAATATGCTCACCTCTTTAAACATTGAGCGAAAGGTTGAATATGTTCTTGGAAAATTTAATAAGCAAATTTATATGCATAGGCAACGCCCACCTTATGCGAGCTACAAGCTCACATTGCGTCCCTATAAGGGCGCAGGCGGAGCGAAGCGAGCATAAGGAGGGTGTTGCCAAGCAAAGCGAGGCGCGGAAAATATGCATTTTGAGGAGTGTTTTTATTGGTGAGAAGAGGTAAATCAAGCCTTGTGCATCAAGTCAAAGTAGCTGTTAATGCTATTGATCAAATAGGTATTGGAAAGAGAGAGTTAAAGAAGACGGGGGAACAAGGTATTCATTCTTTAAAACAAAAACAGAATACTATGTCAGCAGCTAAAAATTTCGTTATGTGGACTCGTGCTGAGTTCGGGGTAAGAAATGTCTATGAGTTAAAAGAAGAGCATTACAAGGCTTATTTGGAACATTTGGAGAGCAATGGACGGTCTATTGGACATCGACAGAACGTTGAGACAGCATTGAGGCATTTGCAGAAAGGTATGGATAAACGG
This sequence comes from Bacillus testis, assembly GCF_001243895.1. GTDB lineage: Bacteria > Bacillota > Bacilli > Bacillales > DSM-1321 > Bacillus_AD > Bacillus_AD testis. The sequence goes on along the minus strand of NZ_LN851185.1, from coordinate 9,983 downwards.
AGCGAAATGTTTAACCGAGAAAAACATACTTTTATCCCTGATAAACGAGTGACAAACTCACGGAATAAAAAAACTCCTTCTAATCGAAGTTATAGCGATGAAGAATATCGCAAAATTTTGGCTGCGTTACCGCCTAACTCTCAAGATGCGGTTAAATTGTGCCGAGGGTTGGGATTAAGGGTAAAAGAAGCTGTGAGAGTGGAAGTTCAGCATTTTAATTTAAATGATGGATATTTGAAAATTGATAAAGGAACAGGCATTACAAAAGGTGGACGACACAGGGAAATACCTATTCCAACTGCATTAGTACCAGAATTGAAACGAATGATACAAGGTAAAGATGAACATGAGCATTTGATCCCTCTGGAACGTGATACGGTACGCAGAGCAGTTAATAAAGCGTGTTATAAAGCTGGTATCACACAAGTTGGTCGAGGCGTACATGGATTTAGGCATGCGTATAGTCGAGCAAGAATGAGAGAGTTATTTTCACGAAAAAATGTACTAGACCAAGCTCCTGTAATGATAGAGCGTATTATGTCTAATCGTGATCAAGGTAGGCAAGCTGACTATGGGATTGTAAGTGAATCTGACAAAAAATTATTTCGTGTGGTTAAACAAGCAATAGACCAGGTGCATGGAGAAATTGGCCATGGAAAAAATCGTTGGGATCTTGCTGCTGTTTATATGAGGGATTGACAGTGGATTATATTCTATAGCAGCAAAATAATAAACTATAAAGACATAATTATAGTAGTAAACTACCATTTTACATATAAAACCATTTTTATAAAAAAAAGTATGTTAACATTATTTTTAAATACGAAAGGGGAGAATTAAGTAATGAATAATATTAGAAAATTTCTAGTCGGTCTACTATCTATGGTATTATTAGTGGGATTAACTCTACCATTCTCAAGCGCTTCGGCTGAGGAACTCGAAAACATTGGGGACAATCAAACAACTCCAGAAATTCCCGAAGTATTAAAGCCAATTGATATTTCTGATTTGCAATATGATGTGAATAAAAATTTATCAGAAGAACAAATCGCTGAAAGATTCGATTGGATCAACTCAAATTATGAAATTAATCAACCATTCTCACTTGAAGACACAGAGTTTATTCGTGCATATGCTAGTCCATCTACGTCAAATGCCCCTACTAATACTAATAATGGCGGGATTTCAACATATGATTTGAAGTTTGGGAATTCAGCATCTCAAAGTTTCAGCAAATCAAAAACTGCTCAAGGTGTATCAATTAAAATAGCCGGTTCTGTAAGAGCTGAAGTAAATATATTAAACCATTCTTATGGTGCTAAATATAAAACAACGGTGTCATCAGGATCATCAAAAATTAAAAGTATAAGAAACAATGTCAAAGCTTCTGCATACGGGATGGTAGGAACTTCAGGAACTTATGTTGGTTTAGTACACTCTAGTTCGATTGGTGCTACCTCTGGTTCAAAACCAACAAGCTGGAGTATTGATAAAACCAAAGAATATTCAGCAGCCTTAGTTGTATACGTTTATGTAAATGCATATACGACTGTAAATACAACTTCAGGATCATTTGATTTATATGCCTTCTAAGGAGGTGCAACGACAAAATGGGTTTACTTAATCCGCTAAATTCTGTTTTACTTATTATCGTACTAGCAGCAATTGTATATGGAATTTACAAATTAATTAAAAAGTTCAGAGGAAAAAATAAAAAAAGGGCCTGATTCCAGGTCCTTTATCTTTTCCCGTTTTCAGTGAAACGAGGCAGTAGTTACGGGGGGAGACATTAAATATCCTCCATTACATACCCTTAACGTCTTCTTTATGCGTACAGTATACCGTTTTACTTTTGCCTTCAAGAGGTTTATGGCATTCTTCACAGTCCATTATAAAATCAGGTTCGGGTGCATCTAGGTGTGGATGCTGACAATGCGGACATAAAATATAGTTTTCCGTCCAAGTCACAGTTTCGGGATTGTAGTACTTTTCCAATTCATTAATCGCGGAGTTGATACATTCTATTGCTTTGACATCTCTTTCAGCCGGCATGTCATCTTCGAATACATCTAACCATTTTTTAAGGCTATTAATTACGTGATCCATTGTCTTCACCTCTTCTTTTTGTCGTACCTCCTAAAAACGGTATGCGATCGCCATCGATAACTCCTTCTAAATCTGCAAAGGCAAAGAATTTTTCTTGTGCTTTATCATCGTTAAGGATTGCCCAAAAACCACTTTGATCTTCTTCGATGCGCGTTATAACCCCATGATAATAAGTATCATCGTCATCTTCCTTAGTAGTCCAGTATTCAACAATGATTGTGACATAATCATCCGGTTGATAATTAAAATCGGTCTCCCCAATAAATATTGAACCTGTTTTGTATCGTACTTTCATAATAGCCCTCCTATAATTGGTCTATTAGGTCAGAATAATATGACTGTGGCTTCTCTAAGTATATCTTAGTTACCTCAATGCTGGTATGGCCCATATATTTCGCTATTTCTTGGATAGGAACGCCTTTTGCGGCTAACCGTAGACCGAATAAATGTCTGAGGTTATGTGCATGCGCCTTTTCCTTTGGGATGCCAGCCAAAGCAGCGTACTTCTTCATGCTGTTATGGATAGTCTGCCGAGTAATGGGGCCACGTTGGCCAACAAAGAGAGCCTGGGTAGCAACAGAGAAAGGTTGCTCCCTTACCTGAAGATAACTTTTTAATATTGAAATTAGTTTATTACTGATATAAATGTCTCTAAATTTGCCGCCTTTTCCCTTAATGTCACTAATGATTTTCTTTTCAGAGTTGACATGATCCACTCGGAGTTGAAGCATTTCACTCACACGCATACCGGAATAATACATGGCTTTAAGCATCGCCTCTGTTCTAATATCTCCCGATTCCTTCACCACTTTGATTAATGCTTGGAAATCTTCTTCTGAAAGTAATTCTTCATCTTTTAGGGAATATTGCTGCTGGATTTTTTCTTGCTTGATACGAACAGTCAATCCAAGAAGAAATCGATCGTTGAGGAAGGAAATGAATTGCTTTACACTCACTAATTTTCTATTAATCGTAAGGGTTTGGAGCTTTTTTGCTTTTAAGAGGTCCTTATATTGGTTTATATCGACCCTGTTGATTAAAGCGATATCTTTGCCAAGGAAGGATAGGAACTCTTTTAAATCCAAGGTATAGCCTTCTATGGTACCTTTACTCTTCTCTTCTTCTAATAAGTAATCAGTGAATGCTTCTAGGTATTCTGCATTCTTCATTCCCTTCACCTCTTTCTTAATTACTCCTATAGTAATATTTTTACCAAACAATGTCAATACAAAATTATAGTTATGTATTGAGTTTTTGTTAAAAGTTGATTTTATGGCATATCCTAAACTAAATCGTTTAAATTTCGCCATCTAGTTTACATAATACTTGAAAATACATCAGTTGCTCATAAGGAAATGGATGAATTTTGCAGGGGTGCGTGAAAGATAAGTTTCACGTAAAGTAGCCGTTTGTATTTATTAGAGGATAACTAAAGGTTTCTTCGTAAAGGTAGCGAAATTCTAATTCATAATAAGATGGATCGGAGGCATTGTTGTGAAGGTGAAAATTATAAAGGGTCCTTACACCGACAAAAAACATCCAGGCTTGTTATGACTATATGGTTAAGAAATATAAGAAGGATATTCTAAAAGAAATGAAGAGAAGGAGGATATCCAATGAAGGGAAAGGTCATTAAGGGGTCCTTTACAGAAAGAAATATGGAGAGAGGTTACAAACTAATTGCAGAGATTTTAAAGAAAAAAGTTTTGGAAGACCAAAGGAACACTAAGGAAGGCTCTCTTTCTAATTGTCCGATCTTGGACTACAATGAGAATAAAGAGGTGAAGAACGATGCGAAGAACGGAAAAGCCCCTAACTCCTAAGGAAGCCAGCATTAACTTGGGTATTGGGGATAGCACACTTCGTAAGTGGTGTATAGCTCTGGAAAGTCATAAATACTTCTTCCCTAGAACAGACAATAATCGAAGGGTGTTCTTCGAGAAGGACATGGTCGTTCTGCGGCATTTAAGAGAACTGGTTCAGGTACAGAATTTTAGTTTAGAGAACGCGTCTTTAGTTATCGTATCAAAGTATAAAGAGAATGCGTCCGAACAGCAGAACACCGATAACAGCGTTCCTGCATTGCGTGACCCTAATGAAATGTTGCAAGGACTGTTCGATCATATAGAACAGCAGGACAAGTTCAACAAGGAGCTTTTGGAGCGATTGGATCAACAAGAGCGATTCAATAAAAAGCTTCTGGAACAACTTGAAGAACAGGATAAATACATAAAAGAACGTATGAATAAGCGTGATGCAATGTTAATGGAGTCTTTGAAGGCTTCGCAAGAAACAAAAAAACTCCTGCTAGAAGCGCAGGAGGAGCAAAAGAAGAAACGCAAAGGGTTATTTAGCATTTTTAATAAAGGATAAAATTAAATAAGAAGCCAGCACATCGCCAGGCTTCTTAAATAGAATATTATATAAGCCTACTTGAATATTAAAGATAAAAGGATTGCCTTGAAGGCAATCCTTTTATCTTTTAATCTTTTTATTATTTTTTGAAATACTTCTACTGATTAGTTGACCTATTAAATAAATTATACCAATAAATAATATTGCGAAATTTCGATCTAATGGTTTGAACCATGTGAGGTCATTAGGAATAAAGAGAGCAGACAAAAGAAACGATATTGCAATTGTTATTAGGTTCATTAAAATGACAAAAATAAATTTTACATTTCTTGATAAAAAGCCAACGATAAGCATTAAAAGTATAAAGCTTACCAACAAAAATGTAGGTTTTTCACCTTTGAGATTTTGACTATATTCATACAAATGAAATAGGAATGGTACTGGGATTAAAGAAAAAAGAATCCAAATTTTTTTCATGAGGTAACTCCTTTTTATTATTAAAATATTCTATGTTATTTATATATTAACAAAATAGGGATTTCTTATAATAAATAATTATAATATAATTACATTGTTTCCGAAATAGTGAAAAGGAGGATAAAAATGTTACGAAAAGATTTGTTTGTAAAAGGTTTTGTCTCTCTAGTCATAGTTTTTTTAGGCTTTGTTAGTTTAAATATTCCATTAGCAAGCGCAAAAACTCTAGGCGTACCAGACAATCAACAAGAACTAAATGAGATGATTAATGATGGTGACGTTCAAAAAGGTGTTGAATTGGAAGATTTAAATCCTAGCTACGAAGGTAAGGAAGAAGTAAAAGAGATCTCTAAAAATGATAATTTGGCAGATTATGGATTAATGCTTGATGAAAACGGAGAAATTATATCAAAACCAGAAGAACCAAAAAAGAAGGCGACCACAACACAAGATGTGACCACAACACAAGATGTTTCCGCCGCCACCTCGACTTTTTATTATCCGGGGACAAAAATTACTCCAAGAAAAGGAGATATAATTATAACTACAAGTACATCATCTTTTGGAATAGCAGGACATTCTAGCATAGTTACAGAGCCTAGTATTATGCATTTCTCTGGACCGTCAGCTTCTGGACCTCGACCGATTTCTTATTCCAATTGGTTCAACAGGTATAAAGATGCTAAAATAGTTAGATTGACAAACTCCACCATTGTTACAAAAGCAGCTAGTTGGGCAGCTTCAAAAAGAAATGCAAACTGGGACTATGAAATAAATGGTGGAATTAGTGTACTTGATCCTAACTATTGTTCAAAGTTTGTTTACCAATCATTTAATATGGGAAATGGAAAAGGTATTCTAGCTCCAATAAATGGAATTGTGGCACCTTATAATTTCTTATATGGAGAAATGTATCCAAACACAGATGAACGAGTAATTGTTGATTGGAAATTCCCAGCGAGAATTGGTGACATGGATTTATAAATTAAAAATTAATAGTTTTAATAAAAAGTATAGTTTTTCGGAAACAAGGTTAAAAGTGTAAAGAATTATACATAATGATCCGTGTCGATTGAATAGTATGTCTTGGGCTTAATAAAAATTAATTATGGTTAAATATAAAAAAAAAGGAAAAGTGCTGAAGTTGATTCACCAACTTCAGCACTTTTCCTTAAAGAATAAAATATCGACATGTCTGAGTCCTTAAAAAGGGAAGCAGTACTAGTAGTGGAGCGTTGCTTTTTGTTTATTTAAGAAAAATCCATCCTCTAATATCATTCTTCTTCATAAGTAAATAAATCACCAGGTTGGCAATTGAATGCTTTACATAAAGCAACCATATGATCGACATCTATCCGTTTAATTGTTTCGTGATAATATCCGTGTATTGTAGCCGGCCGGATACCTGTCATCTCCGATAAATCTTTTTGTGTCATCTTTTTCTTACCTAACCATTCCGATACATGAATCCGTAGCATTTCAATCTCTCCGTTCATTAATTTATGACTATATTATAACTACAGAAGTAATTATATTCAATAAACTTGTTGACATATTACCACAAGGGTAATATTATGAATATATAAATTACCCCTAAAGTAATTTAAAAACTTTTGAAGTAATAAAAGGAGGAATATTGCAATGTATCAAACTCAAAAACAAGTAAGTGTTCCTGTCTCTCCAGTTGCTAATGATATCTCTTTGTTTCTAACTCGCTTAGCCTTAAATAAATTGCAAAAAATTGAAGAAGACAACAGGGTGTTTGTTTCAAAAGATAGTCGCAAGCAGCATGATCTTTTAAATGCGAAGTACAACGAAATTATGGAATATATCAAGCATGATGAAAAGCTTGTGAATATGTTTGCGGACTATGATGACAAGGCGTGTTATTGGCAGAGCCTTTCTTACTCGGATACGTTCATACAAGGATTTATTGAAGGGCATGGAACTACACTACAGCCGGTAGATGTATGGGCAAAGGAGGAAGAAAAATGAGTTGTATTGAGGAAAGAATTAATGCAAGCGTCCTTAAAGGCATGGCTTACGATAAATTTTTGCTGCTGGATGAAAATAATCAAATTTATAAAACTCCAAGGTCAATAAATGCGGCAGATGCTTTCGTCTCTTTTTTTCATGAATTTAGCGATAAATTGAAGGCCTATCCGGAACTAGAACGATTACTAATGGATTTTGAGGATAAGATACATGGTTTAACGGCCCAAGAATCGGAAAATAGCTTTATTCATGGGTTTTATGAGGGAGCGATATTTGCGTCTCAATTCCTTACCGAAATTTCGGCACAAAAAAAATGAACAGCTGCAACTGATCATTTTTTCATGTAGTTAATTTGGATAAGCTCATTATATCTTACTGAGGACACGATAACAATATTGTGTCCTTTGATCTTTTTCGACATTTTCTAGCGCTAATTTCTTAATTTTGATAGTATTATAGACAAGAAAAAAACTCCCGTAAGGTTTGGCGGCCTGAGGAGTTTTCTGGTATAGGATACGTGTACCCTTTTTTATTTATTTTGTTGGTTTTAATATATCACAGGTGTGCGTTTCCTTTCCAGTGGGAAGGAGAAAAAAGCTTTGGGAAATTTATCTTTGCAGTTCAAACCACAAGAAACATTTATTGAAGCCTGGCATGATTGCTACTTGTCAGAGAGTAAAATAACCGGCTTTATATGCACATTCCAATTACATACGAAAAAGCATATCTTTTATGGTCTGAATGATATTAACCATTTGCTAAAGGAAGCGAATAAGCGTAAAAAGGATGTTTATTTAAGCCTAAATGCATTTGAACACGGGTCCAGACAGGCGGCATCTTTAAAGCAGATTCGTAATATCGGCGTTGATATCGATTGCTATAAGCTCAACATAACAGTAGATCGTGCATCTGAAGAGATAAAGGATCTAATTTATAGAGGCAGCATCCCGAATCCAAATCTCGTAATCTATTCTGGCCGAGGAATTCAGTTGATTTATAGCATCACAGGCGGAGCCAGTCCGAAAATGGCTTACCTTTCCCAGTACATAACCACACAGTACATAGCGCAATTAAAGCATCTGGGAGCTGATACTACCGGTTCGGACGTGACAAGGGTTTTCCGGCTGCCATACAGTGTAAACGGACGTAATAATAAACGGGTCGAGGTAGAGATATGGCGGACCATGGAATATGACCTCATGGAGCTTTACAGCTATTGCACTCCATTAGAAAGCCGTAGAAAGCCGTCTAAGAAACGAAAAGGCATATTGGCAACCTTACCATCCCAACAAGGTCTTAAAAATCTATATAGCCTTAATACATGCCGGAAAGATGACCTAGAAATGTTAATTTCGCTTAGGAATGGGGATATCGAGAAACGAAACACATTGACATACATATATAGCTACACGATAGCCCTTTTACTGAAGAATAAAGAATCAGCCTTGGCCTTTGCTCAACAGATGAATGCTTCCTTGGCGGATCCTCAGCAGAAAACAATTGTGAGCCGAACGGCAGGTAGTGCTTATGACGATGCCATGGAATTCTTCGATGAATATGCCAAGCGAGATTTTAAAATGTGGTACAAGCATTCTGATGGCATCAAACGCCCGATGAAGAATGAAACCATTATTGAGGAATTGGATATTACAGCGGACGAAATGAAGCAATTCAAGACGATTATAGACGGTGTAGAGAAGCAAGCAAGGAATACAAAAGGACAAAGATTAAAACGCCGGAAACAGGGCGTACAGAAGCGAAAGGATTATCTAGAGCAACAGAAAGAGCAAACAGAAGATAAGCTTTGGCAATTACAACAAGCGATGGAAAGGCATCCTAATGCAAAACGTAAGGAATTAGCCGAAATGCTCGGAGTCCATCCAACGTATATAACCAAATTAAAAAAGCATTTATAAAAAAGGTGAATGGTCTGTCACCTTAAACCTTATATAATTGGACTGTGCTTTTTCGGCTATCTTCTTTGCTTCTTAGGCGTGTATTTAAAAAAGGTGAATGGTCTGTCATCTTAAACCTATATAATTGGACTGTGCGCGTTCTTGTAGAGTAAGGGCTCTCTGGGCTCTTGCTTTTTTATTTATCCATAGTGTGTCTCACGGTTTGTCCTTTACACCTTATATATATGGCCTGCGCTTTTTTACTGGGTCTGTGAGTTTATCTTAAGGAGGCTATTCTGCTGTTGTTCTTGCAGGTTCTGACGGATATTAGATATTGAGGTTTTACTTTTTTAGGGGGGGATGCAGTCCCGGAGCGGTTAGCAGTGGTTTTGGGTACTTTTTAGACTTAAGGGGGTTGTTTTGTGGATTTTTCGGATCAAACTTCTGTTTATTCTTGTTCTAATTGTTCTTTTGTTTTTGGCGTGGTTCTGATGGATTCTTTAGGTAGTTTAAATTGTCCTAAATGTGGGGGTTCAAGTAAGTTTTCTGGAAGTGGTTATTTAACCTATTCTTTACGGACTAAAGACCGGGGGAGCGCAGCGGCTTCAGATTCGACTCAGACCCCGTCTCATTCAATGTATCCATTAGTCTTAACGGCTGAGGACATTGCTGATATTTTGAGTATTTCTACACATGGAGCGTACGCTTTAATGAAAGAGCCTGGGTTCCCTTGTGTTACGATAGGTCGATTGAAAAGAGTGGGTCGAGATGCTTTTTTTAATTGGCTATCAGAATATAAATAATTAGTTAAGTCTCGTTGCTCACGGGGCTTTTTTTATTATAAAAGGTCGTGTTTTTCAGATTAAATCGGTATGGTAGCTTGTATAAATAAAAATTTTTATAAATATTTTTCGACGAAATTCGACATTCTATGATGAACAATTTTGTGGTTATTGTCCATGAATATATATAATTTTGATAACAGAAGGAAACATTTTGATACCTGTATGATACACAAGCGGTGTCAATGTATTTTGCAAGAAAAAAGTGCAGAGTATTGCAGCGGAAAATACAGAGTATTGCCACCCAGTATTTTTTATGCTTTTTTTGATAAGGCATTAGCCAAACGGAAACTACTTCCGGTATATGAAACAA
>NZ_LN851184.1 GCF_001243895.1 Bacillus testis | reverse complement strand
GACCACTCCACTTCATAAGGATGATTGATTTCGTTATCCCGTTGGCCAATATACTCATAAAAATGTTCTTCAATTTCTTTCATATCATGCTGTAATAACAGACTAATTATTTCATTGATTCGTTGTTTACGAATAGCTAATGAGGGAACCAAAAGATACTCACGAATCCTAGCCGGTAAGTATTCCTTATATCGTGAATGTCCAATAACACGCGGTTTATGCATCCAATCTTTCAATATGTCACTCCATGGGATTAATCTTCTCTTCTTCATGTACGGACGGAAGTCCGTTAGTAATATTTCTCCATTACCGGTCACAATCCGATATTGATCCCAATATAGAATACAGTATAAAGGATAATAATTTTTGGCTTTAGGAATATGAATAAGATGTTGATCCAATTTGAATTCATTGTATTTATTTACTTTAATCAATGTTTCCTTAAACACAGGATAATCTTCTTCTGGCAGCTTATATAACTTCTTTTGTTCTTCTTCCCACAGATACTCTATTGATTCTTGTTTCTTATAATGTTCTCTTTGTCGATCTTTCTGTAATACTTCTTTTAATTGTTCAGTCAAGTCATCAAAATCCTTTATTACTGGAGGGACGCTAAAAAAGTTGTATCGTATATAACCAACCTTTCTTTCCACGCTTCCTTTTTCATGTCCACTTCGGGGATTACATACTTGTACGTCAAATCCATAATGGTTTTGAAAAGCCATCAATTCATCTGTTAATTGAGCTTCTCCATTTGAATCCCTTACTTTTTTGACAGCTGGCGTTAGATTATCAATTCGTATACTTTTTGGTACGCCACCTGCTTGTTCAAACAATTGCTTTAATCCACTTAAAAAGCATTCTTGATTTTCTGAAGGAAGTGGGACAGAGAAAGCCACATTACTATAGGGGAAAGACATAATTAATGCATGTATATCGACTATTTCCCCCTCCAGCACAGCCTCCATGATTCCAAAATCAACCTGAGCTTCTCCAATTGGATGATTCAATCGCTCATATCCTTTATCCTTTTGACTCTCTTCAGTCGCCCTCCAATCCGAAATAAATTGGCAAACGGTTCGATAAGAACCGGGAAAGCCATACTTCAATAATTCTTGAAAAAGTTGTTTATTTGTTCTACGAAGTTTCTTTTTTAAGCGAGCATCTTCTTCCAACCAATCACATACCATCTCTCCCCAACGTTCTTCATACATCATTCCTTTTTTAGATTGAATTTTAGAAGTGGGTACCTGATCTTTATCCGCATATTTTTTTGCGGTCCGCCAATTGATATTCATGGTTTTTGCGATTTTGGAAATAGATAACCCTTTTTGATTTCTCATTAATTTGATACAATGAACCTCAGACATTGCTAGCATCCTTTCTTACCTCCACTGTTTGATTAGACACCTATACAGTAGAGGGACTTGGGGTGACTGGCAAGTCTTTTTTTTATGGCACTAAAAAA
>NZ_LN851183.1 GCF_001243895.1 Bacillus testis | reverse complement strand
TCGTATTATAAGGTTAGCCAATGTTATTGGTTGACCTTTTTATTTAGGTTCTAGAATACTAATGGTAGCTGGGGTAGAACGACCGCCCCCGTGGGATTTTAATCCCGATAACTAAACCGTTCGCCCCCTACTTATAGAAACATGATTGAAGCTGGTTGGGACTTAGATCTCGTATAACAAGCGAAGCTATGACACTATAAGGAGCCATTTAGGGGTTACCAGCTAATTCATTGATGAGGAGGAGATATCATGAATCCAGTCATTGGTCTGGATGTCGCAAAAGGAGAAAGTCAGGTTCAAGCATTCTTGGAGAAAAAGAAACCATACAAAAAGAGCTTTAAAGTCGCACATACACTGGATGGATTACAGGAATTACACGCCTTTATCAAAGAAGTGGAAGAACAATCAGGTTCACAGCCACCCATTGTTTTGGAATCTACGGGACATTATCACCTGCCTGTCGTTCAGTATTTTGAAAAAAGAGGATACCTGTTAATCGTTGTGAATCCACTCATTTCTTACAAAGCGAAAAGTTCGAGTTTACGCAAAGTCAAAACAGACATAATTGATGCTCACCATCTCTGCGAGCTGTATTACAAAGAGGATTTAGAGCCCTATAAAAAGCGTGGCATTCAGCTTTTGAACTTGCGTAATCTGACGAGACAGCACGAGAATTTGACGGGTATGTTTGTCCAAGCTAAGCTACAATTTCAATCTGTGCTGGATCAAGTATTTCCTGAGTATGTAGGTGTGTTCGGAGAATTGTACTCGGATGTCTCTTTACGTACTTTATCAACCTTTCCAACCTCTAAAAAAGTGTTGGAAGCTGGTGAAGAGACCCTTACCGTGAAGATTCATGAACTGTGCAAGAGCCGATCTCAGAAATGGGCCAGTAATCAAGCGAATAAGCTCATACAAGCAGCTAATCGAAATCCGTTTCAGCAGACCCTGTATCATAGCCATCTGATTAGTTTAGAGATGCTTATTAACATTCTTCTTGAATATAAAAAGCATCTATCCGTACTTGAAGAAGAGATAGATGCCTTAGCAAAAAATATAGAAGAATATAAGATTATCCAATCCATTCCTGGTATCGGCGAAAAAATCGCGGCCACGATTATTTCCGAGATTGGAGAAATAGATCGGTTTAATCACCCTAAAAAGTTAGTAGCCTTTGCGGGAATTGACCCCAGTGTATTCGAGTCTGGTACCTTCAAGGGTACCAAGAATCACATCACGAAAAGGGGTTCCAGCAGGCTACGGCATGCCTTATTCACAGCTGTCCGTTGCGCCATTCGAGATGCCCGTAAAACTAGAACGACCAAAGAACTCATCCCTCGAAATAAGAGATTACGTGAGTTTTACGACAAAAAGCGAGACGAGGGAAAACCTTATCGAGTAGCCATTATTGCCTGTGCTAATAAGCTTTTACATTGGATTTACGCTCTTTTGAAAACCAAAACAACCTTCCAAGATGTTGCTTAAAATAAATTTTCACATATCTTCAAGGAACTTCCATCTTGTTGGAGGAAGTTTATTTGTCATGCCTTATTTTCAGTATAGCATGCTTACATTATATTTTTGAGTGAAATGATTGACAAACTATTAGCTGGTTT
>NZ_LN851182.1 GCF_001243895.1 Bacillus testis | reverse complement strand
CCTGTGTTATTAGAAATGAATTGCAGGAAACCAACGATATTTGTCGAAACAATAAAGACGGCACATATCAAGGTGGTGGAAACTATGGGTAGAGTTAATCCAGGTGGTTAGTACAGAAGGGCATCCTTTCGGGGGTGCTCTTTTATTATGGAGGGAAGGACATGAAGAAATGCACATCATGCATATGGGTAAACAAGATCAATGAGGGCATTTCTATGTGCCCTTTTTTACGTTGTCCAACTAATAATGGTTGGGTGGCGGATAAGAAGGGGGTGGGTGATTTGAAATGAAACTGACTGAGAAACAGAAACGATTTGCAGATTATTATATAGAGTGTGGGAACGCCTCAGAATCTGCTGTTAAAGCAGGATACAGTGAAAAGACTGCAACTGAGATGGGGTATGAAAACCTCAGAAAACCTCACTTGAAAGCCTACATTGATGAAAGACTAAAGGAATTAGCTGATAAACGTATCATGAGCGCTGAGGAAGTGCTGCAGACAGTAACTTCTTTTGCTCGTAATGAGGAGCAAGAGGATGTTGTAGTATTCGGTGAAAGCGGCCCTGAAATAGTCACCAAAGGTATAAGCGCTAAGGATAGGTTGAAGGCTTTGGAGCTTATAGGCAAGCGCTACGCTATGTGGACAGACAACAAGAACCTCACTGGCAATATGGGTGTAACCATCATAGACGACATAGGTGAGGACGATGCCTAAGCTTTCGGATGTCATCGCTCCTTCATTCAAGAAGATACACAACGACCTAAAGAAAGATGGCCATACCCATTATTGGTTAGGAGGCGGCCGGGGCAGTACGAAATCTTCCTTTGTCGCTATTGAAATCATATTCGGCATCATGAACGATCCACAAGCAAACGCTGTATCCATGCGTAAGGTAAAAGACACTCTAAAGGATTCAGTGTATGAGCAACTATCTTGGGCAATTGAAATGCTTGGTGTCGATGCATACTGGCATAAGAGTATAAGCCCTCTCGGTCTTACTTACATTCCTACTGGACAGAAGATAATCTTCCGTGGGGCAGACAATCCAAAGAAGATTAAATCTATCAAGTTCAGTAAGGGATATTGCAAGTTTATCTGGTTCGAGGAAATTGATGAGTTCAATGGCATGGAAGAAATACGAATGATAAACCAGTCCCTTATGCGTGGCGGTGAGAAGTTTACAGTCTTTTACAGCTATAACCCTCCACGATCTTCTAACAACTGGGTGAACGCAGAAGTGAAGCTGACCAGGGATGACCGGTTATTCCATCATAGCAATTACTTAACAGTCCCCCGGCAATGGCTTGGGGATCAATTTATTGTCGAGGCAGAACATCTAAAAGAAACAAAGCCTATGGCATATGCTCATGAATATCTCGGTGAAGTTGTCGGGACAGGCGGGGAAGTATTTGACAATGTACAGATACGGCCTATCTCAGACCAAGAAATTAGCACATTTGAGAATATCAAGCGAGGTATTGACTTTGGATATGCAATAGATCCATTCTCTTATGGTGTCATGCATTACGACCGCAAGAAGAAATGCCTGTACATCTTCCATGAGTTCTATAAGGTTGGTTTATCCAATTATGCTGCATATGAACATATAGCGATTGAGAACAGGGATAATGCTCTGATCTATGCTGATTCAGCCGAACCAAAGAGTATATATGAGCTTGCTCAGTATGGCTTACGGGTAACAGGCGTGAAGAAGGGACCAGATACGGTTGAATACGGTATCAAGTTCCTGCAGAGCCTTGAAGCAATCATAATCGATGACAAACGTTGTCCAGAGACAGCAAGGGAGTTCTTAACCTATGAGCTAGAGAAGGATGCTAATGGCAACTTTAAAGCCAAGTATCCAGACAAAAACAACCATGCTATCGACATGACACGATACGCCTTGAATGACGAAGCTATCATTTACATGGAAGAACAGAAGAAAGGCAGAAAACAAGATCCGCATTGGATGTTCCAATCAAACGAACCTGAAAGGAGCGGGTACATGATATGGTGATTGTATTAGCTGTATGTATTCCTGTTACCGCACTGGTAACGGGCTTATTTACGTTGAAGGGCGTTCATATGGGGCTTAAGTGGCAGTATGAACTAAAGCACGATGAGAAGCCGCAGATGGAGATTAAGAGCCCATTGCCGGACAGTAAGCCCCAAGAAGTGGAGCTGACCCCTAACATCCTATCTGAATGGATGAATGGACCGGCAGAAAGTAGGTGAGTAAGTGAAGAAGAATGAAAGCATGTTGGAAACCGCCAGTGCTGTACAGAACCAGTACAAGGAAGGTTTACAGTATAAGAAGGGCTATGTAAGTAAGTGGGCTGAATATGAACGGTTCAAGTCTGGCGATCAATGGCCTGCTCCAACGAATGCGACCAGAGATTTACCGCGGCCAGTGTTCAATATCATCAAGCAGATTATCAATCATAAGGTAGCTTCTGTAATGAATGAGAACATCCGTATGGTTTACACGGCGTTGGATGTAGAAGAACAAACACCAGAGTTTGAGGCTGCTGAAAAGTTTACACGGTTTTCAGATGCTACATGGGAGCGCATTAAGCAGGATCAACTGAATGAAGAAGCATTGGAATCCGGTGCAACAACAGGCCCTTGTATCTGGCATTACTATTGGGATAACAGCAAGCAAGGTGGCAATAAGCTAAAGTATCAAGGTGAGATGGAAGGAGAAGTCATTGATCCGGTCAACTTCTTCCCTGGCAATCCTCAGAATCATCGAGTGCAAGAACAGCCGTATATTCTTATTACCTATCGTGACCTAGTAAAGAATGTCCGAGAGCTCGCTAAATCTTCCGGTGTATCCAAAGACATGATATCCCTTATTGTAGGCGACAAGGAAACAGAGGACCAAGGCTATGACATGGCTAAGAAGGAAATGAAAGATTCCGACAAAACAACAGTCATCACGAAGTACTGGAAGGAAAATGGTCAAGTGTACTTCATGAAGGTGTCTGGTAATATCGTGGTAAAGCCTAAGACAGAATTAGGCATCAAACTATATCCGGTTGTTGTCATGCAATGGGAGCGCCGTAAACGGTCTATATTCGGCGTTTCGGATGTCGAGGGACTTATACCTAACCAAAAGAGCATTAACATGCTGATGGCTATGCAATTGCTTTCTGTACAGCTTACAGGATGGCCTAAGATGATTGTTGACAAGAACCTGGTACATCAGCAAATAACAAACACTCCTGGTGAAGTGATCCATGTAAACAGTGGCACACAGGGCAGTGTAAACAATGCTCTTCAATACATGAATCCGGGCACAATGTCCAACCAAGCATCTGCATTAGTGGATGCCTTTTTGTCGTATACCCGTGAAATCAATGGGGCAAATGAATCCATGCTCGGTGAACAGAAGACAGGGCAGCTTAACGCAACGGCTATTATGCTCTTGCAAAAGGCAGCAGGCGTTCCGTTGGAATCTATCAAACGGCGATTCTATCAAGCGGTAGAAGATATAGGGTTGATATGGTTGGAGTTTTTCAAGACTAAGTACAATACCACTCGTATGGTGCCAATGAAAGATGATGATGAAGAAGCCAAGCCAGAACCATTTAACGGTTCTGAATATGCGGATGTAGACATGAGCCTAAAAATAGATGTCGGGCCTTCATCTTCTTATTCAGAATCACTTATGATGACATCGCTTGATAAGTTATTCGATACGCAACAGATCACTTTAGAGGAATATTTACGCTTTGCTCCTAAGAACGTAATTCCTTTCAAGGACCGATTGCTTAAGAGCGTACAGGAGCGTATGCAACAGCAACAAATGATGCAACAACAGCAAGCGCAACAACAGCAGATGATGCAGCAGGAACAGCAAGCACAGGCGGCCATGCAACAACAGCAAACGGATATGCAGGCACAACAGGAAGCAGAGGCAAACCAGCCTCATCCTTTTGACCAGTTACTTGCGCAACTACCTAAGCATCAGCAGGAACAATTTAAAAAGCTGCCGCCAGAAGAACAACAAGCGTATATGGAAGCGATTATGGGACCTCAACAGTAGGTCTTTTTATTATGAGGAGGAGTAATGATGAAATTCGGTCAAGCATTAGAAGCAGTTAAACAAGGTGAAAAGATTTTTCGTCTTGGTTGGAATGGCAAAGGAATGTTTGTTGTTTATCAAAAAGGCTATCCGCAAGGAATCCCATCTAATAAGCAAACGGCAGAAGCTTGGGGGCTTAATGAAGGGGATTTATTCAAAGTTGAGCCATATTTACAGATTAAGAATGCACAAGGCTCACATGCTATGTGGGTTCCTTCGATAGGTGATATTCTCGCCGAAGATTGGGAAATCATTAAATAATTTATTGTCCTTAGCATGACGGTAAACTGCTCAATAATTCGACCAACCATAGTCGAAAGGAGAATTTTATATGCAAGAAGAAATGTTACAAGATGGCAACCAAACCATCGAGCCAGAAGTTGAAGAAGTTACAGAACAACCAATAGAGCAGCAGGAAACACAGGAAGAATCCCAACCACAGGATTACTTCACAGTAAAGTACAACAAAGAAGAACGCCAAGTGTCCTATGATGAAGCTCCGGACTACATCCAAAAGGGCATGAACTATGACAAAGTACAGCAGAAGGCACAGGAGCAGGAACAATACCTTAACCGTGTCGCCCGTGCATCCGGTTTCGATAGCCATGAACAAATGGTTGCAGCCTTGGATGATTGGGAGAGAGAACAACAGAATGCGCGTTACCAAGAAGCTGGCATAGACCCGGATAAGTTTCAACAGCTGGTATCTGAACTGCCAGAAATCAAGCAATTAAGGGATATCCAACGACAGCAGCATGAGCAAGAAATGTTTCAACGTGAAGTAAATGAATTTGTTTCAGAGTTCCCGGATGTGAAGCCTGATCAGATTCCACCGG
Organism: Bacillus testis; assembly: GCF_001243895.1. Lineage (GTDB taxonomy): Bacteria > Bacillota > Bacilli > Bacillales > DSM-1321 > Bacillus_AD > Bacillus_AD testis. The sequence continues at coordinate 16,645 of NZ_LN851182.1, read as the reverse complement.
AAGCATGGACATTGAAAGAACAAACGGGCATCTCATTGTTAGATGCTTATTTGCGTTCCACTTACAAGTCACTCAGCCAACAGAAAGAACAGGAAGCTATACAAAAGCTTCAACAAAATCAAAACAGTTCACCGGGAGCCTTGGGTGGTGCTGAGGTCAATCATAATTCGAGTGTTGCTAAGCTCTCTAAGAATGACTTTAACAGCATGGTTGACCAAGTATTACGGGGAGAACGAAACCAATTATAGGAGGGCAATTAGATGCCGACAAAAACACAAACTTATGCTCAAACAGGAGCAGCATATAACGCTTTAACAGCAGAACAAGCTGAATTTTACCAACGCGCACTATTGGAGCGCTTGATTGATCAGACTGTCTTCATGAAATACGGTAAGAAAACCAATATTCCTAAGCGTGCAGGGGCAACAACTTCTTTCCGCCGTATGGAACTGCCTGCATTGTCCACTACAGCCATTGTAGAGGGTACAACACCGGATGCTATTGACTTATCCATCACTAAAATTGCGGCTACTGTAAAGCAATACGGTGCATGGACAAAACTATCTGACTTCTTGGACTTGACAGGCCTTGACCCAGTGCTTACAGAAACAGCGCAAATGTTTGGAGATCATGCGGCACTATCTATGGATGTTATCGTTCGTGACTTGCTTGCAGCCGGTACAAATGTACGTTATGCAAACTCCAAGACTGCGCGTAACCAAGTAGCGGCAGGCGATAAAATCACTGCGGCAGACATCATTAAGATTCGTACAACTTTGGTGAAAAACAATGTAAAACAAATCAAGCTACCTTCTGGCGGTAAAGGCTACCTTGCATTCACTCATCCGGAAGTCATTGCTAATATCATGCAGATGCAAGAATGGAAAGACCAAAACACGTATGTTGACACTAAGAACCGTGAACAAGGTATTGCAGGGCAAATGTACGGCATCTACTTCATGGAAGCCACTACAGCTCCTGTTTATGCTGGTACGGGTGCAGGAACGCCACCAATCGATGTATACGCAACGATTGTTATCGGTGAAGATGCTTATGGTATCCCTGATATCCAAGGTTCATCTAAGCCAGAAATCATTGTTAAAAACTCTGCAGGCGATCACTCTGATACATCAAACCCTATGAACCTATACAGCACTGTTGCTTGGAAATCAGCATTTACAGCTATCCGTTTGAATGAGAACTGTATCGTCCGTTATGAATCAGCAATTAACTAAGGAGGGCTTAGGCTCTCCTATATTTAGGAGGAATTGAAATGGCTAACAAAACACAAAAAGAAGTAGAAAACGAGTTTTTGTCTGAGAGAGAAGCGATCCTTAAGCAGCCGAAAACAAAATTGTTTATCCAACCAGACCGAATTAATAGAGCCACACACCAAGAAGTAATCATTAATGGGCAGAAGTGGGTGCTAGCGGTTGGGAAACAGCTAGAAGTGCCACAAGTGGTTGCAGATGTCTACAATGAATCAGTTGCCAAGACATTACAAGCTGAATATGACATGGACAAATTTGACGAAATCAAATAGGGGGTTTTTGAATGAACCTCGGTGAAGCAAAGAAAAGAGCGTTATCCGTCATGGCTGAGTATTCCATTGACGGAACGCTCATTCCAGACAATGAGAATGCGGACTATTTGAACCGGATGAATCGGTTCGCGAATGATGCGCAATTTGAGATAAGTGAAAAGATCCCAATCGAGTCATCCTTCTATATGGAACAGTTCGGCAACAATTCAACAGGTTATACTCGCTATGACTTGCCGAAAGATTTTAAGGAAATGGGGAGCATGCTATTAAACGGCAGTCCTTTTCTTCCGTTTAGGGTGCAGGGGCGCAGCTTTAGTCTACCATCGAACGTTACCGGCTCATTTGAATTGATATATCATAAGAATCCAACAGAATTGGACGATAAAACGCCAGATTCCTATGAGTTTGAAGTAGATCAGTACGCACAGCAAATTATCCCTTATTACATGGGTGGCATGGCTCTAGCAGATGAAAATGTAACGATTGCCGATAGGCTCATGAATCTGTATTACACCAAGCTGCAAGCCTTGTATAAGCGCAATAACGACTATCCGCAAACAATACTGAACGTTTTTAATTGGTAAGGAGGTAACGCATGATTCAATTCAATACACAAGCACCTGCGGAGCCTCCTTTACTCCGCATTGAACCGTTTAAAGGAATGAACGTAGGTGTCACGCCTACTCAAATAGATCAGTCGCAATCACCGGAAATGCTGAATATGAACATCGATGAGCGAGGGGCGCTGAATAAGCGGACGGGATATGAGAGGGTATTCCCTACATCACTTGGTTCGGGCCCAGTTAATGGACTTTATGAGTTCGTTAAGACAGATGGAACAGCGATTTTTTTAATGGCGCATGGTACGAAGCTCTATAAACAATCGGGGAATAATCAGCCGATCGTAATTTATGACAAACTGGCCAACAACAGAGTTGATTTTTTCACCATGAATGATAAGTGTTATGTACTGGATGGTAAGGACTTGTTGCAATATGATGGCACTAACTTCCTGCCTATTGACCCTTATATTCCTACAATGTTCATCTCTAAAGATCCCACAGGGGGTGGTACCTTTCATGAAGATTTTAATTTATTGGGTACTGACTTCAGAGAAAGTTTCAGCGGAAACGGAGAAGATAAACGATTTTTCTTATCTCAAAAAGGGTTAGTTAGTGAATATATAAGGGTTCAAGTGGATGGAAAAAATATTCCAGATACAGGGGCATTTAACTATAATCCAGGACAAGGATTTATAGATTTTAACACCGCCCCACCTAAAGGAACAAACAACGTCATTATCACAGCGCGAAAGCCGGCAACCGACATGCCCAACAAAATTAAAAAATGCCGATTCCATACATTCTTTGGTGGTGCGAACGATTCCCGTGTATTCTTGGCTGGTAATCCCGATATGCCTGATGTCATGTTCCGTAGCGGGTTATATGATGTTACTTACTGGCCTGAGAATGGATTTTACAAGTCGAAAGAAAAGATTATGGGGTTTGCCAAACAATATGATTCTCTCATTGTTGAACGCACAGGGGGGAAGCACCAAGTAACCTATCAAATAGATAGCGATGGATACCCTACGTTCCCATCTAAGCCATTGAATGACACAATCGGGACAATGGCGGGACAATCTATTCAAATCGTTGAGAATAACCCTGTTTCATTGTCTAAAGATGGTGTGTTTATGCTAACATCTTCTACTGTTCGTGATGAAAGGAATGTCAGCCATATATCAGCTAATATTGATGACAGGCTTTTAAAAGAGCCAAACTTGGATCGAGCAGTTTCCGTTGATTTTGATAAAAAGTATTGGTTGGCTTTAAACGGGAATGTCTACATGTTCGATTATGCTCAACGCTCAGAAACCAATCCTTATGGCGAATGGTTCATTTATGACAATATTCCTGCTTCTTGTTTCCTTGAACTTAACGGGCAATTATATTTTGGTAGTTCTAAAGAGGGATTGTTATATCGTTTTAAAAAACATTCCGATCCTAGACCGTATAATGACGATGGGCAAGCTATCAAAGCTGTCTGGAAGTCGAAATATTTTACTTTTGGCGCAGATGAGCGGAAGAAAATGATTTCTAAAGTATTTTACTCGCTTAAACCTATGGGTAGGGGTGGGGCTGATATTTATTATAGGTCAGATAAGAAAACTTCAAATCTTTTGAAATCTACTAAAATAGGCGTTCTGGATTTCAATAATATAGATTTTAGAAATTTTTCTTTTGTTTTCGCTTCATTTCCTGCAGAGAAAGCAATTAAGGTGAAAGCGAAAAAAGTAACGCATTTTCAGTTGATTTTTGAAAACAACTATTTAGATGAAGGGCTTGGGATCCTTAGCCTAGGTATTAAATATTCTTATCAAAGCGAGGTGAAGTAGATGGCATTTCCCAAATTAGATAAAATCTCTAAATTAATTGCAAATCTGCCTGATTTGCCGAACTATGGGAGCGCCGGTATGTCGGCTGCAGAATTAAAACAGTATTGGGATGCCCCGCCGGAAGAATTAAGAAAATTCATTAACAGTCTTATTGATGCGCTTAATAAACCATCGGCTGCATCTAATATCGGTGCTGCTCAAATTGAGGAACTAACAGGTTCAACCGTACAAGAATTATTGGTTGCTTTAAAAAGTTATTCAAAGGGGCTTAGCTTGAAGTTAGACGGTCATACAGCTGACAACTCAAAACATATCACTGATGAAGAAAGAGCGAGGTGGAATGCTAGCTCAGGAATTGGCGATGGCACAACCCCTATAGGGGCGGCGACAAAAGAAGAACTAAGACAAGTAGATAATAAAATTGGTCCCTTAGCCAACTTGACTACAAACGATAAATCAAATGTTGTTAATGCGATTAATGAAGTTAAACTGACCGCAACGCCCACGACAAAAAAATACGCAGGTAACTTAGATGATTTGATTAGTAATGGATCCTATACATGTGATAGTTCAAACACAACATCTCTACCTTTCTCTGATTCTCGCAGTGAGCGTCCGTGGTTAGTCCAAGTGATAGCTGATAAAGACACAACAGGAGCGAAACAAATAGCTTCACAGGCTATAAGTGGTGATGAAATTTATCACCGGACAAGAACAATTTCGGGGTCGTGGTTTCCATGGCAAAAAGTTGTCGACAGCCGTCTAATTATTTCAGGAGACGTAGTACCCGAAGGGAAAGTTACCGCTTCACCAGGGACTCTTTATCTAAGAACTAGTGGAGGGTCAACGACAACTACTCTTTATATAAAAACCAATGGTACAGGGAATACGGGGTGGACAGCAAAATGATGAAAAAAGTTATTGTGTTAAATGGAATGATTATTAATGTAGGCGAATGGGAATCATCCGAACCTATGCCAGAAGGTGCAGTTATCGAAGAAAGAGAAATGGAATACAACGAAGATAGAGGATGGTTCGAGATGGGGGAGTTAGCACTTCCGACCGATAAAAAACGTATTGAAATGTTAGAAAATATGATTTTAATGGTGATGGAGGGATGATTAAATGAATCCAGTTTATACGTTTTTATTAAATATGTGGATTATGAGAAAAGTTGATGAACCATACTTGCAAGGTCAAGTTAATAAAGGGAGGTTGAGTGAAGAAGAAAAGGAAATGATTTTAGCATCTCCGCAAGTTTTAAAACAGGAACATAATGCGTAGTAACTCAGCACCTATCTAGGTGTATTTTTATGTCTAAAAGACGGGCTTCGGCTCGTCTTATTTTTATATAAAGGAGTGAGAAGATGGCAGTTAAAGCAGGATGGGGTATTGGCTTCGGAACTTCTGGACCAAAGCAAACTTATACGGATAAGAACCAGGAAATTGAGCGAACTAAGACGGTTATACAGAACCGCCAAAATCAGAATATGGATATTACAGCCCAGTTACAGCACTACAAAAATCTGACTGGCCAAGATTATGCATTACCTAAAACGCCGTCTGCAGTTCCGTCATATACGCCTTTACCTACTACTCCAACCGATAACAGTGCCTATCAGTTACCGACCAACAATACGGCTAAATGGGACCAACAGGCGTATCTGAAACAGCAATTGGATGGAGTCAACTCTATATGGGACCAACAAAAAGAAGCGCAACTGTTAGCTTATAGAAATTCACAGTCCCAAGCCATCGGCAAGATCAATCAGCAGAAAGCGGAGACCGGTACACAGTATCAATCATCCCGTAATCAAGCAGATGTGGTCAATGCTCAAAATGTTCAGCGGCTACAGGAAATGATGGCGGCAAACGGTCTTAACTCATCTGGTGAAAATGTGACAGCTACAGCAGCTCTTGCTTCGGCTCGTCAAAAGTCTCTTGGTGATTTAACACTACAGGAACAGCAACAGATGAATGACTATGATCGTCAGATTGGCGATATCAATAATCCGGCACAGGAACAGGCGCTTATTGCCCAACTAGAAGCACAGCGGGCGCAGGCGTTATTTGAGGCAACTGGCAGGGCGGATGAATTGGGCTACCAGCGTGAGAGAGATGCCGTAACAGATAATCGATATGCAAATGAATGGAATTATAACCTCGGTCGTGATTCTATCTCTGACCAGCGTTATGCGGATGATACAAATTATAAGCGCAGCCAAGATGCATATATGAATGCTTTACAGGAGGCGCAGGTTACCGGGAAGTACAACGGGCAGGACACTTACCAAGCCGCACGGGATAAACTCGAAGATGCTAAATGGGATAAAACGTTTGAGTATCAAAAAGGCAGAGACAACATGGCGGATAACCAATGGCGGCAGGAATTGTTATGGCAGAAAAAACAATTTGCTTCTGATGATGCATGGCGGAAATACACGTTCAATAATATGTCTGCAACCGATAAAGCAAATTTGGAATGGAATAAAAAGCAATTCGGTGAAGAAATGGCATGGAAGATGTACGAAACGCAATACAACGGCAATATTGAACTTTCCAAGAACCAAGCGGCTATTAATGGGTATACCAATGCTTCTACAGGCGCCATTTCTACTGTCAGCAACTCTGGCGGTTCAGCCGCAAAGGGTACAGCAAGTTTCAATAAAAACATGGCGGCAGCAGTCGCAACCGGAAAAGTCAACTCTGCATGGGTACCAATCCTTACAGAGATTGTTAAAAGGGAAAGTGGTTTTAATCCAACGGCTAAAAACCCAAAATCTACCGCATACGGATATGGCCAGTTCTTGAAATCAACACGAGCGCAGTATGAAAAGAAAACAGGCTTAAGCTATGACAATCCAGTAAATCAGCTAATCATGATGGCTCAATACGTAAAAGACAGATATAAAACCCCAGAAAACGCTCTTGCTTTCTGGAATAAAAACCATTGGTACTAGGAGGGTGAATGATGGTCTATAACTTCAATGAACAGAAATATAAAGATATCTTCGCCCAAATGTACGGAGCTAATGCGTTTGAAAACGGTATGGCACAAGCGAGGAAAATTGGAACCTCAGCGGCACAAGCTGAATTAGCAAAGGATGAATACGCAGAACGGTTAAGGGAGGCGCGAGCGGCAGCCAAGGCACAGGCTGATTATGAAGAAGCATTAGCAAAAGCACAGGAAGCCCTCGGCGGTTCTGCCGGCTCTGATCCATACGATGAATTAATCAAAGAGTGGAAAGGGCAGAAATATAAATCTAATCAGTCAAACCTTGGCAAGTATTATGAAACCGAATCGAAAAACTTGAACAAAGGCCGCAGTAAGGCCAGAAAGAAAATTGAGGACATTTATCCAGGTGCAATTCCTTCTGTACGAGATAATAAAAAGCTAACAGCATGGGACAAAATGAAGCTTATGGGAGGGTAACAGATGGCATACAATCCATTTCTGAAATTCGGGCAAAAGAAATCAGCCCAACAACTATATGAAGAAAATAAGACGGCCACTGTTCCTCAGAAGAAAAAAGGTTCTCCGAGACGTTCAGGGAACATCAAATATGACAGCCCTACTTTTAACAGCCGAAGTGCAGAGAAAGGGCGATCTATGCAATGGGAGAAGGATTTAATCAATCCTCTCCCTAGCAATAAGTTTTTCGGGAAGAGCCAGAATGATAAATTCGATACCGTCATGGAATTGAAAGGGCTATCCAAAAGTGAAGCTGCGGAATTCCGGGAATGGATGGATGCCCGCGAGAAAAATGTGAAAACTGTTGCCGACAAGCAGGATAACATCTTAAACTCTCTTGCCAAACGGAACAAAGAAGGTAAGGATGAACCATTTACCGCCTTACTCAAACATCAGGCTAATAATAAAGAGAAAAAGAAAGGCATCCCTAAGCTAATCGAGAATCTAAAAAAGTCAGAGCTCGGCCAAGCAACTAAAGCAGCGGCTGAGTTTTTTAACCCTTTTGATGATGTGTCTCAAGAGGAAGCTACTAATAAGTTCCTTCATCATAAGCAGTCTAAGTCCACCAAGGAAGTTGCAAGGGGCATGAATCGATTCTTGGATTCAGCTTCTCTCGGTGCTTTATCAAACGTGGATAAGAGGGTAAACGACCGGGACCAATATTACAATACACATCGTAAAATTGGAGAAGGCGGCGTTACCGATCTAGCCACAAGTGGTCTCGGATATCTCGTACCTGGTATTGGTGCTGCTAAGGGTGCAAAAGCAATCGGTTTAGGAGCAAAAGAAGCGAAGGGATTCGGCAGACTAGCTCAATATGCTAAGGAAGGGGCGGCAACTGGAGCAGGTTTGGGTGCGGCTGAAATAGCCATCAGAGAAGGATTGAATCCAGATGACTACAACTATAAGGATAATCTTAAACACCTTGCAATAGGCACAGGAGCGGGCGCTGTAGCTGACCCGTTATTACGTGGTGCTGGTGATGTTATTTCTAAACAGCTCGGTAAACTTGCTAAAGGCGAAGTACCTACCTATACTGGGCGACCAAGTGAAAGCGTTGTAGATTCTCTTTCTTCTAACAAAGCAAAAGGCATTGATGCGTTACGAGAATTAAGAGCACAGCACATGACAGAAGCAGAACCAAAAGGTGATTTTTCATCTTTTGTTACAAAAATGAGAGACATGCAGGAAGCAGCGGCGACAGCTGAAAAAGTCCAACCAAAAGGTGATTTCACTAGATTGAAATCTGGTAGGGATTTTGAACCGATTGAATCCGCAAGTAATGGCGGTTCATTAGTCCGGTTGCGAGAAGGAGAAGCACCAATTAACCGGGAGCCAGTCGATATTCTTAACCCTAAAGAAATTGTTAAAAAACAAATCAATACATCTCCTGATAAAGTTAAATCAAAATGGTCGTTCGATAAAGTTATGACTGCTATGGTCGATGACCTCCGGCCATTAGAAAAAGCTTCAAAACAATTAGGTGGTAAGGATTTGGCGTTTGACAAGAACCCATATGCCCAAGCCCGTTTATCCCGTGGTGTTTCTGGCAAAGCTGAAACGTATCTGAAAGGCGGTATTTATAGAGGTACGGAGAAAGTCGGCAAGTCACTACAGGAAATAATCAAACCGATAGAAGGAAAGATGGACGATTTTCTTGCATATGCTACATCTAAACGTGCATTAGATTACGATGAGAAAGGACTTATTGCAGGAATTAAACCGAAAGATGTCGAAGGATTATCCGATAGACAACTGGCAGATGCAACCATTAAACAGATTGAAGCAGAATCTCCAGGAATGGCTGCTGTTCATCAGGAGCTGCTACAATACAATAATACTCTTATGGATGAGTTAGTTGATGCTGGTGTTCTTGATGTCAATTCTGTTGCGGCTATTCGCGAACAGAATCCAAACTATATACCAATGTTCCGGGTACAAGAACCAAAGGTTAGAGGATTCCAGCCATTAACCAATCCTAAAAAGACATTTGCCAATCTTGGCCAACCAATCAAGGAAAGAACAGGATCACAGAAAGAAATCGTGAATCCGATTGAAAGTATTATCAAAAACACTTACCTTACACTGAACATGGCGGAAAGAAACCGTGCCGGCCGTTCGTTGCTTGAATTAGTGGACAATGCTGGCGATAACGCTTGGGGACGTGTAGTAAAAACTGAAAAAGGTTTATCTATTGATGAATTAACCGATACATTAGATAGAGCCGGCGCCCAAGTTGTTGAAGGGGAATCTAATGCCGTAGATAACCTATTCAAGGGACAAGGGAATAAAGTGTATGTGTATAAAGACGGTAAAAAAGTAGAGATGGAACTGCAAGAGGATTTATATAAAGCCATGCTTTCTTTAGATGCTCCTAAACAAAACTTCTTTATTAAAATGCTGTCTAAGCCTACAAACGCATTAAGAACAGGGGCGGTATTATCTCCTGACTTCGGACCTGTCAATATATTCCGAGATCAATTCTCTGCTTATATTAACTCGAAATATGGATTTATTCCTTTTTACGATATGTTTAATGGATTAGGGAATGTTTTGAAGAAAGACAGCACTTATTGGGCGTGGAAAGATAATGGAGGTGCTAACTCAGTCCTTTCGACTCTCGATAGGGAATATCTTCAAAATGATTTAAGAACGCTTATTAAAGAACCGGTTTTGAAAAAAGTTGCACGGACACTATCCAAACCGAAAGAATTACCTTTCAAAGCTTTCGATAAAGCACTTGAACCATTACGGAAGATTTCAGAGATCACAGAGGAAGCAACACGTGTTGGCGAATTTAAGAAAGGGATTAAAAAAGGGGCTACCCCTCAAGAAGCTGCGTTTGCTTCCAGAGATTTAATCGACTTCAGTAGAGCGGGGAATTTAGGGAGACAATACAACCAAGTAACAGCTTTCTTTAATGCTGCTGTGCAATCAATTGATAAATTAGCGAGAACTTTTAAGGAAAGTCCAACTAAAGCAACGCTTAAATCACTTTCGGCAATAACGCTTCCTTCTATGGTTGCTTACTATTATAATCATGATAAAGATTGGTACCAGGAATTACCGCAGCGTGATAAAGATTTATATTGGCATTTTGAAGCAGACGGTCAGATTTATAAACTCCCTAAACCGTTTGAGGCAGGTGTTTTGTTTGGAACAACTGCAGAGAGAACACTTGACTACCTTAAAACGAACGATCCCGAATCATTTAAAGACTTTGGGGAAACGATTGTGGATGCTTTTACACCAAACTGGATACCAACGGCCATCCAACCTTGGATAGAAGTGTACGGGAACAAAAGTCTTACATTTAATTCTCCGATTGTCCCGCGGCGTGAACAAGACTTATTACCTGAAGATCAGTTCGGGCCATATCAAAGTGAATTGGCTAAAAAGTTCGGATCTTTAACTAAAACCTCTCCACGAAAAGCGGAGCATGTTTTTAAAGGGTATACCGGAGGGCTGGGTAAGTATTTTCTTGCTGGGACCGATTGGGTTTCGCAAGCATTAGGCACCGAAAGACCAGATATGCCTGATAGAGGCTTAGCTGACAAACCTATATTCAATCGTTTTGTTGTGAAGAATCTTGAGGGTAATAACAAAAGTGTTAATGATTTTTATACAAATCTGGATAAGTTAACACGTCAAGAAAAGTCAGCGAAGAAAAACAGTTCAGATAACCCCAATTCTGACAAATTCAAAGAGTTTGGCAGAATATCTAGAGAAATCAGTTCTCTACAGGGTGAAAAAAGAGCAATTATCGAGGATATGGATATGGATGGAAAGGCAAAAGCAGAAGCAATCAAAATTATTGATAACCAAATTACTGCTTTGGCGAAAGAGGCGAATAATCGGTAAAGGTGGTGATTATTTGATAAAAGGCCTCAAGTCAGTTCTGGTAGTTGTTATTGGCATTCCTTTGGCAATAGTAGCTTATCTTTTCTTAACATCCATTATAGAAAGTGCGCTTACCATTTTCTACGGCATAATTGTTATACCTCTTGTATTGGCAATGGTGTATTGGTTTGTCTTTAATTTAAAAGATTTCGTTGTAAGCATATTCAAAAAGGACAAAGGCGTAGACAAAGATGGATTTACAAAGTTTTAAGGATCTCTTTTGAGGTCCTTTTTTATATGGGGTAAAAGGGGGGTCTCAAAATTGGAGGGATCAAACATGGAAAGAATGGTACAGGACCACGAACAAAGAATCATCAGCCTAGAAAAAAGCTACTCGGATATGCAACAGAAAATGCAGTCTGTTGAGACCGGGCAACTTAGAATTGAAAAGACACTCTTAGAAGAAGGGAAGGAACAAAAACAACTAATCAATAAGCAGCGAGAAGAACAGGACCAGCTTTTCCGGGAGCTTGTTACACACACCTTGTCCATTAAGCAAAATAACAATATGCAAGTTTGGAAGTTGTTAGGCGCGGTGGTCGGTGGCGGCGGTATTCTATATTTTGTCATTGAGCAATTAATGAAATAGGAGGAACTTACATGAAAGACATGACTATTCTAATCGGTGGATTCCTAACGGGTCTCCTTTTGTTTTTGGGCACAATCGGCATTTCGTTTGACTGGTTCACGAAAGAAAGCATTGATGCGTTTGTTGTTTTGTTTGCTGCCGGTGCAGCCTTATTTATCAATATCTATGCCGTCTGGAAGAACACATATGTAAGTAAAAAGGGTAAAGTGCAAGACAGAGCATTGAAGAGACAGAACTTGAAATAGGGGGCCGGATATGAAAATTGCAGATGTATCACATCATCAAGGTGTTATCGATTGGGAGAAGGCATCAAAGGATCTTTCTCTTGTTATCATACGGACTAAGTACGGCAGCAATACAACGGACAGGCAATACAAAAATAACATAGCAGGTGCCGAGAAATATGGTGTCCCTTACGGGTTATACCACTATGCTCAATTCGTGAATGAAAAGGATGCCATTCAAGAGGCTCGAGACTTCCTGAAGACAGCGACTAAACAAACAAGGTTTCTGGTGCTTGATGTCGAAGAACAAACCTGTAAGTCTGTGGCTGAGTTAGTGAAAGCGACACAGGCTTTTATTGATACTTGCAAAGATGCCGGGTATCGTATTGGATTATATACCGGTCATCACTTCTATAAATCGTATGGAATGGACAAGGTGAAGGCTGATTTCCTTTGGATTCCACGGTACGGCCAGAAACCAATTTACAACTGTGATTTATGGCAGCATACAGATGGCGGCAAAGTTTCTGGTATTAAAGGGAACGTGGATCTCAATACAATCAACGGTATGCGTACCTTAGCATGGTTTACAGGCAAGATTATAAAAGAAGCTGCCGTTGAACGTCCATCCGTTTCAAAAAACAAATTTTATCGCTTAGTCACAGGAACCTTTGGAACCGAGAAGCAACAAGCGGAAGCATTAGCAAAAGTGAAAAAGGTGTTAGGTTGGACGGTTTATCCTTTCAACGATCATGGAGACTTACGATTAAAGACTGGTGTATTTTCCAGTGAAACCTCAGCCAAGAAAGCTGTGGAACAGATAAAAGAGAAACTTGGCTACATTGCTTATATCAAAGCCGAATGATATAATAAAGTCACCTTTCAAACAAATTAAATGGAAAGAGCCCTTTACTCGTGGTGAGTAGAGGGCTCTTTTTGTTAGTTGTATTCGCAGGCCAAACCATCTCCATCTCTATCTAAATCAAATGGATCTTCGTTTGGGCCTCCATAATCTTCAAATACTCCTTGTGCCTCCTCTTGATTTTCGAAATCATCACAATTGTAATCATCAGGTTCTTCACTGCTATTAAAATAATTGTTGAAGTCCACAGCATTGGATACAGGTTCAGAGAAGGATTCTGTTTCATTTTCAGTAGCAGAACGCCTAAGTATTTCCCCAGCTTCTTTTGCATCCTCAAGCCTTTGTTCTTCGTCGGTGTCTCGACTTCTCTCTTGGCTAGCCCCAGTTAATCTTCCTTGCTCATACGCTTTACCGTAAGCTTTATCATAACCCTTGTCATATCCTTCTTTAAACCGATCTTTTCCCCATTGGTGCGCAAAAACTATCGAGAATAGACAACAAATAAGCAGAACAATATTCCAAACTCTACCCTTCATGTTATTTTTACTCATCCTCTCTATTGTACAGATCATCCACTTTGCACTTTAATATATCGGCAAGAATGTATGCTTTATCAATAGGGATAAGGCTGTGGCCGGTCTCGTAATGTCTTAATTGCCGCACACTCACACGCAACTTATTAGCGACAAATGATTTCTTTAGCCCACTTTCTAACAGCAATTTTTCAATATTGGAATTCAACATATGATCACCTATTTTACATATTCGCTTGTTTACCTATGTAATCCTCTAAGTAATATGGTTATAAAAAAACCGCAATTAAATTTCGCTTTTTTGGTAATAGGACATTCTTACCTGCCGTACCTTATTGTATACCAACTTTATTTCCATGCTGGAATGCTTCCTGAGAACAGTCCAGATGCTTACTTATCAACATTCTTATGTGTTATTTTTTATTCCATTTACCAGGGATAACTTATAAATAAGTTATCAAGAGGTGGCGCTGATAAAGGAGGAAGGAGAAATGATTTTTGAAGTGCTGTCATCGGCAGTGATGGGAGGCTTGGCACTGCAGGCGCATCTGTCCAAGAACGGGGCAGGGAGCGATTCAAAAAAACTGAACAAAGTTTTTGCGCTGGCCGGTCTTAATGTAAAGGACGGGACCCAGACATTAACCGCCCAATTGATCAGAAAGAAAAATTATGATTGGGGGACAGAATACCGGTACAGAATCCCCTTGGGGCGCAGTCCACAAGATTACGTGGCGAAGTTGAAAACAATCGAAGCGGCCATAAACAGGAGGGAAGTAAAGCTGCAGTTAAAGGATTTGCAGAGTTTGAAGGAGATAAAGCTAGATAAACATTTCTTCTCCAACTTCAAAAGCATTTATGAGCGAAAACTATTGGCTAATAAAGAAGTGGAAATAAGCTATGACGGCTTGCTGAAGGTTAGAGTATACGATTATCCAATGATTAGGGAAGTGCATTTTCAAGCAGCGGAAAGGTGGAAGGTGTTCTTCGGGATCACCAGGCAAGCTAATGAAGAGATATATCACAACTTTGAAAGCATTCCTCATTTAGCTCTGGGCGGCGCTACAAGGTACGGCAAGTCTAATTTAATCAATGTCATTATTAATTCGCTGATAAGACAGCAGCCGGAAAACGTTAAACTTCATCTTGTAGATTTAAAGGGTGGCGTGGAGCTTTGTGACTATGAAAACATTAAGCAGACTGTATCTATAGCATATGAGCCTGCGGAAGCTCTGGCAGTGCTTGAAAACGCCTATAATACAATGAGGTCCATGCAATCCAAACTACGTGCAGCAGGGAAAAAGAACGTTGCAGAAGCTGGCATAAAAGAACGGCACTTTATCATTATCGATGAGGTTGGGGAACTGAATCCGGATGAGGCAGTTGACAAGGAAGAACGGCAGTTAAAGCAAGCTTGCCAACGCTATATGTCTCAAATTGCCCGTCTGGGAGCCGGCTTAGGCTTTCGGTTAATCCTCGCTACCCAATACCCTACCGGCGATGTTATTCCTCGTCAATGCAAGCAAAACAGCGATGCAAAACTATGCTTCCGGGTGCAATCCGGCGCGGCTTCCAGAGTGGTGTTAGATCAAGACGGAGCAGAGATGCTACCGAAAATAAAAGGCCGTGCCATCTTTCAGACAGCAGATAAAAGAATAATCGTTCAAACCCCACTAATCAATTCCTCTGTAATCAACGAAACAATAGCACCCTACATCCTTGATAAAAAGAAGGAAGGTGTCTCTCTTGCAAAAACCCCTGAACCAAAGACAGGAGCAAATCCTATTATCATTGAAGAAACTGGACTTTCTTAACCGGGACCAGTTGCAGAAAATACATCGCCTTGGATCCGTAAGAAATACCAATCGTGTCCTAAGCACTCTATCCCCTTATGTAGCAAGTTACCGAGAAAGTGAATCATCTATCTACTATTTAAACAATGAAGGCAGGGAAATGGTCAATTCGAGCAAGGTCAGAAGAAAAAATCAATTCGTGCCGCACGTTCTTATGAGAAATGATTTTTATATCTTTATGGGCAATCCGGCAGAGTGGAAAAATGAAATGAAAGTTAGGGATAATGTGCATTCAGTCGTATGCGATGCTTGGTTTAAATCTAATGGTAAATATCATTTCCTTGAAGTAGATCGAACGCAAAAAATGAAAGCCAACGCAGCTAAGATCAAAGAATACTTTGGATTATTTGAGAACAAAGCTTTGTCCGGGCATTTAGGATATTTCCCTACTATTATATGGCTTACTACATCCGAACTAAGAAAGAAACGTTTAGCGGCACTATGCCAAGGCTTACCGTATGTGATTTATATGATAGATGACATCAGATAAAGGGGTGGCGACATGCGCGGCATACAAACCATATCATTCAACAGTTTTATGTCCGGTGAATATAAGCAGAAAAAGCCAGTTAAAAAGCAAAGAAAAACACGAAAGATTATCACTCGAATAGCGACATCTGCAGCAGTGCCTTTAGTTTTCGCCAAACCAGCATTCGCAGCCACAACCGGCCCTGTAATCCAAACGGGCGCGGCGGAATGGATGGGTGAGAAGGCTCTCCAGTCCCTCGCTCATGTATTGGATCCTATTGTAGATGTACTGGTTGCCTTATCTTTCCCTGTGGCCAGTGTCATCATTGTGGGCGCTTTATTCTTTTTCATGTTCGGGAATGCCGAAAAGGCGTGGTCAACAATCCAGAATGCCGGGCTTGGTTATGTATTGATACAGGTATCTCCATTAATACTTAATGTGCTTAAACAAATCGGCAATGCCGTATAAGGAGGAATATGTATGAAATTCGGTGAGTGTGTAAATTGTGGTCAAAATGTCAAGGTACTGAACATCCTGGAACTGTGCGAAACCTGCATGGTTATCCCTTTTCCTTATAATAAATGTGGGTGCGATAATGAAAAATCACACCCACATCAAAACCCACATAAAACCCACAAATGATTAATATAGTATAAAGTGATTTAAAAAACCCGCCAAAAGAAACCTTGTTTTATCAACACCAATGACTTAATGGAAACTATCAGAATGGAAATGACAGGTAGAAACATGTTCCGCACGCAGGTCCACCCTTGGGAGAGAGAACAATACATGACCATGTATTGAT
>NZ_LN851181.1 GCF_001243895.1 Bacillus testis | reverse complement strand
GGGGCGAACGGTTTAGTTATCGGGATTAAAATCCCACGGGGGCGGTCGTTCTACCCCAGCTACCATTAGTATTCTAGAACCTAAATAAAAAGGTCAACCAATAACATTGGCTAACCTTATAATACGATCGGGGGCGTTAGTTGATTAAGAGACAGCGATTGCTGTCTCTTTTTTATGGTCTCTATGCCAATGTTTACTGTCATAGTCTTTGTTATAAATTTCTAATGTAATCTGCTAAATCTTTGCTTTCATCTTTGCGTAATTTTTTGTTTTCATCTTCTAGCTCTTTAATTCTTGCTTCCAGTTTTTCTATTTTCCGTCTAAGTGAAGCATTAATTGCGTTTTGGTTTACTTCGTCTCGCTTAACTCTTGCGTTACTATACGCTTTTTCTTGTTGATCTCGTAAGAATTCAATACGTTCTCGAAGGTCGGAATGATTATATAAGGTCGCTTTCGTTACTCCAGCTTCTTTTGCTACACTGTTGAAATTAATAGCTTTAGAATCCTTTGTAAGCCGTTTAATGGCGTTCTCAACCTTTTCTTTTGTCTTACGTTTACGTTCCTCGTGTAAGTGCCTTAGTTGCTCTTCTCGGTCGATACTAGCCATTCTTAACACCTTTCTTTCTCATACGCTCTAGTTTTCGCTGCACACGTTCTAAGTTACCGAAAATGATGCTTCCACTTTTGATGGTATTATATATGTCTTGGAATCTCTCTAAGTTCTTTTCATTCGCTTCGATCATATCTTCTCGGCCATATTCTTTTGCTGCTTCAATCATTTTGGCAGTTGATTCTATATGAAGCTCATATTTCTTTACATCGAAACTGGTCATTCCGACAGCTAAATCAAAACAAGGCTTTCCGTTGTTGGCCGTAAGACAAGGTGGTTCAGCTGCCAAAGGGCAGTTCCCATTCACTCTGGCACGACAAGTCCCATAAGGATTTTCCAATGCATTTAACTTTTCATCTCGCCATAACGCATCCATAATGTCCTCTGGAATTTCCTCGTTCTCTGTCACTTGATGAACTTTACCGTCCAAGTCAAAGCTAAATACGCCACTTTTCACGACCTTCTCAAACTCTTTGCGTTTTGTATCATCCACTAACTTAGCGTAACGCATTGTCATTTCAGGAGATGCGTGAGCCAAAAGTTCTTGCACTGTTAAAATATCAGCTCCACCATTTATCATCTTTACACCAAAGGTATGCCTAAATGCGTGGTTTTTAAAATGAAAAATATTCCCCATCTCATCAACAATTTTCTTTCTATGTGCCAGTTCGTTCATTTTTTGCCGAACCCAGCCCTGACTGTATGGCTTTCCCTTACGGGAACCAGTATATCGGACAAAGATTAATTTATCTGGATTGTTGCCATCGTTGCTGCGTTCTTTCGAGTTATGGATCAATACGGCGAGAAGATTTGCCAATTCTTCATCAATGGGTATTTTATGATTTATCACATAGGTCTTCTCTATATCTGTTTTAACAGAGCTTTTGCCATTTACACGCCACAAACAATCTTGAGTCAGTCCCAATGCATCACTGATACGCAATCCTGTTTTATACATAACCCAGACGACTGGTTGAACATCTGGATGAAGATCGTTGATATACTCAAACAATTGCTCTAATACAAAGTCTGGAACGTGGTCAATGTCGTCTGTTGCTTTCTTAGGCATATTAGGGATATCACCAGGATAAATTAGCTTTGCTACAGGTTTTTTTGGTGCAATGCTATACTCATATCGTTGGGAATCTTCAAGGAATACCTTAACAATACTAATATTTTTGGTTATGAAATGCGTAGGATTTGCGTTCTTTTGTTTTATATTGTTTGTTACATAGTGATTAAGATACTCTAAGTATTTCTCGAAATGCTCTCTTGTGATTTCATTCAAACCATTCCAATCAGGTTCTAGATCACTAATAAAATCCAAAAACACTTTACAATTCAGAGAATACCTTAGAGCTGTCCCCCACGAAAAATTCCGGGCACCTAGCAATCTATTTTTTATATACTTTTTGAAGTGTTTTCTGAATTCTTTGTTTTGTATCCTGTTAAAGTCTAAATAGTAATGAGTCGATGAAAGACTATACTCAATACCATATTGTTTGTTTAGAACCCTAACATCCCATCTATCTTTTTCCCATTCTTCACGGGTATCTGTTTGCTCTGATAAGTAATCATAAATTGATCGCAAAAATCCGGCTAAAGCAGATTTATTTTCAAGATTACCATATACAGCGTCTTTGGTTATTTGAGTTGTTGCTACTCCCTTGTTGGTTAACCACCATATCCACCGTTTTTCCTCTTTATCGATGTCCAACTCCAAAAGGGTAGAAAGATGAGGGTGGTTTTCGTTTAGATATTCATTCAAGTGATTCATTTTACTTTTAAAACCTATAAATGCGGAAGAAAGACTCCATTGATCATTAAACAGCTTGTGATAACATACAAATTTAAGCTCCAAGGATACCGCTGGATTTGCAGAAGAGAATACTATCTTTTTTCTTGTTCCTTTATATTCTTTATAGGATTCTGTAAAATTAGGAATTTGACCAACGGTATCAACTTCCCAAACATCATTGACCAAAAAGTAATCATCCTCGGCCTTATATGTCTTTATCTTTCCATCGCCTAATGTTTCTTTTACCTCGTAAGAGGAAAGGGTAGAGGTAATCAAGTCCCAATATTCATTCTGCGGTAAACTATTGCTTGCTGTGTATTTATTCAATATCCTGACTCCTTATCTATCGATTTAAAATGGATATGCCTCATCAGAAATACCCGATAAAACAGGGTCTTCCTTTCCATTCTCTCTAATCTTTATCGAACCTAGCTTGAATGTTGGAGCTGCCTTTTCCCAATCCTTACGGATATCATCCTCGGAAGGATGGAGGTAGTATTTTATGGTTGTTTGGATTTGAGAATGCCCTAAACGCTCTTGCACCATTTTAATGTTTTTAGTCGCAAGATAATAAAGGGTTCCGTGGGTATGTCTAAACATATGTGGAGTTATATGAAACCCCGTTTTTTTCTTAAGTTCTTCGCATACATCACGAACATTATGGTATTCCATTGGTGAACCCATTTTGCCACCAGACAGTTTCACAAAAACAAAGTTATGATCCAAATCCAAATCATCAATCACTTCATACAAATAATCATCGTATAGATCCATCAGTTCCTGCGATACATCAATTTTTCTTTCACCTGTTTTTAAATAACCGCCGTTAGGTAATACGCCTCTCTCTGTCAAATGAATCTGATGTTTTCTATGTTTATTATCAAATTTCAAATCTTCTAAAAATAAGGAAAGGGCCTCCCCAATCCGCATACCCGTTTCGAATAGTAGACGTATTAAGAATCTATCTCTAATATTCGTAGTAGCATTGTAGACGATTTCAACTTGTTCTTTTGTGAAAATCTCTACTTTCTTTCTGGGTTCTTTTTGTTTAAGAATATTTATGGAGTAGGGTTGATTTCCGCTAACGTGCTCTAAAAAACTTTTATATCCTTTACCACCAGCACCCGAGAATACTTTTTTCATTAATTTATCTCCAATGTTCGAATCTATTAAATCGCTTCGATATAAATAATCATAGAAGTTGGTTACAACAGTAATATAATTGTTCACGGTTGACTCAGCTCGCTTTGCTGAGGTTTTCTTCTGAGGAGTCACTTTTACACTCTCATAAGGGTTTGAAAGCCACCCCACAAAGTTCGATAGAACTTCAAAAGAGACCTGGTTATAATCGATCCCTAATTGCCCTAAATAAATAAAATAAGCTTTTAAAGCCTGACAATATCCCTTTAAAGTATTAGGTTTTTTTCCACTGTTATAGAGATACTTCATATACTTTGCTACCACTTCAATTGGTTTTCTATTAGCATCTAACAAGACATAGATAATCCTATTGTCATCCATCGGTACTTTTAAAACTTCTATGCCCATTCATAATCATCTCCTAATTGTTATGTTAGAGAAGGTGCTTAACCCTTAGTGTTAATTGGTATGTTTGTTTCTATAAGGTCCTCGAAACTTTGTTTCTGCGGAGTCCTACCTCGGACCGAGGCTACATCCCCCAAAAACACAAACAAATGTTCTCATTTAATATTCATAATATACTATTTATTCTTATTAATCAACCCTTATACTTTTAGACTTTTATGCAAACAAAAAGAGGATAATAGCCTCTATAATAGACTAATTATCCTCTATCCCTGTACCCTTATATAATAAAAC
>NZ_LN851180.1 GCF_001243895.1 Bacillus testis | reverse complement strand
AGGATGCCCTTCTGTACTAACCACCTGGATTAACTCTACCCATAGTTTCCACCACCTTGATATGTGCCGTCTTTATTGTTTCGACAAATATCGTTGGTTTCCTGCAATTCATTTCTAATAACACAGGTAAGGATTTGCACCTTACATGAGCAACATTTAATATCGACAGGTATGCGGTCAACTGCATTTCCGCCCTTGGTCTTATTAGAGTCGGGCCTCCCATTACGCCATGCCCTTGGCACCGAGTTGTATTTGCTCTTACGTTTAAGCGTCTACCTATTCCGCCACTGTGTTGAAGTTATTAAGTTGCCAATAATCTATTACGAAAGGAAAAGCAGCTGCCACCATCGACCGGAATAACTCCGATCCCTATTTAAGTGACAGCTGTTTTTTATGATCGAATTATAGATTATCCCAGAGAGGATATTATCTTACTCTTACATCATACATTATATTAATCAAGATGTCTGTGGGCTTATTGTGGGTTGTTCATTCCGTATGCGACAAGCAACTTCCCGGATATAATCATAGTTGTAATTTAGTTCCTCAGCTATATCCTTTAAGGATTTCCCTTCGATATATCTGCCATAGAACACCTTGTATTCCAGCCCTTTGTATTTCTTAAGTTGCCCTTCTATTCTTTGTTGGCTGGCTGTCTTAATGTTCAACTCCTCATGCAGATGATCCAATTTGAAATTCAGCTTATCGACTCTTTCGGCAGCATTATCCAAGGAGACAGTCTGGAACAAACGACCACCGCCCCACCATTGTTTCTTTTCTCTTTCGCATAGTTCAATCTGTTCTTTGAGCACTTCGATATCTAAAAGGAGATCATTATAAATTTGGAATGTATTCATTGTCTGCCCCCTATAACTCTTTATCAATCATTTCTAATATCCGTTCTTTCATCAGTTCCTTAATGAATACATGCATCGGTTTATCGGATTTTAACTGGTTACACCGTTTACATGCGCAGACCGCCATTTCTTCTGTCGTGAATATCTTGTATACAGATTGAGGGATAAGATGATCGATTGTATCCCCATATTTACCGCAGTACTGGCAAGTGTATTTATCCCTTTTGAGCACACGTTCCTTTAAAGGCGGCAATTTAACTGTCAGCTTTATTGCATCAGGAGCAACCACTATTGCATATCCCTTGTTTACTTCATAGAGAGCTTTTTCATAAAATGTTTTGCCTGGTATTCCGGCTTTATGCCAGTCAGCATGCACTTTTATATAATCAGCCTTCGGATCTAATTTCACCCCAACCCCTCCTATATTTCATCCTGCAATTTCAATATGCTCTGATAAGCCGACAATGACGATCTCATGGACTTTATGGATTCCTTGGCTGTCTCATAACATCCCTTCGCTAAATCCCTCTGGAAGCGAAGCTCTGCCACCTGTTCATCACCCTTAGCCAGTTCCATAATGAGCGTGACCGGATGCCCGGCTGTCTTTAGCTCTAATATCTTATGCCGCTGTATAATCCGGTAATTGCGTTCTGCTTCACTGTATAACTCAGCTTGCTTATACATTTCCTTGTAAGCATTGCTTAGGCGCTTATTTAGGTTGTTTAGTTCCTGTATGATCTGGATTGTTTCTACATTGTTGGGCATTTACTCACCCCTTAGCCTTTTTCCCAGCTTTCTTCAACCTGCTGTATTCATCCAGTTCAATCCATCCACCGTACTTTTTCACGTAGGTGAGCAGCGTTAATTTATACAGGTATTTCCGTTCAAATAGTTTTTTCTTGAGTTTAAACGCCTCAGTCTCAACGCCTTTAATGTCAATTATTTCCACCGAATCATCAAGATTAGTAACCTTGAAATCTGCTATATACTCAATCTTCCTAAATGTTTTACCGTTCTTCTTAAATGCTTCCTGGAGCAGAAATCGCGGCTGCAGCTCGAAGTCTTTAATCTGTTTATTTTCTTTGAGCTGTTTTAATTGCTCGTAATATAATGCTTCTGCTTTGCTATCAAAAGTAATCCCATCGATCACTGTCTTCTTGTTGTGGTATTTCGCCATATTAACAACCTTCAATCGCTTTATATTTGATGTTCATTTTCTGGACGGCTGTACGTATCAAAGCGCTTACTCTCGGTTGATATTTGTTAATGGCCTTCCCAATCGTTTTTTGCGACTGTTCCTGATAATAGTATCGATCGATTACATCCTTTTCTTCATCCGTTAAAAGGCTCGTGTAAAAATCAATTTCGTCTTTATCCATGAATGAGTATTCATCGTTATAACCATAGAATATCTCCAAATATGTCTTATCCGAATCAGGAACAATTGATTCAATGCTTACTTCGTCCGCTTTTCTCTTCCCGGTGTTTAGCGCTTTGAAATAGTGAGCTATCTTACCTCGGCAATACCAGTGCACACAAGTGGACAATTTCCCTCTTTCCTCATCCACTTTCTGTACAGCATCTATCAATCCATCGACACATAGATCCTTTAACGTTTCCAGCTCAACCGATGGATAACGAGCCTTAAATTTATGAGCAAATTTATAAGCCAATTTGATATTGTCCTCAATCATCTGACATTGTTCTTCTGTTAGTTTCACTCTCGGTCACTCCCCGTGTTAAAGTTGGTCCTCACCCAACATATCTCTGTAATACAATTCCAGTTCTTCATCTTTCATTCTTGAGTAATATTCTTTGCTGTAGCCGGTCATGGCTAGCCACTCGATCATTGATTCTCTTTCCTCGGCAGTCATCAGTAACCATTCTCCTGTCGTTGATGATTGATCTGGTTCTTTTCGAAGTAAGCAGCTTCGATTTGTTCCCATGTGAAGCCAAGCATTTCTCCAAGTTCGATATACCTTTCAAACAGCACACAGTAATTCCATAAAGATGGTTCCATATCAAAATCGATAGCTTTTTCCATTACAGTCAAAAATAAATCAGTCGTTGTTCTCTCTTTCATCAAGGAAACTCTTTTTGGTGTGTTTTCCGTTTCAATCCCCAACTCCAATACAAAATGCAATCCGTCCACGTATTCTTCTAGGAGTGGGTTTGTCCATTCAGCTTGAGGACCATGCATACCTTGAACCAAATAAGTCTTATATTTACTCGTCCTCGGCTCTTGGTCCTTGCTCCAAAACTTGAATCCCCGCCACTCATTCGCACATTCTCCTAGCTCGACCATCAATGCTAGAACTAGTTTGTCGAATCGATCTTCACCCTCATATTCAACTCGATTACGAAATTCTCTTTGAGCGTTATACATTTTTTCTAAATTCATTCTTCAACATCCTTTCCCCTAATTCTCGCAAGGCTTGTTTTCTATATTCGGTATATCTGGCCAAGTAAGATAACTCAGCCAGATTGCAATTGGTTAGATTAAAGTTTCCACTCATGTTTTATATCCCTCAAAACTTCCAGATAGATAGAGAAGGTTTGTTCCATTCTCGGAGCATCTTGTTTTAATTTGGCTAATATCTCCTTGCGAATTGATTCCTTCATACTTCTGTGACGGTCTATATTAGCCTGTATATCTAAGTCAAGTTGTTTAGTATCAAATTCATATTTGCTCGATCCCATCATAGATTGCTTTCTCATACACTCATCCCCTGCCCATTTATGAATTAGAATGGCAACATATCATCTGAAACATCCATCGTCTTCCCACCATCTGCGAAAGGGTCATCAATCGCTCTCTGATAGCCCTGTGAGCCGTTGTTTCGGTTGCTACTAGTATTTGTATTCCCTTGATTGCTCTGGCTCTTATGAGGGAAGTCAAAGTTATTTACAATCACCTCTGTGTAATATTGAGTCTTCCCGTCTTTCTCCCATTTTCTAATTTGCAGCCGGCCACTGATCCCGAACTTGTCGCCCTTCTTAACGTAATTTGCCATGATTTCGCCAGTTTTCCCAAGAGCTGTGTAATTAATGAAATCCGTTTCGTATTCGCCTTGCTGATTTTTGAAGTCTCTTTTTACTGCAATTGTTCCGCTAGCCACCGTTTTGCCATTAGGTGTAATTTTAATCTCGATATCTTTCACTGCATTTCCAGTAAGAGTAATAACGTTCATTTAAATTCCTCCAATACCCGTACCTGTACAGGTGTTTATTTATTTTGTATTTATCCTGCGTTCGTTTCATATGACGACCAATTTATTTTTTAACAAGTTGACTGATGCTGATCGGAAACTTTGATTCTACTAATTCATAAACAGCTTTTGCATATTCTTGTATTTCCACTTGGCTGTCATGCGCTAGGCGTTGGTTAAGGAAGTGGGCAACTGATTGGAGACTGGCTGTCCAGTAATAGCGTACATACATTCCGTAGGCTGGTAGGAATAGGCGGGCTTGTTCAGCGCAGATACCGTCTCCCATAGCCGAATTGTATTGTGCCTCAGCTTCGTCAATTATTCGCATTAACTGTTTTGTGTAGTGGCTACCTATTTCAGCTTCAACATTTTTACCGCTGCCCTGTTTTGAATTTTCTGGAGCGCTTCTCCATTCATTTGCAGCAGGTATATAAAACGTTGGCTCCTCCGTCACGTAGCGCCGAGAGCTTTCGTTCCAGGCATCCATTGTGTGATCGCTACCGACGATATACTTCCAGTGCTGTCTAGCCACCATTAACGGTGCATACATTTCAAATTGCAATGATACATGTCTGAAAGGCGATGTGTGCCCCTCTCGTGCTAAGAATTTAATAAGGCGTTCATCCTTATCGGTTATCTCCTCTGATCGCTTGTCGTAAGATACACGAGCTGCATTTGCTACTGTTAAATCTGAACCCATAACATCGTGTAAGATTACATAGCCTTTATCCAGACATTTTTTCATTTCACCCATTTACATTTCCTCCTCATCGTCATCTAATAAAATCATTTGCATTCTCTTCCCACCCGGCTTGCAGCGTTTATGATATGTTGGAAATGTCATGAATCTAATGTGATCGACTGTTTTCCCTGTTTGTTCACTGATTTCCTCAATTGTTCCATCAGCTAATAAATCTTCACCTTTATACAGAGCATAAATTTTTATCGGTTTCATCTTTCTCCCCCGTTCTCAACCCATAAATTCGTAAGTATCGCCCTGCTGGATAAGTACCTCGTGCTTCTTGGAATAACAGTTATCCCTTTTTATCAATTCTTTATTTGCACCCGGCTCCCATATTGTGATGATCGTTAATTCATCATTTTCCAAGCTGCGGCCGGAATGATAAGTCACTCTTCTTGTATCACCCATTCGCTTCTTCCTCCCTTTTCATAAAGCGCTCGTATGCTTCATCTGTGGAGTTAGGAATCAGTCCTTCTTTAAACAATGACCATTTATCTTTGCCGAAATGGATGCCGAATCTTTCGGCTCTCATATCCCTGATTAACTGCGCGAACTCTGCTTGCTGGTGAGCTTGCCTATGGCACTTGTTACAGAGTGGAGCTAAGTTTCTCCAATTGCCTGTCCCAAACTGGCTTCTGAAGACAATATGGTGTGCTTCGATGCCTGGATGACCACACATCAAGCAATACTCTCCAAACTCTTCAATCATGCGGTTATAGTTTTCCGGTGTGATCATGGTCCGCTCTTTTTTCGTTGGTATCATTCGGCCACGATATAACTGAGGATTCTTTTTCTTCCTTGGCCGCCGATTCTTATGCTTTGGCTTTTCCTTTTCGCGCTGGTGACCTTTTAACTGATCCGCCTTGGAATAAGGATTGAATTCCATTACAGCACCAACTTCAAGGCAGTGCGGAGAGCTTTATTTTCCTCTCTGTGCTGGTCTGCAAGGAATCTAAGCTCTTTATTCGTTTCGTTCATCAATTCATTGTCACGGGCATATGAGTGGGCTTTTTCTCTCCAATCGCCTATTTCCAGTTGCGATTCTTCATAACGTTTTTTGTATACTAATAATTCTGACTTAATCAACGATAACTCTTGTTCCAGATCATCGGCCGCTGCATGTAACTCTGATTTTTCCTTTTCCAGTTTGGCTTCTTTTTGAGACGATTCGATTTTTCCCATTACTTCTTTTTCACGTAAAATCTTCGGTTCGGGTTTCCCGTTCCATTTTTTCTTGTAATAAGCTAGGGTCGGTCCCTTGATTCCATATTTGGTTGCAATGCTACTATCAGTCATTCCTTGTGCTTTCATGTCTTTATATTCCTCATGAGTCATTTTCATTTTAAGATGCTCCTTTTTTAGGTTCAGATTTTCAATCATTTCCGCAAATTCAGCTTGAGTCATTTCTTTTTCATCAATATCAGCAGACAGTTTCATAGCTTTTCTGATTTCCAATTTTTGAACACCATTGTCCAAGAGGAAAAGAATTTCCGAGCGCTTGAGATCTAACCCCTTATTAAGCAACTTTTTAAATTTTTCTGCTGGTGGACGGTCCAACTGGCTTCTTAGGCTTTCGATTTCCTTACAGATGGAGCAGCCGGGGCAATCGTTATATGTGTCACCGTGTTCTTCTAATAGATCCGTAACCCTTTGTATTGGTTTCATACTCAGACCGCCTTTACTCTGATCTTGTTCCGCATGGCACGGTCCATAATGAGCAGCGCCACTTCTTCACCAGAACGCCCAAAGTATTCGCACATTTCCTGTATGCTCTTACCGGCCTTATACATCTGATCCAGTTCAAGTACATCCTCTATATCCCAGAACCAATCTATATCCACTTCTTCCAGAGCAATGTATATGCTTTTGTTTTCATCCGTCATCATGTTTCTAGCTATTTGCGTTTCAGCTCTTTTTTCGGCCCTTCTGTCAGCTTCACTTACGCGTTTGACTTTTTGACATGCGCACATAGTTTATTCCTCCCTGGAATGATTATTGGTTCAATAGCTCTGGATTATCGTAAATGTTGCCAATGACTTCGTAGGATGAATTCAGTTCATCGTCTATTCCAATATATTGTTTTGCACCCCGTACTTTGAAGGCATTCATTACATAAGTAACTACGCCAATATGCCTGTGAGATTTTCCACAAGCCCACCATTGCCCCTTCACTACATCTCCCTCATAAATCTCCTTGCCGTTCTTATCCTTTAGGCCGGTGTATTGCCCTACTGTCTCCTTCTTTACATTTACACCATGTTTTATGATTGTCCCCAATGGAGGATGAGCGTTCCAATCAGTGGTTTCCCATTCAATTCTCATCGAAGAGCCATTATGTCTTAAATCACCAAAATACCATTTCTTATCTAATCCAATCGCTCTAAACTTAATCTCTCTCATACCTTTTCCCTCCCTAGAATGGTAATTCTATAAATCTCCGATCCTTGCTATTTTCAAATTTGATTGCTCGAAAATCTCTAAACATCCGAGAGAAAGTCTTAGCATCGTAAATCTTCTTTATTTGCCCTCCTGTGAGGTTTGTTGTGCAAATGGTACATTTACCTTGTCTGCCATTGAATAGTGCGAATACAACCCTACTAACGAAGTCTGAAGCTGTTTTATCCGTGTCGATGTTTCCAACCTCTGCACCTATATCATCCAGTACCAATAAATCTGCATCAGTTAGCTTTTTAATAATGGATTGTTCCGTTTCGGTTGAATTGTTGTTAAATGTCTCTCTAATGCTTTTTACAAGCTCCGACATGTCAATGAACAATACTTTATATTTGCCAATCTTATTTACCTCATGGGCGAATGCATAGCTTAAATGGCTCTTTCCTGTCCCTGGCTTACCTTGCATCCATAAAGTGAATGATTTTCCTTGTGTAAAATCCAATACAGATGATTTCACTTTGTCGAAGTTATACGCTTCTTCTTGGCCATCCGCTTCAAAGTTTCCGAACCTTGCCTTTAAGATAGTTGGATCAGCCACTAAGCTATCTCTACCAAAAATAAACTTATTAGGATTTTCAATTCTGTCTTTATGCAATTGGTACACCTCACTCTCTAATTCTTTTTCACGCTTTTCACTTTCGCAAAGTGGGCAGACAACTTGTCCATCAACCTCCATTAGCCGTACTTTCTTAGTCCGTTCTTCATTATCTTTAAAGTAACGGTGTTTATCGCATGTATCAGAAAGGAAGATCATTGTATTCTTCTGAGTCTGCATACCGTCTATGCTGATTTTCTTCAACTTGATTACCCCCTTCTTCGTATCCGTCTATAAAGGAATCGTTGTTTAGGAATGTTGCAGGATGTTTGATAAATTGTTTGTCCTTATTTTTGCTCTGTGCTGCATATTTCTCTGTACCGGACAATATAGTTTCTAAAGAGTGATTTTTAATAGCTGTCTTAAACGATTTGTACGCTTTCTTCTTATCAACCTTCCTTGGATAGATAGACCAGAATTGCTCAAATTCATTTGAGTAGGCGCTTGCGCTATTATTATTTATCTCTTTCTCTATCTCTTTCTCTAACTCTAAACTCTGGTGTACGTTTGTCGGACATTTGTCCGCCGTCTGTCCGCTAATTTGCAACTTTTCCTTTTCGATTTTCAACCTAGCTTCCTTTTTTCTGTCCCCTTCAGTCGAGGTTTTTCCGATGAATAATTCAATGTCATTCATATATATAGCGCCATTTGTAAGGATATCGATTAATCCTAACTGGCCGAATATTTCAAGTGCTTTTTCTACAGTACCTACCTGGTGCCGAGTCACCGTTGCGATCATTTGAGGGTTGTATGGGATGATCTCATTGAACATCAAACGCCCCTCATTTTTGAGACTCTTGAGATACATTTTTAGTAGTATGTTCGAATAAAGAACACCATCCGGCATGCTTTCCAGCAGTACTAAGGCTTCACTTTCAAAGAAATTTTCCTTTAGCCTCATGTAGTAATATTTTTTGTTATCGCTCATTATTCCACCTTCTTCATGTAGACCTCGTAGTAGCAAGATTCATATGCATCAACAAACTTTTTTCTTTTTATACGGCTTATACCGTCCATCAAATGGTCTTTATCATCAAAGTTTTTCCCAGAGAAATAGTGCTTCTGTATAGGTTTAACGCATTCGTATCCTCTGCCCTCGTTTTCTTCAATGGCTTTTATAAGCTCTCTTATTCGGACACGCTGCAGATGGATCATCCCTCTTTTATTATGAAGTTTCATACTCCACCCCATCCTCCTATGGTCAAATTACTGATTGTGCTTTATAATTGACCACAGGAATATGTTATTTTAGTGACTAAAAAATATATTGCTTTGTCTGATGTTGCAGCATCAGGCTTCGTAAGTACGTTCCTTTTTTTCGGAATGTACTTTTTTTATATTAATGGTCTCCATGCTTTCACCCATGAAACAGCTTCTTCAAAGTCTTTTCTTTTCACAAAGATGTATTTCGGTGCTGAGAATGCTCGTCTTAAGTGGCTGTGAATTTGTGCGTATATTTCTCTTTTAGTTAGCTCAAAGTCATCCTGTATAGATTCCACACGCTTTTTGATTTCGTGGTGCAATGTTTGTTGCTGGCCGTGGTTTAATGTCAATTCCTCGCTCACTTGGTGTTTCACCAGTTCAAGATCGCTCTTTATGACGGTGATTTCTTCCGCTGTCTCAAGTGATAATTTCATTGATGCCATTAATTGCTCTTTTTCTGAGAGAACTTTCACTTTACTAAAGTAAGAATCTACTAACTTGTCATAAACTTCCCAAGCTTGATCGGTATTTAATGATTTCGCATGGAGGAATGCCCCTTTTTCTGTCCAAAGATAGAGTTTATTAAGGTTTGGCGAAAGGTCAATTTGTCCGGTCGCTCTAAACCCTTTTAATTTCTCACCTTCCAAACAAATGTAATGTTTACCTTCTTGATACCTTTCTTTATTACGATTGAAATTTCTCGAAACAATGTCAGATGTTGTCCCATAGCTTTCTGCTAATTGACTGGTTAATAAAACCCGTTGGCCTTGATTTTCAATAATCTTTAATTCATTCATTTGTATTCCCACCTTCCATGGCTGCAATAATTCTGTCTGAGCATTTTTCACAATAGATAGACGTAGAAGCAAAATCTCCGTCATCATTTAAAATAGAAATTAACGCCTGGCTATCAACCTGTATTTCCATCTTACAATCCGGGCACTCTGTATATATTTCATCGCTGTAAAGATCGATTTTTACTTCGTAAACATCGAAAAGTTTAGTTTTTATATAAAGCATCCCAATCACCCCTTAATGTATTCTTCGACTGCTGCTAGCTTGTCCAATGCTTCTTGATCTGCAATAACAGTCTTTAAGTATGCGAGATTCTCAAATGCTCTAGCTAACTTATTTTCACTGTCGTAAGGTTTAAGAGTTAAACCGTTCTCACTGATGAAAAGCTCCATCGGCTGTCCTTTTTCCCAACCATTCACATCGCGAACTTCCTTAGGAATAACAACACGGCCCAAACTGTCGATATTACGGATAATTCCAAGTGCTTTCATTTTAATTTTCCTCCCTGATATATGATTCAAATTGTTTTCCTACAAGATTTTTTAAAGCTTCAATGTCTGCCATGAGGCCGTTGTAATGTTTCTTGATGTAAAAGCATTCCCCTTGCTCCACTGCTTCAGTGACTTCCTTTGCCTTCTGCTCGATTTCTGGGAACAACATTATTCAACATCCCCTTTCATGTTTCCAACAAAGTAACCGCCAGTGAAAGAGACAACTATAATAGCCAAGCAATATCCAACGATCATAATCTTCCTCCTTAGCAAACTTGTAATTTACTACAATAAAGGACCTGGTACTTATCATGTCGTTCGATGCGATTTAACTCGTGATCGTTTAATCTTGCTTCAATGAACATCCCTTTTGCCCGGTCGACATATCGAACGTGGTACTTCTTTTTATAAGGGTCCACCGCTATTCCCCTTTCTTCAGTTCTAGTAGTTCGCCAATCTCGCAATCTAGTGCGGCACACAGCTTAGAAATAGTTTCAATATTCATCTTGTATGGCTTGCCGCTTAAAGCCTTCGAGATCGCCTTCCTAGATAACCCAGACATTTGATGAAGTTTTTCAATTGTCCGGATTTTCCGCTTTGCCATCACTTCTTGAAGTTTGATTTCAATTTCTGGATAATCTGTCATGTTTTCATCTCCTTGTACATATATTACCACCAAAAGGTAGTACCATGCAACCCTTTGGTTGTATTTTTTTAAAAAAATTTTTAGTATACTTAGTTATAATATGAATACAATAGGTAGTGAGGTGAGACAAGATGGTAGTTAGAAATAACCTAAGGGTACTCATGGCTAAGCATAAAATGAACATTCAGGATGTATCTGACGCAACCGGATTAAGCAGAAAATCTATTTCTAAGCTGTACCATGAAGAATCTGTACAAATAACCTTCGATGTAATCGCTCGTATATGTAAGTTATTTGACTGTGATGTTGACGATCTACTTTATCTGGAGAAGGGAGAGGAATAATCTCTCCCTACCTATGGGTAACTCGCTGCTTCAATCAGTTTCATTCTTTCTGTTATAAAAAATCATTGAATCTTGCTCCCCACAAAACGGGCAATATTCAGGGACAACAAAATTTTCAGAATCAAATATAAGTTTATATTCCGCCCGGCATTCTTCACATTCAGCTTGTATGCTAACCATTATTTGACCTCCTTCGCATAATAAAACGAACTGCAACATTAGATTCTGTATTTTTCACAAGTATCAATTTCCCAATAGTCGTATGGTCTATATCCATAATTATCTGTTTTCCATGCCTCTAAAACACTGTGACAGTCAGCATTGTTTGGTCTATTCACATCATCTTTAACGGTTACGACAATAGGGTCATTACCTTCAATTAGTACAAAAAATGTTGTTTCCACAATCCCACTCCTTTCTGTCGCTGTTTGCGTCTACTATGAACCATCTTACTAACTGGAGACCATACCGTGCAGATCCACGAAATGGTTATGAACATCCCTTACTCTTTTGTTTCATACTCTACAAAGCAGCCGCATCCTCCGATATCCCATATATCACACTGGACTGGCTTCTTCTCAAGTTCTTCAAGCGACAAGGTTTTCATGAAGGTAAAAGGCTTTTTAATCGGTTCACCTTTTGCGTTCTCGCCTAACAATCTCAACTTAGACTTCAGATAACTTGTATTATCAAGAATGTGCTTGATCTTATCTGACTTCTTGCCAGTAGAGACAAATTCCCACACATCATCATACATACGGTCCGGCAGCTTCCCTTCTTTTATGGCCGGTTGTTTGCAATATCGGATGTACTCGCTTATGACGATTTCTTGCTCCATTAGCTCCATGAAGGTCTTTTCATCCTTCATAAGTAGATTTTTGAAATGGCCTTGTCCGGCCTTTACACATCGGCCTTTGCAGTTGTTATGACTAAACTGCATATCATACATCCTCGGCTGTCGTATGCCGTATTTTTTCAATGCCGCATCATTATCAATGATGTTATCTATAAGAGGCATTACAACTTTGAATGGCTGCCAGTTGGCTTTGATGGGCCCTTCTCGGTGCATTTCTTCAAAACCAATTCCAAAGTAGAGAGTTGCTTCACTGATAAAATCCTCCGACTTTAAATAATGTCGGTTGTGCCACTTTTCAACCTCTGGCACAATTCCTTTTTTCAGATATTGAGCAGACACTTTCATTTTAAGTTCCTTGCTGCAAGTGCCCACTCTGTTGTTGGCCATAAACCGTTGCTGGACCATTAATTGTGGCGGTGTAATTCCCCGGCTGTGGATTAACATTGGAAGTTCCAATTTATCGCTAGCTTCATAGATAAAGCGATACAGATCCTCATCTTCCCAGAGAGTATCAGTGAAGTAGAGAAGGATATTGTCTTCCGGGAAATTCGTTTTTACATAATCGGCAGCTGAAAAGCTGCTCTTGCCGCCAGAAAAGAAAATGATATGATTTTGCATGCTGCCGCCCTCCTAATTAACTGGCTTACTCTTTTGTTTCCTAAGGTTAATATGTCCTCTTACTGGTGTTAATCGAATTATTTATGTGGTTAAAAGCTATTTCCTTCTTAGCTATTGCCTCACTCATTACTTCATGTTAAGTAATCTGATTGGTTTTAATTTCAATGACATGCTCATTGTTCTTAACAATACCAATCACTTCATTTTTTAGCCCTTTGCCTACACGAGATACAGCTTCAGCAAAACTTTCGAATTCTCTAACATCAGTAACGACTCTGTTGCCAATGATGTGATACCGAATATAAAATTTCTCCAATGTTCTTCCCCCTTAATTAACTGGATCAATCTTGTGTTTACTTGTAAGGCATGATTTCTTCCCAGCTCAATACCTTCCCTTTGTGTTTCCAGATTTTATACAGGTACCATTTATCGTTCGAAACAGAGCGATTATATTCTAAGCAGTCTAATGCATCCTTTTGACTGAAAATTTCATGTTTATAATTAATTGCCGGACACTCTAGTTCCATGACATAATATTTCTTTCTCCCCATATATCTCACTCCCTCAATGAACTAAGTTAATTCTTATGTTTCTCTAGGTAACACAGGGGATTTAAGCCCCCTGCGCTTCTTTCTTGGCAATAGCAGCCTTAGCATTGGCAATCCACTTGTCGAGCTTTGCAATAAGCTCCTGAGCTTCGTTAGACATCAATTTGGTTACGTCTGTAAGCTTGAGTGTTTTATATACATCCTCCTGCTTGATATTTCGCAGTTGGGCAAGGTCAAGGATTCTAGTTTTCAAAATTCCGACTTCTTCTGATGTAATTGGCTCCGGTTGAGTTGTATCCACCGGAAGATCTTCACCTGCATAGATGTATAATCCAAGACCGTGGAGAGCGATAGCCTTAACCAGGCAGCGTTGTATGGACGTATTGATTTCAAAAGCGTTAGGTTGTGCGATAGGTTTATTCTGGTTGTTCAGCACCGGATGAATCTGACTAAGTGTAATTCCCTTCATTGTCACAGCTACTTCCACGAAATAACCGCACTCTGTTTTCATATAAGGCATGCCATCAAAGCGCATAACTTCCCATGTTGCTTCTGGATCTGCGCGGCGCAATTGGTCCACAGCCCATGCCCAGGAAAGGTATGAGAATCGCCCCTTCTTTTCCATATGCTCAGAGACATCGATCTTAGCCAACTCAGCAAAGTAATTTTCGCTCATCGGATTCTAACCCCTTTCGTAACTGTCATTTCAGCACCTGGCACAAATCCGCCGCCCTTGATGCAGGATAAAATATCCTTCTTGGAAATTTTCGCAGGCTGGGGTATCATATACTCAGATGGAATTAACGATTCATCTACTACGTTTATGGATGGTGGGTTGTTCTGGATTGATACGGTTACGGTAGGACGTTTTACTTTATCTAATCCAACAGCCTCCATTTGGTTTTGAAGATATAACTTGATACTATCCACACGGTTCTCTAACGCCTTCCTGCGCTCCGCTAGGCGTTTTTCTTCTGCCTTGATGGCTTCTATATCCCCTTGCAAAGAACGAATCAATTTGGCGGTATTTTCAGCCTTGTCGTCAATTGCTTCTTCGATGGCATCCAATGTATCACGTAAGGTGATTGGATCCAGATCAGCAGCATTTTCAGATATATATTTCCATCCTTGCGTTAACTCATATAATTTCGACATATAATAAGCCTCCTATTTGGTTATTCGCCGGCAACCCGACATAAAGAACTGTTTGCGATAAAATCCATGCAGCACTCTGGGCGAGAATGGATAAGACCTAGATGAGAGTCGTAAACATCTTCTCCCCTTATAATGTCTCCACCGCAGCCGGCACACTCGCCAACAACCTTTGGCTCCGTCCATGCGACCATCGGATTCTCAACATATTTCTGAGTCATCAAATTTCACATCCTCTTCCAAATATGTGCTGCTTTCTTCCTCTTCCGGGACATATGAAAATATCACGCGCATTCCACCAGATTCGATTCTATAGCTGTTAGCGATTTCGTGCTCAATGTGTTCCATCTCCCCGCCCAACACTTCATGTACACGGTCGGCATTGGCTTTTGCAGTTTCATGATAAACCGGGCCATTGCTATATTGAGTAAAATGCATGAAGATGAGGGCATCTTGCTCCATAGACATATTGATTAGATCCGCCAGACATTCTTGTTTAGATTTCATGGTTTTCCTCCTTGGTTTCGATTTCATTTAATATTGCTTTGTCGCCAAATACCTCTTTTGCTTTTTCGTTGTAGGCTTCGGCTGCATCAATTTCGTCCGCGAAATCGCCTATTAAAATTCGTTGGTTATCATAAGAACATCTAGCTCTCCATTTCCCGCGGTAAAAAGTTACACCTCTAAATCTTGATGACTTATTATCCTTTTTCGGTAATCTTTGTATGGAGGATAATGGCATATTTATAACATCTCCAGTGTTATCAGCATCCAAATTATTCTGGTAAGCATGTTCTCCAAAATATTTAAGTGCAGCTTTGTTGTAAGCTACAGCTGCTTCTTCTTCAATAGCGAAGCGACCTAAATTAATTCTTCTGCCATCAACTTGAATTCCTGCTAACCACTTTTTTGTGGCTTTATCCCAAGAAACTCCTTTAAAATCCGAACTGCAATTTTTTCGAGCTTTTATACAATGGCTAATATGTCGTCTTGATACAATTTGTAAATTGTTTTTACGAAAATCTAATAAATTTTTGTTCAAGTGTGTTACTGCTTGTTTATCATTCGGCTTCATACCTAAGATAAAGTGATTTAATCGAGTTGTTTTCTTTTTTCCTTCAACTAGTACGTGCCCGCGAACACTTAAAGATAATTCCGAAGAATGCTTGTGTACTGTCCAGTTGTATTTATTCACCCTATCGAAGTCCTCGTCATCCACAATAGCCTTCATACCGTTTTGTAAGACAATTTCTTTCACCATGGTTTCCTCCCTAATTATTTTGTTCTTCCATCCATTCAAGCAGAAACGTTTTAGCCTTATCTGCTGGGAAATACCACTTGCCGCCAATTTTATGCTTAGGGAAACGATGATCGAAGAAGAATTTTTCTTGAATGGTATTCCAACTCATGCACGTTCTTCTCTTCAATTCAGCTGCATCCCAGAACACAAGCTCAGCATCTACCTCTTGGATTTTTTCCTCTAACTTCTCAAGGTATAGTTGCTTCACTTCATCCTGGTCAATTTGGATGTTGAGCATATTATCCCTCCTGTTGACTTGTGATTTTTTGGCTTTCGATCCATTTTAAGAAGTCATCCTTTAGAACACGTTTGTTCTTGCCAATAACAATGGTAGGAAACCCTTCTTCCTTGAAAAGCTCGTATGCCTTACCTTTACTGATTTTTAAGAAATGTTGTATGTCACCAGCCGTCAACATTTGCGGTAAAGAGAAATTTTTTTCCATGACCTTCACCTCCTTATGTTTACCTATAGGTAAACTCTAAAACAAAAAAATATGAGTTGTTTTTACTCCTCTATCCTTTACCTATGAGTAAATTATATAATTAGTTTACCTATAAGTCAATTGTTTCCAAAGAATTTTTTGACTAATTTTGAAAATACTTTACCCATAGGTAAACTTCGCCCGATTGTACGCGTAATGCATATATAGTAAATTAAAGAGTAGTAAGTAAGGGTGGTGTTAATTTGAAATTCGGCAAAAGCTTTTTAAAAGCGCGAACTAAACAAGGTATGAGTCAGGCTGAGGCCGCTGCAGCTTTAGGGGTCACACCCGGTTTTTTATCTGGCATTGAAAATGATAATAAGAAACCGAGTGTGGATCTAATCATAAAGGCCGCAGAGCTTTACCATGTCCAAGAAGGATATTTCTTCATGGATCATCCCGACATTAACATTGATGAACTAGCAACAGAGAAAAATCAAAACTTCATCCGAGATCTGGACTTAGCTGAAGGAGATATTACATCTCTTACAGATAAATACACCATCAAATTTAATGGGAAGGAACTGACGGAGAACGAGTTAAAGGGTATTAAAGCTTATTTGAATTCCCTTCGTTCAATGGATACTTAGTTTCAGAGTCATTCATTTTTTTAGATTCATTTAGTAGTAATAAAATAATTTCGGAGATGTCAATTTCTACTTTGCTCATTTACATCAACTCCTAAAGGAATGGTAACGGTGGCTTACAAAGTCGGTAAGTGCCTACTCCGATACCATTTAACAATTAACGGCATGACTCAACAGGATTTAGCAAATCGCATAGGAAAGACAAAACAATCCATTTCTTTATATGCGAACAATGCACAGATAATGTCTTATGAGACTGCGTTAAACGTTTCCAAAGCATTGAATTGCGCAATGGAAGATTTGTATGAGATCAAGGAGTAGGCTAAGGAGTAGACGTTTAATGTCTGCTCACCACCAAAAAGTCATTGTTTACTTTAACTTTTAAAACATTTTAACATACCTTTATATACCCAATTTGGTATTGTTTAGTATATTTTGTATTATTATGTTTTTTATTGTATCATGAAAGAACAAACGTTCCTATTCATAACAGTAATAAAAGGAGAAAATATTATGGCTAGTATAAGAAAATTTAAAAATAAAAATGGGACTACTAGTTGGGAATACAGAATTAAAGTAAGAGATCCCTTTACGGAAAAATTTAAAGAAAAATCAAAGCGAGGCTTCAAAACAAAGAAAGAAGCTCAACTTGCAGCAGCCGAAGAGGAAAAAAGGATTGCCGAGGGTTTGGAAATAGCTCCTATTAAATTAAGAGATTTCTTGATTGTTTGGCTGGAAGAATACAAGAAAGGGACTATACGAAAAAACACATACGAAATACATTCGAGGAATATTCACAATCATATAATCCCCTACTTTAAAAATTTACAGCTTAATAGCCTAAAGCCAATAATGTATCAACAATTTCTCAATTCACTAACTGAAAAAGGCTACAGTAAACGTACTGTCGAAATCATTCATGGTACAATGTATAGCGTTTACGATAAAGCCCGGATACTAAATAAAATTGAAAAAAACCCCTGCGAAGGAGTTACAATTAAAGGAAAAACAAAGACTGATAACCTTAAATATATCGATTCCAAGGATATTCCCCTGTTTCTCACTGAAGCCTACAAATATGGATATATCCATTGGATATTTTTCAAGGTGCTTATTGAGACCGGGTTACGAAAAGGTGAAGCAGCAGCTTTGCAGTGGACCGATGTTGATTTAAAAGAAAGAAAGATAACAGTGAATAAAACATTCGATTTCAGCTTCAAAAAAGAAGAAGAAATGTTTGGGGATCCAAAGACATACAATTCATCCAGAACCATTACGATCAGCCAGTCACTCGCAAACGATTTGCTGTTCCATAAAAAGTATCAAAACCAAAATAAGATTGCATTAAACAGTGCGTATCACCATGATTTAAATCTTGTGCTCTGTAGAAATGACGGAAACTACATGCCTAAGTCTACTTTATTTAATTCATTCAGCAGAATATTAAAACGGTGTAATTTGCCACAAATACCTATACACTCTTTGCGGCATACCCACGCAGTATTGCAGTTAGAGGCC
Organism: Bacillus testis; assembly: GCF_001243895.1. GTDB lineage: Bacteria > Bacillota > Bacilli > Bacillales > DSM-1321 > Bacillus_AD > Bacillus_AD testis. The sequence continues at coordinate 303 of NZ_LN851180.1, read as the reverse complement.
GGCGCTGACATGAAATATATACAAACCCGACTTGGGCACGGAAGCATGCAAATTACCGCCGATGTTTATTCTCATATATCCGATAAAATTGAGGAAGAGAGAATTGATAAATTCGAGGAATACACTAAGGGTATTTTGAATTAAAAGTGGGTGTAATGTGGGTGCGAAACATATCACCAGCAAATTTATAAAAAACCCCCAAAAATAAAAAACCCTCAATACCAATGGTATCAAGGGTTCCCTCTATCAATACATGGTCATGTATTGTTCTCTCTCCCAAGGGTGGACCTGCGTGCGGAACAT
>NZ_LN851179.1 GCF_001243895.1 Bacillus testis | reverse complement strand
GTACTGAATAATTTTTAAAGACAAGTTGTTGTTGGTTGGGACACGTGTATACATCCTTTTCTTTGTCATACTGCCAATTCGCTGTATTGAATGGGTTTTGTTTATATTTCTTCTTTTGCTCTTTCACGTACATTCCATAGGTAATTAACGCTTCTCGTTTACGATTTGAAAGGATATCATCATAATTCTGTTCACTTCCATATCCTGCATCTGCGACGATGTGCTTTGGCAACTCAAAATAATGTTGTTCAATTTGGTCTAAGAACGGGATTAATGTACGGGTATCAGTTGGATTCGAAAAGAGGCTGTAGGCAAGCGCGTATTGTCCTTCTGTTGCCACTTGTACATTATAACCGGCTTTCAATTGACCATTTTTCATATAATCATCTTTCATACGCATAAAGGTCGCGTCGGGATCTGTCTTTGAATAACTATTTCGTGTGCCGAATATTTCAAAGTCTTTTTGATATCTCTGTTTTCGTTGGATATGGTCCATTAATTGTTTTCGTGCTTGTTTTGGGAATTTCCGTTCACTTCTCAACGCTTTTCGCTCGGCTCCATTCGTTGATGCCTCTATTTTTTGATCGTACTCAGAAATCACTTCATCTACTTTTTCAACGATTTGAGTGAGCTCTTCCAACGTTAACTCTTCTTCACTTTCCTGTACAATTTGAGGCATGATTTCATTTTTAAGCAGCTCTTTATATAGATGATTTGATTTTTCGATTAATCCCTGATGATACTTCTCGATGGATTTCTTCCAAACAAACGTAAACTTATTCGCATTCGCTTCAATCTTCGTTCCATCAATAAAGATGGCTTCTTGATCAATGATTTTTTCTTGGACGAGCTGGCAACGGAATTGAACGAAACATTGGCGGATTAATTCTTTTACTTCAGGTTGAACACGGAAACGGTTGATGGTGCGGTAGCTTGGTTCATATCCTTGCGCCAGCCACATCATACGAATACTGTCCTTTAAAAGGGCTTCTATTTTCCGACCTGAAAAGACAGATTGTGTATAGGCACATAGGATAATTTTCAACATCATGCGTGGATGATAGGCAGGACAACCCTCATTCCGCAGAAATGGTTCAAACGCTTCATGAGGAATACTTTCAACTAAGTGGTGTACATGGAAGGCGATATCATTCTTTTGTAATCTGACTTCTAAATCTAAAGGCAAAATTAATTGATTCATGTTATAATCTTTAAACATAAGGACACTTCTTTCTGTTTG
>NZ_LN851178.1 GCF_001243895.1 Bacillus testis | reverse complement strand
TTATCTAAGGGTGACAACTCTCAAACCTATGTAAATAAAAAGACCGAACATATTATACATATAAAATATGTTCGGTCTTTTTTGTTATGATACTGGTTCGTAACGATTGTTGTTTTATCTTGTCTTACTCAACTAACGTGGCAGGTTAGTGGAAGATGAACAGTTGAAGAGTTAGTGATATAATAATTAGAAAATAAATACAATTAACTTAAATGGCACACTTTTAAATTGATACTATTGAGTTAAAAGGTAAAAATACTTAGAGTATGGGGTTGGATGAATGAGAAAGATGCTATACCTTTTTCTTTTTTTACTATTGTTGAGTGGTTGTCAAGAATCAAATAGTAACATTAAAGAAGAAAGTTTAGAAGAAACTAAAACAGACGATTATAAGGAGAAAAATATGTTTACGATTGATGCCTATCTACAAGATATAGAGGATGTCCTTGAATTGAATTCTAAAAATCTAATTGATAAATTAAAGGAAATAGATAACCTAACTTTTTATTCTGAAGTAGAACTGTTAGATTTTTCAACTTTTGTTGATCCGACACACTATACCTTATCAATCGTTATGTTCTCGATGGATAAAGAAGCTAATGAAGTTTTTTATGAAGGTAATGATTCTAATTTATTTTCTGGTAGTATGAATATAATTGATAATATTAAATATTATCAGATATCAGATAATCAAATGAATCTTTTTTCTACATTTTATGAGGAAAATGCAGAAACGATTGTTCCTAAAGAACAGGAAGTAATAAAAGACTGGTTTGAGGATTGTTGGATAACAGCAAACAACGGTCAAGAATCTGGATTACCATCCTATTTCTCTTTTCACGATGAATATAAATCATATGACTTAATTAATAAAAAATGGATTTCAGAAGATGAGATGTGGTCTTTTTAAATGTAAACATAACTGACTGCTAATAAGCAGTCTTTTTCAATTAACCTAAAGTTACATAGCAGAAAATCAGAGCTGTCATTTAGATAGTTTTTTCTTATGCGGCTAACGTGGCAGTTTAGTGAAAGAAAGCTTCTAACTTTCGTGGTAAAATAATACAAGGGATAGAAATGGAGAAATTCTTGGTGAAAATTACTATTTATATATTTATTGTTTCATTTTCATTATTGTTAGTATCGATAAATATAGAGAGAGTTACAAAGGACAAAAAAAGGGGTTTTATTGTGTGAAAAAATACATTAATCAGTTTTTAAAGAATTTTTTAATCTTTTTTCTTATTGGTTTAGTTAGTAATAAGCTCCTTAAATCTAATTTTGAAGTATTAACTTCTTTTTCTATTGCAATAGGACTATCTTTAGGCATATTAATATTTAGTTCTCGCAAATGAAAACCTAAGTATTGTGAAGTATTGTACTTAAACTAAACCAGCTAATAGTTTGTCAATCATTTCACTCAAAAATATAATGTAAGCATGCTATACTGAAAATAAGGCATGACAAATAAACTTCCTCCAACAAGATGGAAGTTCCTTGAAGATATGTGAAAAT